>NZ_LOCQ01000045.1 GCF_001677885.1 Janthinobacterium psychrotolerans | reverse complement strand
AGCCAAAAAGGAGAGAAATATCGACCCATCGTGACCGCACCGACTACAATTTAACCGCGTAACACCATCTCATGCGCAAGTGGGCACGATAGACCGGAATGGGTGGGCGCGTTCACCGAAATACGCAGAAAGCCGCCATTCCTCAATGGACCGGGACTTTTTCCTGCTTCATAAGCACGTCAACGAAATAAGTCATCACCCAAGTCGCCAGCCCAGGCTCCCCGGGCCAAGCGGGCCTGAAAAATGTCGAGGGCAAGGCGCGGCGACGCAGACAGTACGCATGTACGGCAAGGAAGCCGCAACGCCGCCATCGGCATTTTCTCGGGCCCGCGTCTCCGGCCCGCCGTTTTTAAATCTTTCAATCTCCAAGACGAAAAAAAGAAGCCAGTGCCAAAGGCAAAGACTTCTTTTTCCAGCAACCGCAAAAGCCGGCGAGCCAGGCTCTTACGATTCCGTATCAGCTACTGAGTGACGTTGACAGAAACAATCGCTTACGCGAAGTTCCCGGCAACGAATTCCCAGTTCACCAGGCCCCAGAACGTTTCCACGTATTTGGCGCGCAGGTTGCGGTAGTCGATGTAGTAGGCATGTTCCCAAACGTCGCAAGTGAGCAGTGTACGGCAAGGAAGCCGCAACGCCGCCATCGGCATTTTCTCGGGCCCGCGTCTCCGGCCCGCCGTTTTTAAATCTTTCAATCTCCAAGACGAAAAAAAAGAAGCCAGTGCCAAAGGCAAAGACTTCTTTTTCCAGCAACCGCAAAAGCCGGCGAGCCAGGCTCTTACGATTCCGTATCAGCTACTGAGTGACGTTGACAGAAACAATCGCTTACGCGAAGTTCCCGGCAACGAATTCCCAGTTCACCAGGCCCCAGAACGTTTCCACGTATTTGGCGCGCAGGTTGCGGTAGTCGATGTAGTAGGCATGTTCCCAAACGTCGCAAGTGAGCAGTGGCTTGTCGCCGGTGGTCAACGGGCAGCCGGCGTTCGAGGTGTTGACGATATCAACCGAGCCGTCCGCTTTCTGCACCAGCCAGGTCCAGCCGGAACCGAAGTTGCCGACGCACGACTTGGTGAATTCTTCCTTGAACTTGTCGAACGACGACCATTTGGCGTTGATCGCGTCAGCCACGGCACCGGTAGGTGCGCCGCCGCCGGCTGGCTTCATGCCGTTCCAGTAGAAGGTGTGGTTCCATACTTGCGCCGCATTGTTGAAGATGCCGCCCGACGATTTCTTGATGATCTCTTCCAGCGACAGGTTCTCGAACTCGGTACCCTTGATCAGGTTGTTCAAGTTGGTGACATACGCCTGGTGGTGCTTGGCATAGTGGTATTCCAGCGTTTCTTTCGAGATGTGCGGCGCCAGGGCGTCCATTGCGTACGGCAGTGGTGGCAGGGTATGTTCCATGTGATGTCCTTTATGGTGGTTGTTCGGGTTATCCGGCCTGGGCCGGACAGTCGAGCCAGTTATTCTTGCTGAACGAGCCACTATTGTAAAGCGGATGCGCCTTTGCTGCTGCCGGCCGCACCGTAATGGTGTGTCAGCGCATGGATCAGCGCACCCTGCGCGTGGTTTCGCGCACCACCAGTTCCAGCGGCGGAATGGCTGCCTGCACGGCCTCGCCGTTGATCAGGGCCAGCAGCGCCTCGGTGGCGATGCGGCCGATGTCGTACAGCGGCTGGCGGATGGTGGTCAAGGGCGGCGTGGTGTAGGACGAGCCGGGCAGGTCATCGAAGCCCACCAGCGAGATATCGTCGGGCACGCGGATGCCCTTGCGGTACAGGCACAGGCGCACGCCATAGGCGGACAGGTCGTTGGCGGCGAACACGGCCGTGAACTGCTGCTGCGTGTCGAACAGATGGTTCATGGCCAGCATGCCGCTCGCTTCATGGAAATCTCCCTCCGCCATCAGCTTCGGGTCGAGCGCGATATCGGCCTCGCGCAGCGCCTTTTCGTAGCCGGTCAGGCGCTCGGCGGCGTCGCTGTTGTTGGAGGGCCCGGCGACAAAGGCGATGCGGCGGTGGCCCAGTTCGATCAGGTGGCGCACCGCCAGGTAGGCGCCGTATTCGTTGTCCATCTTGAAGCCGATCGCATTGTGCGTGGCGATCTGGCGGCCGGTCGAGACGATCGGGCGCTGCTGGGAAAAATCGAGCACGCTCTGGTCCGAAATGCGGCCCGACAGCAAAATGATGCCGTCGACCTTGCGCGCCAGCAGCAATCGGATGCGGTCTTCCTCTTCCTGCGCGTTCCAGTGGCCGCTGACGATCACCGACGCGTAGCCCGTGCCTTTCAGACCGTCGTCGACGCCGCGCAGGCTTTCGTCGAAGAACGGGCTGGAGATATCCTGCACCACGATGCCGATCGTCATCGAGCGGCCCTTCTTCAAACCCTGCGCCATCTGGTTGGGCGCGAACTTCATGTGGGCGATCGCCGCCAGCACCGCGTCGCGCTTGTCGTCCGAGACCCTGGCCGTGCCGTTCAGGATGCGCGACACGGTGCTGGGCGACACGCCGGCCTGGCGCGCCACATCGAGCAGGGTGGAGGGAGGGGCGGCGTGGTGGGTGTCGTTCAAGGTCTATCCTGGATCAAAGATGCCGGCTTTCAGTGCTCTGAAAACCTTTTCAACGCAAGATTACCATAAATGTGCCAGAGGGCTGTAGGTCGGATTAGGCCCTTCGGGGCCGTAGTCCGACAACACCACAGGCTGCGTCAACAATGTGGTCGGATTACGCGGCTTTGCCGCTAATCCGACCTGCGCTGCACTTTTTTGAAAACGTTTTCACAAAAAGCCACAGAAATTTGAAGCGCTGTTTCAGCCGTGTTTCATAGGAGAACAGTCCCTTTCGGCGGCATGCAAATCTTGGCCTTTGAAATAAAAGACAACTTTTTCGGTTGACTTCATTTTCTTTGCGGTGTTAAATGGACGCATGTTGTGAAAACGTTTTCAAGATAGAAGACGCTCAAAAACGGAGACGAAACAATGAAGTCAATCACCCTGGGCGCGGCCGCACTGGCCACGTCGCTGCTGGGCACCTGCGCCACTGCGGCAGCACCGGCCACGCCGGCTGGCGCGCCGCCCGCGCTGGCGCCCGCCACCATCACCGTCGCTTCCTTCCCCGACCTGGACCGCGCCGTGAAAACCGCCTTGCCGCTGTGGGAAAAGCTGTACCCGCAGGTAAAGGTCAAGCTGGTCAGCCTGCAGATCGACGACCATCACAATTCGATGACCACGGCGCTGGCCGCCGGCGCGCGCCTGCCTGACGTGATGGCGATCGACTTTCGCTACGTGGGCAGCTTCGCCGAATCGAAAGGCATGGAAGACCTCTTGCTGCCACCATACGGGGCAGGGCAGTACCGCGACCAGTTCGTGCCGTTCACCTTTGTGCAGGCGACCAGTTCGCGCGGCACCCTGGGCGCCATGCCGGCCGACCTGGGGCCGGGCACCCTGTTCTACCGCAAGGACCTGATGGACAGGGCCGGCATCAAGGAGGCCGACCTGACGCAGTCGTGGGAGTCGTATATCGCCGCCGGCAAGAAGCTCAAGGCCGCCACCGGCACTTATTTGCTGGCCGGCGCCAGCGACCTGGCCGACATTTATATTCGCGCCAACCTGAAGGACGGCGAAGGCATTTATTTTGGCGACAAGGGCCAGGTGCTGGTCGACTCGCCCCGTTTCGTCAAGGCTTTCGAACTGGCGAAAGCTGCGCGGGTTGCCGGCATCGATGCGCGCACCGTGGCCTGGACCGGCGAATGGGCCGAAGGCTTCAAGCGCGACAAGGTGGCCAGCCAGATGATGGGTTCGTGGCTGAGCGGCCACCTGGCCAAGTGGCTGGCGCCCGATTCGAAAGGCCAGTGGCGCGCGGCGAATCTGCCGGCCGGCGCGCTGGCGTCCTACGGCGGCTCGTTCTACGGCATCCCGAAAAAAGCGGCGAACAAAGCCCAGGCCTGGGAATTCATCAAGTTCATGACAGTCAACAAGGAGATCCAGCTGCACTCCTTGAAAGAGATCGGCGCCTTTCCGGCCCTGAAGGCCGCCTATGCGGACCCGATGATGGACGAGCCGCAAGCGTATTTCGGCGGCCAGAAAACGCGGCTGCTGGCGCGCGAGACGGCGGCGAAAATCCCCGTCATCCGGGTCGACAAGTTCGACGCCGTGGCGCGCGATATCGTCAATATGGAGCTCGAAAGCGTGCTGGCGCAGAACAAGGATATCAAGACCGCGCTGGCCGACGCCAAGGCCCTGATCACGCACCGCGCGCGCCGCTAGGGAACCGTCATGAGTCTGCATAGTTCATCGGCCATGGCGGCGCAAGAGGCGCCGTCCGAAGCGCGGCCGCAGCCCAAGCGCTTCAACATGAAGAAGTGGGCGCCGTATATCTTTATCAGCCCCTTCTTTATTTTGTTCGCCATTTTCAGCCTGTTTCCGCTGCTGTTTTCCATCTACCTGTCGTTCAACCAGTGGGAAGCGGCCAGCGGCGTCGAGGCGATGGAATGGGTGGGGCTGGACAACTACAAGTATGCGCTGAGCGACCCGTGGTTTTTGCGCTCGCTGGGCAATACCGTGTGGCTGGCGCTGGCCTCGGGCGTGCCGCAGCACCTGGTGGCGATCCCGCTGGCGGCATTCATCCACAACAGCTTCAAGCGCTCGCGCAACCTGGTGATCGGGATTTACTTTTTACCGTTCATTACCTCCAGCGTGGCCATTGCCATGGTGTTCAACACCCTGTTCTCGCGCGACTATGGCCAGATCAATGTGCTGATTCAATGGTGCGCCAGCCTGCCGCTGGTCGGCGGCCTGTTTCCAAGCGAATCGATCGACTGGCTGGGCAGTTCGCTGTTCATCAAGCCGGCCGTCGCCTTCGTGATTTTCTGGCGCTATCTGGGCTGGAACCTGGTGCTGTATCTGTCGGCGCTGCAGGTGATCCCGAAGGACCTGTACGAGGCGGCCACGATAGACGGCGCGTCGAAACGCCAGCAGTTCTGGTACATCACTTTGCCGCAATTGAAACCCATGATCTACCTGGCCGTCACGCTCACCATCATGGGCAACCTGCAACTGTTCGAGGAACCGTTCGTGCTGGTGGCCGAGTCCAGCGGCGTGAGCCAGTCGGTGATGACGACCGCCATCTTTGTCTACAAGACAGCGTTTTCCTCGGGTGACTTCGGCACGGCGTCGGCGATTTCCTGGCTGCTGTTTTTGATCATTGCCAGCACCACCTGGGTCAACAACCGCGTCTTCAGCCGCAATGAACGCAAAGAGGCAAACCGATGAGCGCAAACAGCATTTCCGCGACGGCGGCCAGCGCGCGCTGGTCGGCCTATGCCATGGTGGGCATCGGCGCCATGATCATGGTCGCGCCGTTCTACTTCATGTTCGTGTTCGCCACGCACACCAGCGCCGAAATCTACAGCCTGCCGCCGCCGCGCTGGTTCGGCACGGCTCTGCTGAACAACCTGGAACTGTTGCAGGAGCGCCTGCCGTTCTGGCGCAATATCGGCATCAGCCTGTACGTGGCGCTGATGACGACGGCGCTGACCTTGTTTTTCTGTTCGCTGGCCGGCTATGCGTTCGCCATGTACGAGTTCCGTTTCAAGCGCCCGCTGTTTACCCTGGTGATGGCCTCGATGATCATTCCGTCGTTCATGAACATGATTCCGACCTTCATGCTGATGGATTTCCTGGGCTGGCTGGACCAGCCGCGCGCCCTCTATGTGCCGGGCGCGGCCGGCGCGCTGGGCATCTTTTTGATGCGCCAATATATCGGCACGGCGATTCCGAAGGACCTGATCGAGGCGGCGCGCATCGACGGCTGTGGCGAGTTCGCCATCTACTGGCGCGTGGTGCTGCCGCTGATCGGGCCGGCCATGGGCACCCTGGGCCTGATCACCTTTATCAATTCCTGGAACAACTTCATCACGCCGCTGGTGGTGATGCGCTCGGTCGAGAACTACACCATACCGCTGGCGTTGCGCAGCATGCAGGCGCCGAACAACACGGAGTGGGGCGCCCTGATGACAGGCGCGGCAATCGCCGTGCTGCCGCTGCTGCTGATGTTTTTTGTCGCTTCAAAACGTTTGATCGAGGGACTGACCCAGGGCGCAGTCAAGGGTTGAACCTCGGTTTATTAACCTTCACCACCAACACATATGATCATGCACAACGACGATTTGGACACTAACTTTCCGGCCACCTTTACCTGGGGCGTGGCCACCAGCGCCTACCAGATCGAAGGCGCGGCCGCCATCGATGGCCGCGGCCCGTCAATCTGGGACACCTTCAGCCATACCGAGGGCAAGATCACCGACGGCAGCAATGGCGACGTGGCCTGCGACCATTACCACCGCTATGCCGAGGACGTCGAGCTGATCGCCAACCTGGGCGTCAATGCCTACCGTTTTTCCATGTCCTGGTCGCGCGTGCAGCCAACCGGTTCGGGCGCCTGGAACGAAGCCGGCTTCGACTTCTATGCGCGACTGCTCGACGCGCTGGCTACCAAGGGACTCGACGCCCACCTGACCCTGTACCACTGGGATTTGCCGCAAGCCCTGCAGGACGAGGGCGGCTGGCTCAATCGCGCCACCTGCTATCACTTTGCCGCCTATGCCGCCGAAGTGGCGCGCCGCTTTGGCCACCGCGTGACCAGCATCGCCACCCATAACGAGCCGTGGTGCACGGCGGTGCTCGGCCACGGCACGGGCCAGTTCGCGCCCGGCATGGCCGACCCGGCCGCCGCCGTGCAGGTGTCGCACCATCTGCTGCTGTCGCACGGCCTGGCCATGCAGGCGATGCGCGCCGTGGCGCCGTCGGCCATGCTGGGCATCGTGCTCAATCAGTGGACGGCTACGCCGGCCACCGACAGCGCGCGTGACCGCGACCTGGCCGAACTCGAATATGCGCGCTCGGTGCAGTGGTATATGGACGCCATCTTCAAGGGCCGCTACCCGGCGCTGGCCCTGAAACATGTCGACGCTTCAGCTTTGTCGATCTTTGAAAACGATTTCAAAGAGATCCAGCAGCCCATCGATTTCCTGGGCGTGAACTACTACACGCGCGCCTTTGTCAGCGGCGAGACGCCGCCGCGCAAGCCCGAGTGCAAGCTGGGCGTGAACGACATGGGCTGGGAAACCTATCCGCAAGGGCTGACCGAACTGCTGGTGGGCCTGCACCGCGAATACCCGCTGCCGCCGGTCTACATCACCGAAAACGGCATGGCGGTCGCCGACAAGCTCGATGGCGGCAAGGTCCACGACCAGCCGCGCATCGAGTACGTGCAGCTGCACCTGGACGCCTTGCGCGCCGTGATCGCCCAGGGCATCGACGTGCGCGGCTATTTCTACTGGAGCCTGCTGGACAACTTCGAATGGAATTCGGGCTATGCCAAGCGCTTCGGCATGGTGTATGTCGACTACGCCACCCAGCAGCGCAGCCTGAAGGACAGCGCCCTGTGGTACCGCGACTTTATCGCCACGCACAAGGCCAGCCATGCGAGCTCGCCGGCACTGGCTGCGGCGGGAGGGCACTGAGATGGCCGCCATCTCGCTGCGCGGCATCCGCAAGACCTACGGCGATGGTCCGGAAATCGTCAAGGGCCTCGACCTCGATATTCATGACGGCGAATTTATGGTCTTTGTCGGCCCGTCCGGCTGCGGCAAGTCGACCCTGCTGCGCATGATCGCCGGCCTGGAAGACATCAGCGCCGGCCAGCTGCGCATCGGCGACATGCTGGCCAACGATGTGCCGCCGGCCGAGCGCGGCATCGCCATGGTGTTCCAGAGCTATGCGCTGTACCCGCACATGACGGCGCGCGAGAACATGGGTTTTGCGCTCAAGCTCGCTGGCAAGCCTGACGGCGAGGTGCGCGCCGCCGTCGACAAGGTGGCGGCCATATTGCAGATTACGCATCTGCTGGAGCGCAAGCCGAAGGCCTTGTCGGGTGGCGAGCGCCAGCGCGTGGCGATCGGCCGCTCCATCGTGCGCCAGCCCAAGGTGTTTTTGTTCGACGAGCCGCTGTCCAACCTCGATGCATCCCTGCGCGTGCAGACCCGCATCGAGCTGGCCAAGCTGCACCAGGAGCTGGGCACGACGATGATCTACGTGACCCATGACCAGGTCGAGGCGATGACCCTCGGCGACCGGGTCGCCGTGTTCCATGGCGGCCACCTGGAGCAGGTCGGCGCGCCCCTGGAGCTGTACCGCCATCCGGCCAGCCAGTTCGTGGCCGGCTTTATCGGCGCGCTGCGCATGAACTTCCTGCCGTGCGCCGCCGTGCCGCAGCTGGCCGCGCAACTGGGCGGCGAGCCAGGCATGCTGGTCGGCATCCGTCCCGAGCATCTGCGCCTGGCAGCTCGCGGCGACGGTTACGGCGCCACAGTCACCCTGATCGAGCAGCTCGGTGACGCGCAGATCGTCCACGCGACGGTGGACGGCAGCGGCCATGCCCTGGCCATCAAGCTGCATGGCGAGACCCGCCATGCGCTGGCACAAGGCAGCGCCATCGGTTTCGTGCCGGAAGCAGGGCACGCTTTCCTGTTCGATGCCGGCGGCCGCGCCGTGGCCCGGCACTGAAGCGATGGAGGCGTCATGAATTCAAGCTGACAACGGCTTTGAAAAGAAAGGCAATGGCCGCAGAGCCATGCCATCATTATCCAACCAGTGGCAGGTAGAGGAGACACATCATGAAACAACCAGCACGCAACACCATCGCCAGCAGCCTGGCCCACGTCACATTCGCCCAACTGATTTTGCTGGGCAGCGGCGCCGCCATGGCCCAGCAGGCCGATACAGCAGCAGCGCCAGCGGCGGCAGCCGACACCGCGGCGGCGCCGATGGAGCGCATCGTCGTCACGGCCACGCGCCGCAATACCTTTGTCCAGGAGACGCCGCTGGCCGTCACGGCCTTCAACCAGGACACCTTGCAGAACAACCAGGTCAAGGACCTGGCCTCGCTGGCCACCATGGTGCCGAGCCTGGTGGTCGAACAGCATGGCGACTCGGGCGGCGTGCACGTCTACATGCGCGGCGTGGGCTCGGCCAACCACACGGAGCTGGGCGACCCGGCCGTCGCGTTCTATGTCGACGGCGTATATTCGCCGCGTCCGCAAGGCGCCACGGCGCTGATGTATGACCTGTCGCACGTCGAGGTGGCGCGCGGTCCGCAAGGCACGCTGAACGGCCGCAACTCCACCGCCGGCGCCGTCAATCTGGTCTCGGCCGCGCCGAATACCACCAAGCTGATGGGTTCGGCCGGCATCACGGTCGGCGACTACCGCCACCTGCAGACGCAGGCCATGCTCAATATCCCGTTTTCCGACGACGTGGCGCTGCGCATCGCCGCCATCAAGGACAGCCACGACGGCACGGTGGATTTCCGCCGCGGCTCGAACGTGATGCCGGGCGCGGCCAAGTATGGCGCCGGCGACCAGATGGGCGTGCGCGCCTCGCTGCTGTGGAAGATCACGCCGCAGCTGCGCGGCACCTTTATCGCCGACTACTTCCTCGACGAAGGCGCCGGCAATGTCTACCTGGCGGCCGAACCGAAACCGGGCGAAAAACTGCGCTCGGCCCTGATCGACACGCCGGGCACCCTGGACCAGTCGATCCTGACCTACAAGGGCAAGCTCAATTACAAGCCGACCGACGCGCTCGACTTCACTTACCTGGGCAGCTGGAGCCGCTACAAGCGCCAGAACAGCAACGATGCCGATGCCGGCCTGTTCCCAGGCTTCAAGTCGGAAAACCGTACCGACTGGGCGCAGTTCGACAGCTATTCGCACGAGCTGCAGGCGCGCTCGGACGACGAGGCGCCGTTCCAGTGGGTGGCCGGCGTGTTCCTGTTCAACGAAAAGAACAAGGTGCGCTTCGATATCGACCGCAGCCAGATTTCGCAGGCGGCGGTGCAGCAGGATATCGCCAACGGCGCCGTGATTTTCGTCCAGCCCACCGTCGGCCAGTATGCCTCGTCGATGTCCTTTATCCAGGGCAACCGCCAGCTGAAATCGAAAGCCGTGTTCGGCCAGGTCAGCCAGCAGGTGACCGACCAGATCAAGCTGACGGCCGGCGCGCGCTATACCAAGGACCATAAATTCGATATCGGCGGCCAGAACTGGGCCTGCCCGAACTGGCCGGCCAATACGCCGCTGGGCACCACCGTGCTGACGCCCGACCAGATGGCGCAACTGGTCCGGCCGGGCACGGGCCTGGCCAACACGCACAATATCGGACCGGGCGGCGCCATCACGGCGGCCAGCTGCGGCAATACGCCGGGCGACAACTCGGCCGACCTGAAGTACGGCCAGGCCACCTGGCTGGGCCGCATCGAATACAAGCTGCGTCCCGATATTTTGCTGTTCGGTTCCGTGACCACCGGTTTCCATTCGCCGGCCATCGGCGACGGCGGCGCGACCACCAAGCCTGAAAAACTGACCAGCTATGAAATCGGTTTCAAATCCGATCTGCTGAACCGCCAGCTGACCCTGAACCTCGACGCCTTTTTGATGAAGTACAAGGACAAGCTCGAATCGCAAGTGGTCAACAGCGTGCTGGCCAACTTCAACGCCGCCGGCGCCACCGTCAAGGGCCTGGAAGCGGAATGGGTCTGGCGTCCGACCAATGTCGACCGCCTGACCGGCAACGCCACCTGGCTCAAAGCCGTGTATGACGATTTCCTGTCCTGCGACGTCGACGCGGCGCGCGCCCGGGGCCAGGTTTGCGGCAGCACCGCGCCGCTGGTGAACGTGGGCGGCAGCACCATGAAGCACGCGCCGAAGTTCGCCACGACGGTCCAGTACGAGCATGACTTTAACGTGGCCGGCGGCCAGCTGACGCCGCGCGCCTCGGTGCACTACGAAACCATGACCTATGTCGGCGCCGGGGCATTCAACGGCGACGTGCCGGGCCACGCCGGCGTCAAGCGCCAGGAGGCCTACACCACGCTGGACCTGAGCCTGCGCTACCAGCCGGCCAACAAGGCCTACACGGTCGAAGCGTTCGTGCAGAACGCCACTGACAAGGCGGTCAAGCTCGACGTCAATGAAATCTGCACCGACGTGGGCATGCCTTGCCAGCCGACGCAGCAGATCTACGGCGCCTTCTACAACGCGCCGCGCACCTTTGGCGCACGGGTCTCGATGAAGTTTTAAGCAGCAAAGGGCAGGGTAGCGCAGGTCTTCAGCAGCATGTTTTGGCCGGGTGGCGACACCCGGCCTTTTTTAGTTTGCGCAGCACTTGCGCCAGTGTGACGACGGCCAGCTCCAGTTCATGCGGCGCGTGGGCGGCAAAGCCCATCAGGAAACCGGCGCGCTGCGCGCTGGCCGCATGCAGCGGCGTCATGCCCAGCAGGTCGATGCCGGCCCGCCGCGCCGCTGCCACCGCCTGCGCTTCGTCGATGCCGCCCATGAGCAGGCAGGGCATCTGCATGCCGCCGTCGGGCACCCGTGGTTCAAGGAACTCGGCCAGGTGTTCCCGCACCAGCTGCGCCAGCACGTCGCGCCGCCGCGCATAGACGGCGCGCATGGTGCGCACATGGGCGCCGAAGTGGCCGCCGTCGATAAAGCGCGCCAGGAACATTTGCGCGATTGTGGCGCTGTGTCCGTCAAGCAGGGTGCGCGCTAATCAATCTTCCTTTTTTTGAAGGTTTATTATTCTCAATAACGTATCTATTTTGTCTGATATTTGAGGTTCAAAGCCTGCAGGATTTGCTTTTGAGAATGCACTTTCACTTGTAATATTCCAGTTTTCAAAAATATCTATCAACTCTTTTCGGTCTACTGAGTTTCCGTATATTTCCAGGTATAGCTTCCCAAAATTGATGGCGTGAGCCCTATCGGAACGTTTTATGGATTCATGCATATATGCATTACTAACTGTGAAAGCATGCTTCGCCCATAATCCTAACACGCTAAGTATAATCAGTCCTTTGAAGGTTACAAATAAAAGTGCTTGCCACGGTAAACTTTCCAGTGAAGCTCCTAACCCTGCTCCGTATAAAGATATCGCTGTTGCTGATATTATAGCTGCGGATAACACTAGAATTCCTTGTATGCCCCAGTTGAAAGCTTTTTTTCTATAAAGAATTTCACGATCGTCTAAAACTTTTAAAGCTTCTGCAACATATTCAGGAACTTTTATTTCTATTCTTTCTTGCACTTGTTTTCTCGTTTCCTCCTCAAACTCGAAAATTCTCTCTGCAAGCTCTTTTTCTTTCTTCTCAATCTCTTTTAATTTTGAGTTTAACTTTGACTCTTCCTCTGTTGCTAAGCTGGAATAGTGTGCTATTTTTATTTTTGACTCATGCTCTAAGTTTTCCAGCATAGTTTCTCTTGTTTTTATGGCATCATCCAAATCTATGAGAAGTCGTTTTCTGTCTTCAAATAATGAAATCGATGCATCATCAGCCCTGCTTCGTGTTTCGTTGAATTCATTCTCTGTAGTGCGAACGTAATCAATCCATAATTTCTTCCGCTCAAGTGGGAGAGATTTTGCAACACCAATTCTATATTTGTAAGATGGAGCGGAGTCTATTATTTTTTTTATTAACTCGTTGTTTGAATGGCTAAGAATGCTTGCTATTTGAGATGGTTGTATTAAGCTCAAAAAATGTAGAAGTGAATCTTTGCTAAAAATCTTTAATATTTTAATTATTTGTGCTATTGATAATAGCGAGAGCATTCTTGATGCTAGGTTATGATTTAATGATTCTATTATTCTATTGGTTGTGCTTGTGTTGTTCTTTGTTAGAGCTATAATGAATTCATGGTCTGGTAGATTGATCAGCTCATTCTGTAAGTCGGAGTTCTTTAATATATTCAATTCTTCCAATTCACGATTTGCCATTTTAAAATCTTTCTTTTTTTTTAAGAATATTTTTCAAAAATTAAATTTTTGAAAATAATATTATTATATTAATAATTTTTATGGCATTTTCAGACTCGTCTGCACGCTGGCAATGGCCACGTGAGCGCTGCCGTCGGCCAGGCGCACATGGATGGCCTGGCGCGCCTGCAGCTGCGCCGGCGAGCGCACGATCTGGCCTTTTTCGTCGCGCACGATGGCGTAGCCGCGCTCGAGGGTGCGCTGCGGATTGAGCAGTTCGAGCTGCGCCGCCAGCGCGCCCAACTGGTGGCGCCGCCGCGCCAGCAGCTGATCGATGGCCGCGCCGCTACGGCGCTGGGCTTCCTGCAGGCGCGCGCGTGGCACCGTCACGTCGGGGCGCAGGGCGGCCCAGCGGTGGCGCAGGCGGTCCAGCGCGTGGAGCGACTGGTTCAGCGGCGCGCGCGTGGCGTGCGTCATGGCGGTCGACAGGGCCAGCAGCTGCAGGCGCTGCTGCCGCAGTTGCGCTTTCGGGTTGAGCAGGCGGCGGCTGTGGCGGTCCAGTGTTTGCGCCGCGTCGTCGAGGCGCCGGCGCATGGCGCGGCGCAGGTCGGTCGCATCGGCGCGCAATGAGGCCAGCCAGTCGGCGCGCGGCGTGGCGGCCAGTTCGGCGGCGGCCGTCGGCGTGGCGGCGCGCAGGTCGGCGGCGAAATCGGCGATCGTGAAATCGGTCTCGTGGCCGACGCCGCTGATCACCGGCATGCTGCAGCCGGCGATCGCATGGGCCACGCCTTCATCGTTGAACGACCATAAATCCTCGATGCTGCCGCCGCCACGGCATACCAGCAGCACGTCGCATTCGGCGCGCTGCGAGGCGGTGCGGATGGCCTGGGCGATTTTTTCCGGCGCCAGCTGGCCCTGCACCGGCGTCGGGTAGAGAATGATCGCTACATGCGGCGCGCGCCGCTGCAGGGCCGTCAGCACGTCGCGCAGGGCGGCCGCCTGCGGGCTGGTGACGATGCCGATGCTGCGCGCGAACATCGGGATGGCGCGCTTGCGATCAAGATCGAACAGGCCTTGCGCCGACAACTTGTCTTTCAGGCGCTGGAAGGCTTCATACAGGGCGCCGACGCCGGCGCGGCGAATCGCTTCCACATTGATCTGGTAGTCGCCGCGCGCGCCGTACAGGGTGACCAGGGCGCGCACTTCGACCTTGTCGCCTTCGCGCGGGGTAAAGCCGGCGTACTGGGCGCGGCCACGGAACATCACGGCGCGCACCTGGGCCGCGTCGTCCTTGAGGGTGAAATACCAGTGGCCGGAACTGGCGCGCGTGAAGTTGGAAATCTCGCCCGCGATCCAGGTCAGCGGAAACGAGCGTTCGAGCAGGCGCGCGACGGCCTGGTTCAGGGCGGTCACGGTCAGTACGGAGGGGGCGGCAAAGCCGCTGTCTGGAGCAGGTTCGTTCATCATGGTCGGGCGTTCCACAGGGGCGGGCAGGCTAGCTGTCCACATCTTATCGGCGAGGTCATGCTTATGTCATATATCAGGCAAAACAACAAGTTTTATTTCCAAGTCATTGATTTTATGGTGCTTTTAACCATGCCTGATTTGCGTGCAGCAGGAAAAAGTCCTTATGGATCAAGTACATCAGCAACACGGGCGGCAGTTACGCACAAAGTTATCCACAGAAATTGTGCGAAACTATCGGGCGCGCATAACGGCGCCCTGGCCAGGCCGGGCCGGGGTCGAAAAACTGGCTGCCATATTTTTGCGCATGGAAATAAAACCCTTGTGTATCAATGACTTGAGCGGACATGCATGGCCTTGCGCACAATCTTATCCACAAAAAATGTGCAGAACTTGTGCGCGCCACCGATTTTACCTTGCCTGGCTGCGCCAAGGCGCGCTTGCCTGATTTTTGTACAATGTAAGAATAGTCTTACAAATCAAGGACATGAAAACAGGGCTGGCGGCTTGCGCACAATCTTATCCACAGAATATGGGGAGAACCGCCCGTATCGTTTTCGGGAACGCCGCTGTTTTTTCTAGTTGCATGAAGGAAATTAACTGCCATATTTTTAGGCATTTTAAAAAAACCCTTTAAAATCAAAGGCATTACATAGAGCCAAGATGTTTGCTCACAATCTTATCCACATTTTTTGTGCGGAACTGCCGCCGCGGTGGAAAACGGCCCTGGACGCGCGCTTTCCAGCCCGGGATGGCGCACCTTCGGCGCTGTGCCTGTTTTTTAAGCGGTTCAATAAAAACGATATAAATCAATGTACTTGGCGTCTAACTTTGCGCTTGCACACAATCTTGTCCACAGATTGTGTGCAGAACTTGTGGCGCCGCTGCGGCCTCGTTTTGGCAGGCGCTGCGACATTTTTAATCATCGAAAAATTATCCTTTAAAATCAATGGCTTGACATTCATTCACGGCTTTTCGCACAATCTTGTCCACAGTAATTGTGCAGAACTTTGATTTTATGATTTATTTGACATTGACTCCTTGTGAATAGCTGCTATGCCTGTATTTTGCGCAGCGAATGAATTATCCATGAAATCAATGACTTGGCCTGTATCGATGCCGCTTGCACACAATCTTATCCACACAATATGTGCAAAACCCGAGCAGCTGGTCGGTGCGGTGCTGCGGCGAGCGCCACTTGCCGACTGCGCTGCAACGCGCTACATTGCGCCATTCGCCGTTTGGCCTCCGCTTCACACCATTCATTCTTTCCGGGAGTTCCTTTGCTCGCTATATTCCAAGCCGCCGGCTGGCCTGCCTGGCTGTTGTTGATCGCTTCCATCGTCGCGCTGGCCCTGATCATCGAGCGCCTGCTGTATCTGCGCCGTCCGCGCATCCTGCCGCGCAAGCTGTTCGATGAAGTGGTGCAGGTTTATCGCAGCGGCAAGATCACCCCCGACACGATCGCCAAGCTGGAAGCCAATTCGCCGCTGGGCGTGGTGCTGGCCGCCGCGCTGCGCAATGTCGACGCGCCGCGCGAGGTGATGAAGGAATCGATCGAAGAGGCCGGCGGCGGCGTGGCCCACGCACTGGAACGCTTTCTGACCACCCTGGGCACGATCGCCACCCTGGCGCCGCTGATGGGCCTGTTCGGCACCGTGATCGGCATGATCGAAATTTTTGCCTCGCCCGGCGCCACCGCCTCGAACGCGGCCCTGTCGCACGGTATTTCGGTGGCCCTGTATAACACCGCCTTCGGCCTGGCCATCGCCATGCCGGCGCTGATCTTCTACCGCCACTTCCGCGCCCTGGTCGACAGTTTCGTGATCGACATGGAGCAGCAGGCGGTCAAGTTCGTCGACCTCGTGCACAGTGGCCGCCAATGAATTTTCGTAAAGGCAAGGGGAGGGAAGACCCCGAAATCAATCTGATCCCGTTTATCGACGTGCTGCTGGTGATCCTGATCTTCCTGATGGTCAGCACCACCTACAGCAAATTTACGGAGCTGCAGATCACCTTGCCGACGGCCAACGCCGAGCAGGCCAAGGACAAGCCACGGCAGATCGACGTCACCATCGACGCCAAGGGCAACTACACGGTCAACCTGCAGCCGGTGTCGTTCCGCGACGTGGCCGGCCTGGCCGACGCGCTGCAGGATGCGGCCAAAAAAGCCAACGGCGGCAAGGCGCCCGCGCAAACGCCGGTGGTGGTGGTCAACGCCGACCAGCTCGCCATGCACCAGATGGTGATACACGTGATGGAAGCGGCGCGCCTGGCCGGCTATGAAAAGCTGACCTTTGCGGCCCAGGCCGGTGGAACCAAATAACGCTCGCTGCTGCCCGTAGGTCGGGTTAGCCGGCACGGCGTAACCCGACAACACCGTTGGCTGCACATGTCGGATTACGCTGCGCCTGGCGGCACAGCTAATCCGACCTACATCACTCATACTTCATGCCCCAACCAGCAAAAATCGAAACTACCTTGACCCGCGCCTGGCTCAAACGCGGCCCTCTGGCCTGCGCCTTGTGGCCCGTGTCGCTGCTGTTCGGCGCCCTGAGCGCCATGCGGCGCGGCCTGTACCGCGCAAACCTGTTGAAATCGCAGCGCCTGCCCGTGCCCGTGATTGTAGTCGGCAATATCTTTATCGGCGGCACCGGCAAGACCCCGCTGACGATCTGGCTGGTGCAGGCGCTGCGCGAAGCGGGCCTGCATCCAGGCGTGATCTCGCGCGGCCATGGCAGTGCCGACCGCGCGCCGCGCGCCGTCACCAGCGGCTCCACGCCGCAGCAGGTCGGCGACGAGCCGCTGCTGATCTTCCAGCGTGGCGCTTGCCCGGTGATGGTGGGGCGCGACCGCGCGCAAGCGGGCCGGGCGCTGCTGGCGGCCCATCCCGAGGTCGACGTGCTGGTCACCGACGACGGCCTGCAGCATTACGCCTTGCGGCGCGACGTGGAAATCGTGCTGTTCGACGGGCGTGGCGTCGGCAATGGCTGGCTGCTGCCGGCCGGCCCCCTGCGCGAGCCGCCGCGCCGGCGCCGCGATGTAACGGTGATCAACACGGCCGAGCTATCACCAAAGCTGGCGGCCACCGTGGCGCCAAATCAGGGCCTGGTGGTGCAGATGCGCCTGGCCGGCGGCGTGGCCGAACAGCTGCTCGACCGCCGCCAGCAACAGCCGCTGGAACAACTCGCAAGCAGTGGCCGGCGCATCGTGGCGGCCGCCGGCATCGGCAATCCGCAGCGCTTTTTCAGCATGCTGCGCCAGGCCGGATTGCGCTTCGGCGAGCTGCCCTTGCCCGACCATCATGATTTCCTCGACCAGCCCTTTGCCGCACTCGACACCGATGTGATCTTGATCACGGAGAAGGATGCAGTAAAATGTGCGCAAATTGAACATCTCAAAGACGACCCGAGACTGTGGGTCGTCCCGGTCAGCGCGCATATAGACAGTGCGCTGGCCCAACAAATTGTGGAGAAATGTCGTGGACGCTCGACTGCTTGATATCCTGGTCTGCCCTGTTTGCAAGGGCCCGCTTGAACACGATAAAAAGGCGCAGGAACTGATCTGCCGCCCTGACCGCCTTGCCTATCCCATCCGTGACGGCATCCCCATCATGTGGGCCGACGAAGCGCGCACCTTGCAAGACGCCGTGGAATAAACGATGTCCTTCGTCGTCATCATCCCCGCCCGCCTGGCCTCGACCCGGCTGCCCAACAAGCCGCTGGCCGACCTGGGCGGCAAGCCGATGGTGGTGCGCGTGGCCGAGCAGGCTGCCTTGTCGGGCGCGGCGCGCGTGATCGTCGCCACCGACCACGAGGACATCCGCGCCGCCTGCGCCGCGCATGGGGTGGAGGCGTGCATGACGCGTGGCGACCATCCGTCGGGTACCGACCGCATCGCCGAAGTGGCGCAGCTGCTGCGCTTGCCGATGGACGCGGTGGTGGTCAACCTGCAGGGCGACGAGCCGCTGATCGACCCGCGCCTGCTGGCCGCCTGCGCCGCGCAGATACGCCCCGGTGTGCCGATGGCGACCTGCGCCCATCGCCTGCACGAGGTGGCGGACGCCTTCAACCCGAACGTGGTCAAGGTGGTGCTCGACAAGGCGAACCGCGCGCTGTATTTTTCGCGCGCCACCATTCCTTGGCACCGCGACCGCTTCGCGCAGTCGCGCGACAGCTTGCCGCCAGATTACGCGCCGCTGCGCCATATCGGCTTGTATGCCTACAGCAATGCCTTCCTGCAGTCCTATCCCGCACTGGAAGCGTCGCCGCTGGAACAGATCGAAGCCCTGGAGCAGCTGCGCGTGCTGTGGCATGGCCATGCGATCGCCGTGCACGTGACCGACACCGCACCGGCGGCCGGCGTCGATACGCCGCAAGACCTGGCCCGGGTGCAGGCGCATTACCGGGTCGACGGCAGCTAGGCATTACCCGCAAAATGGCAGGCGTGCAAATATAATTTGTACTTTTGCGACAAATACCACATTTTCAAACGCCAACTTTCATAATTGCTGGCTTCGATCAATCTGCCCATGCCAAATTGCTACCAAACTGGCGTTCCGGCGATTTTTTGTGGTAAGTTTCGTAGGGAAAGATAGTCAAGACTGCACCATCTAATAATAATTACACGTACCCATCCAAAATCTGTTTTTTAGGAACTTCAATGCGTCTCATACTGTTAGGAGCACCCGGTGCCGGCAAGGGCACCCAAGCTAACTTCATCAAAGAAAAATACAATATTCCGCAAATTTCCACGGGCGACATGCTGCGCGCGGCGATCAAGGCCGGCACCGAACTGGGCCTGGCTGCCAAAAAAGTCATGGATGCGGGCGGCCTGGTGTCGGACGACATCATGATCGGCCTGGTCAAGAACCGCCTGCAGGACGCCGATTGCGCCAATGGCTATCTGTTCGACGGTTTTCCGCGCACCATCGCGCAAGCGGACGCCATGAAAGACGCCGGCATCAATGTCGACTACGTGCTGGAAATCGACGTGCCGGACGAGTCCATCATCGAGCGCATGGATGGCCGCCGCAGCCACCCCGGTTCGGGCCGCGTCTACCATGTCAAGTTCAATCCGCCCAAGGTCGACGGCGTCGATGACGTCACCGGCGAGCCTTTGATCCAGCGCGACGACGACAAGGCGGAAACCGTCAAGAAACGCCTGGACGTGTACCACAATCAGACCAAGGTCCTGCTCGGCTACTACAACGAGTGGGCGCAGTCCGGCCTGCCGGGCGCACCGAAATACCGCCGCATCGCCGGCGTCGGCCCGGTCGAGCAAATCCGCGACAGCGCATTTGCCGCCCTGGCGGAATAAGGCAGCACAAAAAGCGGACACGAGTGTCCGCTTTTTTCATGGTGATTGGCTGCCCCCGTTTTCAGCAGTGTTTTTTTGCAGCTCGTGTTTTCCTGGCTGCGGGTCTTGCCCGCGGCTGTAGGCAATAACGTCGTATAAAAACAGAAGGAGACGATATGGCAGCCAGTCTGTGGTTTGCGGTAGCCTGCGGCGTGGTCGCAGTCATTTACGGTTTGCTCTCGCGCAGCTGGATCCTGCGACAGGACCCGGGTAACGCGCGCATGCAGGAAATCGCGCTGGCCATCGAGCAGGGCGCGGCCGCCTACCTGGCGCGCCAGTACCGCACCATCGCCATTGTCGGCGTGGTGCTGCTGGTCGCCATCTATGCCCTGTTGGGTGTGCACACGGCCCTCGGTTTCCTGATCGGCGCCGTGCTGTCTGGCGCCTGCGGCTTTATCGGCATGAATGTGTCGGTGCGCGCCAATGTGCGCACGGCGCAGGCGGCCACCCTGGGCATCAACCAGGCCCTGAACGTGGCCTTCAAGGGCGGCGCGATCACCGGCATGCTGGTGGTGGGGCTGGGCCTGTTGGGCGTGACCCTGTTCTACTGGCTGCTGGCCTCGACCGGCGCGGCCGGGCTGTCACAGCATGATCTGATCAAGCCCCTGATCGGCCTGGCCTTCGGCGCCTCGCTCATTTCCATCTTCGCACGCCTGGGCGGCGGCATCTTTACCAAGGGCGCCGACGTCGGCGCCGACCTGGTCGGCAAGGTCGAGGCGGGCATCCCCGAAGATGACCCGCGCAACCCGGCCGTGATCGCCGACAATGTTGGCGACAATGTCGGCGACTGCGCCGGCATGGCGGCCGACCTGTTCGAAACCTATGTCGTGACCCTGATCGCCACCATGCTGCTGGGCGCGCTGCTGCTTGGGGAGGCCTCCAGCACGGCCATCGTCTATCCCCTGCTGCTGGGTGCGGTATCGATCCTGGCGTCCATCGTCGGCTGCTCGATGGTGAAAACCGCGCCCGGCAAGAAAATCATGTCGGCCCTGTACACAGGGCTGTGGTGGGCGGCCGGGCTGTCGCTGGTCGGCTTTGCGGTGGTCACCTGGCTGCTGTGGCCAAGCGACGCCATGCGCTACAAGATGATGGGTTCGAGCGTGGTCGGCATCGTGCTGACCGGCCTGATGGTCTACATCACCGAATACTACACCGGCACCGACTTCAAGCCGGTGCGCCATATCGCCGAAGCGTCGACCACCGGCCACGGCACCAATATCATCGCCGGTCTCGGCGTATCGATGAAGTCGACCGCGTATCCGGTGCTGGCCGTGTGCGTGGCGATCCTGGTGTCGTATCAGCTGGGCGGCCTGTACGGGATTGCGATTGCGGCCACGGCCATGCTGTCGATGGCCGGCATTATCGTCGCGCTCGACGCCTATGGCCCGATCACCGACAACGCGGGCGGCATCGCCGAAATGTCGGGCCTGCCCGACTCGGTGCGCGCGATTACCGATCCATTGGATGCGGTGGGCAACACCACCAAGGCCGTCACCAAGGGTTATGCCATCGGCTCGGCCGGCCTGGCCGCGCTGGTGCTGTTTGCCGACTACACGCATGCGCTCGAATCGGTGGGCCAGCACATCACGTTTGATCTGTCGAACCCGATGGTGATCGTCGGCCTGTTTATCGGCGGCCTGATCCCCTACCTGTTCGGCGCGATGGCGATGGAAGCGGTGGGGCGCGCGGCCGGCGCCGTGGTGGTGGAAGTGCGGCGCCAGTTCCGCGACATCAAGGGCATCATGGAAGGCACGGCGCGGCCCGAATACGACAAGGCGGTCGACATGCTGACGGCCTCGGCGATCCGCGAGATGATCGTGCCGTCCCTGCTGCCGGTGGTGGTGCCGGTGGTGGTCGGCATGCTGCTGGGGCCGGCCGCACTGGGAGGCTTGCTGATGGGCACGATCGTGACGGGCCTGTTCGTGGCCATTTCCATGACCACCGGCGGCGGCGCCTGGGACAATGCCAAGAAATATATCGAAGACGGCCATTTTGGCGGCAAGGGTTCCGACGCACACAAGGCGGCCGTCACCGGCGACACCGTCGGCGACCCCTACAAGGACACGGCCGGGCCGGCCGTCAATCCCCTGATCAAGATCATCAATATCGTGGCGCTGCTGCTGGTGCCGCTGCTGCCGGCCACCGGCTGGCTGGCCGTCAGTGCGCCGGCGCCCGTGACAGCTGCCGCGCCACCGATACTGGCGCCGGCCACGCCAGCGCCAGTGACGCCAAACTAGCTTAGAAGCGCGAAGTCAGGCCGACAAACAGGCGCCGTCCCGGCACATAGTAGTCGACCTGGCCATCGGCCATCGGCCCTTTCTTGAGCAGGTTTTCCACGCCGCCGCGCACGGTACAGTGCGGTGTTGCCTTGTACGACACCACCGCGTCGACTATCGTATAGGCCTTGTTGGCCAGCGCGCCCGCATCGAGTTCCTTGCCGGTGTACTGCGCCGACACTTCGCCGAACAGCCGGGGGCTCACTTGCCAGCCCAGCGCCGAATACCACGACAGTTTCGGCGTCGACAGCAGGTTGGCGCCGGTGGTGAGGTTTTTCGCCTCGCGCATATAGGTGACATTGTTGCGCCAGCTGAGGCTTTTCGCCAGCGGAGCGGTCAAGGTGCCTTCCAGGCCGCTGGTGCGCGCTTTCTGGATATTGGTCATGCGGGTCCACCAGATGCCCTGGAACTTGCCCAGCGGCGCGTAATCGATCTTGTTCTTGAAGTCGGTATGGAAATACGTCAGGCCGATATCCCAGCCGCTGTTTTCATAGGCCACGCCGATCTCGCCGGCGGTGCTGGTTTCCGGCTTCAGGTCGGCATTGCCGGCCATATAGCAGGTGCCGCTGACATAGCCGAGCGGACGCAGGCTGGTGCAGCCGCGTCCACCGGAATTGGTGGCGGCCGACGGCGAGTTTTCCTTCAGACTCGGTGCGCGGAAACCCTGCGACACGCCGCCTTTGATGGTCCAGGCGGGAAGCGGGTGGTACACCAGGTACAGGCGCGGACTGTAATGGTTGCCGAACTTGCTGTGGTGGTCGAGCCGCAGGCCGGCCGTGGCCGTCAGGTCTTCGCGCAGGAACAGCTGATCTTCCGCGAACAGGGCCGAGGTGGTGCCCGACAGCGACGCGCCCGTCACCGGATTGCCCAGGTAGTCCAGCGCAATGGTGCCGATGGTGTCGGTATTGGTCAGCTCCTGGTGCTTCCACTGGCCGCCCATCACCAGCAATTGCTCGACGCCCCAGTCCAGGCGTTTTTCCAGGGTCGCGTCGAGCGTGCTGTCCTTCGATTTCGCGACCACGCCGGTGACCTGGTTGTCGTAGTCGTTGTGGTACAGATTGACCCTTGCCTTGCCGAACTCCAGCTTGCCTTCGTAGCCGAGGCTGATACTCTTGCGTATCAGCTTGCTGGCGCCCCAGGCATAGAACAGCGGATCGCCGTCGGCGTCCAGCGCCGGCGAGTCACTGGCTTCCTGGCGGCCAAGGCTGGCGTCGAGCGACAGGCTGTGCCGCTGGTTCAGGGCCCAGTTCAGCTGGCCCGTGATGCTCTGGTTGCGCTCGCCGCCGATGCCGCCCGCGTTCCTGATGATTTTCTCGTCGGCGTTCTGTTTCGACTGCGCCACACCCAGGCGCATGCCGATGGTGTCCGACAGCGGCCCGGCCAGGTTCAGTCCCAGCTGGTGCGCCGCGCCGCGGCCGCTGTCCTGCGGTTCGATATGGTTGGCGGTGGCCGAACCGTTCCATTTGCCCGGTATTTTGCGCGTGATGATATTGATCACGCCGCCCATCGCGTCCGAGCCGTACAGCGACGACATCGGGCCGCGCACCACCTCGATGCGCTCGATCATCTCGGGCGAAATCCAGTTCAGGTCCTGGCGCCCCAGGTCGGGGCGGTAGGCGGTGTCGGCCGAACTGCCCATGCGCTTGCCGTCGACCAGGATCAGCGTGTATTTGTCGGGCAGGCCGCGCAGCTTGATTTTCGACTCTTCGCCGACCGGGCTAGTGCCGCCCGTGACGCCGGGAATGCGGCGCAGCAGGGTATTGAGGTCAACCACGGGCTGGCGTTCGATTTCCTCGCGCGTGATGACGCTGATGCTGGCCGGCGCATCCTTGATATCGATGGCCGAACCCGAGGCGGTCACCACCACGGTGGCCAGGGTTGGGTCGGCTGCGGCCGGCGCGCCTTCGGCCCAGGCGCTGCCGACAGCCAGCGACAGCAAGCCGGGCAACAACATGGTGAAAGAGGGGGAGGCGGTACTGCGCTTGAGCATATGAAATGTTCCAGGAAAAGGTTATTCCTGGCTGCCTGCGGGTGGCTTGGAGATCGAAGGATGGTCGCATTCAAATAATGCGAATAAGAATCGTTCACAGTATAGTGCCAGGCTGGCAATAAAGAAAGAGCATGCTGGCAATAAAAACAATGTTGCAGCTTTTTTAGGCCGGCGCGCTGGCAGGCAGGGTGACCAGGCCGCGCCGGCAAACGTAAAAAAGCGTTACCTTCACTGGCATCTGGCGCGGCGCGGACCGATAATGCAGGCATGACCGCTTGCGGGAGTACCACATGAAATCCGTGCTATTACTTTGTTTGTTTGCCGGCAGCGGCGCCTGGGCCGCCGGCCAGGAAGCCGTCAGCGTCCCGGCGCCCGCCGCCGGTCTGCCGGTCTGCCGCCTCGACCCGCAGGACCCGGCCAGGCTGGCCGTCGAGCCCTGCGCCACCGCGCCGCCGGTGGCGCCGCGGCGCGCCGTGCCGCAGGTGATCGGCCGCATGCCGGCCACGCAGATGCCGCCGCCGGTGATCCGCCATGAAACCGTGCCGCCGGCCACCCATGCGCCGGTGCCGGGCGCGCCGCTGCCGGTCAATTCCTGCGACAGCGGCGGCTGCCGCGATGCCTCGGGCATGCGCCATGACGGCGGCGTCGGCAATGCCACGCTCGATGCGAATGGCCGTGTCTGCCACCGCAATGGCGCTTTCCTGCAGTGTTTTTAAGGCGGTTGCAAGAACCGGGTCGGGATATTTCAGGTTTTGTTTGTGTACATCATAAGACATCAAAAGTGTCAATTTTATAATGTGATGACACACAAACTTCCCGGTATCGCCCATGAACCTCGACCGCCTTCGCTGGCAGCTGCTGCTTTTCTCCCTGTGCGTGGCGGTGCTGCTGGCCGCGCTTTTCCTGGCCGGTGGCACGCTGCTGGCCCAGATGTACCACGGCCAGTCGCTGCCGGCCCTGAACCGGCTGCTGGCGCGCGCCGGCCGGCATCCGCTCGATTTTTACATCGACAAGTTTGACACCGTGCTGGCTTTTTGCCTGATCCTGTGGACGATCTTCAGTGCGACCGCCGCGCTGGCCGTGCATCGTTTGCAGCGCCCATGCAAGCGGGGCAGTGACTGGCTCGATTACCTGATCTTTGCCTTCTACACGGCGGCCTTCCTGGTTCTCCTGGCGTATTTCGGCAGCGAGGAGCGCTGGTATGTGATCGACCGCATCATGGCCTACGAAGGCCGGCCGCCCTTCCTGCACCGCGTGCTGTTCATCTTCCCGGCGCAACTGATGCAATACGCCGTGCCGCAGCTGGGCGCCATCCAGGCCTACCTCGGCGCGCAGCTGCTGGCCGTGGTGTTGTTGCTGTGGGCGGTACGCCGCCTGGCCAGCCTGTTCATCCGGCGCGACCTGGCGTTTATCGGCCAGGCGCTGGTGCTGTGCATGTGGGCGCCGACCCTCAGTTACTACACCTTTTACGATATCGGCATCATCTTTGTGTTTGCCTTTTGCCTCTATCATCTGTTGCTGCGCGAATGGCTGCCCTATCTGCTGATGCTGGTGGTGGGCACCTTCAATCACGAGATCACGCTGTTCCTGGTGGTGGTCAGCGGCTTGGTGTTTCTTGGCACCATGCGCTTGCGCACGCTGGCCGGCTTGCTTGCCCTGCAATTGGCCTTGTACGCACTGGCGCGCCTGCTGCTGTTCCATCTGCTGCCCACCTATCAGGCCTGGGAAAGTGGCAAGCCGATGTTCAATCTCCATCTGCTGCAAAACGAACCGCGCGTCCTGTTCTACAGCCTGGCGCCCTTGCTGCTGTGGTATGCGCTGGCAGCCACCGGCTATCGCCACGCGCCGCAACCGCTGCGCCGTTGTCTCATATTGTTGCCTTGCCTGCTGGTGATGACGACGGTCGTGGGGCAATTCAACGAGTCGCGCCAGTTCGACGCTTTTATTCCGGTCGCCATGGCACTGATGCTGTGCTCGCTTGGCGCACGCCTGGGGGTTGCCGCAGTGCCCTCGCCGCTTGAGGACAGCGGCTGGCGCCCGGCCAGCTTGCCGGTGCCGGCCGCCAGGCAGTCACCTTGACTGATCAGCGATGAAGCTGGAAAAACTGCAGATCAGTCATGGCCTATCCGGCCATGACGGTCATCACCATGGCGCTGGTTACCGTGCTCGGTTGCGTGCTGCCGCAGGAGGTGCTGATGACGCCGAAAACGCCTGGCATGGTCTTGCAGCGTTCAATCTTGCCGTAATGCTGGCCATGGCGCAAAAAGTCGCTACAATTGATGTCGACATGACGTTAACGTAAACGTAAATTAGCGTCAATGCGATCATCAAACCCATCAGGAGACTTCATGCAAATTCAGGACAATGTATTCATCATCACCGGCGGCGCTTCGGGCCTGGGCGCGGCCACGGCGCGCATGCTCACGCAAGCTGGCGCCAAGGTCGTGCTGGCCGACCTGCAGGTCGAGGCGGGCCAGGCGCTGGCGACCGAATTGAACGGCGTGTTCGTGCAGTGCGACGTGACGTCCGAGGAAGACGGCCTGGCGGTGGTGGCGGCGGCGACCGAACTCGGTACCCTGCGCGGCCTGGTCAACTGCGCCGGCGTGGCACCGGCCGTGAAAACCGTCGGCAAGGATGGCGCGCACCCGCTGGCGCTGTTCCAGAAAGTGGTCAACATCAACCTGGTGGGCACCTTCAATATGTGCCGCCTGGCGGCCGACGCGATGGCCAAGCTCGATGCGACCGGTGAAGGCGAGCGCGGCATCATCATCAATACCGCCTCGGTGGCGGCATTCGACGGCCAGATCGGCCAGGCCGCGTATGCCTCGTCGAAGGCGGCGGTGGTGGGATTGACCCTGCCGATGGCGCGCGACCTGTCGCGCAGCGGCATCCGCGTGATGACCGTGGCGCCCGGCATTTTCGAAACCCCGATGCTGCTCGGCATGCCGGCCGAAGTGCAGGATGCGCTGGGCAAGATGGTGCCGTTCCCTTCGCGCCTGGGCAAGCCCGGCGAATATGCGCAGCTGGTCAAAGCCATCGTTGAAAACGTCATGCTCAATGGCGAAACCATCCGCCTCGATGGTGCGATCAGGATGCAGCCGAAATAAGCGTACCTGGCGGGCTGGGCCATTGCTGTAGGATATCCGTATCGATTGATCGGAGCATCCATGTACAGTTTCAAGCCGCTGGCCTTGCGCCTTGCCCTGCTGGCCGCCTTGTGCGCCAGCCCCGCCTTTGCCGAGGTGCCGCAAAAAGCGCCCGAAATCGCCACCGCGTATGCGGAAAAGCCGGGCTGGACGGCCAAACAGTTCATGGTGGCGGCCGCCAATCCGCTGGCCGCCGATGCCGGTTACCGGATGCTGAAACAGGGCGGCGGCGCGATCGATGCGGCCATCGCCACCCAGCTGGTGCTGACCCTGGTCGAGCCGCAGTCGTCGGGCATTGGCGGCGGCGCCTTTTTGCTGTATGCCGACGGCCAGCAGGTGCAGGCGTTTGACGGGCGTGAAACGGCGCCGGCCGGCGCCGATGACACCCTGTTCCAGAACCCCGACGGCAGCCCCGTCTCGCGCGCCACCGGCGTGGTCGGCGGGCGTTCCGTCGGCGCGCCCGGCGTGCTGCGCATGCTCGAACTGGCCCACAAGCAGCATGGCAAGCTGGCCTGGGCCACGCTGTTCGGCCCGGCCATCAAGCTGTCGCAGGACGGCTTTCCCGTCAGCCAGCGCCTGCATGGCCTCTTGAAATGGGACCAGGCCCTCAAGCGCGACCCGGTCGCGGCCGCGTATTTTTATGATAACGATGGCCAGCCCCTGCCGATTGGCTATACGCTGAAAAACCCGGAATTGGCGCGCACCCTGCGCGAGATCGCCGCCGGCGGCGCCGACGCGTTCTACCACGGCCGCATCGCGCGCGACATTGCCGCCAAGGTGGCCTCGCACCCGACCAATCCGGGCAAGCTGACGGTGCGCGATATCGCCGGCTACCAGGCAAAAGTGCGCACGCCCGTGTGCAGCCACTACAAGGCCTGGACCGTGTGCGGCATGCCGCCGCCGTCGTCGGGCGGCATCGCCATCGCGCAGATGCTGGGCATTCTTGAAACCAGGGATATCAGCCGCTTTCCGCCGGTCGGCGGCGTGCCCGACGCGCGCGCCATCCACCTGTTCACGGAGGCGGGGCGCCTGGCGTATGCCGACCGCAACCGCTACGTGGCCGATACCGACTTCGTGCCGCTGCCGGGCGCCGGCATCGCCGCCTTGCTCGACAAGACCTACCTGGCGCAACGCGCGGGCCTGATCGGCGACAAATCCATGCGCCGCGCCGAGGCCGGCACGCCGCCCGGCATGCAGGTGGCGTGGGGCCTGGACAACGCCCTGCAGCGCCCGTCGACGTCGCACCTGGTGGCGGTCGATGCGTTTGGCGGCGGCCTGTCCATGACCACCAGCGTGGAAGACGCGTTCGGCGCGCGCCAGATGGTCGACGGTTTTTTGCTCAACAACCAGCTGACCGATTTTTCGTTCGATGCGCGTGACGCCAGTGGCCCGGTCGCCAACCGGGTCGAGCCTGGCAAGCGCCCGCGCAGCGCCATGTCGCCCACGCTGGTGTTCGAAAAGGGCACGCAGAAGCTGGTGCTGGCGACCGGTTCGCCGGGCGGCTCGTCCATCATCAACTATGTGGCCAAGGTGCTGGTCGGCACCATGGACTGGGGCCTGAACGTGCAGCAGGCGATCAGCCTGCCAAACTTCGGCAGCCGCAACGGCCCGACCGAACTGGAACAAGGCCGCATCCCGGCCGCGCAAGTCGATGCGCTGCGCGCCATGGGCCACGAGGTGCGCATCAGCGAACAGAATTCGGGCCTGCAGGGCATCATGCGCCTGAACGCGCACGGCCAGGATTTCTGGTTCGGCGGCGCCGATCCGCGGCGCGAAGGCATGGTGCGGGGCGACTGAGAGAACCAGCCGATAGGGCGGCGCAACAACAGTGCGGTGATGAACTTTTCCACAAAGCATCTTGAGCCTGCTAATCTGCCGGCATGGGAACGGAAAACAATAAAACAGGCTTGATACTGTCAGGCGGTGGGGCACGCGCGGCCTACCAGGTGGGGGTGTTGCAAGCGATATCGGCGATCCTGCTGGAAGCGGGCTGGGCGCCCGAGCGCAACCCCTTCGACATTATCTGCGGCACCTCGGCCGGCGCCATCAACGCCACCGCGCTGGCCTGCCGCGCCGATCACTTCGGCGAGGGCGTGCAAAAACTGCTCGACGTGTGGGAGCACATCAAGGTCGAGCAGGTCTACCGCGCCGATTCGCTGGGCGTGATCCGTTCGGGCGCGCGCTGGCTCTCGCTGCTGTCGTTCGGCTGGCTGCTGCGCCAGTGGCATGCGTCGCCGCCCAGCTCCCTGCTCGACAATACCCCGCTGGTCAGCCTGCTGCACCGCATGCTCGACCTGCCGCGCCTGGACGCTGCGCTGGCCGACGGCCGCCTGCATGCGCTGGCCGTCACCGCCTCGTCGTATTCGGGCAGCCGGCACATGACGTTCTACCAGACCGGCGCCGAGATCGCGCCGTGGGTGCGCACCCAGCGCCTGGCATTGCAGGACCAGATCGGCGTTGAGCATCTGCTGGCCTCGGCCGCGATTCCGTTCATCTTTCCGGCCGTGCCCCTGTATATCGGCGGCCAGCGCGAGTATTGCGGCGACGGTTCGATGCGCCAGCTGGCGCCCATTTCGCCAGCCATCCACCTGGGCGCGAACAAGGTGCTGGTGGTGGGCGCCGGGCGCATGACGGAGCCGGCGCCGGGCAAGGCCGATGCGGCGCGCTACCCGAGCCTGGCGCAGATCGCCGGCCATGCGCTGTCGTCGATCTTCCTCGACGGCCTGGCGGTCGATATCGAACGCCTGAACCGCATCAACCTGACCTTGTCGATGCTGCCGCCCGAATTGCTGGGCAAGACGGCATTGCGGCCGGTCGAGCTGCTGGTGATCGCGCCGTCCGAGCGTCTCGACGCGATCGCCAGCCGCCATATCGGCAGCTTGCCGCGGCCGATACGCACCATGTTGTCGGGCATCGGCGCGGCCGAAGCGCGCGGCGCGGCGCTGGCCTCGTATTTATTGTTCGAATCGACGTATACTGGCGAGCTGATTCGTCTTGGACAGCGCGATACGCAGGCCCGCAAGGACGATGTACTGGCGTTTTTCGCCGCCTGACGCGCCACGGTGCGTTTTTTTGACTGGACGATCGTGCGGGGATTTCGACGGCTTTTGAGTGTGGCGTGGTGTGTGTGGCTGCTGGCGGTCGGCTGCATGGAGGCGCAGGCGGCGCCGGCGCGCACCTTGCGTTTCGACCAGCTCAGCGTCGAACACGGCCTGGCGCAGGAATCGGTGCTGGCCATCGCCCAGGACGCGCAAGGCTTCATGTGGTTCGGCAGCCAGTCGGGCCTGAGCCGCTACGATGGCTACCGGGTGGTGGTCTACAAGAATATCGAGGGCGACGCCACCAGCCTGGCCGACAACTGGGTCGGCGTGCTGCATGTCGACCGTGGCGGCCAACTGTGGATCGGCACCGACAATGGCCTGGACCGTTTTGATTCGGCCAGCCAGACCTTTATCCATTACCGCGCCCCGGGCAAAGGCAAGCGCGGCAATGGCGGCCGGCACATCAACGCCATCCTCGACGACGGCGTGCACGGTTTCTGGATCGGCACCAATGACGGCTTGCAGCATTTCGACCGGACCACTGGCGCCTTTCGCAGCTGGCACCATGAAGAGGGCAATCCCGACAGCCTGGCCGACAATGAAATCAAGAGCCTGGCGCTCGACGCCCAGGGCCGCCTGTGGATCGGCACGGTGACGGGCCTGGACATGCTGGCGCCGGGCCAGGCGGGCCAGGCAGGCAGCGCGCGCTTCGAACACTACGTGATCGACCCGTCGCCGGCCTCGAAATACAATCTGATCCATGCGCTGATGGTCGACCGCGAGCAGAACCTGTGGATCGGCACGCGCGCCGGCGCCGAGCGCTGGCGCCTGGGCGCCAGGGGCCAGCCGCCGGTCTCGCGCCAGCGCCTGGGGCCGCAGCAGGACTTCGCCGCCTTGCGCGTGTCGAGCCTGTACCAGGACGTCGACGGCACGGTCTGGCTGGGCAGCAATGCCGATGGCCTGCTGCGCTGGCAGCGCGAGAGCGATACCTTTTTGCAGTTCCGCCACCAGACCGGCGACAAGGTCAGCGTGGCCGACAACCAGCTGGCCTCCTTGTTCCGCGACCGCGCCGGTACCTTGTGGGTCGGCACCTGGTACAACGGCGTGAGCCGGGTCGACCTGGGCAGCGGCGGTTTTTCGCGCATGGTGCGCGCGCCCGGCGACCTGGCCGCGCTGGCCGACCGCAAGGTGCGCGCGCTGGCCGATGCCGGTGCCGGCAAGCTGTGGCTGGCCACCAGCCGTGGCCTGAAGCTGTATGACACGCGCGACGGCGCCACCGAACTGTTCGATTTCCAGACCACGCCCGGCGTGTCGCGCGACGAGCAGGTCACTTCGCTGTATGCGCGCGGCGACGGTGCGCTGTGGGTGGGGGGAAGTTCGGGCCTGCACCGTTTTGATTTGGCCACGCGGCGCTTTACCACCACCCGCTTTGCCTTGGGCGACCCGAACAGCGACACCATCCGCAATGTGGCGGCCGAACGCAGCGGCAAGCTGTGGGTTTCCACGCGCGGCGGCGTGCACCATTTCGATCCGGCCAGCGGCCAGTTCACCACCTACCGCCACGATCCTGTCAGGCCCGACAGCCTGTCCGACAACACCGTGCGGCCGGTGCTGGAAGACCGCCAGGGCCGCATCTGGATCGGCACCTTCCATGGCCTCGACCTGCTCGACCGCGCGAGCGGCACTTTCCGCCATTTCCGCCACGATGCGAAGGATGCGTCCAGCCTCAGCCACGACGAAGTGCATTTTTTGCATGAGGACCGGCGTGGCGTGCTGTGGGTGGGCACGGCCAGTGGCCTGAACCGCATGGACGTCGACGCCCGGGGCGCAGTGCGTTTTCGCCGCTTCCTGCGCAAGGACGGCATGGCCGACGACGCGATTGCCAGCATCCTTGGCGACGACCGGGACCAGCTGTGGCTGAGCACCAACAGCGGCATCACCCGGCTCGACATGCGCAGTGGGCAGTTTCGCAACTACGACAGCGCCGACGGCACCGCCGAAGGCTCCTACTTCGACGGCGCGGCGCTGCGGGCCGATGACGGCACCATGTATTTTGGCGGCTTCAACGGCATGACCGCCTTCGTGCCGGCCGAGATCCACGACAACCGGGTGCCGCCGCTGGTGGCCATCACCGAACTGCAGGTGTTCAACAAACCCGTGCTGGTAGGGCGTGGCGAGTTTGCCCACCTGCTGCGCACGGCCATCGACCACACGCGCAGCCTGACCCTGACCAGCCGCGAGAGCGTGTTTTCGCTGGAGTTCTCGGCCCTGCATTTCGCCGCGCCGCAGCGCAATATGTTCGCCTACCGGCTGGAAGGGTTTGACCGGGACTGGGTCATGACGGACGCCGGCCGGCGCTTTGCCACCTACACCAATCTCGACCCGGGCGAGTATGTATTTCGCGTCAAGGCGGCCAACAAGGACGGTGTCTGGAACGAGGCCGGCACCACGCTGGCCATCACCATCCTGCCGCCGATGTGGAAGACCTGGTGGTTCCGTACCCTGGGCCTGGCCTTGCTGCTGGGCGCCATCTACGGCGCCTACCGCCAGCGCATGGGCGCGGTGCGGCGCCAGCAGGGCAAGCTGGAAAAACTGGTCAGCGCGCGCACGGCCGAAGTGTCGCAAAAAAACCTGGAATTGCAAGGCAAGGAGATCGAGGTGCGGGCCCAGGCCGACGAGCTGGCGCTGGCCAACGCCAGCCTGACGCAGAACGAGGAAAGCCTGCGCCTGGCCAAGCGCAAGGCCGAAGACGCCACGCGGCAGAAATCGGAATTTCTGGCCAACATGAGCCACGAGATGCGCACCCCGCTGGCCGGCGTGATCGGCATGCTGGGCTTTGCCTTGCGCGACGGCCAGCTGCACGAAGCGACGCGCGAACAGATCCTGCGCGGCCAGGCCAATGCCCAGTCGCTGCTGGCCATCATCAATGACCTGCTCGATTTTTCGAAGATCGAAGCGGGCAAGCTGACCATGGAACACATCGATTTCGCGCTTGGCGCGACGATCGAAAACGTGGCCAGCCTGTTCGAGGAGCAGGCGGCCGCGCGCAGCATCGGCTTTGCCGTCGAGCTGGCGCCCGATTTGCCCGGCTTCGTGGTGGGCGACCCGACGCGCTTGCGCCAGGTGCTGGTCAACCTGGTCGGCAACGCCTTCAAGTTCACCCGGCGCGGCGGCGTGCGCGTGCGTGTCGAACGGGCCGGCCTGGCGCCGGCCGGCGACGGCGCGCCACGCGCCAGTCTGATCCGCTTTACCGTCAGCGACAGCGGCATCGGCATCGAAGCCGACGCGATGGAGCGCCTGTTCGAAAAATTCGAGCAGGCCGACGCCAGCACCACGCGCCGCTACGGCGGCACGGGGCTGGGCCTGGCGATCTGCCGCCAGCTGGTCGAGCTGATGGGCGGCGATATCGCCGTTTCCAGCGTGCCGGAGCAGGGCAGCACCTTCATGTTTACCGTGCCGCTGGCCGACGGCGTGGCGCCGCCTCTGGTGCCGCAGGTGGCGCTCGAACCGCACAGCCACCAGCTGCGCGTGCTGTGCGCCGAGGATTTTCCGACCAACCAGATCATCATCCGCGTGATGCTCGAAGACCTCGGCCACCGGGTCGAGGTGGTGGCCAATGGCGTGCTGGCGCTGGCCGCCTGCGCGCAGACGCGCTATGACCTGGTGCTGATGGACGGGCGCATGCCCGAGATGGATGGCGCCACGGCCACCCGCTGGATACGCGCCGGCGGCCTGCCGGAGCAGCCGGTGTGCGACCAGCAGGTGATGATCGTCGCGCTGACGGCCAACGCCAGCGAGGAAGACCGCAGCCGCTACCTGGGCGCCGGCATGGACGATTTCCTCAGCAAACCGATCGACGAGACGGCGCTGCATTGCCTGCTGGGCCGTGCGATCGCGCGCCAGCTGGCGCGCGGCCATCTGCTGCCGCGCCTGCCATCGAGGCCGCCACCGCTGCTGGCGCGCGGCCAGACCGAACTCAATGCCCTGTTCGGCGTGGCGCCGGCCACCGTTCCTCCCGTGGCAGGGCAGGGCGCGCGCGGCGACAACTTGCAGCGTCGCCTGCGCGACGCCTTTGCGCACGACCTGGCCGGCCGGCTGGCCGAGCTCGACGCGGCCCTGGCCGCGCGCGACAGCGACAGCGCCGGGCGCTTGCTGCATGGTTTCAAGGGCAGCGCCGCCTATCTCGACGAAGCCGCCTTGCACCTGCTGTGCACCGAACTGGAGGAAGCGGCCGATGGCGGCCATTGGGCGCGCGTGGCGCTGGAGTTGCCGCGCCTGCACGCCCTGCTGGCCGAGATCGCCGCCAGGTGAGATGTATTTAAAGCAATTGCTGCGGCGGCAGCGATGAAGTTCGGTAGAATAAGTATCAGGCGTGTTACACGCGCCAGTGACGGAGGCGGCAATGAAAGTACTGGTGGTCGATGATGATGTGGTCTCGCGCATGGTGCTGATGCACCTGATCGACAGTTGCGGCGTGCACGATATCGTGGAAGCGGAGGATGGCGCCGCCGCCTGGGAGCAGCTCGAAGGCGGGCTGCGCCCGTCGCTGTGCTTTTGCGACCTGCGCATGCCGCGCCTGTCCGGCATGGAGCTGCTGCAAAAGGTACGCGCCGACAGCGCGCTCGACGCCATGCCGCTGGTGCTGGTGTCGTCGGCCAGCGACCACGATACCGTGCGTGACGCGGTGCGGGCCGGCGCCGCCGGCTATATCGTCAAGCCGTTCCAGCAGGAACAGGTACGCGAGCATCTCGATGCCTGTTTCACCGCCGATGACGTGCCCGAGGCCGAAGCGCCCGGCTTGACCCTGCGGCGGCTCGGTATCGATGCCGAACGCCTGCTGGCCTATCTGGCCGGCTTCCGGGAGCAGGCCGGTGCCTGCGCCAGCGAGGTCGAAACACTGCTGGCACGCGGCGAGCCAGCGCTGGCGCGCCAGCAGGTCGAGCGCCTGCACCTGGGCTGTACTACCCTCGGCCTGCATGGCGCGGCCGGCAGCCTGGCCGCCGTGCTGCAGGCGCCGGCGCTGGACGGCGCGACGCTACGGCAGGCGCTTGCCGCCCTGGGGCGCAGTGCGGCCTGGCAAGCGCGCCTGCTGCAGGCGGCGTGCACCTGAGGCGTGGTATTTTGTCCACGTTAATGTCGCCGAATCAATATAATTAAGATATCACATTGTGTTATATTGTTATGCTTTTGCATGTGCGGTATTTACTCCAGGGGACAATGATGCAACAAGCAAACAAGAAGTCCGTGCCGGCCGCTGCCGCCGTGCTGCTGATTGCGGCCACGACGGCCGTCGCCACCCCTGCCGCCATGGCGCAGTCCTTGTTGAACAATGCGCAGCAGGCCCAACTGGCCGGCTGGCTGGGCGAAGGACCGCTGGACCTGACCGCCATCTACACCAAGGCCGCCGGTGACACGTCGCGCGACTTCCACCTGGCCAGCGACGGCAAGGGCCGCACCTTCTCCGTCATGGAAGCGAGCAATGGCAGCGGCCAGACCTGGCTGGTGGGCGGCTACAATCCGCAAAGCTGGAATTCCAGCAGCGGCTTCAATGTGACCCAGGACGATCGCGCGCGCACGGCGTTCCTGTTCAACCTGACCACCGGCGTCATGCTGCCGCAGCTTAAGCAATATTTCAGTGGAGATACGATAGGCAGCCGGCAGACCTTCAACGATATCGGCTACGGCCCCACCTTCGGCAGCGGGCACGACCTGTATGTGCCGTCCGACCTGACGCATGGCGGCTATTCCTTGCTGTACACCTATAATTACCTGAACCAGCCGCCAGGCAATATCAGCCTGGTCGATGGCTCCGTGTTTACGGCACCGAACATTACTTACGGCGCCATGCAGGTCTTCAGCATCAGCGCGGTGCCGGAACCGGCGAGCTGGGGCATGCTGCTGCTGGGCCTGGCCTCGCTGGCAGGCGCGCGCCGCGCCCGCGCCTGCCGAGGCGGCCTGAGACGATGATCAAGTCTTTCGAAGGCAGCCGTGGCGTGGCCGCCTTGCTGGTGGCACTGTTCCACCTGAAGCTATTTGCCCCGCAACTGGCGCTGATACGCAACGGCTACCTGCTGGTCGACCTGTTCTTTGTCATGAGCGGTTTCCTGATGTGCCTGCTGTACAGCCAGAAGCTCGAACGGCCCGGGGCCATGCCGCCGTTCCTGCTGCGCCGCTTCGGCCGCCTGTTCCCCCTGCTGGTATTTGCCAGTGTGGCCTATGTGCTGGTGCTCAATCTGAAAAGCGCACTGCGCAACCTGGCCATGGCCCATGGCTACCTGGCCAGCCACGGTACGCCGGCCATGCTGGCCCAGGACTGGCCCACCTGGGGCGAAGTCGCCTCGACCCTGACCCTGACGCATGGCATGGGCCTGTTCGACCACCTGATCCTCAATCCCGTCAGCTGGAGCATCAGCGTCGAATTTTATGCCTATGTGCTGTTCGCAACGCTGTGCCTGCTGTTCCGCGCCCGCCTGCGCACAGCGGCGTTTCTTTTGTTCGCCATCGTTGCCGGGGCGCTGCTGGCCTGGGCCGGCGTCGTCTGGCGTGATTGCCTGGCTGCCGGCCGCTGCCTGGACGTGACATATGACTTCGGCTATGCGCGCTGCGTTGCCGGCTTCATGCTCGGCGCCCTGATGGTGCACCTGCGCCTGTACCTTGACCGCTGCGGCGCCCGCTTGCGCGACGGCATGGACAGCGCTCCGGTGCAGCTGGCCTTGCTGGCCCTGCCGGGCGCCGGCCTGTTGCTGGTCGAGGCCTGGCCGGCGCTGGGCTTTGCTTTCCCGGCCCTGTTCGCGCTACTGATCCTGTCGCTGTGCCGCGACCGCGGGCCGCTGTCGCGCCTGCTTGCCGGCCGCCCTTTCCAGCTGCTGGGCGAGCGCTCGTATTCGGTCTACATGCTGCATCCGGTGCTGTTGCTGCTGATGGAGCCGCTGCTGCGCCGCGACCATGGTGTCGCCGCAAGTGTGGCCATGATGGCCGGCTATGTCGTGCTGCTGGTGTGGCTGTCGGGCCATACCCTGGCGTGGATAGAGCAGCCTTGCCGCGACTGGTTCAACGGCTTGCTGATGCGCAGGCGCAACAAGCTGCAAGCGCTGCCGTGACTGCGGCGCGCGGATAAAACCGCGGCTTGGTCCCCCCGACTGGAATCGAACCAGTATCCCACGCTTAGGAGGCATGTGCACTATCCATTGTGCTACGGGGAGGACGCTGGCTTCGCCGATGTGGCGAAGCGAGCGCAATTATAGCCGACACTGCGCAAGTTATCGCAAGATCTGCCTATGCTGGCGCGACTATCGGTACAATGCGTGCTTCATTCATCCACATCGGCGGCTGTTTTGTCTGCTTGACGGCAGGCAAGCGACGGCGCCCGAGCACCTTTACTCATTATGGCTGTCATTTCTCTTTCATCGGCGCAACTTGCGTTCGGTCACGTCGCGCTGCTCGATCACGCGGAATTTTCACTGGAAACCTCGGAACGCGTCGGCCTGATCGGCCGCAACGGCACCGGCAAATCGTCGCTGCTGAAAGTCATCTCGGGCAAGTTCAAGCTCGACGATGGCCTGCTGGTGATGCAACAAGGCATCAAGATCGCCTACGTCGAGCAGGAGCCGCAATTCGACCCCGAGATGTCGGTGTTCGACGCCGTCGCCTCGGGCATGGGCGAGTCGCAGGCGTGGCTGAAGGAATATGACGCGCTCACGGGGCAGTTCGGCCAGGGCAATGACGACGAGCTGATGGAGCGCATGCACGACATCCAGGTCAAGCTCGACGCGGCCGACGCCTGGAGCTTGCCGAACAAGGTGGAAACCGTGCTCGACCGCCTGAACCTGACCGGCGACATGCTGATGAAGACCTTGTCAGGCGGCATGCAAAAGCGCGTGGCGCTGGCGCGCGCGCTGGTCTCGGCGCCCGACGTGCTGCTGCTCGACGAGCCGACCAACCATCTCGATTTCACCTCGATTTTGTGGCTCGAAGGCCTGCTGCGCGACTTCCGTGGCAGCGTGCTGTTCATTACCCACGACCGCTCCTTCCTCGATAATGTGTCGACGCGGATTATCGAACTTGACCGTGGACGCTTGCTGTCCTACCCGGGCAACTTCACCACCTACCAGACCCGCAAGGCCGAGCAGCTGGAAAACGAAGAGGTGGAAAACGCCAAGTTCGACAAATTCCTGGCGCAGGAAGAAGTGTGGATCCGCAAGGGCGTCAAGGCGCGCCGCGTGCGCGACGAAGGCCGCGTGCGCCGCCTCGAAGCGTTGCGCCTGACGCGCAATGCGCGCCGTGACCAGCAGGGCCAGGTCAAGCTGGAAGTCGGTTCGAGCGAGCGCTCGGGCAAGATCGTGGCCGAGCTGGAAAATGTCAGCAAGCGCTTTGGCGACCGCGTGATCATCGACAACTTCACCGGCACCATCCTGCGCGGCGACAAGGTCGGCCTGATCGGTGCCAACGGCGCCGGCAAGACCACCTTGCTCAAGATGATCCTCGGCGAGCTGGCGCCCGATACCGGATCGGCCAAGCTCGGCACCAAGCTGCAAGTGGCGTACTTCGACCAGATGCGTACCCAGCTCAATGAAGAAGCGAGCCTGATCGAAACCATTTCGCCGGGCAGCGACTGGGTCGAAGTGAACGGCCAGCGCAAGCACTCGATGAGCTACCTGAACGATTTCCTGTTCTCGCCCGAGCGCGCGCGCTCGCCGGTCAAGACCCTGTCCGGTGGCGAGCGCAACCGCTTGCTGCTGGCGCGCCTGTTCGCCAAGCCGGCCAACTGCCTGGTGCTCGATGAACCGACCAACGATCTCGATATCGACACGCTGGAGCTGCTGGAAGAATTGCTGGAAGACTACAAGGGCACCGTGTTCCTGGTCAGCCACGACCGCACCTTCCTCGACAACGTCGTCACGCAGGTGGTCGTTGCCGAAGGCGCCGGCAAGTGGCGCGAATTCGTCGGCGGCTATACCGACTGGGAGCGCGTGCGCACCTTGCCGGTGGCGAGCTCGCCGGCCAGCAAGCCGGCCGCCAAGGCCGAGGCGGCGGCGCCTGCGGCCAAGAAAAAGCTCAGCTATAAAGAGCAGCGCGAGCTCGAAGAGTTGCCGAAACTGATCGCCAAGCTGGAAGACGAGCAGTCGGTGCTGGCGGCCGAGCTGTCGCATCCCGACTTCTACAAGAAGACGCCGGCCGAAGGCAAGCGCCTGAACGCGCGCGTGGCCGAGATCGAAGGCGAATTGCTCGATGCCCTTGAAAAATGGGAGCAGATCGAAGCGCGCGCAAACAGTTAATATTTATTTATCCCTTGTTGTAATTCAGAGCACGATTTTTTGCCTGTAAACGGTCGTGCTTGATATAATTATTTTTTTTACACGAGGGATGCATGTTTGCATTCAAAAGCACGCAGCCCGGGCTCTGGTGCCTGGCGCGTTCCATGCCTCCCCGCGTGCGCCGCCATGGCTGAGCGCGCGGTCCTGCCACGGGTGGCGCCCTTCCTGGCCTATCTGTTCTTTATCTTTCTCGCCGATATGCTGGGCCGCCTGGGCCATGCGCCGCAAGAGCTGCGCTGGCTGTACGCGCTCAAGACAGGCGTCGTGCCGGGCCTGCTGCTGTATTGGCGCCGCCACTACACCGAACTGGCCGGGTTCGCGCTCGCTGCGCGCGCCATCGCGCTGGCCTTGCTGACCGGGACTGTTGTTTTTTTGCTGTGGATACAACTCGACGCAAGTTGGATGAGCATCGGCAAGGCGGTCGGTTTCGATCCGCGTGACGATGGCCGCATCGACTGGCGCCTGGTGCTGCTGCGCATCGCCAGCGCCGCGCTGGTGGTGCCCGTCATGGAAGAGCTGTTCTGGCGTTCCTTCCTGCTGCGCTGGATCGATGCCGCCGATTTCCTCGCGCGCGCGCCGCGCCTGGCCAGCGCCAGGGCATTTGTCGTCAGCGTGCTGCTGTTCGGGATTGAACACCATCTGTGGCTGGCCGGCATGGTGGCCGGCGCCGCCTACACGCTGTTGTACATGCATAGCGGCTCGCTATGGTCGCCGATCCTCGCGCACGGCGTGACGAATGGCGTACTGGGAGTCTGGATAATTTCTGGTGGGTACTGGAATTACTGGTAGTATTGTTTGTCAACTGATAACTTGTCAGAGATGAAATCCATGTTGAATTTTTTACATAAAAAAGCAGTCGCCAGCGCCTTCCCTGCGGCGCCGTCCATGGGGGCCGTGGTGTTGCTGCTCGGCACGTTTGCCAGCCCCTGCGCGCTGGCCGACATCAGCGATACGATCAAGCCATACGTTGCCACCACGTACGCCTATGACGACAACCTGATGCGCCTGCCGGACCAGCTGGTGGGCTTTGACGGGCCGCGTTCGGATACCTCGCGGCTGCTGCAGGCCGGCTTTTTGTTCAACCGTCCCATCGGCCGGCAGATACTGACGGGCCAGGCCAAATGGTCGAAGGTCAGTTTCAACCGCTTCAGGCAGTTCGACTATGACGGCAAGGATTTTCTGGCCGATCTGGAATGGCATATCGGCAATCACCTGGAAGGCCATGCGGGCGCCAGCTATGCGCAAACCCTGACGCCATTCAGCGACTTCCAGAGCACGGTGCGCAATCTGCGTACCGAACTGCGCCAGTATGTCGATGGCGCCTGGCGCTTCCATCCCAGCTGGCGCGTGCGCAGCGGCTACACACGCGAACGCTATACCTATGACTTGCCGGCACAGGCATTTTCCAACTGGACCGAAGAGGCGGCCGAACTGGGGCTGGACTACCTGGCGCCCAGTGGCAGCCGCGTGGGCCTGCAGCTGCGCAATCTCGACGGCAGCTATCCCAACCGCGCCGGCAATACCGCTGCCGTGTTTGGCAATGGCTATCGCCAGGATGAAATCAAGGCCAATATCTATTGGACGCTGAGCGGCGTCACGCAGATCGAGTTTCTTGGCGGCTGGGTACGCCACCGCAACAAGATGCTGTCCGGCCGTGACAGCAGCGGCAAAAACGGCCGCCTCAGCGTGTATTGGCAGCCACTGGGCAAGGTGCGCTTCACCGGCATGGCCTGGCGTGAATTCGGTTCGGTCGACAATTCCCTCGTCACCAGCAGCCTCAATACGGGCGCCAGCCTGGGCAGCGTCTGGACGGTCACCTCCAAGGTCAGCGCCGAAGCGCAGCTGCGCCGCGTACGGCGCGATTTTTCCGCCGTCAGCGGCTTCGCCTTGCCCGGCGACGGCCGCGACACCACCAGCACCGCCTCGCTGGGCCTGTCCTATGCGCCGCATCCCAAGGTGCAACTGGGCGCGCGCCTGTTCCACGAACGGCGCAGCGGTGTGTCCATCGTCGATAGCGGCAATTATCGCGCCAAAGGCATTTCTTTCAATGGCAGTGTACAGTTTTAAACCATGAACATGACGGTCAACGACATTCCTCTGATTTCCTTCTTTCAACGGGTGCTCGACCCGCTGGTCATCATGGGGCTGCTGTACCTGCTGGCAGTGGCCTCGGGTTCGCCGTTTACCGGGTATATGCTGGTGCTGATGATACTGGCGATCTTCATTTCGTCGACCGTGTTCCATCACATCGATCCCTACCGCACCTGGCGCAGCGGACGCATGCTGGCCTATGCGCGCGATATCCTGATCGGCTGGACCATCACCGCCCTGATCCTGGTCTTTCTCGGCTCGGCCTCCGGCCTGGCCTATCATTTCGATACCGAAGTGGTGCTGGCCTGGTTCGTCCTGACGCCATTCGTGTTGCTCGCTGGCCACCTGGCGGCGCGCAAGTTCAGCTTCAGTCCCGATGGCGACAGCGAAGTGCGCTCGGTGGTGATCATCGGCGCCAACGACGCCAGCCTGAAATTTGCCGCCACGATTGCGCGCAATCCGAATCTGTTCATGAACGTGCACGGCTTTTTCGATGACCGCACCGATGACCGATGGCCCGACAAAATGCGTGAGCCGATGCTGGGACGCATGAACGATATCGCTGCCTATGTGCGCGAACACCATATCAAGATGATTTTCATCAGCCAGCCGATTTCGGCGCAGCCGCGCATCCGCAAGATGCTCGACGACCTCGAAGATACGACCGCCTCCGTCTATTTTTTGCCTGATATCTATATTTTCGACCTGATGCAGGCGCGTTTCGACAATGTCGGCGGCATGCCCGTGATCGCCATCCGCGAGTCGCCCTTTACCGGTTACAACAGCATGATCAAGCGCGGCAGCGATATCGTGCTCGGCTTGCTGATCCAGGTCATGCTGCTGCCACTGATGCTGCTGATCGCCATCGCCGTCAAGCTCAGCTCGAAAGGACCGGTGATTTTCCGCCAGCGCCGCTATGGCCTGTATGGCGAAGAGATTGTCGTCTACAAGTTTCGCTCGATGACGGTACGCGAGGATGGCGACACGGTGGTGCAGGCGACCAGGAACGACCAGCGGGTGACCCGCGTCGGCGCTTTCCTGCGCCGCAGCTCGCTCGACGAATTGCCGCAGTTTTTCAACGTCCTGCAGGGGCGCATGAGCATCGTCGGGCCGCGCCCGCATGCGGTGGTGCACAACGAGCAATACCGCAAGCTGATCAAGGGCTACATGCTGCGCCACAAGGTCAAGCCCGGCATCACGGGCTGGGCGCAAGTGAACGGCTTGCGCGGCGAGACCGAGACGCTCGACAAGATGGAGGCGCGCATCCACTTCGACCTCGATTACCTGCGCAACTGGTCGCTGTGGCTCGATTTGTGGATTATCGTGCGTACCGTGAAAGTGGTGCTGGCGCGTGACAATGCCCACTGAGGCGCGCGCCGGCCGTTGCAGGATGGCGCGATTGCCAAAAATAGCGTTTGAATTAACGTTGTGCAGTATTAATACGCGTTAAAATAGTGCATCGTGCTGCCGAGTACGCCGTCGCCCAGCGACAGGCGCGCCCAGCGCGTGATTGCCTCTCCGCCCGTTGCGGTAACTGCCTTTCCCTGGAAAGGCTGCGATCATGTTCTTCCTCTTCCGGCCTTGCCCCAGCCGGTGTTGCGTTACCGTAAATGGTAGCAAGACAACGCGACTCATCATCAACAAGTATGGTTCCAGCGTCTGATGCATAATCATTTGCAATCAAAAAGACGGTGGAAAAAGTTGTTTTTTTATCTTATCAGTAGATATTTATACAAACATTCTGCTTGTTGAGTCTTGGCGTGTGTATTATATTTACAAGATTGTTAATTGTTTGATGTATATCCATGTATTAGAGGAAACATTCGGCCACCGCCGCGCCGTACGCCTGCGCCAGGTCGGCAGCCGAGTCCCCCCGCTGAGGTATCCATTTGTATTGCTTGCCAAGGAGCACACTTGAAGCATTTTGCCCACTCCCTTCGCGCCCCCCTTGCGCCACGCCTGCTGTGCGCCGCGCTGGTGTTGCTGGCCGCCGCCGGCCTGTCCGCCTGCGGCGACAAGGATAAAAAGCCCGGCCAGTCGCTGGCCAGCGTCAATGGCAAGGAAATCACCATCCTGCAGCTCAATGAAGAGCTGCAGCGGGCCGGCGTGCAGTCGGCCCAGCAGGCGGCCGCCAGCAAGCAGTTGCTCGAGTCGCTGATCGACCGCCAGCTGCTGCAAAACGAAGCGGAAAAGGAAAAAGTCGATCGCGATCCGAAAGTCATGCAGGCGGTGGAGCGGGCCAAGGCGCTGATCCTGGCCCAGGCCTACATGCAAAAGCGCATCGGCGCCGCCGTGCGCCCGGGCAAGGCCGAAGTCGAAGCGTACTTCACGCAACATCCGCAGTTCTTCACCCAGCGCAAGCAGTTCGACATGCGCCAGCTGATCCTGCCGACCAGCGCGCTCAACGACGAATTGAAGGCCGTCATCGATGGCGCCAGGTCGCTCGAAGCTGTGGCGCAATGGCTCGATGGCCGCAAGATCGCCTACGCCCGCAGCCAGGTGTCGCGCACCAGCGCCGACCTGGCGCCGGAGCTGAGCGGCAAGCTGGCGGCGATGCCGAAAGGCCAGTTGTTCATCGTGCGCGAAGGCGAGCGCAGCCTGCTCGTGTCGCTGGCCGATGTGAAGGACACGCCGGTGGGCCTGGAGGCGGCCACGCCGCAAATCGAGCAATTCCTCGCCAACAAGAAAAGCAAGGATGCCGCCGACGCCGAACTGAAACGCCTGCGCGCCAGCGCCAGGATCGAGTATTTCAACAAGGATGCGGCCGCTACCGCCGCGGCTCCGGCGGGTGCGCCAGCGGCGCCGGCAGCTCCGGCAGGCAGCACCAATGAAGCCAATGAACGTGGCGTGGCCGGCTTGAAATAAGCGCAGGCCATTTCGTGGTTCAACAACAGCACTAACCTGGGATATCAGTAATCATGAAACGACTCGCAAACTGGATGATGGCGGCTTTTTTGTTCCTGGCCGCCGGCCTGGCCTCGGCCGCCGACGTGCCGCTCGGCGCCGGTGACGTGCTGAAGATTTCCGTCTACGGCAATCCCGACCTGGGCCTGGAGACGCGCGTGAGCGAGGCAGGCCAGATTACCTTCCCGCTGGTGGGCGCGGTCGATGTCGGCGGCCTGTCGGCCTCGGCGGCGGAAAAGAAACTCGGCGGCCTGCTCGAGAGCGGCGGCTTCCTGCGCAAGGCGCAGGTCAACATCATCGTCACCAGCCTGCAAAGCCAGCAGGCGTCGGTGCTGGGCCAGGTCAACCGCCCGGGCCGCTATCCGCTGGAAGGCAAGCGTAGCGTGATGGACATGCTGGCCATGGCCGGCGGCATGAATCCGGAGGGCGCCGACCAGATCAGCCTGATCCGCAAGCGCGGGGGCAGCACCTCGCGCGAGGTGATCGACATTCTCGACATCGTGCGCAATGGCGACCTGAAAGGCGATGCCGAGGTGGCCGGCAACGACATCATCTATGTCGAACGCGCGCCGCGCTTCTATATCTACGGCGAAGTGCAGCGCCCGGGCGCCTTCCGCCTGGAGCGCAACATGACCGTGGTGCAGGCGCTGGCCGCCGGCGGCGGCCTGACCCAGCGCGGCACCGAACGCGGCGTGCGCATCAAGCGCCGCAATGCGGCCGGCCAGGTCGAAGTGATCCAGGCCAAGCACGACGACCTGCTGCTGGTCGACGATGTCGTGTATGTCCAGGAAAGCCTGTTCTAGGCGCGCCTTTGCGCCATATTTTCCAGTATTGAAAGCCTTGCCATGAATCTCTCCCAACTTTTGCTGATCCTGCGGGCACGCAAGAAAATTGTCTTGCTGGCCCTGATGATCACCGTCGCGCTGGCGCTGGGCGTCAGCCTGGTCCTGCCAAAGACCTACAAGGCCACCAGCACCTTGCTGATGAACTACAAGGGCATCGATCCGCTGACCGGCGTGACCCTGCCGGGCCAGCTGCTGCCAGGCTACATGGCGACCCAGGTGGACATTATCGGCAGCAAGAACGTGGCGCTGCGCGTGGTCGACCAGCTCGAACTGGCCCGCAGCCCGGCCGTTATTGCCCAGTTCAACGAAGCGGCGAAAGGCAAGGGCACGGTACGCGACTGGCTGGCCGATCTGCTGCTGAAAAAACTCGAAGTGATGCCGTCGCGCGAAAGCAGCGTGGTCGACATCAGCTTCAAGGGCGCCGACCCGCAATTCGTGGCGGCCGTGTCGAATGCGTTTGCCGAGCAATACCAGAAGGTCAGCATCCAGCTCAAGGTCGATCCGATGCGCAAGGCGACCACCTACTTCGACGACCAGACCAAATTGCTGCGCGATAACGTGGAGCAGGCGCAAAGCCGCTTGTCGAAATACCAGCAGGACAATGGCATCGTCAGTCTCGACAACCGCCTGGACGTGGAATCGAACCGCCTGAACGACCTGTCGGCGCAGCTTGTGATCGCCCAGTCGCAGGCGATCGAAGCGACCTCGCGCCAGCGCATGGCGTCGGGCGGCAACACCTCCGAATCGCCCGATGTGGCCTCGAACCCGCTGATCCAGAGCCTCAAATTGGGCCTGGGCAATGCCGAAGGCAAGCTGGCCGAACTGGGCCAGCGCCTGGACCGCAACCACCCGCAATATCAAAGCGCCAAGGCCGAAGTGGACAAGCTGCGCCGCGACCTGGCCGAGCAGACCCGCGCCGCCTCGCTAAGCGTGGGCAACAATGCACAAATTCTGCAGCAGCGCGAAGCGTCGATCCGCGCCGCACTGGCCGCGCAAAAGGCCAAGGTGCTGGAACTGAACCGCACCCGCGATGAAATGGGCGTGATGAGCAAGGACGTGGAAAGCGCCCAGCGCGCCTTCGACGTGACTTCGCAGCGCCTGTCGCAAACGCGCATCGAAGGCCAGGCCGAACAGTCCGATATCGCCATACTCAATCCTGCCGTCGCGCCGATCCAGCCGGACAGCCCGAATATTGCGCGCAACGTGCTGCTGTCGGTTTTCCTCGGTATCATGCTCGGCTGCGGCATCGCCCTGCTGGCCGAATTGCTGGACCGCCGCATCCGTTCGGACCAGGACCTGAGCGACGTGCTGCAGATTCCGGTCTTCGGCGTGGTCGACTGGAAACCGAAACAGCGCCGCATGCGCGGCTTGCGTGGTTTGCTGCCGCGCCGCCTGCGCCTCAATTGAGATGGAAACCGTCATGACATCAAGTGCACATGTATTCAATAGTACGCCGCAGCCCAGCGGCGCCGGCTCCAGCATCGGCGGCCTGCTGCTCGAATCGGGCAAGATCACGCCGGAAAACGCCGAGCGCGTGCTGCGCATGCAAAAGGAGCTGGGCATCCGTTTCGGCGAAGCGGCGCAGCGCCTGGGCCTGATCACCGAAGCGGACATCCAGCAGGTGCTGGCGCGCCAGTTCGACTATCCCTACCTGCAGCCGGGCGCCGGCAAGTATCCGCCCGAACTGGTGGCCGCCTACCAGCCGTTCAGCTCGCAAGTGGAAACCCTGCGCGCCGTGCGCAGCCAGCTGATGCTGCGCTGGTTTGCCCGTGGCAGCAAGTCGCTGGTGGTGCTGGGCATGGAGCCGGGCGACGGCGCCAGCCTGTTCGCGGCCAACCTGGCGGTGGTGTTTTCGCAGCTGGGCGAGCACACCTTGCTGGTCGACGCCAACCTGCGCAAGCCGCGCCAGCATGAAATCTTCGACCTGAAAACGCGCCAGGGCCTGTCCGACGTATTGGCCGGACGCGCCGAACTCGACATCGTCGCCAAGGTGGAATCGTTTGTCGCCCTGTCGGTGCTGGCGGCCGGCACCTTGCCGCCGAATCCGCAGGAATTGCTCAGCCGTAGTTCCTTCGTCACGCTCAACAAGCAACTGGAGAGCCGCTATGACGCGGTGCTCTACGATGTGCCGGCCTATGCCACCGGTTCCGACGCGATCGCGGTGGCCGCGCGCGCCGGCGGTGTGCTGCTGGTGGCGCGCAAGAACAAGACGCCGATGGCCGAGGTGGCCGCCATGTCCGAGCAGATGACGCAAAGCGGCGCCCAGGTGGTCGGTGCCGTGATGGTCGACTTTTGATGGCGGCTCCCGGTCACGCGAGGCCGCCGGCCCGGGCCGGGCGCGCGCTGTTGCCTGACTGGCTGCCGCTGGCGGCCGGCTTCCTGGCCATGCTGCTGCCCAGCCTGGTCGGCCTGTTTCGCGGCATCTGGTCCACCGAAGAGCAGGCGCATGGCCCGATCATCCTGGCGCTGTCGCTGTGGCTGATCTACCGCAAGTGGCCCGAGATGCTGGCGCGCAGCAGCGGGGCGCCCGCCAGCCGCGCCGGCTGGCCGCTGCTGGCAGCGTGCCTGCTGCTGTACGTGCTGGGCCGCTCGCAGCAAATCCTGTCGCTCGAACTCCTGGCCCTGGTCGGCAGTGGCCTGGCGCTGCTGCTGATCAAGCGCGGCAGTGGCGCCGCCCGCGTGCTGTGGTTTCCCTTCTTTTTCATGCTGTTCATGGTGCCCTTGCCGCTGCCGCTGGTGACCACCCTGACCATGCCGATGAAAATGGCCGTGTCGTATGTGACCGAACACCTGCTTTTCCTGGCCGGCTATCCGATCGCGCGCAGCGGCGTGATCCTGCAGATCGGCCAGTACCAGCTGCTGGTGGCCGATGCCTGCGCCGGCCTGCAGACCCTGCTCACGCTCGAAGCGCTGGGCCTGTTTTACCTGAACCTGGTGCGCCATACCTCGCCGTTTCGCAATATCGTGCTGGCGCTGCTGATCGTGCCCATTTCCTTTACCGCCAACGTCATCCGCGTGATGGTGCTGACCCTGATTACCTATTATTTTGGCGATGCGGCCGGCCAGGGCTTCCTGCACGGCTTTGCCGGCATGGTGCTGTTCATCAGCGCGCTGCTGCTGATCCTCGGCATGGATTCCTTGCTGCAATGGATCGTCAGGAAGCGTGACGGCGGCCGCACGCCGGCCGCGGGAGTGGCGCCATGAATGCCGCCTTGCGCATGAACTTGCTGCTGGGCGCCTTGCTGCTGGGCGCCGCCATCCTCAGCCGCGCCGTGGCGCCGGGCGTGAAGATGTCGGACCAGCGGCCCAGTTTTTCACTGGAAACGGCGATACCGCAGGCGTTCGGCGAATGGCGCCTCGACACCTCGATCGTGCCGCTGCAGGTCGATCCGGAAACCCAGTCGCGCCTGAACAAGATCTACAACCAGACCCTGTCGCGCACCTATGTCAATGCGCGCGGCGAACGGGTGATGCTGTCGATCGCCTATGGCGGCGACCAGAGCGACAACATGAGCGTGCACAAGCCCGAGGTTTGCTACGCCGCGCAGGGCTTCCAGGTCGAGCGCGACGAATACGGCGAGCTGGCGTCGCCCTACGGCCAGTTGCCGGTCAAGCGCCTGCTGGCGGTGACGGGCAACCGCAGCGAACCGATCACGTACTGGATTACGGTTGGCAACAAGATCAGCAAGGTCGGCCTGCAACAACGGCTTGAACAATTGCGCTACGGGCTGACGGGCACCGTCGCCGACGCCATGCTGTTTCGCGTTTCCAATATCGACACCGACTTGCCGCACGCGTATCAGTTGCAGGCCAATTTCGTCAACAGCCTGCTGGCGAGCATGCCGCCGGCACAGCGCAGCCGCCTGATCGGCACGCCGCCGGGTTGATGCAGGACCCGGAAGCGCGCCGCGCCTCCGGGCAGATAGTGAGAATCATGGGCAGCGATATCAATCAAAAAAGCGTCAGCGCCGTCAAATGGGCGGCCATGGGCACGGTCGCCATGTTCGGCCTGCAGCTGGTCACGCAGGTGCTGCTGGCGCGCCTGCTGGGACCGGAAAGCTACGGCTTGTTCGCGATGGGCTTGCTCGTCATGACGTTCAGCAATTTCCTCGCCGACTTCGGCTTTTCCTGGGGCCTGGTGCAGAACCAGACCCTGAGCGAGGAAGACGTGCGCTTTACCGTGACCTGGCAGGCCATCACGGGGCTGGCGGCGATGGCCTTGCTGTTTTTCATCGCGCCGTGGGTCGCGGTCTACTTCAAGGAGCCGCGCATCGCGCCCGTGATCGCCTGGATGAGCCTGACCTGCGTGCTCAATGCGCTGACCGCCACCGGCAGCGGCCTGCTGCGCCGCCAGCTCGATTTCCGCGCACTCAACATCATCCAGCTGTCCAGCTATATCGTCGGCTACCTGCTGATCGGCCTGTCGATGGCGTATGCCGGCGCCGGCGTGTGGACGCTGGTGGCGGCCTGGCTGGGCCAGGCGGCCACGGCGCTGCTGCTGACCTACGCGCGCACGCGCTTTTCGCTGCGACCGCTGCTGTGGTACGAGGGCGCGCGCCGCTCGACCCATGTGGGCCTGACGGTGTTCGTGACCAATCTGTGCAACTGGTTCCTGAACAACCTGGACCGGGTCTTCCTGGGCCGTTTCTTGAGCGCCCATGCGGTCGGCGTGTATGCGGTCGGCTACAACCTGGCCAATACGCCCAACGGGCTGTTCCTGAATGCCTTGCAGCCGGCCTTTCTCGCCACCGGCGCCAAGCTGCAGGATGACCTGCCGCGCCTGCGCGACATGTATCTGTCGGTGCTGGCGACCATCTGGATCGTCATCCTGCCGCTGTTCGTGCTGCTGGCGGTGACGGCGCCGGCGCTGATCGGCGTGTTGTACGGCAAGGTCTGGCAGGAATCGGGCATCGTGCTGGCGATCCTGGCGCTGGCCATGCCGGCCTATATCACCTGGGGCATGTCGACGCCCATCCTGTGGAATACCGGCGGCAAGCATCTGGAAAGCCTGTTGCAGCTCCCCTTGATCGCGGCCGCCGGGGCCGCGCTGTTCCTGTTGGCGGGGCAGGGCGCGGCGGTGGTGGCGGTGATCGCTGCGGCGACCTTGCTGGCGCGCGCACTGGTCATCGGCACGGCGGCCTGCCGACGCCTGCAGCTGGGCCTGCGCCAGCTGGCGCCGCTGGCCGCGCGCGCCGTCGCCATGGCGCTGCTGGCCGGCGCCGGCAGCTGGGGCGGCATCTTGCTCGGCGCCATGGCCGCCAGCCATCCGCTGGCCGCCTTCCTCGGCGGGGCTGTTGCGGGCGGCGCCGTGTTGCTGGTGGCCGTGCTGGCCTGGCCGCCGCTGCTGGGCGAGCGCGTGGTGGGCATGCTGGGCCGCTTCAGTCCGCCACTGCCGGCCAGCGCCATCCGCTATTTGCGCGCCCGCTGCGGCGTGGACGAGCATCCGATCAAACGCGACAACGACGTGGGTGAAATGACATGAGTGAAACGACATGAGTGAAATCGTATTTGGCCTGATCGCGCTGGTCGCCGCGCTGGTGGTGGTGTTCGTCATCGCCTTGAGCATTCATTGGGGCAGCAAGCGCGCGACCGGCCTGGTGCCCTATGTGTTTTATCCGGTGTTGCTGTCGATCGCCGTCACCGCCATATTGTCGAACCGCGATTTTTCGGTCAGCGAAGTGTTACTGGGGGTCAAGACGGTGGTACGCCACCCGGCCAGTGTCTGGCTTGGCCGGTTCACCTCGCTGTTCGTGATCTTTGCCTGCGGCGAGCGCATCCTGCACCGCATGATGGCGCGCGAAAAAACCCAGCCGATGCCGATGTTGCTGTTCTGGGCGTTCACCTTGTATTTCCTGAGCAATATCGTCAGTCCGGGCCTGTTTGGCCTGCACACGGAAATCTCGCACGAGTACCTGTACATGTTCCTGGCCGGCTGTGCCGCCATGCTGATGACGCCGAAGGAGGTGGGCATGAGCATTGTTGCCATGCGCAACGCCAACCTGCTGTTCCTGTTGCTCAGCGCAGCCGTGCTGGCCTGGAAACCGAACCTGGTCATCGTCAGGAACTACCATGGCCTGCTGCCTTTTCTTACCGTGCGCTATGCCGGCCTGGCCAGCCATGCCAACGTGCTCGCGCCGATGGTGGTGGTGTTCCTGCTGTGCCTGTGGCACAAGCCGTATGCATGGCGTCCGCTGAACCTGTTCGCCTGGGCCGTGGGCCTGGCCAGCCTGCTGCTGGCGCAATCGAAAACCAACTGGATCGCCTGCATCCTGTGCTTTGCCTGTATCGCCTATTTCGGTTTCCGCGAACAGATCAGGGAGCGCCTGTTCGACTACCGCCGGCCGCAACTGTCGATCGTCGCCATCTTCTGTTTCATCCTGCTGTGCACGATGGCCATGCTGGTGGTGATGTTCGGCGGCATCGACGCCAAGCTGGCGCGCTTTGCTTCGAGCAGCGAAGGGTTTGAATTGCTGAGCCTGACAGGGCGCGACCTGATCTGGCAGGTGGCGGTGCAGGAATGGTACAAGAATCCCGTGTTCGGCTACGGCCTGTTGCTGTGGGATGAGGCATTTCGCGCCAGCATCGGCATGCCCTACGCGACGCATGCGCACAGCCAGTTTTACCAGAGCCTGGCCAGCGCCGGCACCATTGGCGCGATTGGCCTGGTGCTGTATGTGGTGGTGCTGCTGTACGCGTCGGCGCGCACCGCCAGGGCCAGCTCCGGCATGTCGATGGCGCTGTTCGTGCTGATCGCCAGCCGTTCGTTCAGCGAGGTGCCGCTGTCGCTGTCCGGCTTTGCCGCCGAAGCGCTGACGCATGTGCTGCTGCTCATTATCGTCACCGCCTATTATCCAGTGGCCGACAAGCAGGCGCTCAGGGCGCGCAAGACCCGCATGCCGGGGATGGCGTAATGCTGTGTTCGGTCATTATTGCGCTGTATAACAAGGCCGCCTATATCGAGGCGACACTGGCGTCGGTGCTGGCCCAGACGCACGCCGACTGGGAAGTGGTGGTGGTCGATGACGGCTCCACCGATGATGGCGCGGCGCGCGTGCAGGCCTGCCGCGATCCGCGCGTGCGCCTGGTGCGCCAGGCCAACGGCGGCGTGTCGCGCGCGCGCAACCGCGGCATTGCCGAGGCGCGGGGCGAACTCGTGTGTTTCCTCGACGCCGACGACTGGTACGCGCCCGACTACCTGCGCACGCAAGTGGCGATGGCGCAGGCCTATCCTGGCGAGTCCTACTTTGCCACCGGTTTCCAGGGCGTCACCCCTGGCAGCCAGGCGCGCCTGGCCGAGGCGCCGGCCTTGCCGCAGCAGGTCGCGCTGGTCGATGATTTCTTTGCCCGCTGCAATCGCGAATGGCTGACTTTCTTTACCGGCTCGGTCGCCGCCAGGCGCGGCGCGCTATGGGCCTTGCAGCCGTGTTTTCCCGAGGGCGAACAGTTCGGCGAAGACCTGGACCTGTGGTTCCGCCTGGCCGAACGGCACCGCCTGGTGCAAACCACGGTGCCGCTGGTGGCGTACCGGCTCGATGTCGGCGGCAGCCTGAGCGCTACCCACGGCCGCGACAAGGTGCTGCCGGTGTTTGCCCGCCTGGAACAGCGTGCGCGCAGCTGGCCAGGCAGCAATCCTGCACGCCGGCCAGCCTTGCTGCTGGTGTCGAATGCGCGCGTGGTGGTGGCGCGCGAGCTGCTCGAAGCGGGGCGCCGTGGCGCGGCCGTGGCCGAAATGCGGCGCGCCATGCGCGATGGCGTCACGCGCCACTGGTGGAGCACCGCACTGATGTGCGCGCTGTTTACACCGGCCATGACCCGGCGCTGGTCTTTGTGGCGAAAATCACGCATCGCCGCTTAAAATAGTCGTTGCCGATGGGCATTTCGGTATAATCAAGGGAATTGCCCAAGTGCTTCTTGGTTAAAAAATCACCTCTTGCTCTTGTACCAAAAAGACCTTCCTTCTTGCGTGACGGTAGCACTGCGCAACGTCGATGGTCGCCTCAGATCCATGCCCAACCCGCACCGCTCCGAAGGAAGTCCCTCCATGAAATCAAGCAACCGCCCCCTGTTGCGTTCCGCCTTGCTATTGCTGTTGCCCTTGTGCGGTTCCGCCCAGGCCGACTGGGTACAGGCGACCGATCCGCTGGCCATCCGCCCTTTGCCGGACAATATGCAGACCCAGGCGCAGAACCCGCCGACCTTCTCGTGGTCGCGCCATGCGTCGGCGCCGCCGTCCTATGTGGTCCAGGTATTCCTGAACGGGGTCTTGAATCGCACCTATAGCACCAGCCGCAACTGGTATTTGCCGCCGAAAGCGCTGCCTGCTGGCCGGTATACCTGGCGCGTGCGGCCATCGACTTCGCAGGAATGGTCGACCCCGCGCAGCTTCGTGATCGCCAGTAACTCGCAGTTGTTCGAAGTGCCTGAAAACCTGGCGCTGCGCACTGCCGTCATGCGCAAGGCGCGCCCGCGCGCGCTGCCCAGCGGCCTGAAGCCTTTCTCGTCCTGGAGCGTGGCCATGCGCGCCGACCGCCAGCCGGCGCTGACAGCCCTGACCAATGAGGTGAATTACTACGTCAGCTCCCTGACAACCGTGTCCGACAGCGAATGGCCTTTGCCGCCAAGCAAGATCCGCACGGCGGCGCTGGTGGCCCAGCAGTCGAACATCATGCAGCGCGTCAATCCGAACGCGCGCCAGCTGGAAGCGGCGGCGACCCTGTACCGCGTGACCGGCCAGCAGGCCTACCTGGACGAGGCGATCCGCCGCGGCGACCAGTTCGCCGCGCTCGATGTCAATGGACCGACCAGTTTTGCCAACCAGGACATGGGCAGCCGCATGATCGCGCAAAGCCTGATGAAGGCGATCGACCTGCTGGCCGGCGCGCTGGTGGTCAATGGCGACACCACGCGCCGCGACCGCTGGCTGTCGGTGGTGGCGGCGCGCACCAGGGCGCTGTATGCCGACCTGTCGGCCGGCGGCGGCCGCCTCGACCAGCTGCCTTACGATTCGCACGCGGCCACCAGCATGGCCTTCCTGACCCTGACCTCGACGCTGGCGCTGGGCGACATTCCCGAGGCCGAACAATGGTTCGATTTCTCGTTCCGCGCCTTTGTCAGCTCGTTCAGCGTGTGGAGCGGTCCGGAGGGCGGCTTTGCCAACGGCACCGCGTATGCGGAATACGAAGCCGATTTTGCCCTGCAGATCTGGCCGGCGCTGGCCCAGGCCACGGGCGTGAACATGTTCGGCAAGCCCTGGTCGCGCGGCTTTGCGCAGTTCCTGATGCACTTTGTGCCGCCCGGCCAGCAGACCCACGTGTTTGGCGACGGCCACGAAACGGCGCCCGAATACCGCTTCATGAAGGGTTTTGCATCGCGCTACGCCACGCCGCAGGCGGCCTGGTATGTGCAAAACCTGAGCCGTCCGAACGATGTGCTCGCGACCTTGCAGGCGCCGTATCCGATGCCGGTGTCGACCGTGACGGCGACCGCCGCCACGCCGCCGGCCAACGCCGCCTATTATCCGAGCATCGGCTGGACCGCCATGCACAGCAACCTGGCCGACAACGGCCGTACCTCGCTGTACTTCAAGGCCAGCCCCTATGGTTCGTTCAACCACAGCCATGGCGACCAGAACGGTTTTGTCCTGTTCAGCGGCGGCGTGCCGCTGCTGACGGAAACCGGCTGGTACGACTGGTACGATTCGCCGATGTGGAACAGCTGGTACCGCCAGTCGAAGTCGCACAATGCCCTGACCTTTGACGGCGGCGTCGGGCAGGTGGTGGAAGGGTATGAAGAGCCGCTGTCGCGCAACGGCCGCATCAATGCCTTCTCGACCACGCCGGCCGTCGACTATGTCGAAGGCGACGCCACGGCGGCGTATGCCGGCCTGCTGACATCGGCCACGCGCAAGATCTGGTATGTGCGCGGCAGCGACACCGCCGTTATCCTCGACCAGTTTGCCTCGGCCACGCCGCGCGTGTTCGAGTGGAATTTCCATGCCTACGCACCCATCGTTGCCGATGCCGCCGGCAATATTTCGGTGACCAACCAGAACCGCAAGGTGTGCGTGGTGCCGCTGGCCACCAGCGCCCAGCGTTTCGAGCGCCGCTCGGGTCCGCCGCCGCAAAGCGGCACCTATGAAGACCATGGCGTGTTCGTCAAGGCCGCGGCCGCCACCAGTGGCGAATTTCTCACGGTGCTCGACATCGGCTGCAAGGGCACGGCCGTGAGTCTGGATACCAGCGGCGGCCTGCGCAAGGTGGTGGTCGGTACGCAAGCGTTGACACTGCCACTGCCAAAGTAATCGCGGCACCCCAGGCCGAAAAAAGCAATACCCGTTGGTATTGCTTTTTTTTTCGGCTCTGGCGTGCCGCTAAGTCCATGCTATTCATGTAAGATGATTAATCGTTTCATACGGGTATAGCCTGATGCCGGCAGTGGCCGTGTCCCGTCTTCTGTCGTCCGTTTCCACTGCCGCGCAAGTTCAACCGTGTTTGCCCATGCCCCTGAAGATCCTGCAACTGGTGCCGGAAAGCCTGCCCACCTTTCGCCCCGATGTGGCGGTGCTGTTCGGCAAATATCTGCCACGCCACGGTGTCGAATGCGATATCGTCGGCATGCCTTCCGGGCAGGCGCCGCAGGAACAGGGCTTTCGCTCGGTGCGCAGTCCACGCTTCCATGCCAGCCGGCTGGTGCGCGAGCTGGCTTTTCAAGTCACCTGCGTGCGCGCCCTGTTCGGCGCGCGCCGCACCGGCTGCGACGCGATCCAGGTGCGCGACATGGTGCCGACCGGCTTGCTGGCGCTGCTGCTGGCGCGCCTGAAGGGCATGCCTTTTTATTACTGGGTTTCCTACCTGCTCAGCGAGGGGCGCATCGAACGCGCGCGCGCCGGCCTGGCGCAGCGCGCCACCTTGCGCGGCCGCCTGGTGCTGTGCAAGGGTCTGGTCGAACGGTGGCTGCTGTACCGCGTGCTGCTGCCGCGCGCCGATCACGTCTTCGTACAAAGCGACGCCATGGCGCGCCTGATGGAACGGCACGGCGTGGCGGCAGGGCGCTTGACGGCCGTGCCGATGGGGGTCGACATGGAAGTGCTGGGCCAGCAGTCGATCGCCGCCGTGCGGCCCGACGGCTGGCACGGCGTGCCGCTGCTGGCTTACCTGGGCACGCTGGACCAGTCGCGCCAGCTCGAACGGCTGCTCGACGCCCTGCAGCTGGTGCGCCGCGAGGTGCCTGCCGCCTGTTTGCTGCTGATCGGCGCGTCCGACACGCCTTCCGATGTGGACGAACTGCTCGCTTACGCGCGCCGCGCCGGCCTGGCCGACTGCGTGCGCGTGACGGGCTGGCTGCCATCGAGCCAGGCCTGGGCGCTGCTGGCCGGCGCCGACGCGGCCCTGTCGTACATCCCGCGTGGCGCGCTGCACGACGTCAGTTCGCCGACCAAGTTGCTGGAGTATTTGGCCCTGCGCATGCCCGCCGTCGGCAACGACAGCCCGGACCAGGTGCAGGTGCTGACCGGCAGCGATGCGGGCTGGCTGACGGCCAGCGAGCCGGCCGCGATGGCCGGCGCCATGGTCGCCATTTTGCGCGATGTGCCGGCCGCGCGCGCGCGCGCCCACACTGGCGCCGCCTATATCGACGCGCGGCGCAGCTACCGCGTGCTGGCGGCCGGACTGGCGGCGCGCTATCACCACCTGAGCGGGACTGTTGCATCGTGAGCGCTAAATAACGGTGGCTTGCGTGCAATTGCAAATCTATAACATATAATGCCAATATGACTACTGTAATGCTGCTGGGACCTGCGCTCGATGCCGTCAGCGGCGTGACCACCCATTTGAATCAATTGTTCCATTGTTCGCTGGCGCGCGATTTTCATCTGGTGCATTTTCAGGTCGGCAGCGAGGGGCGGCGCGAGTCGCGTGCGCGCAAGTTGCTGCGTCTGGCCTGGAGTCCGTTCCAGTTCTTGCAGGCATTGCGGCGGCAGCGGCCGCAGATCGTGCATATCAACACCTCGATGGAGCAGAAAAGTTATTGGCGCGACTTGGCTTATTTGCTGGTGGCCAAGGCCATGGGCAAGCGCGTGCTGTACCAGGTGCATGGCGGCGCCTTGCCGCAGGTGTTTTTTGGCGGCAAGCCTTTGCTGACGGGCCTGCTGCGCCGCGTGCTGCGCCTGCCCGACGCGGTAGTGCTGCTGGCGCAGTGCGAATTGCGCGGCTACCGCAGTTTCGATCCGGGCTTGCCAGTCGAGGTGATTCCGAACGCCATCGACGCGGGATGCGATGCCGGCGACAAGCCAGACTCCCCGCATGCGCCGCTGTCGCTGGTCTACGTGGGCCGCCTGGCCGAGAGCAAGGGCCTGTTCGAACTGGTCGAAGCGCTGCACCTGGCGCGTGCGGCCGGCAGCACAGCCACCCTGGCGCTGGCCGGCAGCGGCCCGGCCGAGGCTGCCTTGCGCGCGCGCGTGGGCGCGCTGGGGCTGCAGGAGCAGGTGCGCTTTCTGGGGCCGGTGTTCGGCGCGGCCAAGCATGCCTTGTGGCGCGGCGCCGATGTGTTCGGTTTCCCCACGCATCACGAAGGATTGCCGTATGCTTTGTTGGAAAGCATGGCCGCGCGCACGCCGATGCTGATCTGCCCGGTAGGCGCGATTCCCGACGTGGTGCAAGATGGCGTGCACGGATTGTTCGTGCCGCCGCGCGATCCGCAGGCGCTGGCCGGCGCCATCGTGCGCCTCGATGGCGACCGTCCCCTGCTGCGGCGCATGGGCCTGGCCTGTCGCGAGCGTATCGATAGCCACTACGCGGTCGAGCGGCTGGCGCGCGATTTCGGGCGCGTCTACCGCGCCATGCTGGCGCCGCCGGTGTCTGACTAGTTTTTTTCAAGCGAGATATTATGTGCGGTATTGCCGGTTTGATCTTTCCCTCGTCCGATCCTGGCCCGCTGGCCGCGCTCGAGTCCATGGGCCGCGCCATCGCCCACCGTGGCCCCGATGACACCGGCGTGCTGCAAGCGGCCACTGCGGACGGCGCCTGGCAGGTGGGCCTGCTGCACCGGCGGCTGTCCATCATCGACCTGGCCACCGGTCACCAGCCGCTGGGCAACGAAGCGGGCGATGTGCAGATCATCTTCAACGGCGAAATCTATAACTACCAGCCGTTGCGCGAGGAACTGATCGCGCTGGGCCACCTTTTCCGCACCGCCTCCGACACCGAAACCATCGTCCACGCTTATGTGCAGTGGGGCGACGACTGCGTGCGGCACTTTCGCGGCATGTTCGCCTTCGCCATCTGGGATGCGCGCCACAACCGCCTGTTCCTGGCGCGCGATCCGTTCGGCAAGAAGCCGCTGTTCCTGTGGCAGCACGAGGGCCGGCTGGCCTTCGGTTCCGAAATCAAGGCGCTGCTGGCCTTGCCCGGCGTCAGCGTGCAGGCCAACGAGGCAGCGATCTGGGACTATTTCGCCTATCGCTATGCGCCCGCTCCGGCCACGCTGTTCCAGGGCATCCGCAAGCTGGCGCCCGGCAGCACCGCCACCTGGGAAAACGGCGTGCTGCGCGAGCAGGTGTACTACACGCCGCCCGACAGCCGGCCGCGCGTAAGGAAGGCTTTGCCGGCCGATCCGGTCGCCACCTTTCTTGAAAAACTCGACGAATCGGTGCGCATCCGCATGATTGCCGATGTGCCATTTGGCGCGTTTTTGTCCGGTGGTATCGATTCCTCGGCCGTGGTGGCGCTGATGTCGCGCCACGCCGGCGTGCCCGTGAAAACTTTTTCGGTCGGCTTCAAGGAGGGCGGCTTCAGCGAGCTGGCCTATGCGGCCGATATCGCGCGCCAGTTTTCCACCGATCACCATGAACTGGAAGTGTCGGTCGACCAGGTGATCGCCTTGCTGCCCGACCTGGTGCGCTTTCGCGATGCGCCCGTGGCCGAGCCGTCCGACATCCCCATCTACCTGCTGGCGAAGGAATCGCGCAAGACGGTCAAGATGGTGCTGACGGGCGAAGGCTCCGATGAAATTCTCGGCGGCTATCCCAAGCATGTGTACGAGCGTTATGCGGGCAGCTACCAGCAGTTGCCGGGCGTATTGCGGCGCGGCCTGATCGAACCGGCCATCGGCGCCTTGCCGTACCGTTTTCGCCGCGCCAAGACGGCGATTGTCAACCTGGGGCTGGCAGCGTTCGGCGAGCGCATGCCGCGCTGGTTCGGCATGATGTCGGACCAGGAACGCGCGCGCCTGGTGGCGTTGCCGGCGCCACGGCGCACGCATGACGCGGATCTCGGCTGTGGCGGCGGCGACAACAGCGCGCTGCGCCGCATTTTGTGTTTCGACCAGAAAAGCTGGCTGCCCGACAATCTGCTCGAACGCGGCGACCGCATGACCATGGCCGCCTCGCTCGAAGCGCGCATGCCCTTCATGGACCACGAGCTGGCCGCCTATGTCTCGACCCTGCCCGACGACTACCGCGTACGCGGGCGCACCACCAAGTGGATCTTGCGCGAGGCGATGAAGCAGCTGCTGCCGCCGGCGATCCTGGCGCGGCCGAAAGTGGGTTTTCGCGTGCCCGTCAACGCATGGTTCCGCGGCCCCATGAAAGAGTATCTGTACGAACACCTGACCGGCGCGTCCTCGCGCACGCGCCACTACTACCATGCGAGCGCGCTGCAGCAGGTGCTGGCCGAACACGTGAAAGGGCGGCAAAACCACGAAAAGTTGCTGTGGAGCTTGCTGACGCTGGAAATCTGGCATCGCCAGTATCTGTGAGCAGCGACCATGCTGGCTAATCTGACCTGGAAACTGAACCGTTTGCGCGCCATGGGGGCGCCGGAAGTGGCGCACCGCGTGGGTGACGCCGTGCGCCAGCGCCTGCAGGCGCGCGGTATCGGCCTGGCCCTCACGCCGCCACCGGCGTCGCTGGCGCGCTTCGGCCAGCCGTGGCTGGGCTTGCCCGTGGACAGCGCGCCGCACCTGGCGGCGGCCGAACGCATCCTGGCCGGCCGCTTCGATGTGTTCGCGCTGCGCGACGCCGAGCTCGGTTTCCCGCCAGAATGGAACCGCGATCCGAAGACCGGCACCCTGGCCCCGGTCACCTTCGGCAAGACCCTCAACTACCGCGACGAGGCGGTGGTCGGCGATATCAAGTGCCTGTGGGAGCCGAACCGCCACCTGATGATCAGTGACCTCGCGATGGCGTATCGCCTCAGCGGCGAGATGAAACATGCGCAGGGCGTGCAGACGCTGCTCGAATCGTGGTGGCGGCAGTGCCCGTATCCGCTGGGGGCCAACTGGAGCAGCGCGCTGGAACTGGCCCTGCGCCTGGTCAGCTGGTCGCATGCCTGGCAGTTGCTGGGAGGCCTAGACAGTGCGCTGTTCCAGGGTGCCGGCGGCCAGGCATTTTTGCAGCGCTGGCTGGCCAGCATCTACCAGCATTGCCACTTTATCGCCGGCCACTTGTCCCGCCATTCGTCGGCCAACAACCATCTGTTCGGCGAACTGACGGGCTTGCATGTGGCGGCGCTGACCTGGCCCTGCTGGCCAGAAAGTGCGGATTGGCTGGAGCGGACCGAGCGCGAACTGGAACAACAGGCGCTGCTGCAAAATGGCCCGGACGGCGTCAACCGCGAGCAGGCGATTTACTACCAGCACACGGTGGCCGACGAAATGCTGCTGTGCCTGCTGGCGGGACGCGCCAATGGCCGGCCCCGTTCGTCGGCCTTCCTGCAGCGGCTGGAAAGCATGCTGGAATTTGTCGCCGCCATGATGAATGTGGCCGGTGGCGTGCCGATGATCGGCGACGCCGACGACGCCCAGCTGGCCAACTGGGACAAAGCACCGGGCGCCAATGCCTACCGTTCCCTGCTGGCCAGCGGCGCGGCGCTGTTCGCGCGCGGCGACTTCAAACGCAAGGCAGTGGTGTTTGACGACAAGAGCGCCTGGCTGCTCGGCGACGCGGGCCGCCAGGCCTTCGACGCCTTGCCTTCTGTTGCGGCCACGACCCTGCCGCGCAGTTTCGCCGATGGTGGTTATTACATCATGGGCGCGCGGTTCGACACGGCCAGCGAAGTGCGCCTGACCGGCGACGCCGGGCCGCTCGGCTACCTGGGCATTGCCGCCCACGGCCACGCCGATGCGCTGGCGTTGACCTTGTCGGTGGCGGGGCAGGCGGTGCTGGTCGATCCGGGCACGTACGCGTATCACACGCAGAAACAGTGGCGCGATTATTTCCGTGGCACCAGCGCGCACAATTGCGTGCGCATCGACGGCCAGGACCAGTCCGTATCGGGCGGCAATTTTTTATGGTTGCGCAAGGCCAGGGCAAGCTGCCTGGCCTGGCGTGACGATGGGCAGGGGCAGTTCTGGAGCGCCAGCCATGACGGCTACATGGCCTTGCCGGACCCGCTATCGCACCGGCGCGAGGTCAGCGTGACACACGATGCCGCGTGCATCGTGGTGGAGGACATACTTGAATGCCAGGGCACGCACGACGTCGAGCTGTTCTGGCACCTCGATCCGCAATGCCAGCTCAGGCTCGATGGCACCGTGCTGCATGTGCAAGGCGCTGCTTTCTCGCTTGAAATGCATTTGCCCGACCTGCCAGGCGCCACCATGGCGCTGGTGTGCGGCGCCGAGCAGCCGGTGCTGGGCTGGATCTCGCATCGCTTTGATGAAAAACAGGCTGCGCCCACTTTGGCCTGGCGCGCGCGCCTGGGTGGCGGGAGCAGGCTGCGCACCACATTACACTTGACGGTATCTGACCTGTAAAAAATTAACGAGGAAAAACATGAAAATTAGCATCTTTGGTTTGGGTTATGTGGGCGCGGTCTCCGCCGGTTGCCTGGCCACCGACGGCCACGAAGTGATCGGCGTCGATCCGAACAGGACCAAGGTCGACCTGATCAACCAGGGCGCCACGCCGATCATTGAAAAGGACATCGGCGAGATGATCGCCGCCACCGTGAAAAGCGGCCATCTGCGCGCCACGGCGGACGTGCGCGACGCCGTGTTCGGTTCCGACATGTCGCTGATCTGCGTCGGCACGCCATCGCAGCTCAATGGCAACCTCGACCTGAGCCATGTGCGCAAGGTGTGCCAGGAAATCGGCGCGGCGATTGCCGAAAAAGACACCTTCCACGTGGTCGTCGCGCGCAGCACGATGCTGCCCGGTTCGATGCGTTCGCTGGTGATCCCGACCCTGGAAGCGGCCTCGGGCAAGGTGGCCGGCGTCGATTTTGGCGTGTGCAACAACCCCGAATTCCTGCGCGAAGGCACGGCCGTCCACGACTACTACCATCCGCCAAAAACGGTGATCGGCGAGTCCGACGAAAAGGCCGGCGCGCTGCTGGTGCAGCTGTATCAAAAGATGGATGCGCCGCTGGTGCGTACCGATGTGGAAACGGCCGAGATGGTCAAGTACACCGACAACACCTGGCATGCCGTGAAAGTGGCGTTCGCCAACGAGATCGGCAATATCTGCAAGGCGGTCGGCATCGACGGCCACAAGGTGATGGACATCTTCTGCCAGGATACCAAGCTCAACCTGTCGCCGTACTACATGAAGCCGGGTTTTGCGTTTGGCGGTTCCTGCCTGCCGAAAGACGTGCGCGCGCTGACCTACAAGGCGCGCACGCTGGACCTGGATTTGCCCCTGCTCAATTCGATTTTGCCGTCGAACCAGAAGCAGGTGGAAAAAGGCGTCAAGATGATCGTCGACAAGGGCGCGCGCAAGGTGGGTATTCTGGGCTTTTCGTTCAAGGCCGGCACCGACGACCTGCGCGAGTCGCCGCTGGTCGATGTGATCGAATACCTGCTGGGCAAGGGCTACGAGCTGAAACTGTACGACAAGAACGTCAACCTGGCCGCGCTGACGGGCGCCAACCAGGATTACATCCTGAACCATATTCCGCATATCTCCAAGCTGATGGTGGACAATATGCAGGACGTGCTGGACTTTGCCGACACCATCGTGATCGGCAATGGCGCGGCCGAATTCAAGACCGTACCGGCAAGCATCAAGCCGCACCAGCATATCGTCGACCTGGTGCGCATCAGCAAGGATCAAAGTGGAGAGCAATATGACGGCATCTGCTGGTAATGCCGCGGGCGGCAAGCCGCGCCGGGTATTGATCCTGGTGGAAAACCTGCCGTCGCCATTCGACCGGCGCGTCTGGCAGGAAGCGACCACCCTGCATGCGAATGGCTATGCAGTGTCGATCATCTGCCCGACCGGCAAGGGCTACGAGTCGCGCTACGAGGCGATCGACGGCATCCATATCTACCGCTACCACCTGCCGCTGGAGGCCGAAGGCGCCAAGGGCTACCTGGTCGAATATTCGCTGGCGCTGTTCCACACCTTCCGCCTGGCGTGGAAGGTGCATTTCGCGCGCGGCTTCGATGTCATCCACGCCTGCAATCCGCCCGACCTGCTGTTTTTGATCGGCGGTTTTTTCAAGCTGGCCATGGGCAAGCGTTTTCTGTTCGACCACCACGACATCAATCCGGAACTGTACGAAGCCAAGTTCGGCCGGCGCGACTTTTTCTACAAGCTGATGGTGCTGTTCGAGCGCTGGTCGTTCCGCAGCGCCGACGTGTCGATCGCCACCAACGAGTCGTACAAGAAGATCGCCATCGAACGCGGCGGCATGAAACCCGAAGACGTCTACGTGGTGCGCAGCGGGCCCAAGCTCGACCGCTTGCGCGTGCTGCCGCCGGTGCCCGCACTGAAAAAAGGCCGCAACTACCTGGTCGGCTATGTCGGCGTGATGGGCGCCCAGGAAGGCATCGACCTGCTGCTGCAGGCGGCGCAGTACATCGTGCAGACGCTGGGACGCCACGACGTGCAGTTCGGCCTGGTCGGCGGCGGCACCTCGCTGGAACAGATGAAGCAGCTGGCGCAGGAGATGGGCATCGCCGATTACGTGACGTTCACCGGCCGCGTGCCGGACCAGCAACTGCTGGAGATGCTCAATACCTCGGACGTGTGCGTGAATCCGGACGTGGCCAACGACATGAACGACAAATCGACCATGAACAAGATCATGGAATACATGGCGCTGGGCAAGCCGATCGTGCAGTTCGACCTGGTCGAGGGCAAGGTCTCGGCCCAGCAGGCGTCGCTGTATGCGCTCAAGAACGACCCGGTCGACATGGCGCGCAAGATCGTCGAGCTGCTCGACGATCCGGCCCGCCGCGAACAGATGGGTGCGTTTGGCCGCCACCGCGTGATCAACGAGCTGGAGTGGGAGTACGAAGCGCCGAAGTTGCTGGCCGCTTATGCGCGCCTGTTTCCCGGTGCCGCGCCGGCGCTGCAAATGAGCAAATAAACACTCAGAAAGGTCGCGATGAAGATATATCCAGTGATCCTGTCGGGCGGTTCCGGCACCCGTTTGTGGCCGCTGTCGCGCGCCGTGCTGCCCAAGCAACTGCTGCCCCTGGTGGGCGACAACACCATGCTGCAGGAAACGGCGCTGCGGGCGCACAGCCTGCCGGGCGGGGTCTGCCAGGTAATGCCGCCGCTGGTGGTATGCGGCAATGAACATCGTTTCATGGTGGCCGAGCAGCTGCGCGAAATCAAGCTCGAACCGCTGGCCATCGTGCTCGAACCGGTGGGCCGCAATACGGCGCCGGCAGTGGCGGTGGCGGCGCAGTATCTGCTGGCGATCGACCCCGGGGCCTTGATGCTGGTGCTGCCGGCCGACCATGTGATCACCGACGTGGCCGCCTTTCACCGGGCGATTATCGCGGCGGCCGCACTGGCCTTGGAGGGCGCGCTGGCCACTTTCGGCATCGTGCCGACCGGGCCGGAGACGGGCTATGGCTATATCCGCGCCGGCCTGCCCGTCGCCGCCGAAGCGGGGCAGGGCGCTTGCCGGGTCGAACGCTTCGTCGAAAAACCGGATCTGGCGACGGCGCAGTCCTTCCTTGCAGCTGGCAATTATTACTGGAACAGCGGCATGTTTTTGTTCCGCGCCGAGCGCTATCTGAGCGAACTTGGCCGCTTGCAGCCGGCCATGCTGGACGCTTGCGTGGCGGCCGTGCGCGATGGCTATCGCGACCTCGATTTCTGCCGCCTCGACGAAAAAGCGTTTACCGGCAGCCCTTCCGATTCGATCGACTATGCGGTAATGGAACATACGGCGCATGCGGTGGTGCTGCCCGCTGCCATCGGCTGGAGCGATGTCGGCTCCTGGTCGGCGCTGTGGCAAGTGCAGCAGGGCGACGCCAGCGGCAACGTGGTGCGCGGCGACGTGTATCTCGATGGCGTGAGCAACTGCCTGGTGCGTGCCGAGCGCCGCCTGGTGGCCGTGCTGGGCGTGCGCGACCTGGTCGTGGTGGAAACCGATGACGCCGTGCTGGTGGCCCACAAGGACCAGGTGCAAAGAGTCAAGCAGGTGGTCGACCACCTGAAACAGCAGGGGCGCAGCGAACATGTGCAGCACCGCAAGGTGTACCGGCCGTGGGGCAGCTACGAAGGCATCGACCTGGGCCAGCGCTTCCAGGTCAAGCGCATCACCGTCAATCCGGGCGGCAAGCTGTCGCTGCAGATGCACCATCACCGGGCCGAGCACTGGGTGGTGGTGAGCGGCACGGCCAGGGTGACCTGTGGCGAGAAAGTCACCTTGCTGACGGAAAATGAATCGACGTATATTCCGATCGGCATGACGCACCGCCTGGAAAATCCGGGCAAGCTGCCGCTGCACCTGATCGAAGTGCAGTCCGGCAGCTATCTGGGCGAGGATGATATCGTGCGGCTGGAAGATGTTTATCAACGCATGTAGGGCGCTATAATCGTCGGCGGGCGGGCAGCCCAGGCTGCCTGCGATTTTCCACATGACCGGCGACCACTCATTGCGTACCTTTCTTAGTCTGACACTGGCGACGGCCGCCGCTGCCCTCTGCGGCCAGGCCAGTGCCGATGCGCCGCCCGCAGGCGCCGGCCTGCAGCCATCGCAACTGGCCATCATCATCAACGACGCCGAACCGAACAGCGCCGAAGTGGGCGAATACTACCGGCAGGTGCATGGTATTCCGGCCGCCAATGTCGCGCATGTGACTATTCCGAACCGGCCCCGCAAGCTGAGCATGGACCAGTTCAAGCAGCTCAAGGAGCGCATCGACGCCCAGTTGAAACCCGGCATCCAGGCCGTGCTGATGGTGTGGAGCGCGCCCTATGCCGTCGAGTGCAACTCCATCACCTCGGCATTTACCCTGGGCTACGACGCGGGGCAATGCGCCAAAACCTGCGACCCTGGCAAGCCCAGCCCGTATTTCAACAGCAATGTGGCCCAGCCCTATACCGAGCTGGGCCTGCGCCTGGCGATGCTGCTGCCCGTCGATTTCGTCGACGAGGCCAAGGCGGTGGCCGAGCGTGGCGCCGTCAGCGGCTTTTCGCCGCCGGCGGCCAGCGCCTATTACCTGACGACCTCGGATGCGGCGCGCAACAGCCGCGCGCCGCTGTTTCCGCCGCCCGGCATGCTGGCCCAGCGCAAGCTGGCCATCAGGCACCTGAAGGCGGACAGCCTGGACGGCGCGCAGGACATCATGGTCTACCAGACCGGCATGGCCAAGGTGGCCAAGCTCGACACCCTGCGTTTCCTGCCCGGTGCGCTGGCCGATCACCTCACTTCGTTTGGCGGCGATTTGCAAGGCACGCAGCAGATGAGCAGCCAGCGCTGGCTGGAAGCGGGGGCCACCGCCAGCTACGGCACCGTCAGCGAGCCTTGCAGTTATTGGCAGAAGTTTCCCCAGCCCAGCGTGCTGCTGCGCCGCTATCTGTCGGGCAGCACCGCGCTCGAGGCCTACTGGGGCAGCGTGGCCTGGCCGGCGCAGGGCCTGTTCATCGGCGATCCGCTGGCCGCGCCGTATGCGCGTTTCCGGCGCTGACGGGCAGGATTTTCTCCAACCGCGATGAATCAAAAAAGGCCCTTGCGGGCCTTTTGCTTATGTCTTTGCGGTCAGCTTGCGCCGTCCCGCCAGGGCTAGCAGGCCCAGTCCGGCCAGCAGCATGGCCCAGGTTCCCGGCTCCGGCACCGCGGGCACCAGTCCGCCGTTGGTGTTGAGATCGCCAGCGGCGGCGCCGCCGCCCACGCCGCCGGTGCTGAGCGGGGCGCTTTCGCCGAGGGAGGCGGCGCTGCTGCGGCTCACGGCACGGCCTGCCGCACCATAGGCCGCAGTGTCGTCGAGTGGATAGATTTCTTCAGCGGCAACGAAGTCGCGCGTGCGGAAGCGAAAGCTGTTGTCGTCGGCAGACAGCACCGTGCCGCCAGGCACTGTCGTTTCCTTGCCTGGCAGCGCGTTGATCGCCAGGCGATGCGTACCATCGCTGGAATCGAACTTGCGCAATTCCTGGTCCGACATTACGCCGTTAAATTCCGGTACCGGCTTCTTGCCGTCGTTGGCGCGCGTGCTGCCACTGATAAAACCATCAGCCAGGCTGCAGGCGCTGTAGGTGCCGTCGAGGTTGGCGTCCCTGGCCTTGCCATCCGCACTGTTGGTGCTGGCCTGGCAGCTTTTCTGGTTTTCGCCGGGCTGCGCTGGCGCTTGTGTTTGTGCCTGGGCATTGCCGGCCAACGCCATCATGGTGGCGGCGAGCAGCAAGGCAGGCCCGGTCGAACGGGTAAAAATCGATGTGGACACGATAGTTCTCTCAAAAAGCAGGTGCGAAGCGTCACTGGTGACGCCGTTGTCGCGCATGTTGCAGCCACCTCCCCCTGCGACCGTTTTGTGCCGGGAAAGGCGTGCTTTTCAAGGCCAGGCGTGGATGGGGCCTGAACCTGCGGGTAGTGCGTCTTGTTTAGTCATTATCAGGAACAAAACTTATTTGTAGGAAATATATCATATTTTTATGTTCAGTGTCGAGTCTGCCGTTGGCACCACCGCATTGTGTTGCAGGCGCGCCCGTGACTGGCGGTGAACGGCAGCAGCGATATTTTCCGTTGGGAAGTACGAAAGTCTGGCAACTATTTTGATAGTGAATTTATTTCAATTAAGAAACTATAATAAAATTATTGTAATTTATTTGATGTAATTATGTCATTGTAAATTCTGGTACTTCCGGTATCTGCAAATAGTCAGCACGTCGCGGCCATTTATTCATTTTGAAGAAACGCATCCATGAAGCTGAAATTGAAATTGATTGTTGCTGGTGTCCTGACGGCAGCGTCGTTCAGTGCTGTCGCTGACCACTACGCCTTGGGCAGCCTGGATCCGCTTGGCGCTGACACCGCATCAAAGGCGTCTGCCAAGTTTATCGACAGTGGCACCGCAATCACCGACAGCTGGTTTTTCCAGCTGCTGACGCCATCGTCGAGCTCATTCGGTGCGCTGCAAACGTTTTCGGTGGCGGAAGGCGCGATCACTGATTTTGCCGGCTCGCTGGTCGGTGTCGACAGCGGCATCTCCTACGGTGCACTGTCGGCCACGCCAGGCAGCTCAAGCCAAAGCCTGAGCTGGGCGGCGCCTTTGGCTGCCGGCAACTATCGCGTGGACATTACGGGTACTACCGCTATTGCTCGTTCGCAATATGTCGCGACCGTCGCGGCCCTGCCGGTGCCGGAGCCGGCAACCTGCGCCATGATGCTGGCCGGCCTGGCGCTGGTCGGCGCTGTGGCGCGCCGCCGCGGCAACAGGCCTGCCTGATTGTCATTGGCTGAAACGAAAAAAACCGCTGCGGCGGTTTTTTTTATGTCGACATGGCTCAGGCGGTGCGCTTGAAATCGCGGAAGCGGAAGCCGGCCAGTAGCAGCGTGCCGAAGTAGGCCACGCCGCACAGGCAAATCAGCAGGCCCAGGGTGCCGGCGCGCAACAACGGGTGCGCTTGCATGGCGATCCAGTCGATGCGGGTGGCGCCATAGGCGGCCACGCCGCCCATTACGGCCAGCGCCGGCAGCAGGCGCAGGAAGAACACCAGCCATCCCGGTTTCGGCGTGTAGATGCCGCGGCGGCGCAAGCCCCAGTAGAGGAAAGTGGCGTTCAGGCAGGCGCCCAGGCCGATCGACAGGGCCAGGCCGGCGACGGCCAGGTAGGGTACGAACAGCCAGTTCATCAGTTGGGTGGCGATCAGCACGCCGATGGCGATCTTGACGGGCGTGCGGATATCCTGGCGCGCATAAAACGCCGGCGCCAGGGTTTTTACCAGGATGATGCCCAGCAAACCCAGGCTGTAGGCGACCAGCGGCTCGGTCGACATGGCCACTGATTCGGCCGAGAATTTGCCGTAATGGAAAAGCGTGGCGATCAGCGGCGTGGCCAGGGTGGCCATGCCGACCGCCGCCGGCAACGCCAGCAGAAAGGTCAGGCGCAGGCCCCAGTCCAGCAGTGACGAGTATTCCGTCTTGTCGCCATCGACATTGGCTTTCGACAAGCTCGGCAGCAAGATGGTACCCAGCGCCACGCCCAGCATGGCGGTCGGAAACTCCATCAGGCGATCCGCATACGACAGCCAGGAAATACTGCCTTCGGCCAGGCGCGAGGCGATGCTGGTGTTGATCATCAGGCTGATCTGTGCAGCCGAGACGGCAAACACGGCCGGTCCCATCTTTTTCAGCACGCGCCGCACGCCACCGTCCGCCAGGCCGATGGCCGGATTGATCGACAGGCGCGGCAGCATGCCGATCCTGACCAGCGCCGGGATCTGGATCGCCACCTGCAGCAGGCCGCCGACAAACACGGCAATGGCCATGGCGTAGATCGGCTGCGCCAGGTGCGGCGCCAGGAACAGCGAGGCGGCGATAAAGGACAGGTTCAGCAGCACTGGTGTAAACGCGGGAATCTTGAATTCGCGCCAGGTATTGAGAATGCCGCCGGCCAGCGCCACGAACGACATGCAAGTAATATAAGGGAACATCAGGCGCGTCATCCAGACGGCCGCGTCAAAGGCGCCCGGGTCCTGCTTCAGGCCGGTCGCGATCACATACACGAACCATGGCGCGCCGATTATGCCGACGATGGAGACCAGCAGGGTGGCCCAGACCAGCGTGGTGGCGACATGGTCGGCCAACTGCTTGCTGGCCTCCTGGCCATGCTGGTTTTTGTATTCCGACAAGATCGGCACGAAGGCTTGCGAGAACGCACCTTCGGCGAACAGGCGGCGCAGCAGGTTGGGAATGCGGAAGGCGACGATAAAGGCATCGGTATAGGCGCCGGCGCCAAAGGCGCGCGCGAACAGGCTCTCGCGCAATAATCCGGTGACTCGGGACAGCATGGTCATGCTGGAAATGGCGGCGAGGGTTCTGAGCAAGTTCATGGGGGCAGATTATAGCTGGGCGCGGCCCGTGCAAACGGTTAACATGTCGTAATAATCACGGCGCCTAGCCCCCGGACCGTGCCGTTTTTTGCCCTGTCGATGCCGATAGCGTTTTTTTTGAATTGCCCTCGCCGCAAAATATCGTTATAATCGAAGGCTGTACAGAATTCTGTTACGCAGACACTAATGTTTGACAGGCACTGGTTTGGCACACATGGTTCGGCAGACGCACAGAACGCACCGGTTGGCAAACACTAATGTTTGCAAACGCACTTTGACCCTGTTTTAGGAAATTCCATGGCAAATACCGCACAAGCGCGCAAACGCGCTCGTCAAGCAGTTAAGCAAAACGCACACAATTCGTCCCAGCGTTCGACCTTGCGCACAGCTATCAAAGCTGCTCGCAAAGCGATCCAGGGCGGTGACAAGGCAGCAGCTGCTGCAATCTTCCAGGCTTCCGTGTCGACCATCGACCGTATCGCTGACAAGAAGATCATTCACAAAAACAAGGCAGCTCGCCACAAGAGCCGTCTGGCAGCTGCTTTGAAAGCACTGTCGGCTTAATATTCCACTGCGCGCCAGTTCGCTGGCGCTGGATGAAAAGCAAAAACCCGCAGACTTGTTCTGGCGGGTTTTTTCGCGTTGTGCCGGTTATTTTTGCGCAGGGAGATTGCCGATGAGCATGCCCGGCTTGATATTGCGCAGCCGAAACCAGCCCAGATTCATTTCCAGCGCATAGCGCGCCGGCACCGACCTGGTCGAGCAATGGCTGTCGAGCGTGTGCGGCTGCATGTCCTCGATATTGATGATCTTGCCGGCCGCGTCGAGAAACGCCACCGACAGCGGCAGTTCCGTATTGCGCATCCACATGCACAGCGCGCCTTGGGCGCCGAACACGAACAGCATGCCGCCGTTGACGGGCAGGCTGTCGCGGTACATCAGGCCCAGTTCGCGCTGCTCTTCCGTGGCGGCCAGCTCGGCCACGATCAGATGCTTGCCAGCTGACAGTTGCACCGTCTTCAGCTGCGGGTTTTGCGCCTGCGCCGCCATCGCAACGGCCAGGCTGCTACAGATCAAAAATTTTTTCATGTGCAAGACAGTAGCGGTGAAGCGGCGATTAAGCCATGCTGGCGCGCCAACCGTCAAGCAAGATGGCTTATTTGGCCAGCGCGGCGGCGGGCACTTCGCACCATTCGCCGGGCATCAAGGGGTGGCTGGCCAGCGAGAACGGGCCGATGCTGCTGCGCACCAGGCGCAAGGTGGGCAGGCCGACGGCCGCCGTCATGCGCCGCACTTGCCGGTTCTTTCCTTCTTTCAAGGTGATCGCCAGCCACGCGGTGGGCTGGTCGAGCCGCGCGCGGATCGGCGGATGGCGCGGCCACAGCCAGTCCGGCTCGGCGATGCGCACGGCCTGGCAGGGCTGGGTGATAAAGTCGCCCAGGTCCAGTGGCGATTGCAGCCGCGCCAGGCTGGCCGCGTCCGGCACGCCGTCGACCTGCACCAGGTAGGTCTTCGCTTCCTTGCGGTCGGGGTGGCTGATGGCGTGCTGCAGCCGGCCGTCGTCGGTCAGCAGCAGCAGCCCTTCGCTGTCGGCGTCGAGCCGGCCGGCCGGGTAGATATTCGGTATGCTCAGGTGATCGGCCAGGGTGATCCGGCCGTCCTGCGGCGAAAACTGGCACAGGACCTGGAACGGTTTGTTAAAAAGTATGAGTGGCATGGTGTTATCTTGACGCAAAAGGGGCGGGCGCCGCCGGTGTGGCGTGGCGCCGTGTACTATAGTGGTGCATAATGAGAAGCCTGCATCGTCTTATATCTTATAGAAGACTTTGCCATCACCTGTTCGTGAACGCTGCCATCGCAGTTCCATTCGGAGATTTTGATGTACCAACATATTACAGTACCTGCTGACGGACAAAAAATCACCGTCAATGCCGATTTTTCGCTGAACGTGCCCGACCAGCCCATCATTCCCTTTATCGAGGGCGATGGCACCGGCAGCGATATCACGCCGGTGATGATCAAGGTGGTCGATGCGGCGGTGGCCAGGGCCTATGGCGGCGCACGCAAGATCAGCTGGATGGAAATTTTTGCCGGCGAAAAAGCCACGCGTGTCTACGGTGCCGACAGCTGGCTGCCATCGGAAACCCTGGCGGTGCTGAAAGACTATGTGGTGTCGATCAAGGGGCCGCTGACCACGCCGGTGGGCGGCGGCATGCGTTCGCTCAATGTGGCGCTGCGCCAGCAGCTCGACCTGTATGTGTGCCTGCGTCCGGTGCGCTACTTCAAGGGCGTGCCGTCGCCGCTGAAGGCGCCCGAGAAAACCGATATGGTGATCTTCCGCGAGAACTCGGAAGATATCTATGCCGGCATCGAATACGAGCAGGGTTCGGCCGGCGCGAAAAAACTGATCGATTTCCTCGTCAATGAAATGGGCGTGACAAAGATCCGCTTTCCGGAAACCTCGGGCATCGGCATCAAGCCGGTCTCGGTCGAGGGCACCGAGCGCCTGGTGCGCAAGGCGCTGCAATATGCGATCGACAATGACAAGCCTTCCGTGACGATCGTGCACAAAGGCAATATCATGAAGTACACGGAGGGCGGTTTCCGCGACTGGGCCTATGCGCTGGCGCAAAAGGAATTCGGGGCCGAACTGATCGATGGCGGCCCGTGGTGCAAGTTCAAGAATCCGCGCACCGGGCGCGACATCACGGTCAAGGATTCGATCGCCGACGCCTTTTTGCAGCAAATCCTCATGCGTCCGGTCGAGTACAGCGTGATCGCCACCCTGAACCTCAATGGCGACTATATTTCCGACGCGCTGGCGGCCCAGGTGGGCGGCATCGGCATCGCGCCGGGCGGCAACCTGTCCGACTCGGTCGCCATGTTCGAGGCGACCCACGGCACGGCGCCCAAGTATGCGGGCAAGGATGTGGTCAATCCCGGTTCCTTGATTTTATCGGCGGAAATGATGCTGCGCCATATGGGCTGGGTCGAAGCAGCCGAGATGATCATCGCCGCGATGCAAAAGGCGATCGCCTCGAAGCGCGTGACGTATGACTTTGCGCGCCTGATGGAGGACGCGACCCAGGTGTCGTGCTCGGGCTTTGGCGAGGTCATGGTCGAGAGCATGTAGTGTAAAAACGGCAGGCCAAAAAAAACCCCGTTCGCAAACGGGGTTTTTCACATCTGAGGGCCGAAAGAAGCTTAGGCGGACTGGATGTTGGAAGCTTGCTTGCCTTTAGGGCCTTGCGTGACTTCGAATTGAACTTTTTGACCTTCTTTGAGGGTCTTGAAACCGTTCATGTTGATTGCGGAGAAATGAGCAAACAAATCTTCGCCGCCATCATCTGGAGTGATGAAGCCAAAGCCTTTGGAATCATTGAACCACTTAACTGTACCTGTTGCCATAAAAAGAACTTTCAAAATTAAAACAAATCACACGAGCCATAAAAGCAAGAAGCTTCTTGCCCCCTCCTCGACGTCTCACTTCTTATCAAGCTGTACATATTACTGCAACAGTCGATACCGCATTGTTGGCGGAATAAATATTGAAGTCAAGCGCTTTTCCACTGATCTTGCCAATTTCTTCACGGCCACCAAAAAAGCAACTCTTGATTTTGACGACAGGGTCGCCATCTGCGCTGTAGTGAGAAAACGCGTAAGATTGAAAACAATTGGAAAGGCGCAGATATTGCGCATGACAACCACTGTGAAAGCATTAGAATAAGCGTATGGCAACCAAGCACGACACAGAAGCCCTGCTGGAGCGGCAAGCCCTGAAGCCGCCGCCGCTCTACCAGGTAGCCTTGCTCAATGATGATTACACCCCGATGGAATTCGTGGTCGCCGTCATTCAGGAGTATTTCAACAAGGATCGTGAAACGGCGACGCAAATCATGCTCAGTGTTCACCGCTACGGCAAAGGAGTGTGCGGCGTGTTCTCTAAAGATATAGCGTGTACCAAAGTGGAGTTCGTTTTAACGCATGCGCGCAAGGCGGGGCATCCCCTGCAGTGCGTGATGGAGGAAGTATGATTGCGCAGGAATTGGAAGTAAGTTTGCACATGGCGTTTGTCGAAGCTCGGCAGGCACGGCATGAATTCATCACGGTTGAGCATCTGCTGCTGGCACTGCTGGACAATCCCTCCGCTGCCGAGGTATTGCGTGCCTGCGCGGTCAATATTGACGACCTGCGCAAGACCCTCACCAACTTTATCGGCGATAACACGCCGACCGTGCCCGGCACGGGCGAGGTCGACACCCAGCCGACGCTGGGGTTCCAGCGCGTCATCCAGCGCGCCATCATGCACGTGCAGTCGGCATCGAATGGCAAGAAGGAAGTGACCGGCGCCAACGTGCTGGTGGCGATCTTCGGCGAAAAGGATTCGCATGCGGTCTACTACCTGCACCAGCAGGGCGTGACGCGCCTGGACGTGGTCAATTTCATTTCCCACGGCGTGCGCAAGGACCAGTCGACCGAAAGCGCGAAAGCGTCGGAAGGCGTGGAAGAGGGCGCAGCGGGGGCCGAAGGCCAACCGAAGGAAAGCGCGCTCGACCAGTTTACGCAAAACCTGAACAAGGCCGCCGCCGAAGGGCGAATCGACCCGCTGATCGGGCGCGAGGACGAAGTCGACCGCGTGATCCAGATCCTGTGCCGCCGCCGCAAGAACAATCCGCTGCTGGTCGGCGAGGCGGGCGTGGGCAAGACGGCGATCGCCGAAGGCCTGGCCTACCGCATCACGCAAAATGACGTGCCGGAAATCCTGCAAAACGCCGTCGTCTATTCGCTGGACATGGGCGCCTTGCTGGCCGGTACCAAATACCGCGGCGACTTCGAGCAGCGCCTGAAAGCGGTGCTCAAGCAGTTGAAGGACAATCCGCACGGCATTCTGTTCATCGACGAGATCCACACCATTATCGGTGCGGGCTCGGCCTCGGGCGGCACGCTGGACGCGTCCAACCTGCTGAAACCAGCCCTGGCCAATGGCCAGCTCAAGTGCATCGGTGCGACCACCTACACGGAATTTCGTGGCGTGTTCGAAAAAGACCATGCGCTGTCGCGCCGCTTCCAGAAAGTGGACGTCAACGAGCCGACCGTCGAACAGACCGTGCAGATCCTGCGCGGCCTCAAGTCACGCTTCGAAGAGCATCATGGCGTGAAATACTCGCAATCGGCGCTGTCGACGGCGGCCGAGCTGGCGGCGCGCTTCATCAATGACCGCCATCTGCCCGACAAGGCGATCGACGTCATCGATGAAGCGGGCGCGGCGCAGCGTATCTTGCCGAAGTCCAAGCAGAAAAAGACCATCGGCAAGAGCGAGATCGAGGACATCATTGCCAAGATCGCCCGCATCCCGCCGCAAACGGTCAACCAGGACGACCGCAGCAAGCTGCAAACCATCGACCGCGACCTGCGCAACGTGGTGTTCGGGCAGGATCCGGCCATCGAAGCGCTGGCCTCGGCCATCAAGATGGCGCGCGCCGGCCTGGGCAAGACGGACAAGCCGATCGGCTCCTTCCTGTTCTCCGGTCCGACCGGCGTCGGCAAGACCGAGGTGGCCAAGCAACTGGCGTTTATCCTTGGCATTGAGCTGATCCGTTTCGACATGTCGGAGTACATGGAGCGCCACGCGGTGAGCCGTCTGATCGGTGCGCCGCCGGGTTACGTTGGTTTCGACCAGGGCGGCCTGCTGACCGAAGCGATCACCAAGAAGCCGCATGCGGTGTTGCTGCTCGATGAAATTGAAAAAGCCCATCCGGACATTTTCAATATCCTGCTGCAAGTGATGGATCACGGCACCCTGACGGACAACAACGGCCGCAAGGCCGACTTCCGCAACGTGATCATCATCATGACCACCAATGCGGGCGCGGAGAGTTTGCAGAAGGCCTCGATCGGCTTTACCAACTCCAAGCAGGCAGGCGACGAGATGGCCGACATCAAGCGCATGTTTACGCCGGAGTTCCGCAACCGTATCGATGCGACCATCAGCTTCCGCGCGCTGGACCAGGAAATCATCCTGCGCGTGGTCGACAAGTTCCTGATGCAACTGGAAGAGCAGCTGCACGAGAAAAAAGTCGAAGCCGTATTCACCGAGAAGCTGCGTGCCTTCCTCGGCAAGAAAGGCTTCGATCCGCTGATGGGCGCGCGGCCGATGTCGCGCCTGATCCAGGACATGATCCGCAAGGCGCTGGCCGACGAACTGCTGTTCGGCCGATTGGTGTCCGGCGGCAAGATCACGGTCGACCTCGACGACAAGGATCAGGTCTTGCTGGAGTTCCCGGAACCGCCTGACGCGGCGCCAACGGCCGCACCGGAAACGGTGGAAGTCGAATAAGTCTCTGGCTCTTCAAAAAACCCGCCCACGCAAGTGTAGCGGGTTTTTTTACGTTCATATGGGTAATAAAGAAGGTTTTCTTCGGGGCGCTTTATGCCAGAATTGTTGTCCGGTATCGACATAAGGTCCATGCCGCCTGACCGCCCTCTGGATGCTTACATGAAAATCTCCCGTCGCCTTTCCCTGCTGTTATTGTCCGCCGGCCTGCTCGTCAGCGCCGCCGCCCACGCCGCCACCAGCTATTTCCGCTACCCTGCCGTGCGCGGCGACACCGTGGTGTTTACCGCCGAAGGCGACTTGTGGAAAAGCAGCGTGCAGGGCGGCCCCGCCCAGCGTCTGACCACCCATCCCGGCTATGAAACCCATGCGGCGATCTCGCGCGACGGCCAGTGGCTGGCGTTCTCCGCCTCGTACGAAGGGGCGCAGGATGCCTATGTGATGCCAATGGCCGGTGGTTTGCCGCGCCGCATCTCCTATGGCAATGGCGGCGTGCTGGTGCTGGGCTGGACGGCGCAGGGCGAGGTGCTGATCAGCACGCAAAACACGGACGGCCCCGCCTCGCGGCGCATTGTCGCCGCCATCGACCCTGCCAGGCTCACGCGGCGCGTGTTTCCCGTTGCCGATGCCAATGACGCCGCGCTCGATGACGACGGCAAGACCCTGTTTTTCACGCGCTTTGGCCTCGCCATGACGAACGACAATGTGCGCAACTACCGCGGCGGCGCGCACGCCCAGCTGTGGCGCTATGAACTGGACGGCAGGAGCGAAGCGGTGCCCCTGCATGGCGACTCGTCAGTTCGCGCCGGCAACAACAAGCGCCCCATGTGGTGGCAGGGCCGCGTCTATTTCATCAGCGACGAGAGCGGCAGCGACAATCTGTGGAGCATGTTGCCGGACGGTTCGGACCGCCGCGCCATCACCCGTCACACGCAGTGGGACGTGCGCAATGCCCAGCTCGGTGACGGCAGGATCGTCTATCAGCTGGGCGCCGACTTGCAGGTCCTGGACCTGGCCGCAGGCACGGACTCGCCGCCATTGCCGATCAGCCTGGTGTCGGACTTCGACCAGCAGCGCGCGCGTCAGGTGCGCTCGCCGCTCGACACCCTGAGCAATGTGCAATTGTCCGGCAAGGACGAGCGCATCATTCTCACCGCGCGCGGCCGGGTCAGCATCGCCGGCACGGGCAGCCAGCGCCGCGTCGATATCGCCATTCCGGAAGGCGCCCGCGCGCGTGACGCCGTGTTCAGCAGCGATGAAAAATACGTCTACGCGATTGTCGACACCAGCGGCGAAAACGAGATCTGGCGCTATGCGGCCGACGGTTCCGGCCCGGGTGAGCGCCTGACCACCGAGGGCGACAGCCACCGCTGGAAATTGTATCCGTCGCCGGACGGGCGCTGGCTGGCGCACAGCGACAAGAAGGGCCGCTTCTGGCTGCTTAACCTGGCCACCAGGGCGAACGAGCTGATCGACGACGCGGGCAAGGCCGGCGTCGACAAGCATGACGAGGTGCAATGGTCGCCCGACAGCCGCAATCTGGCGCTGGTACGCGTGGCCAGCAACGAGCAGCGCGAACAGATCGGCCTCTACAATCTGGCCAGCAAGGAACTGCACTTCGTCACCAGCGACCGCTACACCTCCGGCTCGCCCATGTTTTCACCCGATGGCCGCTGGCTGTACTTTCTGTCGGCGCGCAATTTCCAGCTGTCCAACGGTTCGCCCTGGGGCGACCGCAATATGGGACCGGTATTCGACAAGCGGGTCGGCGTGTATGCGCTGGCGCTGCAGCCGGGCAACCGCTTTCCATTCCAGCCCGACGATGAACTGAGCCGCCCGGGCGTCAAACCGCCGGAAACCGACGATGAAAAGGCGGCCGAACTGGCGGCCGAAAAGGCACTGGAAAAAGTGGGTGGCAAGGCGGCCGTGAAAAAGGCGCCGGCCACCTTGCCCGCCATCATGCCCAAAGGCCTGGCCGCGCGCCTGTACGAAGTGCCCTTGGCGCCCGGCAACTACACGGCGCTGGCGGTCGACGACAAGCGCTTGTATTTCCTGGAACGCGATGGCGCCGGTGACAAGGCCAGCCTGAAGACGCTGGCGATCGGCAATACCGGTTCCAAGCCCGAGTTATTGGTCGCCAATGTGCGCGAATTCGACCTGGCGCAGGACAAAAAACATCTGTACTACAGGACAGCAACCAGCGCCAGCGCCACCGGCCCCGGCGAGATGCTGGTGATCGAGGCGGGCGCCAAGCTGCCGACCGACCTGTCCAAAGCCAAGGTAAAAGTCGATGACTGGACCTTTGTGTCGAACCCGCGCCTGGAATGGAAGCAGATGTTCAACGACGCCTGGCGCTTGCACCGCGACTTTTTGTACGACGCGAAAATGCGCGGCGTCGACTGGACGGCGGCGCGCGCCAAGTATGCGCCACTGGTCGAGCGCGTGACCGACCGCGCCGAACTCAATGATGTACTGGGCATGATGGTGGCCGAAGTGGGCGCCCTGCATTCGCAGATCCGCCCCGGCGAATTGCGCCGCACGGAACAGGAGGGCACGCCGGCCGGCCTCGGTGCGGTGCTGGCGCGCGCGAAGGATGGCTATGTGGTCGAACATATCTACCGCAGCGAGCCGGAACTGCCGTCCGAACGCGCACCGCTGTCGCGCCCGGAAGTGGACGTCAAGCAGGGCGATGTGATCACCGCCGTCAACGGCAAGGACGCCCTGGGGGCGCGCGATATCAGCGACTTGCTGCTGAACCAGGCCGGCAAGCAGGTGCTGCTGCAGGTAAAACGCGGCAATGCCGCGCCGCGCGCGGTGATCGTCACGCCGGTCGACATGGCGAAACAGACGGCGCTGCGCTACGGCGACTGGGAATTGAGCCGCGCCGAACAGGTGGCGGCCGCCTCGCAAGGGCGCATCGGCTACCTGCACCTGCGCGCCATGGGGGCGCGTGATATCGCTTCGTTTGCGCGCGATTTCTACGCCAATATCAACCGCGACGGCCTGATCATCGACGTGCGGCGCAATAACGGCGGCAATATCGACAGCTGGATCATCGAAAAGCTGCTGCGCAAGGCCTGGGCCTTCTGGGCGCCGCCCGGCGTGCAGCCGTCGTCGAATATGCAGAATACTTTCCGCGGCCACCTGGTGGTGCTGGTCGACGAGCTGACCTATTCCGATGGCGAGACCTTTGCCGCCGGCATCCAGGCATTGAAGCTGGCGCCCCTGGTGGGCAAGCGCACGGCCGGCGCCGGCGTCTGGCTCAGTGACAACACCAGACTGTCGGACAATGGCATGGCGCGCGTGGCCGAAAACGGCCAGTTCGGCGCCGATGGCCAATGGCTGATCGAGGGTGTCGGCGTGGCGCCCGACGTCGAGGTGGAAAACCCGCCGCACGCCACCTTCAATGGCGGCGACCGCCAGCTCGACGTGGCGCTGGCGATGTTGGCCAAAAAGCTCAAGGAACAGCCGCTGCGCCAGTTCCAGGCCCAGCCGATACCGGCGCTCAAACGTTAAAGCGTGGTGGCGGCGCATGGTCCTGGTAGGCGATCCAGGTGCCCTGCACCAGGGTCGGCGAGGCGATGCGCGCCACGTCCTGGCGCAGGTCGGTGCCGATGACAGTGGCCATGGCGTCGATCACCGTGGGCTTGTCCGAGCGGCTGCCCCATTCCCTGATGCGCGCCACGTCATCGGGTTTGGCTGCCATGCCCTGCAACTGTGCTTTGGTGATGCCCGGCAGCTGGACTGCGCCCAGTGCCGGCAGCGCGTCGACGATGATCAGCTTGCCGGTTTGCTGCGGATGGACGATCGCCAGTAGAGGGGCGAAGGTCGTGATAGCCGAGGATGAACGGCGCCGATCTCAGATCCACGCTTCCTGGTCCACGCAGTCGTCCGCATGGTAGGTCAGGTATTGCACCATGCGCGGCACCTCGCCAAGGTTGGGCGTGGCGCAATGGGGCAGGGCCTGGTGCCAGATGATGAAGTCGCCGGCCTGGCCTGGCACCGCTAACGGCTGCAGCTGCTGCACTGCCCACTCGCGCGGATTCTGGCCGGTCGGCACCGTCGCCAGCCAGTCGCCGATCTGGCGATGAAAGCCCGGCACGCAGTGAAACGCGCCATGGCTGGCGGCGCAGTCGCCCAGGTACAGCAGGCCTTGCAGCTTGAACGGGATCGGCAAGGCCAGGCTGGTGTCCCAGTGCAGCGGGCTGCCCGTGAAACAGCTGCCAGCGGCTTGCGGCGGATTGAAGCTGACCTTGTCGATCGATGGATAGATGGCCTCGCTGCGATACAGCTGCTGGTAGGCGCGGCGGATGGCCGGATGGTGGCGGATGGTTTCCAGCGCCGGATGATCGGAAAATTGCAGCATGAAACCCGACTTGCCCGGGTGATCGCGGTACCAGGAAGCGCGGTCGTCAGCACTGGCGCCCAGGTAGTCCCAGATCGCCGCCTGCGCCGCCTGGCATTGCGCTTGCGGCACGGCGCCGCGCAGCACCACATAGCCATTGCGTTCCCAGAACCGCAGGTCGGCGGCCGACAGCGCGTCGCTGGCGACAGTGGCGGCATGGGCTGGCCGCGCACGCGTGCGCGCCGCGATCCAGGCCTGGAAGGCGTCGAACGTGGGGCGCTGCTGAAACAGGAACTGCAGCGCGTCGTCCATGAAGATGCCGCGCGCGTACAGCGCCCTGATCTGCTGCTGGTGCTGTGCCGGCGATCCTGTGCCGGTGTGCTTGCCGCCACAGCGCTGCCACAGGCCGCGCAGGAGCGCCAGGTCATCCATCATGACGCTTTGAGCCGGCGCCACAAGGTGGTGCGGCTGATGCCCAGGTGCCGCGCCGCGGCGTCGTGGCGCCCGCCGAAGCGCGCCAGCACCTCGGCCGCGCTCTCGGCGCGCGCGGGCAGTCCGGTGGGTGGGGCGGCCGGCGGCGGGCTGGCGTCGCCGCCCAGCTCCGGCGCCACCGCCAGCATGAACGCCGGCGTCAGCGCCTGCAGCGGCTCGGCCGCCAGGAACAGCGCCAGCCGTTCGGCCAGATTGCGCAGTTCGCGCACATTGCCGGGCCAGCCGTAGCGCAGCAGCAGCGGCGCGCAGGCCAGCAGCTGCGCCTGCAGGTTAGGCTGCGGCCGCGCGCCGAGGGCGGCCAGCGCGTTTTTCAGCGACCACTCCATCAGGCCGGCGATGTCGCCCGCGCGCTCGCGCAGCGCCGGCAGCTGCAGGCGCAGCACCGCCAGGCGGTAGAACAGGTCGGCCCGGAAGCGGCCTTCGCGGATGCGCTGTTCGAGGTCGCAATGGGTGGCGCTGATGACGCGCACGTGAATCGGAATCGGCCGCGTGCCGCCCACGCGCACCACTTCACGTTCTTCGAGCACGCGCAGCAGACGCGTTTGCAGGGACAGCGGCATTTCGCCGATTTCGTCCAGAAACAGGGTGCCGTGGTTGGCCGCCTCGAACAGGCCCGCGTGGCCGCCGCGGCGCGCGCCCGTAAAGGCGCCGTCTTCGTGGCCGAACAGTTCCGATTCCAGCAAGGATTCGGCGATCGCGCCGCAATTGATGGCGACAAAAGGGCGGTTGGCGGCCAGGCTGCGCGGACTTTCGCGGTGGATCGCCTGCGCCACCAGCTCCTTGCCGGTGCCCGTCTCGCCCTGTATCAGCACGGTTGCTGGCGACTTGCCGAACAGTAGCACCGACTGGCGCAGCGCCTCCATGGCATCGGACTCGCCGCGCAGGTCGTGCAGGCCGTGGCGCGCGCGCTGGGCTTCGCCGCTGGCGGCGCGCTTGCCGCGGTTCGCTTCGAGCTGGGTCAGGCGCGCCAGTTCCAGCGCATCGTCGAAGGCGCGCCGGATCGCCGTCGCCGAATACACGAACACGGCCGCCAGCCCCGCCTCTTCGGCCAGGTCGGTCACCAGGCCGGCGCCGACGATGGCCTTGACGCCGGCCGCTTTGAGTTCATTGATTTGCGCGCGCGCGTCTTCCTCGGTGGCGTAGGTGCGTTGAGCGATGCGGATGCCGAAGGTGGTCGCAAATTCGGCCAGTTCCGGCATCGCATCCTGATAGGTGACGACGCCGATCTGCGCCGAGATGCGCCGCGCGCGCGCCAGCGCCTGCATCACGTCGTAGCCGCTGGCCTTGGCGATAATTACCGGCACCGACAGCCGGCCCTTCAGGTAGGCGCCGTTCGAGCCGGCCGCGATCACGGCGTCGCAGCGTTCATTGGCCATGCGCTCGCGGATATGGCGCACGGCGTCATCGAAGCCCAGGTTGATCGGCTCGATGGTGGCCAGGTCGTCGTATTCGAGCGTGATGTCGCGGAACAGGTCGAACAGGCGCGACACCGAGACGGTCCAGATGACGGGCTTGTCGCGGTGGTCCAGCATGGGCGGGGAAGGGCGGCGCATGGCGGCGATTGTAAAGCATTTGCCGCCGTGCCTGACGGCCGAAGCACCAACTGGTCTGTTGTATGGCCGGCACGCGCCGCCGCTTGCGCGTCCTGCGCCGGCGTCAGATACGGAAATCGGCCGAAACTGGTTTATGATCTGTCAGCATCTTGTTGCCTCAATGTATACGTTTGCCGTTTTTCAACCTTGTGGTGTCCATGAACCGCGTTCCGACCAGCCCTGATTTCATCGCCGAGGCCTTGCAGCTGATTGCCTTGCCGGCCTGCGCCTGCGACGCCTGCGGCATGGTGGTGGCGGCCAATGATGCGCTGGCCGGGATGCTGGGCATGGATGTGGCGGGGCGGCTGCTGGCCGACTGTTTCAGCGACGCGTATCGCGCCTCGAGCACCAGCATGCTGCGCGCCGCGCTGGGCGCCGCCGGGCGCGAACGCCAGTGGGACAGCTGCCTGCAGGGCGTGCACGCGCCGGTCGCGGTGCAGGTCTGGGCCAGGCCGTTGCTGCCGGCCGATGGCGCCGGTCTGGCTGGCGCCACTCTGGTGTTTGCCGATATCAGCGTGCAGCAGCGCGATCAGCAGGCGCTGCGCAAGTCGCTGCTGGAACAGCAGGCGATCCTGGAAAGCGCGGCCGTCGGCATCCTGTTTTCACGCGGCGGCGTGATCGAGGAGTGCAATATCCGCGCCGCCGAAATGTTTGGCTATGCGCGCCACCAGCTGACCGGCCTGGCCGGCGTGGCGCTGTACCGCTCGCAGCAGGACTACGAGGCGCTGGGCCGCGAGGCCGGCCCGCTGCTGTCGATCGGCCGCTCGTTCAGCACGGAACTGGAACTGCGGCGCTTCGATGGCAGCCTGTTCTGGAGCCGCGTGCACGGGCGCGCCGTCGATCCGCTCAACACGCAGGACGGCACGGTGTGGATCGTCGAGGACATCAGCGACCACCGGCGCGATGAAGACCAGTTGCGCCGTGCCCTCGTCGAGCAGCAGGCCATCCTCGACAACGCCTCGGTCGGCATCCTGTTTTCGCGCTCGCGCCAAGTGCTGCGCTGCAATCCGCGTTTTGCCGAGATGTTCGGCTACGCACAGCAGGACATGACGGGCATGCCTTCGGCCGAGCTGTTCCCCTCGCCCGAGGCGCATGCCGCATTCGGCGCGCTGGCCGCGCCGCTGCTGGGGCAGGGCCTGCCCTACGAACAGGAAGAGACGCAGTTCCGGCGCCGCGACGGCAGCCTGTTCTGGTGCCGCATCCGCGCCAAGGCGGTCCACCACGAACACAGCGAGCAGGGCACGATCTGGATCCTGGAAGACGTCAGCGCCAGCCGCCAGACGCAGATGGAAGTGGCGGCCATCATGACCAACGCCTCGGTCAGCATTTTGTTTACCAAGAACCGCCTGATCACGCGCTACAACCTGGGCTTTGCCGACATGTTCGGCTATCGCGGCGACGAGGCGCTGGGCATGCCGGGGCGCGCCCTGTATTCGTCGCAAGACGCCTACGAGATGCTGGGCGCGGCCGCGTTTCCCTTCCTGTCGGTGGGCAAACCGTTCCAGACCGAAGTGGAGATGCGGCGCAAGGACGGCAGCACCCTGTGGGGCCAGCTGATCGCCTATGTCGTCAATCCCGCCGACGCCGCCGCCGGCACCATCTGGATCATCGAAGACCGCACCGAGGCCAAGCGCGCCGAAGAGTCCCTGCGCAACGCGCTGCTGGAAAACCAGGCCATCCTCGACAGCGCCGTGCTGGGCATTTCGGTGATCGAACATGGCCACAACCTGCACGCCAACAGCAAGATGGAAGAGCTGTTCGGCTATGGTCCCGGCCAGGTCGACGGCCTGTCGGTGCAGGCGCTGTATCCTGACCTGGCGTCATGGAAGGCGGCGCGGTGCGAAACGGCGCGCGACTTCGCGGCCGGCCGCGTGCACATGTCGGAATACCAGCTGGTGCGCAAGGACGGCAGCCGCTTCTGGGCGCGCCTGTCGGGACGTCCGTTTGATCTGGCGCATGCGCACGGCCGTTCGGTGTGGCTGGTCGACGACGTGACGGCGCGCCGCGAGGCGGCCGAAGCGGTGCTGCGCGCGCGCGACGAACTGGAATTGCGGGTGCGGGAACGCACGGCCGAACTGGCCGGCGCCAACGCCCTGCTGCAAGGCGAGATCGCCGAGCGGCGCCAGGCCGAGGCGCGCGTGCACCACATGGCCTACCACGACAGCCTGACCGGCCTGCCGAACCGCGCGCTGCTGGCCGACCGCCTCGAGCGCGCCATGCTGGCCGCGCAGCGCTCCGCCCGCAAGCTGGCCGTGATGTTCATCGACCTGGACCGCTTCAAGAATATCAACGATACACTGGGCCACATGATGGGCGACATTTTGCTCAAGGAAGTGGCGGCGCGGCTGTGCCGCGCGGTGCGCGCCAGCGACACCGTGGCGCGCCTGGGCGGCGACGAATTCGTGGTGCTGTTGCCTGGCATCCGCGGCGCCGAAGAGGCCGCCACGGTGGCCGCCAAGATCATCGAGTCGCTGACGCCCGCGTTTCCGCTCGAAGGCCATGTGCTGCATATCACGCCGTCGATCGGCATCTGCCTGTATCCGGAAGACGGCGCCGATGTCGACGCGCTGATGCGCCATGCCGACGCGGCCATGTATCACGCCAAGGCCAGTGGCCGCAACAACTACCAGTTCTTCACGCAGAAGATGAACCAGGCGGCGGCGATCCACTTCGACCTGGAAAGCAGCTTGCGCACGGCGCTGGCGCAGGACCAGTTCGAGCTGTATTACCAGCCGGTGATCGATATCGCCACGCGCACCGTGCACGGCATGGAAGTGCTGCTGCGCTGGCGCCGGCCCGGCCACGGCCTGGTGATGCCTGACCGTTTCATCCCCATCCTGGAGGAAAACGGCATGATCGTGCCGGTCGGCGCCTGGGTCATGCGCCAGGCCTGCGAGCAGAGCATGGAATGGCTGCGCCAGGGCTTGCAGCCGGTGCCGCTGGCGGTCAACCTGTCGCCGCGCCAGTTCATGCATGCGGGCCTGGTGGCGGCCATCAGGGCGGTACTCGAGGACAGCGGCATCGCCCCGGGCTTGCTGGAGTTTGAAATCACCGAAACGGCGCTGATGCAGCAGGGCGAGCAGACCCTGGAGATCCTGCGCCAGATCAACGCCATGGGCTTGCGCCTGTCGATCGACGATTTTGGCACCGGCTACTCCAGCCTGGCCTACCTGAAGCGCTTCCCCGTGAAAAAGGTCAAGATCGACCGCGCCTTCATCAAGGACCTGGAGACCAGCGCCGAGGACCGCGCCATCGTCTCGGCCATCATCGCGCTGGCCGGCAGCCTGCAGTTGTCGACCGTGGCCGAAGGGGTGGAAACCGAGCAGCAGTTCGCGCTGCTGCAAAGCAAAGGCTGCCGCTACGCCCAGGGCTATCTGTTCTCGGCGCCGATGCCGGCGTCGAACGCACGCATGCTGCTGGCGCGCCGCGGCGATTAGTCGATGGTGGCCACCACCGGCGCGTGGTCGGACGGCTGTTCCCATTTACGGGGCACGCGGTCGATCACGCAGGCGCTGCAGCGGCCCGCCAGCTGCGGCGACAGCAGGATATGGTCGATGCGCAGGCCCTTGTTCAGGCGGAAGCCCAGCTGGCGGTAGTCCCACCAGCTGAATGACTTGTCGGCCTGCTCGAACAGGCGGAACGAGTCGGCCAGGCCGAGGTCGAACAGGCGCTGCAGCGCGGCGCGCTCCCTGTCGGACACCAGGACCTGTCCGGCCCAGGCCACCGGGTCGTGCACGTCGCGGTCGTCCGGCGCGATATTGTAGTCGCCCACCACCGCCAGCTGCGGATGCGCGGCCGCTTCTTCGGCCAGCCAGTCGTGCAGCGCGGCCAGCCAGCCCAGCTTGTATTCATACTTGTCCGAATCGACGCTCTGGCCATTCGGCACGTAGGCGCACACCACGCGCATGCCACCGATGGTGGCGGCCAGGATGCGCTGCTGCGCGTCCTCGTAGCGCGGGTTGTTTTTCACCACGTCTTCGATCGGCAGCTTCGACAGGATGGCCACGCCGTTATAGGTCTTCTGGCCGCTGAATACCACCTGGTAGCCGGCCGCCTCGATCTCGGCGGCGGGAAATTTGTCGTCCGTCAATTTGGTCTCTTGCAGGCACAAGATGTCGACCGGATTATCGGCCAGCCACTGCAGCACTTGCGGCAGGCGTACTTTCAGCGAGTTGACGTTCCAGGTGGCTAATTTCATGAGAGAAGATCCTTAAAGGAGGGCGATAGCGGCGCATCTTACCGCATGGCGCCGCAGGGTGCGCTGGCGGGGCGGATGGGTAGTTGTGGTTTATTTGCTCTACGGGAAAATAAAGTTCAAAAAAGACTATATTTTTAACCAATCGTGACGCATGCCGTTTCGGTTTTTGTGTATGATTCATCAAGCCACATGATTGATTTGCCAAATTTGCTTGTGTTGCTGTCATGTATCGGAAACTAAACACGATAAAGGTGTAAAGTTTCTCGCTACAAGGCGATAAACACTACTAAAATGGCATATTGTGACATCGTTGTCATACGGGCCATGTCAGCCATGAGATGAAATAATTGGAATTCACCGTGTGTGATTCCGGATTACAGACCATTGCGCCTGAAGCGGATCGCAAGCTCCGTTGACGGCGCCGCCGGTCTTGCTGTAGCACTGGGGCAGTTCTGTTGAGATTGTTTTTTTTAATTAATAAATGATACCATCTGGAAATGTTGCAGTTTTAATAGTGAGACTTGCGCGTAGCATTTGCAAAGGAAGAAAATGCGAACTGCATTTGAAGCGTGGGCACAGCGTGACGGCCACATTGTTCGGCGACGCGAAGACAAGCCGGACGAATATCTGATTTTCGAAACCCAGCGGCGCTGGGTGATCTGGCAAGCAGCCTTGACTCATGGCAAGACGACGCCGAAGCCGCGCGTGAGCGCAGCCGAAAAGGCGGCCAAGGCGCAGCGTGCACTGGAAATGTCGTCCGACGAGGCGGCCGTGCGCAACAAGGTGCTCAATGAGGTGCTCGACGCCTTCAGCAGCGCCGACGGCGCCGCCGGCATGGAGGGCATACTGAAAGTCATCCAGGGCCTGAAAATGAAGCAGAAGGCACTGGCCGGCGACAAGAGCGAAGATTCAACGGCTTGAGGAGACGGCGATGCGTTACCGGCACTACAAGGGCGGGATCTACGAACTGGTGTGCGAAGCCACGCTGGAATCGGACCTGACCCCGATGATCGTCTACCGCGCCGCCGACGGCTCGATCTGGACCCGGCCGAAAGACGTGTTCTTTCAGCTGATCGAGGTCGAGGGCGTCATGGTGCAGCGCTTTGCTCCCATTAATTGATAACCGATCATTGATCACCGATGGCCGCGCCAGCGCGTGCCCAGGACACTCCATGTATAAAATGCTGGCATCTGCCACGCTGCTGGGCCTGGCCTGCGCTGCCGCGCAGGCTGAAACTGTCGGCTCGGTCGACACCGTTTTCAAGCTGATCGGTCCCGATCACAAGATCGTTGTCGAAGCCTATGACGATCCGCGCGTGACCGGCGTGTCGTGCTACCTGTCGCGCGCCAAGACGGGCGGCATCAAGGGCGCCGTCGGCCTGGCCGAGGACAAGGCCGACGCCTCGGTTGCCTGCCGCCAGGTGGGTGCGCTGCAATTCAACGGCAAGCTGCCGCGCCAGGAAGAAGTCTTTACCGAGCGCGCCTCGATCTTTTTCAAGCACGTGCGCGTGGTGCGCATGGTCGATCCCAAGCGCAACGCGCTGATCTACCTGGTCTATTCCGACCGCCTGATCGACGGCAGTCCGAAAAACAGCGTGACCGCCGTGCCGGTGCCCGCCAACCTGCCGATTCCCCTGCGTTAACGAGCCCGCCATGCGCCGTCCCCTCGCCGCCATGCTGCTGCTCTCCGGACTGGCCGGCTGCGCCACCATGACCGGTTCGACCGAGCAGATGGTGCTGGTGCAAACCATCCTCGACAACCGCCAGCTGGCCGGCGCCGGCTGCATTCTCAGCAACGACATGGGCAAGTGGTTCGTCACCACGCCGGGCCGCATCATGATACGCAAGAGCCGGGAGCCGCTCAAGGTCGACTGCAAGAAGAGCGGCTCGCCGGCCGTCGTCATGGATGACAGCTTCGACGCCACCGTCAATGGCGGCAGCGCCTGGAGCAATGTCATCTTTACCCTCGGCGTGGGCTACTTCGTCGACCGCGACACGGGCGCCGCCTACGACTATCCGTCGACCCTGACTGTCATCATGCAGGACCCGGCGCGCCTGGCAAGACCTGCTCCTGCCCCTGCAGCCCTGGCTGCACCGGCGATGGCCACGCCACCTGCCGCGCAGCCGTCTGCCGTCGTCATGCCGCCGGCCGCGCCTGCGGCCAAACCTGTACTTTCACCGGTCCCCGACCCCGTCGTTTATTAATTGCGCACGCACATGAAAAAAGCCGCCAGGGTCAGTGACCGTGGCGGCTTTTGATGTCATGCAGCGTTATTGAACGCGGTTCAGCAGGAAGGTCGACAGCAGCGGCACCGGCCGGCCGGTCGCCCCTTTTGCCGCGCCCGATTTCCAGGCCGTGCCGGCGATATCGAGGTGGGCCCAGGTGTACTTCTTGGTGAAGTTTTCCAGGAAGGCCGCGGCCGTGACGGCGCCGCCGCCAGGTGAGCCGATATTGCCCAGGTCAGCGAAGTTCGATTTCAGCTGCTCGTTGTACGCTTCCTCGATCGGCATGCGCCATGCGGTGTCCGACGCCTGCTTGCCGGCGGCCAGCAGTTCGTTGGCCAGCTGGTCGTGCGCCGCGTCCGAGCGCGTGAAAAGGCCTGTGTTGTGGTGGCCCAGCGCGATTACGCAAGCGCCTGTCAGGGTGGCGATATCGACCACCACCGCCGGCTTGAAACGCTCGGCGTAGGTCAGCGCGTCGCACAGCACCAGGCGGCCTTCGGCGTCGGTGTTGAGGATCTCGATGGTCAGGCCGTTCATCGAGGTGACGATGTCGCCCGGCTTGGTGGCGCGGCCCGACGGCATGTTTTCGCAGGCGGCGATCACGCCGATCACGTTCAGCTTCAAATTCATTTCGCCGATGGCGCGGAAGGTGCCCAGCACCGAAGCGGCGCCGCACATGTCGTACTTCATTTCATCCATGCCAGGGCCGGCCTTGAGCGAAATGCCGCCCGTGTCGAAGGTGATGCCCTTGCCGACCAGGACCACCGGCGCATCCTTGGCCTTGCCGCCCATGTGTTTCAGAACGATGAATTTCGGCGGCTGTTCGCTGCCGTTGGTGACCGACAGGAAGCTGCCCATTTTCAGCGCTTCGAGCTGTTTGCGGTCCAGCACTTCGACCTCGAATTTGTAGTCCTTGGCCAGCTGCTTGGCGGTGTTGGCCAGGTAGGTCGGAGTGGCGATATTGGCCGGCAGGTCGCCCAGGTTGCGGGTGAAGTTCGAGCCGTTGGCAATCGCGATCGCCTGCGCCAGGGCGCCGCGCGTGGCGGCGGTGGCCGGCGCCGACAGCACGATCTTGCGCACGCCGGCAGGGGCCGGGTCTTTCTTGCTTTTTTGCGAGTCGCAGCGGTATTGCCCGTCATGCGCCGCCTGCACCACGCAGCGGATCGCCCAATTTACATCGCGCTCTTTCACATCACCCAGCGGTAATGCGATAATGGCGTCCGCCGCGCCCAGCGAACCAAAAACCTTCAAGGCCGCTTGCACGCCGGTGGTGTAGCTTTTTTCGCTGACGGTTTCTTCGCTGCCCATGCCGACCAGCAGCACGCGCTCGGCGGTGACACCGTCCACGGCGCGCAGCAGCAGGGTGCTGCCAGGCTTGCCGGTGATGTCGCCGGACTTCAGCGCAGCCGAAATGGCACCCTTGCTGTCCAGCGCTTGTGCCGCTGGCGACAGTTTTTTGTTTTCGAATACCGCAACCGCGATGCATCCGCTTTTGGCCGTGCCGAGGGTGCTCCTGGTATCGAATGCTTTTATGCTAAAGTCCATTTGGTTCTCCGTTTTCATTTACTAGTAACGTGTTACTCAACTAACTGACCCGAATTATAAACTCCGAATGATCTTTCAACGTGCCCTTCGACGTGAATTGGCTAGTGCCGCCGGGGCCACCTTCACTGTTTTATTCAGTATCCTGCTCACCTGGATGCTTATCGGTATCCTCGGCAAGGCCGCCGGCGGCAAGGTCGCGTCGGCCGACGTGATGTCGCTGATGCTGTTTTCCTCGCTGATGCAGCTGCCCACCATCCTGATACTGACCGGTTTCATCTCGGTGCTGATGGTCGTCACGCGCAGCTACAAGGACTCCGAAATGGTGGTGTGGTTCGCCTCGGGCCTGAGCCTGTCGCGCTGGATCGCGCCGGTGCTCAGCTTCGGCCTGCCGCTGGTGATCGCCATCGCCGCCCTGAGCCTGTACGCCACGCCATGGGCGCAGCAGAAAAGCGACGCCTACGTGGCGCGCTTTGAAAAACGCGAAGACCTGCAGAAGGTCACGCCGGGGCAGTTCCGCGAATCGGCCGGCAGCAACCGCATCTTCTTTGTCGAAGGCGTCAGCGGCGAGAAAAACGTGGTGCAGAACGTGTTCGTCAATACCGTCGACGCCAAGGGCAGCGCGGTAGTGGTGGTGGCCAAGGAAGGCGTGATCAATACCGACGCCGCAGGCAGCCGCTTCCTGGTGCTCAAGGAAGGGCGGCGCTACCAGGGCATTCCGACCCAGGCCGACTTCCAGACCATGGAATTCGAGCAGTACATCATGCGCATCGAAAGCCGCCAGCAGGAACTGGGCGCCGACCTCGGCGTGCGCGCCATGAGCACCATGGCGCTGATCGCCGCCAACAACCAGTTCACCATGGCCGAACTGATGTGGCGCGTCAGCGCGCCGCTGATCGCGCTGCTCCTGATCCTGCTGGCCATTCCGCTGGGCTTTGTCAATCCGCGCGCCGGCAGCTCGGCCAACCTGATCGTGGCGCTCCTGATCTTCTTCAGCTACAGCAACCTGACCAAGGTCTTCGAGGCGAGCGTGAAGCAGGGCCGTTTGAGCTTCGGCATGGCCTGGTGGCCGCTGCATCTGCTGGCGCTGCTGGCCGTGGTGGCGCTGTTCGCCTGGCGCCTGAATGTGAATCACCGCTATCATCCGCTGGTTTTGCTGGCGTCCTTCAAGCGCGCCCGCCGCGCCGCCAAACAGAATAAAGCGGATACCAAATGAAGATTCTGCAGCGCTATTTTGCCGTCTCGATATTCCAGGCCGTATTCTTCGTGCTGCTCGCCTTCCTGGCGCTGCAGGCGTTCATCGACCTGACGGGCGAGCTGCCCAAGGTGGGCCGCAACGGCTATACCATCCAGTACGCGTTCTTCTATGTGCTGGTGCTGGTGCCGGGCCACGTGTATGAAGTCATGCCGATCGCCGCGCTGATCGGCACCATCTACACGATGGCGCAGTTCGCGGCCAGCTCCGAGTTCACCATCATGCGCGCGTCGAGCATGTCGACCGGCATGGCGGCCGGCTTTTTGCTGCGCATCGGCGTGGTGTTTGTCGCCATCACCTTTCTGTTCGGCGAATTCATCACGCCCTACACCGAACCGCTGGCCGAGCGCCTGAAGCTCACCTCGCGCGGCACGTCGGTGTCGAGCGAGTTCCGCTCGGGCCTGTGGACCAAGGACATGATCAAGAGCGATGGCCTGAGCGGCACCGTCACCGGTTCGCGCTTTTTCAATGTCGGCGAAGCGCGGCCCGATGGCCAGCTGAAAAACGTCAAGCTGTACGAGTTCGACACCAGCATGCGCCTGCGCAGCCTGACGGTGGCGGCCAGCGCGACTTACCAGGGCAATAATGTATGGCGCTTGTCGGACGTGACGGAGACATCGTTTTCCAACAGCGCCGCCGCCAAGCCCGGCTACGAACCCAAGCTGGAAAACTACTATGGCCAGGAAACGAGCCTGGTACGCACCGTGAAAAGCGCGACCAAGGACATGGTGTCGGAAGTGACGCCGAAGATCCTGACGGTGTCGGCCTCGGACCCGGAGCGCATGTCGGCCAGCGAACTGGCCGTCTACACGCGCCACCTGGCCGAAAACAAGCAGGAGACGGAGCGCTTCCGCATCGCCTTCTGGAAAAAGCTGATCGATCCGCTGGCCATTTTCGTGCTGATGGCGCTGGCGCTGCCGTTCGCCTACATGCATACGCGCAGCGGCGGCGTGAGCCTGAAGATTTTTATCGGCATCATGATCGGCGTGAGCTTCATGCTGGTCAATACCCTGTTTTCCCACCTTGGCCTGCTCAGCACCTGGCCCGCCCTGTTGACTGCTGCCGCGCCCAGCGTGCTGTATCTGCTGGCGGCGCTGGTGATGCTGTGGTGGGTGGAGCGACACTGATGAACAATACAACTACCCGGCAAGTCCTGATCCTGTTCGCCCACGGCGCGCGCGCCGCTTCCTGGGCCGCGCCGTTCGAACGCCTGCGTGACCTGACCCAGTCGCGCATGCCCGGCGTTGCCGTGCACCTGGCGTTTCTTGAACTGATGACGCCGCGCCTGCCGGAATTGATTCCGTCCTTGCTGGCCGACCTGCCCGATGGCTTTGTTCTCGACGCCACCGTGGTGCCGGTGTTCCTGGGACAGGGCGGCCATGTGCTGCGCGACCTGCCGCTGCTGGTCGAGGAACTGCGCCAGGCGCATCCGCAACTGCGCCTGAAAGTGGTCGAAGCCGTCGGTGAAAACGCCAGCGTGCTGGCGGCGATCGCCGACTACTGCGTGGCCGCCCCCGGCCAGGCGTGAACGCTCCGGTCGATATCGGGCCGGTCGATATCGTCTACCTGTGGGTGGACGGGCAGGACCCGGCCTGGCGCGCGCGCCACCGCGCCGCCTATGCGCAGTGGGCGATACAGCACCCCGGCCAGCTGGCGCTGCACGGCAATGTGGCGGGCCGCTACCGCGACAACGGCGAGCTGCGCTACAACCTGCGTGCGCTCGAACGCTACTTTCCCGGGCATGGCCATATCTACCTGGTGACCGACCGGCAAGCGCCATCGTGGTTGCGCGCCGGTGCCGGCCTGACCGTGATCGATCACGGCCAGCTGATGCCGGCGTCCGCCTTGCCGGTGTTCGACTCGGCGCATATCGAATCGTACCTGCACCATATCCCGGGCCTGGCCCAGCGCTTCCTGTATTTCAACGACGATGTGTTCCTGGGGGCGCCGTTCGACGCCGCCCACTGGTTTGGCGAGCGTTTGCGCGTATGCCTGGAGGCGGCCCCGGTCGAGTTGCCGGCGCAGGCGCGCTTTGACATGGCCGCACCCGTCAACTGCGCCGTGCTGTCGCGCGACTGGCTGGCGGCGCGCGATCCCGGCTACCGCCACGAGCCGCGCTTGTACGCGCATGCGCCGCGGCCGATGCTGGTCAGCGCCATGCGCGAGCTCGAGCGGCAGGCGCCCGCACTGTTCGCGCAGGTGCGTTCGACCGTGTTTCGTTCCTGGCGCGCGCCGGCGCTGCTGCCCGACCTGGTGCCGCGCTGGATGGTGGAGCAGGGCCTGGCGCGCAGCGAGGTGCTCGACCCGCTGCATGTCGCCAGCGGCGACGTCGATGCGCCGGCGCGCCTGGCGCAGTTGCGCGCGCAGTTCGGCAGCTTGCCGTTTTTCTGTATTAACGATACCTGCGACGAGGCGGACGACGATGATCCGCGCCTGGCGCGGGTGGCGGCGACGCTGGAGCAGTTGCTGCCGCAGCCGTCGCGCTTTGAAATGGATGTCAGCGCGCCTTTGGCCGACGCAGCTTGATGCGCGCAGCGGCGCCGGTGTCGGCCAGGGCGGCCAGGAACAGCAGCAGATAGCCGTCCAGTTCCAGGACTTCTTCCATCAGCTCCGAGACCATCTCCGGCAGCGCATGAATGACCTTTTTGTCGAACGGCCAGCCGGCCACCATGAACAGGCCGCCGATCAAGGTGATGATGGTCACGCGCATGCCGAAGATGGCGCGCACGTTGGCAAACACGGCGCGCGCGCGCGGCACGAAAAACACCAGCAGGCGCAGCAGCACCAGCAGTTCCAGCACGCGCAGGGTTTTTTCCAGCACGTTCCACGCAGACGACTGGCCCATTTCGCGAATTTCCAGCTCGCGCAGCAGGAAGCCGAACATCAGCGCCGACAGGCCGGCATGGATCAGGAAACGCAGCGAGTCGCGGTCCGGTTCGGTCCACGCCTTTTGTCCGTGCACGGCACAGGCCAGCGCCAGGAACAGCGCCTGCAGGCATTCGAGCAGATGGTTTTCATTGTCGATGGCGGGAAAGAGCAGCCACAGGCCGATCTGTCCTGCAGTGACCAGCAGCATCAAGGCAAACAGGCCGCCATTGCTGCGGATCAGAGTATGCGGCGCTGCGCGCAGAGAGGTGAAATTCATGGGTGCTTGGCGGTGGTTGAATGCTCGGACTGCGCGATATTGCAGCGCGAGCATCCTACCATGTTTCAGCAATGCACAATAGTTACTGACTTTGCAGTCGGTAAAAAAAGCCGCCTCAGGCCCGGCGCGCCAGGGGTGCGATGAGCGCATCGGGGGCCTGCTGCATGCGCATGGCCATCGCCTCGCCGATCATCACCAGCACCGGGCCTTGCTTGTCGCCCAGGCCCAGTGCCAGTTGCGACAGCGGCAGGCGCACGATGCGCTGTTCCGGCCGGCTGCAGTTTTCGATCACCACCACCGGCGTGCCGGCGCGCCAGCCTTGCGCCAGCAGGCGCCCGGCGGTGGCCATCGCCTCGCGTCCACCCATGTACTGCACCAGGGTGTCACAGTCGGGCACCGCCGTTTGCTCGGTTTCGCCGGGCGCCGTGCTGGAGGTGAAAAAGGCCACGCTGCGCGATACGCCGCGCTTGGTCAACGGCTGCTGCGTGGCCGCTGCGGCGGCCAGCGCGGTGGTAATGCCGGGCACCACTTCCACCGCGATGCCGGCTTCTTCGAGCGCGCGCAGTTCTTCATCGGCGCGGCCGAACAGCATCGGGTCGCCGCCTTTCAGCCTTACCACCACGGCGTGCTTGCGCGCCTGGTCGACCAGCTGCTTGTTGATGAAGGCCTGCGCTGTCGACAACTGGCCGCAGCGCTTGCCGACCAGGATTTTGACGGCCTGCGGACACAGTTCCAGCATCTCTGGCGTGACGAGCGCGTCGTGCAGCACCACGCCGGCCTGCGCCAGCAAACGCGCGCCGCGCAAGGTCATCAGGTCCTGCGCACCGGGGCCGGCGCCGATCAGATAGACCTTGCCGGGCAGGGATGTGGAGTGATTCATGCTGTAGCCTTCCTCAGTCGAAGCGGATCATGCCCGCGGCGACAGTCTGGTGGGTCACTTCATCGATCAGGATAAACGCACCGGTGGCGCGGATATCGGCGTAAGCGTCGGCCGCCAGCGCCTGCTGCACGTTCAGGCTGATGCGCGCGATATCGTTCAGCTTCAGGCCTTCGGCCGGATGGCGCTCTTGCGTGTTGATGTCGAGGATGGAGTCGATCGCCGTTACCTTGGCGGCCGTCTGGCGCGTGCCGTGCTTGATCCAGTATTTGCGGCGCAGGTCCAGCGCGTCCTCGGACAGCCAGCACACATCGGCCACCACCTGTTTCAGCAGGCTGGCAGGACGGTCGCTGCCGGCCAGCAGGTCGCCGCGCGATATGTCGAGGTATTCATTGAGCAGCAATGTCACCGACTGGCCCACCACGGCGCTTTGCAGCGAGCCGTCGAGGGTGACGATCTCCTTGACGGTGGCGCTCTGGCCCGATGGCTGCACCACCAGCGTGTCGCCGACGCTGACCTTGCCCGCTTCGATGCGGCCCATGTAGCCGCGGAAGTCGTTCGCTTCGTGGCCGTTGTGGCGCGCCACCAGCTGCACCGGGAAACGGAACGGCGCGTCGTGCGATGCGTCGTAGACAGACAGCGATTCGAGCAGCTCGATCAGGGTCGGGCCGCTGTACCAGCCCAGCTTGTCGCCGCGCTCGACGACGTTGTCGCCGGTCAGGGCCGACAAGGGAATCGGCGTGATGTCCTTCAAACCCAGCGACTGGGCGAACTCGCGGTAGGCGGCGACGATGCGGTTGTACACCGTTTCATCGTAATCGACCAGGTCCATCTTGTTGACGGCCACCACCACGTGCTCGATCTGCAGCAGGTGGGCAATGGTCGAATGGCGCTTGGTCTGGATCAGCAATTCCACGCTGCCGTCGTCGCCCAGTTTGACCTTCGACACGTCGATCAGGATGATGACGGCGTCGGCGGTCGAGGCGCCGGTGACCATATTGCGCGTGTACTGCTCGTGGCCCGGCGTGTCGGCGATGATGAACTTGCGCTTCGGCGTGGCGAAATAGCGGTAGGCCACGTCGATCGTGATACCTTGCTCGCGTTCGGCTTCCAGGCCGTCCGTCAGCAGTGACAGGTCGACCGTGTCGCCGACGGTGCGCTTGTGCTTGGAGCGCGACATGGCGTCGAGCTGGTCGGCAAAGATGCCTTTGCTGTCGAACAGCAGACGGCCAATCAGCGTGCTTTTGCCGTCATCGACGGAACCGGCCGTGATAAAGCGCAGCATGCCGCGCTCCAGGCTGTCATTGGTAGTGGTGTTCAACACTGCTGCGTTCATTAGAAATACCCTGCTTTCTTGCGTTTTTCCATCGAGGCTTCGGAGGTCTGGTCATCCATGCGGGTAGCACCACGTTCCGTGATTTGCGTGATTGCCGTTTCGGCGATGATGGCGTCGACCGTGGCCGCATCGGACGATACGGGGCAGGTGCACGAGATATCGCCGACGGTACGGAAGCGCACCACCTGCGTTTCCACCGTTTCGCCATCGCGCGGCGGCGTCAGATCGGTCAGCGGCACCAAGAGGCCATTGCGCGGGATCACCTGGCGCTCGTGCGCGAAGTAGATCGGCGGCAGTTCCAGTTTTTCGCGGGCGATATATTGCCACACGTCCAGTTCGGTCCAGTTCGAGATCGGAAACACGCGCATGTTTTCGCCGGGGTGCACGCGGGTGTTATACAGGTCCCACAGTTCCGGGCGCTGGGCTTTCGGGTCCCAGGCGCCGAATTCGTCGCGGAACGAGAAGATGCGTTCCTTGGCGCGGGCTTTCTCCTCGTCGCGGCGCGCGCCGCCGATGCAGGCGTCAAACTTGTGCTCGGCGATGGTTTCGAGCAGGGTCACGGCCTGCGCCGCATTGCGCGAGTCGGTGGCCGGGTTGCGCAGGCGCACCGTGCCGCGTTTGATGGAATCCTCCACCGAGCCGACGATCAGGCGCTCGCCCAGTTCCGCCACTTTCTTGTCGCGGAAAGTGATGACTTCCGGGAAATTATGGCCGGTGTCGATATGCACGAGGGGAAATGGGAACTTGCCCGGGCGAAAGGCTTTTTCGGCCAAACGCAGCAGGACGACGGAATCCTTGCCGCCCGAAAACAGCAGCGCGGGATTGGCCGATTCGGCCGCCACTTCGCGCATGATATGGATGGCTTCCGACTCAAGACTGTCGAGGTGGCGCTGGTTCAGAATATTGCTCATATTGGATGCTTTCTTGTTCTCTGTTAGCTTGTTCAGGCGGCCACGGATTTAATGCGGATCAACTTGCCGTCCACCATGTGCAGGCCGCATTCCTTGGAGTCGGGGTTTTCCCACCACCAGCGTCCGGCACGCACGTCTTCGCCCGGTTGCACGGCGCGCGTGCACGGTTCGCAGCCAATCGACGGATAACCCTGGTCATGCAGCGCGTTGTAGGGCACGTCGTTGGCGCGGATATACGCCCAGACGTCCTCTTCCGACCAGTCCGCCAGCGGATTGAATTTGGTCATCGCGTGCGCCGTGTCCTCTTCCTGCACATGCAGTTCGGCGCGCGTGGTCGACTGGGCGCGGCGCTGGCCCGTGACCCAGGCCTTGTTGCCGGCCAGGGCGCGGCCCAGGGGCTCGACCTTGCGGATGCGGCAGCATTCGCGGCGCATCTCGACGCTGTTGTAAAACGCGTTCAGGCCGTTCTGTTCCACATACTGCGCCACCGCTTCAGGCTGTGGGCGGTACAGGGTGACGTCATGGCCGTAGCGCTGCTTGATCTTGCCCAGTACGGCCAGGGTTTCCTGGTGCAGGCGGCCGGTTTCCAGCGAAAAGATGCCGATCGGCAGCTTCGCTTTGAGGATCATGTCGGTCAGCACCATGTCTTCGGCTGCCAGGCTGGACGCGAACACGGCCGGCGAAAAATCCGCCGCGATCCGTGCCAGCGTTTGTAGGGTGGCGGTGACTAAAGTAGAAAGGTCGCTCATGTCGTAGCCTTTGTTCAGATACCGGCCGCGTTGTCGAGGTCGGGATTCTGGCCCTCGCGGTGGTGGCGGCGGAACAGCGGCGACTTCTGGTCCCACGAGGCCTGGTAGGTTTCCGAAAACACAGATAAACCTTTCAGCGCGTCATGGATGCTGCGGTCCGGACGCGTCGCATACGCGTCGAAGCCGACCCGGTGCATCGAGAACAATTGATCGCGCAGCACGTCGCCGATGGCGCGCAATTCGCCTTTGTAGCCGAGGCGGGCGCGCAGATTGAAGGCGATCGAATAGCCGCGGCCATCGGTGAACTTCGGAAAGTCGATGGCGATCACTGGCAGCTGTGCTATCACGTCGGCCAGCTCCTCCGGGCGCTCGTCGCCGGCCAGCCAGACGCCAATGTGCGGCAGGCGCGCGGCCAGACTCTCTCGCTGGGCTTGCCACACGGCCAGCGGCACGATGGCCTTGCCTTCAGGCACGACCACGGACTCCGGCGTGTCGCCCTCGTCCAGGCGCAGCAGGCCCCAGCTATTGGGCACGACGGCGGCGTTCTTGATGATTTCTTCGCGTACTTCAAACATATTCGTCTTCTCCGACCAGGTTGCCGACGGTGATCGGCGTTGCATACACATGTTCCTTGAAGGGCGGCAAGCCCAGGCGCTGGGCCGTGTCGACAAAGCGCTCGCCTTCATGGCGCTCGCGCACATACACGTGCAGCAGGCGGGCGATGACTTCCGGCATCTGCAGGGCGGAGAACGAGGGGCCGATGATCTTGCCGATGGCGGCATGGTTGCCTTGCGCGCCGCCGATCGACACCTGGTACCATTCGCTGCCGTCCTTGTCGACGCCGAGCACGCCGATGCTGCCGACGTGATGGTGGCCGCAGGCGTTGATGCAGCCGGAAATATTGAGCTCAATTTCGCCGATATCGTGCTGGAAGTCGATATTGTCGAAACGCTCGGCAATCGCGGCGGCGATCGGCAGCGACTTGGCGTTGGCCAGCGAGCAGAAATCGCCGCCGGGGCAGCAGATCATGTCGGTCAGCAGGCCGATATTCGGCGTCGCCAGGCCATGCGCCCTGGCTTCCTGCCACAGCTTGAACAGTTTCGATTGTTCCACGTCGGCCAGCACCAGGTTCTGCTCGTGCGTCACGCGCAGTTCGCCAAAGCTGTAGCGGTCGGCCAGGTCAGCCACGAAGTCGATCTGCTCGGCCGTCGCGTCGCCCGGCGGCACACCGGTTTTCTTCAGCGACAGCACCACCGCCACGTAACCTGGACGCTGGTGCGGCTTCACATTGCGCTGCAGCCAGTTGGCGTAGGCCTTGTTGTCGGCATGCTCAAGCGCGTAATCGAGGTCCGGCAATTCCAGGTAGGCCGGCGGATTGAAAAAGTCCGCCACGCGCTGCATTTCCTCGGCCGTCAGGGTTTCCGGACCATCCTTCAGGTCGACCCATTCCGCTTCCACCTGGCGCGTGAATTCTTCCACGCCGATGGCTTTCAGCAAAATCTTGATGCGCGCCTTGTATTTGTTGTCGCGGCGGCCGTGCAGGTTGTACACGCGCATGATGGCCTGCGTGTAGGTCAGCAGATGCTGCCATGGCAAGAATTCGCGCACCACGCTGCCCAAAATCGGCGTGCGGCCCATGCCGCCGCCGGCCATCACCTTGAAGCCCACTTCGCCCGCTTCGTTGCGCACGGCGGTCAGGCCGATATCATGTACGGCGATCGCGGCGCGGTCCTGCTCGGCGCCATTGATGGCGACCTTGAACTTGCGCGGCAGGGCGATGAACTCGGGATGGAAGGTGCTCCACTGGCGCAATACTTCCGCATAGGGGCGCGGATCGATGATCTCATCGGCAGCCACGCCGGCGTACGGGTCCGATGTTGTATTCCGGATACAGTTACCGGAGGTCTGGATCGCATGCATTTCCACCGACGCCAGGTCGGTCAGGATATCGGGTGTCTGCTCCAGTTCGACCCAGTTGAACTGGATGTTCTGGCGCGTGGTGAAGTGGCCGTAGCCGCGGTCGTATTTGCGCGCAATATGGGCAAACATGCGCATCTGCTTCGACGACAGCAGGCCGTACGGCACGGCGATGCGCAGCATGTAGGCGTGGCGCTGCATGTACAGGCCGTTCTGCAGGCGCAGTGGAATGAATTCCTCTTCCGTCAATTCGTTGGCAAGGCGGCGCGCAACCTGGTCGCGGTACTGCGCGATGCGTTCTTTGACGATAAGGTGGTCGTACTGATCGTAGTGGTACATATCAAGTCCTAAATAAGCCGGGGTACTGGAAGATTGCCTGGGTGTTCTTTGATTAATAGATTAGCTTTACTGCCACGGTGGTCAAGGTCATCGCCAGCAGCACGCGCAAAAACTTTTCCGGCACCGAACGGGCGACCCAGGAACCGAGGGTAATGCCGGGCAGCGAGCCGATCAGCAGCGAAATGAGCAGTTCCCAGTGGATGGAACCGAGCCACCAGTGGCCCAGCGCGGCAATCGCCGTCAAGGGTACGGCATAAGCGATATCGGTGCCGGCCACCTCGGCCGAGCTCATGCGCGGATACAGCATCACCAGCAAGGTCGCGCCGATGGCGCCGGCGCCGATCGACGACACGGTCACCAGCACGCCCAGCACGGCGCCGGAAATAATAGTCGCTGCTGCAAGCTTGTTGCCTTGCAATTGTTTTTCTGGATGGGCATTGATCCAGTTCAGCATGCGGCCCTTGAAGATCAGCGCCACCACCGTCAGCAGCACCGAGCCGGCGATCGAGTAGCGGATGATCTGGCCGATTTCCGGCGACACGGTGCCGAACGATTTCAAGGCCAGGGTCGACACCACGGCGGCGGGCAGGGCGCCGATGCACAGGCGCTTGACGATATCCCAGCGGATGGTGCCGCGCAGGCGGTGCGTCAGGGTGCCGGCGCTCTTGGTAATCGAGGCAAAGGCCAGGTCGGTACCGACGGCCACCGACGGCGAGACGCCGAACAGCAATGTTAACAGCGGCGTCATCAGCGAACCGCCACCGACACCGGTCATGCCAACCAGTAAACCGACGGCAAATCCCGAGACTATATAAGACAAAGTCATGCTTGCACCCCCAAAGTACCTGCAATAGTAATAAACTTAGTGTTTATTCCAAACTACTAAGTACGCATTTGCTTATATGCGATATGCGTATAAGCATGAATGTAAAATCATCGGTGGGGCGGAAAGCGCGGCATATCTTAAGGCAAAACCAGCAATGAATCTCCATCAACTGCGCTTCGTGCGCGAAGCGGTGCGGCAGAACTATAACCTGACGGACGCGGCCAAGGCCTTGTTCACTTCGCAGCCGGGCGTGTCGAAAGCCATTATCGAGCTGGAAGAAGAGCTGGGCGTCGACATCTTCACGCGCCACGGCAAGCGCATCCGCGGCCTGACGGAGCCGGGCCGCCTGGTGCTCGAATCGGTCGAGCTGGTGATGCAGGAAATCGACAGCATGAAGCGCATCGGCAAGGAGTATGCGGCGCAGGACAGCGGCAGTTTCACCATTGCCACCACGCATACCCAGGCGCGCTACACCTTGCCCAAGGTGGTGCAGGCCTTCATGATCAAGTTTCCAAAGGTCAGATTATCCTTATTGCAAGGCAACCCGCGCCAGATTGCCGAGATGGTGCAGCGCGACCAGGCCGATCTCGCCATTGCCACCGAATCGATCGCCGCCATTGATGGCCTGATCACCTTGCCCTGTTATCAATGGGAACATGTGGTGGTGGTGCCGGTTGACCATCCGCTGCTGAAATCGAAGTCGGTCACGCTGGAGGAAATCGCCGCTTTCCCGCTGATTACCTATGACAGCGCGTTCGCCGGACGTAACAAGATCGACCACGCTTTCGTGTTGCGCGGCCTGAAGCCGGACATTCTTCTGGAGGCCATCGACGCCGACGTGATCAAGACTTATGTGGAGTTGGGCATGGGTATTGGTATCATAGCGGGCATGGCCTTCGACGCCGAGCGCGACCGCGGCTTGCGCGCCATCCCCGTGGGCCACCTGTTCGGCATGAATGTGTCACGCGTGGCCGTCAAGCAGGGCGCTTATCTGCGCAGCTATATTTACACCTTTATCGAGTTGCTCACGCCGACCCTGAACCGTAAATTGATCGAGCAGGCGATGAGCGGCGATAAAGAGCACTACGAATTATGACCATGCAGGAACCGGCCGGACGAGGTGTCCGGCAAGATTACTTAAGAGAAGAACTATGATTACCGATCAGCTTGCCCAATATTACGCCACCATCGCGCAGCAGTACGAGCGCGTCTATGACAAGCCCGAACGCCAGGAAGACCTGGAAGTGTTGCGCGACAAGGTCGCCGATGTGCTCGAAGGCCACACCGTGCTGGAGCTCGCTTGCGGCACCGGCTACTGGACCGAAGTCATCGCCGAAACAGCCGAGTCCGTGCTGGCGACCGACCTCAACGATGAAATGCTGGCGCTGTCCCGGGCCCGTGGCCTGCCCGACAACGTGAGCTTCGCCAAGCTCGACGCCTTCAAGCTGCCGGATGACCTGGCCGGCAAGTTCACCGCCGTGTTCGCCGGCTTCTGGTGGTCGCACGTCAAGCGCGAAGACCAGGACAAATACCTGAAGCAGCTGCGCAGCAAGCTGGGCAAGGACATCCTGCTGGTGCTGATCGACAACTCCTATGTCGACGGCAGCAGCACCGTGATCGCCCGTACTGACCTGGAAGGCAACACCCACCAGTTCCGCACCACGGAGTCCGGCGAGCGCTACGAAGTGCTGAAAAATTTCCCCTCGGACAGCCACCTGCGCAAGAAGTTCGCCCATTCCGCGCGCGAGATCCGCATGAAGCGGCTTGATTACTACTGGCTGCTGAGCTGCCGCCTGAAGTAAGCGGCAATCTGCCGTGATGCCGCCTGCGGGCGGTTTTTTTTCGCCTTGAGAAAAGTAGTGCTAAAAAACAACAAATTGTCGATGTCATATTGTTGAAGCATTTGCTTGGCATGATTCGTTCCAGCAGCTAGGCAGCAAGGCAGCAAACAATTTCGTCCACCCTAAAGTAGAGAATCTCAAGTGAAAAAAATTACTCTGGCAGCATTGATCATCGCTTCTTTCGCAGCCGCTACGGCACAGGCGCAATCGAACGTCGTCGTCTACGGTGTCGTCGACCTGGGCCTGGCCAAGACCAGCGGTTCGTCCATGGTGGAACGTGAAAACCAGGCTTCGCGCATCGGCTTCAAGGGCACGGAAGATCTGGGCAACGGCCTGAAAGCCATTTTCAATCTGGAGAGTGAATTCAAGGCCGATACCGGCGCGCAAGCCACCACCAACACCCTGTTCGACCGCCAGGCATGGGTCGGTTTGACCGGCAACTTCGGTACCGTGTACCTGGGCCGCACCAAGGACTTGCTGGACGGTACCCTGGCTCGCGTTGACCCGTTCAACACCTACGGCGTGATCGGCAAGATCAACGAGCCAGTCATGCGCGGCGGCCAGTCGCCCAACGGCGCGACCGCCGCTGCCGCGGTCGGTGCTTCGCGCGTCAGCAATGCCATCACCTACAACAGCCCGAGCTTCAGCGGTTTCGTCGTCAGCGGCCAGGTCGTCGCCAGCGAAATCAAGAATGCCGATTCGGGTTACAGCCTGGTCGCCACCTATGACATGGGTCCAGCCAGCGCACACGCCGGCTACCAGCGCAAGGTCCAGACGGTGGCCAACGCCGCTGCCGAGCCTACGCTGTGGCTGGTGGGTGGCGGCTACAAATTCGGTCCTGCCAAAGTGACCTTCGACTACTCGAAGGCCGACACCGATGTCACCACCACTGGCGAATTCAAGAGCTTCCTGCTGGGCCTGGCGTATGACATCGGCGGCGGCGCGATCAAGGCCAGCTATGTCAAGCAGAAACAGGACAGCCGTACCGTCAGCGGCAAGGAAACCGCCAAGGCCTTCGGCCTGGGCTACGACTACCCGCTGTCGAAGCGTACCGCCGTGTACGTCTATGGCGGCCGCGACCAGTTCAGCGAGAAATCGATGTACCAGCTGGGCATGACCCACAAGTTCTAAGCAACAGCCGCATCGACTTATCAGGCAAGGCGCTCTCCGGAGCGCCTTTTGCTATGGCGGCGTGGCTGAGTGCATCGGCAGCATGATGTCGATGCGCGTACCGCCCAGTTCGTTGTCAGCGCCGATCTGTATGCTGCCGCTCAGGCCCCATACCCGTTCGCGCATGCCCAGCAAGCCCAGCGATGCGGCTTTTTCCAGGTCGCGGTCGGTGATGCCCTTGCCATCATCCTGGATCGTGATGGCCAGCATGGAGTCGATGCGGTGCAGGGCGATGGTGATATGGCTCGCTTCGGCATGACGGGCGATGTTGGTCAGCGCTTCCTGCACGATGCGATAGATGGCCGTGCTGTGCTGGTCGTCCAGCACCAGGTCGCCTTCGTCGGCCATCAGTTCGAAATGCACGGCGTGGCGCAGCAAAAAATCGTGGCGCAAGGTTTGCAGCGCGAAATACAGTCCCCCTTCATCGAGCGCGCGCGGACGCAGATTGCTGGCGATGCGGCGCAGCGAGGAAATCGCAGTGACCAGCAGGCCATCCATCTCGTGCAGCAGGCGCAGCAAGGGCGCCGTCATGTCGGCATGCTGGCGCGCCAGGGTCAGGTCGACGCGCAAGGTGGCCAGCAGCTGGCCCAGGTCATCATGCAACTCGCGCGCAATATGCTTGCGCTCTTCCTCGCGGATGGTTTGCAGTGCGCTTGACAACTCACGCAGCTGCGCGAACGAGCGCGCCAGTTGTTCGTGCACCTGCTTGCGCGCGCTGATATCGCGCAACAGCACGGTGTTGATCGCCCCGTCGTGTTCGCTGTGCGTCGTCAATGAACCTTCCACCGGAAACATGGCGCCGTCCATTTTCCGGCCTATCAGGGTGGCGTCGGTGGCGCGCCTGCCGCTCAGGCGTAACTGCCGGGCCAGGTCGAGGAAGGCAATATCGTGATCGAGGCTGCGCAAGTCGCGCAAGATGAAGTGGCCCAGCGGCATGCCGCGCATGGCTTCCGGCGTGCTGCCGAACAGGGTGGCGGCAGCCGCGTTGGCATGCATGATCGCCTGCTCGCTGTCGATGGCCAGCATGGCCTCGCTGGCCGGCCTGGCTGGCGCCGCCTGACGGCCGGCCTTGAACGGCCGCCACAAATAATAGGTGGCGGCGGCAGCCATGCCCAGCGGCAGCATGCGCAACAATCCTGTTTTTGCACGGCCGGGCATGGGCGCTCCTTGCGGACGGATCAGCGTAAGGCAGGCGGGGAAAAAAGGGGGAACTTGATGCAGCGTAGGCTGATTGATGCGCAGCGGCTTGATCTGGCACACAGTAGCGCAGGCCGGGCCGCGCAGGCCGGGCCGCGCAGGGCGGCCCGCGTGGCCCGGCTCTTACATTTGCTTGAACAGGTGCAGGAAACTGCGGCTCACTTCCAGCTTGTCGGTCTTGCCCTTGATGAGCACCAGATGGCGGCCGCGGATATCGCGCGTCACGCCTTCGATGGCGTTGACATTGACCAGGGTGGCGCGGTGGATCTGCCAGAACAGCGATGGGTCGAGCTCTTCTGCCAGGTCGCGCACCGGTTTGCGGATCAGCGCTTCATACTTGGCCGTCTGCACGCAGGTATATTTTTCATCGGAGCGGAAGAACAGGATCTCCTCGACGGGGATCATGCGCAGGTCCTGGCCGATGCTGGCCTGTATCCATTGCAAGTAAGTTGGCTTGGCGGTGATTTTTTCGGCCAGTTGCGACAGCATGGCGGTGACGCTGCTATTGACGTCCAGCGCAGGTTTGCTCAGGTGGGTTTTCAGGCGCTCGACCGTGATCAGGAGGCGCTCATGCTCGGGCGGCTTCAGCACATAATCGACGGCGCCGCGTTCGAACGCTTCGACGGCGTGGCTGTCGTAGGCGGTGACGAACACGATGCGGCTTTTGTTGCCGATGACTTGCGCCGCTTCCATGCCGGTCTTGCCCGGCATGCGGATATCGAGAAAGGTAAAGTCGGGTTTCAACTGGTCGACCAGTTCGATCGCCTCATCGCCATTCTTGGCTTCGCCGATGATTTCCAGTTCGGGCCAGGCCTGGCCCAGTCGCAAGCGCAGCTGGTCGCGCATCAGTCTTTCGTCGTCGGCAATAATAGCGGTAGGCATGGTCTTCAAGTGTGAACTGGTGAAGATTGATTATTCAATGAATTAGCGTTTTTATCAACTACCGAGTGGCTTATTTCGACAGCTGATACGGCACTTCGATCACGGCGCACACGCCGCTCGGCTGATTTGGCGTGATCGTCAGGCTGGCCTGGTCGCCGTGCAGCAGTTTCAGGCGTTCGCGGATGGTCGGCAAACCAAGGCCCGTGCCATCGCTGGGTACGGCGCCAAAGCCCAGGCCGTCGTCGGTCACGATCACGCGCAGCTTGCTGTGCGCCACTTCCGCGACGATGCGCAGGGTGCCACCCTCGGGTTTGACTTCCAGGCCGTGCTTGATGGCGTTTTCCACCATCGATTGCAGCATCATCGGCGGAAATGCGGCGCTGCGCAGGCCGTCCGGAATCTGGAAGTCGACCGTCAGCCGCTCTTCCATGCGCATCTTCAGCAGGTTCAGATAGGCTTGCACCATGTCCGCCTCGCGGCCCAGGTTGGTAATCAGCGCGTTGTCGCGCATCTGCGGCAGCACGGCGCGCAAGTACTGGATCAGGCTGCGCTGCATCTTGGCCGCGCGCGGCGGATCGACCTGGATCAGGTGCTCGACCGAGGCCAGCGTATTGAACAGGAAGTGCGGTTCCACTTGCGCCTGCATCATCTGCATTTTCGCTTCGCTGAGCTGGCGCTGCATCGAGGCGCGCTCGGCCGCTTCATTGGCCGTCACCGTTTCCGCTTCGGCGCGCTTCTTGCCGCCGACCAGCGCCTTCATCGCGAACAGCGCCAATACCAGCAAGGAGACAAAACTCTTGAACCAGGTCGACGCTTGCTGGTGATAGCGCGAGACCTTCTGTTCTGCGGCATCATCGACCGCTTCCTCGATGGCGTTCGACAGTTCCTCGCCAATTTGCGGCGGCAGTTCGATATGGACTTCTTCGCCAGAGGCATTGGTCGTCACTGGATAGCTGGGCTTGGCTGGCGCGGCTGGCGGCACCGGCGGCACCGGCAGCGCCGGCTCTTCAGGCGTCGCGTCGGTCGGGCTGGCGTCGGCGGGCGTGGCATCGGCGCTGTCCGTGTTGCGCCGGCTCTTGCTGCTGCGCGGATTGAAGTGGATGCCTGTATCGTCGATCAGGATATTGGTCTCGCCGCTGTTCTTGCTGGCGCGCTTGTGCGATTTGATCACCACTTCTTCGTCGGGACTGGATGAAAACAGTTCGTCCTGCAAGATCGAGCCGGCGATCAGGGCCAGTGCGGCGAACAGGAAAAACTTCCACCAAGATAATTGGGTGACCCAGGTGGTGGTCGCGTCGAATGCCCTTTGCAGCCAGGCGAGCAGGGTTTTCAGCAATTGTGGCAGGCTGGAAATCGGAAACATGAGACGCTTTCTTGGCAAGGAATGAACCGACGCGGTGGGCAAGTGTAACTGATGCTGAACCGCGTCAAAATCTGATGTTGCCACTGTGCCTGAAGCACGGTGCCTGTGCCAGCCGCTTGCGACAGGCTGCATAAAAGAGCGCTTGAAGTGAACCGGAGGCCGGGTGGACGGTAAGCAGGTATTGTTGATCCAGGAAAATAGATGTTGCAGATATCGGGAGGCTTTGCTATAGTTCGCCTCCTCGCAAAACGACGCACACAAAACAAGGTGTTGCAGAGTTAGCGGGGTAAAAAAGAAGGTTGACGAATTAGCCGAAACGCTTCATACTCTTCCTTCTTCGCAGCTGACAAACACAACGCTTTGTCGATAGCGCGAATCGCAGTACCGAATACCGTTCTTTAACAATTAACAGTCGATAAGTGTGGGCATTTGATGAAGTGCAGCGTCGATCTTCGGATTGACGTAAAACTTAAAATATCAAATGTTCACAAGAAATAATGAAATAGGATACTTCTTCGGAAGTAGCCTGTCAGTTTTTTGAGTGAGCAAATCTTTTGCAATGCAAAAGATTTGGATGGTAGTGATACTGTCCGACCTGTCAGAAATGACATTAAACAGAGATTAAACTGAAGAGTTTGATCCTGGCTCAGATTGAACGCTGGCGGCATGCCTTACACATGCAAGTCGAACGGCAGCACGGAGCTTGCTCTGGTGGCGAGTGGCGAACGGGTGAGTAATAT
>NZ_LOCQ01000046.1 GCF_001677885.1 Janthinobacterium psychrotolerans | reverse complement strand
GAAGACGCTGCGCACCATGGCGGTTTCACCAGCGGTCAATGGTCGGCGCAAGTCGGGCATGGCAATCCGGGAAAGAAAACGGCAAGCGCTGAAGGCTTGCCGTTGGATAACAACTTAGGCGGAGCGCCTAGGCGGAACGCCTAGGCGGAGCGCAGACCGCTGGCCGCTTTTGCAATTTCCGTGATGCGGTCCCAGTTGCCGGCCGCGATCGCGTCTTTTGGCGTCAGCCACGAGCCGCCCACGCAGGCGACGTTTTTCAGCGCCAGGAATTGCGACGCCGTTTCCTGCGAAATGCCTCCGGTCGGGCAGAACGTCACGTCCGGCAGCGGGCCGTAGATGGCGTTGAGCATGCCGATGCCGCCGGCTGGCACGGCCGGGAACAGCTTCAGTTGCTGGAAGCCGTTTTCACGCGCCGCCATCACTTCACCGGGAGTCATTACGCCAGGCAACAGCGGCAGGCCACTGCTTTTCGCGGCGGCCACCAGCGCAGCCGTCAAACCGGGCGAGACGCCGAACACGGCGCCGGCGTCGCGCGCGGCGGCGAATTCTTCAGGACGCGTCAAGGTGCCGACGCCAACGATGGCGCCCGGCACTTCGGACATGGCGCGGATCGCGTCCAGGCCGTGCCTGGTGCGCAGCGTCACTTCCAGCACGCGGATGCCGCCCGCCACCAGCGCGCGCGCCAGCGGTACGGCGTGTTCAGGGTCGTCGATCGCGATCACGGGGATCACGCTCGAGGTGCGCATAATTTCCAGGAGTGTCATGGTCATGTTTATTTCCTTGCCAAAAAGTCTTCATCGGAGCCCGGCACAGTATCGCCGACATTCTCGCCTTCGTGCAAGGGCACGGTGGTGGGAATCGGCGACGGCAGGCCGAACGTGGTGGCGCCCTCTTCCGCCGCGCTGACGGTGGAGCGGAACATCGAAAACAATTCGCGGCCCATGCCGATATGGCTGGACGACAAATCAGCGGTGACCAGCGAACGCGCATGCCATACATCCGCCGGCACCAGCGCTTCAAGCACGCCGGTAAATGCGTCGAGACGGATGACGTCGCCGTCGCGCACCAGGCCCAGCGGACCACCGGCCAGGATTTCAGGCGACACGTGGATGGCCGACGGCACCTTGCCCGACGCGCCCGACATGCGGCCATCGGTGACCAGCGCCACATGGCGGCCGGCATCCTGCAGGTTGGCCAGCGCCGGCGTGAGCGCATGCAGTTCCGGCATGCCGTTGGCGCGCGGGCCCTGGAAGCGCAGCACGGCGACAAAATCGCGGTCCAGGGTGCCGGCCTTGTAGGCGGCCATGAAATCTTCCTGCGAATTGAAGACGATGGCAGGCGCTTCGACGGTGCGGTGCTCGGGCTTGACGGCCGACACTTTCATCACCGCGCGGCCCAGGTTACCCGCCACCAGTACCATGCCGCCGTCCGGCGCGAACGGGTTCGAGGCCGGGCGCAGCACGCTGTCGTCGGCGCTGGCCAATGGCGCATCTTTCCAGAACACCTTGCCGTCTTCGCCCAGGAAAGGCTCCATGCAGTGCGCGCGCAAGCCGTGGCCGAGGATGGTGTTGACGTCTTCGTGCAGCAGGCCCGCGTCCAGCAGTTCGCGGATCAGGTAGCCGGTGCCGCCGGCGGCGTGGAAATGGTTCACGTCGGCGTCGCCGTTCGGGTAGATGCGCGTGAGCATCGGCACGATGGCCGACAACTCATTGAAATCGTTCCAGTCGATCACGATGCCGGCCGCCTTGGCGATCGCCACCAGGTGCAGGGTGTGGTTGGTCGAGCCGCCGGTGGCCAGCAGGCCGACCACGGCGTTGACGATACATTTTTCATCGACGATATGACCAACCGGCAAGTAGCTGCCGCTTTGCGCGGTGATCACGGCGGCGCGCTGGGCGGCGGCGGCGGTCAGCGCATCGCGCAGCGGGGTGTTCGGCGTGATGAAGGCGGCGCCCGGCAGGTGCAGGCCCATCACTTCCATCAGCATCTGGTTGCTGTTGGCAGTACCGTAAAAGGTACAGGTGCCGGCGCCGTGGTAAGCCTTCGACTCGCCTTCGAGCAGGTCTTCACGCGTCGCCTTGCCTTGCGCATACAGCTGGCGCACCTTGGCTTTTTCCTTGTTCGACAGGCCCGAGGTCATCGGGCCGGCCGGCACGAACACGGCCGGCAAATGGCCGAAGTGCAGCGCGCCGATCAACAGGCCCGGCACGATCTTGTCGCACACGCCCAGGTACAGGGCCGAGTCGAACATATTGTGCGACAGCGCCACGGCGGTCGACATGGCGATGGTGTCGCGCGAGAACAGCGACAATTCCATGCCGGGCTGGCCTTGCGTCACGCCATCACACATGGCCGGCACGCCGCCGGCGAACTGCGCCACGGCGCCCACTTCGCGCACCGCTTCCTTGATGATTTGCGGGAAGCCTTCGAACGGCTGGTGCGCCGACAGCATGTCGTTGTACGACGAGACGATGGCCACCGACGGCTTTTTGTATTCCTTCAGCGACAGCTTGTCGTTGGCTGGAAACGCGGCAAAGCCGTGCGCCAGGTTGGTACACGACAGCGCGCCGCGCTGCACACCCTGGATGCGCGCGGCATCGAGGTGCGTCAGATAGGCGCCGCGCGATGGCCGGCTGCGCGCGATGATGCGCGCTGTTACGGATTCGACTACTGGATGCAGCGCCATGATGGATTCCTTAAAAAAGTATTTCGTGAAATTTTACTACAAAATGGATGAGCAGAAGCATTTTTGCTGGCACCAACTCCATAAATAAACTACATTTTTGCCGCTTTTTAAGGCCTCGAGGCGATACGCCGCGGTGACAAAAGCGGCTCTCCTGCCGCATGATTTCTTGGCAGAATGAAGTAAAAAACACATGACGGCGCCGTATCTCCGCTACAAACTGTAGTGAATTTACTTTTTTCTGATGTATTATTCTCATATCACCGTCGGCAGCGCCCCTCGCGGGTGCGCGCCGCACGCCTTATAACCGAGACCCGTATCCAGCCGACCGCCATGTCCACTCCCGCCCTCACCACCCTCACCAGTTTCCAGCAATTGCAGGCCCACAGCGCCACCGTGCGCGAGGTGCACCTGCGCCAATTGTTTGCCAGCAACCCGCAGCGCTTTGCGCAGATGACCGTCGATGCCGCCGGCCTGCTGCTCGACTACTCGAAGAACCGGGTCGACGCCACCAGCATGGCCTTGCTGATGGACCTGGCCCGCGAACGCGGCGTGGAAGCGCAGCGCGAAGCGATGTTTACTGGCGAGAAAATCAATCTTACCGAACATCGGGCGGTTTTGCATACCGCCTTGCGTGCGCCGCGCGGCACCAAGCTGGTGGTCGACGGCCAGGATATCGACGCCGACGTGCAGGATGTGTTGCAGCGAGTAAAGGCGTTTACCGACAAGGTACGCAACGGCAGCTGGCTCGGCTACAGCGGCAAGCCGATTTCCGACGTCGTCAATATCGGCATCGGCGGCTCCGACCTGGGTCCGAAAATGGCCTGCCTGGCGCTGCGCTCCTACGCCAACCCGGGCCTGGAAATGCACTTCGTGTCGAACGTCGACGGCCACGACATGGAAGCGACGCTGTCGAAAGTCGATCCGGAAACGACCTTGTTCATCGTTGCCTCGAAAACCTTCGTCACGGCCGAAACCATGCTCAACGCCAATACGGCGCGTGCCTGGTTCCTGCTCGAAGCCGAGGAAAAAGACCTGGCGCAACACTTCGTGGCGGTATCGACCAATGCGGCAGCCATTGTCGAGTTCGGCATCGATCCGGCCAATATGTTTCCGTTCTGGGACTGGGTCGGCGGCCGCTATTCGGTCTGGTCGTCGATCGGCCTGGCCGTGGCGCTGGCCGTCGGCTTTGAATACTTCAGCGATTTCCTCGCTGGCGCACATGCGATGGACCAGCATTTCCGCACCGCGCCTTTGGCCCAGAACATGCCGGTGGTGCTGGCCATGGTGGGCTTCTGGAACCGCCAGTTCCTCGATTGCGGCTCGGTTTCGATCGCGCCGTACCACCAGGACCTCTCCCGCTTTGCCGCCTACCTGCAACAGCTGGACATGGAAAGCAACGGCAAGCGCGTCACCAAGGACGGCCAGCCCGTCGGCGTGCCGACCGGCCCCGTGATCTGGGGCGATTGCGGCACCAATGCCCAGCATGCTTACTTCCAGTTGCTGCACCAGGGTACCGACGTCACGCCGATCGACTTTATTGCCGCGCTGCGCGCCACCCACGACCTGCCGGGCCACCACGACGCCCTGCTGGCCAACTGCTTTGCCCAGTCTGAAGCGTTCATGACCGGCAAGACCGGCGAGGAAGTGCGCGCGGACCTGCAGGCGCAAGGCTTGCCTGCCGAGCAGATCGAAGCGCTGGTGCCGCACAAGACCTTCCCCGGCAACCGCCCGAGCAACACCATTTTGATGGACCAGCTGACGCCATCGACGCTGGGCGCCCTGATCGCGCTGTACGAACACAAGACGTTTGTCCAGGGCGTGCTGTGGAACGTCAACAGTTTCGACCAGTGGGGCGTGGAACTGGGCAAGGTACTGGCCAGGAAAATCCAGTCGGAACTGACGGGCGAGGCCCAGCCGGCACTGCACGACAGCTCGACCAATGGTCTTATTTCCCTCGCACGCGCCGCCAAGGCAGCTTACTAAGACATGAATATCTACGAAATCAAAGTCGTCAGCGACCAGCCCATGCAAGTGGGCGAATGCCCCTTGTGGCACCAGAAGGAAGACGCGCTGTACTGGGTCGATATCGACGGGCGCGCCGTACACCGCCTGCATCCGGACAGCGGCAAGCACAGCAAATGGGAGATGCCGACCGAACCGTCGGCGCTGGCCATCAATGCCGGCGGCGGCCTGATCGTGGCGCTGCGCAGCGGCTTCGTGCACCTGGACACGAAGACCGGCAGCCTGGCCGACATCGCGGCGGCGCCGTTCGACATGGCCAGCACCCGCTTCAACGACGGCAAGGTCGATCCGGCCGGACGTTTCTGGGTCGGCACAATCTTCGAGCCGCGCAATGCGGATGCGGCGGAAATGTTTGTGCTGGAAAAGGGCGCCGTGCGCAAGGTATGGTCGGGCGGCATGACAGTCTCGAATGGCCTGGGCTTTTCGCCGGACCGGCGCACCATGTACCACGCGGACACCACCACCCACCGCATCGACCGCTTTGATTTCGACGCGGCCACCGGCGCCATTTCCGCGCCCCAGCCGTTCCAGCGCTTTTCCACCGATAAAAAGGCGGCGGACTATGGCGGACGTCCCGACGGCGCGGCGGTCGACAGCGAAGGCAATTACTGGTCAGCCATGTTTGAAGGCGGCAAGATCCTGCGCTTCGCGCCCGATGGCCAGCTGCTCGGCGAAATCACGGTGCCGGCGCGCTGCCCCACCATGGTCACCTTCGGCGGCGCCGACCTGCGCACCTTGTATATCACCACCGCCAGCCACAACCGCCCGGAGCAAGAGGTCGCCGAGTACCCGCTGAGCGGGCATGTGCTGTCGGTCAGGGTCGATGTGGCGGGGCAGCCGGAAACGGCTTACCAGGCCTAACTTTGCAGATAAAAAAACGCCGGCACATGTGCCGGCGTTTTTTATGGTGCAACGTGATTTAGCGCGCCAACACCTTGCGGATCGTCTCGGCCAGTTCGGCCGCCACGAACTTGGCCACATAGCCATCGGCACCCACGCCCTTGACGTGGTCTTCGTTGGTCGAGCCTGTCAGCGAGGAGTGGATGACTACCGGAATGGTAGCGAAGCGCCCGTCGTTCTTGATATTGCGGGTCAGGGTGAAGCCGTCCATTTCCGGCATTTCCAGGTCGGTCAGCACCAGCGCGACCTTGTCTTTCGCCGTCTTGCCTTCGGTCGCTGCCTGGGCCGAGATCGCCTGCAGGCGCTCCCACGCTTCCTTGCCGGTCTTGGTCATAATGAAAGGCACGCCCATCGCTTCCAGACCTTTTTCGATCAGGGAACGGGCCAGCGACGAATCGTCAGCGGCCAGGATCACGGCGCCGGCCGGCAGGCGCACTTGCGGGCCGATGCTGGTCTTGTCGACGTCCGGGTCGCCCGACGGGAGCACATTGCGCAGGATCTGTTCCACGTCCAGCACTTGCGCCAGGCGCGTCTTGTCGGTATCGCCGTCGAGACGGGCGATGCTGGTGACCAGGCCGCCGCCAACGCTCGATTCGGCCGACAGCACCTGATTCCATTCCAGGCGCACGATTTCATCGACCTCTTCCACGGCAAAAGCCTGGGTCGAGCGCGCGAATTCGGTCACCATCAGGATCTTCAGGCCATTGCTCTTGCAGCCGACCGCCAACGGCAGGTCGATCACGGGCACGATCTGGCCACGGATATTGACCACGCCCAGCATGTGCGGATGGGAACCTGCAACGGCCGTGATGGCCGGCATCTCCATGATCTCGCGCACCTTGAACACATTGATGCCGAACAGTTCGCGGCTGGTGGAATGATCGCTGGTGCCGAGCTTGAACAGGAACAGTTCGAATTTATTATTGCCTGTCAGGCTGGTGCGTTCATCGATATCTTGCATTGAATTCATTATTTCCCCTTGAGCCGTCTTGGTATTGCGTGATTGAAGTCCGCCTTGCCGCGCGCTTTCATCGCTGAAGGCGTGCTACCGTAGGGTCGGAAGGCGGATTCGGGGCATGGCCGACGCTACAGCGCAGTATTTCGTCGCCAACATGGTTGCCAGCGTTTCAAGCCGATTATACGGTCAATTTATTTCTTTAAAGCTACTTAAATTAGCGCCAGGGCGTTGTAGAGCCTTTTCTTGACGGTGTTGTTGCAACAGCGCAAATCCATCAGTGCGCCACAGGACATTTAGCCGGCAACCATGGCTTTACTGCAATGCATGATGGTGTGGCAAGTGCTGCTCGCAAGCCTATAATGCGATACTGGCGACACACAGCGCAATGTAGTAAAATTTCTTGCAATTGCCAGTTCTACGTAGTAAATTTACACCATGAATTTACAGTAGCATAGACTGCGGCACCACGCGGCGCTACAAGCGGCGCGCTGCGGCGCTGCCAGCGATCAGCACCTTCCCGGCTCCGGCTCCTTTACTTTTGCGACGACATCATATTATGGCTCTTACCGATTTTGACCTGGTCCTGTTTGGCGGCAGCGGCGATTTAGCCATGCGTAAATTACTGCCTGCAATGTATGCGCGCGATGTCGCGAACGACCTGCCACCGACGGCGCGCATCATCTGCGTTGGCCGCCAGGACAGCGGCCAGGATGCGTTCCTGAAAATGGTGGAAACCAATGCCCGCCCGCACATCAAGGCCAGCACGCTCAACGCGGCGACCTGGAGCAAGTTTTGCGCGCGTATCGTGTACGTGTCGCTCAACGCCAGCGACGCCAAGACCTACGCACCGCTGGTCGAAGCACTGCGCGGCGACGCCAACCTGACCCGCGTGTACTACCTGGCCACGCCGCCGCACCTGTTCGCCCTGATTTGCGACAATCTCGAAGACAACGGCCTGGTGACGCCGAGCTCGCGCGTGGTGCTGGAAAAACCGCTGGGCCGCGACCTGGCCAGCGCCAAGCAGATCAATGCCGAAGTGGGCAAGGTGTTCCAGGAATCGCAGATCTACCGCATCGACCATTACCTGGGCAAGGAAACCGTGCAGAATCTGATGGCTCTGCGCTTCGGCAATATCCTGTTCGAGCCGCTGTGGCGCCGTGAATGGATCTCCGATGTGCAGATCACCATCGCCGAAAAACTGGGCGTGGGCAACCGCATGGGTTACTACGACACCTCCGGCGCGCTGCGCGACATGCTGCAGAACCACTTGCTGCAACTGCTGTGCATCGTCGCCATGGAGCCGCCGACCTCGATCGCGCCGGACGCCGTGCGCGATGAAAAGCTGCAAGTGCTGCGCTCGCTGAAAAAATTCACGCCGACCACCCTGGCGCAGAACATCGTGCGCGGCCAGTACCGCGCCGGCCATGTCGACGGCGCCAACGTGCCGAGCTACCGCGACGAGCCCGATGCACCTGCACATTCGCGCACCGAAACGTTTGTCGCGCTGAAAGCCGAAATCGATACCTGGCGCTGGGCCGGCGTGCCGTTCTACCTGCGCACCGGCAAGCGCATGGCCGACAGCCTGGCCGAAATCGTGGTGCGCTTCAAGCAGATCCCGCACTCGATCTTCAACCAGCCGACGTCGAGCTTCCAGCCTAACTGCCTGGTGATCCGCCTGCAGCCCGACGAAGGCCTGCGCATGAATCTGATGGCAAAAACGCCGGGCGACGGCATGCGATTGAAACCGGCCGAACTGGAACTTGATTTCCGCGAATCGTTCAAGACCCCGCGCATGGACGCCTACGAGCGATTGCTGCTCGACGTGCTGCGCGGCCAGCTGACGCTGTTCATGCGCGGCGACGAACTGGAAGCGGCCTGGGAATGGGTCGAACCGATTCTCGACAACTGGGAACAGAACGACAGCGCACCGATCCCGTACACGGCCGGCACTTGGGGCCCGGCGGCGGCCAGCGCGCTGATCGGACGCGATGGCTTGCAGTGGCGCGAAGAAGCCTTGCCTGAGGACTAAGCTAGCAAGGCAAGGAGCCGGCCCATGCATGGGCCGGCCGTTACGCAGGCGCGGAGCATGCTCCGCGAATTCCCTGCTTCACCGCTTCCCGAAGAAAAAAGACTCCCCCCATGCTGCTTGACTCCATCCGCACCCAGCTCGACTCGCTCTCCAAGTCGGAGAAAAAAGTCGCGCTGGCGGTGCTGGAACAGCCTGACCAGACGGTCAGCCAGAACATCACGGCGCTGGCGAAAAACGCCCAGGTGTCCGAGCCGACCGTGGTGCGTTTTTGCCGCACGCTCGGTTACGACGGCTGGCATGAGTTCAAGCTGCGCCTGGCGCAGGGGCTGGCGCTGGCCATGCCGGGCGCCAACGAACAGCCGGCGCAGGACGACCTGGCGGCCGACCTGGTCAATAAAATCTGCAGCCGCTCGATCAATACCCTGCTCGATCTGCGCAACAACCTGAACCCGGAAGCGATACAGCGCGCGCTCGATATTTTGTCGCGCGCCAGCAAGATCGAATTCTACGGCCAGGGCACCTCGGGCATCGTGGCGGCCGACGCCCAGCACAAATTCTTCCGCTCGGGCGTGCCGACGGTGGCCTACAGCGACCCGAATATCCACAGCATCGCCGCAGCCCTGCTGCGCGGCGGCGACGCGCTGGTCGCCATCTCGCAGCGCGGCAACAGCCCGGCCCTGGTGCGCTCGGTGAAACTGGCGCGCCGCGGCGGCGCCGACGTGATCGTGCTGGCGCCGTCGGGCACGCCACTGGCGGACCTGGCCACCGTGCTGATCCCGATCGACCTGATCTTCAACACCGATCCCTACACGCCGATCTCGGCGCGCCTGGCCTACCTGGTGGTGATCGACGTGCTGGCCGTGGGCCTGGCCTTGCAGCGCGGGCCGGAGTTCCGCAAAAAGATGCAGAATGCGCAGAAGGCGCTGCAGGAGTTTGATATGCAGTTTGATTCTTTTATAGGATAGGCAGCAGAAATCTGGCGGCCTTAATTACTTTCAGTATAATCTCCAGCCATGAACCAATTAGAACAGCTCAAACAATTCACCACCGTGGTGGCCGATACGGGCGACTTCCAGTCGATCCAGGCGTACACGCCGCGCGATGCGACCACCAATCCTTCGCTGATCCTCAAAGCCGTGCAAAAGGATGAATACAAGCCGCTGCTGGAAAAGGCCGTGCGCGATCATCCGAACGCGTCGACCGGCGAGATCATCGACCGCCTGCTGATCGCCTTTGGCGTGGAAATCTTGCAGACGATACCGGGCCGCGTGTCGACCGAAGTCGATGCCCGCCTGTCGTTCGACGTCGCTGGCACGGTAGCCAAGGGCCGCGACCTGGTCGCCCTGTATTCGAACGCCGGCATTGCGCGCGAGCGCGTGCTGATCAAGATGGCTTCGACCTGGGAAGGCATCCGCGCCGCCGAGATCCTGGAAAAGGAAGGCATCCGCTGCAACATGACCCTGCTGTTCTCGCTGTCCCAGGCGATCGCCTGCGCCGAAGCGGGCGCACAGCTCATTTCGCCGTTCGTCGGCCGCATCTACGACTGGTACAAGAAGTCGACCGGCATCGACTACATGGGCGCGGAAGACCCGGGCGTGCAGTCGGTCAAGCGCATCTATAACTACTACCGCAAATTCGGCTACACCACCGAAGTGATGGGCGCGAGTTTCCGCAACACGTCACAGATCCTGGAACTGGCCGGCTGCGACCTGCTGACCATCAGCCCCGACCTGCTGCAAAAGCTGGCCGACAGCGATGCGCAGGTAGCACGCAAGCTGAGCGCCGAAGCGGCGCCGGGCGCCAATATCGTCAAGATGTCGCTCGATGAAAAATCGTTCCGCTTCATGATGAACGAAGACGCGATGGCGACCGAAAAACTGGCCGAAGGCATCCGCGCCTTCTGCGTCGATACGGGCAAGCTGAAACAGCTGATCTCGGCCCTGCGCTAAGCGGCGCGAGTACAAAAAAGCGGCGTCCGTGCAGTGCACGGCGCCGCTTTTTTCATGCCTGCACAGATCAGGAGCAGCGGAAGGTCGCCACGCCCTGATAGCTGGCGCCGTTGGCCAGCACCACCTTGTAGCCGCCGATGACCAGGTAGCGGCCGGCGCCCGCGTCACCGAGTGCCAGCAATGTGCCACTGCTGCCGCCCAGGAAGCCGCCGCCGATCGCCGTCGATGCCGGCGCGGCCAGCAGGCCGGCACCGCTGATGCTGGCCTGCTGGCCGCCGGCGCTGGCGTTGACCGTCATCGCCAGGCTGGCGCCGGTGGCGCCAAACGACAAGGTGGCGCTGCCGCTGGCCGCGCCGAAATACGCGTCCTGCCCGATCACGCCGCCGCCCGTGTAGCTGGGCGCCGTGAACGTGCCGGCGTCGCAGGCCAGGCTGCCGCTGGCGGGCAGGCTGGCAAGCGTCTTGTAGACGTTGTAGTGGGCGCTGGCGTTGTTGCCGCTCATGACGGTGGCGCCCGTGCTGCGCGTGATCGTGCCGGTGAACCAGCGCCCCTGGGCAAAGCTGGCGTCGCCGCTGATCTCGCGCGTGATGGCCGGTGTACCGGTGAAAGCCGCACCGGCGATCTCGCTCAACGCGCCATTGGCGCCCTGGCTGACGCTGGTGAGCGCGCCCGTGCTCTGGCTGGCGACGGCCAGCAGCAGATAGCGCGCGCTGGCATTGCCGGCAAATGGCGCGCTGACGCTGCCGGTGTCGCCGCTCACTGGCGCGACTGGCGTCACCGGCGCGACGGGATTGACGGGATTGGCTGGCGTGACGGCGGTGGCGCTGTCGGAGGAGGAGGAACCGCCACCGCAGGCGCTCAGGGCGGTAGCCAATAAGGTGATGAGCAGCAAGTTGCCCGGTAATTGTTCAGGTCGTTTCATGTGTGTCTTTATAGAGTCAGCTATTATTGCTTTCAGAATAATAGTAAAAAACGGCGGCCCCGGTCGCACGCCTGATCGGGCCGCTGGCGCTACAATGGGCGGTTCCAACCAGCCACTCGCCGCACCCCATGTCGCCAAGCACGTCCGCCATCACCATCCGCCTGGGCCGCCGCGCCCGCGCGCGCATTGCCGAGCACGGCTTGCGCGCGCTTGACATCGCCATCGTGCCGGCCGCCGCCGGCGGGCCGAAGGGGCTGATCCTGCACCAGTTCGATTGCTGGCTGTTCGGTGACTTCTTGCCGCGTGCGCCGCGCCAGCGCCAGTTTATCGGCGCCTCGATCGGCGCCTGGCGCATGGCGGCGGCGACCTTTGCCGATCCGGTCGCCGCGCAGCGCCGCCTGGTACGCGAGTATGTAGGCCAGCGCTACCCCGACAAGCCGACGCCGGCCCACGTCAGCCGCACCTGCCGCGCCCTGCTCGACGCCATGCTCGATGGCCAGGACGCGCACCTGCTGCAGCATGCGCAGCACAGCCTGGCCGTGCTGGCCGTGCGCGGCATCGGGGCACTGGCCAGTCCCGGGCCACGGCGCGACAAGCGCGGCTTTTTGCTGGCCGCCGCCGGCAATGCGCTGGCGCGCGAGCGCCTGGCCGCCACGCTCGAACGGGTGGTGTTCCATGCCGGGCCCGATGGCGCCAGCTGGCTGCGCTCGCGCTTCGACGCCTTCAACGCCCACTTCGTGCCGTTGGCGCAAGACAATCTGCGCGATGCGCTGCTGGCGTCGGGCTCGATTCCGCTGGTGCTCGATGCGGTGACGGATATCGCCGGCGCGCCGCCCGGACGCTACTGGGACGGCGGCCTGGTCGACTACCACCTGCACCTGCCCTACCAGCGCGAGCCGGACCTGGTGCTGTACCCGCATTTCGCCGACCATCTCGTGCCGGGCTGGCTGGACAAGGCCATGCCCTGGCGCCGCGTGCGCGGCCGGGATGCGGCGCTCGACAACATGATCCTGGTGTCGCCCTCGCCCACCTTTGTCGCCAGCCTGCCCAATGGCAAGCTGCCGGACCGGCGCGACTTCCCCCACTATGGCCAAGACCATGCGGCGCGCATGCGCGACTGGCGCCGCGCGATTGCCGAAAGCGAACGCATGGCCGCCGCCTTTGCGCGCTGGGCCGAGCAGCCCGACCTTCGCCAGGCGCTCGACCTGCACGCCTGAGCCAAAAACAACAGGCGCGCGATAGCTCACCAGCCCGGTGCGTATTTCATACCGACAGTCATTTTTGCATGGTAGGATTTACCCACCGCCACCCTGGCTCCTGACGCAAGGCCTGGCGTTTCCAGGTATTTGTTTTCTTGTCAGTATTCCGGGCCCCGACCCAGCCTGCACCACAGCACCACCTTGCTGCCACACCGCGTTTGAACACGATCTGTCGCCGTCATGCCCATGTAGCATTTCCAATGGAAAATGCATTCTTGTCCACTGTAACCAAAAGACACCATGAAGACACTCTCGAACATCCGCATCGGCGCCCGCCTGGCGATCGGCTTTGCCGTGGTGCTGCTGCTGGCCATCGTCTGCACCTCGTTTTCCGTGATCAGCGCCTGGAGCAACGCCCAGGCCACGCGCGCCATGATGGAAAAGCCGCTGGCCAAGGAACGCCTGGCGTCCGACCTGTATTTGCTGATCTATTCAGCCATCGAACGCACCACGCTGATCGCCAAAAGCTCGGACGAAAGCTTGTCGGTGACGTTTGCCGACGCGATTGCGGCCGGCACCAAAAAGGGTGGCGGCCTGCTGAAACAGGTGGAAGGCATGCTGTCGAGCGAGCAGGAAAAAGCCACGTTTGCGTCCGTGATGCAGGTGCGCGGCGTGTACCAAGAAGCCAAGCAGGCGGTGATGGCGGCCAAGAAGACCGGCCAGGCCGAGACCGCAGAAAAAGTCTACACGCAACAATACATGCCGGCCGCCGAAGCCTACCAGGCCAAGGTACAGGGTTTCCTGGCCGAGCAGCGCCAGGCCATCGATGACACCGCCCAGGCGATCGAGCGCGCCAATGCGCGCAGCCTGACCTTGACGGCCATCCTGGCCGGCCTGATGATCGTGTTTGGCAGCCTGTGCGCCTGGCTGATCACGCGCTCGATCACGCAGCCGCTGCAGGCGGCCATCGCGGTCGCGGCCACCGTCGCCGAAGGCGACCTGCGCACCCAATTCGGCCAGGCCACGCGCGATGAAGTGGGCGACCTGATGCGCGCCCTGAAAGGCATGAACGATGCGCTGACCAATGTCGTGTCGCAGGTGCAAACTGGTACCCACGCGATCGCCACGGCGTCGTCGGAAATTGCGGCCGGCAACCAGGATTTGTCGTCGCGCACGGAGCAGCAGGCCAGCTCGCTCGAAGAAACCGCCTCGTCGATGGAGGAGCTCACCGCCACCGTGAAACAGAACGCCGACAATGCGCGCCAGGCCAACCAGCTGGCCCTGTCCGCCTCGGAAGTGGCCGAACGCGGCGGCGGCATCGTGGGCCAGGTGGTCGACACCATGGGCGCCATCGACGCTTCGTCCAAAAAGATCGTCGACATTATCGGCGTGATCGACGGCATCGCCTTCCAGACGAATATTCTGGCGCTCAACGCCGCCGTCGAAGCGGCGCGCGCCGGCGAACAGGGGCGCGGCTTTGCGGTGGTGGCCACCGAGGTGCGCAACCTGGCGCAGAGGTCGGCGGGCGCGGCCAAGGAGATCAAGAGCCTGATCGACGACTCGGTAGCGCAGGTCAACGGCGGCAGCCGCCTGGTGCAGCAGGCCGGCAGCACCATGAACGAGGTGGTCGACAGCGTGCGCCGCGTCACCGACATCATGGCCGAGATCACTTCGGCCAGCGCCGAGCAGAGCATGGGCATCGACCAGGTCAACCAGGCCATCGCGCAGATGGACCAGGTGACGCAGCAGAATGCGGCGCTGGTGGAAGAGGCGGCGGCGGCGGCCGAAAGCATGCAGGACCAGGCAGCGCGGCTGGCGCAGGTGGCCGGCGGCTTCAAGCTGGAGCAAGCGCTGGCGGCGCCCGTGGCGGCGGCCAGCCAGCCGCGTCCCGCCACGCATGCCATGCCTGCAAAGCCGGCGGTGCGCAAGAGCGTGGCCAAGCCTGCCCTGGCCGCCCATCCTGCGCCGCGCAAGGCGCCCGCCATGCCGGCCGGCGAGCAGGACTGGGAAGAGTTCTAAACAGATTGACAGCGGCGTTTCCCGTGCCAATACTGTTTCCAGGTGGGCCGGGCGCGCCACCTGCGCAATTCCATGCGGCGCCTGTGCGGGAGAGACCATGCGCCGCCATCTCACTACGTTCATCATTGCACTGTGCTGTGCCCTGCTGGCCGGCTGTGCCACGCCGCCGGCCAGCATTCCCCCTGTCTTCACCGACAGCGCCTTTGCGCCGGCCATCGCGGTCGATGCGGGCCAGGTATTCGCCATCGACGACACGATGCGCCAGTACCTGCGCACCGAGGTGCTGCGTGAAGCGCGCCTGAAAAACCCGCGCACCGCCCTGTACAACGCGCTGTACGACAAGGCCCGCCTCAAGCTTGAATACGATGCGCAGATCACGCGCAACGCCCGCGAAACCTTTGCCGCGCGCAGCGGCAACTGCCTGTCGCTGGTGATCATGACGGCGGCGCTGGCGCAGGAACTGGGACTGGCCGTACGCTACCAGGAAGTGCTGGGCGAAGCGAGCTGGAGCCGCAGCGGCGACATGATTTTTGTCGCCGGCCATGTCAATCTGGTGCTGGGACAGCGGCGCCTCGACAGCGCCCGCAGCTACGACGCCAGCGCCCTGCTGGTGATCGACTTTTTGCCGTCAAAAGACGTGGCTGGCTACCGCACGCGCGAACTGGGCGAAGCGACGATCACGGCCATGTACATGAACAACCGCGCCGCCGAAACCCTGCGCCAGGGCCAGTTGCACGCGGCCTACTGGTGGGCCCGCGGCGCCATCGTGCAGGACCCCGGCTTCATCGGCGCCTACAACACGCTGGGCCTGGTCCAGCTGCGCCACGGCGATACGCAAGCGGGCCAGCGCACCCTGGCCCACGCGCTGGAGCGTGCGCCGGACAACACGGTACTGCTGGCTAACCTGGCGCAGTCGCTGGAAGCGTCGGGCATGGCACAGCAGGCGCAGCCATTGCGCCAGCGCCTGCTGGCCCTGCAGCCGGAGCCACCGTTCCATCACTTTAATTTGGGCAAGGCCGCGATGCAGCGGCAGGACTACCAGGCGGCGATCTGGCTGTTCCAGCGCGAGATCGCGCGCGATCCCGGCTACCATGAATTCCACTTCTGGCTGGCCCAGGCCCACGCGCAACTGGGGCAATGGCAGCTGGCGAGCAAGCAGCTGGAGCTGGCGATGGACCGCAGCCTGACGCGCGGCGAACACGCACTGTATGCAGGCAAGCTGCGGCGCTTGCGCGCCGCCGGCGTGCATTGACCTTATTCCTCCAGGAACATCTGCTGCAGATCGTTCAGGAAACTGAGGCCCAGCTCGGTCGGCCGGATGAGCTGGTGATCGCGGTACAGCAGGCCCTTCGCTTCGGCCGCATTGAGCGGCTGCTCGATGGCGTTGAGCGCCAGTCCCGTGCGCTCGGCAAACAGGTTCGGTGAAAAACCGCCCGTCAGGCGCAGGGTGTTGAGCATGAATTCAAAGCCCATTTCCTCGCGCGCCAGTTCGCGCTCTTCCTGCACCGGGTTGCCCGCGCGCACCGCGTCCATATAGGCGCGCGGCTGCTTGTAGCGGGCCTGGCGCAGCACCCGGTGCGGGAACGAGATCTTCGAATGGGCGCCGGCGCCGATACCGAGATAATCACCGAATTCCCAGTAATTGCGGTTGTGGCGCGCCTGGCGGCCCGGCTGGGCATAGGCCGACACCTCATAGCGGCCGTAGCCGGCCTGCGCGGCGCGCGCGGCCACCATGTCGGCGATATCGGCGCTTTCGTCGTCGTCGGGCAGCACCGGCGGATACTTTGCGAACAGCGTGTTCGGCTCCAGCGTCAGGTGGTACAGCGACAGGTGCGGCGGCGCGAACGACAGCGCCGTCTCCAGATCCGCCTGCGCTTCGGCCAGCGTCTGCGACGGCAGCGCGTACATCAGGTCGAGGTTGAAATTGTCGAAATGCGCATGCGCGATCTCCACCGCCCGGCGCGCTTCGCTGTCGTCATGGATGCGGCCCAGGGCCTGCAGGTGGCGGCCGTTGAAACTCTGGATGCCGACCGACAGGCGGTTGACGCCGCTGGCCCGGTAGGACTTGAATTTTTCCGTCTCGAACGTGCCCGGATTGGCTTCCATGGTGATTTCGCAGTCCGGCTCCAGCGGCAGCAAGGTGCGCACATCCGACATCAGCCGGTCCAGGCCGGCCGCCGACATCAGGCTGGGCGTGCCGCCGCCGATAAAGATGGTGTGGATCCTGCGGCCCCAGATCAGGGGCAGCGCCATTTCCAGGTCCAGCCGCAGCGCCGCCAGGTATTCCTCTTCCGGAAAGCCTTGCTCCTGGCGCACTTCATGCGAATTGAAGTCGCAATACGGGCATTTTTTCACGCACCACGGAAAATGGATGTACAGCGACAGCGGCGGCAGGGCCGCCAGGTTCAGGGCGCCCGGCTGCAGGTAGCGCAGGGCCGCGCCGGCCGCGCCGGCAATGCCGTCCTGCGGCGCGGGGGTGTTGGCGGGTTTGCTGCCCGGCCGGGCGATGCTGCCGGCGACTTTGATCGGGATCATCGCAGCTTCTCGACCAGCACGCGCAGCGCCTGGCCGCGGTGCGACAGCGCGTTCTTTTCGTCGGCCGTCAGCTCGGCCGCGCACTTGCCCAGGGCGGGGAGATAAAAATGCGGATCGTAGCCGAAGCCGCCCGCGCCGCGCGCAGTGGCGATCATCTCGCCATGCCAGCGCGCGTCGGCGATCACCGGCTGCGGGTCGTCGGCGTGGCGCACATACACCAGCACGCAATAGTAATAGGCCGATTTGTCGGCATGCGGTTCGAGGTCGGCGATCAGTTTGGCGCTGTTGGCCGCGTCCGATTTCGGCTCGCCCGCATAGCGCGCCGAATACACGCCCGGTGCGCCGCCGAGCGCATTGACGCAGACACCGGAATCGTCGGCCAGCGCGGGCAGGCCCGTCAGGCGCGCGGCGTGGCGCGCCTTTTGCAGCGCGTTCTCGACAAAGGTGTGGAACGGCTCGTCGCTTTCTGGCACCTCGTACTCGCCCTGGGCGTGCACGGAAAAGCCGATGGTCGAGAGCAGCTCGTTGAATTCCTTGAGCTTGCCGGCGTTGTTGGAGGCGAGGATGAGGCGTTGGGTCATGTCAGTGGTCCGTGTGAAGTGCCGGCATTGTAAACCTTTTGCGCTCCCCTCACCCCGCTCCTTACAGGCCCAGCGCCTGCTTTTGCAGCTTGATCAGGTCGGCGATGCCGCCCTGCGCCAGGTCCAGCAGGCGGTTCATGCCGGCGCGGTCGAAGGCCGCGCCTTCGGCCGTGCCCTGCACTTCGATAAAGTGGCCTTCTTCCGTCATCACCACGTTCATGTCGGTATCGCAATTGGAGTCTTCGACGTAGTCGAGGTCGAGCACCGGCACGCCCTGGTAGACGCCGACCGAGATGGCGGCGACAAAGCTTTTCACGGGAAGGCTGGTGATCGCGCCACGTACCTGCAATTGGGTGAACGCGTCATGGGCCGCCACCATGGCGCCGGTGATCGAGGCGGTGCGCGTGCCGCCGTCGGCCTGGATCACGTCGCAATCGAGGTGCAAGGTGCGCTCGCCGAACGCCTGCAGATCGAAGGCGGCGCGCAGCGAGCGGCCGATCAGGCGCTGGATTTCCTGGGTGCGGCCCGACTGCTTGCCGCGCGCCGCTTCGCGGTCCATGCGCGTGTGGGTCGAGCGCGGCAGCATGCCGTACTCGGCTGTCAGCCAGCCCTGTCCCTTGCCCTTCAGGAAACCGGGCACCTTGTCTTCGATGCTGGCGGTGCAGATGACCTTGGTGTCGCCGCATTCGATCAGCACCGAGCCTTCGGCATGCTTGGTGTACTGGCGGGTGATGCGGATGGCGCGCAGCGCGTCGACGGCGCGGCCGCTCGGGCGGGATGCAAATGTCATGGGGTGTCCTGTAGAGGGGTGGATGCGGCAGCGATTTTAACACCGCGCGCCATGGCGCCCGATGGCGATGACCTCCAGCACAGACTAACCAAAAAGCAACACGCACCCTTGCACGACAATCCTGCCCCGCGCTGGATAATTTTCTTTACAATGCCGTAAAACGCACACCATTCAGCAGCATGCGCCATTTCATGCGCAAAAAACAGGCCACCCCATGATGGCGGCGCTGTTTTCTGGGCGCGGGCGGTCTTGCCTGCGCTGGCTGATTAAGTGTATAAGTGACTGTATACAAGACCAAATCGGGGAATCCTTTGAGCATTTCAAGCATGACAGGCTACGCGGTTGCCACCAGCGAAGGGGCTGCGGGCACACTGACAATTGAAATCAAGAGCGTCAACTCACGCTTTCTCGACCTGCAATTCCGTATCAACGACGATTTGCGCACGCTGGAACCGGACCTGCGCGCCGCTGTCATGTCGGCCATCACGCGCGGCAAGGTCGAAGTACGCCTGAGCTTTGGCCGCAAGGCCGCCACCGCCGGCACCCAGGCGCTGAACCTGCCGCTGCTGGCCGAACTGGCGCGCTTGCAATCGGAAGTGGGCCAGCATTTCGTGTCGGCGCCCGTGATGTCGGTGGCTGAACTGCTGCGCTGGCCTGGCGTGATCGAGGAAGCGCAAGTGGGCCAGGAGTCCCTGCAGGCCGACGTCGGCGCCCTGACAAAACGCACCATCGCCGCCTTTGTCGACAGCCGCAAGCGCGAAGGCGCGGCGCTCGAAGCGGTGCTGATCGCGCGCATCGAAGCGATGGAAGCCATCGTCAAGCGCATCACCCCTTTGATCCCGCAGGTGGTCGCCGCCTTCCAGCAAAAAGCCATCGAGCGCATGCAGGACGCGCTGGGCCTGGCCAGCCAGGGTTCGAATTCGGCGCTGTCGCGCCAGGACGCGATGGAGCGCATCCGCCAGGAAGTGATTTTGTACGGCATCCGCATCGATGTGTCGGAAGAACTGGCGCGCCTGTCGGCCCACCTGGGCGAAACGCGCCATATCCTGACCAAGGGCGGACAAGTGGGCAAGCGCCTCGACTTCATGATGCAGGAGCTGAACCGCGAAGCCAATACCCTGGGCGCCAAGGCCTCCGTCAAGGAACTGGCCGACGCCTCGATGGACCTGAAGCTGCTGATCGAGCAGATGCGCGAACAGGTGCAAAACCTGGAATAGCCGCCATGGCACTGGCCGGGCGCCTTGCCTCTTGGTAAAATAGCGGATTGGGCGCCCCACAAACGGCGCCATCCTCACACGCCATGGAAAAATACGCATGAGTCACCCTACCGCCTTCTCCGGCAGCCTGTTCGTGGTCGCCGCGCCATCGGGCGCCGGCAAATCGACCCTGGTCAACGCGCTGCTGGCGCAGGAACCGGCCATCAAGCTGTCGATCTCGACCACCACGCGCGCGCCGCGCCCGGGCGAAGAGCACGGCCGTGAATACTATTTCACCAGCGCCGACGACTTTATTGCGCGCGCCGACAAGGGCGAGTTCCTGGAATGGGCCGAAGTGCACGGCAATTACTACGGTACCTCGCGCATCATGGTCGAGCAGCAGATGGCGGCCGGCACCGATATTTTGCTGGAAATCGACTGGCAAGGCGCGCGCCAGGTACGCAAACAGTTTCCGCGCGCGGCCGGCATTTTCATCCTGCCGCCGTCGATCGATGCGCTCGAAGAGCGCTTGAACAAGCGCGGCCAGGACGAACCGCATGTGATCACGCGGCGCTTGCTGGCGGCCGGCGGCGAAATCGCCCACGCGCCAGAGTTCGAATATGTTATTATCAATGAAGAGTTTACGGTCGCTTTGTCCGAACTGAGCGCGATCGTGAGAGCGGCCCGTTGCCGGTTTGCGCAACAAGCGGCCCGCAACGCCTCGCTTTTCGCCCAACTGGGCCTGCACGCGGAATAACAGCGCTGCACGCCAGTCACACAGCGCCACGCACCAATACTGTACCAATATCATAGATTAGGAGTTACCATGGCCCGTATCACCATTGAAGATTGCTTGAAGCAGATCCCTAACCGTTTCCAGCTGACCCTGGCGGCAACCTACCGCGCACGCCAGTTGCTGCAAGGCCACACCCCTAAAGTGGAAGCCAAGGACAAGCCTACCGTGGTGGCGCTGCGCGAAATCGCTGCCGGCAAGGTCGGCATCGAGATGCTGAAAAAGGTGCCGATGTAATAGCCAAGCGCGTGCCGGAACAGTGCTGATCGCTGGTGCTACTTTATCCTTAATTCACACTGCGAAGTAACGCGACGTTTTATGAGTCTGACCCCAGCCGACACGACTTCAGCACCACCGCCGGCCCTGGCCCCGCGCCAGGCGGCAAAACCGCAGGGCGCGCATGCGCCAGGCGCTGCCACGCCTCCCGCGCCGGTACCCGGCGTGGCCTCGGTCAGCCACCTGGCCGACAAGCTGGCCGAATACCTTTCCCCCGCCGACCTGAAAAAAGTCAAGGAAGCCTACCGCTTCTCCGACGAAATGCACCTGGGCCAGATGCGCCGCTCGGGCGAGCCGTATATCTCGCATCCGATCGCCGTGGCCGAAATCTGCGCCGACTGGAAGCTCGACGCGCAAGCCATCATGGCCGCCCTGCTGCACGATGTGATGGAAGACCAGGACGTCAAGAAAGACGAACTGATCGAGCGCTTCGGCGCCCCCGTGGCGCACCTGGTCGACGGCTTGTCCAAGCTGGAAAAAATCGAATTCCAGAGCCAGATCGAAGCCCAGGCGGAAAACTTCCGCAAGATGCTGCTGGCGATGGCGTCCGACGTGCGCGTCATCCTGATCAAGCTGGCCGACCGCCTGCACAATATGCGCACGCTGGACTTCATGACGGCGGCCAAAAAGGCCCGCATCGCCAGCGAGACCATGGAAGTGTATGTGCCGATCGCGCACCGCCTCGGCCTGAACAATATCTTCCGCGAACTGCAGGACCTGTCGTTCTCGCACCTGTACCCGATGCGCTACCGCACCCTGGCCAAGGCCGTCAAGGCGGCGCGCGGCAACCGGCGCGAGGTGGTCAACAAGATCATGGAGGCGGTAAAAAGCACGCTCTCCATGGCCGAGATCGACGCCGACGTGACAGGCCGCGAAAAGTCCCTGCACGACATCTACAAAAAGATGCGCAGCAAGCACCTGTCGTTCTCGCAGGTGCTCGACGTGTATGGTTTTCGCGTGGTGGTGAACAACTTCGCCGACTGCTATGTCACCCTGGGCACCCTGCACAGCCTGTACAAGCCGATGCCGGGCAAGTTCAAGGACTATATCGCGATCCGCAAACTGAACGGCTACCAGTCGCTGCACACCACCGTCATCGGCCCCTACGGCACGCCGGTGGAATTCCAGATCCGCACCCAGGAAATGCACCGCACGGCCGAATCCGGCGTGGCGGCGCACTGGCTCTACAAGAGCGGCGAATCGAACCCGTCCGACCTGCAGCAGCGCACCCATGCCTGGCTGCAGTCGCTGCTCGACATCCAGCAGCAGACGGGCGACTCGGCCGAGTTCCTGGAGCACGTCAAGGTCGACCTGTTCCCCGATTCGGTGTATGTGTTTACGCCAAAATCGAAGATCATCGCCCTGCCGCGCGGCGCCACCGCGATCGACTTCGCCTATTCGATCCACACCGGCATCGGTGACCAGACGGTGGCCGTCAAGATCAACAACGAAACCTCGCCGCTGCGCACCGAACTGCACAACGGCGACATCGTCGAGATCATCACCGATTCGGCCTCGCGCCCGAGCCCGACCTGGCTGTCGTTCGTGCGCACCGGCAAGGCCCGTTCGGCCATCCGCCACCACCTGCGCACGATCAACCTGCCCGAATCGATTGCGCTGGGCCAGCAACTGATGTCGCAGGCTTTGCTGACCCTGAATATCGACGCCGACCTGCCGGCGCCGCTGGTCGAACGCCTGCTCAACGAGTCGAGCGCCCATTCGCTCGACGAGCTGTACGCCGACATCGGCATCGGCAAGCGCATGGCGACCCTGGTGGCGCGCCATATCTTTGGTTTGATTGGCGGCGAAGCGGCCAGCATGCCGGTCGAACACAATAGCGGCAGCGAGCTCGACCCGGTTACCATCTGCGGCAGCGAAGGCGTCTCGGTGCAGCTGGCGCCGTGCTGCCTGCCGATCCCGGGCGACCAGATCATCGGCCAGCTGCGCCGCGACCAGGGCTTGCTGGTGCACACCAGCGACTGCAGCCAGGCCAAGCGCCAGCGCATCAAGGAGCCGGACCGCTGGATCGCCGTACGCTGGGGAACCGAACTGAATCGTCGCTTCGACTGCCGCATCAAGGTGCTGATCAACAGCGAGCGCGGCATCCTGGCGCGCGTGGCGGCCGAGATCGGCGAGTCCGACGCCAACATCATCTATGTCGGCATGGACGAAGACAAGGACAACGTGCTCGACCAGCTGCGCTTTACCGTGCAGGTGAAAGATCGCGTGCACCTGGCGGCGCTGCTGCGCAATGTGCGCAGGGTCGCCGGCGTGAACCGCATCCTGCGCGAACGGAATTAAAAACACCTGTTAAACCTACTGCGCGTCGCGATGTGCGGCCTGCGATGCTCGCTGTGCTTAAGCACAGCTGCGCTTCTCAGCCACAACTCACTGCCGCTCGCTACGGTTTTCCAGGTGTTTTATGCTTCAACACTCGTTCAAGCAACATCCCCCGGCGCCGGGTACGTCACCTCCAGCAACTCCAGTTCCTGCGCCCCCAGCGGGGTATTCAGAATGATCACATCGCCCTCGCGCGCCTTGGTGATCGCGCGCGCCATCGGCGAGACCCAGCTGATCTTGCCGTTCAGCGGGTCGAATTCGTCGATGCCGACGATGGTGATGGTGTGCGTTTCGCCGTCGCTGGTGAGATAGGTGACGGTGGCGCCGAAGAAGACCTGATCGTTGCCGTGGTGCACGCTGGGGTCGACGATGGCGGCCAGGTCCATGCGCTTGGTGAGAAAGCGGATGCGGCGGTCGATTTCGCGCAGGCGGCGCTTGCCATAGATATAATCGCCGTTTTCGGAACGGTCGCCGTTCGACGCCGCCCAGTGCACGATGCGCACCACCTCCGGGCGGTCGACGTCGATCAGCTGCAACAGCTCGTCGCGGATGCGCTGGTAACCGGCCGGCGTGATGTAATTCTTGGCGCCGGCGGGTATCGCCAGCGCCAGCGCGGCGGCTTCTTCATCGTCGTCGTTGTCGGACTCTTTTACAAATGCTTTATTCATATCGCCATTGTAGCGCCGCCAGCCCCTGCACACCCCGTGTGCGCGGGCTTTTTTGACGTATCATCAGGAGAAATTGTTTGGAGCCGGATGAGAAAGCACTACCGTTTCAGGCGCTGGCTGTTCGCGCCGCTGGTCTACCTGGCCGCCATTTTCCTGCTGATCGAGGAATGGCTGTGGGCGACGGGCGCGCGCGCGATGCAGGTGCTGGCGCAGTTTCCACCGCTGCATGCGCTCGAAGCGCGGATACAGCACCTGCCGCCGTACTGGGCGCTGGCAGTGTTCGTGCTGCCGGCCGTGCTGCTGTTTCCCGTCAAGCTGCTGGCCTTGCTGGCGATTGCGCGCGGCCATGCGTTTTCCGGCATCGGCGTAATCGTCGCGGCCAAGCTCGGTGGCGCGGCCGCCGTGGCGCGCCTGTACACGCTGACGCGCCCTACCCTGTTGAGCCTGCCATGGTTTGCCCGCTGGCATGGCCGTTTCATCGCGACCAGGGACCGCTGGATCGCCCGCCTGCAAGGCACACGCGCCTGGCGCCGCATCAAACGCCTGTCGAACTCGCTGGGCCGCACGCGCCGCGCCTGGTGGCGCCGCCTGCGCTCCGGCGCCAGCAGCCGCGGCCGCCACAATTCGCGCCCGGCCCGCGTGCTGCGGCGCTTTGCCGCCCTCTGGCGCGCGCGCCGCTGAGCCCATGAAGAAAACCACCACCATGATCGACACTCCCCGGCTGGCGCCAGCCATGCACGCGCACGCCAGCGAGGCCTATCTGTTCGACGCGGCCAGCTGGCAAGTGCTCGACGCCAATCGCGCCGCCTGCGCCCACCTGCACTACCGCCTGTCCGAGCTGCAGGCAATGACTGTGCGCCAGTTGGCGCCGCAGTGGCCGGCCGGGGAAGTGATACCGGAGGATGGCGTCGGCGCGCACGCCATCGTCCAGGCCCGGCTGCAACGCAGCGACACGGGCGTGCACGCCGTGCGCCTGCGCCTGACGCGCACCGAACACCGTGGCCGCGCGCTGATCCTGGCCATGGAAGATGCGATGCGCACGCCGCAAGCGACCGCCGCCGCCCTGGCGCAAGTGCAGTCGCGCTTCAATGCCATCGTTTCCAATACGCCGGGCCTGGTGTACCAGTTCAGCCTCGCGGCCGACGGGCGCGCCGGCTTTCCCTACCTGAGCGATGGCTGCCAGGCCCTGCTGGGCCTGTCACCAAAGCAGCTGCATGCGCAGCCGGAACTGTTCTACCAGCTGATCCTGGCCGAAGACCGGGCCTCCTACCGCGACTCGATGCTGGCCTCGAAAAACGCGCTGTGGAGCTGGAACTGGGAGGGCCGCATCTGGGTCGACGCCTGGAAAGACGTCAAATGGATCAACCTGCGCTCGACGCCGCGCGCACTGGCCAATGGCGCGGTGCAATGGGAAGGCATCATGACCAATATCACGGAAAGCCGGCTCGAACAGATCGAGGTGCGCCAGTCGCGCGCGCGCCTGGCCGAGCTGACGGCGCATATCGACAAGGTCAAGGAGCAGGAACGCACGCGCCTGGCGCGCGAACTGCATGACGACCTGGGCGGCAACCTGACGGCGATCAAGATGGCGCTGGCCATGCTGGCGCGGCGCCTGCCCGAGGGCGATGTGCTGCTGCAGGAAAAAGCCGCCTATGTCGACGACCTGGTCGACCGCAGCATCGACGCCGTGCACCGCATCTCGCTCGACCTGCGCCCGTCGATGCTGGACCTGGGTCTGGTCGCCGCGCTCGACTGGCAAGTGAGCGAATTCGCGCGCCAGGCCGGCATCGGCTGCGTATTTTCCTCGAACCGCAAGGAAATCGACTTGAGCCTGGACCAGGCCACCACCCTGTTTCGCATCGCGCAGGAAGCACTGACCAATATTGCCAAGCACGCGCGTGCCAGCGCCGTCACGGTGCGCCTCGACAAACAGCGCCAGCACATACGGCTGTGCATCAGCGACAACGGCGTCGGCATGCGCCCGCTTGACCGCGCCAAGCCACAATCGTTCGGCATCCGCGGCATGAGCGAGCGCGCCAGTGCGCTCGGCGGCAGCCTGCAGCTGGCAGACGCCCCTGGCGGCGGCACCGTGCTGACCATAAAAATCAGGCTGACCACGCCCCGAGAGGCGATAATAGCGGCTGCTGCCAGTGCGACCACGCAACACGGCGCGCGGCAGCCGGACGTCAGTGAACCATAAAGCAGCACATGCAGAAACGAATGCAGTCATGAAAGAAAAAGCCATCATCCGGGTATTCATCGCCGACGACCATGCGATCGTGCGCGAGGGCCTGAAACAGATCCTGGCCGATACCAAGGACATTATTGTTGCCGGCGAGGCCGAAAACGGCCACGATGCGATCAAGCGCTTCCGTGCGGCGAAATGCCACGTGATGCTGCTCGACATTTCCTTGCCCGACCGCAGCGGCATCGACGTGCTCAAGCAGATCAAGAAGGACAAGCCGGAACTGGCCGTATTGATGCTCTCGATGCACCGTGAAGACCAGTATGCGATCCGCTCGCTCAAAGCCGGTGCGGCCGGCTATCTCACCAAGCAGAGCGCGCCGCGCGAACTGGTCACCGCCATCCGCCAAGTGGCCGAAGGCCTGAAATACATCAGCGCCGCGCTGGCGCAGGAACTGGCCAATACGGTGGGCGAAGACCATGAGACGGCGCTGCACGAAACCTTGTCGGACCGCGAATACCAGACCCTGGTGCTGATTGCCTCGGGCAAGACGGTGGGCGCAATCGCCGAAGAACTGAAGCTGTCGGCGAAAACCGTCAGCGAATACCGCGCACGGCTGCTGCTGAAAATGAAGCTGAAAAACAGTGCCGAGCTGACCCATTATGCGATCCGCAACCAGCTGGTGGACTAGTCCCGCGCAGCGTATTGCGCGAATTGGCCACACTTCGTCTTGCTTATCCAAGAATAAGTGCTTTGCCAACTCGCATATCATGGGGATAATTAGCAAATATCTAAAAAGGCCGTGCCTCCATGTCCAGTAAATTGCCCTCACCGCCGGCCAGCACTCCTGCCGGTGCCGCTGCTGCCAACCCCGCGACGCCGCTGAACCCGGCCGATATCGCGCGCGAAGCGTTTCGCCGCCTGGCCACGCGCCGCATCGCACCGACGCCGAACGCCTACCGCGACATCTACAATGAAATCGCCGGCATCAGCGAACCGGCTGACATCGCCGCCCCCGCCGCCGTGCTGGCCGCCAGCACACCGCCCGACAATGGGGCCGAAAACGTACTGAGCCAGTTTGCCACCAGGATGAGCGAATCGGGCGGCGAACTGGGCGACTTTGGCCGGCGGTTCCAGCGCGCCCTGAAAGCGCGCGACTGGGACAGCTATGCGCGCACGCTGGCGCAGCTGTCGGAAAGGCAGGCCAGGAAAGGCGGCGGCATCGAGCTGCCGCCGCTGCCGGACGGCGAACAGACGCGCACCCTGCGCGAATTGCTGAGCCGCACCCTGGGCTTTGCCGTGGCCACCTTGCTGACCGGCACGCCGGCGCTGGTGGAGGAAGCCGAATCGCTGGGCGCGGCCATCAAGCAGGCGCACACGGAAGACGCGCTGAACGAAGCGGCGGTGCGCCTGAAGCAGCTGTGCTACCAGATCGAGCTGAAAAGCGGCGACACGGCCGAGCAGCAGGAGTTGCTGCTGCGCCTGTTCAAGCTGCTGCTGGACAATGTCAGCCAGCTGCTCGACGACGACAGCTGGCTGCGCGGCCAGGTCGATGCCGTGCAGAACCTGATCGCCGGTCCGCTCGACCAGCGTGCGCTGGAAGACGCCACGCGCAGCCTGAAGGAAGTCATCTACAAGCAAAGCCAGCTCAAGCACAGCCTGTCGGACGTCAAGCTGACCGTCAAGAACATGATGATGACCTTTATCGACCGCCTGAGCCAGGTGGCGGCCAGCACCGGCGACTTCCATGAAAAGATCGGCGGCTATTCCGACAAGATCAGCCAGGCGGAAAATATCACCGACCTGAACAAGGTGCTCGACGACGTGCTGCACGAAACCCGGCTGGTGCAGACCGAGGCGCTGCGCGCGCGCGACAAGATGGTGCTGGCGCGCCAGGAAGTGCTCGATGCGGAACAGCGCATCCACACGCTGGAGGCCAAGCTCCAGCATATGAGCGAGCTGGTGCGCGAAGACCAGCTGACGGGCAGCCTGAACCGGCGCGGCCTGGACGATGTGTTCGAACGCGAAACGGCGCGCTCGGACCGGCGCGGCACGCCGCTGTGCATCGCCATGCTGGACCTGGACGACTTCAAGCGCCTGAACGACACCTATGGCCACCTGGCCGGCGATGCGGCGCTGAAACACCTTGTCAAGATCGTCAAGGACACCTTGCGTTCGATGGACGTGATCGCCCGCTTCGGCGGCGAGGAATTTTTGATCCTGCTGCCCGAAACCACGGTCGAAGCGGCGTCCTCGACCATGACACGGCTGCAGCGCGAGCTGACCCGCCACTTCTTCCTGCATGATAATGAAAAAGTGCTGATCACCTTTTCCGCCGGCGTGGCCTTGCGCCAGCCCAACGAGGACCAGGCCGAACTGGTCAAACGCGCCGACCGCGCCATGTACCAGGCCAAGCAGACGGGCAAGAACCGCGTCGTGGTGGCGGACTGAACAGGTCACCGCACCCAGCTGCCACCCTACCCGCCCTCCGGCGGGCTTTTTTTGCCTTCCACACCCGAAAACCGCTTTCGCAACGCCGGAATCCGGCATTTTATTTTTTTTATTTTTGCCATAAAGTATCAAAAAACACTGCCGTATAGGGGCGGCGATGAAGTGCCTTCATAGGGGAAACCGCGAAAAAAGTTGCTTCTGGACCCTAAACTTTTCTGGCCAGCTTCCGTTAATCTTTACAACTACGGTTTGAGTGCTCCAGAGTGCGGGGGCAGACCAAGGTAAGCAGGCACAGAGCCAAAACCCAGTTAATCGGGAGCTTCAAAATGGCCGCAGTTATCAATACCAATATCGCATCGCTCAATTCGCAACGCAATCTGGGCGCATCCCAAGCCGCACTGTCCACCTCCCTGCAACGCCTGTCGTCCGGTCTGCGCATCAACAGCGCGAAAGACGACGCCGCAGGGCTGGCGATTTCCGAGCGTTTCACCTCGCAAATCCGCGGTCTCGACCAAGCCCGCCGCAACGCCAACGATGGCGTATCGCTGCTGCAAACGGCGGAAGGTTCCCTGCAATCGACGGGCAACATCCTGCAACGGGTACGTGAGCTGTCGGTCCAGTCGGCGAACGCCACCAACTCGGCCGGCGACCGCAAGGCCATCCAGCAAGAGGTAGGGCAACTGCTGTCGGAAGCCGACCGCATTTCGCAAACCTCGGAATTCAACGGCCTGAAGCTGCTGGACGGCTCGTTCGGTACCGCAACGTTCCAGGTCGGCGCCAACGCCGGCCAGACCATCCAGGCCACCACCGCCAATTTCCGCACCAATAACTACGGCAACAATGAAGTGGCCACCACGGCGCCGGCCACCACCACCGCCGGCACCGCCTACACCGCTGGCTCGTTCGACATTCAGGGCCTGCAATCGGCGACCATCACCGTCAAGTCGGGCGACAGCGCGCAAGCGCTGGCAACGAGCGTCAACGGCGCCTCCGAAAAAACCGGCGTCACGGCCACGGCAAAAACCGAACAGTCGGCCAAATTTGTTGCTGGCGGCGTGTATGCGCTGGGCCTGACGTCGGACAACAGCACGGCCGCCAACGTGACCTTTACCGTCGGCAACCCTCTGAACGCCGCAGCCCTGGCATCGTCCGTCAGCGCCTTTAACGATGTGTCGGCATCGACCGGTGTAAGCGCCAAGCTGAACAGCACCAACGATGGCCTGATCCTGACCAATACCGCCGGCAACAATGTCACGCTGAAAAACAACAGCACCGCCGCCGCCTCCACCGTCGTGGCAGCGTCCATCAATGCCGCCGGCACGGTCGGTACGACAGCCACCGTGGGCACTGGCGAAACGGCCACGACCATGGGCTATGTGTCGATGAATTCGGACAAGGGTTTTTCAATCGGTAATGTCACCAGCACCAATGCCGTCACGGCCGTGGGCGCCACGCTCAATTCCGTGTCGGGCATCGATGTATCGACCACCAAGGGCGCCAGCGATGCCCTGAAGATTCTCGATTCCGCACTGGCCGCCGTCAACAACCAGCGCGCCTCCTTCGGCGCCTTGCAGTCACGCTTTGAAACCGCCGTCACCAACCTGGAATCGACGTCGGAAAACCTGTCGGCTTCGCGTAGCCGCATCCAGGATACCGATTTTGCGGCGGAAACGGCCAAGCTGACGCGCGGCCAGATCCTGCAACAGGCCGGCACGGCCATGCTGGCCCAGGCCAACTCGCTGCCGAACGGCGTGCTGTCGCTGCTGCGCGGTAACTAACCCCGTTCCACGGCGCCGCGCCGGCGCCTGGAACAACCATGCCATCCCCGGCCGGAATCATCCGTGCCGGGGATTTTTTTGGCTATGTCACCATCAAATGTGGGAACGTCCCCAAAGTGGCCCTGAGCAAGCTTTCGGGCGACAATATTCTCTTCGCGTCGAGTATCCAGCGCCAGCCCAGGTAGTTGGGCAAGTAGCGCGTGGCCACGCCATGAAACGCACGTAGCCAGCCGCGCAGCCGGCTGTGATAGGCGTTGACGTTCTGCACATGCACCGTGCCGCGCACGCGGATGCCAGCGCGCAGGTTGACCGCTGCATGTTCGATGCCGATTTCCCTGGCAAAAGCGGGATAGGCCGGATGGCCATCGCTCACCAGCAGGATGTCGCGGTCGATCACCGGCGGCAGGCAGGCGTGCAGTATGGCCTTGGTCAGCTGGCCCATGCCGGCGACGAAATCGACGGTTTGGCCGGTACGGTCGCGCGCCACCAGCACGCACACCTGCTCGTTGGAGATGCCACGCTGGCTGGCGCGGCCACCGCGCTGGCGCGCCGGCCGCGTCATGTGTCTTGAACCTTTTTGCGACTCCAGCAGATACATGTCGTCGGCCTCGGTGATGCCGTGCAGACAGCGTGGCCGGTCGGTCTTGGCCAGCGCCAGGAAGCGGTGGCGCCAGCGAAAGCTGGTGTTGCGATGGATGCTTACCTGGCTGGCGACCTTGCGTACCGAAAACGAGTTGAGCAGGCAATCGGCATAGGCCAGCCAGCGTTCCTTGTGGTGCAGGTGCGCCAGCGGCGTGCCGCTCAAGGCGTTGAAGGTTTTGCGGCAGGGTACGCAGCGATAGCGTTGCAAGCCGTGGGCCTGGCCATGCCGGTGGAAGTGTGTGGATAGACATGCCGGACAATGCAGTTGCGCCTGCGCTGTCTGCTCGATCAGGACGACGGCCGCATTCTGTGGCGCGCTGGTGCGCAACAAGTCGCCGCTGGCAAGGCGCTGGCGATGCGACAGTTGCGGGAATTGCCTGGCGAAGGCCTGCCACTGGGCGGTGTCCATGATCGGCTCCTTGAAAGGCAATACCTGATCAGTTTAGAGCGCAGAAATTTCACGGCGTTCCCACCGTTTTCGCTGACATAGCCATTTTTTTGATAAGAAAATAATAAAAAATATTTCTTTCATTTAATTATTTTCACCCTAAAGTTTATTGAAATTGTGTCGTTTAAACGCCCTCAAGCACGGCAACTTGAGAGTGAGAAACAAAAATATAGCGACTTTCTTTTCCTAAACTTTCCACAGAGCATTCCGTTAATGAATATAACTGCGGTGTGAGTGTCCCGGAATGGAGGGGCAGACCAAGGTAACAGGCATCTAGCCAAAACATATAGCAAGGAGCTTCAAAATGGCCTCAGTAATCAATACCAATACCGCGTCACTGAATGCACAACGCAACCTGAGCACGTCGCAGTCCGCCCTGTCCACCTCATTGCAACGCCTGTCCTCGGGTTTGCGCATCAATAGCGCAAAAGACGATGCCGCGGGCCTGGCGATTTCCGAGCGTTTCACGTCGCAAATCCGCGGCCTCGATCAAGCCAAGCGCAATGCCAACGACGGCGTCTCGCTGCTGCAAACGGCCGAGGGTTCGCTGAAATCGACGGGCGACATTCTGCAACGTGTCCGCGAACTGTCGGTCCAGTCGTCGAACGCCACCAACTCGGCCGGCGACCGCAAGGCGATCCAGGCCGAGGTCGGCCAGCTGTTGTCGGAAGCCGACCGCATCTCGCAAACGTCGGAGTTCAACGGCCTGAAACTGCTCGACGGCTCGTTCGGCTCGGCATCGTTCCAGGTCGGCGCCAACGCCGGCCAGACCATCCAGGCCACGACCGCCAACTTCCGTACCAATAACTACGGCAACAACCAGTCGTCGGCCTCGGCACCAGCAACGGTCAGTACTTCGACAGCGACCGCTTACTCGACCGGCACATTCGACATCCAGGGTCTGAAAACGGCTTCGGTCTCGGTGACAACCGCTGACACGGCGCAAACCCTGGCGGCCACCATCAACGGCAAGACCGCCGACACGGGCGTGACGGCAACGGCCAAAACCGAAGAAGCAGTCAAGTTTACGGCCAGCGGCGTCTATGCGCTGGCGGTCACCTCCGACAACAGCACCGCCTCGAACGTCACCTTCACGGTGGGCGCAAATAACGCATCGGGCCTGGCATCGGCAGTGAGCGCCTTCAACGATGTGTCGTCCACCACCGGCGTGACGGCCAAGCTGAACGACGCCAAGGACGGCCTGGTGCTGACCAATGTTGCCGGCAACAACATTTCGCTGAAAAACAATAGCGCAACGTCGACCTTCACCGCTGCAGCGATCGCCGCCGATGGCACCTCCAGCGCTGCCGCCACGGTCGCCACCGCCGGTACGGCGGTGTCGATGGGCTATATTTCGATGAACTCCGACAAGGGCTTCTCGATCGGCAATGATACGGGCGCAGGCAAGAGTGGTGTCGTCGCCGGTGCCGCCACCCTGAACGCGGTGTCCAGCATCGACGTGTCGACTGTCGATGGTTCGAACAAAGCGCTGAAGATTCTCGATTCCGCGCTGGCCAATGTCAACAGCCAGCGCGCTTCCTTCGGCGCCTTGCAGTCGCGTTTTGAAACGGCCGTCAGCAACCTGGAATCGACTTCGGAAAACCTGTCGGCTTCCCGTAGCCGCATCCAGGATACCGACTTCGCGGCGGAAACGGCCAAGCTGACACGCGGCCAGATCCTGCAACAGGCTGGTACCGCCATGCTGGCCCAGGCCAACTCGCTGCCGAACGGCGTGCTGTCGCTGCTGCGCGGTTAATCGCCGCCCCGTAGCACCGTCTTAGCCCTCCCCGGCCGATCCAGATATCGCATCTTGATCCGCCGGGGAATTTCCGTTAAAGGACACCATCATGGATATCCAGGCAACAAACGGCCTGCCGGCAACGGCGCCACAGCGCACCGCGGTCACGCCCGGCAGTAGCAGCACCGCCGCCAAACCGGCGGCGGCCAGCGCGCCGGACAGCAAGGCCAGCGGCAAGGAAGACGCACAGTCCGAGTTGAAAGAGGTCAAGCAGGTCGTCAGCGAGATCAACAAGGTGATGCAGTTCATGTCGCGCCAGCTGGAGTTTTCGGTCGACACCGACAGCGAGCGCACCATCGTCAAGGTGATCGACCAGCAAACGCGCGAGGTGATCCGCCAGATGCCGACCAAGGAAGCGCTGGAAATCGGCAAGGCGCTGGAAAAAGCCCAGGGTTTGCTGATCAAGCAGACGGCATGACACCGGCCCTGTGCCACCGTTTGGCGGCATAGGGCAAACAGCTGGCCAAACACCCCTCTAAAGTCTCGATGGAATATGCCGTTAACCAGGTATATTCATGCATTCCCATAGGAGGTTATTGTGGCTGTTGCCCCCCTTAGTACTGGTGGCGTTCTGAACGTAAATGACCTGGTCAGTCAGTTGATGACCGTGGAAAGCCGCCCCTTTGTTGCCATGCAGAACAAAGAGAAGGAAATTACCTCCCAAATCTCCGCCTTTGGCACGCTGAGCGGCGCGGTCGGCGCCTTCCAGGGCACGGTCACCGCGCTGGCCGATGCCTCAAAATACAAGGTGGCCAACGCCACCACCTCGGACGACAAGGTGCTCACTGCCAGCGCCGGCAAAGATACCGTCAAGGGCAATTACAGCGTCAACGTGGGCCAGCTGGCGCAGGCGCAGACCATTTCCGCTGCTGGCCAGGCCAGCACCAGCGCCCTGATTGGTTCGGGCGCCAGCACCGTGCTGACGTTCGACTTCGGCAGCGTCAAGGGTGGCACCCTGACCGACGGCAAATATACGGGTTCCACCTTCGACCTCGATCCGGCTCGCGCGGCGCGCACCGTCACCATCGACAGCAGCAATAATTCCCTGCAAGGCATCCGCGACGCCATCAACAAGGCCGGCATCGGCGTGACCGCCAGCATCATCTCCGACGGCAGCGACAAGCCGAACCGCCTGGTGCTGACCTCGGACAAGAGCGGCGAATCGTCAAGCATGCGCGTGTCCGTGGCCGGCGACCAGGACATCAGCAACTTGCTGGCCTATGCGCCGAATGGCGCGCAGAACATGACGCAAAGTAATGCTGGCCAAAATGCCAAGCTGACCGTCAATGGCGTGGCCATTACCAGCCAGACCAACAATGTCGATAACGCCGTGCCCGGCGTGACGATGACGGTGCTCAAGATTGGCGTCAGCAATGTCGGCGTCAACATGGACACGTCCGGCATCAAGTCGGCGCTGACCAATTTCGTCAAGGCCTACAACGAACTCAATACCACCATCAACGGCCTGACGGCCGTCACGCCCGACCTGAAAAAGGGTGCGGCGCGCAGCGGCGGTCCACTGATCGGCGATTCGACCACCAACAGCCTGCAGGCCAGCTTGCGCAAGCTGTTTGGCACCAGCGTGCCTGGCCTGGACAGCACCGTGACGAGCCTGAGCCAATTGGGCGTCGCTTTTCAGAAAGACGGCACCCTGAAGCTCGATACCGGCAAGCTGCAAACGGCGATCGACAAGAATTCGGACGACGTCATCAAGCTGCTGGCCACTTCCGGTTCGACCACCGACAGCCTGGTCAGTTTTGTCAGTTCGACCAGCAATTCGAGCGTCGGCACCAAGGGCATCTCGATTTCCAGGCTGGCCACGCAAGGCACGCTGGTGGGCAGCACGGCGGCCAACCTGACCATCACCGCCGGCGTCAACGACAACCTGTCGCTGACCATCAATGGTGTCAGCACCAAGGCGACCCTGGTGCCAGGCAGCTATACGGCCGACAGCCTGGTGAGCCACCTGCAGTCCCTGATCAATGGCGCCTCGGGCGTCACCGACACCACGGCCGGCGTCAAGGTAACGCAGCAAAACGGGGTGCTGAGCATTGTTTCGAACAAATATGGTTCCTCGTCGAAGCTGGAAATTACCGGCAGCGGCGCCAACGACCTGTTCGGCACGCCCACCATGACCACCGGAGAAGACGTGGCCGGCACCATCGACGGCGCGGTGGCCGTCGGCAGCGGCCAGACCCTCACAGGTTCGGCCGGCTCCGGCAGCGCCGGCATTGCCGTGCTGATCAATGGCGGGCAGCTCGGCGACCGCGGCACGGTGAATATTTCCAAGGGCATCAGCGCCTTGTTTGCTACTATCACCGATAATTACCTCGGCACGGCAGGCCTGATCCAGAACAAGAGTAACGGTTTGAACAAGAGCATCGCCGATATCACCAAGCAACGCGATGCGCTCAATACCCGGCTGACCCTGACCGAGGCGCGGCTGCGCAGGCAATACAGTTCGCTCGACGTGACGCTCAGTAATATGAACAGCACCAGCAATTTCTTGACTCAGCAACTCTCGAAGCTGTCCTAGAGTTAACGCATCTTTACCAGAGGAAAACGAATGTTTGGATCATCAAACAAGGGCGCACAATCCTACGCCAAGGTCGGACTGGAAACGGGGATCGGCGCCGCCTCGCCGCACAAGCTGATCGCCATGCTCTACGACGGCGCGCTGGTGGCCGTGCTGAGCGCGCAGATGCACATGAAAGCCGGCAATATCCCGGAAAAAGGCAAATCCATTTCGCGCGCCATGCAGCTGATCGACCATGGCCTGCGCGCCAGCCTGGACAAGAATGCCGGTGGCGAGATCGCCGAAAACCTCGATGCGCTGTATGAATACATGGGTGCGCGCCTGCTGACGGCCAACCTGAAGAACGACCTGGCCATCCTCGAGGAAGTGCAGCGCCTGCTGACCGACCTGCGCGACACCTGGAACGCCATCGGCACCCCAGGCGGCATCAACCTGGCCAACGGCGATGCGCCGGTGGCCCGCATGTCCAACTACGCGAGCGCCTGAGATGATGACCAATCAGCAGGTCCTCGCCACCTACGAAGCAATGCGGGCGCTGACGGCGCGCATGCTGGTAGCCGCCAGCAACGCCGAATGGGATGAACTTGAAATCCTGGAACGGCAGATCAGCGACCATGCACAGCGCCTGAAGAACAATGAAGACCAGGTCGTGCTGGAAAGCGCCGGGCGCTTGCGCAAGGTGGTGCTGATCAAACAGATGCTGGAAGACGACCGCAAGATCCGCGACCTGACCATGCCGTGGATGGCGCAATTGTCCAGGCTGATCAACAGCACCACCACCGAACGGCGCCTGGCCAACGCCTATAGCGTTTAAGAACCGGGTCCGGCGCCATGCTGCCCAATAATATCGGCATGGCGCCGGTCGCGCCGGTCAAGAGTACCCGGCCGGCCGATACGGCCGCCGAGCCACGCCAGGCCGAATTCCAGCGTTCGCTGCAGGGCATGGTCGGCAAATCGATGCCCGGCCAGGTAATGGCGCGCATGACCGACGGCAGTTATCTGGTGCGCGTGGCCGGCACCCCGGCCCGCATGCAGCTGCCGGCCGGCGCACAGCTGGGCGCCGAAGTCCCGCTGCTGCTGGTCGGCATCAATCCCCGCCCCTCGTTCCAGATCGGCGCCGGCCAGGATCCGCGTGGCGGCGGCGCCATGCTGACCTATGCCGACGCGCAAGCCGAGCCCGAGGCAACGTCGGCGCAAGGCGCCCAGGCCGGCATGCGCGCCGGTAGCGCGCAAGCGGCGCTGCTGGGCCGCGCACCGTTGACACCGTCCAATTTGCTGCCCTCGCTGAACGCCGACACGCCAGCCCCCGAGCTGAGCAGTACCGCGCGCGCCATCAGCACCGTGCTGAGCCAGGCCGAAAGCGTGCCTGGCGCGCCGCTGTCGCTGGTCGGCAAGACCAGCCTGATGGCCACGCCAGGCACCAATCCGTCGCAAGTGGCGCAAAACCTGCGCGACGCCGTCGGCAGCAGCGGCCTGTTCTATGAGTCGCATGTGGCCGAATGGGCCGACGGCAAGCGTCCGCTGGCCTCCTTGCTGCTCGAGCCGCAAATGCAGAAGACCCTGCAAGGCGAAGTGATGAAGAACGGTACCGACCTGGCGCAAGCGCAGCTGATCAACCTGCAGTTGCACACGCATGAACAGTCCAGGGTGCAATGGCAGGGCGAAGCGTGGCCCGGACAAAAAATGCAGTGGGATATCACCAAAGACGCGCCGGAAGGCGGCCAGCACGCCGGCCAGGACGAAGACGCCACCGCCTGGCGCAGCAGCGTGCGCTTCCAGTTTCCGCTGCTGGGCGACCTGTCGGCGCAGGTGGTATTGCAAGCAGGCAAAGTCCAGATCCAGATGCAGGCCGGCAGCGACGCGAGCGCCGAAACCTTGCGCCAGCATGCGGCGCAGCTGGAAGCATCGATGGCAGCGGCCGGCTGGCCGCTGTCGTCGCTGACCATTGCCGGCAAGGCCGTTGGTGACGACCATGCTGGATGACGGCAGGCGCAGGATGCCGCAAACGGCGGTGGCGCTGGCCTACCAGAGCGGCGAGGCGGCGCCCAAGGTGGTGGCCAAGGGCAGCGGCCTGATCGCCGACAAGATCATCAGCACGGCGCGCGAACATGGCGTGTTCGTACATGAATCAAAGGAGCTGGTGGCGCTGTTGATGGATATCGACCTGGACAGCCAGATTCCACCAGGCCTGTATCGGGCGATTGCGGAACTGCTGGCCTGGTTATATCATATTGAATCTGCGAAAGGCGGACCGCTCCCGCCACCGCCCGATACCCTCGCAGCCCTTCCCAACGATACATAGAACCGACAGGCATCAATGCAAGCACATATTATGGATTCCGGCCTCGAAAACTGGCATGACTTTGAAGTGGAATCACGGCGGGAAATCGTCGCCCTGCTACGCAGCATCGGCGAAAAAAACCAGTTGATCCGCATGCAGGTGCACGGTGAATCCGAAGTCTGCGTCACCTCCATCCTCGAGATCGACGCCGAAGGCGGCATGGTCATTCTCGACCGCCCGGTCGACACCGGCCAGAGCCGGCGCATGGCGGCCGCCAGCGGCATCGCGTTCGAAACCTCGCTCGACAAGATCCGCATCATGTTTTCCAGCAATTCACTGGAAGAATGCATGCATGGCGGCACGCCGGCCCTGAAAATGGCCGTGCCCGACACGCTGATCCGCCTGCAGCGGCGCGAGTACTACCGCATGAACACGCCGGTCAGCAATCCCGTGCGCGCGACCATTCCCATGATCGGCGACGATGGCGCGGCCAATAACACACCGTTCCCGCTGGCCGACATCAGCTGCGGCGGTATCGCCATCATGGACAACAAGCTGGTGCTGGGCGACACCATCGGCAAGAACTACCCGGGCTGCCGCATCGACCTGCCCGAGATCGGTATCATCACCGTGACGTTGCAAATTCGCAACTCGCTCGACATGACCTTGCTGAACAACAAACTGAACCGCCGCCTCGGCTGCCAGTTCGTCGACCTGTCGCGCGGCACGCTGGCGCAGGTGCAGCGCTATATTACGCGCCTGGAGCGGGAGCGCAATGCGCGCATTGCAGGGTTGGGCTGAGTCCGGCCTTAGACTTGCATGTTCATGATCTCGTGGTAGGACGACACGAGCTTGTTGCGTACCTGCACCGTCGCCTGGAACTGGATGCCGGCCTTTTGCGAGGCCACCATCACGTCCGACAGGCTGACGCTGTCGTCGCCCATGGTAAAGCGCTTGCCCAGGTCGGCCGAGGTCTTTTGCGCGCCGGCCACCGAGTCGAGCGCACCCTTGAGCGCGTCGGCGAAATTGACCTTGGCGGCCGGCGCCTCGGTCTGGATCGCCGGCACCTTCGCTTCGGGCCGCGTGGCCGCCGCCTTCAGTTGCGAAATCATCGCCTCGATCCTGCTGCTGTCTATACCGCCCATACCACCTGTTTTCACGATGCCTCCCGATTCCTGTCTGTTGCCTCCAAGGCACAAAACCCTGGCCGGCAAGGCAGCGCCGGGTACAATTAGTGCTACCGTACGTTGCCAGTGTTCCACAATACCAGCAGGAAAGCCAGCCGCTCGGCCGAGCAGGCGGCAAAACCACCTTCTATTTGGACGATCAAAGCGCATGACAGGAGCGGATAATTGCTCTTATCGCTCCTCGTTTCGCAGGCGGCGGCCCCCAACCACCTCACAATACCACCGCCCCGGAAGGCAATCATGGCTGTAGCGGAAGAGATCGAACTGAACCAACCCCCACCGGCGCCCGCTCCCGCGCGCACGCCGGTCGAATCCGTGCAGGCGTTTGCCAAGACTCCGATGGGCAAGAATTTCCTGCGCGGCCTGGGTGTGGCAGCGCTGATCGCCATCGGCGTGGCGCTCTACATGTGGAACCAGCCGCCCGAATACAAAGTCCTGTTTTCCAATTTTACCGACCGTGACGGCGGCGCGATTACCGCCTCGCTGGACCAGTTGGGCATCAAGCACAAGTTTTCCGAAGGCGGCGGCGCCATCCTGGTGCCCACCGAGCAGGTTCACGATGCGCGCCTGAAACTGGCCGCGCAAGGCTTGCCGAAAGGCGGCAACGTGGGTTTTGAGTTGATGGAAAACCAGAAACTGGGCGTGTCGCAGTTCCTGGAACAGGTCAATTTCCAGCGCGCGCTCGAAGGCGAGCTGGCCAAGTCGATCGAATCGGTGTCGGCGGTCGACACGGCGCGCGTCCACCTGGCGCTGCCGAAACCGTCGGTGTTCGTGCGCGAGCAGCAAAAACCGACCGCCTCGGTACTGCTCAACCTGCACCCGGGCCGCGGCCTGGACCAGCTGCAAGTGAGCGCCATCGTGCACCTGGTGGCGTCCAGCGTGCCGGAATTGCTGCCAATTAACGTGACCGTGGTCGACCAGGCGGGCAGCCTGCTGTCGAACCAGGAACGCGACAAGGACCGCGCCAACGGCATCAAGAGCCTGGACCCGAACCAGCTCAAATACGTGCAGCAATTGCAGCAAAGCGTGATCAAGCAGGTCGAATCGATCCTGCTGCCGATCGTCGGCGAAGGCAATGTGCGCGCCGAAGCGACGGCCGACGTGGATTTTTCGCAAAGCGAACAGGCGGCCGAGACCTACAAGCCGAACTCGCCGCCGGAAGCGTCGACCATCCGCAGCCAGCAGACGAGCGAGTCGACCGGCGCCGGCAACGCCAATCCGTCCGGCGTGCCGGGCGCGCTGTCGAACCAGCCGCCGGGCGTGGCGACCGCGCCGCTGACGGCCGAAGCGCCGGGCGCACCGGGCGCCGGGGCGCCGGCCTTGCCGTCGCAAAAGGAAGCGACCACCAATTATGAAGTCGACAAGACCGTGCGCTACGAGCAGAAGTCGATGGGCGGCCTGCGCCGCCTGTCGGTGGCGGTGGTAGTCAACTACCGGCGCAATATCGCCGCCGACGGCAAGGTGACGGTGACGCCGATCTCCCCGGCTGAAATGGTGCAGATCAACAACCTCGTCAAGGAGGCGATGGGCTACAACAAGGAGCGCGGCGACAGCTTCAGCGTGGCCAATTCGCCGTTCAATGGCATCGACCGCGCGCCCGAAGGCAAGCTCGAATGGTGGCGCGACCCGGCCAACCTGCCGCTGGCGAAAGAACTGGCAAAATTCCTGATCACGGCCCTGATCCTGTTGTATATCTTCATCAAGATCGTGCGCCCGATGCTGCGCCCGGTGATGCGCAAGATCGACGACTTCGGCGCACCGCCGCCGGTGATCGAGCCGGAACTGCCAAAGACCGACGAAGAAAACGAAGTCCTGCTCAGCGAAGCGCAGCTGGAAGAACTGGAAGAAGACACGGCGCGCGGCTACCGTGACAACCTGGCGATGGCCAGGAAGCTGGCGCAGGAAGACCCACGCGTGGTGGCCAACGTAATCAAGGCATGGATAGGCAATAATGACTGAAACGACCGGACTGCAAAAAGCGGCCATCCTGATGCTGGCCCTGGGCGAGAGCGAAGCGGCCGAAGTGATGAAATTTCTCGGCCCGCGCGAAGTGCTGAAACTGGGCGCGGCCATGGCCACCATGAAGGGCATCGCCCACGAACAGGTGGTCGAAGTGCTCGACGATTTCCGCGAGCAGACCGAGCTCAATTCCACCGTCGGCCTCGATTCGGACGAGTATATCCGCCAGGTGCTGACCAAGGCGCTGGGCGACGACAAGGCATCCGTGTTGCTGTCGCGCATATTGGGCGGCAAGGATGCGTCCGGCATCGAATCGCTGAAATGGATGGATTCGCAGTCGGTGTCCGAGCTGATCCGCAACGAACACCCGCAGATCATCGCCACCATCCTGGTCCATCTGGAGCGCGACCAGGCTTGCGAAATCCTCGGCCACTTCACCGACCGCCTGCGCAACGACGTGGTGCTGCGCATCGCCACCCTGGACGGGGTACAGCCGGCCGCGCTGCGCGAACTGAACGACGTGCTGACCAAACTGCTGTCGGGCAATGAAAACATCAAGAAATCGTCGCTGGGCGGCGTGCGCGCCGCGGCCGAGATCTTGAACTTCATGAGTGGCGAGCAGGAAGGCTCCGTGATGGACAATATCAAGAACTACGACAACGACATGGCGCAAAAGATCATGGACGAAATGTTCGTGTTCGACAACGTGATCGATATCGACGACCGCGGCATCCAGCTGCTGCTGCGCGAAGTACAGTCGGAAATGCTGATCATCGCCCTCAAGGGCGCCTCGCAGGAGCTGCGCGAGAAGATCTTCAAGAACATGTCGCAGCGCGCCGGCGAAATGATGCGCGAAGACCTGGAGTCGAAAGGGCCGGTGCGGCTATCGGAAGTGGAGTCGCAGCAGAAGCAGATCCTGCAGATCGTGCGCCGCCTGGCGGACGAGGGGCAGATCGTCCTGGGTGGAAAAGGCGAGGATTCGTTTGTCTAATTTTATTCCCAAAGAGAAACAAACTGCGTATCAACGCTGGGAAATGACCTCGTTCGGCGACGACCGCCCCAGCGTGCTGGCGGCGCGCAAGTTGCTCGAACCGGAGCCGGAACCGGAACCCGAGCCGTTTGACGACCTGCCGGAAGAAGAACTGGCGCCACCGCTGCAATACCCGACCCAGGAAGAAATCGACGCTATCCGCGAAGCGGCGCACGCCACCGGCTTCGAGGAAGGCCGCAGCAGCGGCTATGCCGAAGGCCATGCGGCCGGCCACGCCGATGGCCACGCGCAATCGTACGCCGAGGGCCAGCAAGCTTCCAGCGTCGAGCTGGCGCACCTGCAGACCATCGCCGTCGGCTTCGGCACGGCGCTGCAGCAGGCGGACGAACTGATCGCCAACGAGGTGATGGAACTGGCCTTGCAATTGGCCAAGGGCATGCTGAAAGCGGCCCTGCCCGTGCGCCCCGAACTGATGCTGCCGATGGTGCGCGACGCCATCGAATACCTGCCCGTGCTGCAACAGCCGGCCTTGCTGATGCTCAACCCCGAAGACGCGCAAGTGGTGCGCGACGGCATCGGCGAAGAACTCGGCAAAGGCGGCTGGCGCGTGATCGAAGATCCCTCCGTGGAGCGCGGCGGCTGCAAGATCGACACCGCCAGCAACCAGATCGATGCGCAGGCGTCGACCCGCTGGCAGCGCCTCACGCACGCCCTCGGCAAAGACCTGGACTGGCTGGCGCCGTGAGCGACAAGGACGACAAGCCCGTCAACTCCCATGCGGCGCGCTGGCGCGCCTACCTGAACGACTGCTCGGCCGTGGTCGGCTTTGTCGAGCCGATGCAGGTCTCGGGCCGGGTCACGCGCGTGGCCGGCCTGGTGATGGAAGCGGTCGGCCTGCGCCTGGCCGTCGGCGCCGCCTGCACCGTGCCACTGCCCAACGGCGGCCGGGTCGAGGCCGAAGTGGTCGGCTTCGAAGGCGACCGGCTGTTTTTGATGCCGCAAAGCGATGTCGAAGGCATCGTGCCGGGCACGCGCGTGTTTTCGGTCGAACCGGCGATACCGCGCCCGGGCAGCGTGGCGCATCCGCGCCGCCGTCCCAGCGACCGTGCGCGCCATTTGCCGGTCGGCGCGCAATTGCTGGGCCGCGTGCTGGACGGCGCCGGGCGTCCGCTCGACCAGCTGGGGCCGCTGCACACCACCGACAGCGCCCCCATCAATGTGCGCCCCGCCAATCCGCTGGGTCGCGCGCCCATTGTCTCGACCCTGGACGTGGGCGTGCGCTCGATCAACGCCATGCTGACGGTGGGCCGTGGCCAGCGCATGGGCCTGTTCGCCGGTTCCGGCGTCGGCAAGAGCGTATTGCTGGGCATGATGGCGAGATACACCGAGGCCGACGTGATCGTGGTCGGCCTGATCGGCGAACGGGGCCGCGAGGTAAAAGAGTTCATCGAGCAGATTCTCGGGCCGGAGGGCCTGGCCCGCTCGGTGGTGGTGGCCGCGCCGGCCGACACGCCGCCGCTGATGCGCCTGCAGGGCGCCGCCTATGCGACAGCGATTGCCGAGCACTTCCGCGACCAGGGACAAAACGTGCTGCTGATCATGGATTCGCTGACACGCTATGCGATGGCGCAGCGCGAGATCGCGCTGGCGATCGGCGAGCCGCCCGCCACCAAGGGCTATCCGCCGTCGGTGTTCGCCAAGCTGCCGGTGCTGGTGGAACGGGCCGGCAATGGCGAGGAAGGCGGCGGCTCGATCACCGCGTTCTATACCGTGCTGACCGAAGGCGACGACCAGCAGGACCCGATCGCCGACTCGGCGCGCGCGATTCTCGACGGCCACATCGTGCTCAACCGCCGCCTGGCCGAAGCGGGCCACTACCCGGCGATCGATATCGAACAATCGATTTCGCGCGCCGCCCATTCGATCACCAGCCATGAACACCAGCAAAAGGCGCGCAAGCTGAAGCAATTGTATTCACGCTACGAGCGCAGCCGCGACCTGATCAGCGTGGGCGCCTACGCCGCCGGCACCGACCCGGTGCTGGACCAGGCGATTGCCCTGCACGAGAAGATTGAAGCGTTTTTGCAACAGCAGATTACCGAGCGTGTCGGCATGGACGAGAGCTTGGGGCAACTTGCCGCTCTGTTCGAGTGATTGAAGCGTGTCTGCCAGGCATATAATTAATCATGGCATCTCCATCCCAACTTGCAACCCTGATCGACCTGGCCCAGCGCGAGACCGATGACTGTGCCAAGCGCCTGGGTGCGGCCCTGAAAGCGCTCGACGACTGCCAGCAAAAGCTGCAGATGCTGGCCGGCTACCGCGACGACTATGCGCAGCGCTTCGAAGCGAGCATGGCCAATGGCATCACGCCCATCGCCTACCGCAACTTCCAGGCCTTCATGCTCAAGTTGGACAGCGCCATCACGGGCCAGCAGCAGGTGGTCAACCATGCGCAGGCGCGCAGCGAACATGAAAAAGCCAGCTGGCAAACGGCCGAGCGCAAGCGCATGTCCTACACCACGCTGAACAACCGGGCGCAGGAACAGGCCCTGAAGCTGGAAAACAAGCGCGACCAGAAGGCCATGGACGAACACGCGGCACGGCAAGCTTACTACAAACGTTAATTTACGCTGGCAGCAGCGCCACAGGGCCCATCATGCAGACCCCGATTTCCCAGATTTCCTCCCCGAATGCGACGCCGGCGCCGGCCCGGCGCGACATGCCGTCCGGCAGCGCTCCCGAAGGCGACTTCCAGCGCACCCTGAACCGCCAGCTGGAACAGCGCCAGGCCAGCGGCCGCGCCCAGGCGCAAACGCCGGCGCAGGCTGCGGCCAAGCCTGCTTCGCCGGCCCCGGCCCCGGCCCCGGCGCCAGCGGCCAGCAAGGCGAACGAACAGGCGGCCGCCGAGCAGGCCCATGCCGGCTCGGCCAAGGAAGCGGCGCCGGCCGACAAGGACAGCGACAGCAGCGAATCGGAAGAGACGACGGCGGCGGAAGCCAAACCACCGGCCGACCCGGTCGCCGACATGCTGGCCCTGGTGGGCAGCATCAAGCTGGCGATGCAGCAGCCGGCCAATGGCGGCGCGGCGGCCGGCGACGCCGGCGCGCGCGGCTTGGCCAAGCTCGACGGCAAAAGCATCAGCGCGGCGCAGCTGCTGGCCGGCCAGAAAGCGGCCGGGACCGGGACCGGGACCGGCACCGATACCAGGACCGAGACTGTACTTGACGATGGCAAGGGCGGCGGTTTTGCCGCCAGCCTGGGCAAGGCGCAGGCCGGCGCCACGGTGCAGGCCGGCAAGCCTGACGCGGGCAAACTGGCGCTCGACGCGCAACTGGCCGCCACCGCCAAGGCCGGCTCGGCGCTGGCCGAACCGTTGCCGAAGGAAGCCGCACCCGACCTGACCCGCCTGGCCGCGACGCTGGCGCCGGGCGCCCTGCAGCAGGCAGCGGCGGCGGCAGTGCCGGCCGACAAGCTGATGGGCCGTGTCGGCACGCCGGCCTGGGACCAGCAGCTGGGCCAGAAAGTGGTGTGGATGGCGGCCGGCGGCGACCAGAGCGCCACCCTGACCCTGAATCCGCCCGACCTCGGCCCGCTGCAAGTGGTGCTGACGGTCACCAATGACCAGGCCGACGCCGCCTTCATGTCAGCCCAGCCGGAAGTACGGCAAGCGCTGGAAGCGGCGCTGCCGCGCCTGCGCGACATGATGGCCGAGGCCGGCATTGCGTTTGGCAGCGCCACCGTGTCGGACGGTGCGCCCCAGCAGAACAACAGCCAGCGCGAGGGTAGCGGTAGTGGACGCGGCGGCAATCAGGGCGGCGCGGTGTCGGGCGGCGAGATCGCCATCACCCAAGGCGCGGGACGCGGCAGGCCGTCGCTGGGCGAAGTCGATACCTTTGCCTGAAAGTTTCTGCTGCAAAAAACAAGTTGAGCGCGCTTGCGCCCTCTTTTCGACAGTTGGTTCTGCGCATCCTTTGCCGATAATGACATAATGGCGTCGTGATCCACTTCCATGCAGTTGAGTACCATTGAAAGCAAATCCAAAAATGAAAGCAGATCCGAAAGCCGATGCGGCACTGGCACCTGCGGGAGCGTCAAAGAAAAAGCTGATCATCATCATTCTCGCCTCGGTGCTGGTGGCCGGCGGCGTGGGCGGTGGCGCGGCCTGGTATTTCTTGCATGGCAAGGGCGATGCGGAAGAAGCGTCGCCGTCGAAGAAAAAGAAACATTCCGCAGCGAAAGCCGGTCCGCCCGTATTCGTGCCCATCGATTCCTTTACCGTCAACCTGCAGCCGGAAAACGGCGAGCAATACCTGCAGATCGCGTTTACGCTGCAAGTGGCGAACGCCGAGGAAATGGAAACGATCAAGCTGAACATGCCCAAGGTGCGCAGCCGTTTGTTGCTGCTACTGTCGGGCAAGAAGGCGTCCGAGCTCAATACCGTGGAAGGCAAACAACAGCTGGCGGCGGAAATCATCAACCAGGTGAACCAGCCGTTCGAGGACAAAGGGCCGGAGCAGGACGTGACGGACGTATTATTTACCGCATTTATCATTCAATAAGCAGCCATGGCCGATAATTTCCTTTCCCAGGAAGAAGTCGATGCCCTTCTGAAGGGCGTCAACGGAGACCAGGACGACGCGCAGGCACCGGAAGACGTCACGGGCGTACGGACCTACAACCTGGCGACCCAGGAACGCATCGTGCGCGGCCGCATGCCGACGCTGGAGATTATCAACGAGCGTTTCGCGCGCTTGCTGCGGGTGGGCCTGTTCAACTTTTTGCGCCGCAGCGCCGAAGTGTCGGTGGGCTCGGTGCGCGTATCGAAATACAGCGAATTCATCCGTAACCTGGTGGTGCCGACCAATCTGAACCTGGTGCACATGAAGCCGCTGCGCGGCACGGCCCTGATGGTGTTCGATCCGGGCCTGGTGTTCTTGCTGGTCGACAATCTGTTCGGCGGCGACGGGCGTTTCCATACGCGCGTCGAAGGCCGCGACTTCACCCAGACCGAGCAGCGCATCATTTTGCGCATCCTCGATATCGTCTTCGAGGCGTACACGAAATCGTGGGAACCGGTGTTCCCGGTCGAGTTTGAATATATCCGCTCTGAAATGAATACCCAGTTCGCCAATATCGCCACGCCGAACGAGGTGGTGGTGGCGTCGACCTTTACGGTCGAACTCGGTTCCGTGTCGGGCCAGATCCACTTCTGCATGCCGTACTCGATGATCGAGCCGATCCGCGATTCGCTGACCTCGAGCCTGCAAGGCGAGGCGCTGGAAGTGGACAAGCGCTGGATCCGCCTGATGACGCAGCAGATCCAGATCGCCGAAGTGGAACTGGTGGCGTCCCTGGGCACGGCGCGCGTGTCGTTCGACGAAATCCTCAACATGAAGGTGGGCGACATCATTCCACTGAATATCCCGGAACTGATCGCCGCGACGGTGGACGGCGTGCCGGTGATGGATTGCACTTACGGCGTATTGAACGGACAATATGCATTGAAGGTCGAGAAACTGCTGGCCAATGCCGACAACATCAATAATCACTAGTAATTAGCAAGCGGGCCGCACGGCTGCCTGCATCTGTACAACAGGAGAAACACATGTCCGACAACCAAGACGACCAAAGCATGGACGACGACTGGGGCGCGGCGATCGCCGAGCAGGCGAAAGCAGAAGCCGAGGCGCTGCAAAACGCGGCCGCCAATACCGCCAGCGCGGCCAGCGCCGCCGTATTCAAGGATTTTTCGAAACAGGCGTCGAAGTCGGAAACCCATAACGATATCGATTTCATCCTCGATATCCCGGTGCAACTGACCGTGGAACTGGGCCGCACCAAGATCGCCATCAAGAACCTGCTGCAACTGGCGCAAGGTTCCGTGGTCGAGCTCGACGGCCTGGCCGGCGAGCCGATGGACGTGCTGGTCAACGGCTGCCTGATCGCGCAAGGCGAAGTGGTGGTGGTAAACGACAAGTTCGGCATCCGCCTGACCGATATCATCACGCCATCCGAACGTATCCGAAAACTCAATAAATGAAGCCTGGCCTGTTGATTTCCACCCTGCTGCTGCCGCTGGCGGCGGCCTGCTGCATGGCCCGGGCGGCCGATGCGCCAGCCAGCGCGCCGGCCACGCCAACCATCGAGGCCGCCGCAGCGCCTGCCGATACCGCTGCCGCTGCTGCTGTAGTGCCGGCAGCGGCGCCTGCGGCCGCTGCTGCGCCTGCAACCGCCCTGCCCGCCATGCCGCCCGGCGCGCCGATGACGATGGCGCCGACGGCGTCGAGCGGCAGCCTGCTGCAAACCATTTTTGCCCTGATGTTCGTGCTGGCCCTGCTGATCGGCCTTGCCTGGGCCATGAAACGCTTTGGTCCGAAAGCGCTGGGCGGCAACAGCAAGATGCGCGTGGTCAGCTCGCTCAATCTGGGCGGGCGCGAACGCATCGTGCTGATCGAAGTGGCCGACCAGTGGATCGTCGTCGGCGCCTCGCCCGGCCGTGTCAATGCGCTGGCCACCCTGCCGCGCCAGGAAGGCGAGCCGCCGGCCTTGTCGAACGCGCAAAACGGCCCGGCCGCCGCGAATTTTTCCGAATGGCTGAAACAGACCATTGAAAAACGCAATGGCAAATAAGCAGGCGCAGACGTTGAACAATCCGAAGACGATATTGAAATGGCTGCTGGCCGGCGTCGCGCTGGCCTTGCCGCTGTGGGCCCTGGCCCAGCCCGGCATTCCGGCCTTTAACAGCGCGCCGGCGCCTGGCGGCGGAGTGGCCTATTCGCTGCCGCTGCAAACCCTGATCCTGATGACGTCGCTGACGTTCCTGCCGGCGGCCTTGCTGATGATGACCTGCTTTACCCGCATTATCATCGTGCTGTCCTTGCTGCGCCAGGCGATCGGCACGCAGTCGGCGCCGCCGAACCAGGTGCTGGTGGGCCTGGCCCTGTTCCTGACCCTGTTCGTGATGGGCCCGGTGTTCGACAAGATCTACACCGACGCCTACCTGCCCTACCAGGAAAACAAGCTGAGCATGCAGCAGGCGCTCGACAAGGGCGTCGATCCCTTGAAAACCTTCATGCTCAAGCAGACACGCCAGGCCGACCTGGCCCTGTTCGCCAAGATGTCGCGCACACCGGCCCTGCAAGGGCCGGAAGACGTGCCGCTGCGCATCCTGGTGCCGGCCTTTGTCACCAGCGAACTGAAAACGGCGTTCCAGATCGGCTTTGCGATTTTCATTCCCTTCCTGATCATCGACATGGTGGTGGCCAGCGTGCTGATGTCGATGGGCATGATGATGATGTCGCCGGCCACCATTTCGCTGCCGTTCAAGCTGATGCTGTTCGTGCTGGTCGACGGCTGGCAGTTGCTGCTCGGCTCGCTGTCACAGAGTTTTTACTAGGGACCCGCGATGACCCCCGAAAGCGTCATGACAATTGGCCGCCAGGCCATGGAAATCACCCTGATGGTGGCAGCGCCCATGCTGCTGGTGGCGCTGATCATCGGCCTGATCGTCAGTATTTTCCAGGCCGCCACGCAGATCAACGAGGCCACCCTGTCGTTTATCCCCAAGCTGGTGGGCATCTTTGTCGCCATCGTGGTGGCCGGGCCGTGGATGCTGTCCGTGATGCTCGACTACATGCGCCAGGTATTTACCGGCATTCCGAACCTGGTCAACTGAACGTGCGGCAAGGGCATCGGCCGTGCTGACACTGACCAGCATCGAACTCAATACCTGGATCGCGGCACTGCTGTGGCCGCTTAGCCGCATCCTCGGCCTGGTGGCGGCCGCGCCGCTGTTCGGCAATGCCGCCCTGCCCATCAGCGTCAAGGTCAGTCTGGGCATGCTGCTGGCCATGATCATCGCGCCCACCGTGCCGGCGCTGCCGGCCACCGATCCGCTGTCGATGGCGGGCCTGCTGATTTTGACGCAGGAAATGCTGGTCGGCCTGACGATGGGTTTTTCGATCCGCATCGTGTTTGCCGCCATCGAGATGGCCGGCGAGATCAGCAGCCTGACCATGGGCCTGGGCTTTGCCTCGTTCTTCGATCCGCAGACCAAGGGCCGCTCGTCGGCCATCAGCCAGTTTCTGACCATGCTGGCCACCCTGATGTTCTTGACCGTCAATGGCCATCTGGTGCTGCTGGCGGCGCTGGCCGAAAGCTTTGTCAGCCTGCCGATTTCCGCCAGCCCGATCCACAGCGGTGGCTTCCAGCAACTGGCGGCCTGGGGCGGCGAAATCTTCCGTTCGGGCGTGCAGATTTCCTTGCCCATCGTTGCCGCCCTGCTGCTGACCAACGTGGCGCTGGGCATTTTGACGCGCGCCGCGCCGCAGCTCAATATTTTCGGCATCGGCTTTCCCGTCACCCTGGGCGTGGGCCTGCTGGTGCTGGCGATGGTGCTGCCCTACCTGGCCACGCCGTTCCAGAACATGTTCCTGCGCGGCATAGAAACGGCGCGCCTGCTGCCGCGCGGCTTTGCCGAGCGCGACCGGCCGCCACCGCCGCCGGCCAAACCGCTGCGCCCGGCGCCACCAGCATCACCTGTCACGCCATTAACGCCGCCTTAAATGACTAAAAACAGCGGGCCGGAAAAAATGCCGATGGCGGCGTTGCGGCTTCCTTGCCGTACATGCAAGTGCCTGTTCCATGTGCCAGACCAACGCCGCAGCTGACAGATGTGGCACCAGTCACGCCAATGACTGCAGCAATCCCAAGCACCAGCATAGTACGTCGCAATGACTTGATCGTCAGACGCACGGTTTCTCCACGCAGGCTGTAACGTTCAGCGAGGCTCAGTGTACGGTGTTGCCGATTGGCCAAGCAAGAAGTTTTGTCGGGCGTTCTTAATGTTGCTGCTCGCCGCTGAGCGCAAAACGCCAGCGCCAGCTGTCAAAATGCAGTGTCAGGCCGTGGTATTTCACCAGGTAGCGCACGCCGACGGCCGCCGCCGCAAAGCCGGACAAGGCGCCGATGCCCAGCGCCCAGCGCGGGCCGAACACATCGGCGACCCAGCCGACGATGGGGGCACCCAGCGGCGTGCCGCCGGCCGAAATCGCCAGCACGATGGCCATCACGCGTCCGCGCATGGCTGGCGCCGTCGACAGCTGCACCGCGCTGTTGACGGTGGTGGTAAAGGTCTGCGCGGCAATCCCGATAATCACCAGGGTCACGCCGAACAGCCAGTAATTGGGCATCACGGCGGCCAGCGCGCAGCCAAAGCCGAACAGCGCGGCCGCACCCAGCAGCAGCGCCAGGCGCGGCTTGTCGCGCCCGGCCGCCATCAGGGCGCCGGCCACCGAACCGCAGGCCATGATGGAGCTGAGCACGCCATACTGGCTGGCGCCCGCATGGAAGGCCGTCACCGACATGGTCGACAAAAAGATCGGGAAATTCAGACCGAAGGTGCCGATCAAAAACAGCATCAGCATCACCGACACCAGGTCGGGCCGCGAACTGACGTAGCGAAAGCCCTCGGCCAGACCGGCGCGGCTGGCCTTGATGCGTGGCGCGGCGCGCAGCAAGGAGGTGCGCAGCAGCAACAACGAGCCGATCACGCCGGCAAACGAGAACGCGTTGATGATGAACACCCAGCCGGTGCCGACGCTGCTGATCAACAACCCCGCCACGGCCGGGCCCAGCATGCGCGCCGCGTTGAACGAGGTGGAATTCAGGGCCACGGCGTTGCCGAGGTCCTGCTCGCTGACGATTTCGGAGACAAACGTCTGGCGCACAGGTGCGTCGAAGGCCGTCACGCAGCCGAGCAAGAAGGCGAACACATACACATGCCACAGCTCCACCCGGCCGCTGATGCACAACAATCCCAGGCCCAGCGCCAGCAACCCCATCGCCGCCTGGGTGCACAGCAGCAGCTTGCGCCGGTCCAGCAGGTCGGCCGCCATGCCGGTCAATGGCAGCAGCAGCAACTGCGGACCGAACTGCAGCGCCATGACGATGCCGACGGCGCTGGCATTGTGCTGTGTCAGTTCACTGAGCACCAGCCAGTCCTGCGCGGTGCGCTGCATCCAGGTGCCGACGTTGGAGACCAGGGCACCACCGGCCCAGATACGGTAATTGGGATTCTTGAGCGAGCGGAAAGTGTTGAGCATCTGTTAGTGGGGGGCCTCCTGGCCTGGGTCGGTATTCAAGATGGTTTATTGAGTGTTCAGTCCGCCAAACGTTTGAGCAGCGCCATGGCCTGCCGCAGCTGCATGGCTTCGTCCATGGTCAGCCGGCTTTCAATGGTGCGCGCCAGCCAGTCTTCGCGCGCCGCACGGCTGGCCTTGATCAGCGTGCGGCAATGCCCGGTCAGGCTGAGGATGGTTTGCCGCTTGTCGAGCGGGTCGGGCGCGCCCGTCACCAGCTGCGCGTCCGTCAAGGCCAGCACGGTGGCGGCCATCGATTGCGGACGCATGCCTTCGGCGCGCGCCAGGCTGCTGGCGGTGGCCGGGCCATCGCGTTCGAGCCGGCTCAGCACCGATGCCTGCGAGGGCGTGACGTCGGCGATATGGGCTTCTTCGCGCAGGCGGCGGCGCAGCTTGCACACTTCGATGCGCAATGCGCTGGCCAGCAGCAGGACTTGTTCGTGGTGGTCGGTGGTGGACATAAGGACGTGGGGTATTGAACGGCCTCAAGTATAACAGATATGCAGGCAGACTGCACAGTTAGGCTGCGTATTGCTTTTACCTAAAAAAAAGCCGGGGTGGAAGCAAGCTCCCTGCCCCGGCCAGTTGGCGGCGTCAGTTGATGTAATTAAACAGTGACAGCCCCGACACCTGGGTAAACGTTTTCTGCGCGGCCTGCAAGGTGATCTGCTGCTGGGTGAACAGCGAGACGGTCTTGACCATGTCCAGGTCTTGCAAATCGGACAAGGTGGCCGAGTATTGCAAGTCGAGGTCATCGCCGGCGCTCGCCAGGTAGTCGAGTTCCTTCATGCGCGCGCCCACTTTGGCCGTGACCGACAGCACATTATCGTAGGCCGTGCTGAGGACGCTGCTGGCCGCGCTCAGGTTGTTGGCCAGGCGAGCCTGGCCGGCGTCGCCATTGCCCGACAGGCGCAGCGAGCCGATCAAATTGGTCACGGTGGTAAACAGCGACTCCTTGGAACTCGGCGCCACGGCAAAGCTGTCCTGGTCGCCCGGTTTGCCGCCGATGATGACCTGCTGACCGTCGAAGTTGATCGCATCGCCCGACTTGTACGTCATCGGCACGGCGGGATTGGGCACCGTCTGGCCCAGAGTCAGGTCGTTGATGGTGTAGCTGGTGACGGCGGCGTCGCCGGTGCCGGTCACGCTGAACTTGATCTCGTATTTGTTGCCGGTCAGCTTGCTGGCGTCGGTAACGGTGCTGCTGGTAACGATGCCGGCGCCGCCGCGCGCATAATTGCCGCTGTCGGGAGTGACGGTAAATTTGCCGTTGCCCGTCATATTGTCTTCGAACACTGCGGCGCCGGAATCGCTGGTAGGCAGAAAACGCGCCGAGCCCACCTGCAGCTCGCGCTGGCCCTGGTCGCCCGCATAGGCGGCGCCGGTCGGCGTCTGGCTGAACGGCTGGGTGCTCGATTTGTAGCCGCCAAACAAGTAGCCGCCGGCGCCGTCGGCCGTATTGGCGATGCCGAGCAAGTCGGTCATGCGTCCTTCGAGCTCTTTCGCGATGGTCTCACGCTCTTCGTTGCGCAAGCCCGGATTGCCGGCCTTGACCACCAGTTCCTGCACGTCGGCGATCAGGTTGGTGGCGCTTTTCAGCGCCAGTTCTTCCTGCGACAAAAAATTGGTGGCGTTCGAGCGGTTGGTCACGAACTGGGTATTGAGCGACTGCGATTGCGTCACTTCCAGCGCGCGCGCCGAGGCGATCGGATCGTCGGCCGGCGTCAGGTTGCGGCGGTTGGTCGACAGCTGCATCTGCGTGCGGTTCAAGGCGCTCTGCAAATTGTTCAGCTGGGTGCTGCCCTGCTCGTAAATCATTCGTGTGCTGATGCGCATGATGCTGCCCTTCCTGATGGCGGCGGCGAAGCCGCTGCAAAATAATGATTAGCGTCCGAGGCCGATGACCACGTCGAACAGGGTACTGGCAATCTGCATGACCTTGCCGCACGCCTGGTAGGCCTGCTGGTAGCGCAGCAAATTGGCCGCCTCTTCATCGAGGTTGACGCCCGATACAGCCTGCTGCTGGTTGGTGGTCTGTTCCAGCAGGGCCTGGCTTGCCAGGCCGCTGACCTGCACTTCACGCGTCTTGTTGCCGACAAAGCTGACCGCTTCCGCATACGAACCCTGGAAGGTGGCATTGCCGCCATCGAGGATGTTTTTCGTCTGCAAGGCCGCCAGCGCCACCGCATTGCGGTTGTCGCCGACCCCACCCTTGTTCGGAGAAATCGTGTAGGTGTCGCCGTTGGCCGGCGCGCCCGTCATCGTCACACCGATGCCGCCAAAGCTGAAATGGTCGCCTGCCGTGTAGGCAATGCTGGCGGTGCCGGCCGGATACGTGGTGCTGTTGCCATCGAGCCCCTTGACGGTCACGGCCTTGTCTGCCGGAAAGCCGCTGAGAGCATTGCTTGCCTTGTTGTACGTCAACGTGACAGGTGTCGTTAGCGCGTTGCCCGCTGCCAGGTAATTCTTGTCGACGGTGCCGGCAGACAACTTGCCGCTGCCGGTATTGCTGACCGGCGCGCCAGTGGCGATCGGCGCCGCCGCGGCGAGCTTGTTGCGGTCGTTAATCAGCACGCCCAGGCCGGCGGCCACGCTGGCGGTCGGCCTGATGACGTAGTTGTCGCCTTCGGCAGCCGTGCCCGAGACCGAAAAATCCACGCCGTCGATGGTTTGCGGCCCGGTTTGCGGGTAGGGATTGATGACGGTGCGCGCACCGTCGCTCTGGCGCGTCACCACATAGTTGTTGCCATCGTAGCGCATGTTGTAGTCGCTGGCCGTCAGCGCGCCTGGGTCGCTGATCTTGGCCGACAGCACGGTGGTGCTCGACGCGCTGTTGAGACGGCTCGCGCCAATCTGCGGGTCGGGGATCTTGAAAAAGTCGCCGCCCATGTCGCCGTTCAGGTCCTGGCCCAGCTTGTGCTGTTCGTTGAAGGTGGTGGCGAGCCCGGCGGCGACCTTGCCCAGCGAGTTCTGCACGCGGTCCAGGGCGCCGCTACGAAACTCCAGCAAGCCGCCCAGGGAGCCGCCTGCCAGCGCGTTTTCCGGCAAGATTGTCACACTGCTGCCGGTGACGTAGCCCACTTCGACCCGGTTCGGGTCCGTCAGCGACGGCGTGGCGGCCAGTTCGAAACTGCGGTTGGCCACCACCAGCGGCTGGCCCGAGCCGATCGACAGGGTGATGGTGTTGTTCGATCCCGGCTGCGCCGTGGTCTTGACGTACTTATTGAGTTCATTGACCAGCTGGTCGCGCTGGTCGAGCAGGTCGTTTGGCTGCAGTGCCGGGTCGACCGTCAGCTGCGAAATCGAGACATTGAGTTCGGCGATCTGCTTGGCATAGGTGTTGATCACCGCCACGTTCGAGGTAATTTGCGAATCGACACCGGCACCGATTTCCGAAAGGCGCGCGCTGAGACCCTGGAAACGGCCCGTCAGCGAACTGGCGCTCGACAGCAGTGCCTGGCGCGAGGCCACCGATGACGGGTTGGAACTGAAGTCCTGCACGCCCTTGAAAAAATCCTGCAGCGACGGCGAAAGGCCGGCCGTCGAGTCGGCCAGCATATTGTCGATCTGGCTGATCTGGGTGTAATAAGCGTTGAGTGAACTGGTGCTGCTTTGCGCAGCATTGACCTGGGTCGACATGAAACTGTCGTACTGGCGCTTGATCTGCGACACCTCCGTGCCCGTGCCCACATAGCCATAACCGGCGTAATTGGCATTGGCCGTCTGCTGCTGCACGGTCTGGCGGTTGTAGCCGGCCACGTTCACGTTGGTGATGTTATGGCCGGTCGTCGACAGGCCCACCTGCGCTGCGAGCAAGCCACTTTTACCGATGCTGAGGAGATTCGAGGTCATGGTGTCTTTGTAGGTTCCTGTCCTGTTTGTTTACGGCAGCGGTGGCAAAAACTTGAAGCCGGCGTTCACCGCCAGCCGCGGCACACCCTAGCCGACCAGCGAACCCTTGATGATTTTGGTCAGTTTGGCAGCATAATTGGGATCGGTGGCATAGCCGGCTTTTTGCAGGCCGTGCGCAAAGGCGCTGGCGTCGCCGGCGGCGGCCAGCACTTTTTCATAGCGTTTATTGCCAGTAATTAACTGTGCATAATCCTTGAAGCTGTCCGCATAGCTGTCGTAGGCGCGGAATTTCTCGACCTTGCGCTGCGCCTTGCCATTGACGTATTCGGTGGTGACCGCCTCCATGACCTTGCCCTTCCAGTCGCCGGTGGCCTTGATGCCGAACAGGTTATGGCTGCTGCTGCCGTCGCGGCCGACGATTTCGCGCTTGCCCCAGCCCGTTTCGAGCGCCGCCTGGCCCAGCATGAACTTGGCCGGGATGCCGGTGCTGCGGCTCGCTTCCTCGGCGTGTACGCCGAGCTTTTCCTGGAAAGCGCGCACATGCGGCGCCTGGCTGGCATTGGCCTTGTCGCTCAGGGTCTTGCCGGCCGGTGCCGCGCCGTCCGTGACGGCGCCCTGCTGCTGGCGGAAGGCGGCCAGCGCGGCGGCCATGCTCGATGCACGCGGCGAGGCGGCGGCCTCGCTGTCCGGCAGCGCCTGGTTGGCCGACAATTGCCGCAGCAACACATCGGCCAGGCCGGTGCCGCGCTTGGCCAGGCTCTGGCTGGTCTGCTGGTCCAGCATCGAGGTATACATCTTGCTTTGCTGGCTATCCATGATGCCGTCCTGCGGCGTGGCGTCGCGCATGCTTTTCATCATCATGTTGATGAACATGGCTTCGAACTGCGTGGCCGCCTCTTTCAGCGCGGCAGGATCTTTTGCCTTGGCGGACTGGCGCAAGCCATCCATGCCCTTGACGTCATAGGCGGCGGTGTTGCTGAGGTCGGTTTGGCTGATCATGGCAGGCCCCATCAAATGATTTCAAGTTCGGCGCGCAGGGAGCCTGCCGCCTTCATGGCCTGCAGGATGGCCAGCAGGTCCTGCGGCGAGGCGCCGATGGCGTTGAGGGCCTTCACCACGTCGGACAGTGCGGCGCCGCCCTTGACCAGCATCACCTTGCCCGGTTCCTTCTTGATATCGATCTGTGCCGTCTGCGTGACCACCGTGGTGCCGCCCGACAAAGGCGGCGGCTGGCTCACTTGCGGCTCGGTATTGATGGTGACCGACAGGTTGCCGTGCGAAATGGCGCACGTTTCCAGGGTCACCGACTGGTTCATCACCACCGAACCGGTACGCGCATTCATGATGACCTTGGCGGCCAGGCGGGCCGGATTGACTTCGATGCTTTCGAGCTGGCCCAGGAAGGCCACGCGCTGGTCGCTGCCCGGCGGCGTGCGCACCTGGATCACGCGACCGTCAAGGGCGGCGGCGGTGCCGGGGCCATAGCGGCTGTTGACGGCGTCGACCACCCGGCTGGCGGTGGCGAAATCGGTGGCGTTCAGTTCCAGGCGGATGATGTCGTTGGCCCCCACCGAACTGGCCACGCTGCGCTCGACCGTGGCGCCGCCGGAAATGCGGCCCACGCTCAGATGATTGACGGTGACGGAACTGCCGGCCGCCTGCGCGCCCACGCCGCCGACCAGCACATTACCCTGCGCCATGCCGTATACCTGGCCGTCGGCGCCCTTCAAGGGCGTCATCAGCAAGGTGCCGCCGCGTAAGCTCTTGGCGTTGCCCATCGACGACACCGTCACGTCGAGCATCTGGCCCGGCTGGGCAAACGCCGGCAAGGACGTCGTCACCATCACGGCGGCGACGTTTTTCAGTTGCAGGCTGGAGCCCTGCGGCAGGTTGATGCCCTGCTGCTGCAGCATCGCCGCCACGCTCTGGATGGTAAACGGGGTCTGGGTGGTCTGGTCGCCGCTGCCATCGAGGCCCACCACCAGGCCATAGCCCATCAGCTGATTCTGGCGCACGCCGGCGATACTGGCCAGGTCTTTCAGGCGTTCGGCCTGCGCCAGCGGCGCAATCGTTGATGCCGCCAGTGCGCAGGCGACCAGCAGGCGGGGAAAAGTAAGCTTGGCCATGATCAGAACGGCAACAGGCTGAGGAAGAAGCGCGAGGCCATCGAGGCCATCTCGGCGCGGTCGATCTGGCTGTTGGTGCGGTATTCCACGCGCGCATCGGCCACCTGGGTCGACGGCACCACGTTGCCGATACCAATGGTATCGGGATTGACCATGCCCGAGAAGCGGATGAATTCGGTGCCCTTGTTCATCGCGATCTGTTTTTCGCCAGCCACGATCAAGTTGCCGTTCGGCAGTTCCTCGATCACCGTCACGCCGATCGTGCCGGAAAAGGTATTGCTGGCCGACTGGTTGTCGCCATCGGCATGCTTGAGCGCGCCATTGGCCGCCACCGTGCCGCCGAAGCGCCCCTGCAGCAGGCCCGGCGTGCTGAAACTGGCGCTGTTCGATTTGTTGCCCGAGCTGGCGCCCGACTTGACGGCGTTGGTGCGTTCGGTAATGGCGATGATCAGGGTATCGCCCACATGGCGCGCGCGGCGGTCTTCGAAGGCCGGACGGTAGGTCGACTGCTGGTAGATGGCGCCGTTGCTGGCCACCACCGGTTCGGGCATCGGCGCGCGCGTGGTGGTCGGGTAAGGCACGATCGAGGTGGGGGTGACGGCGCAGCCGGACAGGATGGCTGCAGCAAGCAAGGCGATGATGGGGTAATTGATGGAACAAGACATGGTAAGCCTCCGCTGCCATCCGTGGGCGGATGGCATGACAAAAATTTAGAGCTGTGAGAGTTTCTGCAACATCTGGTCGGACGTGGTGATGGCCTTGCTGTTGATCTCGTAGGCGCGCTGCGTCTGGATCATGTTGACCATTTCCTCGGCCACGTTGACGTTCGAGGTTTCGATATAGCCCTGCATCAACAAGCCAGCGCCATTGGTGCCCGGCGTATTGGTCTGCGCCACCCCCGAGGCGCCCGTTTCCATGTACAGGTTTTCGCCTTTCGATTCCAGGCCGGCCGGATTGACGAAGGTGGTCAGCTGCAAGGCGCCGATCTGCGAAGGCGCGGCAACGCCGGGCAAGGTGACGGAGACGGTGCCATCGCGCGCCACCGTCAGGCTCAGCGCATTGGTCGGCACGGTAATGGCGGGCTGGATCACGAAGCCTTCGGAGGTGACCAATTGACCGTTGGAATCGGTCTGGAACGAGCCGTCGCGCGTGTAGGCAGTGGCGCCATCGGGCAGCAGCACCTGGAAAAAGCCGGTGCCGTTGATCATCACGTCGCGCGAGTTGCCGGACGCCTGGGGATTGCCCTGCGTGTGGATGCGTTCGGTGGCGACGGTGCGCACGCCGGTGCCGATCTGCAGGCCCGATGGCAGCTGGGTCTGCTGAGACGACTGCGCGCCAGGCTGGCGCACGTTCTGGTACAGCAAGTCTTCGAACACGGCGCGCGACTTCTTGAAGCCGGTGGTGCTGACGTTGGCCAGGTTATTGGCGATCACGTCCATCTGCGTTTGCTGCGCTTCCAGGCCGGTCTTGGCAATCCAAAGGGAACGTATCATGATTTTTCTCCAATAACAGCGCGCGCAGGCCCTGTGACAATTTCTATGTGACCATTATGCGGCTCGCCCTATCAATTCAAAGCGAGGATCTGGGTGGCTTTCGCCGCGTTGTTCTCGGCATTCTTGAGCAGGCTCATTTGGGTTTCGAACTGGCGCGCCAGCGCAATCATCGTCACCATCGAGTCGACCGGGCTGACATTGCTGCCCTCCAGCGCGCCGGTGGTCAGCTTGACCGTCTGGTCGGCCTGCGGCACGCTGCCGTCCTTGACGCGGAACAGGCCATCGTCGCCACGCACCAGCATCTGCTCGGGCGGATTGACCAGCTTGATGCGGCCCAGCACCGTCGACGGCCCCGGCGGCACATCGGTGGAAATCGTGCCGATGGTGCCGTCGCCGGCAATCGTCACCGTCACGCCAGGCGGCACGGCCAGCGGCCCCGTATCGCCCTGCACCATCAGGCCGGACTGGGTTTGCAGCATGCCGTTTTCATTGAGCTTGAGGGCACCGTTGCGGGTATAGGCCTCCGATCCATCGGCCGACTGCACCGCGATCCAGCCGTTGTTCTCCACCGCCACGTCGAGCGCGCGCCCGGTATGGATCATCGGGCCCTGCTCGAAGTTGGAGCCGACCGTCGAATCGACGACAAAGGTGCGCGTCGGCATCATGCCGTCCGCCACCACCGGCACCGCGCGAAACGAATCGAGCTGGGCCCGGAAGCCGGTGCTGGTCGTGTTGGCCAGGTTGTTGGCGGTGGTCGCCTGCTTGTCCAGGATGTGCTTGGCGCCCGAGCTGGCGGTGTAGATAAGACGATCCATGTGCTGCTCCTTGCTGTATTACCGCAGATTCACGAGGGTTTGCAAGATCGAATCCTGCGTCTTGATGGTCTGCGCATTGGCCTGGTAGGCGCGCTGGGCGGTGATCATGTTGACCAGCTCGGCCGTCAGGTCGACGTTCGACACTTCCACCGCCGACGAGCGCAAATTGCCGGCCGTGCCGGTGCCGGGTTCGCCGATGATGGGGCCGCCCGAGATCGAGGTTTCACCCCAGGCGTTGTTACCCAGGGGCTGTAAACCGTTCGGATTGGTAAACGAGGTCAGGACGACCTGGCCCAGGTCGCGCGTCCTGCCGTTGCTGTACTGGCCCTGGATAATGCCGTCGGAACCGACCACGAAGCGGCTCAGCTGGCCCGCAGCGTAGCCATCGGCCACGGTTTTCTTTTCACTGGTAGCAAGGCCCAGCTGGGTCGAATTGCTGAAATCGACCTTGACCGCCAGGGTGCCCGTGGCGCCGGTGGCCGGAATAATGGGCAAAGTGACGGTGAGAGGCAGGGTCCGCGGCGGACTGAGCGCCAGCATGGCGGCCTTGTCCAGGCTGCCGACGCTGTTGAAGATCAGCGAAGCGGTCTTGACCGCTGGCACCACGGTGGCGGCGGCGATCGCCGCGTCGATCTGGTCCGGCGTGCGGCTCGAATTGACGCCGTTGGCCACCGCACTGCCATAGGTGGCGGCGATCGCGCCCAGTTGCGCGGCGTTCGCGCCGGCAGTGCCGGCGGCGGTGGTGACGGCCGCGCCAGCCGCGTTGGCATACGCGACGGCGGCATTGGCGACATTGGCGGGAACCTGCGGCACGGCCGTGACGGCAGCCTGGTAGGTGGCGCGCGCGGCCAGCGCGGCGGGGTCGGTCTGCAGTGCGGAGGCGGCCTTGGCGCTGGTGATTTCCAGGTCATCCGAGGCGGTATAGACGTCCCAGGCATTGGTGCCGGTCTTGACGTAGAACATCGACATGGTGTGCGCGTTGCCCAGCGTATCGTAGACGGCGACGGGAATCTGCTTGTTGTACGACGTCGGGTCGGTCATGCTGAACGGCACCGTGGTCGGCATGACCGAATTCGAATTGAGGTTGATCTGGGTGTCGACCTTGGTGGTAGCTTGCGGGCTCATGTCGCCCGGATCGATCTGCAGCGGCACCGGCGCGCCGGCCAGCACCTTGCCGTTGGCATCGACCGGATAGCCGGTCAGCTGCGCATTCTGGGCATTGATGATGAAGCCGTTCTTGTCGACCTGGAACTGGCCATTGCGCGAATACTGGATCGTGCCGCCCGCGTTGGTGCGGAAAAAGCCCCCGCCATTGATGGCGAGATCGAGCGGATTGGCCGAGGTTTCCAGGTTACCCTGGCTAAACGATTGCGCCACTTGCGACACCGCCACGCCGATGCCGGCCTGGTTGCCGGCCACGCCATACAGCGAGCTGGCGTAGATATCGGCAAACTGCGCCTGCGATTGCTTGAAACCCACGGTGCCCGAGTTGGCGATATTGTTGCCGATGACGTCCAGCGATTTGGCGGCGCCGTTCAAGCCGCTCAGGCCTTGTTGGAAAGACATTCTTTGCTCCTGGTAAGGAATTTTTCGTTAAATGGTCAGGGAGCAGCGGGTTTCAGGCTGCAAAGGGTTTTGCAACACTTACAGAATCTGTTTCACGTCGGCCATGTTGATGCTGCCGACGCCAGGGACATTGAGTTTCACGCCGGCCGTCCCGGTCGAGACGCTGGCCACCGAACCGAAGGTCAGGCCGGTGGCATCCTTGAGTTTCTCGCCGCCACGCGTGGCCACCACCTCGAAGGTATAGCTGCCGTCGGCCAGCACGATGGGCTTGCCGTCCGCACCCTTTTCGCCAGTCTCGCCGTTCCAGCCCAGCGGCAAGGTGCCGGCCGCTTGCGCGCCCAGGTCGATGGCATGGACTTCCTTGCCGGCGCCGTCATAGATGACGACCTTGACATTGTCGGCGGGCGTGGCCAGGTCCACGCCCAGCAGGGACGCGCTCTTGCTCAGCGTGATACCCTTGCCGGCGGTCAACACGCCATGGCCGATGATGTTGGCCGCCTGCATCGATTCGGCTTGCTGGTAGCTGGTCTTCAGCGTTTCCAGCGTGGAATTGAGCTTGTTGACGCCGGTCACGGTCGACAGCTGGGCCAGCTGACTGGTCAGCTGCGCATTGTCGAGCGGATTCATCGGGTCCTGGTTTTGCAGCTGCGTCACGAGCAGGGTAAGGAATTTATTGGTGTCCTCTTCCACGCTGCCGGCGGCGGCCGTGGTTTTCTTCGGATTCATCGTCGCCATCAGATCGTTGGTGACGGCGGGGGAGCTGGTATCGATGGTTGCCATAATGATCAGTCAGGCCTTATTGGCCGAGTGTGAGTGTTTTCAGGAGCAGCGACTTGGCCGCGTTCATGGTTTCCACGTTGGTCTGGTAGGAGCGCGACGCGGACAGCATATTGACCATTTCATCGACGGTATTGACGTTAGGCATGGTCACATAGCCCTTGTCGTCGGCCAGCGGATTCTTCGGGTCGTACACCAGTTTCATCGGCGAAGGATCTTCGATCACCTTCTGCACCTTGACGGCGGTGCCGCCTGCGGCCAGCGGCACGGCTTCGAACACCACCTGCTTGGCGCGGTAGGCTTCGCCGCTGGCGCTGGTGGCGCTGTCGGCATTGGCCAGGTTGCTGGCCACGGTGTTCAGGCGCTGCGCCTGGGCGCTCATTGCTGAACCGGAAACATTGAAAATATTAAATAGCGACATGATTATTGTCCTCCCTGGATGGCCGTCAGCATGCTCTTGATCTGCGAATTGAGCAGCGTGATGCTCGCTTCATACCGAATCGCGTTATCGGCAAAGGCATTGCGCTCCAGGTCCATGTCCACCGTATTGCCATCGACCGCGCCCTGGGCCGGTGCGCGGTACAGCAGCGGCGTGCCGTCGGGCATGGTTTCGACCTTGCCGCCCGGAACGGTGCTGGCGGCAACGCCGTTGCCTGGAAGATGTTTCGCCGCCGTGCCAGTCAGTGCCGGCGCCACCCCTTCGCTGCGCGCCAGCACGCCTTTCAGGGCGCTGGCGAAATCGACGTCGCGCGCCTTGTAGTTGGGCGTATCGGCGTTGGCGATATTCGAGGCGAGCAGTTCCTGGCGCGTCGAACGCAAGCTCAGCGCGGACTCGTGAAAGCGCAGGTAATCGTCGAGTTTCCCTATCATGTCTGGCTCCGGAAAGGTCCGCCACTGGCGCCTGATGGCGGAAGGATGGCGACATATATGATGACAGGAAAGATAGTACGGTTCTCAGCGGCAATACCATCGCCGGATCAGACCATACTTTCACCCCTTAATCCACGCTTCAAGCACACCTGGCGCGACTATCATGGCAGTATTCCAGAGGCCTATCATCATGAAAAAACACTTCCTCTCGCTGCTGTCCGTACTTGTTGCATTTGCGCCACTGGCGCAGGCACAGACAGGCGGCCGCCAGTCGCCGGAAGCGCTGCGGCAGACGGTACAGCAGTTCCTGCAAGTCCAAAGCAATGGCCTGCCGGGCCAGGTCACCGTTACGGTCGGCGCGGTCGACCCGCGCCTGAACCTGGCCGCCTGCCCCGCGCCGCAAGCGTTCATGGCGCCGGGCAGCCGCGCCTGGGGCAAGAGCACGGTGGGCGTGCGCTGCACCGCGCCGGCCAGCTGGACGATTTACCTGCAGGCCAACGTGGCAGTGGTGGGCGACTACATCGCCAGCGCCGTGCCGCTGGCGCAGGGCCAAACGATAGATGCCACGCAACTGGTGACGATGCAGGGCGACCTGGCGGCATTACCTGCAGGAATCGCCACCAATATGGAACAGGTAGTGGGCGCCAGCACCAATATGTCGCTGCCGGCGGGCACGCCGATGCGCACCGATACCTTGCGCCGCCCGCCTGTGGTCAAGCAGGGCCAGCTGGTCCGGGTAGTGTCAAGCGGCAATGGTTTCCAGGTGGCGTCAGAAGGACGCGCCATCGGCAACGCCGGCGACGGCCAGACGGTGCAGGTACGCACCCAGGGGGGACAGCAGATCAGCGGCATCGCGCGGGCGGGAGGCTTGGTCGAAGTGGCCTTTTAAAGCATTGCAAACTTGTCTGGACAACGATATTTGTCATCTGGCACACTAAAGTTTCAGGAATAGTGGCCGATAAGAACTCATATACCGGAGTTTTTTGACTTCGACCAGACGAGGATCACGTTGTGAAAATTACCGATAACATTAAAAGCAATCCCGGCTTGCCGGTCACGCCGGCGGCCACGTCCGGCGCCCGCAACACCGAGAAGGCGCAAGCTGCCCCGGCATCGTCGGACAGCGTCCGCCTGTCGCCGCAAGGGCAGGCACTGGCGACCAGCGCAACGACCAGCAGCAATAGCGTGTTCGACACGAAAAAAGTCGAACGCATCAAACTCGCGATTGCCGATGGCCAGTTCCAGGTCAATTCTGAAAAAGTGGCGGACGGTCTCCTCGACACGGTCAAGGACCTGCTGCACTCACGAAATAGATAGGTTCTTCCATGCAATCCGTGACTCCGTTTTCCAGCCTGCACCACGAGCATGAGCTCATGACCAGCTTGCTGGCATTGATGAAACAAGAACAGCTGCATCTGGTTGCGGCCGACATCGATGCAATTTCGGACATTACGGTGCGCAAGACGGCACTGATCGGACAGCTGAGCCAGCTGGCGCAGCAACGCCACCAGGCACTGGCCGCCGCCGGCTTTGCCGCTGGCGAAGACGGCATGGACGGCTGGCTGGCCGCCGCCGGCAATACCGAAGCGGCGCCGCTGTGGACGGCACTGCTCGGCACCACGCGCCAGGCCAAGGAACAGAATCGCCTGAACAGCTTGCTGGTCAACAAACATCTGCTGCACACCCAGGGCGCACTGGTCGCCATGCGTCCGGCGGCCCAAAGCGGCAATTTCTACGGCCCCAGCGGCCAGACCACCACCAATACCACCCATCGCCGCGTCGTGATCGGCTGATTACGGCACCAAAAAGGTTGTCTGTTTGAGCATGCGCAAAGTCAGCCGCGCCGGCGGCGCTATGCTCTTACCTGGCACGCCGCACCACAAACAGGCGGACTTTTCCCGCTGACAAAAAAACATCTCCTCGGTTGACGTTGTTGCCTTCCCTCGCGCACGGTGCCGCACCGGCCCCGGCGTACCCACTCAATCGCATGTAGTACAGGAGCATGAATATGAACGCTATCGCACTAACGCGGGCAAGCGCGGCGCTGTTATTGGGCTGCGGCCTGCTGGCGCCCCTGGCCCAGGCCGATACACAAGTCGTCAAGTACGGCAACCTTTACGCCAATGCCGTCGTCGCCACGCCACTGCTGGCGCAGGACTCGCTGGTGGTCGACACTTTCACCACGGAACGGGGCGCGCTGTCGCAAACCACCACGTTTACCGTCGGCGACGGCGTCGAATACTTTTCCGGCAATGCCGCCTGGCTGGTCAATATGGCAGACGACTTCGGTCCGCGCCTGACCGGCGTCAATATCGACCTGTTCGACGCCACCAATACCCTGCTGCAATCCGACAACTTTGTCGGCGTGCTCGGCGGCTTCGCCCATTCGACCTTCGGCGGCCTGCTGGGGCCGGGCACCTACACCATGGTGGCCACCGGCACCGGCATCCGCGATTCCCTGCTCGACATTTCGCTGACCATGGCCGTGCCCGAACCGGGAACCTACGCCATGCTGCTAGCGGGCCTGGGCCTGGTCGGCCTGGGATGGTGGCGCCGCAAAAGCGGCGTGGTGCGCGATAGCGGCCGCTGGCAAATGATGCGTTACCAGCCGGTCGCGCCAGCGTAAGCCGGTACGTTCCAGCACGCCATACAACAGCGTCGCCGCCAGCAATGCTCAACCATGCGCGGGCCGCCCCGTGTGCTGGCGAAACCGGGCGGCAATCGCGTTGGCCTTCTCCATGGCAAGGGCTTGCTGTTCGGGTGTCAGTTCGTCGCGCAGCCCGTGCCAGTAGTTGTCCTGGTAGGGGTTGGTGCTGCCGGGCGTCAGGATATCGTCATGCACCATGCGCAGGGCCAGCAGATAGCCGTAGGCCTTGGGCGCGTCTTTTTTGCTCACCTCGCCGTCCGTCAGGTAGGCGATCATCAGAGTGCTGAGACTGGACAATTCGGCCTGCTCGGCCTGCGCCGTCAGTTGCGCGATCGCCTGCTGTTTCCAGGCCAGCACCAGCGGATCGTCGGGCCGGCTGCGCAGCGCGCTGCGGTCGCCGAACGGACCCTCCTCAAAAAACCGCGTGCTGGCACCCGGCACGCCGGCTTTGGCCGCCTGCGCCAGGAGTTCCAGGCGCGTGGTTTTCTGGCGCTCGGTCAGGTCCGCACACAAGTGCTGCTGCGCCGCTTTTTCTTCCGCCGTCATGTCGCTGCCGCGCTCGAACTCCAGCAGCGGCAAGCGTCCTTCTTTCTGGAACATGATGCAGTTGTCGATCAGCTGATAGGCGGCATAGGCGTCGTCCGGGCTGCCGCTGGCGGCCAGCCGGGCCAGTTGCTGTTCCAGGCCGGGCGCGGCGCTGGTCACTGCAGCTACCGGTGCAGGGCTGGCGCCGAGGTTGAAATAGGACGACAGGCTGCGACCTGCGGATGCCGGCGCCAGCACGGCCGGGGCCACTTCGGGCACAGGCCAGCAGCCATAGGCCAGCGCGGCCAACGCGGCAAGCGCAATCAGGGCGGGAACGGGGCGCATGGGATCAGCCGGTCATGGCTCAGCCGCCAGCCTGTTTCGGCTTGTGGCCCAGCTTGACGAGCGCCGCCATGATGGCGGCCACATGGTCGCCCTGCACTTCGATCACGCCATCCTTGACCGTGCCGCCCGAGCCGCATTGCGTGCGCAGCTGCTTGCCCAGCAGGGCCAGCGCGATGGCATCGAGCGCCAGGCCCTTGACGATGGTCACGCTCTTGCCGCCACGGCCCTTGGTCTGGCGCGCCACGCGCACGGCGCCGTCGCCGACCGGTGCCGCTTTTGCGGCGGCCTTGCACGCGCATTGCGCCAGCGGCTGGCGGCATGCCGGGCACATGCGGCCGGTTTCGGTGGAATAGACCAGGCCGCCTTGGGAACTGCTTTTCATGATGGGGATAGAAGAAAAAACAAAGATGCCGCGATTGTAGCAAGCGGCAAGGCCAGGCACAGCCTGATTATTGCGGATTGCCCGGCAACGGCGCGGGCGCGGTCGGCACTTCCGTCACCGTGTCGGCGATGCCGGACAGTATCGTCACGGCGACGCGGCGGTTGCGCGCCCGCCCTTCCGGCGTGTCGTTGTCGGCGACCGGAATATTGTCGGCGTGGCCGACCGCCGTCAAGCGCTGCGCCGGCACGCCGCTGGCGATAAACAATCGTACCACGGCGCTGGCGCGCGCCGACGACAGTTCCCAGTTCGAGGCAAAATTGGAATTGCTGATCGGCTGGATGTCGGTATGGCCTTCCACCTGCACATTGTGGCTGTCGCCGCGCAGCAGCACCGCCACCGCGCGCAGGGCCTGGTCCGATTCGGCAGTCAGGCCGGCGGCGCCCGGATCGAACAGCACGCTGGCATTGATTTCCACGCTCACGCCACGGCTGGTCTGGGTCACGCGCACCTTGCCTTCTTTCACCAGCGGCGCCAGGGTCGAAGTCAGGTCCTGCGCCAGGCGCGTCATGTGTTCGCGTTCGCGGCGGATCGCTTCGGTGCGGCGTTTCAGGGCCGGGTTCGGCAAGGGAATGGCCTGCGGCGCCTCCATCTGGATCGGCGGTGCGCCCTTGTCGAGGCTGAAGGCGGTGCCGATGGAATCGGAGAACACGCGGTACTTGCCCTCATTAACCTGCGAAATCGCGTACATCACCACAAAAAAGGCGAACAGCAGGGTGATGAAATCGGCGTAGGAAATCAGCCAGCGGTCCTGGTTGTCAGGGTCCTCGTCATACTTCCTGCGCGCGCGCCGCATCATGGTCAGTGCTCGCTCAGTGCTCGTGAAGCAGGCTGGCCACGCGCTCTTCGATGATGCGCGTATGGTCGCCGGTGGCGATATCGTAGAACACGGCGGCCGTGATTTCATACTGCACCACGCGGCGCGAGACGATGGCTTTCAATTTGTTGGCCACCGGCAGGAACAGCAAGTTGGCCAGGCCGACGCCGTAGATGGTCGAGACGAACGCCACCGCGATGCCGCCACCGAGTTTGCCGGGGTCGGTCAGGTTTTCCATCACGTGTATCAGGCCCAGCACGGCGCCCAGGATGCCGATGGTCGGCGAATAGCCGGCCGCCGATTCCCAGATTTTCACGGCCTGTCGTTCGGCCAGTTCATAGGCGGAAATTTCCACGTCGAGCAGCTGGCGCAGCTTGTCGGGCGCGATGCCGTCGACGATCATGCGCAGGCCCTTGGCGTTGAAATGATCGTCGGTGCTCTCCATCATGCGTTCGAGCGCCAGGGTGCCGTCGCGGCGCGCCGTCAGGCTCCACAGGCCGATATCGCGGCCCAGTTGTTCGCGCGTGTCGGCGGGCGGGAAAAATACCCAGCGCAGCATCTCCAGGCCGCGCACGAAGGTGCGCAGGCGCGTCTGCAGCAGCACCGCGCCGAAGGTGCCGATCACAACGATGGCAAAGGCGGCCGGCTGCAGCAGGGAGGCCATCTTGCCGCCCTCTAGTGCCTGGCCGACCAGCAGGCCCGCCAGCGCCAGCGCCAGCCCGATTACGCTGGACCAGTCCACGCCTGCTCCCTCAGGGTTGCGCGCAGGCGCGCGACGGCCTGGGTATGGAGCTGCGACACGCGCGACTCGGACACCCCCATCACGGCGCCGATCTCTTTCAGGTTCAGCTCTTCCTCGTAATACAGGCTCATCAGTATTTTCTCGCGTGGCGGCAGCGCATCGATGGCGTCGATCACGGACTGCCGGAAGTCGGTGTCGAGCAGGGAGCGCAGCGGGTCGCTGTCCTCGTCCACGCAATGGCGGTCGAGGAAGCTGTCATTGCCGTCCGGGTCATGGAAGTCTTCGTAGTAGACCAGCTGGTGGCCACCGCCCTCGCCCAGCATTTCCTGGTAATCGACCAGCGATATCTTGAGCAGCTTGGCCACTTCCGATTCGGTCGGCGGATGGCCCAGGCGCTGCTGCAGGGTACTCATCGCCTCTTCGATCTTGCGCATGTTCTGGCGCATGCTGCGCGGCAACCAGTCGCTGGTGCGCAACTCGTCGAGCATGGCGCCGCGAATCCGCAAGACGGCATACGTTTCGAACTGCGCGCCATGCGTCTCTTCATAGCGGGTGATGGCATCGAGCAGGCCGATCATGCCGGCCTGGATCAGGTCGTCGACCTCGACCGATGGCGGCAACTTGGCCTTCATGTGATGCGCCAGGCGCTTTACCAGCGGAATATGCTCCGTCAGCAAATGATCCTTGTTCGATTTCCCTTTGACCGTGTACATAGGCTACTTATTATTATCGTGTGAGGGGTGCTGCAACATCATCAGGCGCTGAAATGGTGTGGGTTCCCCGTCTGGTACAAGGTGGTGCCCAGCACCGGCGCCGCCGAGCGGGCCAGCCGTTCGGCCAGTCCGCGAAACGCCACCGATGCGCCAGCGAGCGGAAACGCATCGATCACGCTGCGGCCCAGCCGCGCCGCGCGATGCAGGTATTCGTCGGCCGGAACCGAGCCCATCGACGTCAGTTTCACGGCCAGGTAGCGACTTGCCGCTTGTGCCATATTATCGTATACCACTTTTGCTTCCGTTTCGGAAGCGCCGGTGACGAGAATGCCGAAAGGACGGCGGCCCAGTTCCTGGTTCAGGCGCTTGATCAGGCAGTAGGCGGCCTTGATCGAGGTGGCGCTGGTCGAGACCTGCACCACGATGTCGGCGCTGGCCATCATCGGCACCGGGAAGCAGGCGCCGCCCTGCCCGGCCATGCTCATGTCGCCATCGACCAGCACGATGCCGGCCTGGCGCGCCATCACTTCAAAGGTCTTGGCCAGGCGCCGCGCTTCATCCTCGCTGGCGTAGCCGGGGCCGTCCATCAGATGGCCGCGCGCGCCGAGGCTGGCCACGCCGAAGCCTTGCGGCACCTGGTGAATCACCTGGTTCAGGCCGCACTGCTGGCGCGCCACGTCGAGCAGGCTGGCGCCATGCGCCAGGCCCAGCCGCGAGGCGACGCCGTCGCCGCTGGTGCTGGCGTCGAGCAACAGCACTTCATTGCCCGCATGCACCAGGGACGCGCCGAGGTTGACCAGCATTGCGCCCTTGTCGTCCTGCGGCGTGGCCGACAGGAACGTCAGCACGCGTGGCTGCACGCCGGCAAGCATGCGGCGCAATCCCTCGGCCTGGTCGAAATCAAAATTAGCCACCATGCACCCCGCGTGCTTCGTTGTTGCGGGTCGCGGCCTGGGCCATCAGCAGCGGCAATTCGTCGTCCGAAAACTGGGTCGCGGCGCTGTCGCGCTTGAGCTTGAAGGCGCGGTCGATCAGGTAGCCGCGGTCGGCCAGGTATAAATCTTCCGGCACGCGCTGGCCGTTCGACACATAGAACAGATTGAGCTTCTGGCGTATCACCACGTCGAGCACATTGCCGATCGAGGCCGCTTCATCGAGCTTGGTCATGATACAGCCGGCCAGGCCGCCGCCCTGATAGGCGCGCACCACTTCATTGAGGGTTTCCTGGGTCGCGGTCGAATTCAGGCACAGCAGGCGCTTGACATCGGCGCCGGCGCCCGACAGCATCGCCACCTGTTCCGTGACCATCTGGTCGCGCTGGCTCACGCCCACGGTATCGATCAGCACCGTGTGCTTGTTTTTCAGTTCTTTCAGGGCGATGCGCAGGTCGGCCTCGTCTTTCACCGAATGGACCATCACGCCGAGAATCTTGCCGTAGATGCGCAGCTGCTCGTGGGCGCCGATACGATAGGCGTCGGTGGTGATCAGCGCCAGCTTTTCAGGTCCGTGGCGCATCACGCAGCGCGCGGCCAGCTTGGCGGTGCTGGTGGTCTTGCCGACGCCGGTGGGGCCAACCAGGGCGAACACGCCGCCTTGCTCGAGCATGGCGTCTTCGTTGGCCATGGTGTTCAGGTTGCGGCTCAGCACGGTTTTGATCCAGCGCATGCTTTGCGCACCGTCCAGGCCGGCCGGCAGCTTGTCGATCAGGTAGCGCGCCAGGCTGGCCGAAAAGCCGGCGGCCAGCATTTCACGCAGCACCACGTTTTTTTGAGGCTCGCGCTGCTGGGTGGCGCTCCAGGAAATTTCGGCCAGCTGGGTTTCCATCATGCCGCGCATGGCGCGGATTTCATTCATCATGCCGTCGATGTCGGCCGAGGCGTTCTTTTTCACATGCGCCAGCGCGCTGGTCATCATCTGCTGCATGCGCGCCAGGTCCAGGCCTTCGGCAGGCGCCGGGGCAGGACGGGCAGGCGGCGCCGATGGCCGCTGCGGCACCGCAAACTGGGTCTGCAACTGCGGGCGCGGCTGCGACATTTCCGAGGCGGCCGGCGGCGAGGCCAGCGAGGCGGCATCGTCATTGGCCAGCGCCAGGATTTCCACCACGCCATCGCCCTGGCGATTCGACAGGATCACGGCGTCCGGACCGAGCGCTTCACGCACCTTGCGCAGCGCATCGCGCGAGGTCGGCGCGGTAAATTTTTTCACATTCATGACCACACTCCCATGGCTGGCTTGGCGTGCTTCTGGCTGAACTGTGTGACCATCTTCGACTCCTGTTGCGTGAGCGATGCCTCCCAGACGGGACACGGATCACTCTGACAGCCTCCATTATTGGGGATGCGCCAAAGAAATGATAGAAGGAACAGGACCGGAAATGTCCCGTATTTCAATTTGCCGAGCGGAAATTGATCGGTTTACTGCGCACCGACCAGGCTGGTAACGCGTATCGTCTTGGTTTCCGGCACTTCCGCATGCGACAGCACCTTCAGTTGCGGCAGGGCGCGGCGCAGGAAGCGCGACAGCAGCGCGCGCAGCGGCGCCGGCACCAGCAGCACCGGCGTCAGGCCCATCGCCTCCTGCTGCTGCGCGGCCAGTCCCGCCTGATGGGCGATGGTGTCGGCCAGGCCCGGCTCGATGCCGGAGCCGTCGCCGCCGGCGCCCATGGCCTGCATCAGCAGGCGTTCCAGGCGGTTGTCCAGGGTCATCACCGACAATTCGGCCGCGCCCGGGAACAGCTGCTGCACGATGGCGCGGCCCAGCGAGACGCGCACCAGCGCCGTCAGGTCGGTCGGGTCTTGCGTGTGCACCGTGTGCTCGGCCAGGGTTTCGATAATGGTGCGCATGTCGCGGATATGCACGCCTTCCATCAGCAGGTTCTGCAGCACTTTTTGCAGGGTCGACAGCGACAGCATCTTCGGCACCAGGTCTTCCACCAGGCGCGGCGCATCCTTGCCCAGGTGGTCGAGCAAGGATTGCACTTCGGCGCGGCCCAGCAGCTCGGACGCATGCGAAGTGATCAGATGATTCAGATGGGTGGCCACCACGGTGCCCGCATCGACCACCGTATAGCCCATCGATTGCGCCTGGTCGCGCAGCGCGCCATCGATCCAGGTAGCCGGCAGGCCGAAAGCCGGGTCGGTGGTCGCCACGCCGGGCAGGCTGCCGCTGGCCATGCCGGGGTTGATCGCCAGGAACTGGCCATTGAACGATTCGCCCACGCCCACTTCCACGCCCTTGAGCGTGATGCGGTAGGCCGAAGGTTTCAGTTCCAGGTTGTCGCGGATATGCACCGGTGGCGCCAGGAAGCCGACTTCCTGGGCGAATTTCTTGCGGATGCCTTTGATACGCTTGAGCAATTCACCGCCCTGCGACTTGTCGACCAGCGGAATCAGGCGATAGCCCACTTCCAGGCCCAGGGTGTCGACCGGCATGATGTCTTGCCAGCTGGCCTCTTCCTGTTCCGGCGCCACGGTGGCCTGCGGTGCCTCGCTGGGCATTTCAGCGTCGGCTTTCTTCTTCTGCGCCGTCTTGGTGATCATGTAGGCCGAGCCGGCCAGGGCGCCGGCCAGCAGCAGGAACACCAGGTTCGGCATGCCGGGGATCATGCCCATGCCGCCGATAATACCGGCGGTAATATACAGCACCTGCGGTTTGGCAAACAGCTGGCCCACCAGCTGGGTGCCGATGTCCTGATCGCTGGCCACGCGCGAGACGACGATACCGGCCGCCGTGGAAATGATCAGCGACGGGATCTGCGCCACCAGGCCGTCACCGATGGCCAGCAAGGTGTAGTTCTTCAGCGCATCGGCAAAGCCCATGTCGTGCTGGATCAGGCCCACCAGCAGGCCGCCGACGATATTGATTACGGTCACCATGATGCCGGCAATCGCATCGCCACGCACATATTTGCTGGCGCCGTCCATGGCGCCGTAGAATTCCGCTTCCTGCGCCACTTCCGTGCGGCGGCGGCGCGCTTCGTCTTCGACGATCAGGCCGGCGTTCAGGTCGGCGTCGATCGCCATCTGCTTGCCGGGCATCGCGTCGAGCGCAAAGCGGGCGCCCACTTCGGCGATACGGCCCGCGCCCTTGGTGACAACAGTAAAGTTAATGATGGTGAGGATGATAAACACCACGATACCGACCGTGTAGTTGCCGCCGATCAGGAAGTGGCCGAAGGCCTCGATCACCTTGCCGGCCGCATCCGCGCCCGTATGGCCTTCGGTCAGCACGATACGGGTCGACGCCACGTTCAGCGACAGGCGCAGCATGGTCGAGACCAGCAAAATCGTCGGGAACGCCATGAAGTCGAGCGGCTTGACGGTATACAAGGCGGTCAGCAGCACGATGATGGACAGCGCAATATTGAAGCTGAAGAAGATATCGAGGATAAACGCCGGCAGCGGCAGCACCATCATCGCCAGCAGCATGATGATGATGATCGGTGCGGCCAGGCCCTTGCTGGCATTGTTGCTCATGCCGCTCAGCCAGGCTGGCATTCTCAAGCCGTTCATGGTGTACTTCCTTTATTGTTCTTGTCGGCGCCGGGCGCCGGTTTGCTCTGTTTGTTCTGCGAAGCGGGATCGTGCGGGTCGAGTTCGGGCGGCACAGCGAGTTTCTTTGGCTTGTCCGGCCGCTGGCCATGGCCACTGCCGTAGCTGCGCAGCTGGAACACATAGGCCAGCACTTCGGCCACCGCGCCGTACAGCGCTTCGGGAATCTCGTCGCCGATCTCGGTATGCTTGTACAGCGCACGCGCCAGCGCCGGCGCTTCCAGGATGGCAACCTTGTGCTCGCCCGCCAGTTCGCGGATCTTTGCCGCCACTTCGTCGGCGCCCTTGGCCACCACCTGCGGCGCGCCGCGCGAATTCTCGCCGTATTTCAGCGCCACCGCATAGTGCGTCGGATTGGTGACCACCACGTCGGCGGTCGGCACATCGGCCATCATGCGGCGCTTCGACATCTCGTGCTGCAACTGGCGGATCTTCTGCTTGACCTGCGGATTGCCGTCCGACTCCTTGGCTTCCTGCTTGACTTCCTGCAAGGTCATTTTCATCTTGTTGGCGTAATGCCACATCTGGTACGGTCCATCGATGGCGGCGATCAGGCCCAGCGCGCCGACAATAAACAGAAAGGCGCTGATCAACAGGCTGATCATGTGCGCCGAGCCGGCGCGCAGCGCTTCGACCGACAGGCCCAGCACGGCATCCTTGTGATGCTGCATTACCAGCCAGGCGACAAAGCCGACCACCAGGGTCTTGGCCAGCGCTTTCAACAATTCGACCAAGGCATTTTTCGACACCATATTGCCCAGGCCGCGTATCGGGTTGAGCTTGCCGAAATTCGGCGTAAACGCTTTCGAGCTGAACAGCCAGCCGCCGACCAGCAGCGGCGAGGCCAGCGCCACCACCATGATCGCCACCGCGTATGGCAGGCAAGTGAGCAACACGGAGGTCACGTCGCTGGCGACACGCAAGATCATGGCATTCGGATTGAGTATCTGTTCCCGGTCCAGGGTCAGGCCGGACACCATCACGGCCGTCAGCTGGCGCACGATGGCGTCGCCGGCAAACCACAGGCAGCAGCCCGACGCCATCAGCACCGTGAACGTCGCCACTTCACGCGATCGCGGAACGTCGCCTTCCTCACGCGCCTGCTCGAGGCGCTTCGGTGACGCGGCTTCGGTCTTTTCTGCGTCGCTGTCTTCCGACATCAATCAACTCCGGTGAAGTCCCGCGGCCCGAACTGGCGCATGATGGACTGGATAGCCAACATTATTGCCGTTCGGCCGTGATGGCCATGCGGCGAACAGGGGCATAAATGCCCTGCATTTCAGCTTGCCGAAGTGAAATTACCTGGAGCGCCGGGTTTGCGCCTGCTTGACGGTCTGTTCGATGGCGCCAAACAGCGATTTGCCGTCCTCGCCCGGCATCTCGATGCGCACGGTGTCGCCAAACAGCATATAGGGCGTGCTGATGACGCTATCGGCGATCAACTCTTGGTGTCGTCGCTCAACGATGCTGGAAAAGCCCTTTTTGACTTCCTTGTTGGCCACGCCGCCGCCGCTCACCACGCTGCCGGCGCGGGCCGATCGCGTCTGGCACAGGTGGGCCAGCAGCTGCGGATAATTGAAGGCCATGTCGGCGCCGGCCTGCGGCTGGCCTGTCAGCTTGCCGTTCAGGCTGCAGCGCAGCGGCAGGTGCACCTTGCCGCCGCGCCAGGCGTCGCCAAGCTCATCCGGCGTAATCGCCACCGGCGAACAGGCCATCGCCGGTTTGGACTGCACGAAACCGTAGCCGCTGCCTTGTTCCGCCTGCTGCAAATTGCGCAGGGTAATATCGTTGACCAGCATCAGCAATTTGATGTGCATGTGCGCCTGGTCGGCCGTCGCGCCCAGCGCCACGTCGTCGGTAATGACGGCGATCCCCGCTTCGTAATCGATGCCCCACTGCTCGTAGGCCAGTTCGATCTCGTCCTGGGCGCCGAGAAACGCATCGCCGGTGCCCTGGACCAGGCGCGGCGCCTCGCGCAGGTCGGCAGGGATGTCCTGGCCGGCCGCCTTGCAGGCGCGCTCGATCTGCGGCAAATAGGCCGTACCGGCCACCCGCTGGCTGCTGCGCGGCAGGGGCGCCATGCAGTTGGCCGGGTCGAAGTCAAAGGCGCGGTGGCCGCGGCCACTGTTGATGGTCTGGTACAGCAAGTCCAGCTGGGGCGCGATAAAGGTCCAGTCGTCGAGCGCCTTTTGCAAGGTCGGCGCGATGCCATCGGCCAGGTGCGCCGTTTTCAGGTCGCGCGAGACGACGGCCAGCTGGCCATCGCGCGTGCCGTCCTTCAGTGTGGCTAATTTCATGTAAGGAAAACTTTGTCAGATACGGGCAAAAGACGCCAAAAAGCCGGGAATACCCGGCTTTTTGGCGCGTGAAAGTGGATCAGGCCAGCAAGGCGATCTGTTCCGGCGTCAGGTAGCACCATTCGCCTTCTGCGATGCCCAAGGACTCCAGGGCCAGGCTGCCGATGGCGGAACGGTGCAGCGCCGTGCAATGGTTGCCGGCGGCCGCCAGCATGCGCTTGACCTGGTGGTATTTGCCCTGTTCGAGCACGATTTCCAGCTGGTGCTCACCGCGCTTGACACAGACCAGCGCCGCCAGCGGCGCCGGTTCATCGTGCAACTGCACCCCGGCCAGCAGCAGCGCCACCAGCTCATCGGTCACCGGTTCCTGGGTGGTGGCCTGGTAAATCTTCGGCACATGACGCTTCGGCGACGATTGCGCATGAATAAACGGGCCATCGTCGGACATCAGCAGCATGCCGGTCGTGTCATGGTCGAGCCGGCCTACCGGCTGCACTTCGCGCCAGGTGAATTGTTCCGGCAGCAGGGTCAATACGCCCGGGTGGTGGCTGGGCTTGCGCGAGCACTCGAAATTGGCAGGCTTGTACAGCGCCAGGTACAGGTGCTGACGGTAGACCCACTCTTCGTCGAACACCCGCAGCACCAGAGCGTCGGTTTCAACGGTGGTGCGGTAATTGGTCTGTGTCACGCCGTCGATGACGACCTCGCCATCATCGACCAGGGAACGGCAGTACTTGCGGGTGCCAAAACCCTGCGATTGCAGGATGCGGTCTAGGGATAATTTGCTCATGGGCGTGACTTTACCAGATGCTGGCGTGGGCGTGAAGGCAAGGCTCATGCATAGATACGGCAAAGTACAAGGACTGTTTTTCGTTGAGGCGGTTATTTCTTTTGAGATATGTCAAGTAGCAAGAAAATCGCATTGCTACACTGAAACCTCATTAGGAATCCGCCTAATGAACGTTAGGAATTAAGGCAGGAAACAGAAGGAGCAACCATGAAACACATACACACCATCGTCCTGGAAGGCAGCATCGCGCAGATGCGCACCCGTGTCGCCATCGAACAGGGTGCCATGCATCAGGTGCAATTGAGTGTGGCGCGCTGGCGCGCTGATCCCGCCAGCAAGCCCGAGCTTGAACAAGGTCCCGCCATGGCGGCCAGCCAGGCCGAATGGCATGCCGCCGCGCAGTGTCACTTCCTGTGCTGGCTGGCCGGCGGTGGCTTTGCCCAAACCGAAGAGGAAGAATCGCACCACACTATTGCCTTGTCCGCCAGCCTGAACGAGGCAGCGGACAGCCAGGCGCGGGCACCAAGCATGCCCGCCCCTTGCCATAACTGTACCGCCTGAATCAGTTCGACAGACTAGCCATGCCCCGGCCCCGCATGCTTGCCTCCGCACCAATCGTGCCCATTATCGATCATGCAAAAGGAAACGGCGGCATTGCGCCGCCGCTCCCAAGTCCCATCGGGACTTTAGTGAGGAATATAAATTCGCTCAAAACCGCATCGTCGATGCGGCAAGTAGTTCCAAGACATACAGATCAAGTTCGCACTGACAACATAGTTGATGTATATCACCCTCCCTTGAGAAGAACTACTGTTTGAATATAGCCCATGCAGCAAGATTTTCAAGGTCAATTGCCGCGATATTGAAAACTATTCTCCTCGTCCGATGTTCAGCGCAGCGATGGCTGGGCTTGCTGCACGGCCGCCTTGATGGCGCCGGCGCCCATGGCGGCGCCAAATTTCTTCAGCACCCGCTCCGGCAAGCCTTCATGCTGCGTGTAGTCGACGATGTCTTCGGCCTTGACGATATCGCGCGCCACGCTGTCGACGGTGCCGAAGTCGTCGGCCAGGCCCATCTGCACGGCGCGCGCACCGGTCCAGAACAGGCCGGAAAACATCTCCGGCGTTTCCTTCAGGCGCTTGCCGCGTCCGGCGCGCACCACGTCGATGAATTGCTGGTGGATTTCATTGAGCATGCCCTGGGCATGCGCCTTGTGCTTTTCGCTCAGCGGGCTGAACGGATCCATGAAGCCCTTGTTTTCGCCGGCCGTCAGCAGGCGGCGTTCGACACCGACTTTTTCCATTGTGCCGGTAAAGCCGAAGCCATCCATCAGCACGCCGATCGAGCCGACCACGCTGGCCTTGTTGACATAGATGCGGTCGGCGGCGGCGGCAATGTAATAGCCGCCCGAGGCGCACATTTCATCGACCACTACATATAAAGGCTTGTCGGGATAGCCTTTGCGCAGGCGCAGCATTTCATCGACGATCATGCCCGCTTGCACCGGGCTGCCGCCGGGGCTGTTGATGTGCAGCACCACCGCCACCGAACCGCTGTCGGAAAACGCCTTGTCCAGCGCCGGGATCACGACGGCGGCCGAACCGCTGCCTTCGGACTCGATGGTGCCGCTGATATCGATCAGCGCCGTATGCCGGCCCAGGGTTTCCGTATCGCCCATATTGTTGTAGTCATAAAAGACCCACAGCGCGAACAGCACGATCAGCAGGCTGAAGATCTTGAAGAAGATGCTCCAGCGGCGATGTGCGCGCTGCTCTTGCACAGTGGCAAACACGAGCTTTTCCAGCACCGTGCGTTCCCATTGACTGTTGCCGGCGCCGGCGGGCAGTGCGGCCGGTTTGTCGTTGATGTTATCGCTCATGATTCACTTTATCAAATAGCCGCGCATTCACGCCTCATGCGCTACGCGGCAACACATACTCATCAGGCTGCCAATACAATTGGCCATCATGCTCGGCAACCGCAATCGGCCGCAGGCGCCCGCCCTTGCACGGGCCACCGGCGCACAGGCCGCTGTCCGGCACATAGATGGCGCCATGCGTCGAACACATCAGGTACAAGCCGCTCGACTCGAAAAATTCGCCTTCGGCCCAGTCCAGTTCGATCGGCACATGGGCGCAGCGGTTCAGGTAGCCATACGGTTTGCCATCGTAGCGCACGACAAAGCCGGTGGTGGCCTCGCCGCCGGCCAGCACGGGAAAGCGCACGCCCTTGCCGCCTTCGGCGACGGCCTCGGCGGCGCAGATCAGGATGTCTTGCACATCAGCCATTACGCGTGCTCACTGAGCCATTGGTGCAGCTGCGCCACGTTCGCCGCCGAATAGATCGGCGTGCATTCCTGCAGTTGCGACACCGGATGGGCGCCATATTCGACGGCGATGCCGGCCGCGCCCGCATTATTGGCCATCAGCAAATCATGGCTGGTGTCGCCGATCATCACCGTGCGGCGCATGTCCTGGCCCAGTTCGCGCGTCAGTTCCTGCAGCATGGCTGGATGCGGCTTGGAAAAAGTTTCATCGGCGCAGCGCGTGGCGTCGAACAGCGACAGCAGCTTGACGGCATTCAGGGCCCGGTTCAGGCCGACACGGCTCTTGCCGGTGGCGACGGCCAGGAAATAGCCGTTCTGCGACAGGTCGAGCAGCATCTCCTGCACCCCGTCGAACAGCACCAGTTCGTGGTCACGCGACAGATAATGATAACGGTAGCGCTCGACCATGCGCGCATGGTATTTGGCGTCGACGTCGGGCATCACCACCCGCATGGCTTCCTGCAGGCCCAGCCCGATCACATGCGAGGCCAGCAGGTCGGTCGGCACCGGCAGGCCCAGGTCCTTGGCCGCCGCCTGGATGCAGCGGACGATGGTCGAGGTGCTGTCCATCAACGTACCGTCCCAATCGAAAACGATCAGATCAAATTGCTTTCTTGCCATGTTTCCCGACGATCCAGCCGCCGGCTCCTTGAGTGGTAAAAGTTGACCGCTGACAACCTTGTGGGTCGTCCGGCGGTACCGAACGTGCCGGCCATGCAGACGTCGCTTAACGCGTGGCAACAGCGAGTGGTTTGCCCAAGCTTACCAAGAAACGCTCGCACTCGGCGGCCAACGGTGCGTTCAGGGTCATCGTCTTGCCCGTTTCGGGATGGACGAAGGTGATCTGGTGCGCGTGCAGGAACATGCGCTTGAGCGCACCGCGCGTGGCATCGGCTTTCAACAGCGCACGGTTGAGGGCGAAATCGCCGTACTTGTCGTCGCCAGCGATGGGGAAGCCAGACGAAGACAGATGAACGCGGATCTGATGGGTACGGCCGGTTTTCAGCTCCGCTTCCAGCAAGGCGAAGTTGTTATATTTATGCAACAACGAAAACACCGTGTGCGAGGCCAGGCCATCGGCCTGCACCGCCACCCGGCGCTCGCCCTCGGCCGTCGTATATTTGTGCAGCGGCAGTTTGATATGCTGGCGCGCATTCTTCCAGTCGCCGGCCACCAGCACCAGGTAGCGCTTGTCGGTGACGCCGTCGCGCATCTGCTCGTGCAGGTTGGTCAGGGCGGAGCGCTTTTTTGCCAGCAGCAGCAGGCCGGAGGTATCGCGGTCCAGGCGGTGCACCAGTTCGAGGAACTTGGCGTCCGGGCGCGAAGCGCGCAACTGCTCGATCACGCCGAACGACACACCCGAGCCGCCATGCACGGCCACGCCGGCCGGCTTGTCGATCACCAGCAGCTGCGCGTCTTCGAAGATGATCTTGAACTCGGCGGCCGGCGCGCCGGTCGGCGCTTTTTCGGCCACGCGCACCGGTGGAATGCGCACCACGTCGCCTTCGGCCAGCCGGTACAGCTGGTCGATACGGCCTTTGTTGACCCGCACTTCGCCCGATCGCAAAATACGGTAGATGTGGCTTTTAGGCACTCCCTTGCATACTCTTAACAAGTAGTTATCAATACGCTGGCCGGCTTCTTCTTCGGCGATGGTGACGAATTGCGCTTGCGGCTGAACCGGGGGTGTTGAAGGGGGAACAACATCATTTTGACTCTTCATTTACTATGTCTTCCCAGAAATCTCTCTAAGTCCTTCATTTTGAATATATAATTGTTTTTGCTGCGGCCCTGGCTGCTGCTGGTGTAAGAATAAAAGCACATTTTACACAGGGGCGTCTCCACCGGCCTCGCCAAATTGCAAATTCGGTGGAAAAAAATGTATACGCACCACCCTCGCGCCCGTCAAGGTTGCACCGTAGTTGTAATCGGATAAACGCGGGGATGCTGAAGAGAGTGATCTGGATTAAAAGGATAAGTACCCGTTAGCGCGACTTATCGAGTCGGGCTCGCGGGTTGATGAAGTTGATAACGCTTGCCGTTTTCGCCAAACCCCGTATGAAGCCACACTATTGAGGGTTGTCGATGAATAGGCTGAGGCCAAGCCTCGCCATCGCGATTCCAGTAGGTGAGCCGGCTTACGCTTTGGCTCTGAATTTGCTGACCGCCTGCATTCTCTGCTCCCGCGATTTCGGGCTGCATCAGATGAGTGCAAGTGTCATGTCACTCGGCATGTCGATCGACCTCATGCGCCCTGTTGCGGCCGCAACGTCTATACGTTGTTGCTCCGCACGCCAAGGCATTCCCCCGCCAACACTCCCGTTCTCGCGTATATCCCTGTACTTTCGCCGCTTCCCAGGAAGCGGCTTTGAGATGGCCTACGGGTCGCGGAGTTATAAAAATGAAACGCATGTTGTTTAATGCCACGCAGCAAGAAGAACTGCGCGTAGCGATTGTCGACGGACAAAAACTGATCGACATCGATATCGAGACAGCCGGGCGCGAACAGCGCAAATCGAATATCTACAAAGGCGTGATCACGCGCATCGAGCCTTCGCTCGAAGCGTGCTTCGTCAGCTACGGCGAAGATCGCCACGGCTTCCTGCCGTTCAAGGAAGTTGCCCGCACTTACTTCCGCGAAGGCGTCGACGTGCGTAACGCGTCCGTCAAGGAAGCGCTGCGCGAAGGCCAGGAAATCATGGTCCAGGTCGAAAAAGAAGAGCGCGGCAACAAGGGCGCCGCCCTGACCTCGTTCGTCTCGCTGGCCGGCCGCTACCTGGTGCTGATGCCGAACAACCCGCGTGGTGGTGGCGTATCGCGTCGCGTCGAAGGCGAAGAGCGCCAGGAATTGCGCGAAACCATGGATAAACTGGACCTGCCGGCTGGCATGTCCGTAATTGCCCGCACCGCCGGCATCGGCCGCAACGTCGAAGAACTGCAGTGGGACTTGAATTACCTGATGCAACTGTGGCGCGCCATCGAAGGCGCCGGCAAGTCGGCCAATGGCGCTTTCCTGATCTACCAGGAAAGCTCCCTGGTGATCCGCGCGATTCGCGACTACTTCCAGCCCGATATCGGCGAGATCCTGATCGATACCGACGAGATCTACGACCAGGCGCACCAGTTCATGAGCCACGTGATGCCCGACATGGTGCACCGTGTAAAACGCTACAGCGACGACGTGCCGCTGTTTTCGCGTTTCCAGATCGAACACCAGATCGAAACGGCCTACAGCCGCACCGTGCCGCTGCCATCGGGCGGCGCCATCGTGATCGACCACACCGAAGCGCTGGTCTCGGTCGACGTCAACTCGGCGCGCGCCACGCGCGGCTCGGACATCGAAACGACCGCCTTCAACACCAACTGTGAAGCGGCCGAAGAAGTGGCCCGCCAGCTGCGCCTGCGCGACCTGGGCGGCCTGATCGTGATCGACTTCATCGACATGGAAGTGGCGAAGAACCAGCGCGAAGTGGAACAGCGCCTCAAGGATGCGCTGCACCATGACCGTGCCCGCGTGCAAATGGGCAAGATCTCGCGCTTCGGCCTGATGGAACTGTCGCGCCAGCGCCTGCGCCCTTCGCTGTCCGAAGGCTCGCACGTGACCTGCCCGCGCTGCTCCGGCACCGGCCACATCCGCGATACCGAATCGTCCGCCCTGCAGGTGCTGCGCATCATCCAGGAAGAGGCGATGAAGGAAAACTCGGCCACCATCCACGTGCAGGTACCGGTCGACGTCGGCGCTTTCCTGCTGAACGAAAAACGCGGCGAAGTGCTGAAGATCGAGAACCGCCACCGCATCGCCGTGATCCTGATCCCGAACAAGCATCTGGAAACGCCGCACTACAAACTGGAACGCATCAAGCACGACGATCCGCGTCTGGAAGACAGCCAGGCCAGCTACAACCTGGCCGAAAGCGCCGAAACCGACATGGCCTACAGCAAGCGCCAGAAGGAAGAAGCCAAACCGCGCCAGGAAGCCGTCGTCAAGACCATCACTCCTGACCAGCCAGCGCCGATGGTCGAGCGCAAAGCGGTCGAAGTCAAGCCGGCGCCAGTCATTGCGCCACCGGCGCCGCAAGGTTTCTGGGCCAAGGTCGTCAGCTTTTTCAATGGTCCGCAAGCACCGGTGGCAACTTCCCCGGCACCTGTTGCACCGGTGAAACCGGCCAGCAGCACGCCGGACCGTGGCGACCGCAACAACCGTGGACCGCGTGGCCGTGGCCGCAACGGCAAGCCGGGCCGCGAGGAACGCGAACCGGGCCAGCCGCGTCCAGTCGCCGATGATGCCGCCAAAGAAGCCGAAGCACTGGAAAAAGCCGTGCGTCCGCCACGCCAGCCACGTCCGCCGCGCGAACCGCGTGAAGCGGGCGAGCTGACCGCAGCGGCGCCACGCGAACGTGCGGAACGCGGCGAGCGTCCTGAGCGCGCCGAACGCCCCGAGCGTGCGGACCGTGCCGAGCGTCCACCACGCCAGCCGCGTGAAGCGCGCGCCGACAAGCCGGTCGCTACCGAAATGAAAACCGAGTTCAAGGCCGAGGAACTGGCCGCCGTGGGCGTGATCGCCACGCCGGTCAGCGTAATCGTGCCGGCCCCCGCCAACGGCCCTGCCGTCGACGCAGCAGCGCCAACCAGCCTGGTCAAGGCGCCAGCGAATCTTGGCCCTGAAAGCGAAGAAAGCGATGTCGAGGGCGAAGGCGAAGAACCACGCCGCCGCCGCCGCCGTGGTGGCCGCAATCGCAACCGCCGCGACCGCGAAACGGGCGAGCTGATCGAATCGGCAAACGGCGAGCACGATGGCCAGGAAGCCCAGGCCGTCAGCTTTACCGTGGCCCCGGCCGATGACGCAGCGCCTGCGCTGGCCATCGTTACCACCGCCACGCTGGTCGAAGTGAGCGCCACACCGGTGCCGCAGGCCGACGCCGTGGTGGTGGACGTGGTTGAAGTGGCCAAGGTGGTGGAAGTGACGGAAGTGGTGGCAGTTGCGCAAGCCGCTACTGAAGCTGCCGAGGAAGCGCCAGCACCGGCACCGGCTGAAGTGATCGTGCCGGAAACGCCGGCGGAAACCGTCGTTGCTGCAGCGCAAGCTGTGCCAGCGGAAGCGGAACCGGTGCCGGCCGCCGAGTACAGCTTTGCTGAAAAAGCCGTGGCAGCACCAGCGCCAGCGCCGGTGGAAGCGCCAGCGGCCGTGGAAGTTGCTGCCGAGCCTGCTCCCGCAGTGGAAGCGGCACCAGTGGCCGAGCCGGTTGCGCAAGCACCGGCGCCTGTGGTGGAACCGGTGGCCGAGGTGGCGCAAGTCGCAGCTCCTGCTCCAGTGCCGGCACCGGCCCCAGTGGAAGTGGCACCGGCCGCCGTGGCAGCACCGCTGGACCTGTCGGCCGTGCTCGGCTCGGCCGGCCTGACCCTGGCCGCCACCGATCCGGAAAAACTGCGCCTGGCGCAGGAAGCGGCCGCCAAGGCCGTCGCTCCGGTGCGCAAGCCGCGCGAACGCAAGCCATTGCCGCCGCAGTCGGATGAGCCGTTGATCCAGGTCAACACGCAGCGTCCATAAGCGCGCCGGGGTCCACCCAGCCGCAGACGATGAAAGGGGAAGCTCAGGCTTCCCCTTTTTTTATCTCCTCACTTTTGCCAGCCATGCACGCACACCCCGACCACACACCCCCTGCCCCTGTCAGCCTGCGCAGCGCCTTCTGGTACTGGCTCAAGCTCGGCTGCATCAGCTTTGGCGGCCCGGCCGGGCAGATCGCGATGATGCATGCGGAACTGGTGGAAAAACGGCGCTGGATTTCCGAGCGGCGTTTCCTGCATGCGCTGAACTACTGCATGCTGCTGCCAGGCCCGGAAGCGACCCAGCTGGCCATCTATATCGGCTGGCTGCTGCACCGCACGCGCGGCGGCCTCATCGCCGGCCTGCTGTTCCTGCTGCCGTCCCTGCTGCTGATGATGGTCCTGTCGTGGATCTACATGGCCTACGGCCATGTCGGCGCGATTGCCGGCGTGCTGTACGGCGTCAAGCCGGCCGTGGTGGCGCTGGTGCTGGCGGCCGCCTGGCGCCTGGGCCGGCGCACCCTGCGCACGCCCGGCCTGCAGCTGGTCGGCGCCGTCTCGTCACTGGCGCTGGCCGTCTTGCAGCTGCCGTTTCCGCTGATCGTGCTGGGCGCCGCCGTACTGGGCGCGGCCGGCGGTTATCTGCTGCCGGCACAATTTCACGCCAGCAGCACCAGTCACGGCGGCAAGCCCAGCCATGGCCAGGCCCTGATCGACGACGATACCCCGACGCCGGAGCATGCGCGCTTTGCCTGGCCGCGCCTGTTGCTGACGTCACTGCTGGGGGTGGCCCTGGTGGTGCTGGGCTGGCTGCTGCTGGCCTGGCTGGGCGGACGCGAGCGGCCGCTGGCGCAGATGGCGGTGTTTTTCAGCAAGGCCGCCCTGCTGACCTTTGGCGGCGCCTATGCCGTGCTGCCCTACCTGCACCAGGGCGCGGTCGAGCATTACCACTGGCTAGTCAGCGCGCAGATGATGGATGGCCTGGCGCTGGGCGAAACCACGCCTGGCCCCTTGATCATGATCGTCGCCTTTATCGGCTTTGTCGGCGCCTGGGGCCAGGCCGTGTTCGGCGAGCAGCTGTTGCTGGCGGGCGTGTGCGGCGCGCTGGTGGCAGCCTGGTTCACCTTCCTGCCCTCATTCATCTTCATCCTGGCTGGCGCACCGCTGGTCGAAGCGACGCGCGGCAACCTGCACCTTGATGCGCCGCTGAACGCCGTCTCGGCCGCCGTGGTCGGCGTGATCGCCAGCCTGGCGCTGTTCTTCGGCCAGCATGTATTCCGGCTGGAGCAAGCCGTGGCGCACTGGGACTGGTTGGCGATGGCGATCACCGTGGCGGCCAGCGTGGCCTTGATCAAATATCAAACCGGCACCATCAAATTGCTGCTCGCCTGTGCCATCTTCGGCCTCGTGCTATCGTATCTGCCTTGAACGACTTTAGGCTGTGGCAATCCATTCATGCTTGACAAGATTATCTACCTGGCCGAAGCGCGCAATGGTGCGCCGGCCGTACCGCGGCAGCTCGAACAGCCGACCGGCAGCGTGGCCGACCGCCTGGGCCGGCCGCTGCACGACCTGCGCATCTCGATTACCGACCGCTGCAATTTCCGCTGCGTGTATTGCATGCCGAAAGACGTGTTCGACAAAAACCATGTCTACCTGCCGCACACGGCCTTGCTGTCGTTCGAGGAAATCACGCGCATCGCGCGTCTGTTCGTGGCGCATGGTGTGGAAAAGATCCGCCTGACGGGCGGCGAGCCGCTGCTGCGCAAGCATATCGAACGCCTGGTCGCGATGCTGGCCGAACTGCGCACGCCCTCGGGCCAGCCACTGGACCTGACCCTCACCACCAACGGTTCATTGCTGGCGAAAAAGGCGCAATCGCTGAAAGACGCCGGCCTGAACCGGGTTACCGTTTCGCTCGATTCGCTCGACGACGCCACCTTCAAGCGCATGAACGACGTCGATTTTTCCGTCGCCGAGGTGCTGCATGGCATCGATGTGGCGCATCAGGTTGGCCTGGGGCCGATCAAGGTCAATATGGTGGTCAAGGCCGGCATGAACGACCAGGAAATCGTGCCGATGGCGCGCCACTTCAAGGATACGCCCTATATATTGCGCTTTATCGAATACATGGATGTGGGCGCCTCGAACGGCTGGGATCTGAAAGAGGTGATTCCCTCGGCCGAGGTGGCGCGCCGCATCGGCGAACAGCTGCCCCTGGCGCCGGTCGACCCGAACTACACCGGCGAGACGGCCTCGCGCTGGCGCTACCTCGATGGCGGCGGCGAGATCGGCCTCATTTCCAGCGTCACCCAGGCGTTCTGCTCGGACTGCAGCCGCGCGCGCCTGTCGACCGAAGGCAAGCTGTACACTTGCCTGTTTGCCAGCGGCGGCCACGACCTGCGCGCCCTGCTGCGCGACGGCCGCAGCGACGCCGAAATTTCCAGCGCCGTGGCGCAGCTGTGGCGCGGCCGCGGCGACCGTTATTCGGCATTGCGCACCAGCCAGACCAGCTTGCCAGGCCAGGGGCTTGAGCCAGGCAAAAAGAAAGTGGAAATGTCGTATATCGGCGGCTGATTTGCGCCGGCCGGCCATGGCCGCTGCTACCATGGCGTCTGGAATCACCACTGCAAGCATCGACATGATAGCCAAACACCATATTACCGGCCTGATACTGGCCGGCGGCCTGGCCACGCGCATGGGCCAACAGGACAAGGGCATGCTGGCGCTGCACGGCCAGCCGCTGGCGCAGCATGTGCTGCAGCGCCTGGCGCCGCAGGTCGGCGCGCTGGCCTTCAATGTCAACGACCACCATGCGCACTATGCCGGCTACGGCCTGCCCGTCTGGCCCGACGACCTGGCCGGTCACTGCGGCCCGCTGGCCGGTTTGCAAAGCGGCCTGCGCCGCGCCGGCACACCGTATCTGTTGACGGCGCCGTGCGATTCGCCCTTGTTGCCGCCGGACCTGGCTGCCCGCCTGGCGGCCGGCCTGCTGGCGCACGATGCCGACCTGGCGATAGCCGTCACCGACGAGCCTGACAGCGCTGGCGGCGCGCCGCAGCGCCGCCGCCATCCCGTATTCTGCCTGGTGAAGACCTCGGCCCTGCCCCGGCTCGACGCCTACCTGGCCAGCGGCGAGCGCCGCGTCGGCGCCTGGCATGGCGGCCTGAAACTGGCTGAAGTGCTGTTCGAGGACGCGGCGGCGTTTCGCAATATCAATACCCCCGAGGAACTGGCCGAGCTGAACAACGACGCGATGCCGGTGGAGATGGCGCAAGCATTGCTTGCCACCAGCGCCACGCCTGTCGGCGAAGTGGAACAGCTGCCGCTGGCGCAGGCGCTGGGGCGCATTTTGTCCGCCGATATCGTCTCGCCGATCAGCGTGCCCGCCCACGACAATTCGGCCATGGACGGTTACGCCCTGCGCGGCGCCGACCTGGCCGGCGAGGCGCCCGTGACCCTGGCGGTGGCCGACACCATCCTGGCAGGGCGGCCGGGCACGGTGGCGATTGCCGCCGGCCAATGCGCGCGCATCATGACCGGCGCCGTCATGCCGGCCGGCTGCGACAGCGTGGTGCCGCAGGAGCTGGTGCTGCAAGCGAGCGGGCAGACCATTACCATTCGGCCCGATGCGATACGTGCTGGCGACAACCGCCGCTTCAAGGGCGAAGACCTGATGCAGGGCCAGCCGGCGCTGCTGCAAGGCAAGCGCCTGGGGCCGGCCGAACTGGGCCTGCTGGCCTCGCTGGGCATCGCCACGGTCGCGGTGCGGCGGCGCCTGCGCGTGGCGTTTTTCTCGACCGGCGACGAATTGCGCCAGCCGGGCCAGCCGCTGGACGCCGGCAGCATCTACGACAGCAACCGCTATACCTTGCTGGGCATGCTCGATCGCCTCGGCTGCGAGCCGCTCGACATGGGCAGCGTGCAGGACCAGCCCGCTGCGCTGGAAGCGGCCCTGCGCGTCGCCTGCAGCAAGGCCGACGTCATCATCACCTCGGGCGGCGTGTCCAGCGGCGCGGCCGACCATACGCGCGAGATTTTGGCGCGCCTGGGCAAGGTGGCCTTCTGGAAAATCAATATGCGCCCGGGCCGGCCCATGGCCTTCGGCCAGATCCATGCCGGCGGCCACTCGGCGCTGCTGCTGGGCTTGCCCGGCAATCCGGTGGCGGTGATGGCGACGTTTTATTTCCTGGCCCGCCCGACCCTGCTGCGCATGATGGGCGCCAGCGCCGAAGAATTGCCCCTGATCAGCGTGCCGGCGCAGGCGGCGATCCGCAAGAAACGCGGCCGCACCGAATACCAGCGCGGCATCGTCGAGCGCGATGCCGGCGGCCGCCAGCAGGTGCGCGTGACGGGCGCGCAAGGCTCGGGCATCCTCAGCTCGATGAGCCAGGCCAACTGCATGATCGTGTTGCATGCGCAGCAAGGCCATGTGTCCGCTGGCGAGCTGGTCGATATCGTGCTGTTCCACGGCCTGGTCTGAAAGCCGGGGCGGCGATTACTTTCCGGCAGCGTCTTCGCCGGCGTCGCCCAGCAGCAGCGCCGCCGTCTCGCCCGGCAAGGCTTCCACCGACTTGAGCTTGCGCGCCATCTGCCGGCTGCGCACCTCCGCGCTTTCGATATTCCTGGCCGCCTTTTCCAGCGTCAACCGGGTTTGCGACAGCACCTCGCCGAACTTGCCGAACTCGGTTTTCACGGCGCCCAGCACCTGCCACACTTCCGACGAGCGTTTCTCCAGCGCCAGCGTCCTGAACCCCATCTGCAAGCTGTTGAGCAAGGCGGTCAGGGTCGACGGCCCGGCGATGCTGACCCGGTGCACGCGCTGCAGGTCGTCAGCCAGGCCAGGCCGGCGCATCACTTCGGCGTACAGGCCTTCGGTGGGCAGGAACAGGATGGCAAAGTCGGTGGTGTTGGGCGGCAGCAGGTATTTGTCGGCGATGGTTTTTGCTTCGCCGCGCACGGCGCGTTCCAGTTCGCGTCCGGCCTGCAATACGCCTTCCGCATCGGCCCGTTCGGCCGACTCGACCAGCCGTTCATATTGCTCCTTGGGGAACTTCGCATCGATCGGCATCCACACGGGCGGCCCGCCATCGACCAGGCCCGGCAGTTTTAACGCGAATTCGACCCGCGCGCCGCTGCCCGGCACGGTTTCCACGTTCTTCGCATACTGATCGACGGTGAGCACTTGCTCCAGCAACATTTCCAGCTGCACCTCGCCCCAGGTGCCGCGCGTCTTGACATTGGTCAGTACCCGCTTCAGGTCGCCCACACCGAGCGCCAGCTGCTGCATTTCACCGAGGCCCTGGTGGACTTTTTCCAGCCGCTCCGACACCTGCTGGAACGAGGCGGAGAGACGCGTCTCCAGCGTGGCGTGCAGCTTTTCATCGACCGTCTTGCGCATCTCTTCCAGGCGCGCGCCATTGTCCGCCTGCAAGTCGCGGATCTTGCTTTCCAGGGTGGCGCGCACTTCCAGCATGCGCTGGGCGTTCGATTCGGTCAGCTGGGCCAGGGTCTGGTTGGTGCTGTCGGCAAAGCGCGCCAGGCTTTGCGCCTGTTCTTCGCGCCCGACCTTGCCCTGCGCCTGGATCTGCGTGCGCAGGCTGTCGAGCTGCTGCAAGGTGGCGGCCTGGAATTGCGCCAGGCTCGATGCCAGGTCCTGCCGCGTCGCCTGCGCCGACGCCTGCAATTGCAGCCGCACTTCGCGCTCGACCCGGTCGATGCGTTCCAGGCTTTGCGCCTGGTGCTGCTGCACCAGCGCCAGGGTGGTGGCGCCATCGGCACCGGCGCCAGGGCGCGGGCGCAACAGCAGCAGCACCAGCAGGGCAATGACGGCCGCGAGCGCGCCCAGCAGCACATAGAATTCGAGCGAGGTCATGGTGTCAGTCGGCTTTGTTGCGCATCCAGTCAGCGGTCTGATAGAACGACTCCATCAGCCGCACGCGCAGGGACTCTTCGATGCCGGTGTCTTCCATGGCCCAGGCCATGGCGCGCAGCCACTGGTCGCGCTCGCCGGTACCGATCGCGTACGGCAAATGGCGCGCGCGCAGGCGCGGGTGGCCAAACTGTTCGATATACAGGTCGGGCCCGCCCATCCAGCCGGTCAGGAAAAAATACAGCTTGTCGCGCGAGCCGTCGGTCGACGCCGGATGCATGCTGCGGATGCCGGCAAATTCCGGTTCCAGTTCCATCAGGTCATAAAAACGGTCGACCATCTGGCGCAGCACGGGTGCGCCGCCGATGGTCTCGTACAGGGTGGGGGCGGTGGTATCGGTCATGGCCGCCATGATAGCGCAAGCCGTGCCCTGCGTCCCGGGGCGGCTACACCAGCACCAGCTTGCGCAGGCGCCGCGTCGATGGCCAGCGCGCCAGGCCCACTTCGTCGCGGATCGCCGCACAGGCGTCGAGCAGGCGCTGCGCCTGGTCCTGGCGCAGCAGGGCATTCAAGGTCAGGCGCACCAGCGCGCGGTTCTTCGGCGTGGCCGGCGCGCAAAACACGGCGCCGTAAATGCCATGGCGTTCCAGCGCCTTGCGCAGGATCAGGGTGTCCGGCTCGGTGCCCGCCTCGAGTGCGATGATCTGTTCCGTGCCGTCGCTGACGTTATAGCCCAGCGCGGCAAGTCCCTGGCGCAGGTACAGGCTGTGCTGGCGCAGAGCGGCGCGGCGCGCGTCGGCGGCGCGGATGAAGTCGAGCGCGGCGTCGAACCACGCCAGTTCGTGTTCGAGCAGGCAGGAACTGAAAATCGCCGGACGCGAGGCCGACAGGAAATAGCCCTTGAACTGCGACGAGCAGGTGATCAGGCCGGCGCGCCCGGCAAACGCCTTGGCCAGCGAGGCGGTACGGAAATGGACGCGGTCCTGCAACCCCAGTGCGGCCACCAGGCCGGCTCCTTGCGGCCCGTGCGTGCCCAGCGAATGCGATTCGTCGACGATCAGCATGCTGCCGCTGCGTTCGGCCATCTCCACCATGTCCAGCAGCGGCGCCACGCTGCCATTGGTGCTGTACAAGGCATCGACAGCGATGATGCCCGGGCCATGCCGCTCCAGCTGGCGGCGCAGGTGGGCGCTGTCGTTATGCAGGAACGGCACCGCCAACGCCTGCGCCGACTGCACGCCCTCCCACAGCGACGCATGGGCCTGCATGTCGAGGTAGACGGGGATGCCGGGGCCGGCCAGGCTTTGCAACAGGCCGACGTTGGCGGCCCAGCCCGATTGCGCCAGCACGCATGCTGCGCTGCCGAGGAAATCGGCCAGCTTGCGCTCCAGGCGGTGCTGGCGGCTGCCCTCCTGCAGGAAGACGGACGACATCAGCATCGCGCCGCCGCCTTGCAACACGCGCGCCTGCGCCGCCAGCAGCGCCGGTTCGGCGGCGATATTCAGGTAATCGTTGCCGGCGAGCATGACCGCATCGGCCGGCATCGCCTGCCACTGGTGCAAGTGTTCGCCACCGAGCAGCTTTTCGATGCGCTCGACATAATGTTCGTCCATGCGCGCGCGGACAAAGGCCGGCATCTGCTGTTCGGCAGTGGCGGCAAAGGTGGTGGACAGGGAGGAAAGGGGTTGCGACATGATGACTCCTGAAAGGTTGCGATGGGAATAACTACCTCCAACATGCGCGAGCCATTTCATATGCGTTTGATGCATCTCAATAACAGATCAGTTAGCTTTCTTTTCAATCTGAAACGGGCTGATCATGCGATATTGATTTACCACAAGTAATCGGTCCCTTCTACCATGAAGCATGCGCAGTCATCCGCTGGAAAACCATGGCAAGGCCGGCTCCTACAGCCTTTCCTGCATTTCCATGACGCCATCGAACATACGCCGGCGCGGCGCGCCCAGGTACGCCTGCTGGCCTTCTGCGGTGCGATCGGCATGCCCCTGTACTACACGCTGTGGCATCACTACTTTCCTCAGGAATACGAATCGCCGGCCTTGCGCATCATGGCCGCGCTGCTGTTCGTGCCTGCGCTGTTTCCTCACCGCTTCAGCAATACCTGGTTCAGCATCTATCTGTTCGTCAGCCTGACGTTCGAGCTGCCGTTTTTCTTTACCCTGATGTTCCTGATGAACCATGCGTCGGCCTTGTGGATGCACTCGCTGCTGGTGGCGCTGGTGGTGCTGTTCCATTTCGATACCCGCATCGCCGTGCTGGCCTACCTGAGCGGCACCCTGCTGGCCTGCGCGGTGTTTGCCATGCAGGGCGATCCGAGTTTCCTGCTCGACACGCAAGTGCTGCAGCAATTGCCGATACACTGGTTTACCATCGTCGTATTGTCGCTGGTCAAAGTCAGCCGCCACGTGGGGGCGCAGGAAAAACTGGCCGGCCTGGCCGCTGGCCTGGGCAGCGTGGCGCACGAGCTGCGCACGCCGCTGGTCAGCGTCGAGGCCAATGTGCGCGGCCTGCAGCGCTTGCTGCCGCGCGATGCCGACGGAGCAGGCACGGATGCCGACAGCGGTGCCGCCTGCCAGGACGCGCTGGCGCGCATCCAGTTCGAAGTGCGCCATATGCACCATATGATCGACCTGTTCCTGCTCAGCGCCAGCGCCGTCAGCAGCCGGCTCGAAGCGAACGAATCGGTCGGCATGCATGAAACCGTGACGGCCGTGCTCAAGCGCTACCCTTTTGTCAGCGCGGCCCAGCGCGCCCTCGTCACGGTCGATGTACGCAGCGACTTCCGTTTTCCTGGCCAGACCGAACTGTGCGTGGTGATCCTGCTGAACCTGCTGCGCAATGCGCTCAAAGCCATCCATCGCGCCGGCAAGGGCCGCGTACGCATCGTCATCGATGGCAATCGCGCCGTGCCGCGCCTGCTGTTCATCGACACCGGCTGCGGCATCGCCGCCAGCCGGCTGCCTTTGATCTTCGACCGTTTCTACTCCTACCCAGCACACAACGGCAGCGGCATCGGCCTGGCCCTGTGCCGGCAAATCCTGCAGGCCTGGCAGGCGCGCATCAGTTGCGTGTCGCGCGACAGTGCATATGCCATCTTCGTACTGGAGTTCGTGCAACCGGCGCCCGACCGCTTTTCTCCTCCCCTCCGTGCAAGGTGACGCATGCAACTTCCCGTCCATACCCATCCTACCCTGACCGTCCTGATCGACGACAGCGACTCCTTCCTGAAAAGCCTGGCCTTCCAGCTCGATCCGGCGCTGGCGCGCAAGACCTTCCACGACACCAGCGCGGCGCTGCACTGGCTGCGCCACAGCACGCAGCAGGGCGAAACCCCGCTGCATGTCAATTTCGACACGCAAAACCTGCCGCCCGACCAATGCAACGTGGCACTCGACGTCGAACGCATCTGGCGCATCAGCGCCCGGGCGCAGCGCTTCGCCACGCCGTCGGTGCTGGTGGTCGACTATTCGATGCCGCAGATGAATGGCCTGGAATTTTGCCAGGCCGTGCGCGACCTGCCGTGCAAGAAGATTTTATTTACGGGAGCGGCCGATGAAAAAGTGGCGGTGACCGCCTTCAACCGCGGCCTGATCGACCGCTATATCAAGAAGAGCGACGACAACGCGCTCGATATCCTCGAACATGAAATCATCAGCCTGCAACGGGAATTTTTCCTGCAGCAGTCCGATACGGTGCGCGACCTGCTGTTGCTGCATAACTACCAGTTCCTGCAGGACGAGGCGCTGGCGGCGGTGGTGCTTGAGCTATGCAGGCGCCATGGCTTTGTCGAACACTATATCTTCCCGAATCCGGGCGGCATCCTGTTCTTTACGCGCGACGGCCAGGCGCGGCTGATGGTGATCGAAACGGAACGCAGCCTGCATACGCAATACGAGATGGCGCGCGACAGCGACGCGCCCGACTCCCTGCTGGTGGCGCTGCTGGAGAAACGCGTGATCCCGTATTTTTCCGATGCCGACGGCGACGGCATGTATCGCGCCGGCATCGGCGAGAACTGGTTCCGCTACTGCGCCGCGCCGGCCATCTGCCACGGCCGCGAGCCATATTACTGGGCGCTGTTCGACGTGCCGGCGCACCAGCTGGGACAGCCGGTGCTGTCGTACGCGCAGTTCCTGCTGGCGCAGGCCAGGGAAAGCCTGGCCGCCTGACGCCATGCAGCCAGGGTTCAGCTTTCGCGCAGGGTTTGCAGCGGCGGATGCTTCAGTACGCCGCGCAGGCCCAGCCAGCCGCCGGCGATCGCGCACAGGGCGCCGGCCAGCAGGCCAAAGACCCATACGCCAGGCGCAAAACTCCAGGCAAACTTGAACTGGTATGTGGCCAGCGCCCAGCCCATGGCGGCCGCGCCGGACGCGGCCAGGAGGCCGGCCAGAGCGCCCACCAGCGAGAACTCGATCAGCTGGGCTTGCGCGAGCTGGCGCCGGGTCGCGCCCAGCGCGCGCAGCAGGCCCGCTTCGCGGGTGCGCTCGTCTTGCGAGCCCATCAGGGCCGCATACAGCACCAGCAGGCCCGACGCCAGCGTAAATGCAAACAGGAATTCGACCGCCGTCACCACCTGGTCCAGCACCGCCTGGATCTGTTTCAGGATGCCGCCGACATCGACCACTGTCAGATTCGGATAATCGCGCGTCAGCGCATTGCCCAGGTCGCCATGCGCGGCCGGCAGATGAAACGCGGTGATCCAGGTTTGCGGCGTGTCCGCCATCGCTTCCGGATTGATGATGACAAAGAAATTGACGCGCATCGAGCCCCATTCGAGCTTGCGCAAGCTGGTGATGCGCGCCTCGACGCTCTGGCCGGCAATATCGAAGCGCATGCTGTCGCCAAGCTTCAGGTTCAGGGTCTTGGCGATGCCCTCTTCCACCGACGCCTCGGCCGGCGCGCCGGGCTTGCCGCTGAACCACTGGCCGGCGACCAGCTTGTTTTGCTGCTGCATCCGCGCCATGGTCGACAGATTGAATTCGCGGTCGGCCAGGCGCTTGGCGCGGTCGTCCTGATAAGTCTCTTCGGTAATCGTCTTGCCGTTTACGGCCACCAGGCGCCCGCGTATCATCGGATAGAGCGGCGCGTTGACCACGCCGGCCTGCGCCAGGCGCGCGGCGATCGGCTCTTTTTGTTCCGGCAAGATATTGATGATAAAGCGGTTCGGCGCGTCAGCCGGCGTGGCGGCCCGCCAGGCCACCATCAGGTCGCCGCGCACCACGGTCAGCAGCAGCAGGGCCATCAGGCCCAGCGCCAGCGACACCACCTGGATCACGGTGGCGCCCGGGCGGCGCTGCAGGGACGTGACGGCAAAGCGCCAGCTTTGATGGTTGACCAGGCCGCGCAGGCTTTTCAGGGACTTGAGGCCGAGCCAGCCCACCAGGCCGAACAGCGCAAAGCCGCCGAGAAAACCGGCCGCCGTCAGCAGCGCCAGCGTCACGTCGCCGGCCTGCCACAGCAGCAGCACGACAAAGGCGGCGATGCCCAGGCCATAGGTGGCCAGCGCCAGCGCCTGCGGCGGCGCCTGTTCGCGGCGGATCACGCGGTTGTGCGGCACATTGCGCAATTGCAAAATCGGCGGCAGCGCAAAGCCGAGCAGCAGCAGCATGCCGGTGGCCACGCCCTGCAGGGCCGGCAGCATCGACACCGGCGGCAAGTCGCTTTGCACCAGCTTGCCCAGCAGTTCGAGCAGCACCAGGTGGCCGCCGTAACCGACCGCCACGCCGATCACGCTGCCGGCCAGGCCGACGATCAGAAATTCGATCACATACATGGCCGTGACCTGGTTTTGCGTCAGGCCCAGGCAGCGCAGCATGGCGCAGGCGTCGAGGTGGCGCAGCATGAAACGGCGCGCCGCCATCGCCACGGCGACCGCCGCCAGCATCGCCGACAGCAAGCCGACCAGGGAGAGGAAACGGTCGGCGCGGTCCAGGGTCGATTGCATCTGCGGATTGCCCGACTCGATCGATTCGACGCGCACGCCCTTGATGGCCTGTTCGCTGATCTGCTTTTCCACCCACGACTGGTAGCTGGCGATGTCCCTGGCCTGGCTGGCCGGCGCCGACAGCAGCAGCCGGTACGACACGCGCGAGCCGTTTTGCACCAGCGCCGTGGCGGCCAGGTCGCCCAGCGGCAGCATCACGCGCGGCGCAAAGTTCAGGAACGAGGCGCCACGGTCAGGCTCGCTGGCGATCAGCTGGGTGACGGTAAAGCGCTTGTCGCCCAGTTTCAGGGTGTCGCCCAGCTTCGCGTTCAGGGCCGACAAGATGGCCGCATCGACCCACAGGGTGCCGGGCGCCGGCACCTGGTCGGTGGGTTTGCCGACGGCGTCCAGCGCCTCGCTGGCGCTGGTGGTGATTTTCAGCTTGCCGCGCTGCGGATAGCCGTCGGAAACGGCCTTGATGGAAGCGAGCTGCGACAGCGATTGCTCGCCTTCGCCGGCCTGCGCCATGCTGGGAAAGGTGACGGTGTCGGCCAGCAGCAGGCCGCGCTTTTGCGCCTCGGCGCGCCAGGCGGCGCTGACCGGCTGGTCGGCGCTGATGACCAGGTCGGCGCCGAGCAGCTGGTGCGCGTCGCGGTTCAGGCTTGAGCGCAGGCGGTCGACAAAAAAGCCCACCGCCGAGAGCGCGGCGACGGCCACGATGAGGGCGATCAGCAGGAAACGCAATTGCCCGGCGCGCCAGTCGCGCCCGGTCATGTTGAGGGAAAGGCGGAGCATGGCGGCGGATCTTTATAGAGGTTTAGCTTGAAGCGTGCTGGGCGAAATACGCATCGACGGTGGCGAGAAACGCATCCTTTTGCGCCTGCGGCAAAAAGGCGGCAATAAAGCCGTTGCGCGACAGCTGCCTGGCATGCGCCAGGCCCAGTGGCAGCGCCTCGAAAATGGCGTCGTAGTTGTCGTTCATGTAGCCGCCAAAATAGGCCGGATCGTCCGAATTGACGGTCACCAGCAAGCCGGCCGCCAGCAGCTCGGCCAGGTTATGGTCGTGCATCTGGTCAAACACGCGCAGCTTGGTGTTCGACAGCGGGCAGACCGTCAGCGCGATCTGCTCGCGCGCCAGGCGCGCCGTCAGTTCCGCGTCTTCCAGGCAGCGCACGCCATGGTCGATGCGCTCGACCTGCAAATCGTCAAGCGCGGTGCGGATGTAGGCCGGCGGACCTTCCTCGCCGGCGTGGGCCACCAGGCGCAGGCCCAGTTCGCGGCAGCGCGCAAACACGCGCGAGAATTTCTCGGGCGGGTTGCCCACTTCCGAGGAATCGAGGCCGATGCCGATGAATTTGTCGCGGTATGGCAGCGCCTCTTCCAGCGTGTCGAACGCTTCCTTTTCGCTCAGGTGGCGCAGGAAGCACAGGATCAGGCTGGCGCTGACGGGGCTGTCCTGGCAGGCGCGGTAAATGCCGTTGATCACGTCGGCGATGGCCACGCCGCGCGCCGTATGGGTTTGCGGATCGAAGAAAATTTCCGTGTGCAAGACATTGTCGGCTTGCGCGCGCTGCAGGTAAGCCTGCGTCATGTCGTGGAAATCCTGCTCTTTCAACAGCACGCTTGCGCCAGCGTAATAAATGTCGAGAAAGGACTGCAAATCCGTAAAGGCATAGGCACTGCGCAAGTGTTCCACGGATTCATAGGCCAGCGACACGCCATTGCGTTCGGCCAGTGCGAAAATCAGTTCCGGCTCCAGCGAGCCTTCGATATGGATATGCAATTCGGCTTTGGGCATGGCGCGTACGATCGCGCGCAATTGCTCGTTCATCATGAGGTGTTCCTTGTAGGGGGCGAAGAAAAAAATGCTGGCGCAGGCGCATCATGGAACCATGATTCGGGCGCTGCGTCATCAACCATGTACGCAGTTTATCGCAAGATCGCCTGCGCCACCGGCAATGCCGCCGCGGCCCTGTCGGCGCGTGCTGTCGAATTGTCGTATGATGATCGTGAAGGGGCCGGAAAGTTTAATAAAAACGCTGTGGTTTTTTTGATTTTATTCAATAAAATCAACAATTTACAAAGAAGTATTAAAGATATTACGACTTATCTTTTGACTTCCTCATCCTTTAGAGCAATAATTAATTTCATGGGGCAAAGGTAGGTGCAACAAGCGCTATCAACACATGAAAACAAGCCATCTGATTACGTCAGAAAGGCATCAAGCGCCAGTTTTTTGGTCCGGGCAATCCGGACTGGCAAAGACAGCCGGGCTTGTACAACAATAACCAACAATACAATCGAACACGGGGTAATAACAACGCAAGCGGCAAGCCGGGGCGACTGCCAGGCCGGCTGACATGGTGACTGGCAGGTGGGTTTAACATTAAAGGACATTGAACATGACCATTTTTGATAACTACGCAGCACGCTACGAGCGCACCCGTGAAGAGGAAATGTCGCTCACCGACTACCTGGCCCTGTGCAAGAAGGACAAGCTGACCTACGCCAGCGCGCCCGAACGCATGCTGGCGGCCATCGGCGAACCGCAGCTGATCGACACGCGCAACGACACGCGCTTGTCGCGCATCTTCGCCAACAAGGTCATCAAGATCTACCCGGCCTTCCGCGACTTCTACGGCACCGAGGAAGTGATCGAACAGGTGGTCTCGTATTTCCGCCACGCCGCGCAAGGCCTGGAAGAGCGCAAGCAGATCCTGTACCTGCTGGGCCCGGTCGGCGGCGGCAAGTCATCGATCGCCGAAAAACTCAAGTCGCTGATGGAACATGTGCCCTTCTATTGCCTGAAAGGCTCACCCGTCAACGAGTCGCCGCTGGGCCTGTTCAACGAGGAAGAGGATGGCACCATCCTCGAGGAAGACTACGGCATCCCGCGCCGCTACCTGCGCAATATCCCCAGCCCGTGGGCCGTGAAACGCCTGCATGAATTCAATGGCGACATCAACCAGTTCCGCGTCGTCAAGCGCTACCCGTCGGTGCTGAAACAGATCGCCATTTCCAAAACCGAACCGGGCGACGAGAACAACCAGGATATTTCCTCGCTGGTCGGCAAGGTCGATATCCGCAAGCTCGAAGACTATGCCCAGGACGATCCGGACGCCTACAGCTATTCCGGCGGCCTGTGCCTGGCCAACCAGGGCCTGATGGAATTTGTCGAAATGTTCAAGGCGCCGATCAAGGTGCTGCACCCCCTGCTGACGGCCACGCAAGAGGGCAATTACAAGGGCACCGAGGGCTTTGGCGCAATCCCGTTCGACGGCATCATCCTGGCCCACTCGAACGAGTCGGAATGGAAAACGTTCAAGAACAACCGCAACAACGAGGCCTTCCTGGACCGCATCTATATCGTCAAGGTGCCGTATTGCCTGCGCGTGTCCGACGAGATCAAGATCTACGACAAGCTGGTGGCCAATTCCTCGCTGGAAAGAGCCCCGTGCGCGCCCGGCACCCTGCGCATGATGGCGCAGTTCGCGATTCTGTCACGGCTGAAAGATCCTGAAAATTCCAGCATCTTTTCCAAGATGCTGGTGTACGACGGCGAAAACCTCAAGGATACCGATCCGAAAGCCAAGTCGATGCACGAGTATGTCGACTACGCCGGTGTCGACGAAGGCATGAACGGGCTGTCGACGCGCTTTGCCTTCAAGATTTTGTCCAAGGTCTTCAACTTCGACAATTCCGAAGTGGCGGCCAATCCCGTGCACCTGTTATATGTGCTGGAGCAGCAGGTCGAGCGCGAACAGTTTTCGTCGGAGCTGGAACAACGCTACTTTTCCTATATCAAAGAGCATCTGGCGCAGCGCTACGTGGAATTCATCGGCAAGGAAATCCAGACGGCCTACCTGGAAAGCTATTCCGAATACGGCCAGAACATTTTCGACCGCTATGTGACGTTCGCCGACTTCTGGATACAGGACCAGGAATACCGCGACCCCGACACGGGCGAGAGTTTCGACCGCGAATCGCTGAACAACGAGCTGGAAAAGATCGAGAAGCCGGCCGGCATTTCGAATCCCAAGGATTTCCGCAACGAGATCGTCAATTTCGGCTTGCGGGCACGGGCCTCGAACGGCGGCAAGAATCCGGCCTGGACCAGCTACGAGAAATTCCGCACCGTGATCGAGAAGAAAATGTTTTCGAATACGGAGGACTTGCTGCCGGTGATTTCCTTCAACGCCAAGGCCAGCGCCGACGATGCCAACAAGCACGCCGACTTTGTGGCCCGCATGGTGGAAAAAGGCTATACGGCCAAGCAAGTACGCCTGTTATGCGAATGGTACTTGCGCGTACGCAAGTCGTCATAGCGCGGACAGCGGCACGCGCGCCGGCTCCGGCCGCGCGCGCAAGACAAGTGAAGGAGGCACCCTTTGACTTACCTCATCGACAGGCGCTTGCAAAGCAAGAACAAGTCCGCCGTCAACCGCGAGCGATTCCTGCGGCGCTACAAGGGCCAGATCAAGGATGCCGTGGGGCGCGCCATCAAGGGGCGCTCGATCACGGATGTCGAGAATGGCGAAAAGGTCACCATCCCGGTCAAGGACGTGGGCGAACCGGCGTTTGGCCATGCCCATGGCGGCGTGTGGGAAGTGGTCAATCCCGGCAACAAGGAATACCTGAAGGGCGACCAGATCGCCCGGCCCAAGGGCGGCGGCGGCAGTGGCCGCGGCAAGGCCGGCAACAGCGATGAGACCAGCGAAGACGATTTCATCTTCGAGCTGTCGCGCGAAGAATTCATGAACTTCTTCTTTGAAGACCTGGAATTGCCGCACATGGTGAAAACCCAGCTGACGGCCACCACCGAATTGAAGAACCAGCGCGCTGGCTACAATATGTCGGGCACGCCATCGAATATCCATGTGCTGCGCTCGCTGCGCGGCGCGCTGGGCCGGCGCATCGCCGTCGGCGGCGGTTCGCGCAAGCAGCTGGCGCTGGCCGAAGAACAGCTGGCGCAGATGCTCGGGGACGGCGTCGCCGAAGACGATGGCGAGGTGATCGAATTGCGCCAGCTGATCCACCACCTGCACACGCGCCTGCTGGCGATCCCCTTCATTGACCCGTTCGATCTGCGCTACAGCAACCGCATCAAGGTGCCCAAGCCGATGACGCAGGCGGTGATGTTCTGCATCATGGATGTGTCGGGCTCGATGGACGAGTCGCGCAAGGACACGGCCAAGCGCTTTTTCATCCTGCTGTATCTGTTCCTCAAGCGCGCCTACGACAAGATCGACGTGGTCTTTATCCGCCACCATACGGCCGCCTCCGAGGTTGACGAACACGATTTCTTCAACTCGCGCGAGTCGGGCGGCACGGTGGTGTCGTCGGCCCTCAATCTGCTCAACACTATAATAGAAGAGCGCTATGGCGGCGGGCAGTGGAACAGCTACGTGGCGCAGGCCTCCGACGGCGACAACTGGGACAACGATTCCGTGCTGTGCCGCCAGTTGCTGATCAACACCATCATGCCCAAGGTGCAGTATTACACCTACGTCGAAATCACCGACGGCCCGCAGCAGAACCTGTGGGAACAATACGCGGGCGTGCTCGACCACCACGCCCATTTCGCCATGCAAAAGATCGTCACGCCGGCCGACATCTATCCGGTGTTTCGCGAACTGTTCAAGAAACAGGTGAAATGATGACCAGCGCCGCCACCCCGCATGCCGAACCGTTCGTTCGCGTGCGCCACCCGAACGCCCTGCCCGAGCAGTCCGAATGGACGTTCGAGCTGATCGAGCAGATCCACGACGAAATCGCGCGCGTGGCGAAACAGTTCGGCCTCGACACCTATCCCAACCAGCTCGAAGTGATCACGGCCGAACAGATGATGGACGCCTACACCTCGGTCGGCATGCCGGTGTCGTACAACCACTGGTCGTTCGGCAAGCATTTTCTGTCAACCGAGAAAAGCTACAAGCGCGGCCAGATGGGTCTGGCCTACGAGATCGTCATCAATTCCAACCCGTGCATCGCCTATTTAATGGAGGAAAACAGCCTGACCATGCAGTCGCTGGTGATCGCGCACGCGGCCTATGGCCATAATTCCTTCTTCAAGGGCAACTACCTGTTCCGCGCCTGGACCGATGCCGACGCCATCATCGACTATATGGTGTTTGCCAAGAATTACATTGCCGAATGCGAACAGCGCCACGGAGTCGACGCGGTGGAATTGCTGCTCGATTCGTGCCATGCGATCCAGAACTATGGCGTGGACCGCTACAAGCGCCCGGCCAAGCTGTCGATGGCCAAGGAATATGCGCGCCAGAAAGAACGCGAAGAATACGTGCAGTCGCAGATCAACCAGCTGTGGCGCACCCTGCCGCGCCGCGATGAGGACGACGACGAAGACGGGCAGCGCAAGGCCGCGCCGCGCTTCCCTCCCGAACCCGAAGAAAACCTGCTGTACTTTATCGAAAAATACGCGCCGCTGCTGGAACCGTGGCAGCGCGAGATGGTGCGCATCGTGCGCAAGATTTCGCAGTATTTCTATCCGCAGCGCCAGACCCAGGTCATGAACGAAGGCTGGGCCACCTTCTGGCACTACACCATATTGAACCAGCTCTATGACGAAGGCGTGGTCGGCGACGGCTTCATGATGGAATTTTTGAAAAGCCATACCAACGTGGTCTACCAGCCGCCTATCGACAGCCCGTATTACAGCGGCATCAATCCGTATGCGCTCGGTTTTGCCATGATGAGCGACATCCGCCGCATCTGCGAACAGCCGACCGACGAAGACCGCGCCTGGTTTCCCGACCTGGCCGGCAGCGACTGGCGCAAGAGCCTGGACTTTGCCATGCGCAATTTCAAGGATGAAAGCTTCATCGCCCAGTACCTGTCGCCACGGCTGATCCGCGAATTCCACTTCTTTGCCGTGCTCGACGACGACAAGAACGAAAAACTGGCCATTTCCGCCATCCACGACGAAGCCGGCTACCGCTATGTGCGCCAGCAGCTGGCCGAGCAGTACAACCTGGGCAACCGCGAACCGAATATCCAGGTGTGGTCGGTCAACACGCGCGACGACCGGGCGCTGACCTTGCGCCATACGCAGTTCCTGCGCCGCCCGCTGAACCAGCAGGCCACGGAAGTGCTGAAACATGTGGCGCGCCTGTGGGGCTTTGACGTCCATCTCGATACGGTCGACCCGCAAGGCATGGTGCTCGGCACCCTGAACTGCCGGCGCGAAAAACGCAGCCGCCGCGACGATCCCGCCTTCCGTCCATAGCGATTTGCCGGCCTGTATAAGCGTGCGCTATGCCCGCATCAGAATTTAGTATGGCTGCCGGGGCTCGAAAATCGCCTTTTCGAGCCCGTTTTTTTGCCTGTCCAGGCGCGGTTCGCACCCGATTGGTGCAATCCTCGGCGAAAGTGGTCTGGTTCCATAGCGGAAAATTGCCAAAAAGAAAGAATTTGATCCAAATTTAGCGTTTTCCATATTCAATAACGCAAAATATAATTCTGTCATATCGCCACATCGAAGAACATAGCCGTGGTAGCCCCAAGTGGCTGTAGAAAACCGATAAGACCGCCTTTTTTTATGTCCGAAAGCGTGCAAAGATGGCATAAGCAAGTACGTTTACAGGGCGCAAAAGGTGGGAAAATTTAACCGGTTTTAGGCGTTAAAAATCTGTGTAAAATAAAGAATTCGTATGTATAATTCGGCGACGTCCCGGATACGGCTGGAGCTTTGTGTCGTCATTTTGGGGTTCAGTTGCAAGACAAGAGATGGTATTTGGAGAAAGCAGGCATGAATTTTTCGAACGAGAAAAGTCCCAAGAACTACACAGGCATCACGATCGTTGTCCTGCTGCACGTTCTCGCGGCTTACGGGATTGCGACGGGCTTGGGCAAGCGCTTGGTCACCAAAATGATGGACCCGGTTGAAACCAAGATTATCGAGGAAGTGAAACCGCCTCCACCGAAGGATCTTCCACCGCCACCACCGCCGCCAGAAATGAAAGCGCCGCCACCGCCATTCATTCCGCCAGTCGAGGTGAACGTGCAGCAGCCGCCGCCGCCACAGAACGTGATTGCCAACACCACCCAGGTGAAGCCAGCCACCAATGTACTGGCACCGCCGGCGCCGCCTGCGCAGCCTGCGCCAGCCGCTCCGCCTGGACCAGCCAAATCGGTGCGCACTCCGGCCGTGGTGGACTTCAGCGTCTGTGAAAAACCGGCTTATCCGAAGTCGTCGCAGCGCAATGAGGAAACCGGTGTCGTGACACTGTCGTTCCTGATCGGCGTGGACGGCAAGGTCGCTGATTCGAAGATCGTGAAGTCGAGCGGCTTCAGGGACCTGGACAAAGCTGCGGTATCAGGTATCAGCCGTTGCACGTTCAAGCCTGCAACGGTCGACGGCAAGCCGGAACAAGGCTGGCAGCAAATGCAATACGTTTGGTCGCTGGATTAATACCCGAGGCAGTGATCCTGCCTCACACCATGATTTCGTTGTCATCACGTTCAGCGATCTGTTATTTTTAATTTTGGAGGAAGCATGTTTAAGAATACCCGTTTGTCCGCATTTTTTGCCGCGGTTCTGTTGTCCGTTACCGCTACTACCGCCCTGGTAGCAGCGCCAGCATTCGCGGACGCGCCAGCACCGGCAGCTTCGGCACCTGCGGCAGACGCTGCAGCAGCACCAGCACCTGCTGCTGACGCAGCCGCTGCACCAGCAGCCGACGCAGCAGCCGCTCCAGCCGCTGACGCAGCCGCTCCAAAAACCGAAGAAGTGCACAACCCGTTCGGCCTGCAAGCAGTATGGGACGGCGGCTTCGTGCCACGCGCCACCCTGATCATCCTGGCCATCATGTCGATCGGCAGCTGGTACATCATCATCACCAAACTGCTCGACCAGATGAAAATCTTCAAGCAAGCCAAGGAAACCGCTGCCAAATTCTGGAAAGCACCTTCGATCGCTGCCGGTTCGGCCACGCTGGCTGAAGGCTCGCCATTCCGCTTCATCGCTGAATCGGGCACCAAGGCAACCGCTCACCATGACGGCGCCCTGCTGGAACAGATCGATCTGTCGACCTGGGTGACGATGTCGATCCAGCGCGCTTCGGACAAAGTCCAGTCGCGTCTGCAAGATGGCCTGTCGTTCCTGGCAACCGTTGGTTCGACCGCACCGTTTATCGGTCTGTTCGGTACCGTTTGGGGTATCTACGGCGCGCTGACCGCCATCGGCATGACCGGTAACGCCTCGATCGACAAAGTGGCAGGCCCAGTGGGTGAAGCGCTGATCATGACCGCGTTTGGTCTGCTGGTCGCCGTGCCTGCCGTGCTGGGTTACAACTGGCTGGTCCGTCGTAACAAAACCGCAATGGAAGACATCCGCTCGTTCAGCGCCGACGTACACTCGGTTCTGGTTTCCGGCGCCATGTCGACCAGCGAAGCTGGCCGTGCTGCCGGCGCTAAAAAGATCGGATAAGAATCATGTCGATGTCCGTCGGCTCCGACAGCGGAGATGAAGATCAAGTAATGTCAGAAATCAACACGACGCCGCTCGTCGACATCATGTTGGTTTTGCTGATCATTTTCTTGATCACCAGTCCGGTTGTTCTCAAGCTGCAGAAAATCGATCTGCCGATTGAGGCCAACCAAGCCCTTCAAAGCAAGCCGCAAAACGTTAACATCGTGGTTAACAAGGACGGTGAGATTTATTTGGGCCAGACCAGACTGAAAGACACGAACGAACTGTTCGATTATCTTAAAGTTGAAGCAGTGAAAGTACCGCAGCCGGAAGTACATGTTCGTGGCGACCAGGAAGCGCGCTACGAATCGATCGGCCGAGTGATCTTCACGACCCAACGTGCCGGGATTCAGAAGGTCGGCTTCATCACCGAACCACCTGACAAGAGCTGATAGCGACTGACGGCGGCGCCCCTGGCAACAACGGGGCGCCGCCGCCAGAAGCTTGCCGGGCGGTTGTTGCGCCCGGCGCTTCGTTGGACTTCTTAAAGGAAACACTATGAGTATGAATGTCGGTTCGGGAAGCGCAGCAGGCGCGGATCCGGAACCAATGATGGAACTGAACATGACGCCCCTCATCGATGTGATGCTGGTGCTGATTATCATGTTGATCATCACGATTCCAAAACAAAACCACTCGGTGAACCTGAACATGCCGGTCGGCACCCCGCCGCCACCGACTACGGAACCAGTGGTCGTCACGATCGATGTCGATTTTGACGGCACCATCTTGTGGGACAATCAGGTCGTTCCTGACCGTGCCGCACTGGAAGCCAAGCTGAACAACGTTGCTGCGCAAGCAGACCAGCCGGAAGTGCATCTGCGTCCGAACAAGCTGGTGGAATACAAGGTCGTCGCCGGTGTCATGGCAACGGCGCAGCGTCTGGGCGTGACTAAAATCGGTCTGGTCGGTAACGAGCAATTCCAGTAAGCTGTAGCATCAGGTTCTCTTTACATCCGAATAGGCAGGCCTTCCTGCCTATTCGCTTTTTACAGAAAGACTTTCTCATGTCCAAGTTTCGTCTCGCTCATCTCGGCCTCGTCATGGCCGCTATCGGTTTTACCGCAGCAACTCCCGTAATCGGCCTGGGTTCGCTGGCATATGCCGCCGACACCGTGCGCGCCGAAGTGGGCAAGCCACTGCAAGAAGCGCAGAAACTCACGAGCGCCGGCAAAAACAAGGAAGCGTTGGCCAAGCTGCGCGAAGCTGACAACGTCAGCGGCAAGACCGCCTTTGAAAGCTATCAGATCGAACGCGTGCGCGCCTCGGCCGCCGCTGGCGCCGGCGATAACGCCACCGCCATCAAGGCTTTCGAAGCCGTCATCAATTCCGGCCGCCTGAGCGCCGCCGAAGCACCGAAATTCACGCAAGGCCTGGCCGGCATGTACTACCGCGCCAAGGACTGGCCGAACGCCATCACCTGGTTCAAGCGCTCGCTGAAAGACCGCGACGACCAACAGACGCGCGACTACCTGATCCAGGCCTACTACTCGAGCGGCAACTACGCCGAAGCGGCCAAGGAACTGCAATCCAAGGGCGGCAACTCGGAAGCGAGCCTGCAAATGCTGGCCAACATCCAGTTGAAGCAGAACGACAAGGCCGGCTATGTGTCGACCCTGGAAAAACTGGCGACCAGCTATCCGAAAAGCAGCTACTGGGCCGACCTGCTGAACCGCGTATCGGGCAAGCCTGGCTTCTCGCAACGCCTGGGCCTGGACGTGCAGCGCCTGCGCCTGGCCAACGGCCTGTTCACCAAGCCATCCGAATACATGGAACTGAGCCAGCTGGCCCTGCAGGCCGGCAATCCGGGTGAAGCGCTGAGCATCATTGACCAGGGTTACAAAAAAGGCGTGCTCGGCACCGGCGCCGATGCGGCCCGCCACCAGCGCCTGAAAGACCTGGCCCTGAAAACCCAGGCCGAACTGAAGGCCAACGCCGCCAAGTCCGAAGCCGAATACGTCAAGAACAAGGACGCCGACGCCCTGAGCAAGCTGGGCTTCGCCCTGGTCTACGACGGCCAGGCCGACAAGGGCCTGGGCCTGATGAACGACGCCGTGAAAATGGGCACCGCCAAGTATCCGGAAGAAGCCAAGTTACACCTGGGCATCGCTTACATCCACGCTGGCAAGAAAGCCAATGCCAACACCGCCCTGAAAACCGTCAAGGGTACGGATGGCGCGGCCGACCTGGCGCGCTACTGGACTTTGATGAACAAGTAATTGACATCGAACCCAAGCTAAGGCACGTCGCGCTTTGCGGCCTGTGATGCTCACCGGCTCGCTACGGTTGGCTTCGATGTTGAGGCTGTACTTGAATATTCGGTAAAGAAAAAAAGCGTTGCCAGCACACTTGCCGGCAACGCTTTTTATCATTTCAGCAGGGAAATTACCCCTGCGCCGGCCCTGCCCGGTGTGCATCCCTGAAACAGTCCGTATAATCCCCCTTTTGGCACAGTTTTCATCCCATTCCCATGAAGGTATTTCGCGGACTTCCCAATGCCCAGGCACGCGCACCGTGCGCGCTGACCATCGGCAACTTTGACGGTGTCCATATCGGCCATCAGGCCCTGCTGGCGCGCGTGCGCAAGGCGGCGACCGAACTCGGCATCGAAGCTGCCGTGATGACGTTCGAGCCGCACCCGCGCGAGTTCTTTGCCCAGCGCGCCGGCGACCTGTCGAAAGCGCCGCAGCGCATCGCCAACCTGCGCGACAAGCTGCAGTCGCTGGAAAACGCCGGTATCGACCGCGTCATCGTCGAGCATTTCAGCGCCCAGTTCGCGGCGCTGAGCCCACAGGAATTCACGCAGCAGGTGCTGGTCGACGGCCTGCACGTCAAATGGCTGATGGTCGGCGACGACTTCTGCTATGGCGCGCGGCGCGCCGGCGACGTGGCCATGCTGCAGGAAGCGGGCCGCGAACATGGTTTTCATGTTGAAACCTTGCCGACCGTAATGAATGGCAGCACCCGCATCTCGTCCTCGGCCGTGCGCCTGGCGCTGGCCGCCGGCGAATTCACGCTGGCCGAGCAGCTGCTGGGCCACCCTTACGCAATTTCCGGCCATGTGATCCATGGCCAGAAGCTGGGCCGCACCCTCGGTTTTCCGACCCTGAACCTGCGCGTGGCGCACCGTCCCGCCCTGTCCGGCATCTTTATCGTGCAAGTACATGGGCTGTCGCCCGAGCCGCTGCCGGCCGTGGCCAGCCTGGGCGTACGCCCCACCGTCGACGACAGCGGCCGCGTGCTGCTCGAAGTACACCTGTTCGATTTCGCCCAGTCCTGCTACGGCAAGCTGGTGCGCGTGGAGTTCCTCGAAAAACTGCGCGACGAAGAGAAATACGACGATCTGGCCACCCTGACAGCGGCCATCGAGCGCGACTCGAACCAGGCGCGCGCCTACTTCGCGCAGCGCCGCGGCGCCATTACCGCCACCGACCGAATTTGATCCTGGCCAACTCCTGCGCGCGGCGGGTTTTCCCGCCACAGTAACTCACACCATCCAGTAAAGAAGACTATGTCCGACCAAAACAAGCCAGCCGCACCGAAACAGAACAAGAAACCCGTCAGCAAATACCCGGTCAACATGACCGAAACCCCGTTCCCGATGCGCGGCGACATGGCCAAGCGCGAACCACTATGGGTACAGCAATGGCAGGACAAGAAAATCTACGAGCGCGTGCGCAAGGCCGCCGCCGGCCGTCCGAAATTCATCCTGCATGACGGCCCGCCGTATGCCAACGGCGACATCCACCTGGGCCACGCCGTCAACAAGATCCTGAAGGACATGGTCGTCAAGTCGCGCTCGCTGTCCGGCTTCGATGCACCGTATGTGCCGGGCTGGGATTGCCACGGCATGCCGATCGAGATCCAGATCGAAAAACTGTACGGCAAGAACCTGCCGACCGCCGAAGTGCTGGAAAAGGCGCGCGCCTACGCCACCGTGCAGGTCGAGCGCCAGAAGAAAGACTTTATCCGCCTGGGCGTGCTCGGCGAATGGGACAACCCCTACCTGACGATGGCGCACGGCAATGAAGCCGACGAACTGCGCGCGCTGGGCAAGCTGCTGGAAAAAGGCTATGTGTACCGCGGCCTGAAGCCGGTCAACTGGTGCTTCGACTGCCAGTCGGCGCTGGCCGAGGCGGAAGTGGAATACGCGGAAAAACGCGATCCGGCGATCGACGTCGGCTTCAAATTCGCCGAGCCGGCAAAACTGGCCGCCGCCTTTGGCCTGCCAGCGCTGCCGACCGAGAACGGCTACATCGTCATCTGGACCACCACGCCGTGGACCATCCCGTCGAACCAGGCGCTGAACGTCAACCCTGAGGTGAAATACGCGCTGGTGCAAGCCACGCGCGACGGCCAGCCATTGCTGCTGATCCTGGCGCAGGACCTGGTGGTGTCCAGCCTGGCGCGCTTCAAGCTCGAGGGCACGACGATCGCCACCTGCGACGGCGCGGCCCTGGCCGGCATCAGCTTCCGCCATCCGCTGCACGCGTCCGACGCCTTCTATGACCGCCTGTCGCCGTTGTACCTGGCCGACTACGTGACCACCGAGAGCGGCACCGGCGTGGTGCACTCGGCGCCAGCCTATGGCCTGGACGACTTTATCTCGTGCAAGGCGCACGGCATGAAGGACGACGACATCATCAAGCCGGTGATGGGCGACGGCAAGTTCGCCTCGACCCTGCCGCTGTTCGGCGGCATGACCATCTGGGAAGCGTCGAAACCGATCTGCAACGCGTTGAAAGAAGCGGGCGCGCTGTTCGAAGTCAAGATGTTCGACCACAGCTATATGCACTGCTGGCGCCATAAAACCCCGATCATCTACCGCGCCACCTCGCAGTGGTTCGCCGGCATGGATGTGACGCCAAAAGACGGCGGCGCCACCCTGCGCGAAACCGCCCTGAAAGGCATCGCCGACACCGAGTTCTTCCCGGACTGGGGCCAGGCACGCCTGCACGGCATGATCGCCAACCGTCCCGACTGGACCCTGTCGCGCCAGCGCCAGTGGGGCGTGCCGATGGCCTTTATCGTGCACAAGGAAACGGGCGATTTGCACCCGCGCACGCCGGAACTGCTGGAACAAGTGGCGAAGCTGATCGAAAAAGACGGCATCGAAGCGTGGCAGGCGCTGGACCTGGCGGACCTGATCGGCGACGAAGCGGCCGTCTACGCCAAGAACAAGGACACGCTGGACGTGTGGTTCGATTCCGGCGCCACCCACCAGACCGTACTGGGCGGCCCGCAGGCGCATGGCTCGCACTCGACCCAGCTGCAGTTCCCGGCCGACCTGTACCTGGAAGGCTCGGACCAGCATCGCGGCTGGTTCCATTCGTCCCTGCTGGTGTCGTCAATGCTCAATGGCCGCCCACCGTACAAGGCGCTGCTGACGCACGGCTTTACGGTCGACGGCGAAGGCAAGAAGATGTCCAAGTCGCTGGGCAACACCCTGGCGCCGCAAAAAATCTCGGACAGCCTGGGCGCCGACATCCTGCGCCTGTGGATCGCCTCGACCGACTATACGGGCGAATTGTCGATCTCCGACGAGATCCTCAAGCGCGTGACCGAATCGTACCGCCGCATCCGCAACACCTTGCGCTTCCTGCTGGCCAATACCTCGGACTTCAATCCGGCGGTTGACGCCGTGCCGGTGGCCGATCTGTTCGAGATCGACCGCTATGCGATCGCCAACATGGCGGCCTTGCAGCAGCAGATCGAGAACAACTATGCGCGCTACGAGTTCCATCCGGTGGTGTCCAAATTGCAGACCTACTGCTCGGAAGACCTGGGCGGCTTCTACCTGGACATTCTGAAGGACCGCCTGTACACCACCGGCTTGACGTCGCACGCGCGCCGCTCGGCACAGACCGCCCTGTGGCATATCACGCAAAGCCTGCTGCGCCTGATGGCCCCTGCCCTGTCGTTTACCGCCGAGGAAGCGTGGGCCGTGTTCGCGGGCGAAGCAGCCTATGCCGCCAGCGACGAAACCATCTTCACGCAAACCTGGTGGCAGCTGCCGGCAGTGGCGGACAGTGCCGAGCTGCTGGAAAAATACACGGCCCTGCGCGCCGTGCGCACCGACGTGACCAAGCAGCTGGAAGACCTGCGTACTTCGGGCGCCATCGGTTCGTCCCTGCAGGCCGAGCTGACCATCAAGGCCGCGCCGATGAAGTACAAGCTCTTGACCACCCTCGGTGACGACCTGAAATTCGTCTTTATCACCTCGCAGGCGACGGTGGCCGAAGTGAGCGATGAAGCAAGTGAAGAAGTGGTCGTGACGGCGTCGACCGCGCCGAAGTGCGAGCGCTGCTGGCACTACCGCGCCGACGTGGGCACGGATGCCGAACATCCGACCCTGTGCGGCCGCTGCGTGAGCAACCTGTTTGGTGCGGGTGAAAAGCGCCGCTTCGCTTAAACTGTCGCACCGGAACGCCGTTCGCGTTCCGCTCCCGACCGCCGCTGCCCGGATTGCTACCCGGACAGCGGCGGCTTTTACCTCTTCCTGAAAAAATATGGCCACTAAAAACCGCGTTGTGTCGAAACCGAAATCGTCGTCGTCATCGTCCCTGGTTCCCTGGCTGGGCATCGCCGCCATCGTCATCCTGTTCGACCAGATCAGCAAGATCACCGTGCTGCGCACGTTCCAGTACGCCGAGGAAAAAGCCATCACCTCGTTTTTCAACCTGGTGCTGGCGTTTAACAAGGGCGCCGCGTTCAACTTCCTGTCCGACCAGGGCGGCTGGCAGCGCTACTTCTTCACCGCGATTGCTCTCGGTGCGGCCATTTTCATCATCTATCTGTTGAAAAAACACGCCGGCCAGCGCATGTTCTGCTGGGCCCTGGCGCTGATCCTCGGCGGCGCGCTGGGCAACGCCATCGACCGCCTGGTCTACGGCCACGTGGTCGATTTTCTTGATTTCCACTGGAAAAGCTGGGGTCATTTCCCTGCTTTCAATATCGCCGATAGCGCCATCTGCATCGGCGCGGCCCTGTTCATCATCGATGAACTGCGCCGGGTAAACAAATAACCGGGAGGCAGGTCATGGAATTGTCCGGCAAAAAAATCGTCCTGGGCCTGTCCGGCGGCGTCGCCTGCTACAAGGCGGCCGAACTGTGCCGCGCGCTGACCCGCGCCGGCGCCTCGGTGCAGGTGGTGATGACGGATGCGGCCAGCCATTTCATTACGGCCGTGACCATGCAGGCGCTGTCCGGCCATCCCGTGCATACCAGCCAGTGGGATGCGCGCATCGCCAACAATATGGCGCATATCGACCTCACGCGCGGCGCCGATGCGATCCTGATCGCGCCATGCTCGGCCGACTTCCTGCGCAAGCTGGCCCATGGCGTCTGCGACGACCTGCTCTCGACGCTGTGCCTGGCACGGCCCGCGCATTTGCCGCTGCTGGTGGCGCCGGCCATGAACGTCGAAATGTGGCAGAACCCCGCCACGCAGCGCAATGTGCAGCAGCTGCGCGAAGACGGCATCCAATTTTTTGGCCCGGCCGCCGGCGAACAGGCCTGCGGCGAAACAGGCCTGGGCCGCATGCTCGAACCCGAGCAGCTGCTGACGGAGCTGATCGCCGCCTTCCAGCCCAAGGTGCTGGCCGGCCGGCGCGTGCTGGTCACGGCCGGCCCTACTTTTGAGGCGATCGATCCGGTGCGCGGCATTACCAATCTGTCGTCCGGCAAGATGGGTTACGCCGTGGCGCGCGCGGCGCGCGAAGCGGGCGCCGAGGTGCTGCTGATCTCGGGGCCGACGGCCCTGGCCACCCCGTTCGGCGTGCGCCGCATCGACGTGCAAAGCGCGCAGCAGATGCATGACGCCGTGCTGGACCACCTCGATGGCCAGCATGTGTTCATCGCCGTCGCGGCGGTGGCCGACTGGCGCGTGGTCAACGCCAGCGACCAGAAACTCAAAAAGCAGGCCGACGGCGCCGTGCCCGAACTGCAGTTCGCGCAAAACCCCGACATCCTCGCCACCGTGGCCGCGCGCACCAACCTGGCCGGCTTTCCGTATTGCGTGGGCTTTGCCGCCGAATCGGAAAACCTGGTGCAATTCGGTTCCTCGAAGCGCGAAAAAAAGGGTATTCCCCTGCTGGTCGGCAATATCGGCCACAACACCTTCGGCCAGGACGACAACACCATCATCCTGTTCGACGAAGACGGCCACACCGTGCTGCCGCGCGCCTCCAAGCTGGAACTGGCGCGCCAGCTGATTTCCGAAATTTCCAAGCGCATCGCGAAAATTTCGCTGCTCAAGTAACCCTTTATCAAAGTTGTAGCTTCAATGAAAAATATCGACATCAAGATCCTCGACGCCCGCATGAAAGACCAGTTGCCGGCCTACGCCACCCCCGGCAGCGCCGGCCTCGACCTGCGCGCCTGCATCGATGCCCCCATCACCATCGAAGCCGGCCAGACCGTGCTGATCCCGACCGGCCTGGCGATCCACCTGGCCGATCCGGGCTATGCGGCGATGATCCTGCCGCGCAGCGGCATGGGCCACAAGAACGGCATCGTACTGGGGAATCTGGTAGGCTTGATCGACTCCGATTACCAGGGCCAGCTGATGGTCTCGACCTGGAACCGGGGCCAAAACGCATTCACGCTCAACCCCATGGAGCGGCTGGCGCAACTGATAATCGTGCCGGTGCTGCAAGTGGGCTTTAACGTCGTCGAGGAATTCGGCGGCAGCGAACGCGGTGCTGGCGGATTCGGCAGCACCGGCCAACTTTAAGGATCATTATTTATGCCAGGTTTCCGCCAAAAAAGCGACTCAGCCCCACCCCCGCTGCGCCAATTGGCCCTGCCACTGCTGGTGGCTTGCGCCGCCCTGCTTGCCGGGTGTACCACACCGGGCGGCACCGTCAGCGGCCCGTTCAACATGACGCCCGCGCCCGATGAGGCGCCCGCTTACACGGCGCAGCAAAAGGCGGCGCAGGACAACCTGGTAAAAATGGTGGCCTTGCAGGACCGGCTGTCGAAAGTGTCGGCGCCGCTGCTGATCAACAATGCTGACCTGTGCAAGAGCTACGCGCGCAACCTGCTGGGCTTTACGGCGCAGAATAAATATTCCTACCCCGGCGTGTATGCCGATGCCGCGCAGGCGGCCCTGGGCTATGGTGAACAGATGCAGGTCTCAAGCGTGCTGCCGGGCAGCGGCGCCGCGCGCGCCGGCCTGCGCAAGGGCGACGGCCTGGTGGCGGCCGAAGGCAAGCCCTTGCCGGCCGGGCCGAATGCGGAAGGCCCGTTCGGCGCCATCGTCGGTCCGCTGGCCTCGAAAAGCGCCAGCATCAGCATGACGATCACGCGCGAAGGCCAGCCGCAGGACCTGAAAATTCCCGTTACCCGCGCCTGCGCCTTCCGCGTCGCGCTGGGCAACGCCGACAATATCAACGCCTATTCCGATGGCGCACGCATCATGCTCACGCGCGGCATGGTCCATGCGGCGCAGAACGATGAGGGCATCGCCTTCGTGATCGCGCGCGAAATGGCGCACAACATCCTCGATCACGCGCGCAGCCAGCGCAATACCGGCACGGCCGGCGGCATTATCGACAGCCTGGGCGCGGTACAGCCGGACGTATCGATGCTGACGGGCGCGGCGGGCATACGCGCCATGCCGCAGGAACTCGACGCGCAGGCCGATACGCTGGCCATCTATCTGCTGGCGCGCGCCGGCTACAATGTCGACAATGCATCGCGCTTCTGGCAGCGCCTGGCGACACAAGTGCCGGCCAGCACCGCCAACGGCTATACGGCGCTGCACCCGGGCATGAACTCGCGCATCGCCGCCATCAACCGCGCGGTCATCGATGTGCGCGCCAGGCAGGCCGCCAAAAAACCGCTGCGTCCTTAAGCGCCGGGAAATGGGGGGAACACGCCCCCCATCAGCCAGGTGACGATGCCGGCCAGGATCACGCCGAGGAAAACGCCGACCAGCAGCTTGCTGGCGAGGGGCAGGCCTTGTTTGTGTTCTTTGATTATCATGGGAACTCTCCGCAGGCGGTGGGACAGCGAGTTTTCAGTATAGCCATGTTTTACGCTATTGCGCCGCCCGCCTGCGGCATATTTATTCACCTCACCAGCCACCACCATGGACAGCATCGACCTCGAAGTACTGAAAACCTGCGCCGCCTGGATCGCCGCCGGCCACCGCTGCGAACTGGTCACCGTCATCAAGACCTGGGGTTCGAGCCCGCGCCCGGTCGGCGCCACGCTGGCCATCCGCGACGACGGCACGGTGGTCGGCTCGGTGTCGGGCGGCTGCATCGAAGATGACCTGATCGACCATGTGCGCACCCACGGCATCGTGCGCGAGCGGCCCGAGATCGTCAGCTACGGCATCAGCGCCGACGAGGCCCACCGCTTCGGCCTGCCCTGCGGCGGCACCATCGAACTGGCGATCGAACCGCTGCACGCCGGCAGCGGCGTGGACGACTTGCTGGCGCGGCTGGAACGCCATGAACTGATCGAACGGCGGCTCGATCTGAAGAGCGGCGCGGTCAGCCTGCACGCGGCCGCGCCAGGCGCGGCGCTGGTGCTGGGCGGCGAGCTGCTGAGCACCCAGCACGGCCCGCGCTGGCGCCTGCTGATCATCGGCGCGAGCCAGCTGTCGCGCTTCGTGGCGCAGATCGCCACGGCCATGGATTACCACGTGATCGTGTGCGACCCGCGCGAAGATTATCGCGGCGGCTGGAACGTGCCGGGCGTGCCGCTGCTGCACGCCATGCCCGACGACCTGGTGCTGGAACTGCAACTGGACAGCCGCAGCGCCGTGCTGGCCCTGACGCACGACCCCAAGCTCGACGACCTGGCGCTGATGGAAGCGCTCAGGTCCCCGGCGTTTTACGTCGGCGCCATCGGCTCGCGCGCCAACAACGCCAAACGGCGCGAACGGCTGCAGCAGTTCGACGTCACGCCGCAGCAGCTGGCGCGCCTGCATGGCCCGGTCGGCCTGTACATCGGCAGCAAGACACCGGCCGAAATCGCCATCTCCATCCTGGCCGAGCTGACGGCCGTGAAAAACGGCGTGCCCGACACGCTGCAGATCGCGCACGCGCAAGCCCTGTCGGCATGACCACCCTGCACTGGCGCGTGGCGCTGCCGGCCGGCTACCGGCAAGGCGACGTGATGGCGTTTCATGGCCGCGATGCCGAAGGCGTGGCCGAACAGGTGGCGCCAGACAGGCTGCGCAAGGCCATCGTGTACGGTGGCGTGGCGGTGCTGCTGGAAGTCGACTTCACGGCCAGCGAGGCAGTTTGCCGCGCCGAGATCGACGGTCCTGTGAGCGAAGGCCTGCGGGACGCGCTGCATGAAGTGCTGAACAATATCCTCGGCCTGCGCATCGCCCCCGAGCCGTTCGCGCAACTGGTGGCGAACGACCCGCTGATGGGTCCCCTGGTGCGCGCCAACGGCAGCCTGCGCATCGTGCAGTCGGCCACGCCGTTCGAAGCCTTGACCTGGGCGGTTATCGGCCAGCAGATCAACCTGCCGTTTGCCATCGCGCTGCGCCGCACGTTGATCCTGCAAGCGGGCCGCCAGCACAGCGGCGGCCTGTGGTGCTACCCGGAAGCGCGCGACGTGGCGCACCTGAACCTTGAAGAACTGACGGTCCGCAAATTCTCGCGCGCCAAGGCCGGGACCCTGCTGCGCCTGGCCAGGCTGGTACATGACGGTGAACTGTCTTTGGCGCTGCCTGCCACAGGAGATGTCACGGCGGTATCGCAAGCGCTGTTGAATGTCAAAGGCATCGGCCCGTGGACCGTCAACTATGCGCTGCTGCGCGGCTACGGCTACGCCGACTGCTCGCTGCACGGCGACGTGGCGATCCGCGCCGCCCTGCAAAAACTGCTGAAAGAGGACAGCAAGCCGGACCTGGCGCGCACCGAACAATGGCTGCGCCAGTACGCGCCGCACCGCACCATGGCCGCCGCCCATCTGTGGGCCAGCCTGCAAGCGTAAAGCAGCTTCCGGCGCCTCCCCTGCAGCACTCGGCCGCCGGTGCTACCATCTACTACTGATGAGCTAATCCCAACGACGGATGGCCGCCAGCGCTTTTCAGTATTACTCCCCATCTTCCGAGGAATCAATGACTACCCTGACCATCAATGGCAAGCGGCACGATATCGCCCTGCCCGAAGACACGCCCCTGCTGTGGACCCTGCGCGACGAGCTGGGCATGACCGGCACCAAATTTGGCTGCGGCATGGCCCTGTGCGGCGCCTGCACCGTGCATCTCGATGGCGAAGCAATCCGCTCGTGCGTGACGCCGATCTCGGCCGCCGCCGGCAAGAACATCACCACCATCGAAGCGGTCGGCGAAGACAAGGTCGGACTGGCGCTGCAACAGGCATGGCAGGACCACGGCGTGCCGCAATGCGGCTACTGCCAGGCCGGGCAGATCATGTCGGCCACGGCTCTGCTGCACAAGACACCGGCACCCAGCGACCAGCAGATCCGCGAAGCGATGAGCGGCAATATCTGCCGCTGCGGCACCTATACGCGCATCCATGCGGCCATCAGGCAGGCGGCCGGCATCACGGTCAAGGGAGCGGCAAAATGAACGCCCCTGACAAAATGATAGCCTCGGCTTCGCGCCGCAACTGGCTCAAGGCCGCCGGCGCGCTGGCCGGCTTTACCCTGGTCGCCGGCCCGTCCGGCCTGGTGATGGCGGCCGACGCCGTCAAATACGGCGGCGACAATATGCCGGGCGGCGTGGTCGACGACGCGCTGGTGTTCCTGGCGATCGGCTCTGATGGCATCGTCACCATCATGTCGCACCGCTCGGAAATGGGCCAGGGCATCCGTACCAGCCTGCCGATGGTGGCGGCCGACGAACTGGGCGCCGACTGGGCCAAGGTCAAGGTGCAACAGGCCGCCGCCGACGAAGCGCGCTACGGCAGCCAGGATACGGACGGCTCGCGCAGCATGCGCCACTCGTTCCGCGCCATGCGCCATGTGGGCGCCACCGCCCGATTGATGCTGGAAACGGCGGCCGCCGCGCGCTGGAGCGTCGCCGTCACCGAAGTGAAAGCGGCCGGCCATCAGGTGGTGCATGCGGCCAGCGGACGCACCCTGGGCTTCGGTGAGCTGGCGGCAGAGGCGGCCAAACTGCCGGTGCCGCCGCGCGCCAGCATCTCGCTCAAGCGCGCCGACGAGCTGCGCTACATCGGACAAGACAACAAGCGCGGCATCGACCTGCACGATATCGTCACCGGCAACACCCACTTCGGCATCGACACCCGCCTGGAGGGCATGAGCTATGCCGTGATCGCCCGTCCGCCCGTATTCGGCGGCAAACTGAAAAGCGTCGACAAGACGGCGGCCCTGAAAGTGCCGGGCGTGCTGCGCATCGTCGAACTGGCGGGCAGTCCGCCGCCGGCCATGTTCAATCCGCTCGGCGGCGTGGCCGTGATTGCCAGCAATACCTGGGCCGCCATCAAGGGCCGCGAAGCGCTGGTGCTGGAATGGGAAGACGGCGCCAATGGCGCCTATGATTCCAAGGCCTTCCGCGCCACGCTGGAAGCGGCCGTGCGCCAGAGCGCCAAGCCGGCGCGCGACCAGGGCAAGACGGTCGAGACACTGGCCGCCGCCCCGGCCAAACGCAAGATGAGCGCCGAATATTATCTGCCGCACCTGGCACACGCCACCATGGAGCCGCCGGCGGCCACCGTGCGCGTGATCAACGGCAAGGCCGAAGTATGGGCCTGCGTGCAGGCGCCGCAAGCGACGCGCAGCAATGTGGCCAAGGCGCTGGGGCTGCCGTTTGACGACGTGACCGTGCACGTGACCCTGCTTGGCGGCGGCTTCGGGCGCAAGTCGAAACCGGACTTCGCGGTCGAAGCGGCGCTGCTGTCGCAAGCGATGGACGGCAAGCCCGTCAAGCTGACCTGGACCCGCGACGACGACCTGCAGCACGACTATCTGCACACGGTCTCGGTCGAGCGCCTGGAAGCGTCGCTCGATGCGAAGGGCATGCCGACCGCCTGGCTGCACCGCACGGCCGCGCCCACCATCGCCTCGACCTTTGCCGCCGGCGCCAACAAACAGGCGCCGTTCGAGCTGGGCATGTCGGCGATCAACGTGCCGTTCGCGATCCCGAATGTGCGCGTCGAAGTGCCGGAAGTGCCGGCCCACACGCGCATCGGCTGGTTCCGCTCGGTATCGAATATTCCGCACGCCTTCGCCATCCAGTCGTTTGCGGCCGAACTGGCGCATGCGGCGAAAAAGGACCACCGCGACTACCTGCTCGAATTGCTGGGGCCGGCGCGCAGGATCGATCCGAAAGACCTGTCCGACGGCTGGAACTATGGCGAAGACCCGGCGAAATATCCGGTCGATATAGGCCGCATGCGCCATGTGATCGAGCTGGCCACGGCCAAGGCGGGCTGGGGCCGCAAGCTGCCCAAGGGCCGTGGACTGGGTCTGGCCGTGTCGTACAGTTTCGTCACCTATGTGGCGGCCGTGATCGAGGTGGAAATCAACGCGGCCGGCGAAGTGCTGATCCCGCGCGTCGATATCGCCATGGACTGCGGCCCGCAGATCAACCCCGACCGCGTGCGCTCGCAGATCGAAGGCGCCTGCATCATGGGCCTGTCATTGGCGATGAGTGGCGAGATCAGCTTCAAGAATGGCAGGGTCGAGCAGAGCAATTTCCACGACTATGCCGTGCTGCGCGCCGCCGACGCCCCGCGCGTGATCCACACCCACCTGGTACCGGGCACGCTGGACATGGAACTGGGCGGCGTGGGCGAGCCGGCCACCCCGCCGATCGCGCCGGCGCTGTGCAACGCCATCTTCGCCGCCACGGGCAAGCGCATCCGCGCGCTGCCGGTGGGGATGCAGCTGGCGAAGAAAGCCTGATCGCCAGAGAAATGCCGCCGCCCTGGCGGCATTTCAAGCCCGAGCATGTGACTCGGCCGCACAACGAAAAAACCGCTGACCCTCTTGCGAGGAATCAGCGGCTTCGAATTGGTTGCGGGGACAGGATTTTTTGCACTCTTGTGCAAGTCGTTGAATCTCAAAGGCTTTTTTTTTGTCCCCGCTCGCTCAGTGTCACACAGAGAGCAACACCAATGGCCATTCTTGCCCCACGCC
>NZ_LOCQ01000047.1 GCF_001677885.1 Janthinobacterium psychrotolerans | reverse complement strand
CGGAAGGGGCAGGCGCAAAAAAGCCCGGGGCAGGCGCAGCATGGCCGCACCGCCCCGGGCTTTTTTCAGGCAGTCATCAAGGATACAGGCCGCGTACCTCGCGCGCCTGCAGCACGCGGGTGCAGGCCAGGATGAAGGTGGCGGTACGCATCGACACTTTTTTCTCCTGCGACACTTGCCACACGGCGTCGAACGCTTCGCGCATGATGCGCGTCAGGCGGCTGTTGATCTCTTCCTCGGTCCAGAAGAAGCTCGAGAAGTTCTGCGACCATTCGAAGTAACTGACGGTCACGCCGCCGGCGTTGGCCAGCACGTCCGGCACGATCAGCACGCCCCGGTCGTTGAGGATGTCGTCGGCGGCCGGCATGGTCGGGCCGTTGGCGCCTTCCAGGATGATCTTGGCGCGGATGATGTGGGCGCGCTCGGCGGTGATCTGCTGTTCCAGCGCGGCCGGGATCAGGATGTCGCACTCGATGCCCCAGAAATCGTCGCGTGGCACGAACGCTTCGGCGCCCGGGAAGCCTTCGACGCTGCCCGCTTCGGCCACGTGGGCCAGCAGTTGCGGAATGTCCAGGCCGCCGGTATGGACCACGGTGGTCTTGTGGTCCTGCACCGCGACGATTTTCGAGCCCGCCTCGGCAAACATGCGCGCGGCCACGCCGCCGACGTTACCGAAACCTTGCACGATGACTTTCGCGCCTTCGATCGGCACGCCGATGCGGGCGGCGGCATCGCAGCCGATCACGTACACGCCGCGGCCGGTCGCATCGCGGCGGCCCAGGCTGCCACCGAGCGAGATCGGCTTGCCCGTCACCACGCCGGTCGACATATTGCCGTTCAGCATGGAGTAGCTGTCCATCATCCAGGCCATCACCTGTTCATTGGTGTTGACGTCCGGCGCCGGAATATCCTTGTTCGGTCCGATGATCATGCTGATTTCGCTCGTGTAGCGGCGCGTCAGGCGCTGCAGCTCGTTGCGCGACAGGGTTTTCGGATCGACGCGGATGCCGCCCTTGGCGCCACCGTATGGCACGTTGACGGCCGCGTTCTTGACCGTCATCCATGCCGACAGCGCCATCACTTCCGACAGCGTCACGTCTTCGTGGAAGCGCACGCCGCCCTTGCCGGGGCCGCGCGACATATTGTGCTGCACGCGGTAGCCTTCGTAGTGGGCGATGCTGCCGTCATCGCGCTCGATGGGCACGTCGACCGTCAGGATGCGCTTCGGGCGCTTCAGGGTTTCGACCCAGCGCGACAGGCTGCCCAGGTAGGGCGTGACGCGGTCGATCTGCTCGAGGTAGACGCCCCAAGGGCCGAGGTCTTCAGGATTGAGGTAGGAAGGCAGTGCGTGCTTGCTGGTCATGCTTGATAAGCTCCTGGACAATACGAATACGTGAGAGGCGTAACCGGCAAGCAGCTACGCACAGCGGAACCGCATCGTAGGCGATGCCCGCATGCCCCGGCCAATGCTTTGTGCGCATCCGGTTATGCATTTATTGCATAGTTGTCGCGTCAGGATTCGGTGGCGCTGCGCTTGCGGCGGCGGCCGCGCGCGGCATTTTCCTGCGCCTTTACCTGCGCCCGCACCAGGTATTGCCACAGGCGTTCGACGATGGCCTTGCCGGGCCGCTGGCCGTTCGGCCGTTCGCGGTACAGGCGGATTTCCAGCTCGATTTCCCAGCCTGGCGCGCCGCCGTCGGCCAGCGCCAGGTGCTTGTACTTGACGTCGCGCAGCACCGCCGACTCGGGCAAGAAGGCGATGCCGCGTCCCTCCAGCGCCATCATCTTCAGGCCTTCGGCCATGTCGGTCTCGTAGCAGGTGTCGAGAAACAAAGGCGTTTTCGCGTCGGCCAGCAGCAGTTCGACCATGCGCCCGAGGTAGGCGTTGCTGGTGTAGGAAAGAAAAGGCACTGGGTCCTCGGCGCTGCCCGGCAGCACGAAATCGGGTACCTTGTCGGCGCCGCAGCGCGCATAGGCGCGCACGGTTTCACGGCCCATCACCAGCATGTCGTAGCGGCCAGGATCGAGCTGCACCGGCTGGCGCGGATGGTGATAGCACAGCAGCAAATCGCAGCCGCCGTCGACCAGCTGCAGCACCGCGTCGTGCACGTTCAGGGCCATCAGGCGGCTGTTGATGGGTGCGAAACCCTGTTCCAGGGCCGTCAGCCATTTCGGCATGAAGGTCAGCGACAGGGTGTGCGGCACGGCGAAGTCGACGCTGGTCTGGGTGGCGGCGCGCTTGCCGCGCAGCAGGGCGCGCACGCCATTGATCTGACCCAGCATTTCCAGCGCCTGCTCGTAGAACACGGCGCCGGCCGGCGTCAGGCGGGTGGGGTAGGACGTGCGGTCGACCAGGTCGATGCCGAGCCAGTTTTCCAGCGACTGGATGCGCCGCGAAAACGCCGGCTGCGTAACATGGCGCAGCGCCGCCGAACGGCTGAAATTATGCGTTTCAGCGAGCGAAATGAAGTCTTCCAGCCATTTGGTTTCCATCGCAGGATCGTACCGTTTTTGGACGCACATGCATAGGCCGGCGGCATGCTGGCAGCTGGAATAAAGACTTCTTTGGCATCGAAAACATCTTAGACCGACAAACCCCGCGAAGCGGTGGTCGTAGTGGCCAACGAAATTCGTGGCGCGGCCGGCGAGCGCCCGCTGCAGGGCGAAGAGTTCAACAGCACCGCGCAGCTGGCCAGCGCCGCGGGCAAGTTCGTGCGGCCCGATGACCTGGTATGGCTGGTGATCGGCGACCTGCGCAAGATCGAAGCGGGCGTGCGCGAACTGGGCTGGGGCGAGGTGACGGTGCTCGATGGCGACGGCAAGCCTGTCGCACAATCGCTATTGAAACGGCGCCCGCAGGCGCCGTTGTTCATGCAGTCTGCCGGTACAGCGCGGCGGGCAGGCCGAAGAAGGAAGGCGGACCGAGGGTCGCGCTGTCGAGCGATTCGCCCGTGTCCAGGGCCTGGCTGATGGCCGACAGCAAGGAGCTGCGCTCGGCCAGGTTCTGCATCAGCGCGCGCGGGCCGTTGTGGAAGGTATGGCTGGCGATATCGGCGGCGACGGCAAAGATCGGTTCGCAGCGCATGGGGTAGGCCACCCATTCGCCATCCTCATCCTGCGCGCAGAAGGTGTCGGGCAAGGTCACGTTTTTTGCGCCGGGAAGGTGCGACGCCAGCACCATGCCGAACGCTTCGGGCACCACGTCGGCCAGGCGGCGCACGGTGAGGTCGTCCTGCACCAGAGCACGCAACTGCTCTTCGGTTTCATCGCCGGCGTCCGGCCCGGCGCCAAGCAGTCTCACGGCCTGGTAGATCAGGTCGGGCGAGAGCGCTTCCATCAGATCATCTCCAGGATCATGGCGACGATTTCATCGCCGTAGGACGCCAGCTTTTTCTCGCCCACGCCGCTCACGCCGCGCAGCTGCTCCAGCGAAGTCGGCTTGGCCTTGGCGATTTCGCGCAAGGTGGCGTCGACAAAGATCACATAGGCCGGCACATTGTGGGTGCGCGCCGTTTCCACGCGCCACCAGCGCAGCTTGTCGAAGATCGCCTGCTCGCTGGTCGACAAATCCATTTCGACGTAGCCCTTGGCCACGCTGGTGCTGCGCTTGCTGGTTTTCACCGGCTTTTGATACTGGCGCAGCTGCACTTTCTGGCCGCCCTTGAGCACCGGGCGCGAGGCGTCCGTCAGTTTCAATGAGCTGTATTGTTCATGGTCGACGGCGACTAAGCCCAGCGCGATGGCCTGGCGCAAAATCGACTTCCATTCCGCTTCGCCGAGGTCCGCGCCGATGCCGAATACCGACAAGGAATCGTGGTGCCAGGTCTTGATGCGTTCGGACTCCATGCCACGCAGCACGTCGATCACGTGGCCGCCGGCAAAGCGCTGGTCGACCCGGTAGATGGCCGACAGCAGTTTTTGCACCGGCACCGTGCCGTCGAACGAGACCGGCGGCACCAGGCAGGTGTCGCAGTTGCCGCAAGGGGAGGCCGGCTCGCCGAAGTATTCGAGCAAGCGCATGCGCCGGCAGCTGAGGGTTTCGCACAGGCCCAGCATGGCGTCGAGTTTCACGCCCAGCACGCGCTTGAAAGTCTCGTCGGCTTCCGATTCGTCGATCATGCGCCGCTGCAGCACCACGTCCTGCAGGCCATAGGCCATCCAGGCGTTGGCAGCCATGCCGTCGCGGCCGGCGCGCCCGGTTTCCTGGTAATAGCCCTCGATGCTTTTCGGCAGGTCGAGGTGGGCCACGAAGCGCACGTCGGGCTTGTCGATGCCCATGCCGAAGGCGATGGTGGCCACCATCACGATGTTTTCCTCGCGTAAAAAGCGCGCCTGGTTGGCGCTGCGTTTGGCGTACTCCATGCCGGCGTGGTAGGGCAGGGCGCGGATGCCGCTCTGGTTCAGAAATTCCGCCGTCTCCTCCACTTTTTTGCGCGACAGGCAGTAGACGATGCCGCAGTCGCCCGCGTGTTCGGTGGTGATGAAGTCGAGCAGCTGCTTGCGGCCATTGGCCTTCTCGACGATCTGGTAGCGGATATTCGGCCGGTCGAACGACGAGACGAACTGGCGCGCGTCGTCGAGCTGCAGGCGCAAGGCGATTTCGGCGCGCGTCTGCGGGTCGGCGGTGGCGGTCAGCGCAATGCGCGGCACGTCCGGGAACTGCTCGTGCAGCACCGACAGCTTGATGTATTCGGGACGGAAGTCGTGCCCCCACTGGGCCACGCAGTGCGCTTCGTCAATCGCGAACAGGGCGATTTTCGAGGCCTGGAACAGGTCCAGGCAGCGCTGCGTCATCAGGCGTTCGGGCGCCACGTAGACCAGGTCGATCTGGCCGGTGCGCACCAGGCGCTCGATGCGGCTCGCTTCTTCGTAGGTCTGGGTGGAATTGAGGAAGGCGGCGCGCACACCGACTTCGGCCAGCGCATCGACCTGGTCCTGCATCAGCGCGATCAGCGGCGAGATGACCACGCCGACACCATCGCGCAGCAGCGCCGGGATCTGGTAGCACAGCGACTTGCCGCCGCCGGTGGGCATCAGCACCAGCGCGTCGCCGCCGTGGCTGACATGGTCGACAATATCGGCTTGCTGGCCGCGGAAGGCCGGATAGCCGAAGACGGTTTGCAGCGTCTGCAGGGCTTGCGCGTTGAGGTCTTGATTCATGGTGCCTTATTCTGCCCAGACAACCCAGCCGTAATGGGCGCTGGCGATCACCAGCACGCCAAACACGATACGGTACCAGGCGAAGAATGTGAAGTCATGCGAACTGATGTAGCGCAGCAGCCAGCGCACGCACAAAAAGGCGGAAACAAACGCGGCCAGGGTGCCCACGGTAAACAGCGGCAGGTCGGTGACCGACAAAATGTCGCGCGCCTTGTACAGCGAATAAAAGGTGGCCGCCAGCAAGGTGGGAATGGCCAGGAAGAACGAGAATTCGGTGGCCGTCTTGCGCGACAGGCCCAGCAGCATGCCGCCGATGATGGTCGAGCCCGAACGGCTGGTGCCGGGAATCAGGGCGAAGGCCTGGGCGCAGCCGACTTTCAGCGCGTCCAGCGGCGTCATTTCATCGACCGAATTGACGCGCACGGTGACCGGATTGAGGCGCGCGCGGCGCTCGACCAGCAAAATGATCACGCCGCCGATAATGAACGCCAGCGCCACCGGCACCGGCTTGAACAGCGCATGCTTGATCATCTTGCCGATCGCCAGCCCGATCATCGCCAGGGGAAGAAACGCGATCGCCACGTTGAGCACGAACTTGCGCGATTTCACTTCCGAGCCGAAGGTCGACAGCACCGAACCGATGCGCGCGCGGTATTCCCAGCATACGGCCAGGATGGCGCCGGCCTGGATCGCGATCTCGAACACATCCATCACGTCTTTCGACACATCGTTGCTAAAGTCGAGCAGGCTGCCGGCGAGGATCAGATGGCCGGTGGAGGAAATCGGCAGGAATTCGGTAAAGCCTTCGACCAGCCCCATGATGATGGCTTTTAATGCAAGAATCGGATCCATGAATCGCTATATATGTGTGGGTAAGCAGCAAGGGGAGGGGGAGGCCGCGCGGCATTGGCATGATGCGCGGGGTCGAAGCTTACCACGAGAGCGCCTTGCGGACGCGATTGGCGCGCTGCCCGCTGGCGCTTTTTGGCGCCGGCGGGCAGGCAGGGCGGGATCAGGCTGCGGTTTTGGCCGTGGATGCGGGCGCTGCGGCCAGGCGCGAACTGGCCGCTACCAGCAGCAGCGCGCCGCCGAGGATGGCAAAGGCGATATTGAGGCTGGTGGCGTGGGCCACGAAACCGATCACGGCCGGTCCGGCCAGGATGCCCGCGTAGCCGATGGTGGTAATGGCCGCCACCGCCAGGCTGGCCGGCATGGCCGTCTGGTTGCCGGCCGCCGTAAACAGGATGGGCACGATATTGGCCGCGCCCAGGCCGACCAGCACGAAGCCTGCCAGCGCCAGCACCGCGCCGGGCGCCAGTACCGCCAGGAAGAAGCCGCCGGCCGCGCACAGGCCGCCAAAAGCGAGTACCCGCTTGCCGCCAAAGCGGCTCACCACCTTGTCGCCGGTAAAGCGGCCGACGGTCATGGCGATGGCGAACGCGGCGTAGCCCAGGCCGCCCTTGGCTTCGTCGAGGCCGCGCATGCCGGTCAGGAACAGGGCGCTCCAGTCGAGCACGGCGCCTTCGGCCAGGAACACGATAAAGCACAGCAGGCCGATCAGGATCACGGCGCCATGTGGCATGACGAACAGCGGCGTCTTTTCGCCGCTGGCCGAGACGGTGCGCAGCAAGTGGCCTTGCGAGGCGCCCATCACGGCGGCGAGCACGGCCATGAGCACCACGCAGGACCAGGCCGGTGTCAGGCCCAGCCACAGCAGCATGGCCATGCAGGCCGCGCCGGCAAAGCCGCCCACGCTGAACAATGCATGAAAGCCCGACATCATCGCGCCGCCATTGGCTTTTTCAATGATCACGGCCTGGATATTCATGGCCACGTCCATGGTGCCCATGGCGGCGCCAAAGGTCAGCAGCACCAGGCCCAGCTGCAGCGGCGTGGCGGCCAGCGCCAGCCCGGGCAGTACGGCGATCAACACGGCGCCGGCGCACAGGATCACGCTGCGGCAGCCGAAGCGGGCCGCCAGCACGCCCGTAAATGGCATGGCGCACAGGGAACCTGCGCCCAGGCACAGCAACAGAAAGCCGAGGGTGGCTTCATCCAGGCCGAGGCGGGTCTTGGCGTAGGGTACCAGCGGCGCCCAGGCCGCCATGCCGAAGCCGGCGGCGAAAAAGACCAGGCGCGTGGCGCGTTGTTGCAGGGTACCGGTAAGGTGCATGGCGTGACTTTTCAAAAAGAGGGAAAAAACTTCAGCGGGCGCGGGCGCGCAGCACCTGCACGCCCTGCCGTTCGAAGGCGGCGACATGGGCGGCGTCGGCATTTGCTTCCAGCACCAGGTGCTGCAGCAGGCCGGTGGCCAGCACGCCGAACGGCGCGGCCGTGCCCAGCTTGTCGCTGGTGACGGCCACCACCACCGCCCGGCTGGCGCCGGCGATGCTGCGCTTGAATTCGGCCTCGTCATAGTTAAAAGCGGTGACACCCGCCTCGGCGTCGGCGCCGCATGCGCCGAGAAAGCATAAATCGGGATGCATGCGCTCGACCGTGCGCAGCGCCTGCGGCCCCAGGCTGGCGCCGGCGCGCCGGTCGACCCGTCCGCCGGCCAGGATCAGCTCGATCTCGGGCCGCTCCATCAGCGCCATGGCGATCGCCGGCGCATTGGTGATCACCGTCAAGGTCAATGGCGGCAGCGCGGTGGCGATCGCCAGGTTGGTGGAACCCGCGTCGAGAAACAGCACCTGCCCCGCGCGCACCAGCGACACGGCCGACTGCGCCAGGCGCGCCTTGCTTTCGGGTGCTTCATGCTGGCGCTGGGTCAGGCTGCCGCCATCGGGCGCCAGCGGCAGCGCGCCGCCATATACGCGCTGGCACAGGCCGGCGGCGGCCATCTCGCGCAGGTCGCGCCGTATCGTGTCTTCCGACACCTCGAGCTGGCGCGCCAGGTCCAGCGCCAGCACCCGGCCATCGGCTTGCAATTGTTGCAAGATCAGCGCATGGCGCTGTTTGAGTAGCAGGTTGGCGGTCATGGTTAACTTAAATCGTGCAGGAATGCGCATGAATATACGCAAACGTGCAGATTGCGTCAAGCGCGGTCGAGCGAGGGCTGGCAATGCCTGCTGTTGAAGTGGGTAAAGTAAGGTAGCGCTGGGCCTGTAGGCTGATGTTTCAGGGCGCCGTCAAGCGCTCCAGCTCGCCCAGCCAGCGCACCGCATATTCCCGGCTTTCACCACACATTTCTTCAGATGGTTGCAGCCCGCCGCAAAATGCCGGTCGCTCGGGCTGGCCGAAGATGCGGCACAGATTGTCATCGGCCAGCTGCACGCAGCGCACGCCGGCCGGTTTGCCATTGGGCATGCCGGGTATCGGGCTGGTGATCGAGGGGGCGGTGCAGCAGGCACCGCAGGAAGGGCGGCATGCCAGGGGGGCGGAAGTTGGCATGGCGGTGACGTGAAAAGCGGGCAGGGCCGACAGTATAGCAAGCCCCCGCCGCGGCAAGCTGCGCAGCCTTATTGCACCACGCTTATTGCACCACGCGCACGCGCGAACCCGACAGGGTGCGTTTGGCCGGCTCGCCATGGACGGTAATGCGGCCCGAGCCGCTGGAGCGGGCGTTGACCTCGCCGCTGGCGGTGGCATCGATATCGCCGGAACCGTTGCTCGCCAGATAGGCTGTTTCGCTGCGGAGCGACGCCAGGTCGATATCGCCCGAGCCGTTGACCTTGGCATCCAGGCGCTGCACAGTGCTGCCGGCGCTGGCGCTGATGTTGCCCGAGCCATTGAGGGCGATATTGACGCGCTCGCCACGTACCTGGCCCAGGTGGATGCGGCCCGAGCCGTTCTGGACGACTTCGCTGTTGCCGCTGGCCAGCGCCACCGCGTTGATGGTGCCCGAACCATGGTTGGCCAGGTCAAGGCGGCCGACCTTGCCTGACAGTTCGGTTTTCAGCGAACCACGCTGTTCCAGGCTGAGGTCTTCGCCGTTAAAGCCGCTGGCCACCAGACGCCCGCCGCTGGTGATGCTGATCTTGTTCAGATGCGGCGTGGTGTAGGTGATACGGATCTCATTGCTGCGGCGCAGATTGGCATCGCTCCAGATGCGCAGGGTGTTGCCGCTCGCTTCGCTGTGGATCAGCGGCAGCAGATTGCTGTCCGCTTCGATCACCAGCGACGGCGCCGGGCCGACGCGCACATCGATGCGGACGTCGAGCCAGTTAAGGTTGCCGATATCGAGTGCCGTCACGCTGCTGACGGGGCGCTCGTCGCGGCCCCGTTGTTGGTTGCCGTCGATGGTCTTGCCACCCGAGTTGCCAACATAGCGTACATCACCGTCGTTAGGGTTGATGACGATGGCGCAGCCGCCAAGGGCGACGGCGCAGCACAGGGCCAGCAAAGCACGCATGATATTTCCTTTTGGATTGTTATCGTTGAATGAAAAAAGCCGGCGGCCGCGTTGCGGCTGCCGTGCTGTCGATAGCAAGATAACAAAGTGCCCCTGCTGCCTGTAGCGCAATGCGATGAACTGCGCAAAACGGGGGCTGAACTGCGCTTACCAGTAGCCCAGCACCTTCCACCAGGTGGTGCCCACCACGGCAAAAATCGCCAGTTCGACCAGGCACATGATCAATCCCGTGCGCCACCAGTTGCCCATCGTCACATAGCCGCTGCCAAAGATGATGGGCGAGGTGCCGGTGGCGTAGTGGGTCAGGGTCATCATGATGGCGGAACCGGCCGTCATCATCAGCATGAAAGGAATCAAATACTCGGGCGGAATCAGCTGCGCGCCGACCGTCAGGAAGGCCAGCAGCATGGCGCTGATATGGGCCGTGGTGCTGGCAAAGAAATAGTGCGAAAACACGAATACCAGCACCAGTACGCCAGCCACCGGCAGCCAGTCCATGCCGCTGGCGACGATGGCGCCCTTCATGCCGGCGGAGAACCAGGCGATCACGCCGGTCTTGTTCAGCTGCTCGGCCATCATCACCAAGGCGCCAAACCACACCAGGGTGTCCCACGCGCTTTTCTCCGACAGCACGTCGTCCCAATCGATGGTGCCGGTAATGATCAGCACGAACAGGCCGACAAAGGCGACCACCGTCGGGTCGAGCGAAAAGGCGGGGCCAAACAGCATGGCTGGCACATTGGCCCACAGCACCAGCAGCAGGCCAAAGGTGCCCAGCATGACTTTTTCGGCGGACGACAGCGGGCCCATGGTTTTCAGTTCGCTTTTTGCATAGTCGACCGCGTCCGGCGTGGCTTTCAGCTCCGGCGGCGACAGCAAGTAAATCACCAGTGGCATCACCAGCAGGCACACCAGGCCCGGCAGCAGCATGCACAGTGCCCAGGTGGTCCAGCTCAGGTGAAAGCCCTGGTTGCTGACCCTGGCCACGTAATCGACCACCAGCGGATTGGGTGCGGTGGCCGTCAGGAACATGGCCGAGGTGATCGGGTTGGCGTGGTAGTTGACCAGCGCCAGGTAGGTGCCGACCTTGCGCTCGGTGCCCTTGGCCGGGTCGGAGTCGAACGCGTTGGCGATCGACTTCATGATCGGGTGCACGATGCCGCCGCCGCGCGCCGTGTTGCTGGGCGTAAAAGGCGCCAGCACCAGTTCGCAGATCGCCAGGCCATAGCCGATGCCGATGGTGCGCTTGCCCAGCAGGGAGATGAACAGCAGGCCGATGCGGCTGCCCAGGCCGGTTTTTTTCAGGCCGCGCGAAATCAAGATGGCGACCACGATCAGCCAGATCAGCGGATTGGCAAAACTGCTCAGCGCATCGGTAATGGCGCCCTTGGACGAGGTGGCGGTCACTTGCGACAGCGAGACGATCACGATCGCCATCATGGCCATCACGCCGATCGGCATCACCTTCAAAATGATGGCGACGATGGTGGTGAGAAAAATCGCCACCAGCGCCCAGGCCTTGGCCGTCAAGCCGTCGGGTGTCGGCAGCAACAGCAGGGTCACCAGCACGATGGTGGAAATGACGGCCGGCCCCAGGCGAAAGGGCACGGCTTCCTTGAAATGGCGCAGCAGCTCGCCGGCGGTCTTGAACATCTCGATCCTTTCTGATTCCCGCCTGCCGGTACAGGCAGGCGATAAGGCAACATTGCAAATCCATCATAAGGCTATGCCGGCGAGAAAAAGCCGGGGATCTGGACAGGACCGCACTGAAGTCAATTTTTCCGCGATCAGATGCGTCCGTCGCGCCGCAATTGCACGCCGATGCGGCGGATCTCGGCTTCGCCCTGATCCAGCGCAGCCTGGCTGGTGTGTATGAATAGTGGCGCATGAACAGCGCGTGCGGATGTTGCACGGCCAAGCCCGGCACGAAGGGCGTGTCACCGCGTGCGACAGCCCCGTCAGCCTGGAGCAATTGCAGCAGCTTGACGCCGTGATGACTTGCTGCCGGTGCTGGCGCAATACCACAGCTCCGGCCATGGCTTCAATGTGCTTTATCCGAGCCGGCGCCAGCCGCCGCCGGCCATGCACAACCTCGTCAGGATATGATCAGAACATGGGATTGCCGCTGGCGGTTTTTTCAGGAACCGCCTGCCTCACATCCCGGTGTTCGACGATCTTGCCGTTTTCCAGCCTGAAAATATCGACGATGGCGCTGCCGAGCACAAGCACTGTACCCGCAGTGTGCGGTCTTTCTTGCAAAAAGGTTATGCTGCCCACTTATTATCCTGGAATGCAACGATGACGACGCCAGATGCCGATGCTGCGCAGTGGGAGCCACTTGAGCTTGAATGGCACGGGGACTTCGCGTTTATGGTCGGGGCCTTACTGGGGGACGAGAGTGCCCGCGAGATATACATCATGCTCGCGCCGGCAGGAAAGCCGCCCTTGGAGATCGCGCAAGAGGCAAGTGCCCGGCATTTTCCGCCGTCGCCATTGTGTGTGCGGCAAAGAGTCTGGCGACATCGGACCTGTCCGGGTTTGTTGCGCGATAGTCAGCGTGATTACTACCTGCTGCCGCAGTACCTTGCGCGATATGGCTACCATGCGGTGCAGGCGTTGCCGTTTCGTTTCAACGGCATTCTGGAAAACCTGTCTTGCCATTACTGGCGTGACCAGTGCAGCGCGTATTGGTTTGATGATTATTCGGTGACCTTGATGGTTGATGTAAAGCACCAGGATCTTGCTTTGCTCGAGCCGGCGCCAGCTTTTGTATCAGCCGAGTGCGCGCTGTTCAGCGATGGCGTGAATGTGTTTTTGTCTGGAAAGGTGATCGCGAATGCGCACGACCAGATCCGTTATACCAATCACCCCGCTTACCGGGTGATCAACGGACAAGTCTACCGAGGCTATCAGCGATTGCACCAGAAGGACGGCACACCTTTGCCCATCGCCAATCCTGATGGCTTTCGCATGCTTGCGCGGCGCTGGGGGACGGATGGCGTGTCGATTATCGTGCAGGCACAGCAGGGATCGAGCGTTGCATACGAATACTTTTACCGTATTGACAATGCCGATCTGGCCACATTCACCGTACTTAACGAACGTTATGCCAAGGATGGGCAACGAGCGTATTATTTGACGGGGAAGTCGATTCGCCATATGGGCAATTTCCAATTGCTCAACTGCCGGCAAGCGGAATTTGACGAGGCCGGCCGGGTAGTGTCTGAGAGTCAATATCAGCACGAGTATCTTGCCGTGGATGATCAGTTTGTTTACGCGGCAGGGACGCGTGTGCGTGGCGCTCACGGCCCCAGCTTTCAACACCTCGGCTTCGACTTTTACCGCGACCATCAGCGTGCTTACTGTCGCAACAAACCGCTGCAGGTGGATGTGGACAGTTTCGTGGTGGCGCAGTTATATCATGCAGGACGCGATTACTCGCCGGTACTGGTGGGCGACCGAAACGGGCCACTGGGCAGCGACGGTGTACTCGACGAGGCCATGCAGCTGGAGTGGACGCCATTTTTCGAGGCGCATCCGCAACTGACAGATTACTGGTGGCACCGCTTGCAGGCGCAGGACAAGGCGCACGCGGCACTACAGGAAGACATCCCGGCGCGGCGTGTCATCGGTCTTGGCTTCGAACTGGGCCGGCAGGTGTACTTTCATGGACGGCCTATCACCGGACTGGATGCGGCCAGTTTCAAGTTGGTGGGTGAACATCTGTGCGGCGATGTCAATGGCTTGTATCTGATCCCCTATCATTGCGCTGACAGAGATGTGCCTGAACGGTTTTCGACCGAGTCTGTGGAACATTTCACCGCATTCGATTCGACTTACCTCAGTGACGGTAAAACAGTCTATTGCCACCGAATTTTCTATCACTGTCCTCAGCCCATTCTCAAGGCTGACATTGCCACCTTCGTCAGCTGCGGTCATGGATGGGCCAAGGATAGCCGTGCCGTTTACTACAGGGGGCAGGCTAAAAAACACCTCGATCCCGACAATACACAGATACTAGGCACTTATGCGTTCAATTCCACGTTGATGATGTTCGATGGCAAGCCACTCGATGTCGCGTTCAGCCCGGAAGAAGTCTCGGTGCCACATCCGCATTTCCTGCAGCTGGGCACGCGTAAATTGTTTTGCGGCCGCAGCCCGGTGAGCGCCAGGCGCGTCGACCTGGCCACGTTGGTGTTCCTCGATGATCGCCATGCGCGCGACAAGCAACGGTTCTACCGCTACGACGGCCATGCCGCACTGACTGAGGTGAGCGAAGAGGACTACCTGCTGTGGTCTGATATGCATCTCATCGCCGCAACGTGAAAGAGCAGTGCAAGCTTATGTGTCGTCCAACGAACGGCGATCAGCCTTGACCTTGCTTGTATACACGTCTAAGATTAATGACTCAAAAGTAAGTTACCGGAATCACCTATGGAAGTCCCGATCGACAGCAAGCCGCGCTGGGAGCGGCGCAAGGATGCGCGGCCGCAGGAACTGCTGGCAGCGGCGCTCGACCTGTTTGTCGAACGCGGCTTTGCCTCGACGCGCCTGGAAGACGTGGCCAAGCGGGCCGGCGTGTCGAAAGGCACTTTGTACCTGTATTTTGAAAACAAGCAGGAGCTGTTCAAGGCCGTAGTGCGCGACAATATTGTCCATTCGATCGGCGAAGCGGAAGCCAGCATGGCCACGTCGGACGCCAGCAGCAGCGAGCTGTTGCGCAGCATGATGATGCAATGGTGGGAAGAATTCGGCGCCACCAGGCTGGCCGGTCTGACCAAGCTGATGATGGCGGAAAACAACAATTTTCCGGAACTGGCGCAATTTTACAATGAAGAAGTCGTGCAACGTGGCAATGCCCTGATTGCCAGCCTGATCGAGCGCGGCATGCGGCGCGGCGAGTTTCGCCAGGTCGATCCGGTGCTGGTCAGCGCCATCCTGTGCGCGCCAATGACCATGCTGATCATGTGGACGCATTCCTTCCTGCCCTGCGATGTGAACCACATCGATCCCGTCGCCTATCTCAATACCTTTATCGACATGAGCCTGCGCGGACTGCAGTTGACGCCGCCGGTGGGCGCTTGAGCCTCGGGCAATGTTACCGTTCAGTTATGCCTTTACATGGTTCACCCCCTCAAATCTGCAGATCGTCGCAAATTTCCTCCAACGCCCCGCTTTATGGTTAACATGTGCTTTCAGCCAGTTCAACGATAAAATGGCGGATTATTACTTCACTTACCGAGTCCAAAGATGAATATCGAACAAGCCCGCTTCAATATGATCGAACAGCAAATCCGTCCGTGGGACGTATTGGATATCGACGTGCTGGAGCTGTTGAACGTGGTCAAGCGTGAAGATTTCGTCCCTGCCGCGTACAAGAACCTGGCCTTCATCGATACCGAAATTCCGTTGGGCGGCGGCGAAAGCATGTTCACGCCCAAGCTCGAAGCGCGCATCTTGCAGGAAGTTGCCGTCAAAAAGCACGAAAATGTCCTGGAAATCGGCACCGGCAGCGGCTACATGGCAGCCTTGCTGGCGCACAAGGCGCGTCATGTGACCACCGTGGAAATCTTGCCACAGTTGAAAGAGCAGGCCGAGAAGACCCTGGCCGCCAATGGCGTGACCAATGTCAATGTGGTGCTGGGCGATGGCGCGCAGGGCTGGAGCGCCGGTGCGCCGTATGACGTGATCGTCATGTCGGGCGCCCTGGCGGTGCTGCCAGAGGCGGTTTTGCAACAGGTCAAGGTGGGCGGGCGCATCCTGGCCATTATCGGCGAAGCACCGATCATGTCGGCGCACCTGATCACGCGCACCTCGGACAAGGCTTACGATACGCGCAAGGTATTTGAAACCAGCGTGGCGCCGCTGCAAGCCGTGCCGCCATCGCACTTCAAGTTCTGAGCGGCGGGGTACTGATGGAGATCCTGAGCGCACCGCAACTGGCCGCCTGGCTGGCTGACCCTGCCCGTCCGCGTCCCTTCCTGCTCGACGTGCGCGAGCCGTGGGAATTCGAGCTGTGCCGGCTGGACGACGCCACCCTGATGCCGATGAACTCGATTCCGGCGCGCATCGATGACCTCGATGAAGACGCCGAGATCGTCTGCATCTGCCATCACGGCGCGCGCAGCATGCAGGTGGCGGCCTTTTTGGAGCGCCATGGTTTTGGCAAGGTCAGCAATTTGACGGGCGGCATGCACGCCTGGGCGTTGCAAGTTGACGCCAGCATGGCAAAATATTAAGTAATTTCTTGTAGACGTAGCCACGGGCCTGTGCAGTGCGCAGGCCCGAGGAGACCTGCACCCGTCTGATGCGGAAGGGGCGGCAGGCAGCACCCGATTCTTGTATCCATCAACTTTTGACGACTCCCACGGAGAAATGCAATGCGGAAACCCCTTATCGCCGTACTGATGAGCAGCGCCTTTGTCTCGATGACATGCTCGCTGCAGGCACAGGCGGCCGATCTCATCCAGGTCTACCAGCAGGCGCTGGCCAACGACGCGCAGTATGCCAGCGCGCGCGCTGCCCTGTCGGCCGGGATGGAGCGGGTGCCGCAGGGCCTGGCCGGCTTGCTGCCGCAGGTGTCCGCCTCGGGCAGCAATACGCGCGGCGACAACGAGCAGATCATCCAGAACCAGGGTGGCAACAAGATCACCTCGCCATCGGTCAATGTGCGTACCAACAGCTACAACCTGACCCTGGCCCAGCCCTTGTTCCGTTGGGACCGCTGGGAAACCTATCAGCAAAGCAAGCTGGCGCAGGCGATTGCCGAAGCCCAGTTCGCGCAGGTGCAGCAAGACCTGATCACGCGCGTGGCGCAAGCGTATTTCGATGTGCTGAGCGCGCAGGACAATCTGGGCGCGACGCAGTCGCAAAAAGTGGCCACCACCGAGCAGCTGGCCTCGGCCAAGCGCAATTTCGAGGTCGGCACGCAGACCATTACCGACACCCATGAAGCGCAGGCGGCGTATGACCTGGTGGTGGCGCAGGAGTTTGCCGCCATCAACGACCTGGCCAACAAGCGCAGCGCCTTGCAGACGATTATCGGCGAAGCGCCGGCCAACCTGGCGGCCATGCGCGCCGGCGTTGTGCTCAGCGCGCCGCAGCCGGCCACCGTCGAACCGTGGGTCAGCTCGGCCGAAGAGCAGAACTTCGGCGTCGTCACGGCCCAGTTCAACGTCGAGTCCGCCAAGCGCGACATCGGCCGCAACCGCGCCGGCCATTATCCGACCCTGGACCTGATCGCCAACGCCGGCCATACCTATTCCTCGGGTGGCGGCACCGGCAGCGGCAACAACAACAACGCCATCGGCGTGCAGTGGAGCATTCCGATTTTCAGCGGCTTTGCCGTCACCAGCAAGGTGCGCGAATCGATCGCGCTGGAAAACAAGGCCCGCAACGACCTGGAAACGGCGCGCCGTTCGGCGTCGCAAAATGCACGCCAGGCTTTCCTGGGCGTCAACAGCGGCATGGCGCAAGTCAAGGCGCTGGAAGCGGCGGAAGTGTCGAGCAAATCGGCGCTGGAATCGAACCAGCTCGGCTACCAGGTGGGCGTGCGCATCAATATCGACGTCCTGAATGCGCAGAAACAATTGTTCTCGACGCAGAAAGACCTGTCGAAAGCGCGCTACGACACCATCATGAACGGCCTGCGCCTGAAGGCCGCCGCCGGCACGCTGAAGGAAACCGACCTGGTGCCGGTCAATGCCTTGCTTGACCGTTAAGCACAGTGCACCTTCAGAAAAACCAGCGCCCGCGCTGGTTTTTTTTCGTCAGTTGGCGCGGCCCGCCGCCACTTGCGTGACGATCACGCCGGCCACTACCAGTCCCGCCCCCACCCAATGCAGCGGCGTGATGTGCTTTACGGCAAAGCCCAGCAAGCCGTAGCGGTCGATGGCCAGCGCGGCCAGCACCTGGCCGCCAATCACGGCCGCCATGAAGGGGCCCGAACCCATGCGTGGCGCCAGCATCAGCGCGGCCGTAATATAAAACACACCGGCCGCGCCGCCGAGCCAGGTCCAGCCTGGCGCGCGCAGCGACAGCGCCACCTCGGGCGCCGGCACGCGCATCACCAGCATGACCAGTGATGCGAGCACGGCGCTCACGCCCAGCGAGGCCACGGTGGCCCACAGCGGGTGGCCCAGGTTGCGGCCCAGCGCCGCGTTGGCGCTGGCCTGGAACGGCACGACGGCGCCGGCCAGCATGGCCAGCGGCGCAAATAAGGTGATCCATCCTTGCATGTGAGACTCCATCTGTTGAGTTGATGGTGTCATCGTATTATGCTGTTGGCATAAAATCCAATTCACACTTTGTCATCAAAACATGCACCATACGAATAGTTTGCGCGCGATCGACCTGAACCTGCTGGTGATCCTGGAAGCCTTGCTGAGCGAGCGCCATCTGTCGCGCGCGGCCCGGCGCTTGCACATGAGCCAGCCCGCCGTCAGTCATGCGCTGGCCCGGCTGCGCCATCTGCTCGGCGATCCGCTGCTGCTGCGCGGCAAGGGCGGATTCCAGCCGACGGCGCGCGCGCTGGCGCTGGCGCGGCCGCTGGCCGAAGCCCTGCAAAACGTGCGTTCGGTGCTTGGCGGCGCCGTGTTCGACGCCGCCAGCACGCAGCGCGTGTTTCGCCTGGCCATGTCGGACTACGGCGCGGCGCAGGTCTTGCCGCTCTTGCTGCGCCGCTTGCGCACGGATGCGCCCGGCATTGATCTGGCCATCAGCTACGCCAGCCGGCCGGCCATGCTGGCGGCGCTGCAGGATGGCGAGATCGACCTGGCGCTGGGCGTGTTCGCGCAACTGCCACAGCAGCTGCACAGCGATCTCCTGTTCGAGGAAAATTTCATCTGCGCGTACGATCCCGCCAGCCTGGCGCCGGGCGAAACGTTGAACCTGGGAACCTATCTGGCGCGGCCCCATGTGCTGGTGGCGTCCACCGATGGCGGCATGGCGGGCGAAGTCGATGCGGCCCTGGCCAAACTGGGCAGGACGCGCAGGGTCGCCGTGCGCTTGCCGCACTGGACGGTGGCGCCGGCGTTAATCAGGGGAACGGATCTGGTGCTGACGGTGGCGCGGCGCGCCGTGCAGGGACATGACCATCACGGCTTGATGCTGCAGGCACCGCCCTTTGCGATTGCGCCCTTTGCGTTCGAGCTGGTGCGGCACCAGCGCACCGAAGGCGACGCCGGCATCGCCTGGCTGCGCGCGGCGATTGCCGCCGCATTGCAGCCAGCTTGATGACAATTACAATCCAGCGCCCTGGCCGTCGAACTTGCGTTCGATCAGTTCGATCTTGTAGCCGTCGGGGTCGGTAATAAAGGCGATCACGGTGCTGCCGCCCTTGACCGGGCCCGGTTCGCGCGTGACGTTGCCGCCGTTGCTGCGCGCCGCATCGCAGGCAGCGACGATATCGTCGGCCGAGATGGCGATATGGCCGTAGGCCGTACCCAGGTCATAGCTGGTGGTACCGTAGTTGTAGGTCAGTTCCAGTTCCGCGTGGTCCGGGTTCGAGCCGTAGCCGACAAAGGCCAGCGTGTACTGGTATTCCGGGTTGTCGCTGGTGCGCAGCAGCTTCATGCCCAGCACCCTGGTGTAGAAGTCGATGGAGCGCTGCAGGTCGCCGACCCGCAACATGGTGTGCAAAATACGCATCTTGTATCCTTGGTATGAAAGAGGGAGTGGCAGGATTCTAGGCGTTTTGTGCGCTTCTTGCAGAAATCCTTGCATGCCGCCCGCTTTGGGGCGGCATGCAAGGATTGCAAAACTTATTCCAGCGTGGCGTCGAGCGTGATGTTTGCCACCAGCAGTTTCGATACCGGGCAACCGAGCTTGGCGCGCAGCGCCGCATCCTGGAAGACCTCGTCGGTGGCGCCCGGAATGGTCGCCACCAGGGTCAGGTGCACGGCGGTGATTGCGTACTCGCCATCGACCTTGTCCAGGCTGACCTGGGCCGTGGTTTTCAGGGCGGTCGCTTTCAGGCCGGCTTCGCCCAGCTTGCCCGACAGCGCCATGGTGAAACAGGCCGCGTGGGCGGCGCCGATGATTTCTTCCGGATTGCTGCCCGGGCCATCTTCGAAGCGCGTGTTAAAGCCATAGGCAATATTGTCGAGCGCACCGCTTTCGCTGGAAATAAAACCTTTTCCATCCTTGAGGCCGCCACTCCAGACGGCTGATCCTGATTTTTTCATGATGTGCTCCTTTGCTTGGGTTCGAATGACCATCATGCGCGACCACCCGTCACGCCACTGTTCGGTGCGTCACACAGGACAGCGATCACTGTCCTGTGCGCGCCGCTCAAGGCGAGGTCGTCACGCGCCAGATCACGTTGCCCACGTCGTCGGCCACCAGCAGCGCGCCTTCCTTGTCGACGGCCACGCCGACCGGGCGGCCCTGGGCATTGCCCTTGCGGTCAAGAAAGCCGGCGACAAAATCCTGTGGCGGTCCCGACGGCATGCCGTCGGCAAACGGCACGAAGATCACCTTGTAGCCGCTGAACGGCTTGCGGTTCCACGAGCCGTGCTGGCCAATAAAGGCGCCGCCCTGATAGCTTTCCGGGAACTGCTTGCCTTCGTAAAACGCCAGGCCCAGCGAGGCCGTATGGGCGCCCAGCGCGTAGTCGGGCGAGATGGCCTTGGCCACCAGTTCCGGTCTTGGCGGCTTGACGCGCTGGTCGACGTTCTGGCCGTAGTAGCTGTAGGGCCAGCCGTAGAAGCCGCCGTCCTTGACCGAGGTCATGTAGTCGGGCACCAGCTCGTCGCCGAGCTCGTCGCGCTCATTGACGGCCGTCCACAATGCCTTGCTGGTGGGCTGCCAGGCCATGCCGTTCGGATTGCGCAGGCCGCTGGCGAAAATGCGTGGCTTGCCGGTGGCGATCTCGTACTGCCAGATGGCCGCGCGGCCTTCTTCGGCGCCCATGCCGTTCTCGGCCACGTTGCTGTTCGAGCCGACCGACACATATAAAAACTTGCCGTCGGGGCTGGCCACCACGTTCTTGGTCCAGTGGTGGTTGATGGGCCCGCCCGGCAAGTCCATCACCTTGACGGGTTTGGCCGTGATCTCGGTCTGGCCTTCTTCGTAGGGCACGCGCACCAGTGCGTCGGCGTTGGCGATATACAGGTCCTTGCCGACCAGCGCCATGCCGAACGGCGAATTCAGACCCTGCATGAAGATAGTGCGGGTCTGCGCCACGCCGTTCGCGTCCACCCCGCGCAGCAGGGTGATGCGGTTGGCCGTCGGCGTGCCGGCGCCGGCTTTTTTCATGGTCATCTTCATGATCTTGCCCTTGATACCCTTGCCGTCCTCGGGCTTGGGCGGGGCGTTGGTTTCGGCCACCAGCACGTCGCCATTGGGCAGCACATGGAGCCAGCGCGGATGGTCGAGGTCGCGCGCCAGCGCATGGATGGCAAAACCGGCCGCCACCGTCGGCTTGGCCTCGCCGGCCCAGCGCTCCACCGGCGCCACCTGCACCGTGGGAATCAGTTGTTTCGATGGCTTGGGCAGGGTCGGATTGGCGCCGAAGCCGGGCGGCATGGCTTGCGCCAGGGCGCCGCCGGCGCCGGCAAACGCCGTCATGGCGGCCAGGGCCAACAGGGAAACGCGCAAGCGCGGGGCGGGGAAGGGCATGGCAGGCTCCGGGTCAGGTTTTGCGGAGGGTGTCGGACGACAGCCCGGGATCGGGCTTGGCCTGGCCGGCCGGCGCCGGCTTGACCTTTTCCACGCCGGGCCCGTTGCGCAGGTCGGTGTCGACCAGGCCTTGTTCCAGGTCGCTGGCGGCCTGCTTCATGATGTCGCGCGGCTTGACGTTCTGCGCGTCGGGCGACTCGTCGCGCTCGTGCGGCAGGCGGTCCATGCCATCATTTTTTACTTTCTCATCGGTATTGATCTTGCGCTCGCCAGCTTCGGTAACCATATGGCCTCCTGAAATCAAAGAAATGACATGCTTCAGTGTCTCTTTGCGTGCCGGTGCATGCAAGCGGATTTCCCGGCCGAGGGCGCGCTGGCGCACGCAGGGGCCTATCTTTTTCTTCTCCCCCGCGCCGTCCATCCCGATTACACTGCATGCACGACTTACCGAACGCCCCTTGCAGCCGGCCCGCTGCCGCACTATACTGTGGTTATATACAGTATTGGCGGTAGTGGCCTGCTGATCGCGACAGCCCTGGGGCGACTTGCCACCGAATTCCTTTGCCGAGATTTTTATGCCCGTCGATCACCACGACCATCTATCGCCAGCGCCGCCGCCAGCCCCGGGTTCCAGTTTCAACATGGGGCCCAAGACCATCGCGCTGGTCGTGCGCCAGAATACCGACGGCATTGCCGAGCCCGTCAAAAGCATCATCGACTTCCTGCGCGCTCTGGGCCACACGGTGGTGTTCGAAGCGGAAACCGCGGCCCATCTGGATGTCGCCGGCGTGGCCGCCATGTCGGCCGCCGAGATCGGCGCCGCCGCCGATTGCGCCATCGTCATGGGCGGCGACGGCACCATGCTGGGCATTGCGCGCCAGCTGGCGCCGTATGACGTGCCCTTGATCGGCATCAACCAGGGGCGGCTGGGTTTCATGACCGATATTCCCTTGGACCGCATGCTGCCGGTGCTGGCCGATATCTTGCGCGGCAATTTCAAGGCCGAGCGCCGTACTTTGCTCGAAGGCAGCGTGATGCGCGATGGCAAGGCGATTCATGTGGGCATGGCCGTCAACGACGTGGTGGTGTCGCGCGGCGCCGGCGCCGGCATGGCCGAGCTGCGGGTCGAAGTGGACGGCCACTTCATGTACAACCAGCGCTCGGACGGGCTGATCATCTCCACGCCGACCGGCTCGACCGCCTATGCGCTGTCGGCCGGCGGGCCGCTGCTGCACCCCACTCTCGGCGGCATGGTGCTGGTGCCGATCGCGCCGCACGCGCTGTCGAACCGGCCCATCGTGCTGCCCGATTCGAGCCAGATCGTGGTGGAAATCGTGCGTGGACGCGATATCAGCGTCAACTTCGACATGCAGACCTTCGCCAGCCTGCTGCAGCAAGACCGCATTCTGATCCGCCGTTCGCCGCACACGATCACCTTCCTCCATCCCGAAGGCTGGAGTTATTACAACACCCTGCGCGAAAAGCTGCACTGGAACGAGTACCCGTCCGGCGAGGGCAAACTCGTTTAAGCGCGCTTTTTACGCCAACCCACGCCAACCCCGCGGCGCCTTGCCTGATTGCCGCCCAACTATTGAAGCCATGCTCCATACACTGTCCATCCGCGATTTTGTCATTGTCGATACCATCGAGCTGGAGTTTTCCGCCGGCTTCAGCGTGCTCACGGGCGAAACCGGCGCCGGCAAGTCCATCCTGATCGATGCGCTGACCCTGGCGCTGGGCGGGCGCGGCGACGCCAGCGTGGTGCGCGAAGGCGCGGCCAAGGCCGACATCACGGCCGACTTTTCCGTCAGCGAGGTGGCGCAGGCCTGGCTGGTGGCCAATGAATTTGCCAACGACGATGGCGGCGCGCTGCTGCGCCGCGTGATCGACAACGCCGGCCGCTCGAAAGCCTATATCAACGGCATCGCCGCCACCGCCGCGCAATTGCGCGAGCTGGGCGACATGCTGGTCGACATCCATGGCCAGCACGCCCACCAGTCCTTGCTGAAAAGCGAGGCGCAGCGCGCCTTGCTCGACGGCCAGGCGACTGCGCGCGAGGCCGGTGCGGAGCAGGACGCGCGCCAGGTAGGTCTGCTGCACAAGCGCTGGCGCGCGCTGGTGCGCCAGCGCGAAGAATTCGAAACCAACGCCGCCAATGTGCTGTACGAGCGCGAACGGCTCGAATGGCAGGTCGGCGAGCTGGAAAAGCTGGCCGCCAAGCCCGGCGAATGGACCGAGATTACCAACGAGCACAGCCGTCTGTCGCACGCGGCCAGCCTGCTTGAGGGTGCGCAGGACGCGCTGGCTATCATTTCCGAAGCGGAAGAACACCCGGTGATTTCCCAGCTGGCCACCCTGAACCAGAAGCTGGGCAAGCTGGTCTCGGTCGATGCGGAACTGCAGCCGATTGTCGACCTGATCGAATCGTCGCGCATCCAGCTGCAGGAGTCCGTGTATGCACTGAACAACTACCTGGACCGGGTGGAACTCGACCCGGACCGGCTGCACCAGCTCGACGCGCGGATGGAAGCGATGCACAGTACGGCGCGCAAATTCCGCGTCACCCCCGAAGAATTGCCTGAAGAACACGCCAAGCTGTCCGAAAAACTGCAGCACCTGGCCGACGCCAGCGATATCGAAGGCTTGCGCCGCCAGGAAGAAAAGATCGAAACCGAATACCGCGATGTCGCCGCGCGCCTGTCCGTCACGCGCCGCGCTGCCGCGCTGGAACTGGGCCAGGCCGTCACGCGCGCCATGCAGGAGCTGAGCATGACGGGCGGCAGCTTCGAGATCGCCCTGAACCCGTGCGAGCCGAGCGCGCATGGCCTGGAGCAAGTGGAGTTCCTGGTGGCCGGCCATGCGGGCACGGTGCCCAAGCCGCTGGCCAAGGTCGCCTCCGGCGGCGAGCTGGCGCGCATCGCGCTGGCCATTTCCGTGATCACCTCGCACGCCACCACCACGCCGACCCTGATCTTCGACGAAGTCGACAGCGGCATCGGCGGCGCCGTGGCCGAAGTGGTGGGACGCTTGTTGAAACGCCTGGGCCAGGGCCGGCAAGTGCTGTGCGTGACCCACTTGCCGCAGGTGGCCAGCCAGGCGAACCAGCATTTCCAGGTGGCCAAAGGCACGCTCGACAACGGCAAGACCGCCTCGCGCATCGACATGCTCGACGCCAAGGCCCGCGTGGAAGAAGTGGCGCGCATGCTGGGCGGCCTGGAAATCACCGCCACCACGCGCAAGCATGCGCGCGAACTGCTGGCGACGTAGGGTACTCCCGTTTTGCAGTGGGGTTAGCTGCGGCAAGTAGCACTTATAATGTCCAGCTACCTGTCCAACGTGATCAAAGAACCCCATGCCCTTCCAACCCGAACCACCCCACACCCACGGCACCGTCGCGCGCAGCGCCGTGGTGCTGGTCAATCTGGGTACGCCCGACGCGCCCACCGCCCCGGCCGTGCGGCGCTATCTGAAGCAATTTTTGTCCGATCCGCGCGTGGTGGAAATCCCGCGCCTGGTGTGGTGGTTTATCCTGAACCTGATCATTTTGCCGTTTCGATCCGGCCAGTCGGCCAAGAAATATGCGTCGATCTGGACCAAGGAAGGTTCGCCGTTGAAAGTCCATACGCAAAAGCAGGCACAGCTGTTGGCCGGCGCGCTCGCCGAACGCGGCCACGATGGCCTGACGGTGGCCATGGCCATGCGCTACGGTTCGCCGTCCTTGCCCGAAGTGCTGGCGCAGCTGAAACGCGAAGGCTGCGAGCGTATCGCCATCCTGCCTGCCTATCCGCAGTATTCGGCCACCACCACCGGCTCCATCTATGACGCCGTGTTCAGCCATTACGCCACGGTGCGCAATGTGCCGGAATTGCGCTTTATCAAGCAGTATCATGAGCACGCCACCTATATCGCCGCCTTGCGCGATTCGGTGCTGGCGCACTGGGCAAGCCATGGCCGCCCGGACAAGCTGGTGATGAGCTTTCACGGCGTGCCCAAACGCACCCTGATGCTGGGCGACCCGTATCACTGCCAGTGTCTGAAAACGGCGCGCCTGCTGGCCGAACAGTTAAAACTGAGCAAAGATCAGTATATGGTCACCTTCCAGTCGCGCTTCGGCAAGGCCGAGTGGCTGCAGCCCTACACGGCACCAACCCTGATCGCGCTGGCGCAGCAGGACGTCAAGCGGGTCGATCTGCTGTGCCCGGGCTTTACCAGCGATTGCCTGGAAACCCTCGAAGAGATCGCGATGGAAGCAAAACATGATTTCGAAACGGCGGGCGGTCAGGCGTTTCACTATATCCATTGCCTGAACGAAACTCCTGCCTGGATCACGGGCATGGCGGAGGTCGCCGAGCAGCATATGGTGGGCTGGCCCACCAGGCGCACGCCGGCCGAACAGCAAGCCCAGCAGCAGGCCGGGCAACAGGCGCGGGCGGCGGCGTTGGCGCTGGGGGCGGCCGATTAATTTCTAAATGGCAACACCGAAATGGCGGGCCAGCGTGCGGCACTGGTAGAATGCCGGGCTTCGCGCATGTAATCCCGACAACATGGAGCGACTTTTCTGGCGATGTTGCCAATACCCCTTGAAAGAGAGGGATATAGCCCCATCTGCCGCTCAGTGTTGTAGTGCGACGTAGCCTAACTAATATTAAGTCATTGATTGTAGGAGCTTTTCAGATGCAAGATCAGGAAAACCAAGCTGTACCTAATCAGCCAGCGGACGCTGCGGCGGCTGCACCATCGACTCCCGCAGAGCCTACTTTGGAAGAGCAGCTGGCCAGTACCGAAGCGCGTCTTGCAGAGATGCACGATGCCTTCATGCGCGCCAAGGCCGACGGTGAAAATATCCGCCGCCGCGCCCAGGAAGATGTTGCCAAGGCGCATAAATTTGCCGTTGAAAGCTTTGCCGAAGCCCTGGTGCCGGTGAAAGACAGCCTGGAAATGGCACTGACGGTGGAAGCGCCGACGATTGAATCGCTGAAAGAAGGCGTGGAAATGACCTTGAAACAGTTGAGCTCGGCGTTCGAGCGCAACCGCCTGGTCGAGATCCTGCCGGCACAAGGCGACAAGCTCGACCCGATGAAGCACCAGGCCGTCGCCGTGGTGCCTGCCGAGCAGGAAGCCAATACGGTCGTGTCAGTGTTGCAAAAAGGTTATATGATCGCCGACCGCCTGTTGCGTCCGGCCATCGTGACCACCGCGCAAGCAAAATAATCAGAGTGCGGCATCAAGCAAGCCTTGAAACCATGCCGCTTTGCCACATATAAGAACCATCTGAAATCTAGCGAATAAAAGGAAATAAATCATGGGTAGAATTATCGGTATCGATCTGGGAACCACGAATTCCTGCGTTTCCATCATGGAAAACGGTCAACCAAAGGTAATCGAAAACGCCGAAGGCGCACGCACGACGCCGTCGATTATCGCTTACCAGGAAGATGGCGAGATTCTCGTCGGCGCGCCGGCCAAACGCCAGGCCGTGACCAATCCGAAAAACACGCTGTTCGCAGTCAAGCGTCTGATCGGTCGCAAGTTCGACGAGAAAGAAGTACAGAAAGACATCGGCCTGATGCCTTACCAGATCACCAAAGCCGACAACGGCGATGCGTGGATCGGTGTGCGCGACAAGAAACTGGCGCCACAGCAAATTTCGGCTGAAGTGCTGCGCAAGATGAAGAAAACCGCCGAAGATTACCTGGGCGAAGAAGTGACCGAAGCCGTCATCACGGTACCGGCCTACTTCAACGACTCGCAGCGCCAGGCAACCAAGGACGCCGGCCGTATCGCTGGCCTGGACGTCAAGCGCATCATCAATGAGCCGACCGCGGCCGCACTGGCCTTTGGCCTGGACAAGAACGAAAAGGGCGACCGCAAGATCGCCGTGTACGATCTGGGCGGCGGCACGTTCGACGTGTCGATCATCGAAATCGCCGACGTCGATGGCGAAAAACAATTCGAAGTGCTGGCCACCAACGGCGACACCTTCCTGGGCGGCGAAGACTTCGACCAGCGCGTCATCGATTACATCATCGACGAGTTCAAGAAGATCAACGGCATCGACCTGAAAAAAGATCCGATCGCCCTGCAGCGCATCAAGGCTTCGGCCGAGCGCGCGAAGATCGAGCTGTCGTCGTCGCAACAGACCGAAATCAATGAGCCCTACATCGCCATGGCCAATGGCGCGCCGGTTCACCTGAACCTCAAAATGACCCGCGCCAAGCTGGAATCGCTGGTCGAAGAGCTGATCTCGGCCACGATGGAACCTTGCCGCATGGCGATCAAGGATGCCGGCGTCAAAGTGTCGGACATCGACGACATCATCCTGGTCGGCGGCATGACCCGTATGCCGAAGGTGCAGGAAAAAGTGAAGGAATTCTTCGGCAAGGACCCGCGCAAGGACGTGAACCCGGACGAAGCCGTGGCCGTCGGTGCAGCGATCCAGGGTTCGGTGCTGTCGGGCGAACGCAAGGACTTGCTGCTGCTGGACGTGACGCCATTGTCCCTGGGTATCGAAACCCTGGGTGGCGTGATGACCAAGATGATACACAAAAACACGACGATTCCGACCAAGTTCTCGCAAGTGTTCTCGACCGCCGACGACAACCAGCCTGCCGTGACCATCAAGGTCTACCAGGGTGAGCGTGAAATCGCGGCCGGCAACAAGGGCCTGGGCGAATTCAATCTGGAAGGCATCCCGCCAGCATCGCGCGGCACGCCACAGATCGAAGTGACCTTCGACATCGACGCCAACGGCATCTTGCATGTCGGCGCGAAAGACAAGGCCACCGGCAAGGAAAACAAGATTACCATCAAGGCGAACTCCGGTTTGACCGAGGCGGAAATCCAGAAGATGGTCAAAGACGCCGAGTTGAACGCAGAAGAAGACAAGAAGGTGAAAGAGCTGGCCGAGTCGCGCAACCAGGCCGATGCTCTGGTACACTCGACCCGCAAATCGCTGACGGAATACGGCGACAAGCTGGAAGCTGGCGAGAAAGAAAAGATCGAAGCGGCCATCACCGACCTGGAAGCGAGCATCAAGGCCGGCGACAAGGCCGAGATCGACGCCAAGCTGGAAGCACTGTCGACCGCATCGCAGAAACTGGGCGAAAAAATGTACGCCGACATGCAAGCCCAGCAAGCTGCCGGCGGTGCGGAAGGTGCACAACAAGCCCCTGGTGGCGCCTCCGATGCTGGCGCCAAGCAAGATGACGTGGTTGACGCTGACTTCAAGGAAGTCAAAGACAGCAAGTAATCTCTTGCGCTCCTGCAACTTGGGGGCAGCCGGGCTGAACGCTACATCGCGGCATTAGCCACGAAGACCGGCCGAGCCGAGTCGCCGCCCAGCGCGGCACTCGACTCGGCTTTTTCGTGTAATTTTTACATCAGTAGATAGACTGCAAGGTGCCGACAACATGGCAAAGCGTGATTTTTACGAGACACTCGGTGTCGCAAAAAATGCTTCGGAAGAAGAGATCAAAAAGTCTTACCGTAAACTGGCGATGAAATACCATCCGGACCGCAATCCGGACAGTAAGGAATCGGAAGAAAAGTTTAAGGAAGTCAAAGAAGCCTACGAAATGCTGACCAATCCGGAAAAGCGCGAAGCGTACGACCGCTATGGTCACGCCGGCGTAGACCCGAACATGGGCGGCGGCGGTGGCTTTGGCGGCGGTGCTGGCGGCTTTGCCGACAGCTTCGGCGATATCTTCGGCGACATCTTTGGCGGTGGCGGCGGACGCAGCCGCAATGCGGGGCCGCAGGTGTACCGTGGCGCCGATTTGCGCTACAACCTGGAAATTACACTTGAGCAAGCTGCGCACGGCTTCGACACGACCATCCGCGTGCCGAGCTGGGACAAGTGCGAAACCTGCCATGGCAGCGGTGCCAAGCCGGGCACCCAGCCCGTCACTTGCGGCACTTGCGCCGGCCACGGCCAGGTACGCATGCAGCAAGGCTTCTTCAGCATCCAGCAAACCTGCCCGAAATGCCATGGCAGCGGCAAGGTGATCCCCGAGCCGTGCACCACGTGCGCCGGCGCGGGCCGCATCAAGCGCAACAAGACGCTGGAAGTGAAGATTCCAGTGGGCATCGACAACGGCATGCGTATCCGTTCGTCCGGCAACGGCGAACCGGGCACGAATGGCGGTCCGGCGGGCGATTTGTATGTGGAAATCCATATCAAGGCGCACGCCGTCTTCCAGCGCGAAGGCGACGACCTGCATTGCGAAATGCCGATCTCGTTTACCAAGGCGGCCCTGGGCGGCGATATCGAAGTGCCGACCCTGAACGGCAAAGTGTCGTTCACGATTCCTGAAGGCACCCAGTCGGGCAAGACCTTCCGCCTCAAGGGCAAGGGCATCAAGGGCGTGCGCTCCGGCTATGCGGGCGATCTGTTCTGCCACGTGGCCATTGAAACGCCGGTCAAGCTGACCGAAAAACAAAAAGAACTGCTACGCGACTTTGAGAAATCCACCACCGAGGGCGGTGCCAAGCACAGCCCCCAAAGCAAGACCTGGAAGGACAAGGTCAAGGATTTCTTTGAATAAGCATTAATCAATATTCGCCGGGATGCCAACCACATCCCGGCGTTTTTTTAAGGAAATATCATGACTGAAGTAAAAAACGGCCCGGCCCTGACGGAACTGCTCAAGCGCAACAAGGCTTGGGCCAGTTCGATGGTGGAGAAGAATCCGGAATACTTCAAGAACCTGGAATCGCAGACCTCGCCCGAATACCTGTGGATCGGTTGTTCGGACAGCCGCGTACCGGCCAACGAACTGCTGGGCATGCCGCCAGGCGATGTGTTTGTGCACCGTAATATCGCCAACGTGGTGGTGCACTCCGACCTCAACTGCCTGTCGGTGCTGCAGTTCGCCGTCGACGTGCTGAAGGTCAAGCATGTGATCATCGTCGGCCATTATGGCTGCAAGGGCGTGCACGCGGCCATGACGGGCACGCGCATCGGCCTGGTCGACAACTGGCTGCGCCATGTGCAGGACGTGAGCCAGAAGCACGAGCGCTACCTGGGCGACGTGCTGACCAGCCGCCAGCGCAGCGACCGCCTGTGCGAACTGAACGTGGCCGAGCAGGTGCTGAACGTGTGCCAGACCACCATCGTCCAGGATGCCTGGGAACGTGGTCAGGAAGTCAGCGTGCACGGCTGGGTGTATGGCCTGAAAGACGGCGTGCTGAACGACCTGAACGTGACCATTACGGCCGGTCACGAACTGGCGCCGCGCATGGCGGCCCGCCTGGCCAGCTACGAAGAAGCATAATCATCCCGAGCGGTTCGCCAGCGCGGCGAACCGTTTTCTATTTCGTTCCCCCTCAGAACCGCAGGTTGGTGCGCGCCAGGTCGACCACCTCGTCGCCACGTCCGTTGATCATCGCCTTCAACATGAACAGGCTGAAGCCCTTGGCCTGTTCGAGCCCGATCCTGGGTGGGATGACCAGTTCCTGTTTGGCCGTGACCACATCGACCAGCACCGGCCCCGGGTGGGCAAAAGCGCGGCGCAGCGCCTCGTCCAGATCGGACGCATTGTCGACGCGAATTCCCAGGATGCCCATCGCCGAGGCCATGGCGGCGAAATCGGGGTTCGCCAGGTCGGTGCCGGTGTCGAGATAGCCGCCCGCCTTCATTTCCATCGCCACAAAGCCCAGCGAGCCGTTGTTGACGACCACCACCTTGACCGGCAGGCCCAGTTGAGACAATGAAATGAAATCGCCCATCATCATGGTGAAGCCGCCATCGCCCGACAGCGAGATCACCTGCTTGTGCGGCGCGGCCGCCTGCGCGCCGATCGCCTGCGGCAGCGCGTTGGCCATCGAGCCGTGGTTGAACGAGCCGAGCAGGCGGCGCCGGCCGTTCATGGCCAGGTAGCGCGCCGCCCACACCGTCGGTGTGCCGACATCGGCGGTAAAGATGGCGTCGTCGGCCGCGAGCTCGCTGAGGCGGCGCGCCAGATATTGCGGGTGGATCGGCCGGCCGGACGCCGATGGTGAGGCGAGCTCGTCCAGTCCGTGGCGCGCTTCCTGGTAATGCTCGAGGGCCTGGTCGAGGAAACCGCGCTCGGTGCGCGCCTGAAGCAGCGGCAGCAGGGCGGCGATGGTTTCCCCGACATCGCCGACCAGGCCCTGCGTCAGGGGCACGCGCCGGCCCAGCGCACCGGGATCGCGGTCGATCTGGATGACTTGCGCCTCCCTGGGGTAGAACGCGCGATAAGGAAAGTCGGTGCCGAGCATCAGCAGCGTGTCACACGACATCATCGCATGGTAGCCCGATGAAAAGCCGATCATGCCGGTCATGCCCACGTCATAGGGGTTGTCCCACTCGACATGCTCCTTGCCGCGCAGGGCATGGACCATGGGCGCCTTGAGCGCGGCGGCCAGCGCCACCACCGCGTCGTGCTGGCCGGCGCAGCCGCTGCCGGCCAGGATGGTCACCTTCGTCGAACCGTTGAGCAAGCCGGCCAGCCGCTCGATCTCGGCAGCGACGGGGATCACGCGCGGCGCTTCAGGCAGGGCCAGCTTCGGCAGCTTGCCGGCCGGGGCGGGCATGAGCGCGACATCGCCGGGTATGACAAGCACGGCAACGCCATTGCGGCCGATAGCCGTGTTCAGCGCGCGGTGCAGCACGCCCGGCAACTGTTCAGGGTTCGAGATCAGTTCGATGAAATCGGCGCACTCACGGAACAGCTCCTGCGGATGGGTTTCCTGGAAATAGCCCAAGCCCACCTCGGAAGACGGGATGTGGGCGGCGATGGCCAGCACCGGCACATGGTTGCGCTTGCAGTCGAACAGGCCGTTGATCAGGTGCAGATTGCCGGGCCCGCAACTGCCCGCGCAGACCGCCAGGCCGCCCGTGATCGCCGCCTCGGCGCCGGCGGCGAAGGCGGCCGTTTCTTCATGGCGCACATGCATCCATTCAATGCCCCCCATCCGGCGCAGGCTGTCGCTCAGGCCATTGAGGCTGTCGCCCGTGACGCCCCATATGCGCGTGACGCCCGCCTCGGCAAGTGTGGTGGCCAGAAGATCTGCTACGGTGAGTGACATGACAACTCCTTGTTTTATGAGTGGGTGATCTGTCGCTTCAATATAGCCGTTGACTGATGCAGTGTCTTATATAAAAAGTTAGGTTGGCCGGTATGAAGGGCGCGATTCATCTCAGCACCGCGCGCGCCGCCGCCACGATCTGCCGCGACAGTTGCTCCATGCGCGGCGACTGCACTTTCCAGGTATGCCAGTACAGCGCCACGTCGGCCGGCTGCTGCGGCGTCAGCATCTCCACCAGCCGGCCATCGGGATTGGCCTGCAGCAGCAGCTCCGGCACCATGCCGTAGCCGAGCCCGTAGCGGATGGCGTTGAAGTGCGAGGTGGCCCCCGGCACATAATGACAAGGATAGGCGCCTTCTGGCAGGCCCAGCGCCTGTTGCAGGTAGTTGGACTGCAAGGTGTCCTTGCGCGTGTAGGCCACCACCGGCGCCGTGCGCGCCGCCTTGCGCGTCAGGCCCTGGGCGAACCACTGCCGGCGAAACGCCGGCGTGGCCACCAGCCAGTAGCGCATCACGCCCAGCGGCTCGGCGCTGCAGCCGCGCATCGGCTTCGCTTCGGTGCTGATGCAGCCGATCGCCATCCCGGTTTCCAGCAAGGTATATGTATGGTCCTGGTCTTCCACGGTCAGGTCCAGCAGCACGCGCTCGCGGTTGAGGATATCGGCCAGGGCCGGGAAAAACCAGGTGCCCATCGAGTCGGCATTCAGCGCCAGCACCAGGGTCAGCGGCGCGTCCTGCTGCACCGCCAGTTCCGCCTCCAGGTCCGCTTCGAGCAGCCTGGCGCGTTTCAGGTACTGCATCAGGCGCTGGCCGGTGCGGGTGGCGCGGGCAGGGCGGCTGCGCACGATCAGGGCGTTGCCCAGCTGGCTTTCCAGCGCGCGCACGCGCTGCGAGATGGCGGGCGAGGTCAGGTGCAGCCGCAGCGCCGCCTGCTCGAAACTGCCGGTCTCGATCACGGCGCGAAACGCTTCCGTATGCTTGGGATTGAGTTCCATCAGCGCCGCCTGTCATTAGAAAAATTTATCGTTCCCAAATAATACTTACTTTTGATAAGGAACGGCGTGTTGCGGTGCACAATGACGTTTTTGCACCCTGCCGTACTTTGGAAGAATAAACCATGCTGCTCTATACGATCTACCTGGTGGCCATCACGGCCGAAGCCATGTCCGGCGCCATCATGGGCATGCGCCGCGGCATGGACCTGTTCGGCATCGTGATGATCGGCACCGTCACCGCCCTCGGTGGCGGCACCATCCGCGACGTGCTGCTGGGCCACTATCCGCTGGGCTGGATCGCCCATCCCGAATACCTGCTGTTCACCGGCGGCGCGGCCGTCGTCACGGCGTTCGTGGCGCGCTATCTGCATCACCTGCGTTCGGTATTTTTGATCGTCGACGGCCTGGGACTGGTGGCCTTTTGCGTGATCGGCTGCGACATCGCCATGTCGGCCGGCATGCACCCGGCCATCGTGGTGCTGGCCGGCATGATCACCGGCGTGTTCGGCGGCCTGCTGCGCGATATTTTATGCAACCAGATCCCGCTGGTGCTGCAGCGCGAAGTGTATGCCACCGTGGCGGTGTTGACGGGCGTGCTGTATGTGGCGCTGCTGCACTTCCAGGTCGACAGCGCGGTGGCGCAGCTGGCGTCGATCGCGGCCGGCCTGCTGCTGCGCTTCCTGGCGCTGCGCTTTTCATGGCGGCTGCCCAATTTCAATGGCGACCGCATACGGGGTTTTGAGTAAGCACTTAAATCCCGCCCATGCAGATATATTTGATCACCAGGTAATCATCGATACCGTACGACGAGCCTTCGCGGCCCAGGCCTGACTGCTTGACGCCGCCGAACGGCGCCACTTCGGTCGAGATCAGGCCCGTGTTCACGCCCACCATGCCCGATTCCAGGCCCTCGGCCACTTTCCAGATGCGGCCGATATCGCGCGAATAGAAATAGGCGGCCAGGCCGAATTCGGTGTCGTTGGCCATGGCCACCACTTCGTCGTCGGTCTGGAAGCGGAACAGGGGCGCCAGCGGGCCGAAGGTTTCCTCTTTCGCCACCAGCATGTCGCCCGTCACCTCGGCGATCACGGTGGGCTGGAAGAAGCTGTGGCCCAGCGCATGGCGCTGGCCGCCGGTGAGCAAGCGGCCGCCCTTGGCCAGCGCGTCGGCCACGTGCTGTTCGACTTTTTTGACGGCTTTTTCTTCGATCAGCGGCCCTTGCGTGACGCCGTCGTCGACGCCATTGCCGACCTTGAGTTTTTCCACCGCCGCCACCAGCTTTTCGGCAAACGCGTCATACACGCCGTCCTGCACATACAGGCGGTTGGCGCATACGCAGGTCTGGCCGGCGTTGCGGTATTTCGAGGCGATCGCGCCTTCCACCGCCGCATCGAGGTCGGCATCGTCGAACACGATGAAGGGCGCGTTGCCGCCCAGTTCCAGTGACAGCTTCTTGATGGTCGGCGCGCACTGCGCCATCAGCTTGCGGCCCACTTCGGTCGAGCCGGTAAAACTGAGTTTGCGCACCAGCGGGTTGGCCGTCAGCTCGTCGCCGATCTCCTGCGACGAGCCGGTGATCACATTGAATACGCCGGGCGGAATGCCGGCCCGTTCAGCCAGCACGGCCAGCGCCAGCGCGGAAAATGGTGTGAGGCCGGCCGGCTTGACGATGATGGGGCAGCCGGCCGCCAGCGCCGGGCCCACCTTGCGGGTGATCATCGCGGCCGGAAAATTCCACGGCGTGATGGCGGCGCACACGCCGATCGGCTCTTTCGTCACCACGATGCGGCGGTCCGGCCACGGCGAAGCGATGGTGTCGCCCGAGACGCGCTTGCCTTCCTCGGCAAACCATTCGATGAAGGAGGCCGCGTATTTCACCTCGCCTTTCGATTCGGCCAGCGGTTTGCCCTGTTCGGCCGTCATCAGGAGCGCCAGGTCGTCGGCGTGTTCGAGCATCAGGTCATTCCAGCGGCGCAGATAGCCGGCCCGTTCGGCCGCGCTTTTCTTGCGCCAGGCCGGCCAGGCCTCGTTCGCGGCAGTGATGGCCTGCGCGGTTTCCTGCTTGCCCATGGTCGGTACATTGCCGATCACCGCGCCGGTGGCGGGGTTGCTGACATCGGTCGTCTTGCCGCTGCCGGCATCGCGCCATTGGCCGTTGATATAGCATTGCTGGCGCAGCAGCGCGGGATCGTTCAAGGTCAGCGTGGTGGTCGGCATGGCGTTCTTTCGGCAAGTGGTGACTGGGTCTTTCATGGTAGCCCTTTTTGACAGGCGCACGATTGGGCGCCCATGCGCCCGGTGTGAGCTGGCTCACGCCGGAAATTTTTTTGCTTGGCTTTGACCCCGTTTTGCTTGCCGCCGCGTTTCATGATCAACACCCACGTGACCACCGGAGAAACCGCGATGCCCACCGCCCTGAAAACGACCTTGCTGCTGTCGCTGCTGCTGTCGTCCACCGCCCATGCCGCCGCCGTCGATACGGCGCCGCGCAAGACCCTGACGGCGTTTGCCAGCGAACCGGCCTTGCGTGCTTATCTGGACCAGCTGGCTGTCCGGCAGGCGGCGCTTGCCCGGCGCGCCGAGCTGCAGATGAAGGCCGCACCCATGCCGGCGCCGATGGCGTCATCGGCCTCCAAATCGGCCGAAGTGGCGGGAGCGGTGGCCCAATCGGTCACCAATACCCAGACGGCCGGCGTCGACGAAGGCGGCATCGTCAAGGTGCATGGCAAGCACCTGGTGGTGCTGCGGCGTGGCAAGCTGTTTACGGTCGATGTGGGCCAGCAGGCCTTGCGCCCGGTGGCCTCGCTCGATGCGTTTGCGCCGGGCAGCGATCCGTCGGGCAGCTGGTACGACGAACTGCTGGTCTCGGGCGATACGGTGGCGGTGATCGGCTACAGCTACAGCCGTGGCGGCACCGAGGTGGGCCTGTTCGACATCGATGCCGCTGGCAGCCTGGCCTACCGCGCCACTTATCACCTGCGCTCGAATGACTACTATTCGGCGCGCAATTACGCCAGCCGCTTGGTCGGCACGAAACTGGTGTTCTACTCGCCGCTGTCGCTCAATGTGCGCCGCGGCGACCCGTTCGGCGGTTTTCCCGCGCTGCGCCGCTGGCGCAGCGACGCCGTGCCGCAGGACTTCCAGCGCATCGCGCCGGCCACGCGCATTTTCCGCACCGATGAAGAACCGGAGCCTGGCGCGGCCATCGCCCTGCATACGGTCACCAGCTGCGACCTGGCCAGCCGCGAGCTGCGCTGCGAAGCGAGCGCCGTGATGGGCCCTCCTGGCCGCGTGTTCTATGTCTCGGGCGAGTCGGTGTATGTGTGGACCACGCGCCGTGGCGGCGGGTCGAGCGTGTTCCGGCTACCGCTCGACGGCACGGCGCCCAGCGCCCTGAAAACGGCCGGCGCGCCGGTCGACCAGTTCTCGTTCCTGGAAAGCGCCGACGGCCATCTGAACGTCTTGCTGCGCTCGCAAGGGCGCGGCGACGCCATGTGGGACAGCGAAAAAGGCCGCGGCGAGCTGGCGCTGCTGCGCGTGCGGCTGAACAGCTTTTCCGATGGCCGCGACAGCGCGCCGGCCGCCAGCTACCGGGCCTTGCCAGGCAATGGCGACTACGGCCTGCAGAACCGCTATGTGGGGCCGTATCTTTTGTATGGCCAGCCAGGCAATTCCGCGCGGCGCCAGGTCGATCCGAACTGGCCTTTGCAGCCTTTGCATGCGCTGCGCTGGGCCGGCAAGGACGCGCCGCAGGCCTTGGCCCTGCCGCATGGCGTCGAGCGCATCGAAGCACTGGGCAATGACGCGGTGGCGGTCGGCGCCAAAGGACAGGACCTGCATTTCACCAGCATCGGCCTGGGCAGCCAGGCGATGGTTGCCGGCAGCTATGTGCGTGCCAACGCAGCCCAGGGCGAAACGCGCAGCCACGGCTTTTTCTACAAGCCGGACACCGGCAGCGACGGCGTGATCGGCCTGCCGATCCTGGGCGCCACCGAGCGCGCCGGCCCGCACACGGAATCGGCCTCGGTGCTCTATCTGCGCAATAAGGCGCTGGCCCTGACGGAGCTCGGCGCGCTGGCGGCCAAACCCGGTGCGCCGCCGGACGACGGCTGCCGCGCCTCGTGCGTCGACTGGTATGGCAATGCGCGCCCGCTGTTCCTGCAGGGCCGGGTGTTCGCCTTGCTCGGCTACGAACTGGTGGAAGGGGAGGTGGCCGATGGCAAGATCCGCGAGACGCGCCGCATCAGCTATGCGCCGCTCAGGGCACGATGACGTGCGGCGATTGTGGCCGCCGCCGGCTTCGGCTACACTGGTCCGCATGGCCGACACCTTACCGAACGACACCGATGAAGAGCTGATGCTGCGCTATGGCGGCGGCGACCTGCCGGCATTTCGCGAACTGTACCGGCGCCATCGCGAGGGCCTGTACCGTTTCGTGGCCTGGCGCTCGCCGCGCCGCGCCTGGGTCGACGAGATCGTGCAGGATGCCTGGGCCGGCCTGCATGCGGCGCGCGCCAGCTACCAGCCGCAGGCGGCGTTTCGCACCTGGCTGTACCAACTGGCGCGCAACCGGCTGATCGACATCCTGCGCCAGAAAGAAGCGCTGTGGCTGGGTCCTGAAGTGGCGGCCGAAGCACCCGGCGACGACGCCTCGCCGCAGCAGTCGTTCGAACAGAAGCAGCAGCACGCGCTGCTGCACGCGGCCATCGCGCTGCTGCCGGCGGAACAGAAGGAAGCGCTGGTGCTGCAGCAGTTCAGCGCCATGAGCATTGCCGAGATTGCCGTGGTGACGGGGACCGAAGCGGAAACCGTGAAAAGCCGGCTGCGCTACGCGATGCAGAAATTGCGCGCGCAGCTAGACGCGGCCAGCGGCAAAGGAGTACGAGCATGAATCCCGACCATCAAGACGAAGAATTGACCGCGCTGCTGGCAGCCTTGCCGCAGCCGTCGCCGTCCGCCGAACTCGATGCGGCCATCCTGGCGGATGCCGAACAGGCATTGGTGACGCCCGTGGCCAAACCGCTGGCCGCGAACGACAGCGGTGATGGCGTGGTACGCACGCTGCCGGCAAAAAAAACCACCGACTACCTGACGCGCTGGCGCCTTCCGCTGGGCCTGGCCGCCGCCGTGCTGCTGACGTTTAATCTGGTCGGTGGTGACTTCTTCGGCCACAAGCAGGCCACATACCCGGTGGTCGGCGAACCGCTCGATCCGCCCGTGGCGACGTCGGTCGCGCCATCGGCCGACCAGATGGAATCAAAAGCCGAACCTTCGGGCACGGTGCGTCCGGCACCATCGGTGCGCCGCGCGATGACGCTGCCACCACCACCGGCGCCTTCAGCTGCCGAGCCGATGCCGGCGCCGCCGAAACTCGACGCGTCCGTCTGGCTGGTCAAGATCGACGGCCTGCTGAAAGCGGGCCAGAAGCCGGCCGCGCAGCAGGAGTGGGCGGCCTTCAAACAGGCATATCCCGACTATCCGGTGGAAAAACAGCTGCAACAGAAGCTGGAACCGTAGGTCGGGTTAGCGCGCAAGCGCGTAACCCGACAACATTGTTGGCTTGGGCCGGTGGTGGTGTCGGATTACGCGGCGAAGCCGCTAATCCGACCTACGTGTTTAAATTCCCCTGCGTTTTTCCCACACGGCGCTGCCGACAAATACGGCGGCGCAAACCCACATCACGACCGGCAGGGCATTTACGCCCACCGACTGCATCAGCACGCCCGTCAGCAGCGGGCCGCCGCCGCTGGTCACGCCCCAGGTGGCGTTAACGATGGCGCTGGCGCTGGTCAGTGGCAGCCCCGTAAAGCGCTCGCCGCAGGCCACCAGCGCCAGCATGTAGATGCCGCCGGCGGCCGCACCCAGCAGCAATACCGTCCACCACAGCCACGGGGTATGCACCGCGAAGGGCAGCAGCGGCAGCAGCAGGCAGACGGCCACGCCGCAGCCGGCATGCACCCTGGCGCGGCCATAGCGGTCGGCCATCCAGCCCAGCGCAAACTGCAAGCCCGTGTCGCCTACCAGCACCACCGTGGCCGACAGCAGCGCCAGTTCGGTGCTGATGCCATGGCGCATGGCATACAGCGGCAGCAGGCTTAACGCCAGCGTGTCGAACAGGGCAAAGAAAGCAGCGCCCAGCACGATCATCGGCATGCGCGGCAGGATCAAGGTCCATTTCACGCCGGGCGCGTTAGCTTCCTCGGCGTCTTGTTCCGGACCGCTGTTCGAGATCAGCATCAGCCCGGGCAGGGCCAGCAAAAACAACAGGCCGCAGGCGGCAAAGCTCCAGGCAATCTTGTGGTTGAAGGCAGCCACCAGGGCCGGGCCGATCAGCTGGAAAAACGTGAAGCTGGTGGTGTACATGGCCACCACCTTGCCGCGCGAATCGGCAGGTGCGAGGCGGTTGACCCAGGCTTCGCCGATGGTAAACAGCACGCCCATGGCGCCGCCGAACACAAAGCGCAGCACGCTCCAGGCCAGCAGGCTGTCGGTACACTGCATGGCGATGGTGGCCAGCGACGCGGCCCAGACGGCGCCCAGCATGGTGGCGCGCGCGCCGTAGCGGCCTACCGCCCGCGAGACGAAGGGCGAGGCGGCCAGGATGCCCAGCGCGCTGACGGCCGTGATCATGCCGATCACGTCGGTGCCCACGCCGCGCCCGTCCAGCGTGAGGGCGGTCAGCGGCATGGTCGCGCCCAGGCCCAGGCCGACCACGCCGATGCTCACCACCAGGGCGAAAAAGTCACGCCAGGCCATGCTTTTCATGGCAGACTTACCAGGACAGGCATTTGATCAATTCACTTGGAGCAATAACGAGGGTCGCAGTGTAGCCGTTGCCGCCAATTTGATCACGCTGTTGTTCGTCTTCATGCAATAACCATTAGTGTGGCAGTTTGGCAACTCCATCCTGTAGAGTAGGGCTGTCACGCTACCGAGAGCCAGCCATGTATCGTCCCATCGTCCTCGTTCCGGCCTGCCACCGCCAGCTTGGCAGCCACGCCTACCACACGGCGCAGGATAAATACCTGCACGCCGTGGTTGCGGCGGCCGGCTGCATGCCGCTGCTGTTGCCGGCCCTGGGCCAGGACGCCGACCTGGAGGCGGCGCTGCGCATCGCCGATGGCGTGCTGCTGACCGGCTCGGCCTCGAATGTCGATGCGCGCCTGTATGGGCAGGAGATTGCCTTCCCCGAACTGCCGCAGGATACGGCGCGCGACGCCACCACCTTGCCCTTGATCCGCGCCGCGCTGGCGCGCCAGCTACCGCTCTTTGCGATATGCCGCGGCTGCCAGGAAGTCAATGTGGCGCTTGGCGGCAGCCTGCACCAGGCCGTGCATGCGGTGCCCGGCATGCTGGACCACCGTGAAAACATCAACGATCCATTGGCGCGCCAGTACGGCCCGGCGCACCGCATCCGCCTGACACCGGGCGCGCTGCTGTCGCGCATATTGGGTGGCGAGAGCGAGATGATGGTCAATTCCCTGCACGGCCAGGGCATCGCCCGCCTGGCCGACGGCCTGCTGGTTGAAGCGCTGGCCGACGACGGCCTGGTGGAGGCGTATACGGTGGCGGCCATGCCCGGCTTTGCGCTGGGCGTGCAGTGGCACCCGGAATGGCAGGTGGAAGACAACCCGCAGTCGATGCGGCTGTTCGAGGCCTTCGGCCAGGCCTGCCGCGAATACCAGCACACGCATCATGGATACACAGAATGACCTTCAGTAACTAGCGCGCCGCAGCGGTGATGGGCGGCGCTTGATCAAGACCAGCGAGAGGACAAGATGGCGATACGCGAGAACTTCACTTATACCGACATGGACCTGTGGCTCAACGAGAAGCGGGTCACGGAAATCGAATGCCTGGTACCCGACCTGACCGGTGTCGCGCGCGGCAAGATCCTGCCGCGCGGAAAATTCACCCAGGAGCGCGGCATGCGCATTCCGGAAGCGGTACTGGGCATGACGGTGACGGGCAATTACCCGGTCGACGACGGCGGCTATGACCGCGCCATCTCCAGCACCGACCGCGACATGATTCTAAAGGCCGATCCGACCACCATCACCATGGTGCCGTGGGCCACCGACCCGACCGCGCAGGTGATCCACGACTGCTATTTTGCCGATGGCGCGCTGGTCGATTTCGCGCCGCGCTCGGTGCTGCGCCGCGTATTGAAACTGTATGCCGACAAGGGCTGGAAGCCGGTGGTCGCGCCGGAACTCGAGTTCTACCTGACGGCGAAAAACACCGATCCCGACCTGCCCTTGAAACCGCCGATCGGGCGCAGTGGCCGCGCCGAGACCAGCCGCCAGGTCTACAGCATCGACGCCGTCAACGAATTCGATCCGCTGTTCGAGGATATCTACGACTACTGCGAACTGATGAATCTCGACGTCGATACCTTGATCCACGAGATCGGCGCCGGCCAGATGGAAATCAACTTCCTGCATGGCGACCCGCTGGGCCTGGCCGACAAGGTGTTCTTCTTCAAGCGCACCTTGCGCGAAGCGGCGCTCAAGCACGACATGTACGCCACCTTCATGGCCAAGCCGATGGCCGGCGAACCCGGTTCGGCCATGCATGTGCACCAGAGCGTGGTCGATGCGAAAACCGGCCTGAACATCTTCAGCAACGAAGACGGTTCGGCCGCGCCGATCTTCAAGCACTACATCGCCGGGCTGCAGCGCTATATGCCGTCGGCGATGGCGATCGTCGCGCCGTACGTCAATTCCTACCGCCGCATCGTGCGCCATACGGCCGCCCCGATCAACATCCAATGGGGCCTCGACAACCGCACCGTGGGCTTTCGCGTGCCCGAGTCGGGGGTGCAGGACCGCCGCGTGGAAAACCGCATTATCGGCGCCGACGCCAACCCCTACCTGGCGCTGGCCGTCACCCTGGCCTGCGGCTACCTGGGCATGACGGAGCAGCTCGAAGCGACGCCGATGATGGTCGGCAGCGCCTACGACATGAAGTTCGAGCTGCCGCAAGGCCTGCCCGAGGCGCTGCAGCTGCTGCGCGCCGAAGACAAACTGCGCACGGTGCTCGGCGAGCGCTTCATCGACGTGTATGCGGCCATCAAGGACCTGGAACACCAGGAATTCATGACCGTCATCAGCCCTTGGGAACGCGAACACTTGTTACTGCACGTATAAAGGATCATCCATGATTACAAACAACAACAATCCGCTGGCGCCAAGCGCCGCGCTGGTCGCCTCCGTGGCGCAGAAAAACGCCGCGCCGCAGGTGTACGACACGGCCGCCATCCAGAAAGCCGACTCGGCCCACTACCTGCATCCGTTTACCGATTTCCAGGACCTGGCCTCGAAAGGCGCGCGCGTGATGGTGCGCGGCGAGGGCGTCTATCTGTGGGACAGCCAGGGCAAGAAAATCGTCGACGGCATGTCGGGCCTGTGGTGCGTCAACGTGGGCTACGGCCGCACCTCGATCTCGCAAGCGGTCTACCGGCAGATGGAAACGCTGCCCTTCTATAACAGCTTCTTTGGCACCACCAATGTGCCGGCGGTGCAGCTGGCGGCCAAGCTGGCGCAAATATCGCCGCCGCAGTTCCAGCATGTGTTCTTTACCAGCTCCGGCTCGGAAGCGAACGACACCAATCTGCGCATGGTGCGCCGCTACTGGGACCTGCTCGGCTACAAGGAGCGCCACACCATCATCAGCCGCCACAATGCCTATCACGGCAGCACGGTGGCCGGCGCCTCGCTCGGCGGCATGGATGGCATGCACGCCCAGGGCGGCCTGCCGATTCCCGGCATCGTGCATATCGGCCAGCCCAATTACCTGGAAGCGGGCCACGGCCTCACACCCGAGGAATTCGGCCTGAAGGCGGCCGGCTGGCTGGAAGAAAAAATCCTCGAGGTGGGGCCGGACAAGGTGGCGGCATTCATCGGCGAACCGGTGCAGGGCGCCGGCGGCGTGATCATTCCGCCGTCGACCTACTGGCCTGAAATACAGCGTATCTGCGACAAGTACGGCATCTTGCTGATCGCCGATGAAGTGATCTGCGGCTTTGGCCGCCTGGGCCGCTGGTTCGGCTCCGAACTGTTCGGCATCAGGCCCGACCTGATCACCTTTGCCAAGGGCGTCACCTCGGGCTACGTGCCGCTGGGCGGCGTGATGGTCGGCGAGCGCGTGGCGAAAGTGTTGATCGAGCAGGGAGGCGAATTCACCCACGGCTACACCTATTCGGGCCACCCGGTGGCGTGCGCGGCGGCGCTGGAAAATATCCGCATCATCGAAGAAGAGGGACTGGTGAACAAGGTGGCGGAAGACACCGGGCCATACCTGAAGCAGCGTTTCGCCAGCCTGGGCGAGCATCCGCTGGTCGGCTACGCCGACAGCTGTGGCCTGGTGGCCGGGTTAAATCTGGTGCGCAAGAAGGGCGCCACCGTGCACGAAAACGAGCTGTTCGACGAAGAGCAGGGCGTGGGCATGATCTGCCGCGGCCATATGTTCGACAACGGCGTGATCATGCGCGCCGTGGGCGAACGCATGATCGTCGCCCCGCCGCTGGTGATGACGCGCGCGCAGATCGACGAGATGACCGATCTGATACGCCTGTGCCTGGACAAGACCCATGCCGATGTGAAGGCCAAGGGCTGGGTGTAGGATTTACACCAAAATCAAGGCGGTTCCTGCATTTTTTGGACCGCTTTGTCAGCAGTTCCGCTAAACTCCCACTCTGGCCGCTCCTGCGGCCAGTTTTTCATTGCCCACTCCATCCCAAGCTACCAACCATGACGATAGCAACATCTGCCGCGTCGGCCAGTGACGCCCAAGCGCCTTTCCTGCTGATAGACCAACTGGTCAAGGAATTCGATGGCGTGCGCGCTGTCAATGATATTTCCGTGACCATCAACCAGGGCGAAATCTTCGCCCTGCTGGGCAGTTCGGGCTGCGGCAAGTCCACCCTGCTGCGCATGCTGGCCGGGTTCGAGACGCCGACCTCGGGCCGCATCCTGCTGGGCGGCAACAGCATCGTCGAGGTGCCGCCGCATCAGCGGCCGATCAACATGATGTTCCAGTCGTATGCGCTGTTTCCGCATCTGTCGGTGTGGGACAATATCGCGTTTGGTTTGCGCCGCGATGGCCTGCCGAAGGCGGAAGTGGCGGCCCGGGTCGAGCAGATGCTGGCGCTGGTGCAGCTGGGGCAGTATGCCAAACGCAAGCCGCATCAATTGTCCGGCGGCCAGCAGCAGCGCGTGGCGCTGGCGCGCAGCCTGGCCAAGCGGCCGCAGTTGCTGCTGCTCGATGAACCGCTCGGTGCGCTCGATAAAAAGCTGCGCGAGCGCACGCAGATGGAACTGGTCAATATCATCGAACAGGTGGGTGTGACCTGCGTGATGGTGACCCACGACCAGGACGAGGCGATGAGCATGGCCACGCGCATCGCCGTGATGAGCGAAGGGCGCATCCTGCAGGTGGGCGCGCCGGGCGACATCTATGAAACGCCGAACTGCCGTTTCGTGGCCGACTTTATCGGCAGCGTCAACCTGTTCGATGGCCACGTCACGCAGGACGAACCCGATCACGTGGTGGTCGATACGCCGGACGTGCGCCACTACGTGTCCCACGGCGTCACGGGCAACCTGGGCATGGAAGTGTCAGTGGCGGTGCGCCCCGAAAAAATCGGCATTCAGCTCGATGCGCCAGGCCTGGAAGAACGCGCCTCGGCGGCGGAACACGGCTACAACTGCGCCCAGGGCGCGATTGTCGCCATGGCCTATTTTGGCAATGAGACCAGCTACCATGTGCGCCTCGACAGCGGCGCGGTGGTGAAAGTGTCGCGCACCAACGCGGCCCGCCACGACGCCGCGCGCCTCGAGCGCGAGCAGCGCGTATGGGTCTGGTGGGATGGCGCCGACATCGTCGTGCTGACCAGCTGAAGGGACGTATGAGCGCCATCCTCCAATCGCTGCGCAAGTTGGTCACCCTGCGCTGGCTCACCGGCCGCAGCGCCGTGATCGCCGTGCCGTCGCTGTTTTTGACGGCCGCGTTCCTGATTCCCTTTTTGATCGTGCTGCGCATCAGCCTGTCCGACATGGACACGGCCGGCAGCCCCTTCGGCGGCCTGCTGTCGTATGTTGACGGCATCGTCGTGCTGAAGGTGAAAGTGGCCAACTACCTGTTTATCGCCGCCGATGAATTGTACTTGCTGACCTACCTCAGTTCCATCAAATATGCGGCGATCACCACCGCGATTTGCCTGTTCATCGGCTATCCGTTCGCCTATTTCATGGCGCGCGCCAAACCGAGCTTGCGGCCGATCCTGATGATGCTGGTGATGCTGCCGTTCTGGACTTCTTTTCTCCTGCGCGTGTATGCATGGAAGGGCATCCTGGCCAACCATGGCCTGCTCAATGACCTCCTGATCGCGCTGGGCGTCGTTCAGGAACCTTTGCCGATGATGAACACCTCGTTCTCGCTGGTGGTCGGCATGGTGTATGCGTACCTGCCGTTCATGATATTGCCGCTGTACGCCAACCTGGTCAAAATGGACCTGCGTTACCTGGAAGCGGCGGCCGACCTGGGCGCCACGCCTTTCCAGGCTTTCTGGCGCATTACCGTGCCGCTGTCGAAGTCGGGCATTATCGCCGGCGCCATGCTGGTGTTTATTCCCTCGGTGGGCGAATACGTGATTCCCGAGCTGCTCGGTGGCCCGGAAACCCTGATGATCGGCCGCGTGCTGTGGGACGAATACTTCACCAATAACGACTGGGCCATGGCCTCGTCGGTGACGGTGCTGGTGATCCTGCTGATCCTGGTGCCGATGGCGATTTTTAACAAGTACAAGACGGATCAACACACGGGAGAGAAAGCATGACCGGGCGTACCTTGTTGCAGCGCTGGTTCGGCCGCGGCTGGCTTTCGCTCGGCTATCTGTTCCTCTACCTGCCCATCATCGTGTTGATCGTGTTCTCGTTCAACAGCTCGCGCCAGGACATGGTGTGGACCGGCTTTTCGCTGCGCTGGTACCAGGAGTTGATGAGCGACTCCGAGATCATCGCCGGCTTTGGCCTGTCGCTGAAAATCGCCTTCATGTCGGCCACCTCGTCGGTGGTGCTGGGCACCTTTGCCGCCTTTGCGCTGGTCAATTACCAGCGCTTCAGGGGCCGCACCCTGTTCTCGTCCATGGTCAGCGCGCCGCTGGTGATGCCCGAGGTGATCATCGGCCTGTCCCTGCTGCTGATGCTGGTGTCCCTGCAAAAGGTATTCGGTTTTCCCGAGCGCGGGGTGTTCACCATCTGGCTGGGCCATACCCTGCTGGGCATGGCCTACGCGGCCGTGGTGGTGCAGTCGCGCCTGCAGGAGATGAGCAAGTCCCTGGCCGAGGCGGCGATGGACCTGGGCTGCCGCGCGCACCAGGTGTTTTTCCTGGTGACCCTGCCGAACATCACGCAGGCGCTGGCGTCCGCCTGGCTGCTCACCTTTACCCTGTCGCTGGACGACGTGGTGCTGTCGGCGTTTTTGTCCGGCCCCGGTTCGACCACCATGCCGCTGGTGATCTTTTCGCGCGCGCGGCTGGGCCTTGATCCGCGCGTCAATGCCATCGCCGCGCTGACGATACTGGTGGTGACCATCGCCGTGATCGTCTATGCGGTGATGCTGGCGCGCAGCGAGCGCCGGCGCCGGCGCCAGATGTCGGCTGCATATACGCGCGACCAGGAGTAAGCTGCTACCAAACCACCTCGGGAGATCACCATGAACTGGCATGCGCGTGCGGCGGAACTGACGATCGATGGAAGGGCGTTGATCAATGGCGAACGGGTGTGGGCGATTGCCGGCCTGCAGTTCGACAATCTGTCGCCGGTCGACGGCCGCCTGCTGGGCCAGGTGGCGCGCTGCGACAGCCTGGACGTCGATGTGGCCGTGCTGGCCGCGCGCGCCGCCTTCGACGACCGCCGCTGGGCTGGCAAGTCGCCGGCCCAGCGCAAGCGCGTGCTGATCAAGTTTGCCGACCTGGTGCAACAGAACGGCCCCGAGCTGGCGCTGCTTGAAACGCTGGACATGGGCAAACCAATCAAATACAGCCAGAGCGTGGACGTGGGCGCCACCGCCAACTGCCTGCGCTGGTATGGCGAAGCGATCGACAAAATCTACGATGAAATCGCGCCCACGCCGTCCGACAGCCTGGCGCTGATTCAGCGCGAACCGGTGGGCGTGGTGGCCGCCATCGTGCCGTGGAACTACCCGATGATCATGGCCGCCTGGAAGATCGCGCCGGCGCTGGCGGCCGGCAACAGCGTGATCCTGAAACCGTCCGAAAAATCTCCTCTCACAGCCTTGCGCCTGGCCGACCTGGGCCTGGAAGCGGGCCTGCCGCCGGGCGTATTGAATGTGCTGCCCGGCTACGGGATTGAAGCTGGCGCCGCGCTGGCGCTGCACATGGATATCGATTGCATCGGCTTTACGGGCTCGACCCGCACCGGCAAATTGATCGTGCAGATGGCGGGCCAGTCGAATCTGAAACGGGCCTGGACCGAGCTCGGTGGCAAGTCGGCCAATATCGTCTGCGCCGATTGCCCCGACCTCGACAAGGCGGTAGCGGCCGCCATCGGTTCGATCTTTTTCAACCAGGGCGAAAGCTGCAATGCGCCGTCGCGCCTGTTCGTGGAAGAGTCGATCAAGGCCGAATTCCTGGCCAAGGCGAAGGCGATGCTGCCGCAGTTCCAGCCCGGCGATCCGCTCGACGAGGCCACCGTCATGGGCGCCATCGTTGACGCCACGCAGATGCAGACGGTGATGGGCTATATCGCCAAGGGCAGGAGCGAGGGCGCGCAGCTGCTGGGCGGCGGCGAGGCGGCGCGGCTTGATACGGGTGGCTACTACGTGCAGCCGACCCTGTTCGATGGCGTGGACGCCAGCATGACGATCGCGCGCGAAGAGATCTTCGGGCCAGTATTGTCGGTGCTCGGTTTTACCGACATCGAAGAGGCGATCCGCCAGGCCAACGCCACGCCCTACGGCTTGCAGGCGGCCGTCTGGACGTCCGACATTGGCAAGGCGATTCGGACTTCACGCGCCCTGCGCGCCGGCACCGTGCACGTGAACCAGTATGACGGCGACGATATCACCGTGCCATTTGGCGGCTACAAGCAGTCGGGCAACGGGCGCGACAAATCCTTGCATGCGCTGGATAAATACACGGAGCTGAAGACGACGTGGATACAGGTGGGGTAGGTGATATGCTGTTTGAGGCTGGTGGTGGTTGTCGGGTTACGCTGCGCTAACCCGACCTACGCCCAACCTCTACTGAGTCAAGCTATCAGAAGCAGTGTTCCATCGCCGGAAAACTGCCATCCTTGACGGCTTTCACATAGCCGGTCACGGCTTCGTCGATGCTGGCCGCGCCTTCCATGAAGTTGCGCACGAAGCGCGCCTTGCGGCCCGGGAAGACGCCCAGCATGTCGTGCATCACCAGCACCTGGCCCGAGCAGTCGGGGCCGGCGCCGATGCCGATGGTCGGCACATGCAGCATCCCGGTCACTTCCTTGCCCAGCTGGGCCGGCATGGCTTCCATCAGCACGATGGCCGCGCCGGCGTTCTGCAGCGCCAGCGCGTCGTTTTTCAGCTGGTCGGCGCTTTCCGTGCTCTTGCCCTGCACCTTGTAGCCACCGAGCTGGTGCACCGATTGCGGCGTGAGGCCAATATGGGCGCAGATGGGGATGCCGCGCTCGGTCAAAAACCTGACCGTGTCAGCCAGCCAGGCGCCGCCTTCGATCTTGATCATGTGCGCGCCGGCCTGCATCAGGATCACGGCGTTGGCGTAGGCGGTTTCCACGGTGCCGTAGGCGCCGAACGGCAGGTCGGCCATCACCATGGCCGATTTGGCGCCGCGCGCCACCGACGCCGTGTGGTAGGCCAGTTCGGCCACCGTCACCGGCAGGGTGGAATTGTGGCCGTTGCAGACCATGCCGAGCGAATCGCCGATCAGCAAGATTTCGACGCCGCAGCGGTCCATCAGCGAGGCGAAGCTGGCGTCGTAGCAGGTCAGCATGGAGATCTTTTCACCGGCCGCGCGCAGGGTGGCCAGGGTATGGATGGTCACGGCCTTGCTGGCGACGCTCTTGGATGGCGCAGGGGCAGGCGCAGGCGTACCCGCCTGCTCTTTGGCGGCCAGATCGGTTCCTTGCAAATAAGCGGACATAAGTATTCTCTAAAGTGAAAGGGAGCAGCGCCGCTAGTGTAGACCTTTATAGGTCGGCGTGCAGGGGCGGCATTGTAGAGCATGGCCCCGCTGCGGTCACAATTTGCTGATGGCCTGGCCGGCAACCGCTGCGAGATAATCGCTGGCCGCGCCTTTGCCCGGCACGCTGATCGCCGGCGCCAGCGCCAGCAGCGGCACCAGCACAAAGGCGCGTTCGGTCATGCGCGGATGCGGTACCGTCAGGGTGGCGCTGGCGATCTGTTCCTCGCCGTACAGCAGCAGGTCCAGGTCGAGGGTGCGCGGCGCGTTGCGGTAGGGCCGCTCGCGCCCGTGCGCCGCTTCGATGCTGTGCAGCGCCTGCAGCAGTTCCTCGGCCGGCAAGGCGGTAGCGATGCGCGCCACCGCATTGATATAGTCGTCGCCGCTGGCATCGATGGGCGCCGTGCGGTAGCTGGGCGAGGCGTCGACCAGGCTGGCGCCGGGCAGGCGCGCCAGGCGCGCGATGGCCTCAAGCACATTCGCACGCGCGTCACCGAGGTTGGCGCCGATGCCGATGTAGGCGGTCACTATCGCCATGGCGTGTTATTGCTCGCCAGTGCTGCCGGTGACCGTGCCACCGCTCTTGCTGCGGGTGCTGCGCCGTGGCGGGCGTTTTTTCTTGACGGCGCCCGGTGCGGCGCTGGCGCTGGCCAGCAGCGCTTCGCGCGTCTCTTCGTCGCCTTCGTAGAACGCGGTCCACCACTCGCCGATCTCGGACTCGATCTCGCCCGAGGCGCAGCGCAGCAGCAGGAAGTCGTAGCCGGCGCGGAAGCGCAAATGCTCGAGCAGTTTGTGCGGCGCCTTGCCAACCCGGCGCTCGAAGCGCGGCTGCATCGACCAGATGTCGCGCATGTCCGAGCCGATCTTGCGCTGCAGCGCCAGTTTTTCCGTTTGCGAATCGAGCACGTCGTCGGCCGCCAGGTGCAGCGCGGGGATGGTCGACTCGCCGGCGGCGCGGTAGGCGGTCCATTTTTCCAGTACCTGGTGCCACAGCAGGGAAGCGAACAAAAAGCCCGGCGAGACTGTCTTGCCGGCGGCGATGCGGGCATCGGTGGCGTCCAGCGCCAGGGTGACGAATTTGGCGCCCAGCGGCTGCTCCAGCACCACGTCGAGCAGCGGCAGCAGGCCATGATGCAGGCCTTCCTTGCGCAGCTGCTGCAAACAGGCCAGCGCATGGCCGCTCATCAGCAATTTGAGCATTTCGTCGAACACGCGCGGCGCCGGCACATTGTTGATCAATGGCGCCATCACGGCGATCGGTTCGGCCGTATGCGGCTCGATCGTGAATTTGAGCTTTGCTGCAAAGCGCACCACGCGCAGCATGCGCACCGGGTCTTCGCGGTAGCGCTCTTCGGGCTTGCCGATCATGCGCAGGGTTTGCGCGCGGATATCTTCCACGCCGCCGTGGTAGTCCAGCACTTCCTGCGTGGCCGGGTTGTAGTACATGGCGTTGATGGTGAAGTCGCGGCGCAGTGCGTCTTCGTGCTGCAGGCCGAAGGTGTTGTCGCGCAGCACGCGGCCATGTTCATCTTTCGGCGCCGAATCGGCGCCGGCGCCGCGGAAGGTCGTCACTTCCAGCAGGTCCTGGCCGAACATCACATGCACGATCTGGAAGCGCTTGCCGATGATAAAGGCGCGCCGGAACAAACGCTTGACCTGTTCCGGCGTGGCGTTGGTGGCGATGTCGAAGTCTTTCGGTTTCACGCCCAGCAGCAAATCGCGCACCGCGCCGCCCACCACGAACGCTTCAAAGCCCGCTTCCTGCAGGCTGCTGGTGACGCGGATGGCGTTCGAGGTCACCAGTTTCGGATCGATTCCGTGTTGCGCGGGACCGAGCACGGTCGCTACCGTGGTGTCGCGCGCTGCCTCTTTTTTAACGCCGAGGATCTTGCGGATGAATTTTTTAATCATTGAATAAGTGGAGTGATGGCCAGCCGTGGAGGGATGCGTGTGCGCTCAAGGCCGCGTTGGGGTTGGTCGCGACCGGGTGGGTGACGACCGACAGCAGGGGGATGTCGTTGTGCGAATCGCTGTAGAAATAGCTGCGTTCGAACTGGCCCAGTTGCTTGCCCAGCTTTTCCAGCCAGGCGTGGGTGTGGGTCAGCTTGCCGGCGCCCAGGGTCGGCGTGCCGACCAGCTTGCCCGTGACGTTGCCGTCGGCATCGTATTCGGGCATGGCGGCGATCAGGTGTTCCACGCCCAGGGCGGCGGCGATCGGCTTGGTGACGAACTGGTTGGTGGCCGTGACGATGGCCACCAGGTCGCCCGCATCGTGGTGCTGTTTCAGCAGCGCGACGACTTCGGGGCGGATCGCCGGCAGCACCACTTCGGCCATGAACTGCGCATGCAGTTCGTCGAGGCGGGCGCGCGGGAACAGCGCCAGGTTACCCAGCGAAAACTCCAGGTATTCCACCGCGTCCAGGGTACCGGCCTGGTACTGGGCAAAAAAACCGTCATTGCGGCGGGTAAATTCGGTGGCGTCCACTACGCCGCTGCGTACCAGAAATTCGCCCCACTCGTGATCGGAGTCGATGGGCAGCAGGGTATGGTCGAGGTCAAACAGGGCCAGATTCATCATTCTTTCGCTTCCGCCTGCAACAACTCGCGCAACAAGGGCAAGGTGATCGGGCGTTGGGTTTCAAGGGAGTAGAGGTCGAGTGAGTCCAGCATCGTCGACAGCGAACGCATGTCGCGCCGGAAATGGGACAGCAGATAGGGTAACACGCCGGGCGACAAGGTCAAGCCGCGGGTGGTGGCCGCTTGTGTCAGGGCGGCAATTTTTTCATCGTCGGTCAGGCCGTGGATCTGGTAGATCAGGCCCCACCCCATGCGCGTGCGCAAGTCTTCGCGCACCGGCAGCACGGCCGGCGGCACGGCGCCGCTGCACACCATATAGGCCCGGTTGGCGCGGATTTCATTGAACAGGGCAAAGGCGTCGATCTGCGCCAGCGGCGAGAGTTTTTCGCAGTCGTCGAGCAGATACAGGTCGACCTCGGGGGAATAGGCGAATTCGGACTCGATCGAGAACGGCGAAATATAGCGCGCGCGCTCGGTGCTGGCCAGGGCCTTGAGCAGATGGCTCTTGCCGGCGGCCAGCTCGCCCCACAGGTAGGCAAAATGCTCGCGCGAGGTGCGCGCGGCGAACTGGCGCATCAGCTGCGCCACTTCGGCATTCTGTCCCACCTCGAAGGTATCGAGGCTGTGCGCCTGGTCTGTGCCGAGATCGAGCACCAGTTGTTTCATGGCGTACGCCTTGTCCTGTTTTTCATTACTGCGTATGCGTCGTCGCTGTTATTGGATTGGCATGATGGATAATTATATTCAAGCATTATAGAAGCTGCCGGACCGCTAGTGGCGTCTTACATGCGTGAAAGCGGCCATCCGTAGCAGCGACGGCAGTGAAGTTTCCGATTTTGCGTTAAAAAAAGGCAGTTAATTACAAACTCGGGGGGCAGTTTGATAAAATAGCGGCTTGATCGACCGAATCGACCGGCTGGCGCGCCGCTCGCACAAGGGTTGCAACCCTTGCCGTGCAGGCGTGCTGATGGTGATCCGCCTTGTATTCCGCCTTCTATTTTACCGCCTCCGCTGCCACCACACCATGAACCAGACTTCTAATGTTTCCCTTTCCTACCGTGACGCTGGCGTCGATATCGACGCAGGCGACGCTTTAGTCGAAGCAATCAAGCCTTACGCCAAGCGCACCATGCGCGAAGGCGTGATGGGCGGCCTGGGCGGTTTTGGCGCCATGTTTGAAATCAGCAAGAAGTACAAGGAACCGGTGCTGGTCTCGGGCACCGACGGCGTGGGCACCAAATTGCGCCTGGCGTTCGAACTGAACCGCCACGACACGGTCGGCATCGACCTGGTCGCCATGAGCGTCAACGATATCCTGGTGCAAGGCGCCGAGCCGCTGTTCTTCCTCGACTATTTTGCCTGCGGCAAGCTTGACGTGGCGATTGCCACCGACGTCATCAAGGGTATCGCCCAGGGTTGCGAACAAGCTGGCTGCGCGCTGATCGGCGGCGAAACGGCGGAAATGCCGAGCATGTACCCGGCCGGCGAATACGACCTGGCAGGTTTTGCCGTCGGCGCCGTGGAAAAAGCCAACATCATCGACGGCACCAAAATCGCCCCGGGCGACGTGGTGCTGGGCCTGGCCTCGTCGGGCGTGCACTCGAACGGTTACTCGCTGGTGCGCAAGATCATCGAAGTGGCTAAACCGGACCTGGAAGGCGACTTCCACGGCCGCAAACTGGCCGACGTGCTGATGCAGCCGACGCGCATCTACGTCAAGCCGCTGCTGGCGCTGATGGCCTCGATGGAAGTCAAAGGCATGGTGCACATCACCGGCGGCGGCCTGGTGGAGAATATTCCACGCGTGCTGCAGCCTGGCCTGGTCGCCGAGCTCGATTCGAAAGCGTGGACCATGCCACCGCTGTTTACCTGGCTGCAGCAGCACGGCGGCGTGGCCGACGCCGAAATGCACCGCGTGTTCAACTGCGGCATCGGCATGACGGTGATCGTGTCGAAAGAAAACGCCGCCGCCGCCATCGCGCAACTGGAAGAAGCGGGCGAAATCGTCTACACCATCGGTAAAATCCGCGCCCGTAACGGCGATGAGCATCAGACCATCGTGATCTGAGTTTTACCGCGTTACGAAAAAAGCAGGGCTTGTCCTTTACAAGCGCCTGCTTTTTTTACGCCCGCTTCATTTACGGCTTGAGGATTTTCGCTACCCTGGCGCAGCGCAGCCGGAACGCATCGGGCATTTTCGAGCCCAGCAGCGGACGCAGATACAGGCGGAAGGCGTCCGTCACATCGGTGCCGCTGTCGCTGATAAAGGCGTCGTCCATGGTGCGCGTCTTGCCGGCCACGTCCGTCAACGGCAGCAGCTCGTAGTCGACCGAGTAATAACCGGTGCGCTTGATGGCGACCGAGCCGTCGCGGTCGCCCCACATGGCGTATTGCACGGCTTTTTCGCCCACCTCGCGCGCTTCGCGCTGGTCGACGTCGGACACGCAGCCGATGAACGAGCGCTGCAGGTAGCCGAAGGTGTCGCCGCGCACGCGCTTGATGCCGAGCTTGGCCTTGATCTCGCCGCACAGCAGGTCGGCCAGGGCGCCGGTGCCCGACAACTGCACATTGCCGTGGTCATCGCGTTCCACCTCCTTGGCCAGCAGGCTGGCGATCGGCTCGCCCGAGGCGTCGTGGATGCCTTCGGAGACGGCGATCACGCAGCGGCCATGTTGCTCATAAACGGCTTTGACGTCGGCCAGAAACTGTTCCAGTACAAACGTGCGTTCCGGCACGTAAATCAGGTGCGGCCCGTCGTCGGGAAATTTTTTCCCCAGCGCCGCGGCGGCCGTCAGAAAGCCCGCATGGCGGCCCATGACGACGCCCACGTAGACGCCGGGCAGGGCGGCATTGTCGAGATTGGCGCCGGCAAACGCCTGCGCGACAAAGCGCGCGGCCGACGGAAAGCCCGGTGTATGGTCGCTGCCGACCAGGTCGTTGTCGATGGTTTTCGGGATATGGATGCAGCGCAGCGGGTAGCCGGCCTTGTGCGCTTCCTCGCTGACGATGCGCACCGTGTCGGACGAATCGTTGCCGCCGATATAAAAGAAGTGTTCGATCTCGTGCGCGCGCAGCACCTCGAAAATTTTCTGGCAATAGGCGATATCGGGCTTGTCGCGGGTGGAGCCGAGCGCCGACGAGGGCGTGGCGGCCACCAGTTCGAGGTTGTGGCTGGTTTCCTGCGTCAGGTCGATAAAGTCTTCATTGATGATGCCGCGCACGCCATGCAGCGCGCCGTAGACGCGCGTGACGTGCTGGAAGCGCCGCGATTCGAGCACCACGCCCACCAGCGACTGGTTGATGACGGCGGTGGGGCCACCACCTTGCGCAACAAGAATTTTTCCGGATGGCATAGAATCTCCTGGCAGGGAACACGGCCCTCCAGCCTACTCCTTTTTCGCCGCCGCGCCGGGTTTTCCGATATGGCGCTCGAGGAAGCGCTCGGCCCGCGACCAGAAATCGATGCGGTTTTTCGGCAGCGACCAGCCGTGGCCTTCTTCCTCGTAGACCACCCATTCGACCTGCGGGTTATGCTGCTTCACGGCCGCGTAAAACTGCTTGCCGTGATACAGCGGCACGCGCTTGTCGAGCGCGCCATAGGCCAGCAGCAGCGGCTGGGTGATGCGCGCGGCCTGGGCGATCGGTGAGGTGGCCTTGAACTGGGCCGCGTCCCGGACCGGGTCGCCGATCAGCTCGGGCATGCCGTACTGTTTCCAGTCGCCGCTCATGTCCGAGGCAAAGCTCCAGTGGCCGGTATAGAGCAGGCCGATATCGGTGACGCCGACCAGGTCGATGCCGCAGCGGTACAGGTGCGTATCGTTGACCAGCCCCATCAGGGCCGCATAGCCGCCATAGCTGCCGCCGGCGATGCAGATGCGCTCGCTGTCCGCCACACCCTGGGCAATCGCCCAGCGCGCGCCATCGGCGATATCGTCCTGCATTTTCAGGCCCCATTGCTTCCAGCCCGCATGAAAATGCTTGCTGCCGAAACCGGTGCTGCCGCGAAATTCCGGTTCCAGCACGGCGTAGCCGCGCGAGGCCAGGAACTGCACTTCGCTGTCCCACTGCCAGGACGCGCCGCGCACATATGGGCCGCCATGCACCATCACCACCAGCGGCAGGTTTTTGCCGCCGCTGCTGACGGGCACCGTCAGCCAGGCCGGGATAGGCAAACCGTCGCGCGCCGGGTAATGCACCAGCTTTTGCTTGCTCATCTGCGCCGCCTGGATGTGCGGCATGGAGGCGCCGATGGCGGTCAACTGCCCGGTTTCGCTGTTGAGCAGGGAAAAAGTGACCGGCTGCACGTCGGCATACGAGGCCACCACCATGAACGGCGTGGCCGCCTTCGGCGCCGTCGAGATCAGGTTGACGGTCTGCGGCAGCGCCGCATCGATGCCGGCCTGGGTGGCGGCCATGGCCTGGTCGAACCAGCGCGTGCCGCGCCGCTCGGCCAGGTAGCGCAGGCCCAGCAGCTTGCCCTTGCCGACGATCAGGCTGCCGCTGAAATCATAGCCGGGCAGCGCCATCACGGGCGTTGCATCGATGCGGTTGGCGGCCAGGTCCCAGGCGTACAGATTGAGCGTGTCGCTACCGATGCGGGCGCTGACATACAGGGTGCCGTCGGGGCCGAAGGCGAGCGGCGTGAACGCGTCCTTCCCCTTCAGATAGGCGTCGAATTGCGCCAGCTGGCGCCAGGCGCCGCTGGCCGGATCGCGGTACAGGATGGTCTCGACATTGCGCACCCTGGTGACGGCGATGCGCGGCTCGCCATCCTGGTCCAGCAGCCAGCGCCGCACCTTGCCCGGCGGCGCCACGGCCGTGCTGCGGCCGGTGACGGTGTCCAGGCGCAGCAGGGCCGTGTAGTCGACTTCGCGGGTGGCCGTGTAGACGGTGCTGCGCACATAAATCACATTGGAATCCTGCGCGCCGCGCTGGCCGGTCAGCCAGGTATGCCAGGGCAGCGGCTTGTAGACCGAGGTCGACAAGTTGGGCGCGAAACCGCGCTCGGCCAGCTGGCGAAAATCGCCGCCGTCGCGGTTGACGGCGTACAGGCCGGGCGCATAGCGCTGCTCGCCGGGCGCCGTCTGGTAGTCGCGCGTGGTGAGCACCAGGCGCTCGGGATTGACCCATTCCACTTCGCCCACGTCAACGTCATCGAACTGCGCCACCACCTTGATGCCGTGATCGAGCAGATTGACCACCGCCAGGCGCTTGCGTCCGTTCGGTCCCAGCACCAGCACGGCCAGGTGGCGCGCATCGGGCGATAGCTGCACTTCGCTGAACTCGGGGTTGGCAAAGAAGTCGGCGATCGGCGGTGGATGGGCGCCACTGCCTTGCCCGCTTGCCCCGGCTGCCGGCGCCATGGCAAGCAGGCACAGGCTGGCAAAGAACGTCACGCATGCGTGCTGGATCGACATATTGCCTTTTTAAAATTAACAGAAAGAAATATATTATCATTAAGATAAATATAATTCCACTGCAACTTGTGCCGTCCTATTCCGGCGCGCGGATATGGTCGACCAGCCCCGTGCTGCGCCGGCCCGGCACCGGTGTCAGCAGGCTGACCAGCACGGCGGTGGCCAGGCCGGCCGGCATGCCGAAAATGCCGGCGGCGATCGGCGCGATATGGAACCACTGGCCGGCCGGGCCGCCACCGAGCATGGGGCTGGTCTGCAGCATGTAGTACAGGCACACGCCAAAGCCGGCCAGCATGCCGGCCACGGCGCCATGGTGGTTGGCGCGTTTCCAGAACACCCCCAGCACCAGCGCCGGGAACAGGCTCGAGGCGGCCAGCGAAAAGGCGATGCCGACCAGGGATAGAATATCGGCCGGCTTCTGCGAGGCCGCATAGGCGGCGATAAAGGCCACCGCCAGCAGCAGCAATTTTGAAATCGTCACGCGCTTTTGCGTCGAGGCCGTCGGGTCGACCACCTTGTAATAGATGTCGTGCGACAGGCCGTTGGAAATGGCCAGCAGCAAGCCGTCCGCCGTCGACAGCGCGGCGGCCAGGCCGCCGGCCGCCACCAGGCCCGAGATCACGTAGGGCAGACCGGCGATCTCGGGCGTGGCCAGCACCAGCACGTCGGCGTCGATGGCGATTTCGGCCAGTTGCACCACGCCGTCGCGGTTGACGTCGACGATGCTGATCAGGGGGCTGAGCTTGTCGACATTGGCCCAGTACGAGACCCAGGTCGGCAGGTGCGCATACTGGGTGCCGACCAGGGCCGAATAGATATCGTATTTGACCAGCACCGCCAGCGCCGGTATCGTCAGGTAAATGAGCAAAATAAAAAACAGGGTCCAGAATACCGAGACCCGGGTTTCGTGCACCGACGGCGTGGTGTACGAGCGCATCAGGATATGCGGCAGCGCGGCCGTGCCCAGCATCATGCAGAAGACGAGCGCCAGGAAATTGTTGCGCTTGATATCGGACTGGGCGCGGTCGGGCGCGGGAAACGGCTGGGCATGCGGCGTGATCGGCTCGGCCCGCTTCAAATTGAGCGCCAGCGCCGTCTGCCACAGGCTGCGCGCCTCTTCCGGGCTTTTCGGATAGGCGATCAGGGCGCGCTCGGCGCTGCGGATATCGAACAGCGAAGCGTTGCGCTTGCGCAGGATATCGAGCTGGCGCTGGGCCGCCAGCCGTCCCGCGTCCCACGAGGCGGGCAGGCCGTCCAGGTCGGCCTGGTAGTTGTGCGCGCGCTGGGCGTAGATGTCGCGCACTTCCTGCTCCTTCGGGTCCTGGTCCAGCACCTGTTCGCGTGCGCTCAGTTGCGTCAGGACCTTGCCGTAGGCGATCTGTGGCACGGGGTTGTCGGCGTGCTTGACCGACAGCCACATGGCGGGGATCAAAAAGGCGACGACGATGATGATGTACTGCGCCACTTGCGTCCAGGTAATGGCGCGCATGCCGCCCAGGAAAGAGCAGACCAGGATGCTGGCCAGGCCGAGGAAGATGCCGACCGAAAAATCGACGCCCGTGAAGCGCGAGGCGATCAGGCCGACCGCGTAGATCTGCGCCACCACATACGTGAACGACACCACGATGGTGGCGGCCACGGCCAGCACGCGCACCGGCGCGCCGCGGCCTTCACGTCCGCCGCCATAGCGCGCCGCCAGGAAATCGGGAATCGTGTACTGGCCGAACTTGCGCAGGTAGGGCGCGATCAGCAGCGACACCAGGCAATAGCCGCCGGTCCAGCCCATGATGAAGGCCAGGCCGTCGAAGCCGTTCAGGTACAGCCCGCCGGCCAGGCTGATGAAACTGGCCGCCGAGATCCAGTCGGCGGCGGTGGCCATGCCGTTGAACAGGGCCGGCACGCGCCGCCCGGCTACATAGTATTCGGTGACGTTCGAGGTGCGGCTGAGTACGCCGATGGTGGCGTACAGGGTGATGGTGGCGAACATGAACAGATAGCCGATCCAGACGCGCGACATGCCCTCCTGTTCCAGCATGGTCAGGGCCAGCAAAAAGGCGGCAAAGCCGGCCGAAAACAGCAAATAATAGCGCGCCAGGCGCTGGAACAAGGTGCGCGGCGCGCTCATGGCAATTCCTCCGCCTTGCACTGCTGGCATTGCTGGTCGAGCCGGCGCATGCGCCAGGCATAGCAGCCGAGGATGGCCAGGTAGACCAGCGAGGCGCCCTGGGCCGCCATATAGAACGGCAGCGGCCAGCCGAACAGCTGCAGATGCAGCAGTTCGCGTGCATAAAACACGGTCAAAAAGCCCGTCAGCAGCCATACCAGCAGCAGCGCCGCTGTCAGTCGCTGGGTGGCCTTCCAGTGCGCGGCGCGGCGCGCCAGCAGGGCGGGGCTTGGGGGGCTCGCCGGCCGGGTCTTATCCATAGCTGATCTCGTCCTCGAGCGTGGGCGGCGGCGGCAGCAGGGCGAACGTCAGGCGCAGCAGGGTGCCTGGCAACTTGGGCGTGTGCGCGCGCGGATTGTGAAAGATGTCGACCTCGGCGCCATGTTGCTGGGCAATTTCGCGCACGATGGCCAGGCCCAGGCCGCTGCCATCGACATTGCTGCCAAGAATGCGATAAAAGCGTTCGAACACGTGGACGCGCTCGGCCTGGGGAATGCCGGGGCCGGTATCCTCGACTTCCAGGATGGCCTGTTCCGGCGTGCCGCGCACGCGCACCGTCACGCTGCCGCCCAGCGGTGTATAGCGCAGCGCATTGTCGATCAGGTTGCCCAGCAGTTCGCGCAGCATCATCGGATTGCCTGAAATCATCACCGGCTCGGTCGCCTGTTCGAAGCCGAGATCGATGCGCTGCGCAAACGAGGCCTGCACCCAGTCGTGCACCACGGCGCGCGCCAGTTCGCTCAGTTCCAGCGGCACGAACGCCGTGCCCGCCTGCGGCTGGTTTTCCGCGCGCGCCAGGGCCAGCAGCTGGTTGACCAGCCGCGTCGCCGCTTCCGAGCTTTTCGCCAGCTGCAGCAGCGAGCGGTGGATCTCGTCCTGGTCGGTCTGGCGCAGGGCCAGTTCGGACTGCATGCGCATGCCGGCCAGCGGCGTTTTCATCTGGTGGGCGGCGTCGGCGATAAAGCGCTTTTGCATCTCGATCGACAAGGACAGCCGCGACAGCATGTCGTTGAGCGAGCCGACCAGCGGCGTGATTTCCTCGGGCACCTGGTCCGTATCGATCGGCGACAGATCGTCGGGCGGACGCGCCCGTATGCGCTCCTGCAGCTGCGCCAGCGGCGACAGGCCGCGCGACAGCGCAAACCACACCAGCGCCAGGATGACGGGCAGGATAATGAATTGCGGCAAGATCACGCCCTTGATGATTTCGTTGGCCAGCTGGGCCCGTTTTTCCAGGGTTTCGGCCACCTGCACCAGCGCGCGGCCATCGTCGTCGCCGGCGCCGTCGGGGGTGTCGATATACGAAAAGGCCACGCGCACCGGCGTGCCGTGCACGGCGTCATTGCGAAACAGCACCGCACCGCTACGGTAGCGGTCGGCATCCTGCGGCGGCGGCAGGTCGCGGTCGCCGGCCAGGTAGCGCCCCTGCTGGTCGAGCATCAGGTAATAGACGGCGTCGACATCGTCGCCGCGCAGCGTCTCGCGCGCGTTGCCGCCGGGGCGCGCCGGCAGTGCGCCGTTCGCTTGCGCACCATCGGCCAGCCTGAACTGCTGCACCAGCATGGTGACGTTGTCCCGCAGCGCATGGTCGAAAGGCTGGTTGGCGATGCCCTTGGCCACCAGGTAGGTGATGGCGATGCTCATCGGCCACAGCAGCAGCAGCGGCGCCAGCATCCAGTCGAGGATTTCGCCGAACAGCGAATGCTGGATGGTTTCATCCTGCTCGCTGGTGGGCGGTTCGTACCAGTCGTCTTCGGCCGGTTGGTCCGCTGGCGCGACACCCGGTTTCACTGGCCGGCGTCGCCGGCGTCGAGCGGCGCGCGCGCTTCCGTGTACTTTTCCAGGCAATAGCCGAGGCCGCGCACGGTGGCGATGCGCACGCCGCCGACCTCGATCTTCTTGCGCAGCCGGTGCACATAGACTTCGATGGCGTTGTTCGACACTTCCTCGCCCCATTCGCACAGGTGGTCGACCAGCTGCTCTTTCGAGACGAGACGGCCGGTGCGGCCAAGTAAAATTTCCAGCAGGCCCAGTTCGCGCGCCGACAGGTCGATCATCTGCTCGTTGATATACGCGCTTCGCCCCACCTGGTCATAGCTGAGCGGACCGTGCCTGATGACAGTGGCGCCGCCGCCGGCGCCGCGGCGGGTCAGGGCGCGCACTCTTGCCTCCAGTTCGGACAAGGCGAAGGGCTTGGCCATATAATCATCGGCACCGAGATCGAGGCCCTTGACCCGTTGCTCGATGGAATCGGCCGCCGTCAGTATCAGCACCGGCAGCAGGGACGCGCGCGCGCGCAGGCGGCGCAGCACTTCCAGGCCGCTCAGTTTGGGCAGGCCAAGATCAAGTATGAGCAGGTCGAATTCCTGGGTGGACAGGGCCGTATCGGCTTCCTGGCCATTCTTGACGCAGTCGATGGCATAGCCGGACTGGCGCAGCGAGCGGGTCAGCCCGTCGGCCAGCACGCTGTCATCTTCGGCAAGTAAAATACGCATGGCAGATTCCTAAGCTTGCGACATCAGAAGTGTGTATTGTGTTTCATTTCGCGCAAGGTGGCGAATATTTATGAAAAACCGCCTTGTCATGATCTGTTTCAAATCAAATGCACGTTCCGCTTGCATTAAGCACTGTTTTTTTATACAGTAGTGTCTGTGATGAATTTAGTGCTGCACCCCTTTACATCTATGCGCCAGTTCGGGCTGAAAGAACACAATGGACGATAAAAAAGCTGTAGTACCCGCATCGGAAAAAGCCAAGGCGCTGGCCGCCGCGCTGGCGCAGATCGAGAAGCAGTTTGGCAAAGGTTCGGTCATGCGCATGGATGCCAGCGCGCCGATCGAAGAAGTGCAAGTCGTGTCGACCGGTTCGCTCGGCCTCGATATCGCGCTGGGCGTAGGCGGCTTGCCGCGCGGCCGCGTGGTGGAAATCTACGGTCCTGAGTCGTCGGGTAAAACCACGCTGACCCTGCAAACCATCGCCGAAATGCAAAAACTGGGCGGTACCTGCGCCTTTATCGACGCCGAGCACGCGCTGGACGTCGGCTACGCCCAGAAGCTGGGCGTAAACCTGCACGAACTGCTGATCTCGCAACCGGATACGGGTGAGCAGGCGCTGGAAATCTGCGACGCCCTGGTGCGTTCGGGCAGCGTCGACCTGGTGGTCATCGATTCGGTGGCGGCGCTGACGCCACGCGCCGAGATCGAAGGCGACATGGGCGACTCGCTGCCAGGCCTGCAGGCGCGATTGATGTCGCAAGCGCTGCGCAAGCTGACTGGCTCGATCAACCGCACCAACACTCTGGTCATCTTCATCAACCAGATCCGCATGAAGATCGGCGTGATGTTCGGCAGCCCGGAAACCACCACCGGCGGCAATGCGCTGAAATTCTACGCTTCCGTGCGGCTCGATATCCGCCGCACCGGCTCGATCAAGTCGGGCGACGAAGTGATCGGCAACGAAACCAAGGTCAAGGTCGTCAAGAACAAGATCGCGCCACCGTTCAAGGAAGCGCACTTCGACATCCTGTACGGCGCAGGCACCTCGCGCGAAGGCGAAATCCTCGACCTCGGCTCCGACGCGAAGATCGTCGAGAAATCCGGTTCCTGGTACAGCTACAATGGCGAGCGCATCGGCCAGGGCAAGGACAACGCCCGCGCCTTCCTGCAAGAGCGTCCGGCCTTGGCGCGTGAGATCGAGAACAAGGTGCGCGCCTCGCTGGGCGTGCGCGAACTGCCGCCGCTGGCCGCTGAAAAGCCTGAAAAGCCTGAAAAAGCTGACAAAGCTGCCAAGGTAGCAGAAGCCAAGCCAGAGTAGGTCGGTGTAGGTCGGATTAGCGCTTCGCGCGTAATCCGACAACATTGTTGGCGCCTGTGGGTGTTGTTGGATTATGGCCTGCGGCCTATCCGACAACATTGTTGGCGCCTGTGGGTGTTGTTGGATTATGGCCTGCGGCCTATCCGACAACATTGTTGGCGCCTGTGGGTGTTGTCGGATTATGGCCTGCGGCCTATCCGACAACATTGTTGGCGCCTGTGGGTGTTGTCGGATTACGGCCTGCGGCCTAATCCGACCTACGCACAAAACGTGCAAGACGCAGTACCATGATCGCCGCCTCGCGTTTTTGCGCCGGGCGGCGATTGTGTTTGGATAGCAGTAATAGCTCAATCAGAAACAAGGTGGAAATATGGCCAGAGTGCAATTGAGCCTGAAGGGCAGGGCCTTGCGCTTTCTGTCGATGCGCGAACACAGTCGCATGGAGTTGCGCCGCAAGCTGCAGCGCCATGCCGAGGAAGGCGACGATGTGGAAGCCTTGCTCGACAGCCTGGAACAGGCCAATTGGCTGTCGCAGGAACGCTTTTCCGAGTCGCTGATCCACCGCCGTTCGGCGCGCTTCGGCAACAGCCGCATCATGGCCGAACTGCAAAGCCATGGCATCCAGGGCGAAGCGCTGCAGGAACTCAAGGCCGGCCTGGCCGAAGGCGAGACCGAACGCGCCTGCGAGGTATGGCGCCGCAAGTTCGGCACGGTGGCGCAGGACGCCGAACAGCGCAACAAGCAGATGCGCTTCCTGATGCAGCGCGGCTTTTCCCAGCGCGCGGTGCAAGTGGCCCTGAAAGGCCTGGACCCGGACGACGATCAATAATTGTTAACTTGCAGGCAAGGATCAGTTATTCTGCCCATGGGCGGTGACGCGTGGTGCGCGCCGGCACGTTCTATCATGGGATACTGGACAGCTGATGAGCAACTGGCATGCCGGCTACACGGCCGAAACCGCATACACGTACGGCTACTACACGGAATTGAATCCGCTGCGCACGCAGCTGCTGCTGCTGAACTGGGGGGTGCAGCCGCCCAGGGTCGGCACCGCCTGCGAGCTCGGTTTTGGCCAGGGCATGAGCGTCAATATCCATGCGGCGGCGTCCGGCACGCGCTGGTATGGCAATGACTTCAATCCGGCCCAGACCGCTTTTGCGCAGGAACTGGCCGAGGTGTCGGGCAACGGCGCCGTCTTGTGCGAGCAGTCGTTCCAGGAGTTTTGCACGCGCGCCGACCTGCCCGACTTCGATTTCATCGCCCTGCACGGCATCTGGAGCTGGATTTCGCCGGAAAACCAGGCACATATCGCCGACTTCCTGGCGCGCAAGCTCAAGCCCGGTGGCGTGCTGTACATCAGCTACAACACCCAGGCGGGCTGGGCGGCGATGGCGCCGATCCGCGACCTGATGGAGCAGCACAGCCGCGTGCTGAGCGCCCCGGGCCAGGATTCCCTGGCGCGCGTGAGCAGCGCGCTGTCCTTTGTCAACCGCATGATGGACACCAGGCCGCGCTACCTGCAGGCCAATCCCACCATCGCCGTGCGGCTGCAGCAGCTCGGCGAGCAGGATCCGAATTACCTGTCGCACGAGTATTTCAATCATTACTGGCAGCCGGTGTCGTTCGCGGCCATCAGGCCGGTGCTGGCCGCCGCCAAGCTCGACTTCGCCGGGTCGGCCACCTATCCCGACCACGTGCCGCCGCTGAACCTGTCGCCCGAGCAGATCGAGTTCCTGGCACAGATTCCCGACGCCACCTTTCGCGAGACCACCACGGACTTCATGGTCAACCGCCAGTTCCGCCAGGATTACTGGGTCAAGGGCAGCCGCCGGCTCAATGCGCATGAGCAGGCTACCGCCTTGCGGGCGGTACGCATCCTGCTGGTGGCGCCATTTGAGCAGATCAGCATGAAGGTGACGGGCGCCCTGGGCGAAGCCGAGATGGACCACGACAGCTATGCACCGCTGCTGGCATTGCTCGGTGACTACCAGCCGCACAGCATCGGCGAACTGCAGCAGCGCCTGCCGGAGAAGGTGGCCGAGCTCGGTAGTTTGCTGCAGATGCTGCTGGTGCTGGCGCATAAATCCTGCATTGCTCCAGTGCAGGATGATGCGGCGATTGCGCTGGCACGGCCGGCCACGGCCAGGCTGAACCGGCATCTGCTGGAAAAAGCACTCGGGCGCATCGACCTGGCTGCGCTCGCCAGTCCGGTGACGGGCGGCGGTATCGGTGTGTTTCATTTGCAACAGTTGTTTCTGTTGGCCCGGCTCGAAGGCCATGTCACGCCGCAAGCCTGGGTTCGCTTTGCCTGGCCGCCGTTCCGCGCACTGGGGCAAACCATGATGCGCGATGGCTTGCCGTTGACCAGCGAGGAAGACAATCTGGCCGAGCTGCTCAGGCATGCGGACAACTTCCACGTCACTGTGCTGCCCATCCTGCAAGCGCTGGGCGTGGCCGATTAACCCTGCCGTGACTTTTATGATATCAATCATTCATGAGTCGAATGACTTGCTGAAAAAAGCCGGTTTATTTTTATAATTTGAATTGCTTTTATCTGGACCGTGAAAAATTATGTTGCGGCGCAACCAGCGCGCAATGTGCTACACTTTTAGGGTTTTTGCGGCGCCGCAGGTGCGGTTGCTGTTCGTAGAAGCTGCGAACGGCGTGCTTTATGCACATGGCTGCTTACTAATTACGCCGCGCAAGCGGCATCGGTCTATGCCCCTGTCAACTCCCGTCTCCCGGCGCGCCTTACGGCACTCCCGCGTTATCGACGTCCAAGCGTATGTGCGCGACGACGGCCTGTGGGATATCGACGCGCATATCACCGACATCAAATCGTTTGACGCCAACCTGGCTTCCGGCCCGCGTGCCGCCGGCGCCCCGCTGCATGACCTCCATTTACGCATTACCGTCGATCACGCGCTGACCATTGTCGAGGCCGAAGCTGCCTCCGATGCCGTGCCCTATCCCGGTTTTTGCGATACCATCGGCCCCGCTTACAGGGCGCTGATCGGATTGAATTTGTTGAAGAATTTCCGCCGCGACTTGAAACAGCGCCTGGCGGGAATCGCTGGCTGTACCCATTTGACCGAACTGGCGCAAGTCTTGCCGACTGCAACGGTTCAGGCATTTGCCGGCGATGTCTGGTCGACCCGCGACGGCGAGAATGCTGATTTGCCGCATGAAAAGCCGTTTCAACTCGACAAATGCCATGCCCTGCGCACCGATGGTGGGGCGGTTGCACGGTATTACCCGCGCTGGGTAGCCAAAGCGTGACCCCGGCGCTGTTTTTCCTGTTTTTTTTGCACCACTAACCGTATTTTTACAAATCAGTATCAGAAGGGAAGCCAGCATGAAAATCCATGAGTATCAAGCCAAAGAAATCCTCCGGCAGCACGGAGTGACGGTACCGCGCGGCATTGCGTGCATGTCCGTCGACGAAGCCGTCAAGGCTGCGGAAACCCTGGGCGGCCCGGTATGGGTTGTCAAGGCGCAGATCCACGCAGGTGGCCGTGGCAAGGGCGGCGGCGTGAAAGTGGCAAAATCGATCGAACAGGTCAAAGAATATGCTGACCAGATCATGGGCATGCAGCTGATCACGCACCAGACCAGCGCCGAAGGCCAGAAAGTCAACCGCCTGCTGGTGGAAGAAGGCGCCGATATCAAACAGGAACTGTACGTCTCGCTGGTCACCGACCGCGTGACCCAGAAGATCGTGCTGATGGCCTCGTCCGAAGGCGGCATGGACATTGAAGAAGTGGCCGAGAGCCATCCTGAAAAAATCCATCATGTCACCATCGAGCCTAGCGTTGGCCTGACCGATGCCCAGGCAGACGATATCGCCACCAAAATCGGCGTGCCTGCCGGTTCCATCGTCGACGCCCGCGTCAACCTGCAAGGCCTGTACAAAGCCTACTGGGAAACCGATTGCTCGCTGGCCGAAATCAATCCGCTGATCGTCACCGGCAGCGGCAAGGTCATCGCGCTGGACGCCAAGTTCAACTTCGACCCGAACGCGCTGTTCCGCCATCCGGAAATCGTCGCCCTGCGCGACCTGGACGAAGAAGATCCGGCTGAAATCGAAGCGTCGAAATTCGACCTGGCTTACATTTCGCTCGACGGCAACATCGGCTGCCTGGTGAACGGCGCCGGCCTGGCCATGGCCACCATGGACACCATCAAACTGTTCGGCGGCGAGCCAGCCAACTTCCTCGACGTCGGCGGCGGCGCCACGGCCGAAAAAGTGACCGAAGCGTTCAAGATCATGCTGAAAAACCCGGGCCTGAAAGCCATCCTGGTGAACATTTTCGGCGGCATCATGCGTTGCGACGTGATCGCCGAAGGCGTTATCGCCGCGGTCAAGGCCGTCTCGCTGAACGTGCCGCTGGTGGTGCGCATGAAGGGCACCAACGAAGACCTGGGCAAAAAGATGCTGGCCGATTCCGGTCTGCCTATCATCGCAGCCGACACCATGGAAGATGCAGCCAAGAGTGTCGTTGCCGCTGCTGCCGGTCAAGCTTAATTAAGGAATCAACATGTCCATTCTGATCAATAAAGATACCAAAGTCGTTACCCAAGGGATCACCGGCAAGACCGGCCAGTTCCACACCCGCGGTTGCCGCGACTACGCGAACGGCAAAGCTGCCTTCGTGGCAGGCGTGAACCCGAAGAAAGCCGGCGAAGATTTCGAAGGCATTCCTATTTTCGCCAGCGTCACCGAAGCGAAAAAAGAAACCGGCGCCAATGTTTCCGTGATCTACGTGCCGCCAGCAGGCGCTGCCGCCGCGATCTGGGAAGCTGTCGAAGCTGAAATGGATCTGGCCATTTGCATCACCGAAGGCATTCCAGTACGCGACATGATGGCGTTGAAAGACCGCATGGCCAAGTCGGGCAGCAAAACCTTGCTGCTGGGCCCTAACTGCCCAGGCCTGATCACGCCAGACGAAATCAAGATCGGCATCATGCCAGGCCACATCCATAAAAAGGGCCGCATCGGCGTGGTATCGCGTTCGGGCACCCTGACCTATGAAGCAGTGGGTCAGTTGACCGCACTGGGCCTGGGCCAATCGTCGGCAGTCGGCATCGGCGGCGACCCGATCAACGGCCTCAAGCACATCGACATCATGAAGATGTTCAACGACGATCCGGATACCGACGCGGTCATCATGATCGGCGAAATCGGCGGTCCTGACGAAGCCAATGCCGCGTATTGGATCAAGGACAACATGAAAAAACCGGTGGTCGGCTTTATCGCCGGCGTCACCGCGCCTCCAGGCAAGCGCATGGGCCACGCCGGCGCGCTGATCTCGGGCGGCGCCGACACGGCACAAGCCAAGCTGGAAATCATGGAAGCGTGCGGCATCACCGTCACCAAGAACCCGTCGGAAATGGCGCGTCTGCTGAAAGCCATGCTGTAATCACAGCCTGGTAACAGTGGTATAAAAAAGGAGCTGCGGCTCCTTTTTTTATTGTCTGGCAGCCACGGCCATTCTGGTCGCGCGGCGACGGCGGCGGGCGCAAACAGGACGCGCCGCGTCGCTTTTCTTGCCTTGCTTCCCGGCGTAGCCCGTGCGTGGCGCTGGCATGGCGCTTGCACTTTCCCCTTGGTGAGCATCTGACAACAGGAGGAAACCATGCGCGCGCAGTCCGGATTTACCCTGATAGAACTGATGATCGTGGTGGCGATCGCCGGCATCCTGGCGGCCGTGGCGATCCCGCAATACAGCGACTACACCATGCGGGCCAAGATCAGCAATGTGCTGGCGGCCGCGGCGCCCCTGAAGACGGCGGTGGCCTTGTGTGTGCAGGAAAATGGCGGCGAAGCGGCCGCCTGCAGCACCACCACCGAAGCCAGGCCCAGCCCGATTCCCGCCTTCAGCGCGACGCGCGAAGTGGCCAGCGCCGGTGTCGAAAATGGCAATATCACGCTGACTCTGGCGCCCGACTTGGGCACCGGTCTCGCCGGCCAGACCATCACCATGAGGATGGATGCGGGCAGCAGCAGCCTGACCTGGTTCAACAGCACCACGGTCACCAATACGGCGGCCAGGGAAGCGATCTTGCGCAACAATATTGCGACGGCCGTAGCCGCCCTGTGAAGCAAAAAGCGCCGACAGCTTGCCCGTTTTGTTTTACAATCGGGCAATATTAATCATCATGAAATACGCCATGGCGCGCAGCTACTTCTGGACCATGTTATGCCTGATCCTGCATCAGATCGACGCCGCCTACTGGCGTGAATGGGAAATGTTCTACCTGCCGGGCGGCGTGCAGGGCTTCCTGGTCTTTAACCTGGCGGCGATTGCCGTGGTGCTGGCCGGCTACCGGCAAGTGCTGCTGGCGCTGCCGCGCGCGCGCCTGTACGCCGCCATCTGCGCCGCGCTGGGCCTGGCCACCTTCGTGATCCACGCCGGCTTTGCGCTGGCGGGGCTGGAACAATTTCACTTGCCGCTGTCGATGGCGGTCATCGTGCTGTGCCTGGGCTGCGCGCTATGGCTGCTCAATGAGCTGCGTCTACACCGCGGCCGTCCAGTCGCCTGACTTGCCGCCATGCTTTTCCAGCACCCGCACATTGGTCATCACCATGCCGCGGTCGACCGCCTTGCACATGTCGTAGATGGTCAGCAGGCCTATCTGCACCGACGTCAGCGCTTCCATTTCCACGCCGGTCTTGCCGGTCGTGTCGACCTGGGCGCGGCAGTGGACGCTGCTGGCCGCTTCGTCAATCTCGAAGTCGACCGTCACGCGCGTGATCGCCAGCGGGTGGCATAGCGGAATCAGATCGCTGGTGCGCTTGGCGCCCATGATGGCGGCGATGCGGGCGATGCCCAGCACGTCGCCTTTTTTGGCGTTGCCTTTGACAATGATGGCCAAGGTGGCCGGTTGCATGCGGATGGTGCCGGCCGCCACGGCGCTGCGGCGCGTGTCGTCCTTGCCGCCGACGTCAACCATATGGGCCTGGCCGGTGGCGTCGAAGTGGGTCAGTGCGCCAGCGGGCGCGTCTTGCTCGGGTATGCTCATGGTGTCGGCTCGATGTTCGCAATTATTCTTGCCACCATTATAGGGGGCGGCGCACGCGTGGAAAATGATCGCGCTTACGGGTTATGATAGCAGCCGTGAAATCCCACCCTTTTTATCCGATGGCTTGTTTAAAAGCCGGCACGCTGGCGGCCTTGCTGCTGGCCGCCCCATTGGCGCTGGCGCAAACGCCGGCGCCCGCCGCCACGCCGGCCAAGCCGGCAACGCCCGCTGCCAACTGGACGCCGCTGCCGCTGGCACCCACGCCGAATCTGCCGACCCTGGGCGACACCTCGCGCGAAGACCTGTCGCCGGCGATGGAGCGCAAGGTGGGCGAAGAGATCATTCGCGGCATCCGTGGCGACCGCGATTATCTCGATGATGCGCCTTTGCTGGAATACATGAATACCTTCGGCAATGCGCTGGTGGCGGCGCGCCCCAGCGTGCGCGGCGAAACCAGCTACGACTATTTCTTCTTTGTCGTGCGCGATCCGCAGCTGAACGCGTTTGCCTTGCCGGGCGGCTTTATCGGCGTGCACTCGGCCTTGCTGCTGGCCGCGCAGACCGAGGCGGAACTCGCTTCCGTGCTGTCGCACGAGATCGGCCATGTGGCGCAGCGCCATATCGCGCGCATGCTGGGCCAGCAGCGCCAGGATGCCCTGATGCCGCTGGCGGCCATCTTGCTGGCGGCGCTGGCCTCGCGCGCCGGCGGCGACGTGGCGATGGGCGTGTTCGCCGCCGGCCAGGGCCTGGCGATCCAGCGCCAGCTCAATTTCGGCCGCGACGCCGAACGCGAGGCCGACCGCATCGGTTTCCAGATCATGGGCGAAGCCGGTTTCGACACCACCGGCATGGTGGCCTTCTTTGGCCGCATGCAGGCGGCCAGCCGCTCGTACAGCGACCTGATGCCGGCGTATTTGCAGACCCACCCATTGACCACCGAGCGCATCGCCGATATCCAGGCGCGCATCCGCGAGCAGCCCTACAAGCAGCGGCCCGACAGCCTGAACTTTCACCTGGCGCGGGCGCGCGCCCGCGTGCTGCAGGATGAAAGCATGCAGGGTCTGCTGAACGCGAAAGCAACCTTCAAGACCCAGCTGGAACAGCAAAGCCGCTTCCAGGTGACGGCCGCCCATTATGGCCTGGCGTTTATCGCCATCAAAGAGGGCAAGACGCTTGAGGCCCAGGCCGAACTCGATGCGGCCAATGCGGCCCTGCACCAGCCAGCCGGGGCCAATGTATTTACTTCGGGCGGCACGCAAGGACCCAACTCGCTGCTGGCGGCGATGGAACTGGAAGTGCTGTTGATGCCGGCGCAAAAACCGGAAGTCGCGCCGCGAGCGGTCAAGGCGGCGGACGCCGCGCGCCACCGCTTTCCGCTGTCGCGCGGCATCGCCTATCAGTATGCGGAAGCGCTGATCGCCGACAAGCAGCTCGACAAGGCCACCGTCTATTTGCGCGAGCAGGTGCAGCTATACAAGGAAGAGCCGGAACTGCATGACCTGCTGGCCAGGGCCTATGCGACCCAGGGCAAGCGCACCTTGCAGCATATCGCGCTGGCCGAATCGTATGTCTTGCAGGGCGCCACCATGGCCGCGCTGGACCAGCTGACGATCGCCCGCAAGTCGACCGACGCCACCTTTTATGACCAGGCCGTGATCGACGCGCGCGAACGCGAGCTGCAGGAAAAACGCCGCGAGCAGCTCAAGGATCAGAAGTCGTAGTTATGCCGGCTGCGGCGCACGCTGGAAGCCGAAATGCCGCGGCACCTGCTCATGGGCCAGCGGCTGCACCGGAATGGCCTGGCCGCCATGCTGCAAGGTCAGCTTGCCAGTGGCGTGTTCCAGCCAGGCCAGCAGGGCCTCGTCGCCCACCGGCTGGCCGTCGAGGCGCAGTAACGCCATCACCTGCGCCATGTCGCGGTCATCGACCTGGGCGACGATGTCGCCCTGCCGCAGGATCAGCGCACCGTTATCGCACAGAAATGCCGCGTCGACCGCCGCCAGTGCGGCGCCTGTCTGCAGCACAAAGCCTTGCTGCGGATCGCTGCGGGCAATAAAAGGCGTTGCTTCCAGGTTCAGGTAGACGCGCTGCGGACCGTTCTGGAAGAACCAGCAGCCGCGTTCATCATGGGAATAGTTGCGATTGATAAAGCCGAGCAGGGCGGCGTGGGCGATCTTGTCGCCGGGCAGCTGCGATTGCTGGGCGCGCTCGTCGCGCATGCGCCAGCCGCCGCGCGCGTCGAGCCCCAGCCAGCCGTAGCAGTGGGGCACATTTGGCCATTTGGCCATCGCCTGTTTAACGAGGTCATCCATGTAGGGCAGCTTTCGCAGGGTGGTCGATGTGGCCAGCCTGACAGCTTTGCGCCAACGGTGTCGCCGCGCTGCCTCGTTCGAAGAACTGCAGCAGGCGCTGCGGCAGCCAATCGAGGTTGTTGCCGGCAAAGCCGACATGGCCGCCATGGCGCGGATACTCGAGCACTACCGCCGGCGCAGCGCTGCGCGGCAAATGCCGGCCCGGCAGGAACGGATCGTTCAGGGCGTTGAGCACCAGGGTCGGCACGGTGATGTCGTGCAACACGTGTTTGGCGCTGGCGCGGTGCCAGTAGTCGTCGGCGTCGCGGTAGCCGTGCAGCGGCGCCGTCACTGCATTGTCGAACGCATGCAGGTCGCGCGCGGCCAGCATGGCCTCGCGCTCGAACAGGCCGGGAAACTGCTCCAGCTTGGCCAGGCATTTCGGTTTCAGGGTCTGCAGGAACATGCGCGTGTACAGGCGGTTGGCGCCGGCAGACAAGGCTTTGCCACCCTGCGCCAGGTCCAGCGGGGCCGACACGGCCGCCGCCGCGTCGACAAACTCGGCGCCGTGCCGCGACTGTCCCAGCCAGCACAGCAGGGCGTTGCCGCCCAGCGAGACGCCGGCCGCGTAAAACCTGCCGCTGGCGCGCTGGCGCAAGCGGCGCAGCACCCAGTCCACTTCCTCGGCGTCGCCCGAATGATAGAAGCGCGGCCCCAGGTTGGCCTCGCCCGAACAGCCGCGAAAGTGCGGCACCGCGCCCGACCAGCCGCGCTGCGCCACCTGCGCCATCAGGGCGCGCGCATAGTGGCTGTCGGAAGAGCCTTCCAGGCCATGGAACAGCACCACGAAAGGCTGCCCCGGCTGGCCGTCGATCAGGTCGACGTCGACAAAATCGCCATCGGGCGCCTGCCAGCGTTCGCGCCGGAACGCCACCGGCGGCTTGGCAAACCAGACGGCCGGCGCGATGGTTTGCAGATGGCCGCCGGGCAGCCAGAATGGCGCGCGGTAGTGCATCGATGACTTAATGGAGGATCTGCGCTCCGGCCGCGTCCGACGGTGCGGCGCCGGGGGCGATCGAGACATGGTGCAGCACGATGCGCCAGCCACGCGGGGTTTTTACATAGACATTGGTGGCCAGCAAGTGCGCGGCCGCGCCTTCGCTGGCGGTGCTGCCTTCGACCACCGTATGAACCGAGCTCATCAGATTATGCGTTTCATGCAGCTGGGTCGGCAGGATGTGCAGGCCGCCGCCGGCCAGCACGGCTTCCCACGAGGCGCGGATGGCGGCATGGCCGATCAGGCGCGCGCCGCCCGGATGGATGCAGACGATTTCTTCATCGTCGGCCCACAGCGCCATCAGCGCATCGAGATCGGCGCGGTTGAGGGCATCGTAGAAAGCCACCTCGACTTCGGCGGCGCTGCCATTCAATTCCTTCACACTTTTCATGACGACTCCGGTCTTGGGGCTTGATGGTTAATTTTATGAGGGCCTGGAACGCCTAACAAAACCGTAGCGAGCGGAAGGGAGTTGTGGCTGAGAAGCGCAACCGTACAGAGTACGGGGCCGCCGAGGCGGTGAGCATCGCAGGCCACAAATACCGACGCGCAGCAGTTTTGTCAGGTGTTCTTAGTGGTGGCCGGCGCTGGCGCCTGGTTTCAGTTTGTAGGCCGTGCCGCAGTACGGGCACTTGGCCGTGCCATGGTTGTCAAATTCGAGGAACACGCGCGGATGCGACGACCACAGCGGCATGGCCGGATTAGGGCAGTGGGCTGGCAGGTCTTTACCGTCGAGTTCGACCGCTGGCTGGGTGGTGTTTGTCATCTTGTCATGCTCCGTGAGGCTAAAATAATAAAGTTAGGGTGAAAACGCGGCGTGCAAAAACCACGATTTTAACGGATTCGCGCAGGCAGGAAAATTCATCCGTAGAATGGCGGCTTGATCCGCTAGGGCAGGGCGCCGTTTTCATGTGAAAAGCGCGCGCGCAGGCCGCCACCATGAACCCTGATACCGTCTTTTTCACGCCAGGCGCGCTGCCGTTGGCCTGCGCCGCCGTTGTGCGCATAATACACTTTGCCGTTCGAGGTGCCGTTTGAGCACCACCGCCGAGCGCCAGTCGTTTCGCGAAGGCCTGCTGCTGGGCGCGCCGACCCTGATCGGCATCGCCGCCTGGGGCATGGTGGTCGGCATCGCCATGGTCAAAAGCGGCCTGACGGTCACGCAGGCTGGCGTGATGACCTTGCTGGTATTTGCCGGCTCGGCCCAGCTTGCGTCCCTGCCGCTGTTGGCCGCGCACGCGCCGATCTGGGTGATCTTTGCCACCGCGCTGGTGGTCAACCTGCGCTTCGTGATCTTTTCGGCCCTGCTGGCACCGCATTTTTCCCACCTGCCGTGGCGCCAGCGCCTGGCGCTCGGCTATATTTCCGGCGATATCGCGGTCGGCCTGTTCATGAAGCGCTACCCGCTGGAAACGCCCGATGCGGGCAAGGTGCCGTTTTTAAAAGGGCTGATCTACCCGAACTGGACCGCCTGGCAGGTCGGCTCGCTGGCCGGTATTTTCCTCGGCGCGGCCGTGCCCGCCGAATGGGGCCTGGGCTTTGCGGGCACGCTGGCCATCATCTGCGTGACGGTGCCGCTGGTGCTGGGGCGCGCGGCCCTGTGCGGTGTGCTGGTGTCGGGCGCGGTGGCGGTGGCGGCGTTTCGCCTGCCTTATAAGCTGGGCCTGCTGGTGGCGGTGCTGGCCGGCATGCTGAGCGCCATGGCGGTGGAAGAACTGACTGAAAAATGGAAGAACCAGCATGGCTGATGCAATCAACATGGACAGCTTCGACGTCTGGGCCACCATCGTGGTGCTGGTGCTGGCCACGGCCGCCACCCGCAGCACCTTCTGGCTGGTCGGCCACCACATCACCATCCCCAGGCGCGTCAATGAGATGCTGCGCTTTGCGCCGGCCTGCGCGCTGGCGGCCATTATCGCGCCCGACCTCCTGATGGACAGCGCCCAGCTGCAGCTCGACCTGCTCAACCCCAAGCTGCTGTCCGGTATTGCCGCGACGATTTTTTATTTGATACGACGCAATATGCTGCAAACCATCGTGTTTGGCATGCTGGTTTTCACCGGATTGCGTTTGTTGCATGTTTTTCAGTAAAGCGGGACAAATCAGCGAATTGCGCTGGTGCTTGCGGTAAAATAGCGCACTTCCTTCCACTCGTCATCTGGATCGCCATGTCAGCTGTTCTCAACTTCATCCGTCTGCAAGATTTGATCGACCAAAACGCCCTGCAAGGCAAGCGCGTCTTTATCCGCGCCGACTTGAACGTGCCGCAGGATGACAGTGGCAAGATTACCGAAGATACCCGCATCCGCGCCTCGGTGCCGGCGATTCGCGCCGCGCTGGACGCTGGCGCCGCCGTCATGGTCACCTCGCACCTGGGCCGTCCGACCGAAGGCGAATTCAAGCCGGCCGACAGCTTGGCGCCCGTCGCGGCCCGTTTGTCCGAGCTGCTGGGCCAGCCAGTCGCGCTGAAACAGGACTGGATCGATGGCGCCGGCCTGGAGTCGCTGGCCGCCGGCCAGGTGGTGCTGCTGGAAAACGTGCGCGTCAACAAGGGCGAGAAGAAAAACAGCGATGAACTGGCGCAAAAAATGGCCAGGCTGTGCGATATCTATGTCAACGACGCCTTCGGCACCGCCCACCGCGCCGAAGCCTCGACCCACGGCATCGCCAAGTTCGCGCCGGTCGCCTGCGCCGGCCCGCTGCTGGCGGCCGAACTGGACGCGCTGGGCAAGGCGCTGCACGCGCCGGCCCGCCCGCTGCTGGCCATCGTTGCCGGCTCCAAAGTGTCGAGCAAGCTGACCATCCTCAAGGCCCTGTCCGACAAGGTCGATAACCTGATCGTCGGCGGCGGCATCGCCAACACCTTCATGAAGGCGGTCGGCTTGAATGTCGGCAAGTCGCTGGTGGAAGCGGAACTGGTCGAGGAAGCCAAGGCCATCATCGACATCATGGCGCAGCGCGGCGCGCAAGTGCCGATTCCCGTCGACGTGGTGTGCGCCAAGGAGTTTGCGCCAACCGCCGCCGCCACCGTCAAGGACGTGGCCGACGTGGCGGACGACGACATGATTCTCGATATCGGCCCGAAAACGGCGGCCTTGCTGGCGGAACAAATCGCCGCCGCCGGCACCATCGTCTGGAACGGCCCGGTGGGCGTGTTCGAATTCGACCAGTTCGGCCACGGCACCAAAACCCTGGCGCTGGCCATTGCCGAGTCGAAAGCATTTTCGATCGCCGGCGGTGGCGACACCCTGGCGGCGATTGCAAAATATGATATTACCGATAAAATCAGTTATATCTCGACCGGTGGCGGCGCTTTCCTGGAATTCCTGGAAGGAAAAACGTTGCCAGCAGTCGAGATCCTGATGCAGCGCGCCAGCTAAGGCCGGCCGGCAGTACAGCGCAGTAACACGATAGTACGCACCAAGCGCAGCCTGACCGCTGCGCTTTTACCTTGCCGGGCCGCGCCAGCACCCGGTCGAACTGCTCTAACCTCTTGCTCTCGCACAAGGAATCCTATGCCACGCGGTACAAAAATCGTAGCAACCATCGGCCCAGCCTCCACTGACCTCGCCATCCTGGTCAAGATGATACGGGCAGGCGTTGACGTGGTGCGTTTGAATTTTTCCCATGGCAAGGCACAGGACCATATCGACCGCGCCGCGCTGGTGCGCCAGGCGGCGGCCGAATGCGGCCGCGAAGTGGCCATCATGGCCGACATGCAGGGTCCGAAGATTCGCGTCGGCAAATTTGAAAACAGCCGCATCCAGCTCGAAACCGGCGACAAGTTCATCCTCGACGCCAAATGGGGCGAGAACGGCGAACTGGGCAACCAGGAACGCGTCGGCCTCGACTACAAGGCCCTGCCGCGCGACCTGAACAAGGATGACGTGCTGCTGCTGAACGACGGCCTGATCGTGCTGATCGTCGAGCGCATCGTCGTCAACGAGATCCATACGGTGGTCAAGATCGGCGGCGAGCTGTCGAACAACAAGGGCATCAACCGCCAGGGCGGCGGCCTGACGGCGCCGGCGCTGACGGCCAAGGACATGGAAGACATCAAGACGGCGATGAGCTTCCAGGCCGACTACCTGGCGATCTCCTTCCCGAAAAGCGCGACCGACATGGAAATGGCGCGCACCCTGGCCAATATCGCCGGCGAGCCGTATCACCACAAGCCGATGATGATCGCCAAGATCGAACGCGCCGAAGCCATTCCGGTGCTGCAGGAAATTCTCGACGCCTCCGACGGCATCATGGTGGCGCGTGGCGACCTGGCCGTGGAAGTGGGCAATGCGGCCGTGCCAGCGTTGCAAAAGCGCATGATCAAGATGGCGCGCGCCTCCAACAAGCTGGCCATTACCGCCACGCAGATGATGGAATCGATGATCGTCAACGCCGTGCCGACCCGCGCGGAAGTGTCCGACGTGGCGAACGCCGTGCTCGACGGCACCGACGCCGTGATGACTTCGGCCGAGACCGCATCGGGCAAATACCCGATCGAGACGGTGGAAATGATGGCCGCCATCTGCGTCGAAGCGGAGCAGTCCGAATACAACAAGCTCGACGCCGACTTTTTGAACGTGACGTTCTCGCGCATCGACCAGTCGATCGCCTACGGCGCGCTGTTTACCGCCCACCACCTGCGCGTGAAAGCCATCGTGGCGATGACGGAGTCCGGTTCCACCGCCTTGTGGATGAGCCGTCACAGCATCGACACGCCGATCTTTGCCCTGACGCCCAGCGTGACCACGCAGCGCAAGGCCGCCCTGTACCGCAACGTGCGCGCCTACCACCTGCTGCAAAATGGCGGCAGCGCGCAAGTGCTGAAACAGGCCGAAGATTTGCTGGTCGCCAATGGCATCGTCAAAAAGGGCGACATGATCGTCGTCACCTGGGGCTCGCCGATGGGGCAGGCCGGCGGCACCAATGCATTGAAGATTGTACGTGTGGGTGAATACGATTAAGCCACGCGCGAGGTAAACCAGACGCCGGCGCGGCTCACCCTGCCGCGAAGCGTCGCCACAGTTTCTATTGTTCTTGGAGTATTACCATGTCTCTCGTATCCATGCGTCAATTGCTGGACCATGCCGCCGAAAACGGTTATGGCATCCCGGCCTTCAACGTCAACAACCTGGAGCAAGTGCAGGCCATCATGGCTGCCGCCGATGCGCTGAACTCGCCGGTGATCATGCAGGCGTCCGCTGGCGCGCGCAAGTACGCCGGTGAAGCCTTCCTGCGCCACCTGATCGACGCCGCTATCGAAGCCTATCCGCACATTCCGGTTGTCATGCACCAGGATCACGGCCAGTCGCCGGCGATCTGCATGGCCGCCATCCGCTCCGGCTTCTCGTCGGTGATGATGGACGGTTCGCTCGAAGCGGACGGCAAGTCGGTCGCTTCCTACGAATACAACGTCGAAGTGTCGCGCGAAGTGGTGAAATTCTCGCACGCCATCGGCGTGACGGTGGAAGCCGAACTGGGCGTATTGGGTTCGCTGGAAACCATGAAGGGCGACAAGGAAGACGGCCACGGCGCGGACGGCACCATGACGCGCGAACAGCTGCTGACCGATGTCAGCCAGGCAGCCGATTTCGTCGCCCGCACCCAGTGCGACGCGCTGGCGATTGCGATCGGCACCTCGCACGGCGCCTACAAGTTCACGCGCAAGCCGACCGGCGACATCCTGGCGATCGACCGCATCAAGGAAATCCACGCGCGCATCCCGAACACCCACCTGGTGATGCACGGTTCCTCGTCGGTGCCGCAGGAATTGCTGGCCGTGATCCGTGAATTCGGCGGCGACATGAAGGAAACCTACGGCGTGCCGGTCGAAGAGATCCAGGAAGGCATCCGTCACGGCGTGCGCAAGATCAATATCGACACCGATATCCGCCTGGCGATGACGGCCGCGATTCGCCAGTTCATGTTCCAGAACCCGTCGAAATTCGACCCGCGCGACTATCTGAAACCGGCGCGCCTGGCGGCCGAGCAGATCGTGCGTGCGCGCATGCAGGCGTTCGGCTGCGAAGGCCAGGCGTCGAAAATCAAACAGATTTCGCTGGAAAAAATGGCCGAGCGCTACAAGGCCGGCGAGCTGTCGCAGATTGTGAAGTAAAATCTTGTCCGGAGCGGGCCGGCTGTCTTGCCGGCCCGTTGTTCCCGACCGGCGGGCGACTGTCCTGCGCGCCGGTTTCGCTTCATGTTTCGTTTCATTCAAACCACTCCCTCCGCTATGAACAGCCTCTATCAGACCTCCATCCATTCCCTGCCACTGCTCGGTCACGGCAAGGTGCGCGACAACTACGCCGTCGGCGACGACAAGATTCTGATCGTCACCACCGACCGCCTGTCGGCCTTCGACGTCGTCATGAACGAGCCGATTCCCGGCAAGGGCAAGGTGCTCAATCAGATGAGCGACTTCTGGTTCGAGAAGCTGGGCCATATCGTGCCGAACCACCTGACGGGCGTGGCGCCTGAATCGGTGGTGGCGCCAGAGGAAGTGGAACAGGTACAAGGCCGCGCCGTGGTGGCCAAGCGCTTGAAACCGATCATGGTCGAGGCGGTGGTGCGCGGCTACATCATCGGTTCGGGCTGGAAAGATTACCAGGACACGGGCAGCATTTGCGGCATCGCGCTGCCGGCCGGCCTGCAACAGGCGCAAAAGCTGCCGCAACCGCTGTTCACGCCGGCCGCCAAGGCCGAGCTGGGCGAGCACGACGAGAACATCAGCTTTGCTGACATGGAACAGCGCATCGGCGCGGAACTGGCCGCCAAAATGCGCGACGTCAGTATTCAGTTGTACCAGGCGGCCGCCGACTACGCGGCCACGCGCGGCATCATTATTGCCGACACAAAGTTTGAATTCGGCCTGGACGACGATGGCGTGATGCACCTGATGGACGAAGTGCTGACGGCCGACTCCTCGCGCTTCTGGCCGGCGGACTCCTACCAGCCCGGCATGTCGCCGCCATCGTTCGACAAGCAGTTCGTGCGCGACTACCTGGAAACCCTGAGCTGGGGCAAGACGGCGCCGGCGCCGGCACTGCCAGCCGACGTGATTGAAAAAACCCAGGCCAAGTACTTCGAAGCCATCGAACGCCTGACCGGCGAAAAGCTGAAAGCCTGAGATGACTGATCAACCAACCCCACTGGTCGGCGTGATCATGGGCTCGTCCTCGGACTGGGACGTGATGCAGCACGCCGTGGCAATGCTGAAACAGTTCGGCGTGCCGTTCGAAGCGCAAGTCATTTCCGCGCACCGCATGCCCGACGAAATGTATGCCTATGCCAAGAGCGCGCGCGCGCGCGGCCTGCGCGCGATCATTGCCGGCGCCGGCGGCGCGGCCCATCTGCCGGGCATGGTGGCCGCGATGACCATCGTGCCGGTGCTGGGCGTGCCCGTGCCGTCGAAATACCTGCGCGGCGAAGACTCGATGCTGTCGATCCTGCAAATGCCCAAGGGCGTGCCGGTGGCCACGTTTGCCATCGGCGAAGCGGGCGCGGCCAATGCCGCGCTGACCGCCGTGGCGATGATCGCCGCCAACGACGACGCGCTGGCCGCGCAACTCGAGGCCTTCCGTGTCACGCAAACCGACGCCGCCAAGGCGATGACTTTACCGCTGGAATAAATGAGCAATTCTTACGACCCGCAGTCCTCTCCCATCTTGCCGACCGCTAACCCACCCGCCTGGCTGGGCGTGATGGGCGGCGGCCAGCTGGGCCGCATGTTCGCCCAGGCGGCCCAGAGCATGGGCTACCAGGTTGCAGTTCTTGAACCTGTGCTGGAACCGGGCGCGACCTGCCCGGCCGGCCAGGTCGCGCAGCGCCTGGTCAACGCCGGCTACGATGATGGCGCCGGCCTCGACGCCCTGGCCGCGCAATGCCTGGCGGTGACCACCGAATTTGAAAACGTGCCGGCCGGCAGCCTGTCGCGCCTGGCGCAAAGCGTGTTTGTCGCGCCGAACGCCGATGGCGTGTCGGTGGCGCAGGACCGCATCGCCGAAAAGCGTTTCTTTGTCGGCTGCGCAGGCAAATCCGGCGTGCTGCCGGCGCCGCACAAGGTGATCGCCAGCGAGGCCGATATCGCGGCGATTGACGATGAACTCTTGCCCGGCATTTTGAAAACCGTGCGCATGGGCTATGACGGCAAGGGGCAGGTCCGCGTGCGCACGCGCGACGACGTGCGCGCCGCGTTTGCCGGCATGGGGCAGGTCACCTGCCTGCTGGAAAAAATGCTGCCGCTGGCCTATGAAGTGTCGGTGCTGACGGCGCGCGGCGTTGACGGCGCCTCGGTGGTCTATCCGATCGCCGAAAACGTGCACCGCGACGGCATCCTGTTTACCACCACCGTGCCGGGCCCGAACGTTTCGGCTGACTGTGCGGCGAAAGCGCAGCGCGCGGCGCAGGCCATGGTGGCCGAGCTCGCTTATGTCGGCGTGCTGTGCATCGAGTTCTTCGTGCTGGCCGACGGTTCTCTGGTGGTCAACGAAATGGCGCCGCGGCCGCATAACAGCGGCCACTACACGATGGACGCCTGCGTCACCAGCCAGTTCGCGCAGCAGGTGCGGGCCATGGCGCGCCTGCCGCTGGGCGACACGCGCCAGCACTCGCCGGCCGTGATGCTCAATCTCCTGGGCGACGCCTGGTTTGCCGACGACAGCGACGCCATCCGTGAACCGGCCTGGGACCAGGTGCTGGCGCTGCCCGGCGCTTGCCTGCATCTGTATGGCAAGGACGATCCGCGCCGCGGCCGCAAGATGGGGCATTTGACGCTGGTGGCGGCCACCTTGCCCGAAGCGCAGCAGCGCCTGCATGAGGCTTGCCTGATTTTGGGCATTGCGCCGTGAGCGTGTCCATCACTGCGGCGGCCGCCTTGCTGGAAGCGGGTGCGCTGGTGGCGTTCCCGACCGAGACCGTCTACGGCCTGGGCGCCGACGCGGAAAACCCGCAAGCTGTCGCGCGCATCTACCAGGCCAAGGGCCGTCCGTCCGACCATCCGGTGATCGTGCATGTGGCGCCAGGCGCCGATCTGGCGCACTGGTGCGACGACTTGCCGCCGCAGGCGACGCAACTGGTGACCGCTTTCTGGCCCGGCCCGCTGACCCTGATCGTCAAGCGCGCCGCCCACATACCCGATGCGGTGTCGGGCGGCCAGGATACGGTCGGCCTGCGCTGCCCGTCGCACCCGGTGGCGATCGAGCTGCTGGCCGCGTTCAAGGGCGGCAAGGGTGGCGTGGCGGCGCCGTCGGCCAATAAATTCGGCAATGTCAGCCCGACCACCGCGCAGCATGTGCGCGATGAATTCCAGGCCGAACTCGACAGCGGCTTGCTGGGCGCGGTGCTCGATGGCGGCCAGAGCGCGGTCGGCATCGAGTCGACCATCGTCGATTTATCCCGCCTGGCCACGCACGGCCCGGTGTTGCTGCGACCCGGCCATATCAGTGGCGAGCAGATCGCGGCCGTGATCGGTCAATTGCCGGCCTTGCCGGACGCTGCCGCGCCGCGCGCCTCCGGCACGCTCGATTCGCACTACGCGCCACACACGCCTGTTGCGATGCAGCACGCCGATCTGCTGGGCGAAACGCTGAATCAACTGCTCAATGCCGGGCGCCGGGTGGCGCTGATCCATTATTCGGAGATGCCGCCAGCCTCGGCCAGCGTGCGCCTGGCAGCCGACCCCGCTTCTTACGCCCATGCGCTGTACGCCTCGCTGCGCACGATGGATCAGGTCGGCGCCGAGCTGATCCTGGTGGAAGCGCCGCCTACCGGCGCGGACTGGCTGGGCGTCAACGACCGCCTGCGGCGCGCCGCTTTCGGCTCGACCGGCATCCTGCAGCAATTTCTTGGCCTCTGACGCCAGTCTTCCCAAGCCCCGTCAGGGGCTTTTTCTTGATGCAGCGCAATACAACTGATTGTCCGGAGTCATGACTCTTCCGCCATAATTGGCGCCATCGCCCTGTCTTGCCGGGACGGAAAGAGGTGTTGTAATTTGGCTGTTTTTTCAAGCGTAATTTCTATACAAGCGTACGGAACGATGGCATATTAGTTGGGTAGCGAATAGCACGCCCGTTCGTTTGTAAAACCAAAAAAAGACTATTAGGAGACAACATGCAATACACCAAATTCGCGCTTGCCGCGCTGACAGCGGCTGTCCTGGCCGGTTGCGGCGGCTCCAGCGGCGGCGACCAGACCCTGAAAGTCAAGTACACGGCACAAGTCTCGTTCGGCGACAGCCTGTCCGACGTCGGCTCGTATGCGGTCGGCACGGTTGCGGCCCTGAAAGGCGGCAAATTCACCATCAATGGCAACAATACCGCCATCAATCCCGAGCTGACCGGCAAGAACTGGACCGAGCACCTGGCCGCGCAATTCGGCCTGCCGGCGCCCTGCGCCGCCGAGACCGGACTCGAAGGCAATGCGGCGCAGGGCCTGTCTGTGGCCCGCGTCAAGCATGCCGGCTGTTTTGGTTATGCCATGGGCGGCTCGCGCGTGACCGTTCCGGTCGGACCGAACAACAAGGCGACGGGCAGCGCGCTCGGTGCGCTGACCGTGCCGGTCGCCACCCAGATCGCCAATCACCTGGCGGTATCGGGCGGCAAGTTCAGCGGCACCGAAGTGGTGTTCGTGATGGCCGGCGGTAACGATGCGCTGTTTCAGCTGGGCGCACTGCAATCGGGCGCCACCGCTGCCGGCACCGCCGCCGGCAGCGCCACCTTTGCCAGCACCCTGATTCCGCTGCTGGCCGCCCGCGCCACCAATCCTGCCACTGCCGCCGCCGCCATTACCGCCGCCGTGCGCACGGCCAGCGCGGCGCCAGGCGCCACCAGCGCCACCATCGTGACCGCCGCCGTCGGCGCCGCTGCCGTACAGCCAGGCAATTCGGCAGTCGCTTCGGCCGCCGTCTACGGCCCGATGGTGGCCACGGCGCAAACTGCCGCCACCGCTGCTGGCGCCAAGGCTGGCGCCGACTACGCCACCGCCAATGGCCCGGCCCTGGTCACCGCCATGGGCACGGCCGGTGCCGAACTGGTCGCACTGGTGAAGGACCAGATCGTTGCCAAGGGTGCCACCCACGTGGTGGTCAACAATCTGCCCGATATCGCCAATACGCCATCGGGCCTGAGCAAGGATGCCAATACCCGCACCCTGATCAACGCCATGGTCAGCGCCTTCAATAACCAGATCAAGACCGGCCTGAGCAGCAATGACAAGGTACTGATCGTCGATGTGTTTGCTGTCAGCAATGACCAGGCGAGCAACCCTGGCCCGTATGGCCTGACCAACGTCAAGGAACCGGCATGCGACCTGAGCGCTGCCAAGAACCCGCTGGGCAGCTCGCTGGTGTGCAATGGCAGCAACCTGATCGCCGGTGACGTCAGCCATTACTCCTATGCCGACGATGTCCATCCTTCGCCGTTCAACAACCTGTTGCTGGCGCGTTATGTTGCCAAAGACATGGTGACGCGCGGCTGGCTGTAATCGGGCAGCGCCCCGGCCGTGCCGGGGCGCCTGAAGGACTGACTGGATAGGCCACTATCCGCACATGATGAATCAGGAGACAATATGAACCAACGTTTCAATAGCGCGGTGCAAGTACTGGCGGCCATCGCGGCCATGACCCTGGCCTCGGCTGCCTCGGCGCAAAGCGCCGGCACTTTCACCGCCAAGGTCGGCATCAACAAGATCACGCCGCATGTCACCAGTGGCGACATGACGGCACCTGCCTTGCCGAACACCAAGGCCGACGTCGAGTCCGACACCAAGCCGATCCTGACCCTGGCGTACATGGTCACCGACAATATTTCGGCCGAGATGCACCTGGGCGTGCCGTACAAGCATGACCTGATCGGCGACGGCGCCATCAAGGGCACCGGCAAGCTGGGTACCTCGGAAGTGCTGCCACCGACCTTTCTGATGCAGTACCGTTTCTTCGAGGCCAACACCATGATCCGCCCTTACGTGGGTGCGGGCCTGACGTATGCCTACTTCCAGAAGGAACGCGGTTCGGGCGCCATGACGGCCTTGCTCAATCCCGGTGGCGAGCCGTCGACCTACCGCCTGAAAAACAAGCTGGCCGGCAGCATCCAGCTGGGCGCGACCCTGGCCTTCAACGAGCGCTGGTTCGCCGATGTGGGCATCATCAAGACCTACCTGAAAACCACCGCCAAGTTTTCCACCGGCCAGACGCAGAACATCAAGCTCGACCCGACCGCCGTCAGCGTCGGTATCGGCTACAAGTTCTTTTAAGGTTGCTGTGGTTGAAAAAAATCCGCCGCGGCGGATTTTTTTTCGTCCGATTATTCGGGCAGGGTGCTGAATTTGCCGTGATGGAAAATCAGCGGCGGCTGGGCCGTGTACGCGCATTGCTCGACTTCACCGACGAATATCACATGGTCTCCTTCCGGATAGCGGCTGCGGTTGTGGCATTCGAACCAGGCCGAGGCGCCTTTCAGGATCGGCTGGCCGGTGCGCGACAAGTCGAACTCGACGTCCTCGAACGGGTTCGGCGTGCGGCGCGAAAAACGCTGGGCCAGCTCGGCCTGGCCGGCGCCCAGCACATTGATCACGTAATGCGAGTTGCCGCTGAAAATGGGCATGCTGTTGGCGGCCTCGCCCAGACTCCACAGCACCAGCGGCGGCGACAGCGACACGGAATTGAAGGAACTGGCCGTCAGCCCGCGAAAGCTGCCATCGGCCAGGCGCGTGGTAATCACCGTCACGCCGGTGGCAAATTGCGACAATGCCTGCCGGAAATGAGGTGTATCGAATGCTTGCGCTGGCGCGCGGGGGGAGAGTGTGTTCATGGAAGGCCTGTGTGTTTGCAGCCATTATGCCAAAAATTGACTGACACGGCGCAAGCCTGGCCGCCAACGGCAAGTTGCATGCTGGCGGCAGGTGGCGCCGGTTTGCGTTACAGTGGTGGAACAAGCAAGATTGCCATGGCAATCAGTGACAGATCCGGGAGCACGACATGAGCGAGCAGATGGAGGTGGCGGTACTGGGCGGCGGCTGTTTCTGGTGCCACGATGCGGTCTACCGGCAGGTGCGCGGCGTAGTCAGCGTCGAGACCGGCTACATGGGCGGGCAGGTGGCGCAGCCGACGCATGAGCAGGTGGCGGCGGGCCACACCGGCCACGCGCAGGTGGTGCGGCTGGCATTCGATCCGGCCGTCGTCAGCTATCACGACTTGCTGGATGTATTTTTCACCAGCCACGATCCGACTACCGCCGAGCGGCAGGGCAATGACGCGGGCCCGCAGTTCCGCTCCGTGATTTTCACCGCATCGGCGCGGCAGGCGGCGGTGGCGCGCCAAGTCATCGCCGGGATGGCCGCCGTGTGGGACGCACCGATCGTCACGCAGGTATTGCCGGTGCAATCCTGGTACCGGGCAGAGGATGAACACCAGGATTACGTGGCGCGCCACCCTGCACTGGCATATTGCATGCTGGTCGCCGCACCCAGGGTCGCGCAGTTTCGCGCCATGCACGCCGGCCTGGCCAAATAATTCGGTCCTCAGTGCGCCAGCGCGGGCGCCTGCGGCGGCAGCGCGATCGGTTTGGCGTCGTACATATAGTTGCGCGACCAGGGCAGGGCGGCGGCACGCTGGCCGGCCTTGACGCAGACGATCTGGTACAGGCTGATCAGATCTTGCTCGAAGGCATAACTGCAGCCGGCCAGGTAGACGTGCCAGATGCGAAAGCGCCGCTCACCGGCCAGCGGCCGGATCTGCTCGGCATGCGCCTCGAAGTTGTCGTTCCATAGCGCGCAGGTGCGCGCATAGTGGCGCCGCAGGTTTTCCACGTCCAGCACTTCCAGCCCGCCCTGCTGCATGGTTTTCAGCACATTGCCGATATGCGCCAGTTCGCCATGCGGAAACACATATTTTTCGATGAACTCGCCGCCACCGTACGGCGTTTCGCCATTGTCGGGATCGGTGGAGGTGATGCCGTGGTTCATCGCCATGCCGTCCGGCGCCAGCAGCTTGTGGATGATGGAAAAATAATTCGGCAAGTGTTTCAGGCCCACGTGTTCGAACATGCCCACGCTGGTGATGCGGTCGAACTGGCCCGTGACGTCGCGGTAGTCCTGCAGGCGGATCTCGACCAGGTGCCCGAGGCCCGCCTGCGCCACGCGCGCGCGCGCCAGCTGGTACTGGTTTTCGGACAGGGTCACGCCGACGCAGCGCGCGCCATAGTGCTGCGCGGCGCGGATCACCAGCGCGCCCCAGCCGCAGCCGATATCGAGCAGGCTCTGGCCCGGCTGCAACTGGATTTTCTTCAGGATATGGTCGATTTTTTTTACTTGCGCCTGCGCCAGGGTTTCATCGCCGTGCTCGAAGTAGGCGCAGGAATAGACCAGGTCCGGGTCGAGAAACTGCTCGTAGAAGGCGTTCGACACATCATAGTGGTAGCGGATCGCTTCGGCGTCCTTGCTCTTGTCGTGCGTAAAGCTGCGCCCGATGCGCGCCAGCTTGCCTTCCGGCTTGAGGGTATTGCGCGCCAGCGCATTGCAGATGGCAATCATGTCCTGCGCCTTGCCCTTGACCTCGATATTGCCTTCGACATAGGCCGAACCGAGATTGGCCAGCGAGGGATTCAGCAGGTAGCGCGCCGACGCGACGGTCGGCAGGCGGATGGTGACGCGCGGCGCTTCGCTCGACAGGTCGACATGCTGGCCATTCCACAGTTCTATGCGCAGCGGCAAGGCGGCCTTGGCGCGCATGCCGGCGATCCAGGACTTGAGTTGGTTTTGAATAAACAAGATGGCCTCCAATGCAGCGGCCGCGCTGGCGGCCGTTAATTGAACAACAATATTATTCAGATCCTGCCCATCGCAGCCTACACCGATATTGACCAGTTTGCTTTGCGCCTGCAAGGTCAGGGTTGCAGGCGTTCCATGCGCCATGCGCCATCGGCGCCGCGCACAAACACGATGCGGTCGTGGAAGCGCGAACGGCGGCCTTGCCAGAATTCGATGCGTTCCGGTTGCAGGCGGTAGCCGCCCCAGTGTTCAGGGCGCGGCGGCGCTTCGCCGGCTGCGGCGGCGACGGCGTCGAAGTTCGCTTCCAGTGCGGCGCGGCTGGCAATCGGCGCGCTTTGCTGCGAGGCGATCGCCGCCAGGCGGCTTTGCAAGGGGCGCACATTGAAATACTCGTCGCTCTCGGCGGCCGAGGTTTTCACCACCGTGCCTTCGATGCGTACCTGGCGCTCCAGTTCGCGCCAGAAAAACAGCAGCGCGGCGTTGGGATTGTCCTGCAACTGCTGGCCTTTTTCGCTGTTGTAATTGGTGTACCAGGTAAAGCCGTGCTGGTCGAATTGCTTGATCAGCACGATGCGCGAGCTTGGCTTGCCTTCGGGACCGACGGTGGACAAGGTCATGGCGTTCGGTTCGCCGACCTGGGCCTTGAGCGCCTCGTCGAACCATTTCTGAAATTGCGCGATAGGGTCGGCCAGCACGTCGGCTTCGGACAGGCTCGAATGCAGGTAATCGGTACGCATGGCGGCCAGCGCGGCGGCAGGGTCGGCCGCCGGTGCTGCTTCCGGCGCAATGCCGCGCCGGCGCTGCATCGCCGTGCCCAGTTGTTCCATCTGCCGGGCGCTGAACAGGCGCTTGGCCATCGGTGCCAGTTGCCCCTCTTCCTTGCTCATGTGGGCGTGATAGGCGTCGACATAGGCGTTCACGCCGTCAACGGACAGCTCGGTGCTGGCGCCGGTGGCGATCGCGTCGAGCTGCGGGCGCAGGGTGGACCAGGCCTGGTCCATGCGCTGGTGGTCGGCCAGGATCTCGGGCACCAGGGTTGCCAGCAGGGCGGCGTCCGCGCCGCTGGCGGTGGCCTGCAGCATCGGCATCAGGTCCTGTTCTTCATCGTCGTGATGCAGGTGAGCGGCTTTATTGAAATATTGCAACACCGCCTTGGCCGCCTGCTGCGCCGCGATCGTATTGCCTTGCTGCGGCAGGTAGGCCAGCAGGTTTTGCAGGGTGGCCAGCTGCTTGCGGATCTTGTCGTGGCAATGCTTGAGCACGGCAATCGGCTGGTCAAAGCCGGGAACGGAGTCGAACAGCGGAACGGTCATGGTGTGCTTTCCAGTTAATCAGGGGTTGTGCAGTGTTGGGGCGCGGCGACAGTGTTGCCTGCCGGGCGCTGCTGTCGGCCATTTTAGAATATCCGTCAGCGCCGTGTCCGTTAAAATGGCGCCATGCATACCTCCACCCATGAACTTATTTCCCCGGACTTGACCGAGATCGATTTTGACCGCCGTTTCGGCGGCATTGCCCGCCTGTATGGCGCGCCGGCGCTGGCGCGTTTTCGCGCCGCCCATGTGTGTGTGATCGGCGTGGGCGGCGTCGGTTCCTGGATCGTCGAAGCTTTGGCCCGCAGCGCCGTCGGACATTTGACCCTGATCGACCTCGATAACGTGGCCGAGTCGAATATCAACCGCCAGATCCAGGCCATGAGCGACACCATCGGCAAGGCCAAGATCACGGCACTGGCCGAACGCATCAGCCTGATCAACCCATTCTGCCAGGTCACGCAAGTCGAAGACTTTATTGCACCCGATAACCTGGAGCAGTTGCTGGGCGGCCAGCATTTCGATTACCTGGTCGACGCCATCGACAATGCCCGTTCGAAAGCGGCGCTGATCGCTTATTGCCGTGGCCGCAACCTGCCGATGCTGACCATCGGCAGTGCCGGCGGCCAGACCGACCCGACGCTGATCGCCGTGCGCGACCTGGCCAAAACCGAGCAGGAACCGCTGCTCAAGCGTGTGCGCAAGCATTTGCGCACCGACTACGGTTTTCCGCGCGGCGTGAAAAACAAATTCAATGTCGACGCCGTGTTTTCGATGGAGCCATTGACGACCCCTGACACCGGCGAGGCCTGCGAGATCGGTGATGCCGCCGCCGGCGTGACCGGCCTGAACTGTGCCGGTTTTGGCTCCAGCGTGGTGGTCACGGCCAGCTTCGGCATGGTGGCCGCCGCGCATGCCCTGAACAGCCTGCGCCAGCCGCAGGCAGAAGCCTTGCCCGACGCCGCCTGAGCGTTCAAACAAGCTGGCGGCTGGCGAGAACATGATAGTCGCCGCTGCTTTTCACCGACTCGACCAGCACCAGTTGATCGGCCTGCCAGATAAGCGGTGCGAATGGCGCCGCTGGCGGCGGTCCCGCCTTGCGCGCCAGGGTCACGTGCGGTGTAAACCGGTCGTGCTCGAAGGCGGGCGCCAGGCCGGCGCACGCGAGGCGCCGCATCAGCTGCGTGCGCAAGGCCAGCAGCGCTGGCGGCGTTGCGCGCAGCGCGGCCCAGCTCAGTTCGGCCTTGGGAAAATAGCTGAAATGGTCGAAGCACAAGGTGATCGCGCTGGCCGGCACCTCGTCGAGGATGGCCAGTAGCGCCGGCATCTCGTGCGCCGCGCGCTGCCCCAGGAAGGCCATGGTCAGGTGCAGCTTGTCGGGCCGCGAGGGCGTGCCGCCGACGGCCGGCTGCAATGCGGCGAAGGCGGCGCGCGTGGCCGCATCGGGCCACAGGCCGTAGAACAGGCGTGGCTGCGGTGACAAGTTTTTCATATCGCTCCCATGGTTTGCTATTATTGTCGCGCATCCTGCCCATCAAGCATGGCAGGGTATGACTGACATCTCATTGAACCTCAAGGAAAGTAACCATCATGACGCGTAGCTCCGTATTGTTTGCCCTGATCTGCTCCGTCGCCGCATCGCTGGCGCAGGCGCAGGCCCCCGCTCCCGTACCGGCATCGGCCGTATCGATGAGCCCCGGTCCTGCCGCCGACAAGCTGATCATCATCGACAACAAGGTTGGCGCCGGCAAGGAAGCGGCCGCCGGCAATACCGTCAGCGTGCATTACACGGGCTGGCTGTACCGTCCGCTGGCGAAAAATTCGCGCGGCAAACAGTTCGACAGCTCGGTCGGCCGTGGCCCGTTTGACTTCCCGCTGGGCAAGGGCATGGTCATCAAGGGCTGGGACCAGGGCGTGGCCGGCATGAAAGTGGGCGGCAAGCGCACCCTGATCATTCCTGGCGAGCTGGCCTATGGTCCGCGCGGCGCCGGCAATGGCGACATTCCACCGAACTCGGCACTGATCTTCGATGTCGAATTGCTTGATATTAAATAATTGATTGTTTGACAGCAACGCCCTCGCGCGTTGCTGTCAAAGGCGGTAGACTGGGCACTCCTGCAACCGTGGAGACTCCCCCATGAATATCGCCAACGACGTCACCGAACTGATCGGCAATACACCGCTGGTGCGCATCAACCGCATCGCCACCGGCAGTGTGGCCACCATCCTGGCCAAACTCGAATTCTACAATCCCGCCCACAGCGTCAAGGACCGTATCGGCCTGGCCATGGTCGCGGCCGCCGAAAGCGCCGGCCTGATCCATCCTGACACCATCATCGTCGAACCGACCAGCGGCAACACCGGCATCGCGCTGGCGATGGTCTGCGCCGCGCGCGGCTACCGCTGCACCCTGGTCATGCCCGACACCATGAGCCGCGAACGGCGCATCCTGTTGCGCGCCTATGGCGCCGAACTGGTGTTGACACCGGGGAGCGAAGGCATGCTGGGCGCGATCCGCAAGGCCGAAGAGATGGTCGCCGCCGACCCGCGCCACCTGATGCTGCAGCAGTTCAACAACCCCGCCAATCCCGCCATCCACCGCCAGACCACGGCCGAGGAAATCTGGCGCGATACCGACGGCCAGGTCGATATCGTGATTGCCGGCGTCGGCACCGGCGGCACGATTACCGGCATCGGTGAAGTGCTCAAGGAACGCAAGAGCGGCGTGCAGATCATCGCGGTGGAGCCGGAAGCGTCGCCGATGTTGTCGAAAGGCACCAAGGGCCCGCACCCGATCCAGGGCATCGGCGCCGGTTTCGTGCCACAGATATTGAATACCGCCATCTATGACGAAGTCATCTGCGTCAAGAACGACGATGCGTTCGCCACCGCGCGCCTGGCCGCCAGCGATGAAGGCTTGCTGGTCGGTATTTCGTCGGGCGCCGCCCTGTGGGCCGCCTTGCAGGTCGCGCAGCGTCCGGAAAACGCGGGCAAGACCATCGTCACCATCATCCCGTCGTTCGGCGAACGCTATCTGAGCACGGCGCTGTATGCGGGACTGGGCGACTAGTTTGTTCGCTAGCGAACATTCGCGCAGTACAATACGGAACGGGCCGCAATAGTTCGGTCCGTCTCCCGTCTTTGAAGGAAATATGTTTCTGGTAAAACCTGAACGCCGCCGCCTGTTGCAGCTTGCTGCCACCGTGGTGGTCATTGCGCTGGGCCTGGCCTCGCGCGCCTTTCCCCAGTGGCTACCCGATAGCTTGGGCAAATATCCGGGCGACGCCCTGTGGGCCATGATGATCGTGTTCGGACTGGGCTTTTTTGCCACCCGCATGCGCACCTGGCAGCTGGCGCTGTGGGCCTTGCTGGTGTGCTTCGCGGTGGAGTTCAGCCAGCTCTACCAGGCGCCGTGGATCGTCGAGATCCGCGCCCACACCCTGGGTCACTTGGTGCTGGGCTCGTTCTTCGGCTGGGCCGACCTGGTCGCCTACACGGCCGGGGTGGCCGTGGCGGCGATCATCGATAATGTCGCTTTGTTCAAGCGACGTTAACAACACCAGACCAAACCTACTGCGCGCCGTGATTTGCGGCCTGCGATGCTCACTGTGCATTCGCACAGTTGCGCGTCTCGGCCACAACTCCCATTCGCTCGCTACGGTTTTGTCCGGTGTTGGATTTTATTTGACGTTCCCTTCCGCGTCGCGCACTTCCACTGGCGCCAGTTTCAGCTTCGATAGTTGCGGCGCGATCTTGGCCTGGTCGCCGACGCCGATCACGATCAGCTTTTCAGGCTGCAGGTACTTCTTTGCCACCTGCTGCACCTGCTTGCCGGTCACGCTGGCAAAGCGCTGCGGCAGCAGGGTGTAGTAGTCCAGTCCCAGCTTGTAGACATAGGTGCTGGCCATGCTGGCGCTGACGCTGGCGTTGGTGTCGAACTGGCCCGGCAGCGACAATACCTGCGAATTGCGCGCGTTAGCCAGTTCCTTGGCGCTCAGGGGACTGGCGATCATGGCGCGCAATTCCTTCACCGTTTCCGACACCGCCGCACCCGTCACGTCGGTGCGCACGCTGGCGGCGATCGAGAACGGGCCGGGCTGGCTGCGGTACTGGAACTGCGAGCGCACGCCGTAGGTGTAGCCCTTTTCTTCGCGCAAGTTCGTGTTCAGGCGGCTGGTAAACAAGCCGCCCAGCGCCGCGTTCATCACTTGCAGCGGCGCGTAGTCGGGCGTCTTGCGGTCGACCGCGATAGTCGACAGGCGCAGCGCCGTTTGCGGCGCGCCCGGCTTGTCGACCAGGATCAATCGGGCCTTGCTGGTGGCAGGCAGGGCCGTCACCGATGGCGCCACTGCACCGGCTTTCCAGGCGCCGAACTTCGCTTCGGCCAGCGCCTTCAGCTCGCCTTGCGTGATATCGCCCGAGACGATCAGGGCCGCATTGTTCGGCACATAATGCTGCTGCCAGAAACGCTGCAGGTCGGCGCGGGTGGTCGCCTTCAAGGCCGCTTCCGTGCCCAGCTGGATATAACCGTAAGGATGTTGCGGGCCATACAGCGCGGCCGCTTCCACGCGCGCGGCGACGGCCCCGGCGTTTTCGCGCTGCTGCGCCAGGTTGCCGATGCGGCTGGCGCGCTGGCGTTCCACTTCCTGTTGCGGGAACTGCGGGTGCTGCACCACGTCGGCCAGCAGGTCCAGCGCTTGCGGGAAGGTGCTCTTCAGGGACGTCATCTGCGCGAACGAGCTGTCGGCGCCGGAACCGGTGCCCAGGAAAGCGCCCAGTTGCGCCGCTTCATCGGCAATCTGCGGCGCGCTGCGCGTGGCCGTGCCTTCCTGCAGCAATTGCGCCGTAAAGCTCGACAGGCCAGGCTGGGCCAGCGGATTGGCGCCCGAACCGCTCTTGATCACCAACTGGCTGGCTACCAGCGGCACGGCCGGGTTGTAGTGGTGGATCACGGTCAGGCCATTGGCCAGGGTGAACGATTTTCCTTGTGGCAGCTTGATCGTCGGCGCCGGGCCGGCGGCCGGCACCTTGTTGCGCCAAGGCTCGTCGGCATTGATGGCCGTGCCTGGTGCTGGCTTGACTTTGTCCGGCGCCGGCGTCGCCACTTCCGGGCCCAGGTCGGGCTTGCCCGGCACGCCGTAGACCACCACCCGCGCCTGGGTTTTCAGGTAGGTGTCGACCGCGCGTTGCACGCCGGCCACCGTCACCTGGCGGTAGCGCTCGATATCTTTTGCCAGGTAGCCGGGGTCGCCCGTGTACTGGTTGTATTCGTTGAGCAAGTTGGCCACGCCGCGGCCGCCGACTTTTTCCACCTGGCTCAGCATGATGGTTTCGATACCGTTGCGGGCGCGTTCGATTTCCTTCTCGGTCGGGCCTTCCGTGCGCAGCTTTTCCAGCTCCGCATCGAGCGCCTGTTCGATTTCCTCGGGCTTGTGGCCGGGGCGGGCGGTGGCGTCGATGGTAAACATCGAGGTCAAGGCGGCCGAACCCTGGTCGGCGCCCACGTCCTGGGCGATCTGCTTGTCATACACCAGCGACTTGTACAGGCGGCTGGACTTGCCGCCGGCCAGGATTTGCGCGGCAATCTTGAGTTCCGCATCGTCTTTGGCATACGCCGACGGCGTGAGCCAGCCGAAATACACGCGCGGCAGTTCGACGCGATCCTGCACCACCACCCGGCGTTCCTGCGTGATCGGCGGCGTCACGACGTTCGGCTTATCCACCGCCGGGCCGCGCTTGAAGCTGCCGAAGTACTTGTTGACCAGTGCCTTGGTTTTCGCCTTGTCGAGGTCGCCGGCGATCACCAGGCTGGCATTGTTCGGACCATAGTATTTGGTAAAGAATTCCTTGATGTCGTCGAGCTTGGCGTTCTGGATGTCGGCGTGCGAGCCGATCACGCTGGCGTAGTACGGATGGTTCTTCGGAAACAGCTGATGGAACAGCGCTTCCTGCACGATGCCGTACGGCGCGTTTTCCACGCTCTGGCGGCGCTCGTTGCGCACCACGTCCTGCTGGTTGGTCAGCGCCGTCTGGTCGAGCACGTCGAGCAGGTAGCCCATGCGGTCGGAATGGGTCCACAGCGCCAGTTCCAGCTGGTTCGACGGCACGGTATCGAAATAATTGGTGCGGTCGAAGTCGGTGCTGCCGTTCGAATCGGTGGCGCCCGCGCCTTCGAGCAACTGGTCGGCCAGGCCGCGCGGCACGTGCTTGGTGGCGGCAAACATCATGTGTTCGAACAGGTGGGCAAAGCCGGTCAGGCCCGGCGCTTCATTGGCCGGCCCAACGTGGTACCAGATATTGACGGCGGTAACCGGCAGCTTGTGGTCTTCGACCAGGATCACTTCCAGGCCGTTGGGCAGCGTATATTTTTCGTAGGCGATATTCGGCACGGCGGTGGCGCCGGTGGGTGACGCTACGGCCGCTTCGGCGGCGTGGGCCAATGTCAGCGGGGCGCCGTACAGCGACAGCATCAGGGCCGGGATGGCCAGCAGTTTGATCGGTTTCATGCGTGCTTCCAGTGAGGGGGTAAGGAGTTCAGGGCTGGTGCCACAGCAGCGCCGCGCCGCCCAGCACCAGCAGGGCGCAGGCCAGCGAGACGATGGCGGCCGCGCCCAGCAAGCGCCATTCGCGCGGCGTGAACCAGCGTGTGGCGGGCATCGCCACAGTGACAGGCGTTGCCGGCGGCGGCAGGCCGCCGGCGGCGCAGGCCTGCGCCGCCAGCGCGTCGGTGGCGGCATTGAGCACGGCCAGCTGGCGCTCGACGGTCTCGGCCAGCACCGCCTCGTTCAGCGCCACCAGGGCAAAGATGGGGTCGTCGGTGTCGACCTTGATGCCGGTCTTGTCGAACACATGGCTGCGCAGTTTATGCGGGTCCACTACCATTGCACCTTGTCGAGTTGCTCGAAAATATCGCGGTAGACCACCTTGATGCGCTGTTTTTCCATGATGTTGAATTTGTCGTTCTGCAGCACCTCCTGCATCGTCAGGCGCGCCGTGTTCATCTTTTTCACGTCGGCGCCAAAGGTGTCCGGGTTACGCTGCGACAAGGTGATGCTGCCTTTGACGCGGGCGCGGTGCTCGGCATACGACTGCGATTCCATGAACTGCTTGCCCGAGGCCGATTGCAGCAGGCCGAAGTGTTCGTTCTGCCACAGCACCAGCGGTACCTTTGTCGCCTGCGCCGTGGCGACAAAGCCGGTGGCCGTGTCGTGCAGGGTGTCGCCGCCGCCGACGATGGTGTGGATATACACCTTGCGGCCCGATTCTTCCAGCATGGCAAAACAGTCGTTTTCCAGCAGGTAGCCCATCAGCGGCGAAAAGGTATTGGCGCCGTTATCGACCACGCAGTTGCCGTCGGTTTCCAGGATGTCGATCATCAGCGCGTCAAAACGCTTGGGGTCGATCATGCGCCCTTCCGTCATCACCGGCACATGCTTGACGTTCATCGCCTTGTAGCGCGAGAAGGTGGCGTTTTCCTGGTCGGTGTCGTAGCAGCGCAGGGCGGTGTCGTCCTTGCCGACCATCCATTGCGCCAGCAAGGTCGACACCAGCGTCTTGCCGATGCCGCCTTTGCCCTGCAGGATGAAATGTACCGTGTTGTGCATGCGACTACTCCAAGTGATTGCGTCTGTGACAGTTATATAAGGTTCAATGACAGGGCGCCGCACCGCTGTCGGGCGCCGGCCGCGCCACCGTGCCGTCGTCCGGCACGGCCAGGTAGCGCCAGCTGTAGCCGGCCTCGTGCAGATTCAGCCTGAGCACGCCATGGCTGCTGTTGTCGCGCATTTCGCTGTGCGGCATGAAATAAAAGAACGGCGTCAGGAAGGCGCCGCCGGTGCCGATCACGAACTGGCGCAGGCCGCGCGCCTGGTCGACATTGCCATTGGCGTCCTGCGGCGCGAAGCGCTCGTAATCGTGGTCGTGGCCAGACAGCACCAATTCGGCGCCGGCCGCGTGCAGCGCCTGCCAGGCCGGCTGCATGGTTTTCGGTGCGCGGTGGCCGCCCGAGCTGTACAAGGGCGCATGCCAGTAGGCCAGGGTGCAGCGCGCGGGATGGCGCGCCAGGTCATCCTTCAGCCAGGCCAGCTGCTCGTCGAGCCGCGCGGCCGGCAAGTGGCTGTTGAGCGATATCACATGCCAGCTGCCCAGTTGAAAACTGTAGTAGTCGGGCCGGCCGAAATAATCAACGTAGCCGCTGGCCGATCTGGAACCGTAATATTCGTGGTTGCCGGGTGTGGGATAGGTACGCGCCTTGAAGCGGCCCCAGGTGGGCGCATAGCAGTCGCGAAATTCCGTCGCCAGACCGGCCGGATAGGTATGGTCGCCCAGGCTCAGCACGGCAGCGTCGGGTTTTCCGGCCAGTTCGCCGGCGATCAGTTCGGCCGTCAGCGCCGCGCCCGTATATTGCCAGCCGCGCTGGCGGCAATCGGCGATATCGCCCGCCGCGTAGACGGTGTAGGCCGGGCCGGCCAGGTAGGCGGCGCTTGCGGCATCCGGAGCCGATGGCGCGACGGCGCAGCTTGATAACAGCAGCAGGGACAGGCAGGCGGTGAGCGGGGAAGACAGGGTCATGGATGGAGTGGCGGAAGGCAATTACTGAGAATAGTGCTTTTTTGTTCCACAGGCAACCGTTGGCGCAGGGGCCGGCCGGCGGCACGCACTGGTGTTTTTACCACAACCGTTTGCAAAGATACCATGTACGAAGGCAAATCTGGTTATGATGAAGGGAGAAGAATACCATTGATACAAAGCAATTTTTGTGTAAAAAATCCACCCCAGAGTGTGAAAAGGTTGCCGTGCCGCTCTCCAGTCTCGATCAAGCCGATATAGACCGTCTCAATATGCAGGGCTTGTCCTGCGTGGTGGGCAACCGCCGCCAGGCCCGGCGCCTGGTGCAACTGGCGCTGGCCGCTGCCGAGCGCCAGCAGTATCCGCGCGGCCAGGCGTACGCCGAACTGAACCAGTGCTGGCTGGCCTATTATGGCGGCGAGGCCGAACCTGCGATTGCCGCATTGCAGCAGTATTTTCATCAGTGCTATGACCTCGAAGGCGGCATGGCAGTGGCCGCGCTGCAGGGCGCGTATGCCAGCAGGCGCGGCGCATTTGCCGAAGCGGAACAGTTTTTTTTGCTGGCGCGCCAGCTGGCGGCGCAGATTCCCGATTCCCTGCATAAATTCATGCTGTATGCGCGCCTGGGCGTCGATGCGCTGAACCGTGGCGGCACGCAGGAAGGGCCGCGCAATTTCCTGCTGGCGCTCGATATCGCCGAGCGCTTCGGCACGCCGGCGCACCGGGTCAACAGCCTGTCGAACCTGGCCTCGTCGCAGCACGACCTGGGCAACGATGAAGACGCGATTCCGCTGTTATATGAGGCGCTCGACATCATCGGCACGCAAAAGCTGCGCTACCAGCACACCATCGTCTCGGCCAACCTGGCCATGTGTTTGCTGGCCACCGGCAAGCCGGCCGAAGCGCTGGCGCTGGTCGAACCGTTTTACGAGTGGCCCGAGGACGACCTGGCGATCCGCGCCTTTCTGTTCTGCATCGCCGCCCATGCCGCCATTTCTCTGCAGCAAGCGCAAACGGCGCTGGACCTGCTGCAGCGCGCCGATCAATACGCGAAGCAGGCGCAGGACCTGGAAGAGCAGATGCATGTATGGCTGGTGCGCGGCAAGCTCGACCTGCATGCGGGCGATGCCGCCACCGCGCTGGTGTCCTTGACGCAGGCGCACAGCCTGCTCAGCTGGACGCGCAATCCGTTTCACCGGCAGCAGATACTGCGCGGCTTGTCCGACATCCATGCGCAGCTGGGCCATTGGCAGGACGCCTATGGTTTTTTGCAGCAGTATCACGCCGCTTTCGAAGCGGGCAGCCGTTCCGCGCGCGCCTCGCGGGTGCTGATGCGCAACCTGGAAAAGGAAATGCGCAGCCTCAAGACCGAGCGCGACAAGGCGCTGGAACTGCAGGCCGCGCGCGAATCGGAAAACGTCAAGCTCGAGCACCTGAACCGCGAACTGGCGCACCAGATCATGCACGTCAATTCGCTGCAGGACAGCCTGAAGGAACAGGCCATGCGCGACCACCTGACGGGCTTGTACAACCGCCGCCATTTCGAAACCTGCCTGAACGCCATCCTGCACGAGGCCAATGGCGATGAGCCGGTGGCCATCATCATCATTGACCTCGATTTTTTCAAGCGCATCAATGATACCTACGGCCATAATTTCGGCGATGAAGTGCTGATCCAGTTTGCGCGCCTGGTCGAAGGCCAGCTGCGCGGCAGCGATATGGTATGCCGCTATGGCGGCGAGGAATTTTGCTTGCTGCTGCGCGAGGCCGACAGCCTGCTGGCGGCGCGCAAGATCGACGCCATTGCCGCGCGCTACCGCCAGCTGCTGATCAGGCAGGCGCCGCATAGCTTGTCCGGCTGCACTTTTTCGGCCGGCATCGCCGAGTATCCGCTGCATGGCGCCGGCCGCCACGAATTGCTGATGCGCGCCGACAGCGCCCTGTACGCGGCCAAGCAGGCCGGCCGCGACCGTTCCATGATCGCCGTGCCGGCTATATGAAGCGCAGCAAACCCTGCAAGGCATGCGCCACCGCCTGCTCGCGCACGGCCTGGCGGTCGCCGGCAAACACTTGCCGCTCGGTGTGCACGGCGCCGGCGCTGGCCCAGCCGAAGCAGACCGTGCCGACCGGCTTGCCGGGCACGGCGCCGCCGGGGCCGGCGATGCCGGTGGTGGCCACGGCCACCTGGGCAGTGCTGTGCGCCAGTGCGCCTTGCGCCATGGCGGCCGCCACTTCCTCGCTGACGGCGCCGTGGCTGGCGAGCAGCTGCGCCGGCACGCCCAGCATCTCGGTCTTGGACACATTGGTATAGGTGACGAAGCCGCGCTCGAACCAGGCGCTGCAGCCGGCGATGTCGGTCACGGCCTGGGCCACGCCGCCGCCGGTGCACGATTCGGCCGTGGCCAGTAATTTCCCCTTGGCATGCAGGGCCTGGCCCACATTGCGGGCCAACTCAACAAGTTCTTTGTTCATGGATATCGGATCAGACAGGCAGTTGGGCAGGTGCCGACTGTAGCACAGCGCATTGTGCCGCAAAAGCCGCACGCAGCGCATAAAAAGTTTCCCCTTTGACAGCGAAAAATGTTTACACTTATTGCAAGCATGCCGGGCAGTGACTGGCGTACGATTTATCGCAATCATTTTTTCTTGGCTGTCATGGCACGATCGAATCCGCTACCAGGCGACGGTTTTTCCAGGTGCTTCTGCCTGGCTGGCTGGTCCATGCTGTCGCGGACTGCCCCATGATACGGCTGCGCTCGATTCGTCACAGGCTGGCCTCGGTGGTGCTGCTCAGCACGCTGATGACCTTGCTGATTTGCCTGGCCGCCATCCTCGCCTACGACATGCACGGCGGGCAGCGCATGATGCTGGCCGACTACCTGGCCATTGCGCTGGGCGTGACGGTGCTGGCGCTGCTGATGGCCTGGCTGCTGTTGCGCCGCCTCGATCATGTGATCATCCAGCCCATCCTCGATATTGCCGAAGTGGCCCGCAGCGTGATCGACACGGGCGACTATGCGCGCCGCGCGCGCAAGCTCAGCGTCGACGAAGTGGCGCAACTGGCCGATTCCTTCAACCAGATGCTGGCCGAAGTCGAGCAGCGCACGCAGGCGCTGGAGCGCTCGAACGGCGAACTGGCGCGCGAGGCGGCGCAGCGCGCGCAGGCGCAGCAGGAAGTGATGCGGCTGAACCAGGAACTGGAAGGGCGCGTGCATGAACGCACCATGCAGCTGGAACTGGCCAATGGCGAGCTGGCGCTGGCCATGCACGAGGCGCGCAGCGCCAACCAGGCCAAGTCGGCCTTTGTGTCGTCGATGAGCCATGAACTGCGCACGCCGCTCAACGCCATCCTCGGCTTTGCGCAAATTCTCAGCTCGGACCGCTTGCCGTCGACCCCGGAGCAAAAGAAGGAATTCGCCGGCCACATCCTGAAAGCGGGCCGCCACCTGCTCACCTTGATCAATGAAATCCTCGACCTGGCCAAGGTCGAGTCGGGTACGCTGAGCCTGTCGCTCGAAGCGGTGGCCTTGCGGCCGCTGCTGGAAGAATGCCGCCACATGACGGCGCCGCTGGCGGCCGGGCGCGGCATCGCCATGGTGTTTGACGAGGATGGCGCGCTCCACGTGCAGGCCGACCGCACGCGCTTGAAACAGATCCTGCTCAATTTGCTGTCGAACGCGATCAAGTACAACCGTGAGCAGGGGCAAGTGAGCATCGCTTGCGCCATGCAGGCCGATGGCCGGATCGGCATCAGCGTGCGCGATACCGGCATGGGACTCGACAGCGCCCAGCAGGCGCAGCTGTTCCAGCCGTTCAACCGCCTGGGACAGGAGGGCGGCGCGCAGGAGGGCAGCGGCATCGGCCTGGTGGTCACCAGGCGGCTGGTGGAATTGATGGACGGCGGTATCAGCGTCACCAGCACGCCTGGCGTGGGCAGCACCTTTTCGATCGTGCTGCGGACGGCTGGCGCCTTGCCGGCCGGCGTGTCGTCCGCCAACGTGACGGGAGCGTCCGCATGATCAGCCAGGCCGATATTTACGGCGCGCGCATCCTGATCGTCGACGACCAGGAAGTCAATCTGCGCCTGCTCGAACATCTGCTTGAAAGCGGCGGCTATACGGCGCTCAGCAGCACTCTCGACGCGCACGCCGTGGCCGCGCTGCACCAGTGCCACCAGTTCGACCTGATCATCCTCGACCTGGTGATGCCGGCCATGAGCGGCTATGCGGTGATGGATGCGCTGCGCCCGCTGGAGCGCGAAGGCTATCTGCCGGTGCTGGTGATCACGGCCGACCCCGACGCCAGGCTGGCGGCACTGGAGGCTGGCGCGCGCGACTTTATCAGCAAGCCCTTCGATGCATTGGAAGTGCTCACGCGCATCCGCAACATGCTCGAAGTGCGGCTGCTGCACCGCGCCGCGCGCCTGCACAGCGCGCAGCTCGAAGCGATGGTCAGCCAGCGCTCGGCCGAATTGCGGCGCTTTCGCGGCGCGATGGACGCCACCAGCGACGCCATCTTCCTGGTCGACATGCTGAGCATGGCGCTGGTCGATGTCAACGATGGCGCCTGCCGCCTGCTGGGCCATGCGCGCGAGAAACTGCTGGCGCTGGCGCCCGGCGTGCTGTTGCCGGCGCCGCCCTTGCCGCCGGCCGGCTTGCGCGATGCACCGGCGCACCTGGCGCTGGACGCCAGCGAATGCGAGTTGCTGCGCAGCGACCTGGCCATGGTGCCGGTCGAATTGACATGGCACTGGTATGCGCCGGCTTGCGACCCGGCGCAGCTGCAGACGAGCACCGGCGGGCCGCTGCTGATCGCCGTCGCGCGCGACATCAGCGAGCGGCGCCAGGTGCAGGAACGGCTGAAACACCTGGCCCACTACGACAGCCTGACGGGCTTGCCGAACCGCGGCCTGTTCTACCAGACGCTGGCGCAGGCGGTTGAACTGGCGCAGGAAAAATCATGGCGCATCGTGGTGCTGTTCATCGCGCTCGACCGCTTCAAGAGCATCAACGACACCCTCGGCGCGGCGCTGGGCGACGAATTGCTGCGCCAGTTCAGCAATCGCCTGGTGGCCTGCGTGCGCCTGCGCGATACCGTCGGGCGCCTGGGCAACGATGAATTCGCGCTGATCCTCACCATGAGCCGCAACCAGCAGGACGCCGTGGCGGTGGCCAACCAGGTGCGCGACACCCTGCGCGCGCCGTTCGACCTGCACGGCCATGCGGCGACCCTGACGGCCAGCATCGGCATCGCCATGTATCCCGACGACGCGCAGGACCCGGAAACGCTGATCAAGTACGCCAATACGGCGATGGGCGGCGCCAAGCAGGCCGGGCGCGACGGCTACCGGTTTTTTACGGCCGGCATGAACGTGCAGGTGCTGGCGCGGCTGGACCTGGAGCTGGCGCTGCGCCATGCCTTGGAGCATCAACAGTTCATCCTGCACTACCAGCCCAAGGTCGACCTGCGCACCGGCCGCATCAGCGGGGTGGAAGCGCTGCTGCGCTGGCGCCGCCCCGGCTACGGCCTGGTGGCGCCGGCCGAATTCGTGCCGGTGCTGGAAGACACCGGCCTGATCGGGCGCGTCGGCGCCTGGGTAATCCAGGCCGCCTGCCGCCAGGTCGCGCAGTGGCGCGACGAGGGTGTGGGCCCGGTGCGCGTGGCCGTCAATGTGTCGAGCCGGCAGTTTGCCGAAGGCGACCTGGACGGCGAGGTGACGCGCGCGCTGGTGCGCTACCAGGTGCCGGCCGAGCTGCTGGAACTGGAACTGACGGAAACGGCGCTGATGTCGAACGCCGAGCGCACCATCATCGTGCTGGGCAAGCTCAAGAAGATCGGCGTGAAGGTGGCCATCGACGACTTCGGCACCGGCTATTCCAGCCTGGCCTATCTGCAGCGTTTTCCGATCGACAAGCTGAAAATCGATATCGCTTTTGTCCGCAACATTACCAGCAGCCCCAACGACGCGGCCATCGCGCTGGCCATCATCAGCATGGCGCACAGCCTGAAACTGAGCGTGGTGGCCGAAGGCGTCGAATCGCGGCCGCAACTGGAATACCTGCGGCGCAACCGCTGCGACGAAATCCAGGGCTTTTATTTCAGCCGCGCCCTGCCGGCGCTGGAGATGGGCCAGATCATCGTCGCCGGCGCAGGCTTGCCGCCCGGCCACGACCCGGCCGCGCAGCCGGCGCAAACCCTGTTGATTGTCGACGAGGACGTCAATGTGCTGTCCTCGCTGCACCGCCTGTTCCGCCCCGATGGCTACCAGATTCTGACGGCCAGCACGCCCGCCGAAGGCTTTGAACTGCTGGCTCTGCATCGGGTGCACGTGATCGTCTGCGACCAGCGCATGACCGGCCTCAGTGGCACGGAGTTTCTCAGCAAGGTCAAGGAACTGTATCCGGCAACCATCCGCATCATCCTGTCCGGCTACACCGGCCTCGAAGCCGTGCTCGACGCGATCAACCGCGGCGCCATCTACCGCTTCTACACCAAGCCCTGGGACGACACCGAGCTGCGCGACAATATCCGGCTGGCGTTCCAGCATTACTGGATGTTGACATCCTCCCCTCCCTGAAGGAAGGGGATTCCTACGGCGCTACGCGGTAATTTGCGCAGTCGCTTCGTGGGTTCCTGCTTCATCGAGCAGCCTGACCGCGCCGACTCTCCACAGGCTAACAAGCGGTATCCCCGCTCTAAAACATTGATCGCGCCGACCACATCGGCGTGATCTTCGTAGCCGCAAGCGACACACAGGAATTTGGCCTGAGTCTGCCGATTATCTTTTGAGACATGCCCACAGGCCGGACACGTCTGGCTGGTGTGGTGCGGTGGAACGGCTAGTAGCATGCCGCCGTTCCATGCGGCCTTGTCGCCAAGCTGGCGGCGGAACTCGCCCCAACCCTGGTCGAGAATGGCACGATTCAGGCCGGACTTTGGCGCACCTTCTTGCCGTGCTGTTCGCTGTTGCCCTTGGAAGACCTGGGCATGTTCCGTACCTGCAAATCCTCAATGCATACGAGCGCGTGGTTTTGGCTGATCGTCGTTGTGGTCTTGTGCAGGAAATCTCTCCGGGCGTTGGCGATGCCGGGGTGAATCTTCTGGATGCGGGCTTTCGCCTTCTGCCAGTTGTTGCTGAATTTGACCTTGCGGCTCATGCGGCGCTGGTAGTGCGCAAGGCGTTGCTGGTGTTTCTTGAAGCTGTCGACTTCGCGCTGCGTCTGAATCGACGCGAACCACTCGCCGCCAGACTGGCTCACGGTGACGTTGCGCAGTTCGCCGAGAATGTCCCGGCTGTTGCGGTAACGCAGCCAGCCCAACTTGGGAAGAAAGAGGTGGTTGTTGGCCTGATCGAGCTTAATCTGTTTCGGGTCCGGGTAACGCAAGCTGTCGCCGCTGCCTTTACGTTTGAAGCTGGGGAAGTCGGCGCTCTTCTCGAAGAAGTTCTTGTATGCCTTTTCCAAGTCTTTGAGCGCCTGTTGTAGCGGGTGGCAGGGCGCGTCTTTTAGCCACGGTGTCTCGACGCCATGACGCCAGCCGGTGAGCGCCTTGCACAGTCCAGCGAAGCCGATGTTCGCCAGCGTCTGCGCGGACTTTGAAGCGGATCTGGTGGAATTCGACGGCGAGCATGACCACGTTCACTTGCTGGTGAACTATCCCCAAAAATTTCCGTCTCGAATCTTGTTAACAGTTTGAAGGGCGTGTCCAGCCGGATGATGCGGAAGAAGAACTACCCGAGCATCTGCAAGAAGCTATGGGGCGGCGCGCTGTGGTCGCCGTCCTGCTTCGCCGGCAGCTGTGGTGGTGCGCCCATTGCAGTTATCCGCCAATACATCGAGCAGCAGCAGACGCCTCACTAGATGCGCGAAACCGGACAGCTGTGCCGTCCGCACTCTTGACCCCGCCCTGAAGGACGGGGCTTGCCGCGCACCCGGTCAATCAACCGGGGGTGGTACGTTCGCAACTGAGATAAACCAAGTGTAGCCCGGCGGCCGGACTGTTAAAATTGCTGTTTGCTTTCTTCAGTCCAGCTGGTCGCTGCCAACGGTTTGTCCGATGCACAAGTTCATCAGCGCTCTTCCCTGGTCACGCTCCCTGGCTATTTTCGGCCGACCAAGAAATGGGATCTGTTGGTGATCCACCATCATCGCCTTGTCGCCGCGATTGAGTTAAAGAGCCAGGTCGGTCCATCATTCGGGAATAATTTCAATAATCGGACTGAGGAGGCGATGGGTACGGCGCACGATATCTGGACTGCTTATCGCGAGAACGCGTTTGGCAAATACCCGAAACCTTTTGTCGCTTGGCTGATGGTGGTCGAAGATGCGCCCAAGTCACGCGCGACAGTACGTGACAAATCGCTGCATTTGCCGGTTTTTCCAGAGTTTCTGGGGGCATCATATTTGAAGCGTTACGATATCCTGTGCCAACGTCTGGTGCAGGAGCAGCTATACACCGCGGCATCAGTGATTGCTACTCCGAAAGAGGCGATTACCACAGGTGCTTATGAAGATCTCTCGCCACTGACCAGCCTGAAGAATTTCATCACGTCTTTTGCCGGTCATATCGCCATGGAAGCCGCATCGTCAGCACCATAGAAGGTGCCTCTCCAAAGCATACAAATCAGTCGCTGAAATGATCAAACGAACTGAGCCTCAAATCCAGCGCCACGCCATTCGCGTCCACCAGCCGCAAGCCCGGCTCTGCTTCGATGCAGCCCACGCGCGTGGCCGGTGTGCCGCAGGTAATGGCCAGCGCGGCGATGGCGGCGCGCGAGGCGGCGGGTGCCGTGAAGCACAGCTCGTAGTCGTCGCCGCCGGCGGCCGCGAACCGGCGGCGCAAGCCGGTGTCCTGTAGCGCCAGAATGGGGCCGGCGGGCAGGGCGTCGACATCGAGGGTGGCGCCCACTTGCGAGGCCTTCAGGATATGGCCCAGGTCGCCCACCAGACCGTCCGAGATATCGATGGCGGCGTGCGCCAGCTTGTTTTCGGCCAGGGCGTGGCCCAGCGCCACGCGCGGCGTGGGCGTGTGCATGCGCACCGCCGCGCTGGCCAGTTCCTCGGCCGACAAGGATTGCTCCATGCGGTAGCCTGCCAGCGCCAGGCGCGCGTCGCCCACTGTACCGCTGATCCAGATGTCGTCACCAGGCACGGCGTGGCTGCGGCGCAGCGCCTGGCCGGGCGCCAGTTCGCCAAACACGGTGATACAGATATTCAACGGGCCCTTGGTGGTGTCGCCGCCGATCAGTTCGCAATCGTGGGCGTCGGCCAGCGCAAACAGGCCTGCGGCAAAGCCGGCCAGCCAGGCGCGGTCCGCTTGCGGCAACGCCAGCGCCAGCGTAAACGCCACCGGGCGCGCGCCCATGGCGGCCAGGTCCGACAGGTTCACCGCCAGGCTTTTGTGGCCGAGTTTGCGCGGGTCGGCGCCGGCAAAGAAATGCCGGTCTTCCACCAGCATGTCCGAGGAAATCGCGAACTGCTTGCCGGCTGATGGTGTCAGCAGGGCGCAGTCGTCGCCGATGCCGAGCGTGGCGCGGCCGGCGCGCTGGCGCACGAAATACTGTTTGATCAGGTCGAATTCGGAAAGATTGTCGGGCTGGGCCATGGTCGATTGCGTGTGTGTGCCGGGACCACGATTATAGGCTGGCCTACAATGGCATCGTTTTCATTTTTTGTTGCCTGCTATGAATACTGTCGATATCCATGCCGTGCTGCAGTCGTATGTGCGTGACGGCGTGCTGCACGACCCCGCCGTGATGGGCCTGCGCGGCTACACGCGCGAGGAACTCGCCGCGCGCGGCTTTGACGCCTGCGGCGATCCGGCGCAGATCTGCCTGTACGAAGATCAGCGCTGTTTTCACCGCGCGGGCAGGGCGGTGCAGCTGGGCTTCAAGGTGTTTCTGGAGCAGGGCCGCTTGTGCGCGAATGGCCTGGAACTGGGCTACCAGGTCAGGCTGGCGGGCGTGCTGCGCGCCGTCGGCAAGCCAGCCCTGCCCGGTTGCAGAGTGCTGCTGCGGCGCAATTGGCGCAGCGGTGCGCTGCTGTTCGACAACGGCCTGGCGCTGCAGTTCGCGGCCAATCGGCGCGGTGCGCCACGCCATTATTTCGTCATCCATGTCGAGGGCCATCTGCCCGCGCCCGCCGGCAGCGACATCGATCTGCGCGCCGCCAGTCACGCGCCGCTCGACGCGCTGTACGCCAGTTATGCGCCAGAACAACTGCGGCAGCTGTCCCACCGGGATCATGCACCTCTGCAAGAACTGATCCGGGTACTGTCCTAGGCTTTCGCCTGCGCCATACCCTGCAGCAGCTTGGCCAGCAACTGGCCCAGCTGCCCCTGTTCGCGCGCCGTCAAGGACGCCAGCATGCGCTGCTCGTTGGCCACATGCAGCAGCACCAGCTTGTCGATCAACTCCCTGCCCTGGCTTGTGAGCGCGACCAGCACGCCGCGCCGGTCGCTCGGGTGCTTCTGGCGTTCGATCAGGCCGGCCGTTTCCAGCCGGTCGATGCGGTTGGTCATGCCGCCCGATGACAGCATGGCCGCCTCGTACAGCGCCGTCGGCGTCAATGCATAGGGCGCGCCCGAGCGGCGCAAGGTCGCCAGCACATCGAATTCGCCGGGTTGCAAGCCGTGTTCGGCAAACAGCGGATTGAGCCAGTCGCGCGCCATCAGCTGCGCCACCGTGCCCAGCTGACCCACCACCTGCATGGCGCGCGTGTCGAGTTGCGGCAATTCGCGCTGCCATTGCTCGGCCGCAAATTGCGCGCGCTGGTGTTCTTGCGGCGTGTCCGTCATGCAGCGTCCTTTATCTTGACGTCGAGATTGTTTTTCATCTTCATGTTAAGATACTTTTCATTAAGTTAGTTGTCTTCAAATATTAAACCATGTGCCTCCGTGCGAGGCAAGGACTATCCATGCCATCGAAAACAGACCAGCCGCATCGCCATTCCTCCGCCCTGCTGATCGCGGCCATCATCCTGCTCGGCCTCAATCTGCGCCCCATCCTCGCCGCCATCGGCCCCTTGCTCGACGCTATCCAGGCCAGTACCGGCATCAGCAGCGCCGACGCCGGCCTGCTCACCACCGTGCCCGTGTTTGCCATGGGCGTCTGTGCGCTGGCGGGCGCGCAACTGCAGCGCCGCCTGGGCGTGGTGCGCGGCGTGGGCCTGGGCATTGCCATCATTGCGCTGGCCTGTGCGTTGCGCTGGCCTTTGCACGGCGGCGCCGGCCTGGTCGCCACCGCCGCGCTCGGTGGCCTGGGCATCGCGCTGGTGCAAGCCTTGCTGCCGGCGTTTATCAAGCGCCACTTTCCCGAGCGCGCCGGCCAGCTGATGGGCTTTTATACGACCGGCATCATGGGCGGCGCGGCGCTGGCCGCCGCCTCGGCTTCGCCACTGGGCCAAAGCCTGGGCTGGCAGGTGCTGCTGGCGCTGTGGGCGCTGCCGGCCCTGGCCGCGCTGCTGCTGTGGCGCCGCGCGGCGGGCGGCGGGCGCGAGGTGGCCGCTGGCGCCGGCGCGAGCTTGCCGGTGCGAAGTGGCCGGGCCTGGCTGCTGATGGTGTTCTTCGGCATCGGCACCGGCGCCTACACCCTGGTGCTGGCCTGGCTGCCGCCGTTTTATACCGAGCTGGGCTGGAGTGCGGCGCACAGCGGCCTGCTGCTGGGCGCGCTGACCCTGGTGGAGGTGCTGTCCGGATTATGCGTGTCGAGCGTGATCAACCGTTATCCTGACCGCCGCCCTTTGCTGCTGGCGGTACTGCTGTCGGTCCTGCTGGGGCTGGCCTGCCTGATCGCCGCGCCCAAGCTGCTGGCGATCCCGGCGGTGATACTGCTCGGCTGCGGCATCGGCGCGCTGTTTCCGCTGTCGCTGATCGTCAGCATGGACCATGTGACGGAACCGGCCGGCGCCGGCGCGCTGCTGGGCTTCGTGCAGGGCGGCGGCTATATCATCGCCAGCAGCATGCCGTTTATTGCCGGCCTGATCCGCCAGCATTCGGCCAGCCTGGCCCAGGCGTGGATGGTGATGGCCGCCGGCGTGGTGCTGCTGCTGCTGATCGCGCTGCGCTTTGCACCGGGTGCCAGGTTGCGCTAGCGTGCGCTGGCCGCGCGTCCTGAACTGCTATATTCTTCGATCTTGCAAAATCGAAAGTTCATCACGCATGCGGATCGTCGACCAGTATCTGGCAGGATTGCGCCACGCCCTGCCGCCAGCGCCGCGCCTGCGCCTGGCGAATGCCGCGGGCGCCAGCGCGGCGCAGCTGCACAGCCTGCTGCAGGCGTTTCCACCTTGCCCCGCCAGCCTGCTGGCCTTGCTGACCCAGGTCAATGGCACCCACTGGGACGATGATGACGATGGCGCCACGGCCGTGCTGGCGCTGGGCGCCGACGAGGCCATGGGCAGTTACCCGTATTTCCTGCGCTCGGTCGAACAGATCCTGGAAGACCAAGCCATGTATCCCGACAGCATTGTCGAAATTTATGGCGACCCGCCTGGCGATGAGGACGTCGTGGTCGACAGTGGCATCGATCTACACGCCAGCGGCGCCGAGCGGCTGTGCTTTGCGCACTGCATGAACAATGGCGGCACCTCGATGCTGTACCTCGATTTTGCGCCTGCCGCCGGTGGCGTGGCCGGGCAGGTCATCCGCTTCCTGCACGATCCCGATGAATATCGCGTGATTGCCGCCAGCTTTGACGATTACCTGCAATTGCAGATCCAACAGGAGTATGTCTTTGTCGACCCCGATCAATAAATCCGCCATGCTGGACACTTACCTCGCCGGCGTGCATGCGCGCTTGCCGCAGGAAAGCCTGGACGCGCTGGCGCTGGCCAGTGGCGCCAGCGATGAGCAGCTCGGCCAGTTGCGCCAGGCCTACCCGCTGTGCCCGGACACCCTGTTGCAGCTGCTGGCTATCTACAACGGCACCTACCATCAGCAGTATGCTGGCGGCAAGGTGTCGGTGTACCTGCTGGGCTCGGACTCTTACGAGTATCCTTACTACCTGAGTTCGGTCGGGCAGATGCTCGCAGACCAGCAATCGCGCCAGCGCAGCATCGCCGAGATTTATGGCCACCACCTCGACCAAGATCCCGGCATCGTCGATGCCCGCATCGACGCCACCATCAGGCAGGGCCAGCGCCTGTGCTTTTCACACTGCATGAACAACGGCGGCAGCTCCGTGCTGTATGTCGATTTCAATCCGTCGGCCTCGGGCAAGGTGGGTCAGGTGGTGCGCTTCATGCACGATCCTGACAACTACCAGGTCATCGCCGACAGCTTTGACGCGTATCTGCAACTGCTGATCGACGGGGATTACGGTTTTTTGGCCGAAGAAAATTTTGATGTTGAATAGATGAGCTATCATTTTCAAAAATTATCAATATCCGCTAATCGATAGTTTTTGAAGCCAATCCGGTTTGTGCTGACAGCGGCCTTTACAATGGCAGGTTATGCGCTTTCGTGATATCAGACTATGCTTGCGGAAAATACCTAGCTAATTGAAAGTATCGGTCTGATAAAATCGCGAACACCCCGATCGACCAAACAGGAAGGCAGCACAGCATGGATTCGTCATCTGATAAAAAAGAAGAATTGCGTCAACAATTGCGCCTGGCCGCACTCGAATATCACGAGTTTCCGCGCCCCGGCAAGATCAGCGTGACGCCTACCAAGACACTGACCAACCAGCGCGACCTGGCGCTGGCGTACTCGCCCGGCGTGGCCGCGCCCTGCGAAGAAATCGTCATCGATCCGGCCAACGCCTACAAATACACGGCGCGCGGCAACCTGGTGGCCGTCATCACCAATGGCACGGCCGTGCTGGGCCTGGGCAATATCGGTCCGCTGGCCGCCAAGCCGGTGATGGAAGGCAAGGGTGTGCTGTTCAAGAAGTTCGCCGGCATCGACGTGTTCGACATCGAAATCAACGAGCTGGACCCGGACAAACTGGTCGACATCATCGCGTCGCTGGAGCCGACCTTTGGCGGCGTCAACCTGGAAGACATCAAGGCGCCCGAGTGTTTCTATATCGAACGCCAGCTGCGCGAACGCATGAAGATTCCCGTCTTCCATGACGACCAGCACGGCACCGCCATCATCGTTGGCGCGGCGATCCTGAACGGCATCCAGTATGTCGGCAAGGACATCAAGAATTGCAAACTGGTGGTCTCGGGCGCCGGCGCCGCCGCCCTGGCCTGCCTGGACCTCATCGTCGACCTGGGCTTCCCGCTGGAAAACATTTTCGTCACCGACCTGGCCGGCGTGGTCTACAAGGGCCGTACCGAACTGATGGATCCGGACAAGGAACGTTTCGCGCGCGAGACCGACGCCCGTACCCTGGCCGAAGTGATCCCGGACGCCGACATTTTCCTCGGCCTGTCCGCCGGCGGCGTGCTGAAACAGGACATGGTCAAGACCATGGCCAAGAACCCGCTGATCCTGGCGCTGGCCAATCCGAATCCGGAAATCGCCCCCGACGACGTGAAGGCCGTGCGCGGCGACGCCATCATCTGCACCGGCCGTTCGGACTACCCGAACCAGGTCAACAACGTGCTGTGCTTCCCGTATATTTTCCGCGGCGCCCTCGATTGCGGCGCGACCACCATCACGCGTGAAATGGAAATTGCCGTGGTGCACGCGATCGCCGAACTGGCGCACGCCGAACAGTCCGACATCGTCGCCACCACCTATGGTTTCACCAGCCTGTCGTTCGGCCCGGAATACCTGATCCCGATGCCGTTCGATCCGCGTTTGCTGATCAAGATCGCGCCGGCGGTGGCCAAGGCGGCCGAAGAGTCGGGCGTGGCCACGCGTCCGATCGCCGACCTGCAAGCGTACGCCGACAGCCTGCAGCAATTCGTCTATCGCAGCGGCACCTTCATGAAGCCGCTGTTCCAGGTGGCCAAGAAAACCGCGAATGAAATGAAACGCATCGTCTACGCCGAAGGCGAAGAAGAGCGCGTGCTGCGCGCGGTGCAAGTGGTGGTCGACGAGAAACTGGCGCGTCCTATCCTGGTGGGCCGTCCGGCCGTGCTGGAAACGCGCATCCAGAAGTTCGGCCTGCGTTTGAAGCAAGGTGTCGACTTCGACATCATCAACCCCGACTTCGACGAGCGCTATCGCGATTACTGGACCACGTATTACGAGATGACCAGCCGCAAGGGTGTCACCGAGGAATACGCGAAGCTGGAAATGCGCCGCCGCCACAGCCTGATCGGCTCGATGATGATACACAAGGGCCATGCCGACGGCATGATCTGCGGCACTTTCGGCACCACCCAGCTGCACCTGAAATATATCGACCAGGTGCTGGGCAAGCGCGCCGGCAGCAATGTCTACGCCGCCATGAACGTGCTGATCATGCCTGAACGCCAGCTGGTGATGGTCGACACCCACGTCAATGAAAACCCGGACGCCGGGCAATTGGCCGAGATCACCATCATGGCCGCCGAAGAGATGACCCGCTTCGGCCTGTCGCCGCGCGCGGCGCTGCTGTCGCACTCGAACTTCGGTTCCAGCGACAGCGCCTCGGCGCAAAAAATGCGCGCCGCGCTGGCCATCATCAAGGAACGCGCGCCGGAACTGGAAATCGATGGCGAAATGCATGGCGACACGGCGCTCGACAGCAAGCTGCGCCACAAGCTGATGCCCAATTCGGACCTGAAACACGACGCCAACCTGCTGGTGATGCCGAACATCGAGTCCGCCAACATCGCCTACAACCTGGTGAAAACCGCCGCCGGCAACGGCATCGCGGTCGGCCCTATCCTGCTCGGCTGCGCCAAGCCGGTGCATATCCTGACGCCATCGGCCACCGTGCGCCGCATCGTCAACATGACGGCCCTGTGCGTGGTCGATGCGGTAGCGCAACGCGTGTAAGGTCCTGAGCGGTTTTGCCGCCGGAAAGCCGCCCCATCCGCAAGGAGGGGCGGCTTTTTTACATCGGTGGCATGGTGACCGGCATGGCCGTGGCGGGTGGATAACGGCGCAGGTAGTAGTGACGGTACAGCATGATCTCGCACCACACCAGCAGCAGCGCCAGCAAGGCGAACAGGGCCACGGTGAGCTTGAGCGAATGGAAATAGGCGCTGGCCTGGTGTTCGATGGCGTCGATCAGCACCATCGGCAGGGATTTGTCGAGTTTGCTCAAGTCGCGCAGGTCCGCCCCCGTCAACGTGTCGCCCAGCACGCCGGCACGCGCGATCAGCTGATCCTGCAGCACCTCGGTCAGCAGCACGCCGCCACGGCGCAGGATGATTTCATTGATCCAGTGCGCCTTGCTGCGCTCCCAGTAGCTGTTGGAAGCGGGCCGGTAAACCATGCTGTGCACCAGGGGTTCGAGCAGGCTGCGCATGCTGACCGGCTGGTCTGGCGCCATCAGTCTGACGCGCTGCTCGAGGTAGATGCGCAGCGCCGGCGCATGGGTTGCGAACACCGGCTGCAGATCGCGCACCAGCGCCTGGCTGAGCACCCGATGCACGCTGTGCACGGCGCCAAACGCGCCACCGAGCACCGGCAGCGCCACCAGGATCAGCACATAGCTGAACTTGGCTGCCACATGCCAGGCCGGCGGGCGGCGTACCAGCAGGCATTTGCGGGCCAGCTGGTAACAGATCAGGGCGGCAAGAACAAAACCGGCCACGCCACACAGCAGTATCCATGGCAGGGCGGTCCACAGCAGTTCGCCGCCGAACGGCAACAGGCTGCTGCCCCAGCTGGCCAGTGGTAGATCCATGTGCGTGCCCTGATGGTGAATGATCAGGCAAGTATAGCCTTTTCGTCATGCGCCACTTGCACGCTTGAAGGGACGATCAGTTGAACGGGGCCAGGTCGAGCCAGACCGCATACGACAGGCGCTTGCCGTTCCACAAGCCGCCGCCACGGATCACTGCGTCGCACGAGCTCAAGTGCCCGGCCAGGTCCCGGTGCGCCAGGTTGCGGTGCAGGCGCAGCGCGTCGCCGTGCGCCAGGTAACCCACCAGCTGGCCATCGATAAACACGGCGATGGCCTTGTCCTGAAACGGGTTGGCGTCGTCGCACACCAGCAGCGCCAGGCATTTTTCATCGGCATTGCCGGGGCCGTGTTCGCCGGCCAGTTTGGCGATCGCCGGCTGGTACATCGCATCGTTGTCCACTTCGGACGCATAGCGTCCGCCATCGGTCCAGTGGTGCGCCGGCGCGCCAGGCGGAATCGCCGGCACATACTCGCGTATCGACACCAGTGCTGTCGACAGCGGCTGGACGGCGGTACGGTCGCGGAACACGTAATACAGCAGCGCGACAACGGTCGCAAAGGCGAGCAGGTAAAGCATGGTAACTCTCAGGTTTCAAGGTGGCAGGCTGGCGTCGGGCACGCGTTGCCGACACTATAGCAAGCCGCCTCCCTGGCCGCCATGCCAACTTGGCGCTTGAGCGCCATGCCCACCGACTTTGGCGCGGTGTGCGTGAAACCGAACTGTGCGTACAGCTGATGCGCCTGGCCGTCGGCGATCAGGCTGACATAGGCGCTGGCCGGCACTTGCTGTTCGATGTACTGCATGATCTCGCGCATGATCAGCTTGCCCAGCCCACGGCCCTGGTGCTCTGGCAGCACGGCGATATCGACCACCTGGTAAAAGCAGCCGCCGTCACCGATGATGCGGCCCATGCCGACGATCTCGTTGTCCTGTAGCACCTGTACCGCAAACAGCGAGTTCGGCAGTCCTTTTGACGCCGCTTCCAGCGTCTTGGGGCTCAGGCCCGACGCATTGCGCAGATGGCAATAGGTGGCCACATCGGGAATGGCAAGGCGGGTGGTGTAAGGCGAGGACAAGGCGAACTCCTGCGATGAGTAGATGACCGGCAATTATAGATGCGGCTGTTCGCCAGCTGCCAATTGCGCTATGGTGGCGGCATCGACCTTTTGAAAGCACGCCATGTCCGCAGGATTTACCGCCACCGAAATGTCCGTCCTCCAGGAAGATGACGCCCTGATCACTACCCTGGGCGCACCCGCCGCCCACGGCGACCCCGTCTACCTGATGTTCCAGCGCGCCGACGAGTACGACGAACAGGACGTGGCGCTCGGCATGGACGAGCCGTATATCGAATATTGCGGCCAGGGCTTCTCGTGGTATGGCCACATGCACGCCGTGATCCTGCACGCCAACCGCTTGTCGGTGCAGATGGATGCCGAAGCCGCCATGCAGATGGACGACGACGGCCAGATCGACGTGCGTTTCAACCTGACCCCCGAGCGTTATGCGCAGCTGCAGCAGGCACTGCGCACCACGTTTGAAGGCTGCGATTACTACCGGGAAGAACGCTGACCCGGCTCCATCGGCGATACCTTGGAAAGGACACAGCATGACCGTTCTGATCGCAGGCTTGTTACTGTTTCTGGGCGTACACTCGGTACGCATCGTGGCCGATGGCTGGCGCGGCGCCCAACTGGCGCGCCTCGGCGAAAAAAAATGGAAGGGTGTGTATTCGGTCGCCGCGCTGGCTGGCCTGATCTTGGTCATCTGGGGCTACGGCCTGGCGCGCCAGCAGCCGGTGGCCCTGTGGTCGCCGCCGACGGCCCTGCGCCATCTCAGCGGTTTGCTCATGCTGTTTTCCCTGGTACTGCTGGCGGCCGCCAACGTGCCGCGCAACTCCATCAAGGCCAGGCTCCATCATCCGATGCTGCTGGGCACGCAATTGTGGGCCGTGGCACACCTGTTGTCCAACGGTACGTTGGCGGACTTGCTGCTGTTCGGCAGCTTCCTGCTCTGGTCCAGCGCCGACCTCGTCTCCGCCATCGGCCGCGACCGCCGCGCAGTGACGCATTACCCCGCCGGCACGCTGCGCGGCACCTTGATTGCCATCGTTGCCGGCGTCGCGCTATGGGTACTGCTCGCCTTCTGGCTGCATGGTGTGCTGTTTGGAGTCAGGCCGTTTGGATAACGGGTGGCGAACTGGCCTGGCGCCGGTGATGATCACAAAAAAAACCCGCGCCTCCTATGAGAAGAGCGGGTTTTGATGTTTCTTAATACGGTAGGACGTGATCCTTTGGTGGGGAGCCGGAATCGAAAACCGCTATGTCAACTCAGAAATGCTAGTAATCCCGATGATTTTTTTGATTTTGTATTTTCCTCCCAGCAAGTATCGGCAGCGAGGGAATACTTTCTTGAAAAGCATGGCCGAAAACTGCTGCGATTTTTTTGAGGCGTCGGCTTCTCTATCGCGGTGTCCGCTTACGCCCCATGACGGTCATCTGTTAAAGTAATGGGGGAAATCCGGACTGGATTCTTAACGCTCGCATAAATCTGCGGCCTCGACTGTGAACAGGATGCACCTATGAAGGACCAAACCTCTACCGTATTGCGCACCGAGCACACTGGGCTGACTGTCGCGTCGATCAATGGCGTACTTGATTTCTGGACTGAGGTCCTCGGCTTTCAACTCGTGTATCGCAAAGAACTTGGCGGTGGGCACGCGATGGAACAAGTGGTCGGCGTGTCGGGGGCTTATTTAAGAAACGCTCTCCTGGAGGGCCCCGATGGATATAGAGTTGAGCTGATTGAGTACGATTCGCCGGAAGATCGCGTGGTTTTGAAACAACGTCCATGCGACGTCGGTTCGGCTCATTTGACGTTTGCCGTGACCGATCTTCGCGCAATGCTAAATCGCATGGCCCCTTATGGATGGACGGCAACCGGCGAACCGCAAACTGCGCCTAGCGGAACAATCATGGTCTACACCCGAGGACCTGACGGCCACACCATAGAACTTATGCAACATCCGGAGTGAACTGCCCGTCGTAGCCAAGAGCCAGGCAGATCCTGTCAATCTCTTCCTGGCTGATCAGGCGGTCCCTGGGCGGTGGGTCTTTAGGGCGGCGAACATCAGCAGTCGGGCTTTTGGCGGCCCACTTCCATTCGCGGCGGGCAGTGGTGAAGACATGAGAAATCAGATTGAGATCCCGATTGACCGTCGACCCCAATACTGTTTTGAGACGCATGTCGCGCCACTGTCCCAAAATGTCAGGCGTAACTTCAGCGATGAGGTATTCGCCCAGCTTCTTGCCTGCGACCAGGTGACTTGCGATCGCCGCCAGTCGGATAGTTTCCCAGCGTGCGCCTTTTTTGTGGACGGAAACTTCGTCACGGTACCGCTCGAATGCCTGCGGGCAGGTTTTTTCCAGGACGATGCCTGAAGCATCGCTGCGCCGCAGCTGCGACTCGCGCTCGGCCGCCCAGGATGATGCCTCAGCCTTGGTTGAAAATACCCCGGACTCCCGTGTGCCTTGGACAAAAATTTCTACTCGCCATCCTGACTTATGTTTTCTAAATGATGCCATTGATCCCCCGTTGGTGCGTAATCATTGCGTAATTCGTGCGTAATGACTAGTGGTTTTTGTCGGGTTTAATCGGGATAAAGCCGGATGGGATAGACGTAAAAAAAGCCACTAAACCCTTGATAACATTGGATTTTATGGCCTTTTCGGTGCTTCTAGATAATGTCTGGTGGTGCCGGGAGCCGGAATCGAACCGGCACGCTGTTTCCAGCGCGGGATTTTGAGTCCCGTGCGTCTACCTATTCCGCCATCCCGGCAACGCGAGACGCATTATTACTGATTTATCGTGATCCGGCAAGTTTTTTGCTTTGCCTATCATTTATACCGTTTGCGCGCTAGCGCATTCGCCATGCAAAACGCCGCCGCAGGCAGGTACCAGGGGCGGCGTTGCAGGGCTACGGCAGCAGCTTAGGCCGGGTTATGCACCGCGCTCAGCTGGCGCGCGATGATGTCGTGGTTGAGCCAGACGACGGGCGCTTGCGGGTCCGACATGGCGTGGAACATCAGCGGGCCCGTGCCTTCCAGTACCAAGGAACTCAGGTGGTCGGTGATCAGTTCCTTGCGGTCCTTGTGCAGCTTGGTGATGTCGTCGGAGGTGCCGATCATCACTTCGGCCAGTTCCGGCGTGTTGTCCATTGGCCAGGCGGCGAAGTTGCGGAAGTGGACGCTGGTGGCGTCGCCGTTGTAGGCGGCAATGCGGTCGAGCAGGTCTTGCAGCGAGGTGCCGTCTTCCAGCAGGGCCTGGCAGGTTTCCCATTGCTGTTCGGCCCAGCCGCCGCCGCCTTCTTTTTTCAGGGCGTCGAGCAGGGGGAACAGCGACAGTTCCACGCCGACAAAAATGTCGGACGAGTTGGTGCGGATTTCCGGGCAGTTGAAGACGGTGGCCTTGATGCCCTTGTCCCACGCGGCCTTGGCCACGTTTTCCAGGCGCATCTTGGCCAGGCCCTGGGTGTAGTTGCTGTAGGTCTGCCACTGGTACTTGCCGTCGATCAGGATCTCGGTGCCGTGGTAGCCGTAGGCGCTGTAGCGCACCTGGCCACCTTGCTGCTCGATGCGATTGCGTATGGCGGCGCTGCCGTCGATCAGGTGCTGCAGGGTATTGGCGGTGACTTCGTCGAAGTTCATCAGGATCAGCTTGCCCAGGTCGCTGTCGAGCAGGGCGCGCGAAGACATGAAGCGCTCGCCGCGGCCTTTGTAGATGCGGTTGGCAATGGCCAGGAAGACCTTGACCTTCGGGATGCCGCCGGCCATGGTGTGGGCGAAATACACATTGCTGCCGTCAGGAATCAGGCTGTCCAGTTCGGCCATGGCTTTCGCCACCGAGGCGGTGAAGCGGGCCGTGCCGGCTGCGCGTGAACGCTCGATCTTTTCCCAGTCCAGCTTGTCTTCCTGCCAGCTTTTCAGGGTCAGGTCGGCCAGCAGGGCGGTCGGGGTCGGTTCGCCGGCGGGGGCGTCCAGGTCGAAACCGGCCATCAGCGGCACATTGATGATGCGGCCACCGAGGTTGGCTTCGGCTTCGGCCAGCTCTTCCGCGTTCAGCGGGCGCAGCGCCAGGTTCTCATCGCGGCGGCCGACCGTCATGCCGACGATGTTCATGCCCGCCTTGCGCGCTTCGTCCAGCAGGCCATTGACATAGCCCCGGCCGAACAGCTCGCCAAACAGCACGAAGGTATCGCCTTTGCGGAAGATGTTTTTTTGCGGAATGTCTCTCAAGGACGTGATCTGGGTCATGGTGTATTCAATCTAAAAATAACAGGCAGGGGGCAAGCGAGGCCGCCGTGCTTGCTGGTTCAACATCGGTGCGGTATGCGCCACTTCAGCCCTGTCATCGCGGCCGGGGCGCATCTTCTTGTCACTGGTACAGCTCTTATTCTTTCGCCATGGCGTATTTTACGCCTGTGCCGGGGCTTGCGCCTGTGGCCGAGGCCGGGCAGGCGCCGATATTACCTCATGGCAGGGGCAAGGCAAGCAAAATCGTTTCAAAATAGATCGTGTTGGCGTGAAATCAGCTTGGAAAAGTCGTCGCCCAGGAACGGCAATATCGCGTCGGCCACCGGCTGCAGCTGCTTGGTCAGGTAGTGCTCGTAGTCGATATTCGAGCGCTGCGTCTCCAGCGGCTCAGGGCCGGCCACCGTGATCACATAGCTGATCCAGCCGCCGTTCTGGTATTGCAGCGGCCGCCCTTGCGCCAGGTTATAGGCGTCGGCCGCGCGCGCGGCGCGCACATGGGGCGGCACGTTGCGCTGGTAGTCGTCGAGCGGGCGGCGCAGCCGCTTGCGGTACACCAGCAGCGCGTCGTGCTCGCCGGCCAGGGTGCGTTCCACATAGTCACGCACATAGTCCTGGTAGGGCGCGCGCTGGAAGACGCGCAGATACAGGGCTTGCTGGAATTGCTGGGCCAGCGGGGTCCAGTCGCTGCGCACCGTTTCCAGGCCCTTGTAGACCATCTCTTCGCTGCCATCCGGTTTGCCGACCAGGCCGGCATAACGCTTCTTGCTGCCTTCTTCCGAACCGCGGATGGTCGGCATCAAAAAACGCCGGTAATGGGTTTCGAATTGCAGTTCCAGCGCGCTGTCGAGGCCGAATTCTTCGCGCAGATAGGTCGTCCACCAGTCGTTGACCTGCGCCACCAGCGCACGGCCGATCTTGCCGGCCGCAGCGTCGTCATGCGCGGTCTTGAGCCAGACAAAGGTGGAATCGGTGTCGCCATAGATCACCTGGTAGCCCTGTTCGGTGATCAGCTCGCGCGTGCGGTGCATGATGTCGTGGCCGCGCAGGGTGATCGACGAGGCCAGGCGCGGGTCGAAAAAACGGCAGCCGCTTGAGCCCAGCACGCCATAAAAGGCGTTCATGATGATTTTCAGCGCCTGCGACAGTGGCGCGTTGCGCTCGCGCTTGGCCGTCTCGCGGCCTTGCCATACCTGCTTGACGATGGCCGGCAAACAATGTTTGAGCCTTGAAAACTGCGCGCCCCGGTAGCCGGGCACGGTATCTGCCTCGCGCTCACCCTCACCCTTGCGCGTGCCCACCACCAGCCCCACCGGATCGATCAGAAAGGTGCGGATAATCGACGGGTACAGGCTTTTGTAGTCGAGCACCAGCACCGAGTCGTACAGGCCCGAGCGCGAATCCATCACGAAGCCGCCCGGGCTGTTGTCGCCCTGCACGTCGCCGAGGTTGGGCGCCACATAACCCTGCCGGTGCATCAGCGGCAAATACAGGTGCTCGAAAGCGGCCACCGAGCCGCCGCTGCGGTCGGCCGCCAGGCCCGTCACGCTGGCCCGCTCCAGCAAGAAGGTCAGCAGCTCGGTCTTGGCAAAGATGCGCGTGACCAGTTCGCAGTCCTTGAGGTTGTAGCGCGCCAGCGCCGGCTTGTCTTCGCGAAAGCGGCGGTCGATCTCGGCCATGCGCTGATACGGATTGTCGATCGACTTACCTTCGCCCAGCAGCGTCTGCGCCACGTTGTCCAGGCTGAACGAGGAAAAATTCCAGGTCGCCGATTTCAGCGCCTCGATGCCGTCGATGATCAATCGGCCGGCGGCGGCCGCAAAATAATGTTCCTGCTTGCCGCCGTGCTCGCGCCATTCCAGCTCGGCGCCGCCGCGTCCCAGCTTCAGGGGCACTTTGTGGCGCTGGGCCTGTTCGCGCAGCACGCGCAGGTCGAACTGCACCACGTTCCAGCCGATAATGGCATCCGGGTCGTGCTGTTCCATCCAGCGGTTGAGGCGCTCGATCAGCTGGCCGCGGCTGGCGCAGTATTCCAGGTCAAAGTCGAGCGCCTCGTCGCCGCCGTTTTTCGGCCCCAGCATATACACCTGGCGCTGGCCGCAGCCTTCGATGGCGATTGAATACAGCTCGCCATGGGCCGTCGTTTCGATATCGAGCGAGGCCAGTTTCAATGTGGGGCGGTAGCCGGGCGCGGGTTTCAGGTGCAGCTCCTGCCCGGGCTCGCCCTCGAACACCACCGGCGCCGTGATAAAGCGTTCCATCAGGTAGCGTTCGGGCGGGCGGATATCTGCCTCGTACACGTCCACGCCGTGCGCGCGCAAGTGTTTCTCCAGCTTCAGCAACTGCCGGTATTGCTTGCAATACAGGCCCAGCACCGGGCGATGGTGAAAGTCGCACAGGGTCAACGGCCGCAGTTCGGCATGGCGCTCGCCGCGCAGCAGCAGTTCGGCCCGTTCCTGCTGTTCAAGCGGTATAAAGGCGACCGAAGTCTGCGGCGGCAGGCGCGCCTGGCGCGGGCCGTCGTCGGTGGCCAGCCAGAACTCGACCAGCGTGCCGTCGCGGGTGTCGCGCCAGTGGCGGGTCAAAATAAAGCCCTGTTGTAAAGATTGCACCGTTGACCTTGCTATAAGAATGGCTATGCGCCAGCCGCGCTGGGCTGCATGGTAATGCAAATGGGCCGTGGTGAAAATGCACGACAGCGTGCAACAGCGCCCATCACGTGCGGCGCAGGTCATCGGCCTCTAGTACAATAATGCTACTCCCACCGCCTGACCGGCCCGCGTTGCCGACATACCCGCCATGATGCCAGCCGCCACTGCCCCGCCCACGTTCAACCTCACCGCCTGCGACCAGGAGCCGATCCGCATTCCCGGCAGCATCCAGCCGCACGGCTTTTTGCTGGCCTTGCCGCAAGAGGGCGAGCGGCGTGTGGTGCAGGTGTCGGCCAACCTGGCACAGCATACCGGTGTGGACGGCGAGCAGGCGCTGGGCAAAGCGCTGCCGGCGATCCTGGGCGAACGGGCCGCCTTGCAGCTGCAAGCCGAGCTGGCGCGCGTGGAACTGAGCGCGCAGCCCACGCATCTGGGCACCGTCCAAGTGTGCAACCAGCGCTACTTCGATGTGCTGGCCCATGTTTTCGACCGCCTGCTGATGCTGGAGTTCGAAGTCGTGACCCGCGCCACGCCGCCCGATTTTCGCTACCTGTATCCGAAGGTGGGCAGTTTTCTGTTGAAAATCAACGATGTGCACGATATCGCCGAGATGAGCGGCCTGGCCGCCCAGCAGATCCGCGAGGTCACCGGTTTTGGCCGCGTGATGGTGTACCAGTTCGACCGCGACGGCCATGGCCATGTGCTGGCCGAAAGCCGGGCCGAGGGCTATGGCTACTACCTGGGGCAGCGCTTTCCCGCCAGCGATATTCCGCGCCAGGCGCGCGAGCTGTACCTGCTCAACCGCATCCGCCTGATCCACGACGCCGATTACACGCCGGCGCGCCTGCTGCCTGATGTCAACCCGCTGACCGGCGCGCCCAATGACCTGTCGCATGCGGCCTTGCGCAGCGTCTCGCCGATCCACCTGCAATATATGCGCAACATGGGCACCCTGGCGTCGATGTCGGTCTCGCTGATCGTCAAGGGGCAGTTGTGGGGCCTGATTTCCTGCCATAACGCCACGCCCCTGCCGGTGGCGTTCGAGCAGCGCACCGTGTGCGAGCAGCTGGGGCAGATCCTGGCGCTGCGCATCGAGAGCCGCAGCGACGCCGGCGAACTGGAGTTTCGCCTGGAAGTGCGGCGCACCATGGTCAGCATGCTGGCTGGCCTGACGCAGCAGAAGGCCGACTTTGCCGACAGCCTGTGCGGCGTGTTTCCTGATCTGTTGCGCTTTGCCCGTGCGAACGGCGCCGCCATCGTTGTCGACGACCGCGTGCTGACCTACGGCGACGCGCCCGACGAGCAGGAGGTGCGCGAGCTGGTGCAGTGGCTGGGCGCGAACGGCCATGGCGAAGTGTTCCATACCGATCAGCTGAGCGCCCTGCATGCGCCGGCCAGCGCCTACAGGCGCAATGCCAGCGGCCTGCTGTCGATGTCGATTTCGCGCATCCACCCGCATTATCTGCTGTGGTTCCGGCCGGAAGTGGTGCAGACCATCGACTGGGCCGGCCAGCCGCAGGACAAGAGCGGGCCTGGGCAATTGACGCCGCGCAGCAGTTTTGCCAGCTGGCGCGAAACCATCAATGGCATCAGCGCGCCGTGGCACGACGGCGAGATCGAGCTGGCCGTCGAGTTTCGCGGCGCCCTGCTCGGCATCGTGCTGGAACGGGCCGAGCAAATGGCCGAGCTGGCCGAGGAACTGGGCCGCGCCAACAAGGAACTCGAAGCGTTTTCGTATTCCGTGTCGCACGACCTGCGCGCGCCGCTGCGCCATATCGCCGGCTTTTCCGACTTGCTGATGGAAACGGCGGGTGCGGAAGACCTGGAAAAGCGCCGCCGTTTCCTGAAAAACATCAAGGATTCGGCGCGCCTGGCCGGCAAGCTGGTCGACGACTTGCTGAGTTTTTCGCAGATGGGCCGTGCCGCCCTGCACCCCAGTCCCGTCAATATGACCGAGCTGGTGCGCGGCTGCATCCAGAAGCTGGCGCTCGATATCCGCGAGCGCAAGGTGGAGTGGGATATCGGCGTCTTGCCTTCGGTGAAGGCCGATCCGACTTTCGTCCAGCTGGCGCTGTACAACCTGCTGTCGAATGCCGTCAAATTTACCAGCCACAAGGAAGTGGCGCGCATCGCCATCAGCGCCACCGAGAACACCCAGGAAGTGGTGTTTCACGTGGCCGACAATGGCGCCGGCTTCAATATGGAGTATGTGCACAAGCTGTTCGGCGTATTCCAGCGCCTGCATCGCATGGAAGACTTTCCCGGCACCGGCATCGGCCTGGCCAATGTGCGCCGCATTATCGAGCGCCATGGCGGGCGGGTGTGGGCCGAATCGACGCCGGGTGCCGGCGCCACATTCTCATTCAGCATTCCCAAAGATATTGTTACGTAAGGTTAGCCTATGTTAAAACCCATTTTACTGGTCGAAGATAATCCGCATGACCTGGAGCTGACCCTGATCGCCCTGGCCAAGAGCCAGCTGGCCAACGAGGTCATCATTGCCCGCGACGGCGCCGAAGCGCTCGACTATCTGCTGTGCCGCGAACAGTACACCGCGCGCGAGGTCGGCAATCCGGCCGTGGTGCTGCTCGACCTGAAGTTGCCGAAAATCGACGGCCTGGAAGTGCTGAAGGAAATTCGCAATACGCCGGCGCTGCGCAGCATCCCGGTGGTGATGCTGACCTCGTCCAAGGAAGAGCAGGACCTGTTGCGCAGCTACGAGCTGGGCGTGAACGCCTATGTCGTCAAGCCCGTCGATTTCGAGGAATTCGTGCGCGCGATTGCCGATCTGGGCATCTTCTGGGCGGTGTTGAATGAACCGCCGCCAGGGTCGCACCGCTATATCCGGCCGCAATAAGTATTAATTGGCTATGTCAGCGAAAACGGTGGGAACGCCGTGAAATTTCTGCGCTCTAACTGGTCAGGTATTGCCTTTCAAGGAGCCGATCATGGACACCGCCCAGTGGCAGGCCTTCGCCAGGCAATTCCCGCAACTGTCGCACCGCCAGCGCCTTGCCAGCGGCGATCTGTTGCGCACCAGCGCGCCACAGGTTGCGGCCGCCACCCTGATCGAGCAGACAGCGCAGGCGCAACTGCATTGTCCGGCATGTTTATCGACACATTTCCACCGGCATGGCCAGGCCCACGGCCTGCAGCGCTATCGCTGCGTGCCCTGCCGCAAAACTTTCAACGCGTTGACAGGTACGCCGCTGGCGCACCTGCACCACAAGGAACGCTGGCTGGCCTATGCCGATTGCCTGCTCAACTCGTTTTCGGTGCGCAAGGCCGCCGCGCAAGTGACTATTCATCGCAACACCAGCTTTCGCTGGCGCCACCGCTTCCTGGCACTGGCCAAGACCGACCGGCCACGCTGCCTGCACGGCATCACCGAGGCCGACGACATGTATCTGCTGGAGTCGCAAAAAGGTTCAAGACACATGACGCGGCCGGCACGCCAGCGCGGTGGCCGCGCCAGCCAGCGTGGCATTTCCAACGAGCAGATGTGCGTGCTGGTGGCGCGCGACCGCACCGGCCAAACCGTCGATTTCGTCGCCGGCATGGGCCGGCTGACCAAGGCCACACTGCATGCCTGCCTGCCGCCGGTGATCGACCGTGACATTTTATTGGTCAGCGATGGCCATCCTGCCTATCCCGCTTTTGCCAGGGAAATCGGCATCGAACATGCGGCGGTCAACTTGCGGGCCGGCATCCGCGTGCGCGGCACGGTGCATGTGCAGAACGTCAACGCCTATCACAGCCGGCTGCGCGGCTGGCTGCGCGCCTTTCATGGCGTGGCCACGCGCTACCTGCCCAACTACCTGGGCTGGCGCTGGATACTCGACGCCAAAAGAATATTGTCCCCCGAAAGCTTGCTCAGGGCCACTTTGGGGACGTTCCCACATTTGATGGTGACATAGCCTATTAATTTGCCGCCTTGCGACGCCGCAGCAACTGCCGCAGGCGGCTGCTGAGCACATCGGGTGTGTACGGTTTCTGCAGCAGGTTGACGCCGGGATCGAGCCGTCCTTCATGGGCCAGCACGCCTTCCGCATAGCCCGAGGTAAACAGGATCTGCGTGTCGGGCAGGTGTTCGCGCACCGCCTCGCTCAATTGCAGGCTGCTGATTTCGCCCGGCATGATGACGTCCGTAAACACCAGGTCGATCGGGATGCCCGAGCGCACCAGGTTCAGCGCCGCGCCCGCATGGGCCGCCTGCAGCACCTTGTAGCCCAGGGCCGACAACAGCTCGACGGTGGAGCGGCGCACTTCCTCCTCGTCTTCCACCACCAAAATCGTTTCCAGGCCGCGCGTCAGGGGCACTACCGGCGGCTCCTCGACCAGCAGCGCCTCCTGTTCGCTGCGCAGCAGGAAAATCTTCACGCTGGTGCCGACTCCCGCTTCGCTCTTGAGGATGATCTCGCCGCCGGACTGCTTGACGAAGCCATACGCCATGCTCAGGCCCAGGCCCGTGCCCTGGCCGGTCGGTTTGGTGGTAAAGAACGGCTCGAAGGCGCGCTGCAGCACGGCCTCTTCCATGCCGACCCCGGTGTCGGCAATTTCCAGCATCACATAGTCGCCATTGCCCACTTCGGGCAGTTGCATCGCGCCGGCCTTGATATTGCGTGCGCGCATGGTCAGGGTGCCGCCGGCCGCCATCGCGTCGCGCGCATTGATGGCCAGGTTCAGCAGCACGTTGTTGAGCTGGTTGGCGTCGACCATGGTGCTCCACAGGCCGTGTTCGATATCGGTGTCGATCACGGCGCGCGGGTCGAGCAGGCGGCGTATCATGTCGCCCATGTCGCGCAGCACCTTGCCCGGATTGATCAGTTGCGCCTGCAGCGGCTGGCGCCGTGCAAACGCCAGCAGGTGGGCCGACAGCTTGGCGCCCCGTTCCACGCCGGCCAGCGCCACCTCGATGCGGCTGCTGGCCTTCTCGCTGACGCCGCCCAGCAGCTTGATCAGTTGCAGGTTGCCGCCGATGATTTGCAGCACATTGTTGAAATCGTGGGCCACGCCGCCCGTCAGCTGGCCGATGGCTTCCATTTTTTGCGCCTGGTGCAGCGCCGACTGGCTCACGGCCAGCTCTTCCTGGCTCAGCCGCAAGGAGATAAACGCCGCATCGCGCTGCTGGCGGGCGATATAGGCGGCGCTGTGATAGCGCACGCGCGCCAGCAGTTCGCGCGGATCGGGCCACTTCACCAGATAATCGTTGGCGCCGGTGGCAAAGGCCTTGACCTTGATCGACGGGTCGTCTTCGGACGACAGCAGCACCACCGGGATATGTTCGGTGGCCGGGTCGCCGCGCAGCATGCGGATCACGTCAAAACCGTCCGCGCCCGGCATGCGCAGGTCGACCAGCACGATGGTGGCGGCCGTTTCGCGCGCCAGGGCTACCGCCATTTCCGAGCGCGGATCGTAGCGCAGGGTGACGTCGGCCTCGCGTTCGAGGCCATGGGCGATCAGGTCGAGCGCGATGGCTTCGTCATCGATGAGCAGAACGGAAATGCGCGGAGTTTCTTGAGTCATAAGCAAGCCAGGTGGAAGACGATATCCAGCATCCCGGGCCGGCATGCAAATATTTTACATGAGCTTGATTGCTTGCATCATCAACGCTTGCAGCCGTGCGCTGCTTTTTGGCACTTTGACAACAGCGCCGCATGCCAGCTGGCGATGGGGCTATAATTTTTCTTATTTTCGTCAATACAAGAGCGCGTCGCGCCACCCTGCCTGGAGACGGTATGCAAGACATGAGTTATGTGCACGGTGCCCACGAGACACCGCTGATCGGTGCGACCATCGGCGCTTATCTGGACGCCATCGCCGCACGCTACAGCCAGCACGACGCCCTGATCGTGGCTCACCAGCAAGTGCGCTGGACCTACGGCGAATTCCAGCAGCGCGTGCGGCGCCTGGCCGCCGGCTTGCTGAAGCTGGGCCTGCAGCCGGGCGAGCGCATCGGCATCTGGTCGCAAAACTGCGCCGAATGGGTGCTGACCCAGTTCGCCACCGCCAAGGCGGGCCTGATCATGGTCAATATCAACCCCGCCTATCGCCGCGCGGAGCTCGAATACGTGCTTGACAAGGTATCGTGCAGCGCGCTGATCCTGTCGCCCAGCTTCAAGTCCAGCGACTACCTGGCCATCGTGCAGGACGTGGTGCCGGAGATCGCCGCCAGCCGCGCCGGCCAGCTGCAGTCAACCCGCCTGCCACAGCTGCGCCATGTGATCCGCCTGGGCCAGGACGCCACGCCAGGCATGCACAATTTCGACTGCCTGTTGGACGGCATTACCGGGGCCGACCTGGCGCACCTGGACGCGGTCAGCGCCACCTTGCAATTCGACGACGCCGTGAATATTCAATTTACTTCCGGCACCACCGGCGCACCGAAAGGCGCCACCCTGACGCACCACAATATCCTCAATAACGGTTTTTTTATCGGCGAGGCCATGCGCCTCACCGAGCAGGACCGCCTGTGCATTCCGGTGCCGCTGTACCACTGTTTCGGCATGGTGCTGGGCAACCTGGCCTGCGTCACGCATGGCGCGGCGATGGTGTTTCCCGGCGAAGGGTTCGATCCGAAAGCCGTGCTTGACACCGTGCAGGCCGAGCGCTGCACGGGCCTGCATGGCGTGCCGACCATGTTTATCGCCATGCTCGATCATCCCGACTTCCAGCAATACGATCTGTCGAGTTTGCGCACCGGCATCATGGCCGGCTCGCCCTGTCCGATGGAGGTCATGACGCGGGTCATCGAGCTGATGCACATGGATGAGATCACCATCGCTTATGGCATGACGGAAACCTCGCCCGTCAGTTTCCAGACAGCGATCGAGGATCCGCGCGCAATGCGCGTGTCCTCGATCGGCCGCGTGCATCCGCACCTGGAAGTGAAAATCATCGATGGCGAAGGGCGCATCGTGCCGCGCGGCGAAAAGGGCGAATTGCTCACGCGCGGCTATTCGGTGATGCAGGGCTACTGGGGCGACCCGGACAAAACCGCCGAAGCGATCGACGCGGCGCGCTGGATGCATACGGGCGACCTGGCCGTGATCGACGCCAACGGCTTTTGCAGCATCGTCGGCCGCTCGAAGGACATGGTGATACGCGGCGGCGAAAATATCTATCCGCGCGAAGTGGAAGAATTTTTATACCGCCACCCCGGCGTGCTCGACGTGCAATGCGTGGGCGTGCCGGACGCCAAATACGGCGAGGAACTGTGCGCCTGCATCATCTTGCGCCCCGGCGCGCAAGCGACCACGGCCGAGGACATCCGCGCCTTTTGCGACGGCCAGATCGCCTATTACAAGATCCCCCGCTATGTGCGCTTTGTCGGGGAGTTTCCGATGACGGTGACCGGCAAGATCCAGAAGTACCTGCTGCGCCAGCAGGTGGCGACGGACCTGGGCTTGGGGCCGGATTGAGGTTGGCGCTGGTGTCGGATTACGCGCGGCTTTGCCCCGCTGATCCGACAACCTTGCTGGCAACACCGTGGTGGGGAGTGAAGCAATCAAACTGCGTGCAATCGTGGTGAAGACGTCTGCAAATGCTCTTCCAGCAGCTCGAACACCGCATCCTTGGACAGCACATAGCGTTCCAGCAGCACCACCTTGATCGCCTCGATGGCGCCGCGGTAGTCGGCGATGGCGTTCAGGGTGTAGCTGTACAGTTCGTCCGCCTTGGCCTCCACCAGCGCCAGGGTGCGCTCGTCGCCGTGCTCGTGTTTCAGCTGGCGGTAATCTAACTTGGAGCGCGAATACATCGACAGCTTGTTGACCATGGTGTCGAGCAGGGTGGTGGCTTTTTCGATGTCGTTCTGGCTGCCCACCGAGATGCCGCGCGCGCCGTAAAACAGTTCCTCGGCCGCTACACCGCCATACAGGCCGATCACGTCGCGCTCCAGTTCTTCCAGGGTGCGCAGCGACAGGTCGTCGCCCGACGACAGCACATAGCCAAGCGCGCCGATCTTCGAGACGGCTTCGGTACTGATCTTGAGCAGGTGCGACTTGTGTTTCACTTCGGCCAGCGGCATGCCGGCGCGCAAATAGGGATCGATCTGCATGAAGAAGTGGCCCAGTTCGTGCAGGGCGATGCGTTCGCGCTGCAGGTGTTTTTCGGCCGTGGCGGCGCGGTCGGCCAGGCCGATCGTGGCGCGTTCGAAGGCGCGGAACAGCAAATCGGTATCGATCAGCACTTTTTCCTGGATCGCCAGCATGCTGGCCCGTTCGACCACGGTTTCCAGCAGGGCCGGACTGAGGTTGGCCGTCACTTCGGCCACCTGCGCCAGGTCCAGCCCGGTCCAGTCGACGCAGCCTTCTGCTTTTTGCGACAGGAAATGTTTCAGCAGGGCGCCACGCTCGGCCTTGTTGGGCAGGCGGAAATTGATTTTTACGGGGAAGCGGCGCAGCATGGCCTCGTCCATCTGGCTCGATGCATCGTCGAAGTTCGAGGCGACGATCCAGATCACGCCCGCGCCTTCGCTGCTTTTCACGCCATCGAGCAGGCCCAGCAAGGTATTGGCCGTGTCGTCTTCCCATTTGCGCTCGCCGCGCCCGCGCGGCATGAACAGCGTCTGCGCTTCGTCGAGGAAAATGATGCAGTTGCCGCGTGCGCAAGCCTTGCGGTACAGCGCATTCAAGGCCTTGGCGCCGCCGCCCACATAGCCCGATTCCAGCGCCGAGCCCGAGGCCTGGATCAGCGCAATATCGAGCCGCTTGGCCAGGTAGCCGGCCAGCTTGGTCTTGCCTGTACCGGCCGGGCCCGTCAACATGACATTGAAGGGCTTGTCGATATTGTGCGATTTGTACACGCCGCGGTTGCGTATCATGTCTTCCAGGTGCAGCACTTCCTGCTTGATGTCGTCCATGCCGATCAGTGGGTATTCCGGACGAACGTGACCAGTGATTCCGGCATCGTGACCAGCCATTCCGTTTGAACGTGACCGCCCATTCCGGGCGAACGTGACCGATTTCGGGCATTGTCCGGAATCAGCGGTCACGATACCGGAATCGCTGGTCACGATGCCGGAATGGTGTTGTACAGCGCAGTGATGACGTTACGCATTTTGCAACCGAACGGGTAGGCTCCCAGCTTTTGACTGGAGATGGCGTGCCCGCACCGAGGATCAATATGCGTAAAATTAAGGACGTACTACGACTCAAACTTGACGCCAAATTGTCGCACCAGCAGATTGCCAATGCACTTGGCCTGTCTAAAGGTGTGGTCACGAAGTACGCCGGCCTGGCTGCGGCAGCTGGCCTGGACTGGCTCACTGTACAAAGCATGGACGAGGCGGCACTGGAGCGGCGCCTGCTGGTCGGCGCCCAAAAGGCGAGTGACTATGTGCAGCCCGATTATGGCTACCTGCACCAGGAACTGCGCCGTAAGGGCATGACGTTGATGCTGCTGTGGGAGGAGCACCGCGCCGACTATGCCGATCGCCAGACCTACGGCTACACGCAGTTCTGCGAAAACTACCGCCGCTTCGCCAGGCAGCTCAAGCGCTCGATGC
>NZ_LOCQ01000048.1 GCF_001677885.1 Janthinobacterium psychrotolerans | reverse complement strand
GATGACCATAGCAAGTTGGTCCCACCCCTTCCCATCCCGAACAGGACCGTGAAACAACTTTGCGCCGATGATAGTGCTGCAACCAGTGTGAAAGTAGGTTATCGTCAGGCTTGTTATTCGCAGTAGAGAAAAACCCCGATCAGTGATGAGCGGGGTTTTTTTTCGTCTGGCGAAAAGGGCGTAGGTCGGATTAGGGCCGCAGGCCCGTAATCCGACAACATTGTTGGCTGCGACCGTAATCCGACAACATTGTTGGCCGCGACCGTGGTGGTGTCGGATTACGCGTTCCGCTAATCCGACCTACAGAACCTCGAACGTGCGTAGATCAGAAGTGATAAGCCACTTTGACCACGCCGTAGTTCACGCCGCTGTTTGGCTTCTTGTAGCCGCCATTCGAAAAGTGCTGGATCTTGGCGCTGACTTCCCAGTTGTTGTCGAACACATAGCCGATGCCGGCATGGTCGCCAAACTGGAAGTGGGTCGACAGGCGGTCGTCGTCATTGTTGTACAGCTTCGACAGCATGTGCACGCCGATGCCGGCTTCGGCGTAGAAGCCGCGCTTGCTGGTGTTTTCAAAGCGGAACACTGGCGTAAAGCCCAGGTCCCACAGCTTCTGATGCTGACCCGGAACGTTCTTGTAGCTCTTGCCGTCCCAGCCGCCGATGCTCGCATCCCAGTAACCGCTCAGCTGCGTGCCGTTCGATACGAACCAGGCCTTGTCCCAGTTCGAGGTGACGCCGGCGCGTACCATCTGGATTTTCACGCCCTTGGCGTACTCGCCGTAGACGGAGTCGATCAGCTTGTCATCAGCGGCAAAGCTGGAGCTGGCGGCCATCAGTGCGGTCACTGCCGCGGCGAGGGTGAGGAGATTCTTCTTGAAGAACATAGAGGCTTTCATCGTAAAATTGGCCGTTAGGCTTGTCTTGTTTGCACAGGCATGCGTCTTGCTGCCGTTTTCGCCACTCGATACTCAGGGGTTCAATTGACATTCTCTACAAAAATCGCATTTCTCGGTACTGGCCTGATGGGGGATCCAATGGTCCGGCGCCTGCTGCAGGCGGGTTATTCTGTCACAGTTTGGAATCGCACGCACAGCAAGGCCCAGGTATTGCGCGCGGCCGGGGCAAATGCGCCAGAATCGCTGTCGGATGCCGTCGCCGGCGCGCAGATCGTGATCTCGATGCTGGAGGCCGGACCGGTCGTGGCGCAGGTGCTGCAAGCCGCCTTGCCGACCATGGAGGCCTCGGCCTTGTGGGTCGACATGAGTTCGACCAAACAGTCGGAAGCGCAGCAATTCCATGCGACCTTGCAGGCGGCCGGCCATGCCTTTATCGATGCGCCTGTCTCGGGCGGCGTGGGCGGCGCGCAGGCCGGCAGCCTGGCCATCATGGCCGGCGGCAGCGAGGAAGATTATGAAAAGGTGGCGACTATTCTCGCCGCCATGGGACGTCCGACGCTGGTGGGCCCGGCCGGCAGCGGCCAGGTCGCCAAGCTGTGCAATCAACTGATCGTCGGCGCCACCCTGAATATCGTGGCCGAAGCATTGCTATTGGCCCAGGCGGCGGGCGCCGATGCGGCCGCCGTGCGCACGGCGATACGTGGCGGCTTTGCCGAGAGCCGCATTCTGGAGGTGCATGGCCAGCGTATGCTGGAGCGCAATTTCGTCGCCGGTGGCCAGGTCAAAAGCCAGATCAAGGACATGCACAATATTCTGGCGGCGGCCGAGGCTGCCAATATCACGCTGCCGGTGACGCAGCTGGTCACGCAGCGCTATGAATCGCTTGCCGCAACCCATGCGACGGCAGACCACGCCGCCGCCCTGCTGGCTCTGGAAGCCATCAATCCTGGCCAGCGTCTCGGTGCTGCTCCAGATAAACTCGGTTAATCTGATCAAGCCAGCGGCAAGCTGGTTTCGGCCAGCTTGACCCAGAAGCTGGCGCCGATTGGCAGCAGGTTGTCGTTGAAATCGTAGCTGCCATTGTGCAGCACGCATGGGCCCAGGCCGTGGCCGCCGTCGCGGTGGTCGCCATCGCCGTTGCCGATAAAGATGTAGCAGCCGGCTTTTTCCTGCAGGAAGAACGCGAAATCTTCGGCGCCCATGGTCGGCTCGACATTGTCATTGACCTGGTCGGCGCCGACCACCTGTTTCATCACTTCCACGGCAAACGCGGTTTCTTTCGCATGGTTGACCAGCGGCGGATAGTTGCGCTTGAAGCTGAATTCGACCTCGGCGCCAAAGGCGGCGGCCGTGTGCACGGCGATGTCGCGCATGCGCTCTTCGATCAGGTCCAGTAACGGCGTGGTAAAGGTGCGCACGGTGCCGACCAGGCTGGCGTCGTCGGGGATCACATTGGTGGCGCTGCCGGCATGAATTTGCGTGATCGACAGCACGGCCGTGTCGAGCGGGCTCTTGTTGCGGGTAATCACGGTCTGCCAGCTCTGCGCGATCTGCACCGCCACCATCACCGGGTCGATGCCCTTGTGGGGCTGGGCCGCATGGGCGCCCTTGCCTTTGACGGTGACGTGAAATTCATTGCTCGACGCCATCATCGGCCCGGCCACCACGCTCAGGGTGCCAGCGGCGGCGCCTGGCCAGTTGTGCATGCCGTAGATGGCGTCCATCGGGAACTGCGTAAACAGGCCGTCGGCGATCATTTCGCGCGCGCCGGCGCCGCCTTCTTCGGCCGGCTGGAAGATCACATACACGGTACCGTCGAAATGGCGGTTGTGCGCCAGGTGGTGGGCGGCGCCCAGCAGCATGGCCGTGTGGCCGTCGTGGCCGCAGGCGTGCATCTTGCCGGGATGGCGCGAGGCGTGTTCAAAGGTATTCATTTCCTGCATCGGCAGGGCGTCCATGTCGGCGCGGATGCCGATGGCGCGCTTGGAGCTGCCGTTCCGGATAATGCCGACCACGCCGGTACGGCCCAGGCCGCGCACGACGGGGATGCCCCACTCGGCCAGCCTGGCGGCAACGACGTCGGAGGTGCGCTGTTCTTGGTAGCATAATTCCGGATGGGCGTGCAGGTCGCGGCGGATCCGTCGCAGCTCGGATTGAAACGCCAGAATCGGTTCAACTAGTTTCATCGTATTCTCCTGTAGATGCAGGCGCGCATCAGTGTACGGCACGCCGGGACGGGCACGTTTGATCGAAAACATGCGCGGGATTGAGCCATTGTAGCCCGTGTCCCGCTTCCAGAGCCAGCGCACAGCCTGCCAAGTGCGCAGCCGCTGGCTGACCGGCGCGCGATGGTTTACAGTATCGGCTCCCCTGACGCTTTTTGGATTGCACCATGACCACCACCCAAGTGCGCGCGACCTGCCCGCTCGATTGCCCCGATACCTGCGCCTTGCTGGTGACCGTGACCGACGGCGTGGCTACCGCTGTCAAGGGCGATCCCGACCATCCGACCACGGCTGGCGTGCTGTGCACCAAGGTGTCGCGCTTTACGGAGCGCACCTACCATGCGGACCGCCTGCTGCATCCGCTGCGCCGCGTGGGCAAGAAGGGCGAAGGCAAGTTCGAGACCATCAGCTGGGACGAGGCGCTCGATAGTATCGCCGCGCGCCTGGCGCCGATCGCGGCGCGCAATCCGCAGGCCATTTTGCCGTACAGCTATTGCGGCACCATGGGCCTGGTGCAGGGCGAGTCGATGTCGTCGCGCTTTTTCAACCAGCTTGGCGCCTCCCTGCTCGACCGCACCATCTGCGCCTCGGCCGGCGCCACCGGCTACCGCTACACAGTGGGCGCGACGGTTGGCACGGACATGGAACAGTTTCAGAACGCCAAGTTGATCATTATCTGGGGCGGCAATCCGATTGCGTCGAACCTGCATTTCTGGATGCGTGCCCAGGAAGCCAAGCGCAACGGCGCGACCCTGGTCGCCATCGACCCCTACCGCTCGCTGACGGCCGAAAAATGCCACCAGCATATCGCTTTGCTGCCCGGCACCGATGCGGCGCTGGCGCTGGGGCTGATGCATGTGTTGATCAAGGAGGACCTCGTCGACCACGACTATATCGCGCAGCACACCCTGGGCTATGACCGGCTGACACAGCGCGCACTGGAGTGGACGCCCGAGCGCACTGCCGAGGTCTGCGGCATCAGCGCGACGGAAGTGATCGAACTGGCGCGGCTGTACGGCCAGACTTGCCGCAACGGTGACGGTGCGGCGATCCGCGCCAACTACGGCGTGCAGCGCGTGCGCGGCGGCGGCATGGCGGTGCGCAATATCGCCTGCCTGCCAGCGCTGACGGGCGCCTGGCGCCATGCGGCCGGCGGCATGCAGCTGTCGAGCTCGGGCTCGTTTCCCGTCAACCGCAAGGCGCTGCAGCGGCCCGATTTGCTGAAGGGTACGCCGCGCACCATCAATATGAGCACCATCGGTGACGACCTGCTGAAAGCAAGCTCGGCCGAATTCGGCCCGCAAGTCGAGGCCGTGATCGTCTACAACTCGAACCCGCTGGCGGTGGCGCCGGACTCGTCGAAAGTGGCGCAGGGTTTTGCGCGCGAGGATTTGTTTACCGTCGTGCTCGAGCACTTCCAGACCGATACCGTCGACTATGCCGATATCGTGCTGCCGGCCACCACCCAGCTCGAACATGTCGATGCGCACTCGACTTATGGCCATCTGTACATGATGGCCAACAATGCGGCCGTGGCGCCGCTGGGCGAAGCGAAAGCGAATACGGAAATTTTCCGCCTGCTGGCGCAGCGCATGGGCTTTGACGACCCATGCTTCCAGGACAGCGACGACGCGCTGGCGGCGCAGGCGTTCGACGCCAAGGATGCGCGCGCCGTGCATTTCGACTGGGAATCGCTGAAGCGGACGGGCTGGCAAAAGCTGGCGATGCCCGACGCGCCGTTTGCCGATGGCGGTTTCCCCACGCCGTCAGGAAAATGCGAGTTCTACTCGCAGGCCATGCAGGACGCCGGGCTCGATCCGCTGCCCACCTATATCGCACCGTATGAGTCGCCGGCCAGCAACCCGGAACTGGCGGCGCGCTTTCCGCTGGCAATGATTTCGCCACCGGCACGCAATTTTTTGAATTCCACCTTCGTCAACGTGAAAAGCCTGCGCGCGGCCGAAGGCGAGCCGCACCTGGACATGCATCCCGATGATTGCAGCGCGCGCGGCATTGCCGTGGGCGACATGGTGCGCATCTTCAATGACCGCGGCAGCTTCGTGGCCAAGGTGCGCGTGACGGACAAGGCGCGGCGCGGCCTGGTGGTGGGGCTGTCGGTATGGTGGAAAAAACTGGCCAGCGACGGCAAGAACGCCAATGAAGTGACCAGCCAGCGCCTGACCGACATGGGCCGCGCGCCGACCTTCTACGATACGCTGGTCGAAGTGGAAAAGGCCGCCTGACATGGCCCGCATGCCCGCCGCCGCAGTGCTGGGCATGCTGTGTCTGCTGCTCGCTGGCTGCACCCAGCTGCGCTATTACACGCAGGCGGCGCGGGGCCAGTATTCGCTGTGGTCGTCCGCGCGCCCGATCGACGCCTGGCTGAGCGATCCGATCACCGAGCCACGCCTGAAAGCGCGCCTGCACAAGGCGCAGCAGATCCGCCGGTTTGCCGTGACCGAGCTGGGCCTGCCCGACAATGGCAGCTACAAGACCTATGCCGCCGTGCAGCGCCCGTTTGTGCTGTGGAATGTGGTGGCCACGCCGGAGCTGTCGCTGCAGCCGCTGCAATGGTGTTTCCCGATTGCCGGCTGCGTCACCTACCGCGGCTACTATGACAGGAGTGAGGCGCAGGCCTATGCGGATACTTTGCGCGCCCAGCATTACGATGTGCAGGTCGGCGGTGTGCCGGCGTATTCGACCCTGGGCTGGTTCGACGATCCGCTGCTGTCAACCTTTATCAACTATAACGACGCCGAACTGGCGCGCATGATCTTTCACGAGCTCGCGCACCAGGTGGTGTATGTGCCAGGGGACTCGGCCTTCAACGAATCGTTTGCCGTCGCAGTGGAAGAGGCCGGCGTGCAGCGCTGGCTGGCGCACGATGGCAATGCCGCCATGCAGGCCGCGTATCTGCAATATACGGGCCGGCGCCACGATTTCCTGACCCTGCTGCGCAAATACCGGGCGCAACTGGCGGCCCTGTATGCCAGCGATGCGCCCGACGCGGACAAGCGCGTGCGCAAGGCGCTGGTGTTTGCAGCACTGCAAGACGAGTACAAGATCCTCAAGCAGCAATGGGGAGGTTATGGCGGTTATGACCGCTGGTTCGAGCAGCCTTTGAGCAATGCCCACCTCGCTTCGGTCGCGACCTACGATCAATTTTTGCCAGCCTTTAAAAAATTGCTGGAAGAAAAAAAGAACTTTCGTGCTTTTTATGCTGCAGTGCACACATTGTCTCTGCTGGACCCGCCTGAGCGTCGCCGGCGTCTGCAACACAGCCTGCCCCGTGACCCGTAAAGATTGTCATGTTTGCCAAGCAGGCAGTTCCTGCAACGCTGTATTTTCTATGCTGCATTGCAACACAAAATAGCCTTGGAGTTCCTGTTCTAAACCTGCTGAAAGCGCTTGCATGGAAGGCGTGCGCCCGATAGCATCGCGTAAGCGGCATCGAGCAATTGCTCTTAAGAATGCTCATCATGACTGCAGGACAGCGTATCCGCAGCAGTAATCAGCGCCGGACGACATCCACCGGCTCCCCCGTGATTATTCGAGACAAGAGGCACAGCATGGAAAAAATTTGGCTGCAGTCATATCCGCCCGGCGTACCCGCCGAGATCAATCCTGATCAATACCGTTCGCTGGTGCACTTGCTCGAAGAAGCGTTTCAAAAATATGCGGACCGCAATGCCTATGTCTGCATGGACAAATTCCTCACCTATGCCGAGCTCGATACCTATTCGCGGCAGCTGGGCGCCTTTCTGCAAAGCCGCGGCCTGAAAAAAGGCGCGCGCGTGGCCCTGATGATGCCCAATGTGCTGCAGTATCCGGTGGCGATCGCGGCCGTGCTGCGCGCCGGCTACACGGTGGTCAATGTCAATCCGCTGTACACGGCGCGTGAGCTGGAACACCAGCTCAACGATTCGGGCAGCGAAGCGATCATCGTGCTGGAAAACTTTGCCCATACCCTGGAGCAAGTGCTGAGCAAGACGGCTGTGAAACACATCATCGTCGCCAGCATGGGCGAGATGCTCGGTGGCCTGAAAGGCCTGCTGGTCAATTTCGTGGTGCGCAACGTCAAGAAGATGGTGCCCGCTTATTCGTTGCCGAACGCCATGCGTTTCAAGAGCGCGCTGTCGCACGGCAGCCGCATGAAGTTGACGCCCGTCGAGCTGCATATCAATGACCCGGCCTTCCTGCAATATACGGGCGGCACCACCGGCGTGTCGAAGGGCGCCACGCTCAGCCACCGCAATGTGATCGCCAATGTGCTGCAGACGGAAGCATGGTCGTCGGCCGCGCTTGACCCGGACAACAAGGAGCAGCTGACCATCATCTGCGCCTTGCCGCTGTACCATATCTTCGCGCTGACGGCCTGCGCGCTGTGGGGCACGCGCATGGGCGGCCTGAATGTGCTGGTGCCCAATCCGCGCGATATTCCCGGCCTGATCAAGGAACTGGGCAAGTACAAGTTCAACCTGCTGCCGGCCGTCAACACTCTCTACAATGCGCTGGTGAATCACCCCGACTTTGCGCGGCTCGATTTCTCCGGCCTGAAAATTGCCAACGGCGGCGGCATGGCGGTGCAAAAATCGGTCAATGACAAGTGGCAGCAGGCCACCGGCGTGTCGATTATCGAAGGCTATGGCTTGTCGGAAACGTCTCCGGTGGCCACCTGCAACCGCGCCGACAGCACGGCGTTTTCCGGCACCATCGGCCTGCCGATTCCGTCGACCGAGATCGCCATCCTCGACGACGATGGCAATGAAGTGGCGCTGGGCCAGGCCGGTGAAATCGCCATCCGCGGCCCGCAGGTGATGAGCGGCTACTGGAACCGTCCCGACGAGACAGCCAAGGTAATGACGGCCGACGGCTACTTCAAGTCCGGTGACGTCGGCATCATGGACGAGCGCGGCTACGTGAAAATCGTCGACCGCAAGAAGGACATGATTCTGGTGTCGGGCTTCAATGTGTATCCGAATGAGCTCGAAGCCGTGATCGCGGCCCACCCGGGCGTGCTCGAATGCGCCTGCGTGGGCGTGCCCGACGAACATTCGGGCGAAGCCGTGAAAGTGTTTGTGGTGCGCAAGGACCCGAACCTGACGGTGGAGACCCTGATGGCCTATTGCAAGGAACAATTCACGGGCTACAAGCGGCCGAAATTCATCGAATTCAGGGATGAACTGCCAAAGACCAATGTCGGCAAGATTTTGCGCCGCGCCCTGCGCGACGAACAGAAAGTAACGGCTTAAAACACCGGGATGCGCCAGGGCGGCGCGTCCCTTCACAGATAAAGATGAGGCAAGATGGACAAGATTTGGTTGAAGTCGTACCCGGACAGCGTGCCGACAGAGATTGATTGCACGCAATACCGCTCCGTGACGCACTTGCTGGAAGAATCGTTCCAGAAGTACGCGGACCGCAATGCGTTCGTGTGCATGGATAAATTCCTTACCTACCGCGAGCTCGACAAATTGTCGCTGCAGATGGGCGCCTGGCTGCAAAGCAAGGGCTTGTCGCCCGGCGCGCGCGTGGCCATCATGCTGCCGAACGTGCTGCAGTATCCGGTGGCGATGGCGGCGATTTTGCGCGCCGGCTATACGGTGGTCAACGTCAATCCGCTGTACACCCCGCGCGAACTGCAGCACCAGCTGGTCGACTCGGGCAGCGAGGCGATCATCGTGCTGGAAAACTTCGCCACCACGGTCGAGCAGGTGCTGCCGCACACCCAGGTCAAACACGTGATCGTCGCCACCATGGGCGACTTGCTCGGGGGTCTGAAAGGCACGATCGTCAATTTCGTGGTGCGCAAAATCAAGAAAATGGTGCCGGCCTTTCATCTGCCGGGCGCCATCGGTTTCAACAAGATGCTGGCCCAAGGCGCACGCCTGAAACTCAAACCGGTCCAGCAGGGCCACGACGATATCGTCTTCCTGCAATACACGGGCGGCACCACGGGTGTCTCGAAAGGCGCGATGCTGCTGCACCGTAACGTGATCGCCAATGTGCTGCAAAACGAGGCGTGGATCGCGCCCGTGATGACGAAGGAGATGCGCGCCACCTCGATGGGTTTTGTGTGCGCCTTGCCGCTGTACCATATCTATTCGCTGACAGTCAGCGCGCTGATGGGCATGCGCCTGGGCGGCCTGAACGTGCTGGTGCCAAACCCGCGCGACATTCCAGGTTTCGTCAAGGAACTGGCCAAGTACAAGATTGTCGTCTTCCCGGCCGTCAACACCTTGTACAACGCCTTGCTCAACAATGACGACTTCGCCAAGCTCGATTTTTCCAGCTATAAAGTGTGCAACGGCGGCGGCATGGCCTTGCAGCGCAATGTGGCCGAACGCTGGCTGAAAGTGACCGGCTGCCCGCTGATCGAAGGCTATGGCATGTCGGAAACCTCGCCGGTGGTTACCGGCAACCGCGTCGACATCACCGAATTCACGGGCACCATCGGCATGCCGATTCCGTCGACCGATGTCACCATCATCGACGACGATGGCGTGGAAGTGCCGCTGGGCCAGCCCGGTGAAATCGCCGTGAAAGGCCCGCAAGTGATGGCCGGCTACTGGCAGCGCCCCGATGAAACCGCCAAATCGATGACGGCGGACGGCTACTTCAAGACCGGCGACGTCGGCATCATGGATGAGCGCGGCTATGTGCGCATCGTCGATCGCAAGAAAGACATGATCATTGTCTCGGGCTTCAATGTGTATCCGAACGAGGTGGAAGACGTGGTCGCTTCCTGCCCGGGCGTGCTCGAATGCGCTTGCATTGGCGTGCCGGACGGTAACTCGGGCGAAGCCGTGAAAGTGTTTGTGGTGCGCAAGGATCCGAACCTGACGGTGGAACAGATCCGCGAGCACTGCAAGCATGAACTGACAGCATATAAAAAACCGAAATACATCGAGTTCCGCGATGAGTTGCCGAAGACCAATGTCGGAAAAATCTTGCGCCGTCAGTTGCGTGACGAGAAAAAAGTCGCCTAGACCGCAGGCAGTGCTTTGCCCGCGGCCAGCCTGCGCGCTGGCCTGGCGGGCAAACCGAAACAGACGCGCAGCCAGTTCACCTTGCTGATCAGCAGCGAGGTGAGTCCCCAGCAGATCGCCACCGTACCGGCCAGTATCAGCACTGGTTCCACCACTGGCCCCAGCTTCAGGGGTACCAGCCAGTAGGCCAGCAGCACGATGGCGCTCTGATGCAGGATATACCAGGGATAGACGGCCTGGCGCGCCCACGCCAGCCAGGCAAACGGACGGTTGAGCAGGGTATGCGACCAGCCCAGGATGGCGCAAATGGCCAGCCACATGTACAGATTGCGCATCGGCCAGGAACCGCTTGACGCCCAGGTCAGCAGGTTTTCCGAATACACCAGGTCAAAGCCGACATACACGGCAAATGCGCAGGGCGCCAGCAGCAGCGTGTGCCAGCGCAGCCGCGCCAGTTCCTGCCATACGCCCTTGTCATTGCCCAGCCACCAGCCATACAGGTACATGGTGAAATAGATGGCGTGCGCGTACCAGTCTTTAACCAGCGCATGGTTTTCCGGGTAGCGCAGTTTCAGGAAGACGGTGGCCGCCAGTGGGAGCAGGGCGGGCAGCACCAGCAGGCGCCAGCCGCGCAGGCCGGTGAACAGCGGCCGGAGCCTTTCCAGCATCGGCTGCAGCGCCACCAGCACGATGGTGTACAGCAGCAGATACACCAGATACCACAGATGATTCCAGGTAAAACTGGTTTTCCAGCCCGTAAAGGCGCCGGCCGGCCAGGCATGGTGGCCAAAGTAATCGAGCAGGAACTGGCCATAGCCAGGCGCCACCAGGCCATTGCTGACGCCTTCGCAATACGGCTGCAGCGGCACCACCACCAGCACGCCAAACAGCAGCGGCAGCAACAGGCGCTGCACCCGGCGCCACAGGAAGGCGCCGCGCGACGTTTGCGTCATCATGGCGCACGACACGCCGGAAATGAGGAACACGATTTCCATGCGCCAGCGGTTGATGAACACCATCGGAAAGTTCAGGCTGTCGGTCAGGTAAGTGCTCTTCATGTGGAAGTCGGCGCCGGCCAGGTAGAGCATGGCTGTGTGGTAGGCGATCAGCAGGCTGAAGACAAGAAAGCGCAAGGCGTCGATATCGTGGCGGCGGGAGGCATGGGTCATGGTGGGTGGCTGGTGGTGGTGGAATGACCCCAGCATAGGCGGGCCGGCCCGGGCGAACCAGCAAAAAGTGACCAATCGAAGGCTGTTTGTGACCAGTGGCGGTCCCGGGACGGCCGGTGGATCGTACAATCAGGCAACTAATTTTATGTCTGCCACCATGAGCGTGTCTTCCACCGATCTGTTGCAACGTTATCAACGCTGGCGCAGGTTCGCCGAGCCCGGTTTCTGGATCGTCTTGTATCTGCTGCAAACCTCGCTCAACTGCTGGATCAGCTGGTTGGATCGCGTCCGTACGCATGTCGCTACGCCGTTCTGGGAAGTGGCCTTGTGGGAATGGAGCAGCAACCTGGTCTTGCTGGCGCTGGTCCCGGTGGTGATTTTTGCCAATCAGCTGCGCCCGCTGCAGCTGGTATTCCAGCGCCAGAACCTGCGCTGGCACCTGGCGGCGTCCCTTATCTACAGCCTGGTGCATGTGCTGGCCATGGTGGCCCTGCGCAAACTGGTCTATTGGACACAGGGTGGCGATTACGATTTCGGCAGCTGGTGGCGCGAGCTGCCGTATGAATATATCAAGGATGTGCGCACTTACTTCTCGATCCTGCTGTTTGTCGGCTTTTACCAGTTGCTGCTGATGCGCTGGCAGGGCGAGGCGACTTTGCTGGGCGAACCGGACCAGGGGCCGGCGGTGGAACCGGTAGCCCAGCCGGAACGGTTTTTGGTGCGCAAGCTGGGCAAGGATTTTCTGCTGCCGGCGGCGGACATCGAATGGATACAGGCCTGGGGCAATTACGTGAACCTGCATGTGCGCGGCCATGACTATCCGCTGCGCTCGACCATGGCCGCCATTGAGCGTCGCCTCGACGCCACCCACTTTGTGCGCGTGCACCGCAGCTATATCGTCAATCTGGCTTTCGTCCACACCATCGTGCCGCTCGATTCGGGCGACGCACGCGCGATATTGACGACCGGCGGCGAGGTGCCGGTCAGCCGGCGCTACCGCGAGGCGCTGAAAAAAGTCGCGGTGGCCTGATCAGTTTTGCAGGCCGGCCTTGCCGTCCCGGACGGTAAAGCTGGCCAGGGTGGCGATGTGCGAGGCGCTGTCGCGCACATTGTCCAGGCCCTGGAACCAGGTGGTGGTTTTGGCGGGTGTAATCTCCATCAGCATGTAGCCGCGCTTGTCGCTGCGACCGTAGCGGATATGCGGATTCATCGCCACGTAGTCGTCGGTGCGCGATTGCGGGCGCGAACTGGACGTGATCGAAGTGCCGCAGAACTCGGTGGCCAGCAGCGGATTGGCGCGCGAGACGGGGCGCATGGCGTCGCGGCTCAGTTCGGTCGCATAGAATGTATGCACGTCGCCGGACAGCACCAGCGGATTGCGCGCGCCGCTCGCTTGCAGGGCGTCGAGCAGCTTCTGGCGCGCCACCGGATAGCCGTCCCAGCCGTCGGTCCAGATCCGTTCATCGCCGGGCCGCGTGATCGGCACCTGGCTCGATTGCGCCATCAGGGTCTGCTGGGCCAGGATATTCCAGCGCGCGGGCGACTTTGTCAGCCCTTCCTGCAGCCACTGTTCCTGCGCTGTGCCCAGCATGGTGCGCTGCGGTTTGCGCAAATCCGGGCAGTTTCGGGTCGTGACGGAATTGGAGCCGCCGCGGTTTGGCCTGGGACAGGCATGGTGGGTGCGGTACTGGCGGTCGTCGAGTACGTGAAACCGCGCCAGGCGGCCCCAGTCGTAGCGCTGGTAGATGCGCATATCGACAAAGCCGCGCCGGCCCAGCGGCAGCAGGCGCAGCGGCATATGCTCATAAAAGGCCTGGTAGGCGGCCGCGCGGCGCTGCAAAAAAGTGGGCGTGAGCAGCTCGTCGCGTTCGTTGCCGTAGTCATTGGCCACCTCATGGTCGTCCCAGGTGACGATCCACGGCGCCACCCGGTGTGCGCCCTGCAAATCCGCATCGCTTTTGTATTGCGCATAGCGGGCGCGGTACTGCTGCAGGTTGAAGCTTTCGTCGCGGCGCACGGCGCGCTGCGGATGCCGCAGCTGGTAGGCGCCCCATTCATAGATATAGTCGCCCAAAAACGCCACCAGGTCGGGCGCGGCCGCGGCGATATGCCGGTGCGCCGCATAGCTGCCGAACTCCCAGTGCTGGCACGACGCCACGGCCAGCTTCAGCGAGGCCGGCATGTCGGATGCAGGCGGGGCGGTGCGCGTGCGCCCGACCGGGCTGACGGCGTCGCCAAAGATAAAGCGGTACCAGTACCAGCGGCCAGGCGCCAGGTCCGTCACGTCCACATGCACGCTGTGCGCCAGTTCCGGCGTGGCCATCGCCTGGCCTTTGGCGACGATGCGCTGGAACGCCTCGTCGTCGGCCACTTCCCAGCGCACGGCCAGGGCGATGGCCGGCGTGGCGCCAGCGTTCAGCGGGTCGTGGTTGATGCGCGTCCAGATCACCACCGCGTCGGGCAGCGGCGAGCCGGAAGCGACGCCGAGCGCAAACGGATAGCCGGCGCCATTCATGCGCGTGGCGGCGCTGGCGCCGGCGCCGGTCAGCGCGCTGCCGGCGGCCGTCAGCGCGGCAATGCGTGCAGCGCTGGCGAGAAAAATGCGGCGCTGGCTATCCATGGCGTGGTTTATGGCGACAGCAGGGTTTCAATCGGCGGCACCTGGCGCGGCTTGCGGTCCGAGTCGGTGGCGACGTAGATCAGGGTCGCTTCGGTGACCTTCACGATGCACGCCTGCAGGCGGTTGCGCTCGGCATACACCTCCACATTGACGGTGATCGAGGTGTTGCCGACCTTGACGATCTCGGCGTAGAACGACAGCAGATCGCCGACGAACACGGGGTTTTTGAAGACGAAAGAGTTGACGGCGATGGTTGCGACCCGGCCGTTGGCGCGCCGCGTGGCCGGCAGCGAGCCGGCGATATCGACCTGCGCCATGATCCAGCCGCCGAATACGTCGCCGTAGACGTTGGCGTCCGATGGCGCTGGCATCATGCGCAGTTCGGGCATTTTGCCGGCGGGCAGGCCGGAGGCCAGGCAGTTGTCGGGGCGGGCGGGGGAGGTGCTCATCGTTTATTCTCATGAAAGGCTACAATTGTCCCGATTGAACCATAAAAAGCCGACCTTCGCCATGCGCCGCTCCCAGACATCTCCCCCACCTCGCTCGCCCGCCGCCGCCAGCCGCAGCGATTTTGCCACCCTGAAAACCTTGCTGCCGTATTTGTGGGTCTACAAATGGCGCGTGCTGCTGGCGCTGCTATGCCTGGTGGGCGCCAAGCTGGCCAATGTCGGCGTGCCCTTGATTCTGAAGAAACTGGTCGACGCCATGACGGTCACGGCCAGCCATCCGCAGGCGCTGCTGGTGTTGCCCGTCGCGCTGCTGGTGGCCTATGGTTTGCTGCGCGTGTCGACCACCCTGTTTACCGAGCTGCGCGAATTCCTGTTTGCCCGCGTCACCCAGCGCGCCGTGCGCACCATTGCCCTGCAGGTGTTTCGCCACCTGCATGCGCTGTCCCTGCGCTTTCACCTGAACCGCCAGACGGGCGGCATGACGCGCGATATCGAACGCGGCACGCGCAGCGTCGGTTCGCTCATTTCCTATACCCTGTTCAATATCCTGCCGACCCTGGTGGAAATCACCCTGGTGCTCGGCTACCTGGTGCTGCATTACGATATCTGGTTCACCGTCATCACGGCGGTGGCGCTGGTGTCGTATATCGCCTTTACCGTGCTGGTGACGAACTGGCGCACGCATTTTCGGCGCACCATGAACGACCTCGATTCCAAGGCCAACACGAAAGCCATCGATTCGCTGATCAACTACGAGACCGTCAAGTATTTTGGCAATGAAGACTACGAGGCGCGCCGCTATGACGAGGGCCTGCAGCGCTATGAGTCGGCCGCCGTCAAGTCGCAAACCTCGCTGTCGTTGCTGAACACGGGACAGTCGCTGATCATCGCCACGGCCGTCACCTTGATCCTCTGGCGCGCGACGGTGGGCGTGATCGCCGGCAGCATGACCCTGGGCGACCTGGTGCTGGTGAACGCCTTCATGATCCAGTTGTATATTCCGCTCAATTTCCTCGGCGTGATCTACCGCGAGATCAAGCAAAGCCTGGCCGACATGGAGCGTTTGTTCTCGCTGCTCGACGAGAACCGCGAGATCGCCGATACGCCGCAAGCCACGCCGCTGGTCACGCAAGGCGCGGCAGTGCGCTTTGCGCATGTGGACTTCAGCTACGAGGCCAAGCGCCAGATCCTGTTCGATGTCGACTTCCAGATCGCCGCCGGCACCACCACGGCGGTGGTCGGCCATAGCGGTTCGGGCAAGTCGACCTTGTCACGCCTGCTGTTTCGCTTCTATGAAGTCAATGAGGGCAGCATCACCATCGACGGCCAGGATTTAAGGATGATCACGCAGGACTCGCTGCGCGCGGCGATCGGCATCGTGCCGCAAGACACGGTGCTGTTCAACGACAGCATCGAATACAACATCGCCTACGGCAAGCCGGGCGCCAGCAAGCAAGCCATCGTGGCGGCGGCCAAGGCGGCGTCGATCCACGACTTCATCGAAAGCCTGCCGGACGGTTATGCGTCGATGGTGGGCGAACGTGGCTTGAAATTGTCGGGCGGCGAAAAACAGCGCGTGGCGATTGCCCGCACCTTGCTGAAAGACCCGGCGATTCTGATCTTCGACGAGGCCACCTCGGCGCTCGACTCGAAAGCGGAACAGGCGATCCAGGCGCAGTTGAAGGAGATCGCGAAGAACCGCACCACCCTGGTCATCGCGCACCGTTTGTCGACGGTGGCCGATGCGCAGCAAATTTTGGTGCTCGATCATGGCCGCATTGTCGAACGGGGCACGCATGCGCAATTGCTGGCGCTTGATGGCCTGTATGCGCAGATGTGGCAACGCCAGCAGGCCGGCCAGCGCGATGAGGAAGACAGCGACAGCGAAACATTGAGCCTGGCCAAATAAGTGCGTCGCTGTAAAACAGTAGGAAAAATGCTACAGCGACGGCACTTCACTGGTGCGCGGCGTCCCTATTCCGGTGAAACTGACTGTCAATCGAAGAAAAGGACTGGTAGGACGCTGAAAATGAAATAAAATTAATCCATTGGTGGCATTCGCACCCCAGTTGTTTCGTCCAGGCCTGGCCTGGTTTGTCCGCTCAGGAGACTCTATGAAATTGACCAAACTTTTCGCCACACTGCTCAGCGTCGGTGTTATCAGCAGCATGTCGCCAGCCCAGGCCCAGGAATTGACGGGCACCTTGGCCAAGATCAAAAAAGCCGGTTCCGTCACGCTCGGCGTGCGCGACGGCTCGGTACCGTTTTCCTATCTCGATGACAAGCAGCAGTACCAGGGTTATTCCATCGACCTGTGCATGAAGGTCGTCACGGCCCTGCAAAAACACCTGGGCCTGAGCGAACTGAAAGTGGTGATGAGCCCTGTCACCTCGGCCAACCGCATTCCGCTGATGGCCAACGGCACCATCGACCTCGAATGCGGCTCGACCACCAACAACCTGGAGCGCCAGCAGCAGGTCGCGTTCGCGCCGACCATGTTCGTGATCGCCAACCGCTTGCTGGCCAAGAAATCGTCGAACATCAAGAGCCTGGAAGACATGCGCGGCAAGACCCTGGTCGCCACCGCCGGCACCTCGACCGTCAAGCAGATGACGATCCTGAACAAGGAAAAAAACCTGGGCATGAATATCGCCATTGCCAAGGACCATCCTGAATCGTTCCTGATGCTCGAAACCGGCCGCGCCGTGGCCGAAGCCAACGACGACATCCTGCTCGCGTCGCAAGTGGCCAATTCGAAAACGCCGGGCGACTACGAGATCACCAAGGAAGCGCTGTCGGTCGAGCCGTACGGCATCATGATGCGCAAGAATGACCCGGCCTTCAAAAAGGTGGTCGACGATGCCTTGAGCCGCCTGTACAAGAGCGACGACATCAACCGCATTTATGCGAAATGGTTTACCTCGAATATCCCGCCTAAAAACATCAACCTGAATTTCCCGATGCCGCCGCAACTCAAGGCGGTCTTCGCCAATCCGACCGACTCGGGTGATCCGGCGGCCTACGCGGCCGTGCCGGAAGCGCAAAAAGCGTCGGACAAAAAGAAAAAATAACAGGACTGCGTGAAAAACCGGGAGGCGCAAGCCTCCCGTTTCATTTTGCGTGCGGCGGCCAGCCTGCTGGCCGCCGGTCGATGGCTGCATGGGAAGGATCAACATGAATTACAACTGGAATTGGCGCATCTTCTGGGAGACCTCTCCCGATGGTGTCGGCACGTATATGGACACTCTGTGGGCCGGCCTGACCTGGACCCTGGCCACGGCCGGCGTGGCCTGGATCATGGCCCTGATGCTCGGCCTGGTGATCGGCACCTTGCGCACCCTGCCCAACAAATGGGTGGTCGGCATCGCCAACGCGTACGTCGAACTGTTTCGCAACGTGCCGCTGCTGGTGCAGATGTTCCTGTGGTATTTCGTGATGCCGGAATTGCTGCCGGTGGACATGGGCAACTGGATCAAGTCGCTGCCGAACGCGCCGTTCGTCACGGCCGTGCTGTGCCTGGGCTTTTTCACCTCGTCGCGGGTGGCGGTGCAGGTCACGACCGGCATCGAAGCGCTGCCGCGCGGGCAAAAACTGGCCGGCACGGCGCTGGGATTGACCTTGCCGCAAACCTACCGCTTCATCCTGCTGCCGATGGCCGCGCGCGTGATCATGCCGCCCTTGACCAGCGAATTTTTGAACATCATCAAGAACAGTTCCGTGGCCTTGACCATCGGCCTGGTCGAGCTGACGGCCAGCGCGCGCGCCATCCAGGAGTTCTCGTTCCAGGTATTCGAAGCGTTTTCGGCCGCCACCATCATCTATGTCGCCGTCAATTTGCTGGTGGTGATCCTGATGGCGCTGATCGAGAGAAAGATCAGGATCCCCGGCTTTATTGTCGCCGGCAGCAAATCGGGAGGACACTGATATGTTCGGTAATTTCGACTTCGATGTCATCTCGCGTTCCTGGGTCTACCTGTTCCAGGTCGGCATGCTGTTTACCCTCAAGCTGACGGCGCTGTCCATGGTCGGCGGCATCGTGCTGGGCACCTTGCTGGCGCTGATGCGCCTGTCGAGCAGCCGTATTCTGTCGACCGTGGCGTCGAGCTACGTCAACCTGATACGCTCGATTCCGCTGGTGCTGGTGATCTTCTGGTTCTATTTCCTGGTGCCGTATATCGCCGCCTGGATCATCGGCGCCGACGAACCGGTCAAGGTGGGCGCGTTTTCGTCGGCCCTGATCACCTTCATCATGTTTGAAGCGGCCTATTACTGCGAGATCATGCGCAGCGGCATACAGTCGATTCCGCGCGGCCAGGTCTGGGCCGGCCAGGCGCTGGGCATGAACTACTACCAGACCATGGCCAATATCGTGCTGCCGCAGGCGTTCCGCAACATGATCCCGGTGCTGCTGACGCAGACCATCGTGCTGTTCCAGGACGTGTCGCTGGTGTACGTGCTGTCGATCCCCGATTTCGTCGGCGCCGCCTCGAAGATCGCCCAGCGCGATGGCCGCCTGGTGGAGATGTATGTGTTCGTGGCCGTCGTGTATTTCGTGCTGTGCTATGCCCTGTCGTTCCTGGTCAAGCGCCTGCAAAAGCGCGTCGCCATCATCCGTTAATTTTGGCAGCCCGGTGCTGACGTCTACAGAAAGAAAATGATGATTGAACTGAAAAATGTAAGCAAATGGTATGGCCAGTTCCAGGTACTGACCGACTGCAGTACCGACGTGTCGAAAGGCGACGTGATGGTCATCTGCGGCCCTTCGGGTTCGGGCAAGTCCACCCTGATCAAGACCGTCAATGGCCTCGAACCGATCCAGAAAGGACAGATCATTGTCGACAATATCGCAGTCAATGATCCGAAGACCAATCTGTCGAAACTGCGCGCGCGCATCGGCATGGTGTTCCAGAACTTCGAGCTGTTCCCGCACCTGAGCATCCGCGAAAACCTGACCATCGGCCAGATCAAGGTGCTGGGCCGCGGCGCCGACGAAGCCAACGCCAAGGGCCTGAAATACCTGGACCGCGTGGGCCTGCTGTCGCAGCAGGACAAGTTTCCCGGCCAGCTGTCGGGCGGCCAGCAGCAGCGCGTGGCGATCGCCCGCGCGCTGTCGATGGACCCGATCGCCATGCTGTTCGACGAGCCGACGTCGGCGCTCGATCCGGAAATGATCAACGAGGTGCTCGATGTGATGGTGGGCCTGGCGCAAGAGGGCATGACGATGATGGTCGTCACGCACGAAATGGGTTTTGCCAAGCGCGTCGCCAACCGCATCGTCTTCATGGACCAGGGCAAGATCATCGAAGACTGCAGCAAGGACGATTTCTTCACCACCACGCGCTCGGACCGGGCGCGCGATTTCCTGGCGAAGATCATTCACTAAGTTTTCTTTGCTCGTTAAAAACGGCCGGCATCCACCGGCCGTTTTTGCGTTAACGACGCGTCTGCGCATGGCTTGCCTCAGGTATTGCGGCCGCAAAGGCGGCCGTGTGGCTGGTAAAATGTCGTCATCCGCCATCACCGCCCGAGAGCTGCCGCCATGTCCACACCCGATCACACCCCGTCCGCCGTTCCTTCCTCGATCACCATCGCCCGCCCCGACGACTGGCACTTGCACCTGCGCGATGGCGCCGTGATGGCCAGCGTTTTGCCGCACAGCGCGCGCCAGTTCGGCCGCGCCATCGTGATGCCGAACCTCAAACCCCCGGTCACCACCACCGCCGACGCCGCCGCCTACCGCGAACGCATCCTGGCCGCCGTGCCGCCAGGCGTGAACTTCGATCCGCTGATGGTGCTGTACCTGACCAATAACACTTCGCCCGACGAAATCCGCCGCGCGCAGGACAGCGGCATCGTGCAGGCCGTGAAACTGTATCCGGCCGGCGCCACCACCAATTCCGACCTCGGCGTGACCGACCTGAAAAACTGCTACAAGGTGCTCGAAGTGATGCAGGAAGTGGGCATGCCTTTTCTTGTGCATGGCGAAGTGACCGATCCCGAGATCGATATTTTCGACCGCGAAGCCGTCTTCATCGAACGCGTGATGCGCCCGCTGCGCAGCAGCTTCCCGGCGTTGTCGGTGGTGTTCGAACACATCACCACCAAGGATGCGGCGCAGTACGTGGCCGAGGCCGAAGGCCCGATCGCCGCCACCATCACCGCCCACCACTTGCTGTACAACCGCAACGAGATCTTCAAGGGCGGCATCCGCCCTCATTACTACTGCCTGCCTATCCTCAAGCGCGAAGAGCACCGCCTGGCACTGATGACGGCGGCCGCCAGCGGCGACGAGCGCTTCTTCCTCGGCACCGACTCGGCGCCACATGCGCAGGGCGCCAAGGAAATGGCCTGCGGCTGCGCCGGCTGCTATACGGCCCTGCACGCGATGGAACTGTATGCCGAAGCGTTCGAGCGCGCCGGCGCGCTCGACAAGCTCGAAGCGTTCGCCAGCTTCCACGGCCCGGCCTTCTACGGCCTGCCGCGCAATACCGATACCATCACCCTCAAGCGCGAAAGCTGGACCTTGCCTGACTCGCTGCCGCTGGGCGACAGCCACGTGATTCCGCTCAATGCCGGCGAGCAGATCAACTGGAAGATGGTGTAAGCGCCCATGCTGCCATCGATAGACTGGACCCGCCCCTGGTACGCCACGGTGCTGCCGGCGCGGGGGCGGCTGGATTTGCAGCGCCACACGGTGATCGAGGCGCTGAACGGGCAGGCGCGCGCGCTGGACCTGCGCAATCCATCGGGCTTGCCGCTGGGCTTCGTGCCGCAAGCGGAGCTGCCCGAAGGCGTGGCGTATGAAGAGTTCATCGGCGCCACCGGCGGCGTGCCCACGCGCGACAATCTGCACGACTTTTTCAATGCGCTGGTGTGGCTGACCTTCCCGCTGATCAAGCGCCAGTTGAACGCCTTGCAGGCGGCGCAGATCGCCTTGTCGGGCGTCGGCAAATCGCGCGGGCCGGCGCGCGATGGCGCGACGATTTTCGATGAAAATTCGGCCCTGCTGGTGCTGCGCGACAGCGAAGCCGGCCACGCCCTGGACGCCGCCTTGCGCGCGCACGACTGGCACGGCGTGTTTGTCGACCAGCGCGCGCGGTTTGATGCCAAAGGCGACGCCGATGTCTGGCTGTTCGGCCATGCGCTGATGGAAAAACTGGTGGCGCCCTACAAGGCGATTACCGCGCATACGCGCGTGGTGTTTGCCGGCGACGACTACTTTGCGCTGGACGAGATGGCGCGCCGCGCCTGGCTCGACCAGCGAGTCGCGCAGGACCTGGTGCGGCAAGGCCTGAGCACGGCCGATTTCACGCCCCTGCCGGTGCTCGGCATTCCCGGCTGGTGGCCGCAGCAGGACGCGCAGTTTTATGGAGACACGACGGTTTTTCGCCCGAAGCGCAAAGCCGCATGATAATCAACGCGCAGCAGCGCGAAAGGACAGGCATGGAGCAGGTGATACGGTGGGGCATACTCGGTACCGGCAAGATCGCCCAGGCGATGGCGGCGGCCTTGCGCGATGTGCCCGGTGCCCAGCTGGTGGCGGTGGCCTCGCGCGGCGCTGACAGTGCCCGGCGTTTCGGCGCGCAGTTTGGCATCGAACGTTGCCATGCTTCCTACCAGGCGCTGGCCGACGACGCCGCTGTCGACCTGATCTATATCGCCACGCCGCATACCCTGCATGCCAAAAACGCGCTGATGTGCCTGGCCGCCGGCAAGCATGTGCTGTGCGAAAAGCCGTTCACCATGAACGCGCGCGAAGCGCAAGGCGTGATCACCCTGGCGCGCGAGAACAAGCGGTTTCTGATGGAAGCCATGTGGAGCCGCTTCCTGCCGGCGGTGCAGGAGGCGCGGCGCCTGATCGCCAGCGGAGAGATCGGCACGGTGCAGCAGCTGCAGGCCGATATCGGCTTTGTCGCCGATTTCCCGCCCGAGCATCGCTTGCTCAATCCACTGCTTGGCGGCGGCGCGCTGCTCGACATCGGCATCTATCCGCTGTCGATGGCGGCATTCTTCCTTGGCCCGGTGTCGCAGGTACAGACCCTGGCCGAGATGGGGCCGACCGGCGTCGACGAGCAGGCCGTCTTCAGCCTGCTGCACGAAGGCGGCGGCAGTTCTTCCTGCGCCTGCACCATGCGCGCCTTGAGCCCGACCGAACTGACGATCACCGGCACCCTGGGCCGCATCCGGCTGCCGGGCCGCTTCTACAAGCCCGATCACCTGGTCGTCGAACCGCTCGATGGCGAGCGCCGAGTGGTGGCCGCTCCCTACCTCGGCAATGGCTACACCCACGAGGCGATCGAAGCGATGCGCTGCATTCGCGCCGGCCTGCTGGAAAGTCCCCTGATGCCGCATGCGGAAACGCTGGCGCTGATGGCCGTGCTCGACACCATGCGCGGCCAGGTGGGCATGCTCTACGACGCCGATCACGCGATGGTGGCAGCATGAATACCGCATCGCGCCCGAGCCTGAAAACCGTGCTGATCGCCAGCGGCGTCGTGTTGACGCTGGCGATGGGCGTGCGCCATGGCCTCGGTTTCTGGATGCAGCCGATCTCGCAGGCCAATGGCTGGACGCGCGAAACCTATTCGCTGGCGATGGCCCTGCAAAACCTGATGTGGGGTGTGTTCGGCCCGTTCGCCGGCATGGCGGCCGATCGTTTCGGCACCATGCGCGTGGTGATTGTCGGCGCCATCAGCTATATGGCCGGCCTGGTCTGGATGGCGACGGTCAGCCAACCGACGCTGTTCATTATCGGCTCGGGCGTATTGATCGGCCTGGCGCTGGCGTGTACCGCGTTTGGCGCCATCAGCGGCATCGTCGGGCGCAGCGCGCCGCCCGAACAGCGCTCGTGGGCCTTCGGCATTTCGTCGGCGGCCGGCTCGTTCGGCCAGTTTTTGATGATGCCGATCGAGCAGCAGCTCATTTCGGCCGTCGGCTGGCAGAACGCCTTCTTTACCCTGGCCGCGCTGGTGGTGGCGGCCATGATCCCGATGGCCTTCTGGCTGCGCGAGCCGCCCGTCACGCACAGCGGCGGCGCCCAGCAAAGCATTGGCGAAGCGTTCGGCGAGGCGATCGGCAACCGCTCGTTCTGGCTGCTGCTGGCCGGCTATTTCGTGTGCGGCTTCCAGCTGGTCTTCATCGGCGTGCACCTGCCGGCTTATTTGAAAGACCAGGGCCTGATGAACCCGAATATTGCGGTGACGGCGCTGGCGCTGATCGGCCTGTTCAATATTTTCGGCTCCTACTACGCGGGTAAACTCGGCGGCAAATTCGCCAAGCGCCATTTGCTGTCGGCCATCTACCTGTCGCGCGCGGCCGTGATCGGCCTGTTCCTGCTCGCGCCCCTGTCGGCCTGGACGGTGTACCTGTTTGCCGCCGGCATGGGCGTGCTGTGGCTGTCGACGGTGCCGCTGACGAACGGCATTATCGCCGGTATCTTCGGCGTCAAGCACCTGTCGATGCTGGCCGGCATGGTCTTCTTCTCGCACCAGGTCGGCAGTTTCCTGGGCGCCTGGCTCGGCGGCTTCCTGTACGAGCGCATGGGCAATTACAGCGCGGTGTGGATCATCACCATCGCCCTGGGCCTGCTGGCGGCATTGATCAACCTGCCGATCGACGAACGCGCCGCCCGGCGCACGGTGGCCGCATCATGAGCACGCGGCGCATCTGGCTGTGGCGAGTGGTGAGCGCCGTGGTACTGGGCGCGGTGTTCATGGCCTATCTGCGGCCCGACTTCATGCTCGACCTGGCGAACCGGTTCTGGATGTGCATGTAGGCTGTGGTGGCGCAAGTGTGCTGACGGTTTGTCGGGTTATGCTGAACGTCGGATTGCGCTGAACGTCGGATTAGGCCAGAGGCCGTAATCCGACAACAGCCGACAACAGCCTGCAACGCCACAGACCATGCGATACCGACGCACATTCCAGCCCGGCGGCAGCTTTTTCTTTACGGTGGTGATGGCCCATCGGCGGCCGATCTTTGCTTCTGCCGATGCGGTTGCTCTGCTGCGCGAGGCGTTCAGGGTGGTGCGCAAAGCGCGGCCTTTCGATATCGACGCCATCGTTGTTTTGCCCGACCATCTGCACTGTATCTGGACGCTCCCCGATGGCGATGCCGATTTCATGACACGCTGGAGGCTGATCAAGACGTGGTTCAGCAAACACTCGGCATTCAAGAATATATGGCAGCACCGCTACTGGGAGCATCTGCTGCGCGATGAACGCGATTTTGAACATCACGTCGACTATATCCATTTCAATCCGGTCAGGCATGGCTTGGCAAACCGCGTCGTGGAGTGGCCGTATTCGAGTTTTCACCGGTATGTGGCGCGAGGGATTTATGCGGCGGATTGGGGTGGGGCGTTTTTGGAGAGGGTGGGAGTAGGCAGGCAGTGAGGCCAACACAGTTGTCGGATTACGCGCGGAGCGCTAATCCGACCTACACTTTCAGGAACTCTTCCTTGTTGCCGAGCCAGCGCGCCAGGTGGGCTTCCACCGTGGCGGCGCTGGCCGGCGTGGCGGCGTGCAGCAGCTCGTGCGCCACGTCGCGCGCCTGGTCCACCAGCCATTGATCGGTTTCCAGGTCGGCGAAGCGCAGCATCGCCTGGCCGGACTGGCGCGCGCCGAGGAATTCGCCGGGGCCGCGGATTTCCAGGTCGCGGCGGGCGATTTCAAAGCCGTCGGTGGTTTCGCGCATGGTCATCAGGCGCTGGCGCGCCACGCCGCCCAGCGGACCCTGGTACAGCAGCAGGCAGACGCTGGCCGCCGTGCCGCGGCCGACGCGCCCGCGCAGCTGGTGCAGCTGCGACAAACCGAAACGCTCGGCGTGTTCGATCACCATCAATGACGCATTGGGCACATCGACGCCGACCTCGATCACGGTGGTGGCCACCAGCACGTGCAGCTGGCCGGCGATAAAGGCGTCCATCACTTCCTGTTTTTCGGCCGGCTTCAGGCGGCCGTGCACCAGGCCCACCTGCAGCGCGGGCAGGGCTTCGGCCAGCATCATGCAGGTGTCGGTGGCCGTTTGCAGCTGCAGCGCTTCGGACTCCTCGATCAGCGGACAGACCCAGTACACCTGCCGGCCTTCCAGCGCGGCCGCATACACGCGGGCGATCACCTCGTCGCGCCGGTTCTGGTCGATGGCGCGCGTGACGATCGGGCTGCGCCCGGGCGGCAGCTCGTCGATCACCGACACTTCCAGGTCGGCGTAATAGGTCATGGCCAGGGTGCGCGGGATCGGCGTGGCCGACATCATCAGCTGATGCGGCACGGCCGCGCTGTCGCCCTTGTTGCGCAGGGTCAGGCGCTGGCCGACGCCGAAACGGTGCTGCTCGTCGACGATCACCAGGCCCAGTTTTGAAAACTGCACATTGTCCTGGATCAGCGCATGCGTGCCGATCACCAGCTGCGCCTCGCCCGATTCGATCAGGGCCAGCGACGCCGTCTTTTCCTTTTTTTTCAGGCTGCCGGTCAGCCAGGCGACCTTGACGCCCAGCGGTTCCAACCAGGCGGCGATCTTGCGGAAGTGCTGTTCGGCCAGGATCTCGGTCGGCGCCATCAATGCCGCCTGGTAGCCGCTGTCGATCGCCTGCGTGGCCGACAGGGCCGCCACCACCGTCTTGCCGCTGCCCACATCGCCTTGCAGCAATCGCTGCATCGGATACGGCTGGCGCAGGTCGGCGCGGATTTCGTCGAGCACGCGCGCCTGGGCGCCGGTCAGCCTGAACGGCAGGGCGTTTTGAAAGGCGGTCGACAGGCTGCCGACGAACGGCAGGGCGGCCGCGCCCTTGGAGCGGCGCGCGTACTGGGCGCGTTTGAGCGACAACTGCTGGGCCAGCAGTTCATCGAACTTCATGCGCACCCAGGCCGGGTGCGAGCGGTCCATCAGCGCGCTTTCATCGATCTGCTGCGGTGGATAATGCAACAGGCGCACGGCCGCCTGGAACGGCGAGAGCTGCATCTGGCGCAGCAGCGATTCGGGCAAGGTATCGGTCCAGTCGATGCGCTTCATCGCCTCGGCAATCGCGCGGCGCAGCACATGCTGCGACAGGCCTTCGCCGGACGGATAGACGGGTGTCAGGGCGGTTGGCAGCGGCGCGCCTTCGTTGACCACTTTATAGACCGGATGGACCATTTCGGCGCCGAAAAATCCATGCTTGAGCTCGGCGCGCGCGCGTACCCGCGTGCCTTCGGCCAATTGTTTCACTTGGCTGCCGTAGAAATTCATGAAGCGCAGCAGCAGGTCGCCCGTCTCGTCGGCGATGGTGACAAGCAACTGCTTGCGCGGTTTGAAGCTGACTTCGCACTTGCTGACCACGCCTTCGACCTGCCATGACTCGCCGCCGCGCAGACAGGCGTCGCGTATGGTGTAGACACGGGTTTCGTCTTCGTAGCGCATCGGCAGGTGCAGCACCAGGTCCATATCGGTGCGCAGGCCCAGCCTTGCCAGTTTCGTTTCCGTGCTGACCACTTTCTTGACGGCTTTGGGCTTGGACGCGGGCTTGCTTGCTGGCGGCAGATCGGGCGTTGCGGACGGGAAATCAGGCATATAAGAGATTTTGTTGCCGCTAGCGTAAAATAGAGGGTTGTCCGGCACACCCTGTGCGTACCGCGGAGAAAATCTTGCGGCGGATTATTGTAATGCCTGTATAGGCGCACAGTATAGTGCCACACGCCGCATTGCGCACTCCTAATCATTGTTACGTACTTTTCAAGCAAAACGCATGTATTCGCTTTCCGATTTCGATTTCAATTTGCCGCAAGAAAATATTGCGCAAACTCCCCTGGCCCAGCGCAGCGCCTCGCGCCTGTTGCATCTGGACGGCGACACCGTGGTCGACCGCAGCTTTGCCGACATCGTCAACCTGCTGCAAGCCGGCGACCTGCTGGTGATGAACGATACGCGCGTGCTGAAAGCGCGCTTCTTCGGCGTCAAGGAAAGCGGCGGCAAGATCGAGGCCCTGGTCGAGCGCGTGCTCGATGAGCGCACCGTGCTGGCCCAGGTGCGCGCCTCGAAGTCGCCGCCGCCGGGCTGCCGCATCCGCCTGGCCGACGCCTTTGACGTGACGGTGGGCCAGCGCGCCGGCGAATTTTTCACCTTGCACTTCGAGGCCGACGTATTCGAGCTGATCGAGGCGCATGGCCGGCTGCCGCTGCCACCGTATATCGAGCACGATGCCGACGAGTTCGACGAAACGCGCTATCAAACGGTGTTCAACAAGGTGCCGGGCGCGGTCGCCGCGCCGACCGCCGGCCTGCATTTCGACCAGGCCCTGCTCGACCAGCTGAAAGCCAAGGGCGTCAATTTCGCCTATGTGACCCTGCACGTGGGCGCCGGCACCTTCCAGCCGGTGCGCACCGAAGTGCTGGCCGAGCACAAGATGCATACCGAGTGGTACACCATGCCGCAGGACACCGTGGACGCCGTGCGCGCCACGCAGGCAGCCGGCCGCGATGTGGTGGCCGTCGGCACCACCAGCCTGCGCGCGCTGGAGTCGGCTTCGCAAAGCGGCCAGCTGCAGGCGGGCAGCGCCGATACGGCCCTGTTCATCACGCCCGGCTATGCCTTCAAGACCGTCACGCGGCTGATCACCAATTTCCATTTGCCCAAGTCGACCCTGCTGATGCTGGTGTCGGCCTTTGCCGGCTATGAACCGATCCGCCATGCCTACGCGCATGCGATCGCGCAACACTACCGTTTCTTCAGCTATGGCGATGCGATGCTGCTGACCACGCAATCGCGCGCTCCCCTGAACATCACCCCTTCCGTGAAAGACTGACATGCTGGAATTTACTCTACTCAAGACCGACACGAGCGGCCTCACCAAGGCCCGCCGCGGCACCTTGAAACTGAACCACGGCGTCGTGCAGACGCCGATCTTCATGCCAGTGGGCACTTACGGTTCAGTAAAAGCCATGTCGCCGCTGGAACTGAACGAGATCGACGCGCAGATTATCCTTGGCAACACCTTCCACTTGTGGCTGCGTCCGGGCAATACCGTGATGGAAAAATTCGGCGGCCTGCACGGCTTCATGGGCTGGAACAAGCCGATTTTGACGGACTCGGGCGGCTTCCAGGTGTTTTCGCTGGGCGCCATGCGCAAGATCACGGAAGAGGGTGTGCATTTCAATTCGCCCATCAACGGCGACAAACTGTTCCTGTCGCCGGAAGTGTCGATGCAGGTGCAGCGCGTATTAAATTCCGACATCGTGATGCAGTTCGACGAATGCACGCCGTATGAAATCCAGGGCCGCCCGGCCACCCTGGAAGAAGCGGCCAAGTCGATGCGCATGTCGCTGCGCTGGGCGCAGCGCTCGAAGGATGAATTCCACCGTGGCGAAAACCCGAATGCGCTGTTCGGCATCGTGCAGGGCGGCATGTTCGAAATGTTGCGCGACGAGTCGCTGGCCAAGCTCGAAGAGATCGATTTCCCCGGCATCGCCATCGGCGGCCTGTCGGTCGGCGAGCCGAAGGAAGACATGATGCGCATGCTGGCCCACGTCGGCCCGCGCCTGCCGGCCAACAAGCCGCACTACCTGATGGGCGTCGGCACGCCGGAAGACCTGGTGGCCGGGGTCTCGAACGGCATCGACATGTTCGACTGCGTGATGCCGACGCGTAACGCGCGCAATGGCTGGCTGTTTACGCGTTTCGGCGACATCAAGATCAAGAACGCCAAGTACAAGGAAGACCAGGCGCCGCTCGACGAGACCTGCGGCTGCTACGCCTGCCGCAACTTTTCGCGCGCCTACCTGCACCATCTGCACCGCTCCAAGGAAATCCTCGGCGCGCGCCTGAACACCATCCATAACCTGCATTACTACCTGGACCTGATGCGCCAGATGCGCGAAGCGCTCGATGAAGACCGTTTCCACGCATTTACCTTGCAGTTCCACGCTGAACGCGCACGCGGAACTTAAGAAATCCTTAGAGCCAGCACAACAGCGGCCTGGCCGTATGTTTTCCGTCTTGCCGCTTGGTTTGGGGTGCCAAAGCATTGCATAATGCTTTTTTAGCCCCATTTGGAGCTGCCATGCCTGCATTTAGGCAAGGTGGACGACAGCCGATGCTAGAATACAGCGCTATTTTTCCAAACTGATTAGAACTGGAGTCACCGTGTTTTTCATTTCCAACGCTTACGCGCAAGCCCCTGCCGATGCCATGGGCCTCGGCAGCAACCTGACCAGCTTTTTGCCGCTGGTATTGATGTTCGTGGTCATGTATTTCCTGATGATCCGCCCACAGCAAAAACGCGCCAAAGAACAGCGGGCGATGATGGACGCGCTGGCCAAGGGCGACGAAGTCGTTACCTCCGGCGGCATGCTGGGCCGTGTTGTCAAGGTGGTGGACGCTTACGTCACCATCGAAGTGGCCAGCGGCACCGAAATCATGGTGCAGAAGAGCTCCATTACCACCTTGCTGCCTAAAGGCACCCTGAAGGCGCTGTAATTATTGTCGTCATCAAGTGACATGGGCGGCTATCCGCCGCCCATTGTGCCGCCTTCGACGCCACCGACGCTCAACACTGAACGCTGAATCAATATGAATCGCTATCCTGCCTGGAAGTACATCCTTATCGCCGTCGCCTTATTGCTGGGCGCACTCTATACGGCGCCCAATTATTTCGGTGAGTCACCGGCGTTGCAAGTTACCAGCGGCAGGTCGACCGTCAAGGTCACGAGCGAACTGATGACGCAAGTCGATCAGATATTGACCAAAGAAAGCATCAAGTCGGAAGGCGTGACCATGGACGGCGCCGGCAACCTGGCCTCCGTGCGCGTGCGTTTCGCCGATCCCGATACCCAGTTCAAGGCCAAGCTGGTACTGGAAAAAGACCTCAATACCGATGCCAGCGACCCCGCCTACATCGTGACGGTCAACCTGCAGGCCAACACCCCGATGTGGATGCAGAAACTGCATGCCTTGCCGATGTTCCTCGGCCTGGACTTGCGTGGTGGCGTGCACTTTCTGATGCAGGTCGATGCGAAAGCCGTGCTGACCAAGAAAGTACAGGGCATCCAGTCCGCCGCGCGCAGCATCCTGCGTGACAAGAATATCCGCCACGCCGGCATCGACCGCGCGGGCGACAGCATTGAAATCAATTTCCGCGACGCCGATACGCGCCTGAAGGCAAAAAATGCCCTGTCCGACCAGATGAGCGAACTGGCGTTTGCCGACGCCGGCGCCGGCAGCGACCTGAAACTGGTGATCAACCTGAAACCGGCGGCCCTGAAAGCGACTGTCGACGAAGGCGTGAAACAGAATATCTCGACCCTGTCCAAGCGCGTCAACGAGCTGGGCGTGGCCGAGCCGCTGATCCAGCAGCAAGGTCCTGACCGCATCGTGGTGCAACTGCCCGGCGTGCAGGACGTGGCGCGCGCAAAAGCCATTATTGGCCGCACCGCCACCCTGGAAGTGCGCCTGGTCGACGAGACCATCGTGCCGGGTACCGAACTGTCGAGCGCAATTCCGTTCAACTCCGAGCTGTTTACCGTCGGCAAAGGCGTGCCAGTGGTGCTGTCGAAAGACGTGATCCTGACGGGCGACTATATCTCCAGCGCCACCGCCAGCTTCGACCAGAACCAGCAGGCGGCCGTATCGATCGACCTGAACGGCGACGGTGGCCGCAAGATGCGCGAAGCGACCCGCGAACGCGTGGGCAAGCGCATGGCCATCGTATTGTTTGAAAAAGGCAAGCCGGAAGTATTGTCGGTCGCCACCATCCAGCAGGAACTCGGTTCGCGCTTCCAGATCACCGGCATGGGCGGCGCTGAAAACGCCAATGAACTGTCGCTGCTGCTGCGCTCGGGCGCCCTGTCGGCGCCGATGACCGTCATCGAAGAACGCACCATCGGCCCGCAATTGGGCGCCGAAAACATCGCCAAGGGTTTCCACTCGACCTTGTACGGCTTTATCGCCATCGCCATCTTCATGATCGCCTACTACATGCTGTTTGGCGCCTTCAGCGTGCTGGCCCTGGCCTCGAACCTGTTGCTGCTGATCGGCCTGCTGTCGATGATACAGGTGACGCTGACCTTGCCCGGTATTGCCGCGATTGCGCTGGCGCTGGGCATGGCGATTGACGCCAACGTACTGATCAATGAACGTATCCGTGAAGAGCTGCGCGCCGGCAGCACGCCGCAAGCGGCCATTTCGGCCGGCTTTGACCGCGCCTGGGCCACGATTCTCGATTCGAACGTGACCACCCTGATCGTCGGCCTGGCCTTGCTGGCCTTCGGCAGCGGTCCGGTGCGCGGCTTTGCCGTCGTGCATTGCCTGGGCATCCTGACGTCGATGTTCTCCTCCGTGTTCGTCTCGCGCGGCGTGGTCAACCTCTGGTATGGCCGCAAGAAAAAGCTGACCAGCCTGTCGATCGGCACGGTCTGGGTACCGGGCACCAGCAAATAAGCGACGGCCCAGCCCTGCCTACATAGCGTCAACAGCGATAGCGTCCGGTGGCCATGCCGCTGGACGCACAGAACAGAACTCAGAGGATTTCATGGAATTTTTCCGGATCAAAAAAGATATTCCCTTCATGCGCCATGCGTTGATTTTCAACGTGATTTCGGCGCTGACCTTCGTCGCCGCCGTCTTCTTCCTGTTCCACAAGGGCTTGCACCTGTCGGTCGAGTTCAAGGGCGGCACGGTGATGGAGGTCAAGTACCCCAAGGCCGCCAACCTGGAAAGCATCCGCGGCACCCTGATCAAGATGGGTTATGAAGAGCCTGGCGTGACCAGTTTCGATACCGCGCGCGACGTCATGATCCGCCTGCCGGTGGAAAAAGGCGTCTCCGCCGCCAATACCTCGCTGCGCGTGTTCGACGCGCTGTGCAAGGTCGAGCAGGGCAGCACCAAGGCCATCGACACCGTCACCGCAAAAGGCGAGCACGTACTCAAGAGCGCCTGCATGGACACCGCCGGCAATGAAGCGGTGTTGCTGCAAAAGGTTGAATTCGTCGGCCCGCAAGTGGGCGAGGAACTGGCGCAGAACGGCCTGAACGCACTGGTGATGGTGATCCTGGGCGTGATGGTCTATCTGGCCATCCGTTTTGAATGGAAATACGCTGTCTCGGCGATTATCGCCAACCTGCACGACGTGGTCATTATTTTGGGCTTTTTCGCCTACTTCCAGTGGGAGTTCTCGCTGACGGTGCTGGCGGCGATCCTGGCCGTGCTCGGCTATTCCGTCAACGAATCGGTGGTGATCTTTGACCGTATCCGCGAAAACTTCCGCAAGCAGCGCAAGGCAACCGTGCATGAAGTGATCGACAGCGCGATTACCAGCACCATCTCGCGTACCATCATCACCCACGGCTCGACCCAGATGATGGTGCTGTCGATGCTGATCTTCGGCGGCCAGACCCTGCACCATTTCGCGCTGGCGCTGACCATCGGTATCTGCTTCGGTATTTACTCGTCCGTGTTCGTGGCGGCGGCGATCGCCATGTGGCTGGGCGTCAAGCGTGAAGACCTGATCAAGCCGGTCAAGGAAAAAGACGAAACCGACGGCGCCGTGGTGTAAGCCGGCCAGTTTCAGTATCTTGAATTATCAGAACGGTCACCACAGGTGGCCGTTTTTTTACAGGTGAGCGCATCATGAGCCGCAGTGGCCGTTTGTTCCTATTGATGGACGCCATGCGCGCCAGACGGGTACCGGTCACGGCGGCCCAGCTGGCGCAGCAGCTGAGCGTGTCCGAACGCACGATCTACCGCGATATCCAGACCCTGGCCGAGCTTGGCGCCCCGCTGCAGGGGGAAGCCGGCGTCGGCTATCTGCTGCGCCGCGGCGCCTTTCTGCCACCGCTGATGTTCGACGCCGACGAGCTCGAAGCACTGGTGCTGGGCGCGCGCTGGGTACGCCGCCAGGGCGATGCGGCGCTGGCGCAGGCGGCCAGCAAGGCGCTGGCAAAAATCGCCACCGCCTCGCCACGTGACTTGCGCGACAGCATGGCCGAGACCAGCTTGTGGGTACCGCTGGGTCCGGCGGCCGATGCTGGCGCCGTGGCCGACCGTTTCGTGCAGCCGGTACGCGAGGCGATCCGCCACGAATGCAAGCTGACCCTGGGCTACCAGGACGAGCACGGCAGCGCCACCGCACGCACCGTCTGGCCGTTTGCGCTGGCCTATTTCGAGGGCAAGCGCCTGCTGGCCGCCTGGTGCGAATTACGCGGCGACTACCGCCATTTCCGCATCGACCGCATCGCCAGCGTCGACGGCGGCGAGCGCTATCCGAAACGCCGCCACGAGCTGCTCGGCGTGTGGCGCAAGATGTACGATATCGAACCTGAAAGTTAGTTTTTGCTCCTGACAAAAACTGTCAGTGCCGCTGCTTACCATGGTGGCTTCTTCACTGACCGGAGCCACCATCATGCGCCTGTATCACAACCCCATGTCGTCCAACGCCCGCCGTACCCTGATGACGGCGATCCACCTGGAGCTGCCGGTCGAACTGGCCGAAGTCGACCTGATGAACATGGACGACCGCCGCCGCCTGGCCGAGCTCAATCCCAACGTCAAGGTGCCGGTGCTGGCCGATGGTACCTTTTTGTTGTGGGAATCGTGCGCCATCATGCAATACCTGGCCGGCAAGGCGCCGGGCCAGACCGTGTATCCGGAAGAAGCCCAGGCGCGCGCCGATGTCGACCGCTGGATGTTCTGGTGTTCCCAGCACTACGCGCCGGCCATCGGCGTGCTGACGTGGGAGCGGGCCTGGAAGGGCATGACGGGCGGCGGCGACGCCGATCCTCTGGAAGTGGCGCGCGGCGAGCGCGAACTGACCGAGTGCGCGCTGGTGCTCGACAACCACCTGGCTGGACGCAGCTGGGTCTGCGGCAACAAAGTCAGCCTGGCCGACTTCGCGCTGGCCGCGCCGATGATGTACAGCGAAAAGGTGGCATTGCCGCTGGCGCAGTACGCGCATCTGCAAGCCTGGTTTGCGCGGGTGCAGCAACTGCCGGCCTGGCAGGAGACCAATCCGCTGTGGTAAGGCGTTTATCTGCCTTGGGTTAGCCAGCGCACGGATGCTGCTGCAGGGCGGCCATAAGATGGAGCTGTCTCTTTCAGGACATCCCTAGCTTTGGACTTTACCCGCTTTCGAGCGGGTTTTTTTTGCCAATAAATAGCAGCCGTTTTTTGTTTACGCATTTAACTATCATTAATATGGCTGCTACCGGACTTATAAATGCTAGTATTCTGTGTATATGGATACTACTTGCACACTACAGGTCTTCGCCGATGCTATCTGGCAGGATGCCGCCGTGCTGGACCTGACGGGCGAGGTCGATCTGGGCGTCGCTGCCGCTACCTATCTTGTCTATCTTCCTGACTATGCAATTCGTTATTGGAAAAGTAATGATGCCGCGGCCCTGTCTGTCAATGTGCCAGTCGATCTGGAAAGCTATGCAGAAGACCGTTGGCCGGCATTCCTGGCCGATTTGCTACCGCAAGGCTATGGCCGCATCGAACTGCTGAAACAGCTGAAAAGAGACGGCGCTGCGGGGCCGGCCGCCGACTGGGCGCTACTATGCGCCGGCGCCGGCAACCCGATTGGTAACCTGCGCATCAAGGAAGCACATGCATGGATCATGGAACGTAGCGGCAACAGGATGCGAGGTTTCTCGACTGAGGAGGTCGCTGCCCGGGCGGATGATTTCAATGAGTATCTTGCGCAGCATGGCTTGTTCCTGGCCGGTTCGTCCGGTGTGCAGGGCGAGTGGCCCAAAATACTGCTCACGCAAGCGCACGACGGCCTGTTTTATCTTGACCATACGCTGCCTGATGAAGAGGCGAAAGCGCATTACATCGTCAAATTTGGCCGTGGCAAAGATGAGGCATTGGCCAATATTCTCCGCCTGGAAGCGCCCTACATGCAATTGGCAAAAGGGCTGGGACTCGATGTCCATGCCGATCTGATGCTGCACGAGCGCGCCTTGTTCATTCCACGCTTCGACCGTGCCGTCACACAAGACGGTGTCGTGCGTCAAGGCCAGGAAAGCATCGCGTCACTGTGCGGCATCGGCGGATTTGGAAGAGTCCCTTCCCATAACGATGTGTGCGGGAAACTCGGTGAAGTGGCTACTGATCCCACGCGTGACATCATCGAATATATCAAACGCGATGTGGCGAACATCGTGCTGGGCAATAAAGACAATCATGCCCGCAACACCGCCATCCAGCGGCGGCACGACGGCACCATGGCACTTACCCCACTGTTCGATTTTGCGCCGATGTGGCTCCATCCGGACGGGATTGCGCGGCGCATGCGCTGGCAGGGCGATGATGGTGGCTCACCCGTATGGCGCAGCGTGATCGAGCAGGCCTGCGCGGCGGCGCAGGTGAACCTGCATGCCGTGACGGCGGCTGTTGCCGCCATGGCCCTGCCGTTGTCGACGCTGTTCGACGATGCCCGCGCGCTGGGCATCGAGGAGCGCTTTCTGGCACCGATGAATAAAGCGCTGGACAATGTCCGTGCGCAGTTGGAGAACCTGTAGATGGACAAGCGCTTCAATCCGCTGACGGCGGCCGAGCAGGTGCAAGTGCGCCGGGCCCTGGCGGCCGAACTGGCGGCCGATCCCGCCATGCCGATTCCGGCGGTCATTCGCACCATCCGTAACGCCTTGCGCCTGACCATCGCCGAATACGCCAAACTGTGCGCGGTATCGCCACGCACCTTGCAGGATATTGAACGCGAAGTGTCCAGCCCGACCCTGGTGACGGCGGAAAAACTGTTGCGTCCCATGGGCATGGCGCCAGGGGCGGTGGCCAGGCCGCGGCCGCGCGTGCCGCCACGGGGAACGATAGCCGGCACTTGAAAAGTTGATAAGTGCCTGCATCTAGGCAAGATTCAATCACGACAAGGAACACCGTGTTCTTCCCACGCCATCCCAAGCCGCTGCTCAGTACCAAGGCTGTTGCCACAATGATGGTGCAGCAGCGGCAACGCACGCCGGCGATTGACAAGCATGTGCTGATCGTCGAGAACGCCAAACCGCTGCTGGCGCCCGTGGCGCCGGTCAAGAAAGATTAGTGAACCAGCACGTGCAGCAGCGACTGCACTTCCTCGTCGGCGTCGGCCAGGATGCTCGACAAGGTCGCGTCGTCGCCGATCAGGCAGTCGATGCCGCGCGCAGCGCGCGCGTTGCGCACGGCAATCGCGGCCGGACTTTCGTTGAGCGGCGAGGCCACCGGCGCCAGGTCGTTGGCCAGCAGCAGGGTGTCGCCCAGCGATTCGGGGGGAATCGCGCGCAGGCCTTCCCACAGCGAGCCGATGGCGTTCATCACCGCTTCCGGCACCTTCAGCTTGGCCAGCACGCCCTGGCCGATGGCCTGCTCGCCATATTCGATCCATTCCTGCGGTTCGCCATCGAGCAAGCCGGGGAATTCGGCCGCGCGCGAGAGCAGGTAAAAGCCGCCCACTTCATGCATGATGCCGGCAAATAGCGCCGTATCGGCGTCGACCTTGGTCACGCGGCGCGCGATCACCTGCGACAGCGCCGCCACATGGGCCGTGTGCTCCCACAGCTGGGCGGCCTTGGCCTGCAGTACCGGATCGGTAATGGTGCTGCCCAGCTGGCGCACGATCAGCGCGGCCACCACCGATTGCAAGGTGCGCACGCCGAGGCGCTGCACCGCGTTGCGCACGCTGGTAATTTCAATGCCGGAGCGGTTGAAGGCGACCGAATTGGCAATCGCCACCGTGCGCGCGGCCAGCAGCGGGTCGGCCTGCACCAGCTTGGCAGCCGCTTCGATATGGCAATCGGGATCGGCCAGCGCCTGCTGCAGCTTGAGCGAAGCGTTCACGTTGGCGGGGAAGGTCAGCTCGCCACGGCCAGCAAGTGCGGCGATACTTTTAAAGGCGTCGAGTCTGTTCATCGAAAAAATTATACTCGCAATATTTCTCTGCGGAACTTTTTCAAATTGATTTTTTTGTAAACAGGCGTAGGTCGGATTAGCGCGGCGAAGCCGCGCGTAATCCGACAACATTGTTGGCGGTGACCCGACAGCATTGTTGGCTGTGACCCGACAGCATTGTTGGCTGCGACCGTGGTGGTGTCGGATTACGCGCTTGCGCGCTAATCCGACCTACGATGTATAAAACTTACAACACTTCGCTGAAAATCGCGTCACAGCCTTCGACCAGTTCATCGCTGTCTTCCAGTTCATCCGTCAGACCCAGGTCGAACAGTTCCTCGACCGCGTTCATGAAGCTGTTGTGCTTGGTGGCGCCGATCAGGCGGTAGATTTCGCCGTCTTCGTTGCGGATGCCGATGATCAGTTTTTCCTGGCGCACCAGTTCCGGCGTGCTGGCGTTGAGCAGCAGATTGCCGATGATGTGTTTATCGAAATGGGCAGGTTTTTTGCCGTCGAGCAGGGAGGTTTTCAACTTGATTTCCTTTGATATTTTTGGATGCTTGCTTGATGAGTTTTCAGCTGTGGCCGTTTGCAATGGCCTGTTTCAGTCCCGCCAGGCTGTTTTCCAGCCGGACGAAATCGTCTTCGGTATAGCCTTCAAATAACTGTTGCCCTTGCCTGGTAAGCTTGGGAAACACGTCATGAAACACTTGCTCGCCTTCAACGCTCAGGCGCACCGAGTAGGAGCGCTTGTCGTGTGGGCAGCGTTCGCGCCGGACCAGTCCCTTTTGCTCCAGCCGTTCGATCACCCCCGTCAGCGTGCCCTTGGTGATCAGGGTTTTCTGGCCCAGTTCCTTGTAAGGCATGCCGCAGGTATTGCCCAGCGTGGCGATAATGTCGAACTGCGCATGCGTCAGGCCGTACTGGCGCACAAAGTCGCTCGAAAACCGTTCGAAGCCTTGCATGCACTCAGCCAGCAGCCGGATACTTTTTAAATATCGTTCACCCATAGGCCGTGATTATATCCTTGTGGCCCGCTTTTTTCCGGTGCGCCAAACGCGTGGCGCCATGGCGGACTCCGCGCCCCCAAACTCCGGTATCATGTGCGCACTCCAGCTTAGAGCCGACTGCGCCTGCCGATGTCCTTTGCCACTCTCTCCCGTATCGGCCTCGATAAACCGCTGCGCCTGCTGCTGATTAACGCCGGCGACGCCGAGTCGATCACCTGGGCCGGCCTGGTGCAGCCGCTGCGCCTGTGCGCGCGCGCGCTCGGTCCGCAAGCGTTCCAGCTCGACATCCGCACGCCGCAGCAGGTGGCCGCGGAGGGCGGCCACTGGCATGTGGCGCTGCTGGTGGCCGATGAAACCCAGGCGCCGCTGTCAGGCGAGCTGTGCCGTGCCGTGATCGAGCGCTGCCGTTCTGCGCCATTCTGGGGTGGCGTCGGCGCGGCCGTACTGTGGCTGGCCGACGCGGGCGTGATGGATGGCGTGCGCATCGCCCTGCCATGGGCCCTGTATGCCGATGCGGAAGCCAAGGCCGAGCGCGCCATCCTGACGCCGCACCTGTTCGATATCGACGGCCCCCATCTCACTTGTTGCGGCGGCGCGGCCAGCATCGATTTCTCGCTGACCCTGATCGACACCATTTTCGGCGCCGACGCCCAGGCCCTGGTCAAGGAAGCGCTGTGTGTGGACAAGGTGCGCGGCAAGGAAGAGCGCCAGCGCGTCGCCCTGCAGGCGCGTTTCGGCGTGCTGCAGCCGAAGTTGTCGGAAGCGGTGACCCTGATGGAGGCCAATATCGAGGAGCCGCTGTCGACCGACGACATCGCCAGCCTGGTCGGCCTGTCGCGGCGCCAGCTCGAACGGCTGTTCAAGCAATACCTGGGCAGCCTGCCGTCGCGCTACTACCTGGAGCTGCGGCTGCAGCGCTCGCGGCAACTATTGCTCGATACACATTACTCCATCGTGCAAGTGGGGCTGATGTGCGGTTTTTCGTCGGGTTCGCACTTTTCCACGGCGTTTGGCACCCTGTTCGGCAATACGCCGCGCGAAGAGCGCCAGCGCAAATTGATGCCGCCAAGCTAGACGCAGCAAGGCTTTCCTGTGATGAATTGTGAAAAACCTTGTCGCAGATTCAAAAGAGTTTTAGCATCCCGCTTTTTATAATGCAGTACACGCGCAGCTGTCGTAGCTGCGGGAGTACCTAACATATTGATGGGGAATGCCATGAATGCCAAGCTTGATTCGACCGTAACGGCTCGTCCAGTCACCCGCGAAACCTATGATCAGGTTCTCGTTCCCACCTACGCTCCCGCCGCCATGGTGCCCGTGCGCGGCGCCGGCCTCGACCTGTGGGACCAGTCCGGCAAGCATTACCTCGATTTCACCTCCGGCATCGCCGTCAACAGCCTGGGCCACTGCCATCCGGCGCTGGTCGATGTCTTGACCAAACAGATCAATACCCTGTGGCACCTGGGCAATGGCTACACCAACGAGCCGGTGCTGCGCCTGGCGCAAGCGCTGACCGAAGCGACCTTTGCCGACCGCGCGTTTTTCTGCAACTCGGGTGCGGAAGCCAATGAAGCGGCGCTGAAACTGGCGCGCAAATACGCGCACACGAAATTCGGCGCACACAAGTCGCGCATCATTTCCTGCTTCAGCTCCTTCCATGGCCGCACCCTGTTTACGGTGTCGGTTGGCGGCCAGTCGAAGTACACGGAAGGCTTCGAACCGCTGCCGCCATCGATCGACCATATCGCCTACAACGATATCGAAGCGGCGCGCGCCGCCATCGGCGACGATGTGTGCGCGGTGATCGTCGAGCCGGTGCAAGGCGAAGGCGGCGTGGTGCCGGGCAACCCTGAATTCCTGAAAGAACTGCGCGCGCTGTGCGACAAGACCGGCGCCCTGCTGATCTTTGACGAAGTGCAGTGCGGCATGGGCCGTACCGGCGCCCTGTTCGCCTACATGGGCTATGGCGTGACACCGGACATCCTGACCGCCGCCAAGGCGCTGGGCAATGGCTATCCGATCGGCGCCATGCTGACCACCGAAACACTGGCGCAAACCCTGAATGTCGGCAGCCACGGCACCACCTACGGCGGCAACCCGCTGGCCACCACGGTCGCGTTGAAAGTGCTGGAAACGATCAATACGCCGGCCTTCCTGGCGCGTGTAAAAGAAGCCAGCGTCAACACCATCGCCATGCTGGAAAGCCTGATCAACGACTACCCGCAAGTGTTCTCGGCGGTGCGCGGCAGCGGCTTGCTGCTGGGCCTGGTCGTCAGCGATGCCTGGAAAGGCCGCGCGAAAGACATCCAGAAGGCGGCCGAAGCGCAGGGCCTGATGGTCCTGATCGCCGGCATGGACGTGGTGCGCCTGGCGCCGGCGCTGATCGTGTCGGACGCGCAGATTGCCGAAGCGGGCCGTTTGCTGCGCGTTGGCATCGACGGCCTGCTCAAGGCATAAGGTGTAACACCCCCCGCATCACATCACCGGCCCGCCGCCTTTGCCGCGGGCCGGCCTGGTTTTACCCTGTGAGTAAGGAGTCTCCATGTATGTTGTCCGTCCGGTAGAAATTGCGGATATCGCAGCCCTTGAAGCGCTGGCCGCGATCACCATGCCGGGTGTCCATACCCTGCCGAAGACGCGCGAGAAAATCGCCGCTTCCGTCGAGCGCTCCATCGCCTCGTTTGCCGCCCATGTCGACATCCCCAGCGAAGAATCGTATCTGTTCGTGCTCGAATCGCTGGCGGACAAAAGCATCCTCGGCACGGCCGCCATCTTCGCCTCGGCCGGCTCGAATGGCACCTATTTTTCCTTTCGCAACGACGTCATCCAGCAGGTCTCGCGCGACCTGAACATCAGCCACAGCGTGCATGCGCTGACCTTGTGTTCGGAGCTGACGGCGTACTCGCAATTGTCCGGTTTCTATGTGCGCAACATGGAGCAGGCGGGCCTGGAAGCGGCGCTGCTGTCGCGCGCGCGGCTGCTGTTCGCGGTCCTGGCGCCGCACCGTTTCGGCGACCGCTTTTTCGTGCCGCTGGCCGGCATTACCGATGGCGACGGCCAGTCGCCGTTCTGGGATGCGCTGGGCCGCAAGTTCTTCCAGATGGATTTTCTCGATGCCGAAAAAGTCATCGGCGGCGCGCGCAACCGCACCCTGATCGTCGAACTGATGCCGCACTATCCGGTCTACGTGCCGCTGCTGCCCGGCGACGCGCAGGCGGCCATGGGCCAGATCCATCCGAGCGGCGAACTGGCCTTCAACCTGCTGACGGAAGAGGGCTTCGAAGCCGATGACTACATCGATATTTTCGACGGCGGACCGATCCTGCAGGCGCACAAGAATTCGCTGCGCTCGTTTACGGGTTCGCTGACCCGCAAGGTGACGGCAGGCATGACGCCCAGCCGCACCGGCCTGAAAGTCAATTATGCAATCGCCTCCGGCGCCGAGCGCAATTTCCGCGCCGTGACGTTTGTCTGCGATGCGCTTGAAGCGCAAGACACGGTGGGCCTGCCCGCCGAGCTGCTCGACACGCTGGCGGTGTCCGCCGGCGACAGCGTCATTTGCGTCCGCATCTAAGGGAGACCACCGCATGCTAGTAGTTCGCGCCATCAACGCTTCCGATCTCGACGCCCTGTACGGCCTGGCCAGCCAGGTCGGCACCGGCATGACCACCCTCAAACCCGACATGACCATGCTGGGCGACCGGCTGGCGATTGCCTGCGCCTCGTTCGCCGAAACCATCCCACCCGAAAAGCGCGACTACATGTTCGTCATGGAGGATACCGACTCGGGCCGCCTGGCCGGCGTGTGCGCCATCAAGGGCGCGGTCGGCCTGGAAGAGCCGTTTTACAATTACCGCATCGGCACCCTGGTCCATTCCAGCCGCGAGCTCGATGTATTTACGCGCATGGAAACGCTGTACCTGTCGAACGACCTGACCGGCAGCACCGAACTGTGTTCGCTGTTCTTGCACCCCGATTACCGCAGCGGCACCAACGGCAAGCTGCTGTCGAAAAGCCGTTTCCTGTTCATCGCCCAGTTCCCGCACCTGTTCACCGAAAAACTGATCGCCGAGATGCGCGGCTACCAGGCCCAGGACGGCAGTTCGCCGTTCTACGAAGGCCTGGGCCGCCACTTCTTCAAGATGGATTTTCACCATGTCGACGACCTCACCAGCCTTGGCAAAAAGTCCTTCATCGCCGAGCTGATGCCGCGTCAGCCCATGTACGTGGCCTACCTGCCCGACGAGGCGCAGGAGGTGATCGGCAAGGTCCACCTGAGCACGGCGCCCGCGCGCCGTTTGCTGGAACAGGAAGGCCTGCACTTCGAAGGCTATGTCGACATTTTCGACGCCGGCCCGGTGCTGCAGGCGCGCGTGTCCGAACTGCGCGCCATGCGTGACAGCCTGCCGGCCGTGCTCGATGCGCCAGGCGGCCTGGAAGCCTGCGCGCTGGCGGCCGATGCCGAACCGTATCTGGTGTCGAACACCGACCTGAAGGATTTCCGCATGATCGTCACCGACGCCATGCCGCAAGGCGGCAAGCTGGCTTTGCACGACGATGAATTGCATCTGCTGCGCTGCCGGCACGGCGACACCGTGCGCACGCTGTCACTCAACCCGAGGAAGCATACCCATGTCTGAACAATTCAATGCAGCATCCGCCTTGTCCAACTTTATCAACGGCGCCTGGCTGGCCGGCAGCGGCGCCGAACTGGTGACCATCGACCCGTCCAGCGGCCGCCAGACCTGGGCCAGCCTGGCCGCCACGGCCGGCGATGTGGAGCAGGCCTGCCTGGCCGCCCGCACCGCGTTTGACAGCTGGGCCGACACGCCACTGGCGGAGCGCATCGCCACCTGCGTGCGCTTTCGCGACCTGCTGAAAACCAATGCCGAAGAACTGGCGCGGCTGATCTCGGAAGAAGTGGGCAAACCGTTGTGGGAGTCGCGTACGGAAGTGGCCACCATGGCCAACAAGATCGACATCTCGGTGCAGTCCTACAATGCGCGCACCGGCGTCACGCACAGCACCATCGCCGACGGCGAGGCCGTGCTGCGCCACCGCCCGCACGGCGTGTTCGGCGTGTTCGGTCCCTACAATTTTCCTGGCCACCTGCCCAATGGCCATATCGTGCCGGCCCTGATCGCCGGTAACACCATCGTCTTCAAGCCCAGCGAGTATGCGCCGCGCACGGCGGTTAAAACCGTGCAGCTGTGGCAGCAGGCCGGCCTGCCCGATGGCGTGATCAACCTGGTCAACGGCGCGCGCGATACCGGCGTGGCGCTGGGCGCGAACGCCTTGCTCGACGGGGTGCTGTTTACGGGGTCCTGCCAGACCGGCGTGAGTTTGCACCGCCAGTTCGGCGGCCAGCCGGGCAAGATGCTGGCGCTGGAAATGGGCGGCAACAACGCGCTGGTGGTGTGGGACATCCAGGACGTCGACGCGGCCGTGCATCACGCGATCTTCTCCGCCTTTGTCTCGGCCGGCCAGCGCTGCACCTGCGCGCGCCGCCTGGTGGTGCAGGACAACGCCTTTGGTGCCGCTTTCATTGCGCGCCTGGTGGAGGTGGCGGGCAAGCTGGGCCTGGGCGCTTCGAACGCCCAGCCCGAGCCGTTCATGGGGCCCGTCGTCTCCGCCGCCGTGGCAAAACGCCTGGTGCAGGCGCAGATGGACATGGTCGCCAGGGGCGGCACCACCCTGCTGCAGATGCGCCAGCTCAACCCGGAAGCGGGCTTGGTCACGGCCGGCATCGTCGACGTCACCGATGCGAAAGGCATCCCGGACGAAGAGTGGTTCGGCCCGCTGCTGCAGGTGATCCGCGTGGCCGACTTTGACGCGGCCCTGAAGGTCGCCAACGCCACCGAGTTTGGTCTCGCGGCGGCCCTGCTGTCGGACGACGCGGCGCTGTGGCAGCGCTTCCAGACCCGCGCGCGCGCCGGCATCATCAACTGGAACCGCCCGACCACGGGCGCGGCCAGCACGGCGCCGTTCGGCGGCGTCGGCAAGTCCGGCAACCATCGCCCGAGCGCCTATTACGCGGCCGATTACTGCGCCTATCCGGTCGCCTCGATCGAGAACGCGGCCTTGTCCCTGCCGGCCAAGCTGTCGCCCGGTTTGCATTTCTAAGGAGTGACCATGCAAGGCACGCGCGAATACAATTTTGACGGCCTGGTGGGCCCCTCGCACAACTACGCCGGGCTCTCGTTCGGCAACGTCGCTTCGTTCAGCAACGTAAAGAGCGCGTCGAATCCGAGGCAGGCCGCCTTGCAGGGCCTGGCCAAGATGCGCGCGCTGGCCGCGCGCGGTTTTGCGCAGGCCCTGCTGCCGCCGCAGGACCGGCCGAATTTCCGCCTGCTGCGCGCCATCGGTTTTACGGGCAGCGACGCCGATGTGCTGGCGCGCGCGTATAAAGAATCGCCGGTGATCCTGGCCTGCGCCTATTCCGCCTCGCCGATGTGGACCGCCAACGCCGCCACCGTCAGCCCGTCGGCCGACACGCGGGACGGGCGCGTGCACTTCACGGCCGCCAACCTGAACAACAAGCTGCACCGCGCCTTCGAGCACGCGCAGTCGGCGCGCAGCCTGCGCGCCATCTTCGGCGATGAACAACACTTTGCCGTGCATGACGCGCTGCCCTCGACGCCGGCGTTTGGCGACGAGGGCGCCGCCAACCATACGCGCCTGGGCGCCGCGCACGGCGCGCCGTCGGTCGAATTGTTCGTCTACGGCCGGGTGGAGTTCGACCCATCGGCACCAAGCCCTAAACGCTATCCGGCGCGCCAGACCCTGGAAGCGTCGCAGGCGGTGGCGCGCCTGCATGGACTGGATGCCAAACGCTGCGTCTACGTGCAGCAGAACCCCGAGGTGATCGACCAGGGCGTGTTCCACAACGATGTGATCGCGGTCGGCAATGGCAATGTGCTGTTCCATCACGAGCAGGCGTTTGCCGATGAAGAGGCCAGCCTGTCGCAGCTGCGCCGCGCGGTGGCGCACGCCGGTGCGGATCTGGTCGCGCTGCGCGTCGACACCGGCCAGGTGCCGATTGCGGACGCCGTGACCAGCTATCTGTTCAACAGCCAGCTGTTGACAAAAGAAGATGGCAAGATGGCGCTGGTGATACCCCAGGAGTGCCAGGAAAACAAGGCCGTCTCGCGCTACCTGGCAAACCTGGTGGCCAGCGACGCGCCGATCGACGAGCTGATTCATTTCGATCTGCGCCAGAGCATGCGCAATGGCGGCGGGCCGGCCTGCCTGCGTTTGCGCGTCGCCTTGACCGAAACCGAGGCGCGCGCCATGCACCAGGGTGTGCTGATGACCGAAGCGCTGTACCATAGGCTGGTGGCGTGGGTGGAAAAGCACTACCGCGACCACCTGGAGCCGTCCGACCTGGCAGACCCGCAGCTGGCGCTGGAAGTGCATGCTGCGCTTGAAGAACTGACGGTCATCCTCAACTTGCCGGGATTGTACGAGAGCCAGGCATAGCAGCAACCGCAATACCGGATAACAGAATTGGACGGGCCAACCCCATCCCTGACCAGCACGGCCGGCCAGCCATAAGCCCGCATGGCCGCGCTGCACACACACCACGACATGGAGATGCAAGATGAACCACACGCCACAAGATTTGCGCACGCAAACGCTGCAACTGGTGCAGGCCAGCGCGGCCAGCAAGAGCGTCACCGACCTGGTACAAGCCTGGCTCGATTCGCTCGACGCGGAAGACCTGGCCGATATCGCGCCCGATAGCCTCGCGCCGGTGCTGGTCGACGGCTTCACGCAAGCGGCCACCCGCGGCGGCGACGGCTGCCAGATCGCCACGCTGCGCTACGCCGATGGCCGTGGCGGCATGGCGAGCGCCTTGCTGATCCTGAACCAGGACATGCCTTACCTGGTCGACTCCATCGTGATGGCCATGCGCCGCCAGCACCTGGCCGTGCGCGGCGTGATGAATACCGTGCTGCCGGTGCGCCGCGCGGTTGACGGCAGCGTGGACGCGGTGCGCCAGCCGGGTGACCCGCTCGAATCCTTCGTGCTGGTGCTGCTGGACGAAGAACTGACCGCCGACGCGCAAGCCGCGCTGGTGGCCGCGATCGAACTGGTGGCGCGCGACGCCGCCGTGGTGCGCCGCGACAGCGCCGCCATGGGCGAGCGGCTGTCGGCGGTGGCCGCCGCCAGCCAGGGCGAAGAAGGCCCGGAAGTGGCCGCCTTTCTGGAGTGGGCGCGCAGCGGCGGTTTCGAAGTCTTCGGTTATGCCTATTACCGCGTCAAATCCGGCGTGCGCGAACTGGAACGCGACCTGCCCAGCCGCATCGGCGTGCTGCAGGATACCGCCCACCCGGTCTATGGCAGCTGCCTGGCCAATATTCCCGGCGACTTCGACACCCTGTCCAAGCGCGAATCGAGCCTGTCCATCGTCAAGGCCGACGTGGCCGGCACCTTGCACCGCGACCAGCAGCTCGATTTCATCGGCGTGCGCGACACCGACGCCCAAGGCGCCATCCTCGGCGAGCACTGCTTCGTCGGCCTGTTTACGCGCGCCGGCAACTCCACCCCGCTGGCGGCACTGCCGTTTGCGCGCGGCCGCGTGGCCAAGGTGCTGAGCCTGGCCGGCGTGCGCCAGCAAGGCTTCCGCGCCGAGAAATTCCGTGAAATCCTCGAGTCCCTGCCGCGTACCGAAGCACTGGAAGCGGACCTGGACTGGCTGGCGCAGGTGTGTGGCGCCGTCGTCTCGCTGTACAAGCAGCCGCGCACCAAGGTCTTTGCGCGCCGCGACGTGTATGCGCGCCACCTGAACGTGCTGGTGTACCTGCCCCGCGAGCGCTACAGCGCCAGCGTCGCCAGCGCCCTGGCCAAAGCGCTGAAAACCAGTTCCGGCGCCACCCATGTCAGCATGCAGACCCTGGTGGCCGACGGCCCGCTGGCGCGCGTCTACCTGATCGCCCATGCGGCGCGCTATCCGCTGGACCTGGAAACCGATATCGAGCAGCCGCTGCTGGGCGTGCTCGATGGCTGGCACAACGGCTTTGCTGCCGTGGCCGACGCCGTGCCGGACGTGGCCTTGCGCGCAAGCCTGCGTAAACTCTGCGCCACCCTGCCGCTCGATTACGTGGCCGCCACCGCGCCGGCCGTCGCCTACCGCGACCTCGACACCATCTTGCGCAATACCGATGCGGCCAATGTGGCCGTGCGCATCGAGTCCGGTCCCGTCACCACCATCCGCCTGTATTCGGCCAACCGCGTGCCGTCGCTGTCGACCATTTTGCCGGCGCTGCATAACGCCGGCGTGGCGATCGACCGCGAGCAGGCCTATTCGATCTTCTCGCCCGAAGGCACGCGCTATTTCGTCACCAGCCTGACGGTGGACGCGACCAGCGCCGCCAAGCTGGCGCAGCCGGCAGTAGCCAAGGTGGCCGAGGAATTGTTTGCCGCCCTGTTCAACGACACGGTCGAAGACGGCCGCCTGAATGGCCTGGTGATCGAAGGCGGCCTGTCGACGCGCGAAGTGCAGCTGGTGCGCGCCTACACCAGCTACTGGCGCCAGACCGGCAGCCGCTTCTCGGTACGCTATATCGCCGAGAGCCTGCGCCGCCAGCCGGGCCTGGTCAAGGCCCTGGTCGACGCCTTCTTGCAGCGCTTCGATCCGTCGCTGTCCGCCGAGCGGCACGCCGCCGCGCTGGAAACGATTGCCGGCATCAAGGCCGGCCTGGCGTCGGTCAATCACGCCGACACCGAGGAAATCCTGGCCGCGCTGGCCGACCTGATGACGGCCACCCTGCGCACCAGCTACTTCCAGAACAATCAGGCCGGCGACAAGATCATCTTCAAGTTCGACACCAGCAGCCTGGCGCTGGTGCCGGAACCGCGTCCGTACCGCGAAATCTTTGTCTTCTCGCGCCGTTTCGAAGGCGTGCACCTGCGCGGCGGCCCGGTCGCCCGTGGCGGCCTGCGCTGGTCCGACCGCATGGAAGACTACCGCACCGAAGTGCTGGGCCTGGTGAAAGCGCAGATGGTGAAGAACGCCGTCATCGTGCCGGCCGGCGCCAAGGGCGGTTTTGTCTGCAAGCAGATGCCGAAGGACGCCGTGCGTGAAACCATCGCCGCCGAAGGCGAAGCCGTGTATCGCCTGTTCATTGCCAGCCTGCTGGAAGTGACGGACAATCGCTCGCTGGGCAATATCGTGCCGCCACAGGACACCGTATGCTTTGACGAGGCCGATCCCTACCTGGTGGTGGCCGCCGACAAGGGCACGGCGACGTTCTCGGACATCGCCAACGGCATCGCCGTGCAGCGCGGTTTCTGGCTCGGCGACGCCTTCGCCTCGGGTGGCTCGAACGGCTACGACCATAAAAAACTGGGCATCACCGCCAAGGGCGCGTTCGAAGCCGTGAAGCGCCATTTCTATGAAATGGACCACGACATGAACACCACCCCGATCACCATGGTCGGCGTGGGCGACATGTCGGGCGACGTGTTCGGCAACGGCGTGCTGCTGTCGCGCCAGCTCAAACTGGTGGCCGCGTTCGACCATCGCCATATCTTCCTCGACCCGGCGCCGGATGTCGCCGTCTCGTTCGACGAGCGCGCGCGCATGTTCGCGCTGCCACGCTCGTCGTGGGAAGATTACAACAAGGAGCTGATCTCGGAAGGCGGCGGCGTCTATCCACGCAGCGCGCGCAGCATTGCGCTGTCGCCGCAGATCCGCGCCGTGCTCGATATCGCGGAAACGTCGTTGCCGCCGGAAGAACTGATGCACCGCATCTTGAAAGCCCCGGTGGACCTGTTCTACAACGGCGGCATCGGCACCTATATCAAGGCGTCAAACGAAACCCACGCCCAGGTCAAGGACCGCGCCAATGACAATATTCGCGTCAACGGCAATGCGCTGCGCGTCAAAGTGGTGGCCGAGGGCGGCAACCTTGGCGCCACGCAAGCCGGCCGCATCGAATTCGCGCTGGCCGATGGCCGCATCTTTACCGATGCGATCGATAATTCGGCCGGCGTCGATTGCTCCGACCATGAAGTGAACGTCAAGATCTGGCTCGACGTGGAAGTGAACGCCGGCAAGCTGTCCGAAGCGGACCGCAACCGCGAGCTGTATGCGATGACGGACGATGTGGAGCGCCTGGTCCTGCGCGACAACACGCAGCAGACGCATTTGCTGGTGCGCGAACTGCAGGCGCAAAGCGAGGCTGCGGTGCAGGACGGCTATGCGGCGCTGATCGCCAGCCTGGAAGAAGAGGGCGCCCTGTCACGCGACCTGGAGCAGCTGCCGACGGTGGCCGAACTGGCGCGCCGCAAGCAGGACGGCCGTGGCCTGACGACGCCGGAACTGGCGGTGGTGATCGCCAACGTGAAGAACCGCTACAAGCGCATCCTGGCGACCTTGCCGCTGACGGACGAGAGCTGGGCCGAGCCGGTATTGAAACCGTACTTCCCGTCGCTGCTGGTGGCAACGCGCTCGGCGCTCGACCATCCGCTGGCCAACGCCATCCTGGCCACCGTGCTGGCCAATGAAGTGGTCAACCGCTGCGGCCCGCTGATGCTGCGCGAGCTGGCGGCCGAATACAACGTGGATGAGTCCAGCGTGATCCTGGCCTGGGGCCAGGCCTGGGTGGCCTTGAACCTGGCGCCGGTGTTCGATGCGCTCGATGCGGACGCCTTGACGATTCCGCGCGAGGTGTCGATCAAGGTCGATGCGCAAACGCGCGCGCTGCACCGGACCATGCTGGCCGGCGTGCTGTCGGTGCCGGGCGAGCAACTGCGCGGCGCCGGCCTGGCCGAGCTGACCGTTTTGTTCGGCGCGCAGTCGAAGCGCGAGCTGCTGCAAGCCGTCGGCATCAAGTCGGAAGCGGCGCTGGTGCCGGGCTTGACGCCGGCCTTTGTGCAGGCCTGGGATGCGGTCGATGCGCTCGACGTGGTGGCGGGTTTCCTGTTCCCGGCCCTGTCGGTGCCGCGTCCTGCGGCAATGGACCTGGCGGCCTTTTTGCAAGTGGGCCTGGCCCTGCGCAGCCAGGCCGGCATCGACACGCTCGAGCGTGGCCTGAAGCTGGCCGCACAAGGCAAGTCGCAGGAACAGTTGCGCAGCTATGCGCAGCAAGCCCTGCGCCGCACGCAACAGCGCTTGCTGACGCAAGTGCTGGCGCGCGCCGAGCAGGGTGAAGGCAATGCCGTCGATGCGGTGACGAGCGCGTTGGGCCTGTCGGCCTATGTGGCGGCGACCGAACTGGAACAGGCCATGCTCGATGTGTGGACCTTGTCCGAAACGGTGAACCGCGGCGTGCCGGCGGAAGTGGCGGCCTGATGACGGCAGCACAATCTGGCGGCTTGCCGCCGGCCGTGCAGGCGCTGGCGCAGGCGGACTTCGGCGCTGTTGCGCAGTTGTTCAGGGACGCCGGCTTTGCCGTGGCGCTGCCGGCGCCCGGCATGCTGCAGGTGAAGGCGAATGCGGCAGACGTCAATCGCCCCAGCGTGGTGCTGTCGGTCGGCGTGCATGGCGACGAGACGGGGCCGATCGAAGTGCTGGCGCACCTGCTCGACGCCTTGTCGCGCGATGTGTCGGCGCAACCGCATGCGCTGGCGGTCGACCTGCTGGTGTGCGTGGGCAATGTCGATGCGATTCGCGCCGGCAAGCGCTTTATCGACGCCGATTTGAACCGCATGTTCCGTCCCGTGCGCGGTTCTCTGGCGCAAGCGGCGGAAAGCGCGCGCGCCGACGAAATGATCGCGGCGACCACGGCGTTTTTCAGTCATGCGGGGCCGGTGCGCTGGCACCTGGACCTGCATACGGCGATCCGCCCGTCCGTCTACCCGACCTTTGCCATCGTGCCGGACCTGGTGGAGGAGGGCGCCAGGGCGGCGCTGGTCGACTGGCTGGGCCAGGCGGCGATCGGCGCCATCATCATGAACCCGCAATCGGCCGGCACCTACAGCTATTACTCGGCCGAGCATTGCGGCGCGGCCGCCAGCACGGTGGAATTGGGCCGCGTGGGCGTGCTGGGGCAAAATGATCTGTCGCTGTTCGATGAGGTGTCGCAGGCTTTGAACAGCCTGCTGCGCGGCGCGCCGCCGCGACCCGTCAAGGCGCCGCCGCATGTGTTCAAGGTGGCCCAGGAAATCATCAAGCACAGCGATGATTTCCGCATGGCGTTCGACCGCGGCACGCACAATTTCACGTCCTTGCCCCAGCATGCCGTGATCGCCAGCGATGGCGAGACGGTCTACACGGTGCAACATGCGCAAGAGCTGGTGGTGTTCCCGAATCCCGATGTGCGCGTGGGCTTGCGCGCCGGGCTGATGGTGGTGCGGGTGGCCTGATTTTCAGCGATGCACAAGGCAAGGCAATGGCGCCAGCGCAGGGTTTCCTGACGGGCGCCATTTTTTTGGCCGCTCATCGTGGCGCAGCGTACGCACGGCTTGTGCCGCCCTCGGCTACACTGGCTTATCGCCACTACTCAGGAGTGAACAATGTCCGTATCCATGTACCAGGCCACCATCCCCGTCTTCGTGCGCGGCTTGCGCGTCGTTGCAAACCTGCTGGAAAAAGCGCAGGCCCATGTCGAGCAGGGCGGCATCGTGCCGGAAATTTTACTGGGCGCACAGCTGGCGCCCGATATGCTGAACCTGACAGCGCAGGTGCAGCGCGTCAGCGATACGGCGAAAATGTCGGTCGAGCGCCTGAGCACCATACCGGCGCCGCGTTTCGAAGACAATGAGGCATCGTTCGAGCAGCTGCAGCAGCGCATTGCCGACACCATCGCCTATGTCGATGGCGTCAACGCCGGCCAGATGGCGGGCAGCGCCCAGCGCGAAGTGGTGCTGAACTGGACCGACGAGGGCAAGCGCTTCAACGGCGACGACTATTTGCTTGGCTTTGCCCTGCCGAACTTCTATTTCCATGTCGCCATGGTTCACGCCATCTTGCGCAACAACGGCGTGTCCATCGGCAAACTCGACTATCTCGGACCGTATGATTAATTAGCGTTGTGGCTGCTCTACCTGGTTCTGCACTGCATTGCCCAGGAAGCCGCCGCCGATCACGCCGGCCACCGTTGCCAGCGCCTTGCCGCGGCCGCCACCGACCTGGTTGCCGATCAGTCCACCGATCACGGCGCCGGTGCCGATGCCCACATAGTTCGGTTGTGCCGGTGCCGGTGCCGGCTGCTGCTGGCGTACCGGTTCGCGGTAGACGGTGTCGCGGTAAGCGTAGTCGTCATCGCGGCTGGCCGGGCGCGCTTGCGCCACGCGGTGCACCACGCGTTTGTGCACCACCGGTGCTGGCGCTGGTGCCGCTTGCGCCACTACCGGTGCGGCCACTGGCGCTGCAACCGGTGCGGCCACTGGTGCCAGCGCTTGCGGTGCTGCCAGGTTGGTGGCCGCCAGTTCCGCCGGCACGGCCGGCGCATTGTTGGCGCGGGAGTTCGGCAAGATACCGGCAATCGATGCCGCGCCGACCAGGCACAGTACCGTGGCGGAAATGGCGGCGCCGGCCATCAAAGGGTGGATGCGTGCGGTGGTGTTGGTAGCGTTGTTCATGCTGGTCTCCTGAAAAACATGTCTGGGTTGACGATGTAGCCAGATTACCGCTGAGCCACGCGCCAAGCTAGACGTTGCGCTGTATCAAACGTAAGCAGGTGTAATCCGGAAATTTTTCAGCCACAGTAAAATCAGTGTTCCTTCAGTCGGAGTCATCCATGAGCCAGTTATTCACGCCGTATCAGCTGGGGCCATTGTCCCTGGTCAACCGCATCGCCATCGCCCCCATGTGCCAGTATTCGGCCGAGAACGGCAATGCCACCGACTGGCACATGATCCACCTCGGCCATCTGGCGCTGTCGGGCGCCGGCGTCCTGATGACGGAAGCGACGGCGGTCTCGCCGGAAGGGCGCATTTCGGCCGAGGACCTGGGCCTGTGGTCAAGCGACAACCAGCAAGCGCTGGCCAAGGTGGTGCGGGCGATCCGCCAGCATTCGGCCATGCCGCTGATCGTGCAGCTGGGGCACGCCGGGCGCAAGGCGTCGAGCCGCGCGCCGTGGCAGGGCGGCAGCTGCGTGCACCTGTCGGACGGCGGCTGGCAGACGGTGGCGCCGTCGCCGATTGCCCATGCACCTGGCGAAACGGTGCCGATCGCGCTTGATGAAGCCGGTTTATTGCAGGTAAAAGCCGCGTTTGTCGCCGCCGCCAGGCGAGCCCATGCGCTCGGCATCGACGGCATCGAAGTCCATGGCGCGCATGGCTACCTGCTGCATCAGTTCCTGTCGCCGCTGGCCAACCAGCGCACGGACGCCTATGGCGGCAGCCTGGGAAACCGCATGCGTTTTCCGCTGGAAGTCCATGAAGCTGTGCGCGCGGCGGTGCCGGCCAGCATGGCGGTCGGCATGCGCATTTCCGCCACCGACTGGGTCGAGGGCGGCTGGGAGATCGAACAAAGCGTGCAGCTGGCCCACGAACTGAAGCGCCGCGGCGCCGACTTTATCCACGTGTCGAGCGGTGGCGTGTCGCCGCAGCAGCAAATTCCCCTCAGTCCCGGCTACCAGGTGGGCTTTGCCGAGCGCATCAAGGCGGAAACCGGCATGCCGACCATCAGCGTGGGGCTGATCACCGAGGCGCAACAGGCCGAAACCATTATCGCCAGCGGCCAGTCCGACATGGTGGCGCTGGCGCGCGCCATGCTGTTCGATCCGCGCTGGCCCTGGCATGCGGCGGCCCAGCTTGGCGCCCAGGTGCAGGCCCCGCCGCAGTACTGGCGCTCGCAGCCGCGCGAACTCAAGAACCTGTTTGGCTGATACCAAACTGCCTGGAAGATCAGGGGGTATGAGTCACGGCTGGACCAGGCACGTTCAGCCCTATGGCGGAGCGGCCATCGATCAGCGTGCCAACCGAGCGGCCAAAGAAGAAGCTCGCGCCAAGGAACAGGGTGTTCGGAGCAGTAGCGGGACCGGCCAGGCCTTCGATTGCGTGAGCCTGTGGAGTCGCGTTAAAAGCGGCAAGGGCATCAACGATCAGAAGGGGGATGGTTGACGCGGTTCCTCGTACGCCCGTGTTCGTCGCAGTGATTGACAGGTCCGATCCGGGGCAGAAGAAGCTGGCGATGCCGCCCTGGCAACTGCTGAGATTGACCGTGCCTGTCGATGGGGAAAAGATGATGGTGGAGCCACTGTCGATGAAGCTGTTGACCAGTTGCCGGCCATTGAATTCCGAGGCAAAGTAGCCCAGCGCAGTCGACGCCAGCACCGCGCTGCCGGCCGGCAAAGCGTTATTGGCACGGGTGCCCAGGCCAAAGATCAGCATGCCATCGGCGCGGTTGGCAGCGTGGTTCGGCAACTTGGGCAAGACGATGATGTTGCCGTTATTGTCGGCGCCAAAGCCAATCACGGGATTGCTGACCTGATCGGCCAATGCAACCGGGATCTGACGGCAGGGCGATTGCGCGCAGGAGTAATAGACCGGAGGGGCAAACACGGTGCAGGCGGAGCCGCAGTCTTGGGCAAACTGGCCAATACCCAGGATACCCTTTGCACCCATTTCGGCTGCAGTTTTGACGATAATGCCCTGAACCTGGCAACTCGCAGGCACATCAGCGACCTGGGGCGCGGGATCGCTGATGATCTGGATGCGTGTGTTGACCGCCAGCTTGCCCGCCTGACTGACCCCGCCCATGCCGATATTGGCTTTGCGCACGCTGCCCCAGGTGGTTCCTGATACGAAACTCAGGCATTCTGCCAACGGCTCGCCGCCGGATGTGGCGGCTGGCAAAGCCGCCAGCAGTTGCGCGGGCATTTGGTCTGCAAATACGCGCAATCCGGTCGAGCCGGTATCGACCAGGACGTGGTCGATGACGGCGCAGTTGACGGGATTGTCTGGAGCACAGACTTTGACGTCAGCGAAAATCATGTTCGGAATGGGCCTCTTGGCAAAAGGACCGGCATCGACGTAAATCGGCGCGACATTATCATCGCCGATGACGGCTGCCACCGGGTTCAGCGGTGAGCCTCCAGGCTGGTTGACAGGCGGTGCCACGATAATCGGCGGCTCAATTGGCACAAGGATTGGGGGCGTGGTGACCACGGGCGGCGTGAGCACCACTGGTGGCTCCACTGCGACAGGTGGGGCGACGACCACGGGCGGCTCCACAACTACAGGTGGCGTTACCGGTGGACTCACTGTGACAGGAGGCGTAGGCTGAGAATCGGAGTTGCTGCCACCTCCGCAAGCCACCAGGGCGAGGGTGGTCGACAGCGCAAGTGCGGCAGGCAGAATTGACGCGCGGAAGCGGTGCGAGAAAGAGGGCGGTTTCATGAAATCCTTGATGATGTGAAGTGGGAGAAGCGTCGCCGGCGTGTGCTCAGCGCAGCTTGGCCAGGTCAAAGCCGGTGGGCAGGCGCGAGCTCAGGAAGGAATAGCCGGAATAGGCACGCAAGTGTCCGCTTGATACGATGGTCCAGTCCCCCGACGCGGCATTGAGCAGGCGCGGAGAGCGAATGTGCGACGCTTGCTGGCGCTGTTGTGCGCGATCAAGCAATGGTTTGTAGACGCCCAGCAGGGCCGCCAGGTCAGGCATGGTAGGAGCTGCCCACGACACGGCGAATACGAAGCCACCCGCATCGGAGAACTCGGTGGCGATGCCGCCATCGGGCAGGATGATTTGATGGGCGGAATAAGACGAGCCCGTCGAGTCCGCAGCGTTGGAAAGGGTGGAGAAGGAGCGCGCATGCATGCTCCTGGCGTCCTCCACCGGACCTTGGGCAGTCGGGATAGTGCCGCCCAGCCCGGCTTGGGCGCCGCTGGAAAACAGGCATGCCCAAGCTGCGATGGCCATGATTGGAAGCCGCGATTGCGAGCGGATATTTGTGAGCCGCAGTGGGCCGTTGGCTGAGTGATCTGACATGCATGCACCTTTTCATTTGCTACTGATTTGAATTTTTTATTGGCCGAATGCGGCCATGTATCGTTGCAAATAAAGATATCCATAACAGTGGGGATAGTGCTGGAGAACTGAATTGACAACGGGACAAAAAATACAGCAGCCGTTCAGAAAAAGATTGAATCTATGCGACAATCTCCGATTGATGTGAAATAAAAGAATCGCCTGCCAATTGCTGGAAACACCTGAATGCCATCTCATGTCCTGATGAGCAGAAATGTGCGGCAATGCCAGCAAGCGACGAAATGATGGAAATTTTGAGGCAATGAAATGAAGCCACGCCTTGCTTTGGACGCCCTGAGTTAAACGGCGGATCGGGCTATCTATTTCATTGCAACCATCCGGCGCCGGACGGGCTATGGGACATGCGGAAGACGTATTAATTTGCGGATCAGGCTGGGTGGCATTCCAGATGCATGCTGGAAGGCCCGCGTCATGTGGGCAAGGTCCGAGAATCCCTCGGCAAAGGCAATCGTGGTGAGACTGTCAGGGGATGCCAGACGATGAGATGCGCGTACCAGCCTTGATGCTTGCCGGAGAGATTCGGCAGTAATGCCCGACTCGCGCAGCCTGCGCTCGAGCGTGCGTTGATGGCAGCCGAGGCTACGCGCGACATCTGCAATGGGAAGGTAACCCTCTTGCTCAAACAGAATTGCAACCTCTGCCGCAGTTGATGACTCAACGCCGAGTAGCCTGGCCATGGACGTGAGACTGCGTTTCTGCGGCCCGTGCGGTAGCAAGGCATTTTTCCTGGTGGTGGACAGCATCGTCTCGACAATGGCAAGCGTACCTTGGCGGCAAGGATCCGGGTCATCGAGCTCGGTGCGCCCTGCATGGGCGGCAGCTTCGTTTTCCAGTTGTACAGCGCTTTGATTGCCAGAACGACGCGCATATCCATGCGTCCCCAGCCTTGTTTGTACGCCAAGCCTGGCTGACTGGTTGTAAGCATTAAAGGCAGTCAACACATCAGTTTCTTGCTGAAACGATGACAGGAGCAGATACCCGGGGTTCATGTCGGTCGCAAGAAAGTCGTTGACCATGCGCTCAATGACTCCCGCACCGGTTTTTGCCAGCATTCTGGCCTTGCCAGCGGCATGATAACGCTGATAAGGCAGGTGGCCACCAATGATGTGCGAAATTGCAGAAGAAAAGCGGTTCATCGGAGTCCAGCCGGATTTTCCCTCCAGTGCATTGACAACAACGTGATATGCAAGAGAATGTGGCATGCGATAATTCTCAGTGTCGTAATTGATATTCATGGATCGCGCTTCCTGATAATCAATCCGTGCAAGACAGGAATTTTTTGGAAAATGAAACCCAATAGTTGAATTATAAATTTTGATGGCATTACATGCAAAACTATTCTTGAAATGTGTCTCGATGCAGTGACCGTATTGCAATGTATTAAACCGTGGAAGGCATCATCATTGCCAGATGTCCGATTTCTCATCTTCTGCTACACTCGCGCTTCTCCATCTTATTTCTTCAGGACGGTTCGACATGCGCCATTGATACTGCCGTGCTTGTGCACGGCCCAGCCCATCCCGCCACCGCGCGGGTTCGCCAGCCTTGTACAAGGAGTATCCGCATGCCTGCATTACTGCAACTCGATCGTCTGTCTTATGTGCTGCCCGATGGCACGCCGCTGTTTCACCAATTGCTGTTTCCCTTTACGCCGCACCGTATCGGCCTGGTCGGCGCCAATGGCGCGGGCAAAAGCGTGCTGGCGCGGCTGCTGGCCGGCGAGGTCAAGCCTCACAGTGGCGCCGTGCGCTGCGATGGCGGCGTGCGCCATGTGCCACAGGAACTCTCGCCCGTACACTTTCCTACCGTGGCGGCGCTGGCCGGTGTCGATGGCGTGCTGGCCGCGCTCGACCGCATCGCTGCCGGCTCCATCGATGAGGCCGACTATGCGCTGGTGGGCGAGCGCTGGGATGCCGGCGCGCGCCTGCAACAATCGCTGGACGAGATCGGCCTGGGCCAGCTGTTGCCCGATACGCCTACCGCCAGCCTGAGCGGTGGCGAGCGCCAGCGCATCGCCCTGGCCTGCGCCTGGCAGTCGCAGGCCGGCTGGCTGATTCTTGACGAGCCCAGCAATCACCTGGACGTCACACAGCGCGCCCGGCTGGAGCGGCAGATCGCGTGCTGGCCGCGCGGCCTGCTGCTGATCAGCCATGACCGCAGCCTGCTGGGCCATGTTGACGAGATCGTTGAACTGTCTGCCCAGGGCTTGCGCAGCTATGGCGGCAACTACGCGTTATACGCCGAGCAACGACGCCTGGAGCAAACGGGATTGCAGGCGGCGTTGCAGGCCGAAAAAGCCGGTGAAAAACGCGCCCGGCGCGAGGCGCAGGCACTGGCCGAGCGCCAGCAGCGCCATCTGGCGCGCGGCGAGCGCGACGGGCGCCATGCGAATCAAAGCAAGCTGCTGCTCGATGCGCGCAAGGAAAGCAGCCAGGACAGCCAGGGCAAGCTGCGCCTGCGCGCGCAGGCGGCCCAGGCCGAGCGCCAGCAGCGGGTGAGGGAAGCGGGCGAGCGCTGCGCGCCAGATGCCGAACGGCTGCTGCTGGCGCCGGACAGCAGCGTGCCCAATGGCAAGCTGATGCTGGAATTGCGTGGACTGGTCTTGCCGCATGGCCAGGCGCAGCCGCTTGACCTGGTCCTGTCCGGTCCGCGCCGGCTGGCGGTGACGGGCGACAATGGCAGCGGCAAGTCGACCTTGCTGCGCGTGATCGCCGGCCGGCTGGCGCCCGCCAGCGGCGAGGTGTTGCGCCATGGCCGCCTGGCCTGGCTGGACCAGCACGCGGGCCCGCTCGATGGCGAGCTGAGCGCGGTGCAGCGCTTGCAGGCGCGCAATCCCGGCATGGCTGAAGGCGAGCTGCGCACGCGGCTGGCGCTGCTGGGCATCGCCGGTGCGCGCGCCACCATGGCCAGCGGCCTGCTGAGCGGTGGCGAGCGCATGAAGGTGGCGCTGGCCGCCGAACTGTATGCCGCAACGCCGCCGCAGTTGCTGCTGCTCGATGAACCCGACAATCACCTGGACCTGGCCAGCTTGCAGGCGCTGGAGCGCATGCTGGCGCAATACCGGGGCGCCTTGCTGGTGGTGTCGCACGACCAGGCTTTCCTGCAACAGCTGGGGCTGGACGAGCCAGGCCTGTGTTTGCATGCCCGCTCGGTATAATCCACTGAATAACCCCACCTATTTGTGAACTTAAACTGGGCATTCCCCCCTATGATGGGGTTTAATCTGGAATTGTTGTCACAGTTATATTTTCTGTGCGCCGCTCTGCTCATCGTTCACTTTGTTTTATTGGAGAAATAGCATGTCGTTTTACGAAAAACTGAAATCCCTCAATATCGAATTGCCGACTGTGGCAGCGCCCGCCGCCGCCTATGTGATGCATGCGCGCACCGGCAACACCGTGTTCCTGTCCGGCCACCTGGCCAAGAAGGACGGCAAGGTCTGGGTCGGCCAGCTGGGCAAGGACACCACCACGGAAGAGGGCAAACAGGCCGCGCGCGGCATCGCCATCGAGCTGATGGCCACCCTGCAGGACGCCTGCGGCGGCGACCTGAACAAGGTCAAGCGCATCGTCAAAGTGATGAGCCTGGTCAACTCCACGCCGGACTTCACCGAGCAGCACCTGGTCACCAATGGCGCCTCGGAACTGTTTGTGGAAGTGTTTGGCGACAGCGGCAAGCATGCGCGTTCCGCGTTTGGCGTGGCGCAAATTCCGCTGGGCGCCTGCGTGGAGATCGAACTGATCGCCGAACTGGCTGAGTAAAAGTATGACACGCGCCGGTACGCAAGCCGGCCGGCGCATGATAAAAAAGACGGAGACAAGCAATGAAAACGAGTGATCAAGGCTTGCACCGTGGCCTCGGTGAGCGACAGATACGCCTGATGGCGCTGGGCGCCGCGATCGGCGTGGGGCTGTTCCTGGGCTCGGGCAATGCGATCAGGATGGCCGGTCCCGGCATCATGTTGTCGTACATTTTAGGTGGCGCGGTGATCTTCCTGATCATGCGCGCGCTCGGTGAAATGGCGGTGCACAATCCCGTCGCCGGCTCCTTCAGCCGCTATGCCCAGGATTACCTGGGCCCGTTGCAAGGCTACCTGACGGGCTGGAATTACTGGTTCCTGTGGCTGGTCACCTGCGTGGCGGAAATCACCGCCGTCGCCATCTATATGGGCATCTGGTTTCCCGACGTGCCGCGCTGGATCTGGGCGCTGGCCGCCCTGGCGTCCATGGGCGCCGTCAACCTGCTGGCCGTCAAGGCCTATGGCGAATTCGAATTCTGGTTTGCCCTGATCAAGGTCGTCACCATCATCCTGATGATCGTCGGCGGCGCCGGCATGATCATCTTTGGCCTGGGCAACGATGGCGTGGCGATCGGCATTTCCAATCTGTGGACGCATGGCGGCTTCTTCCCCAACGGCGCGCAAGGCGTGCTGATGTCGCTGCAGATGGTGATGTTTGCCTACCTGGGCGTGGAAATGATCGGCCTGACGGCAGGCGAAGCGGCGAACCCGAAAAAATCGATCCCCGACGCCATCAATTCCGTGTTCTGGCGCATCCTGATCTTTTATGTCGGCGCGCTGTTCGTGATCCTGTCGATCTACCCGTGGAACGAAATTGGCACCACCGGCAGCCCGTTCGTGATGACCTTCGAGCGCCTGGGCATCAAGACGGCCGCCGGCATCATCAACTTCGTGGTGCTGACGGCGGCCCTGTCGTCGTGTAACGGCGGCATCTTCAGCACCGGCCGCATGCTGTACAACCTGGCGCTGCAGGGCCAGGCGCCCAAGGCGTTTGCAGAAACCACGGCCAGCGGCGTGCCGCGCCGCGCCATCATGGTGTCGGTGTGCGCGCTGCTGATCGGCGTGCTGCTGAACTATCTGGTGCCGGAAAAAGTGTTTATCTGGGTTACCTCGATTTCCACGTTCGGCGCCGTCTGGACCTGGGGCATCATCCTGGTAACGCAGATGAAGTTCCGCCAGACCTTGACCCCATCGGAAGTCAGGCAACTGGCGTTCCGCATGCCGTTCGCGCCGTACGGCTCGTGGATTTCGCTGGCCTTCCTGGCGCTCGTGATCGGCCTGATGGCGTATTTCCCCGATACCCGCATCGCGCTGGTGATCGGCCCGGCCTGGCTGCTGCTGCTGAGCGTGCTGTACTACGTGCTGGGGCTGGCGCCGAAAGACGGCGGCGAAGAAGTGCCGCAAGGCTATGAGGCGGGCTGGCCGCCGTTTGACGCCAATCTGCCGCGCAAGAAATAACCCAGCGCATCTTGCAATATCCTGGCGCGCCCCTGCGATTGCAGCGGCGCGCTTTTTGCTGGTGCCGGCGTTGTTTCCTTGCATCAAAGATCTGTTCGGCTGGGCCGGTGAAAGCCCTATAATCGCTTAGTTTTGAAAATGGACTGTATCGTTTCCGGGTTTCGGCCAGGTAAAACCCATGCACCATTTTCATGCGTTTTCAGTTGTCATGACCCGCCTCCTAAAAGGATTGCTAGTGAGCCTAACCCTGGTCCAGAAACTTTGCCGCACCAAACCGATCGATACCACGAGCGGCCTTGGTGAAGGCCTCAGCAGCAGCGGCTTGAGCCGTTCCATCGGCCTGTTTTCCCTGACCATGATCGGCGTCGGCGCCACCATCGGCACGGGCATTTTCTTTACCATGGTCGAAGCCGTACCCAAGGCCGGCCCGTCCGTCATCCTGTCTTTCCTGATCGCCGCCGTCACGGCGGGCCTGACTGCCCTGTGCTACGCGGAGCTGTCGTTCCGCATTCCCGCCTCGGGTTCATCGTATTCGTTTGCCTACGCCACCGTCGGCGAATTCCTGGCCTTTATCATGGCCGCCTGTTTGCTGCTCGAATATGGGCTGGCCGGCAGCGCGGTGGCGATCGGCTGGTCGTCCTACCTGAACAACTTCCTGGAAAACGCGTTTGGCTGGCATATCCCGGAAATGCTGCGCACGCCGATGATCGTCTCCGGGCCGCACGGCATGGAGTTTCACGCCGGCCATATCAACCTGCCGCCCATCTTTTTGATCTGCATGTGCTGCTTCATGCTGCTGCGCGGCGCCAAGGAATCGGCCCTGATGAACGCCATCATGGTGCTGATCAAGCTGGCGATCCTGGTGTTCTTTATCGTGGTGGCGTTTTCCGGCTTTAACGCCGACAATTTTTTCCCCTTCTTTAATACCGATAACAGCAAAGGATTTGCCGGCATGACGGGCGTCACGGCCGCCGCCGGCACGGTGTTCTTCTCGTTTATCGGTCTCGATACGGTGGCCACCGCCGGCGACGAAGTGAAAAATCCTACCCGCAACGTGCCGCGCGGCATCCTCGGCGCGCTGTTGATCGTCACCGTGTTTTATCTGCTGGTGGCCGTGGCCGCGCTCGGCGCCCAGCAGGCGAAACTGTTCGAAGGCCAGGAAGCTGGCCTGGCGGTCATTTTGCAAAACGTCACCGGCCACGCCTGGCCGGCGCTGGTGCTGTCGGCCGGCGCCGTCATTTCCGTCTTCAGCGTGACCCTGGTCACGATCTACGGCCAGACGCGCATCCTGTTCGCCATCAGCCGCGACGGCCTGATCCCGAAATCGTTCCAGAAGATCCATCCGCGCACCCTGGTGCCGGTCAGCAATACCCTGATCGTCTGCCTGGTGGTGGCGCTGGTCGCCGGTTCCATCGACGCCACCTACTTGTGGGACATGGTCAGCATCGGCACCCTGACCGCCTTCATGGTGGTGTCGATCGCCGTGCCGGTACTGCGCCACAAGCAGGGCGCCAGCCGCATCGAAGGCTTCAGCGTGCCGTTCGGCCCGTATGTGATACCAGGCCTGAGCGTGTGCGCTTGCCTGTACATCATGCGCGACTTGCCGCACACCACCTTTGTCGTCTTCAGCGTCTGGATGGCGGTCACCATCGCCATCTATTTCCTGTACAGCATACGTCACTCGCACCTGGGCAAGAAGGGCGTTTGAACGCTGTCTGACAATCTGAACCGCCGCGCTTGCCGGCGGTTTTTTTATTTCAAACTGGAAGTTACCTGATGAAAATAACTGAAATCGCCAGCGCCGGCGTGCTGGCCACCGCCCTGTTTGCCGCTGCTGCCCACGCCGCCGCACCGCAGTCCTTGCGCGACTACCGCGCCGTGGCCTTGTCCGGCAACGGCCAGCGCATTGTCGCCATCGAGTCCAGCGACACCGGTGGCCAGCTACAACGGCCGCATGCGGCCATCGTGGTGCGCGACGCCGGCAGCGGCGTCATGGTGCAACAGTTCGACCCCTGCGCCGCGTGTTCCTACGACAAGCCCAGCTGGTCTCCCGACGGCAAACAGCTGGCCTTTATTGCCTATGACGCCAAGGCGGGCAAGGCCAGCCTGTTCCTGGCCACCATGGGCCAGGCCGCATCGAAGGAGTTGCTGAACTTCAAGGGCGTGGCCAGCACGGCGCGCTGGTCGCCCGACGGCAAGCAGCTCGCCTTGCTGGCCACGGTCGGCGCGCGCAAGCTGGCCGGCGCCGTGGAAGCGGGCGCGCGCCAGGTGGGCGAAGTGGGCAGCGAGGATGACGCCCAGCGCATCGGCGTGGTGGCGGCCGCGGGCGGCGAGCTGCGCCTGGTCTCGCCGGCCGACACCTATCTGTACGAATACAACTGGACCCCGGACGGCCGTGGCTTTGTCGCCACCAGCGCGCAGGGCAATGGCGACAGCAACTGGTGGGTGGCGAAATTGAGCCATGTCGACGCGGCCAGCGGCGCGCTGCGCGAGATCGCCGCGCCGGCCATGCAGCTGAACCTGCCATCGGTGTCGCCGGACGGCAGGACGGTGGTCTTCATTGGCGGCCTGATGAGCGATTTCGGCTCCATCGGCGGCGACATCTATACCGTGCCTTTGGCCGGCGGCACGCCGCGCAACCTCACGCCTGGCTATCGCGGCACCTTCAATGGCGTCGTCTGGCGCGGCAATGGCCTGCTGGCCACCGCCCTGATCGATTCGCAACTGGCGCTGGTGAAACTCGATCCGCAAACCGGGCCGGCCGCGCCGCAGTTGCTCGGTGAGATCAGCAGCGGTGGCTCGGACGGCCGCCTGTCGTTCAGCGCCGATGGCACGCAAGCGGCCGCCGCGCAGGAAGACTTTACGCATGCGTCGCAGCTGGTGGCCGGACCTTTGAACAGCTTGAAGAAAATCACGCGCGACAACGACGCCCTGGCGCCGCAGCTGAGTGTGCGGAACGTCGGCTGGAGCAATGAAGGCTACCAGGTGCAGGGCTGGCTGCTGGGGCCGTTGAAGGTCGAGGCAGGCAAGAAGCATCCGATGATCGTCGTCGTGCATGGCGGCCCCGGCGCGGCCGCCTCGCCGCGCTATGTCGGGCCGGGCGAGCTGGCCAGCGCGCAGGTGCGCGAGCTGACGGAAAAGGGCTATTTTGTCTTCCTGCCCAATCCGCGCGGCAGCTTCGGCCAGGGCCAGGCTTTTACACGCGCCAATATGCGCGACTTTGGCGGCGGCGACTGGCGCGACATTTTGGCCGGCGTCGATGCGGTGGAAAAAGTCGCGCCGATTGATGGCCAGCGCCTGGGCCTGACCGGCCACTCGTATGGCGGCTTCATGACCATGTGGGGCGTAACGCACAGCACGCGCTTCAAGGCGGCCGTGGCTGGCGCCGGCGTGTCGAACTGGATCAGTTATTACGGCCAGAACGGCATCAACCAGTGGATGATCCCCTTCTTCGGCGCCTCGGCCTATGACGATCCCGAGGTCTACCGCAAGGCTTCGCCGATCTCGACCATCAAGGCGGCCACCACCCCGACCCTGGTCTATGTCGGCGAGCGCGACGTGGAAACGCCGGCTGCCCAGTCGCTGGAATTCTGGAACGGCCTGCGCGCCATGGGCGTGCCATCGAGCCTGTTCATCTATGACGGCGAGGGCCATTCCTTGCGCAAGCCCGAGCACCAGCGCGACCTGCGCCAGCGCACCCTGGCATGGTTTGAGCGCTACCTCAAGTAGGTCGGATTAGGCGGGGCCGCCGAGGCCGCAGGCCGTAATCCGACAACATGGTTGGCGTCTGTGGTAGGTGTCGGATTACGCGAGGTGAAGCCTCGCTAATCCGACCTGCGCCCTATACAAGCTCCGGTTTTTACACGTCCAGCTTCAGCTGCAAGCCGGTTGCCGTGTAGGTCGGCGTCACTTTAAAACCGTCGACGGTGATGCTGTCGAACTTGCCCTTCAGGCTGGCCGCACCGATGACATTCAGGGTGTCGCCGGCGGCCGGCTTGTAGCCGTTCTGGAACGTCACTTTCAGGGCGCCGCCAGCCACCGTCATCGGGCCGGCCACGGTCAAACGACCCGCCTGGCCGCTGCCCAGTTTCAGTTCCAGGTTGCCGGTCGCCAGCTGCGTGTACTTGGCGGCCAGCGCCAGGCTGGTGGTCGCGTTGCTGACCAGGGTGCCGCCGCTGACATACACGTCGCCCTTGCCGAAGGCCGTGGCCGACAGCGCTTCCAGGCGGCCGGCTTCGACTTGCGTGCCGCCGCTCCAGCTGTTGTTGCCGCCCAGTTTCAGGGTGCCCGTGCCTTGCTTGTTCAGCTTGCCTGCGCCGCTGATGTCGTTGCGCCAGCGGTCGACCGCATTGAAGCCGCCCTTGGCCGCATCCATCGCCACCACCACGTTGCCGGTAAACACGCCATAGCCATCAGCGGCGGCAAACAGGTTCAAGCGGCCCCAGCCTTCGGCATCGTCCATCACCGGATAGCCCGATGGCATGGCCGTGGTTTTCAGCACCACGCGGCGCTGCGCGTCGGACAGATAGGGCAGGCGCGTTTCGAGCAAGACTTCCGCACCTTTCGGCACCACGGCCGGCGAGGTGGCCGGGCCGGTCTGCGCAAAACCGAAGGTCATGCGGCGGATATACGCGGCCTTGTTGGCGGCGTAGTCGCCAAAGCGGTCATTGGCCGCCGTGCCCGAGTGGGCGTAGTCATAAAAGGTGTCGGCGGTGGTGCCGGTCCTGGCCATCAGGGTGGTGTGCGCCTGCGTCACGGCGGCGGCCTTGGTGGCGGCCGTGGTGGCGTCGAGCAGGTTGGCGGCGACGATTGCCTGCGCCTGCACCCGGCCGCTGATCACGTCGAGTGGCGAATGCATGCCGGCGATAATGCGGTTTTCACCGAGTTCCAGGCCGCGCGCCACCATTTCCTGGTAACGCTCTGGCAGCACGTAGGCCATGCCCACGGCGCCGCGCACGGCTTCGGCCGAGTGGCCGCTGGTAAAGCCGCCATCGGTGGCCGGGGTGGCGCTCCTGGCCGGCATCAGCGCCGGCACCAGCACCACATTGCTGCTCCAGCGGTAAGGACGCGCGTATTTGTAGAAGCGCTTGGCCGGTTCCGTCGAGCCGTTGTTGCCCATGGCATTGACCAGCGCCACCACGTTGCCGAACTCGGCATTGCTGCTGCCGGCCACGCCGGTATTGGTGCCGCTGTCGTTGTACAGCACGGTGGTCGCATCCGGCGCGATGGCCGTGATGCTGGTGGTCTGGCGCGCGGCGCTGCGCCAGGCGTCGGTCAGCGGACCCATGCCGTCGGTAATGCTGTAGCCCTTGCCGCGGCGGTCGTCGAGATAGGCGGCCAGTTCCTGCGCCGGTGTGCGGCTGGTGGTGGCTTTGACCACGTAGTCGATATTGGCGTTGTGCACGGCGGCGTTGACGATGGTGCCGCCTGGCGTGCCGTCATTGGGCACACCGGTCCATTTTGACGCGGTAACGGCGGGGAAGTTGCCCACGGCCGGCGCGGTGACGCCGGCGTCGACGATTTCGGTCAGCGGTTTCCAGATATCGAGCATGCCGATCAGCACGCGCACGCCGGCGTTGGTGGCGGCCGTGGCGTAGCGCGCGTCGCCGCGCTGGTTGCTGGCCACATTGTCGACAAACGGCAAGGCCGTGGCCGATGGCGGCGCCGTATCGACCGCGCCCTGGTCGGCCGGTGCGGCCGGGATCACCAGCGCGGTGTCGTCATGGTGATCGGAACCGCCGCAGGCGGCGAGGGCGAGGGCGGCGCTGATGGCCAGCGCCAGGGGCAGGCGGCGGGTCATGGGAAATGCATGCATGGGTGGGAACCTTGAAAGAGGGCTGGGGGGCTGAAAAACCCCCGCAGCATAGCCGCGCTGTATGACACCTTCATGACAGCGCGGCGCCCGCTTACCCTTGCTTCGGCTCCACGATATGCACGATCGCCGCGCTATGCACCACGATCTTGTCGGCATCGGCCTGCAGCAGGCGGATGCGCCGCTGTACCAGTGGCCAGCCCGACCAGCCGATATCCGCCACGGATGGCGCTGGCAATGCGGGCTGCGGCGCGCTGATGGCCACCTTGTTGTCGAGCTGGTCCAGCGCGCGCGACAGTGTCTTGCATACCTGCGTGTGGCTGTGCGTGAGCAGGGCGTTGACGGGCGCCACCGGCAACTCGCTGGCGTGGCGGCCCAGGATGGAGCGCAGCGCCGCCACATGGGCCACCAGCAGATAGTTCTGCACGATAAACAGATTGATGTCTTCCACCGCGCGCTGCTTGCTGGCCGGCTCGTCGAGCATGCGCACCAGTGCCGAACTGAGCGCGGCCAGGCTGTCCATCAGGCGCTTGCGTTCGATGCGGTAAGCGAAATCATCGTTGCACTTGCCTTGCAGCAGTTCGAAGCTGGCCTGCATATAGGACAGGTTGACATTGAGCACCTGGCGTATCAGCCGTGGCAGGCTCTGGTATTCCCAGTTGGCCAGCACAAAGCTGAACACGGTGGCCACCGCCGCGCCGATCAGGGTGTCGATCAGGCGCTCGCTGACCAGGTTCGGGTTGCTGGGCGCCACCAGGTGCATCTGAAGCAAGATCATCAGGCTCACGGCAATCGCCGTATAGCGGTAGCGCAGGTAAATGAAGGTGGGCGTGGCGACAATCGACAGGAACAATATCGCCATCAGCGCGATATTGCTGTGGATATAGCGGATCACGATGGCGGTCGCCACGCAGCCGATAATGGTGCCGATAATGCGGTCGGCGCGGCGCTGGCGCGTCATGCTGAAGGTGGGCCGCAGGATGATGACGATGGTCAAGACGATCCAGTAGCTGTGCGCCGCATACGGCAGCCAGTGGCCGATCATCAACCCCACCGAAATGGCCATCGACACGCGCAGCGCAAAGCGGAAGATCGGGGACTCCAGGCGCAGGTTTGACACCAGCGTGGTCAGTTCGTATTTCTGCTGCGACAGGAAAGGCGCCATGTCGGCGCCATTCCAGAACGGCACGTCGGCATAGACTGTCTGGCTGGCCAGGTGCAGATCACCGATCATTTTCAAAATCGCGCGGATCTTGTTGCGCTGCGCGCGCAAGGTGGCCAGCGCTTCCTGGGCGCTATCGCCCCTGGCCTGCAGGCGGGCGATTTCCGCTTCGATCTCGCTCCATTCCTTGTCGTAATGGATGTGCGCATACGAGGCGCGCTTGCGCGTGACGGCGTAGGCCACCGACTCGATATCGCGCGCCGCCTTGCAGGCCAGGTCGTGCAGCGAAGTGAGCACTTCCGAGTCGGCCAGGTGCTGGCGCAGCAAGGCGTAATCGGTATGGGTCGACAGGATCAGCTCGTACAGGTCCAGCATGCAGACGTGGACCTGCACCACGATGGCGTCCTTGCTGTTCTTGTGGCTGCGCAGGATCAGGTCGCGCGAGGCCTGCTGGCGGTCGGCCAGGATGCTTTGATGGCGCACCAGCTTGTTGAACTGTTCCGTCAGGTTATAGCGCGCATCATAAAAGTCGGCCTTGATGTCAATGTAAGCGGCCAGCTCGAACAGCGCTTCGGCCAGCACCTGCTGCTTGATGCGGTGGCGCAGCACCCAGGCGATCGCCATCGCATACGTCAGGTAAGCGAGGCCGCCGAGCATGAACAGGCCCGCATGGTGGAACGACTGCTGCCACGTCATCTGGTGTTCCATCGACATGGTCATGATGAACAGGGCGGCCAGCTGCAAGGGCATCGACTTTTTGCCGTAGACCACCATCATGCTGGCCAGGAAACTGACCAGCACCAGCACCGCCATCAACAGCCAGTGCACGGGGCCGCACAGGCTGATCAACAGGGTAACAAAGCTGCACAGCAGCACCGAGGCCAGCATTTCATTGAATTTGTGGCGCAGCGGGCTGGGCATGTCCATCAGGGTGGTGCACAGTGCGCCGATGCACACCGTCATGGCGGTGGCGCTGTCGCTGATCTCGAGTGTCAGCAGGGTCAGGCCGACCAGGCCGATGGCCACGCGCAAGCCCAGGTAAAAATAATGGCTGTAAATAAAGGTGCGCAGGTTCAGTGCGTAGTGCATGGTTGTACCTTGTGGGTAGAGCACATAAAGAGGCGCTGTACCGGGGTCTTCCGGTACAGCGCCAGGATAGGACGATTTCTTGTTGCCTGGTTTACATCAGGGCCAGCACCGGATAACGGCGCCATTCCGGCTCGGCAAAACGCTGGCAGTTTTCAAAGATAAAGTCCAGTACGGCTTCCTGATTGCTCAGCAACGCCGGGTTGGCTGCTTTCCATTCGGCAAACCTGGCCGCCAGCAGCGGTTCGTCGCGCAGCAATTCGGAGGCCATGTCTTCGAACACATAGTCGGAAAACGCTTCCTTTTTTTCCAGCACGCTGTTGAAAAAGCCCCAGCGGAAAAAGCTGTCGTGCGCCTGCGGTTCCAGGGTTTCGACCGCGTAGCGGGCGTTGTCCTGGTCCAGGCTCACCAGATAGTCGCCCGCTTGCAGGGTGAACTGCGCCGTGCGCGCTTCGAGCGCCACCGTGTCGTGGAACATATGGCCTTCGTAGGCGCCGGCGCGCGTGCCGACGTGTTGGATATGATAGTAGCGCGCCGTTACCGTCTGTTCGCTGGTGATGCGCGTCAGTTGCACTCCATTCCAGCGCAGGCGCTCGATCACTTCGCGCCACGCTTGCGGCACCACATAGGCTTTTGGCGCAGGCACCACCACATCGGCATCGAAACGGTTGTAATAGGCGATATCCTTTTCCCATGGCTGGGTGCGGTCATACGACAGGCGCTGGTAGTCGCCGATCACGCTGGGCGTGTATTTGGCGGCATAGCCCTTGAAGCGGAAGGTCGACGGCTGCGCTTCATTCATGCGCCAGGCGACGGGCCACTCACGCTGCGTGCGGCCGGCGGCCTTGGCTTGCGCGCGCAGCTGTTTGATCTGCTCGCCGTGCTCGACCGTAAAGGCGATGGTGATATCGAGCAGGGCGCGCATCGACGCATAGCGGTCGGCAAACGGTTTCAACATATGTGTTTCGGGCATGAAGCCGATCACATGGTGCAGGGCCGCAAAGCCGGTCGAAAAGCGCGGCACTTCCAGAAATTCCGCAATGCCGTGATCGGGGCTGTCCTTGACGGGATTGACATACGGGCACGTCGGCCAGCCGGCTTCTTCCATGCGCGCAAAGATATGCGGCAGCATGGTGTGCTGCAGGAAGGGACCGAGGCCATTGCCCAGCTTGTCCGTCTGCGTGTGGATCAGGGTCATGGTGTACGGATAGTCGGCGCCGTTCGACGTATGCGTGTCGACCATCACGTCCGGGTCCCAGCTGGCCAGCAGGCGGTTGAACACTTGGGCGTTCAGGCTGTCGCACTTGATGAAGTCGCGGTTCAGGTCCAGGTGGCGGCTGTTGCCGCGAAAGCCGAACTGCTCCGGGCCATCCTGGTTCACACGCGAGGTGTTCGCCCGGTTCAGGCTGCCATCGACGTTGTAGATTGGAATGAACAGCAGCACGGTCGTGCCCAGGGCCGCCAGGCGGGCCGGGTCCGTGCACAGGTCGCGCACCATAGCCATGCAGGCATCGATGCCTTCCGGTTCGCCCGGGTGGATGCCGTTATTGTTGAAAAACACGGTGCGGCCCGCCTGCTTGATCTGCTCGCGGTCGAATATGCCGTCGGCGCTGACCACCCCAGCGTGGATGGGCACGCCCGAATCGGACAGGCCGATCTGGGTGAACCGCAGCAGCTGCGGGTAGCGCGCGGCAAGTTCTTCGTAGAAAGTGATGCATTCCAGCCAGGTCGTGGTCTGGTTATGGTTGCCGAGTTCGTAGGTCGTGCGCAAGTCTTGTGGCATGGCGGTCTGAGTCTGGAGAGCGGAAACGGAGAGAAAAAGTGCGCTGGATAAGCGCGCTCGCAAGGAGGCAATTGTAGCACCGGCGCCCCGGGCTTGATGCAGGGCAGGGGGCGCCATCAAATGCCGTGTTATCAATCAGCCTCACTCCCGGGAGGCGCCATGCGCATGATCTTGATTATCCTGCTGTGCTGCTGCGCCGGCACCGCCGCCGCCCATGACGGGTCGGTCACGATTGCCGGCGACGGCGCCTTGATACGCTATCGCGGCATGCTGCTGGCGCTCGATGGGGCGGTAGCCGACCCGGCCGAACAAGCCGTCGATCTGCGCCTGAGGTCGGGCAGCTTGCCGCTGTGGCAGTCGATCAAGCGGCGCAAGGGCAAGGTGCGGGTGCGCGTCACGGCGCTGCCGGGTCCGGGTGAATTGCCCGCGCTGCTGCTGGACTTTGGCAAGAATGGCTACCGCATCGTGATCCTGTCCACCGGCATGGCCGAGCAGGATTATCCGCTGCTGGCGCAGCGCTATCCGGGCGCCGACCTGGCCTTGCTGCTGGAACATGGCCAGCGCGTGATTGTGCGTGGCGGGCAGCCGCAAACTTCGCCGTTCCAGTTTTCCAATATCAAACGCTAGACGAAAAAAAGCCACTTCCGAAGAAGTGGCTCAGGCTACAACCGCCCGTTGCCGGGCTTATTAGTTGTTGTTATCTGTTGGCAATTACTCCGCGCCCATTTCCTTCAGCAGATTGTCGGCGTGATCGATATGCTTCATATTCCACAGCATATAGCGCAGGTCGACCTGGATCGAACGGGTATTGGCCTTGTTGTAGTCCCAATCGGAGATGATCGAGTCCAGGGTGCCATCGAAGGCCAGGCCGATGAATTCACCTTTCGCGTTCAGCGCGGCCGAACCCGAGTTGCCGCCGGTGATGTCCAGCGTGGCCAGGTAGTCGACCGGCACGGTTTTCAGTTTCGGATCAACGAATTTGCCGAAGTCCTTGGCCTTGATCGCTGCCAGCTGCTTGGCAGGGGCATTGAATTCGCCTTCGCCGGTGGCTTTGGCGACCACGCCATTGACGGTGGTAAACGCGGTCCAGGTGGTGCCGTCGGCGCCATGGTCACGGCCGGCAACTTTGCCGAACGTCACGCGCAGGGTGCTGTTGGCGTCAGGATAGACGGCTTGGCCCTTGCTCTTCATGTAGGCGATTTTCGCCTTCATGTAGTTGGCGTACGATTGCTGGATCTTGCCCGACAGTTCTTCGTCTTCCGCTTCGTTTTTCAGCGAATCCGGATACATGGCGACCGCTGCCTGGATAAAGGTGTCCTTGCTGGCCTGGAATTCGGCTGGCGTGCGTTTCAGCCATGCCTTGCGTTCTTCCTTGTCGGCCAGCTTGCTGCCGGCATACAGTTTGTCCAGGGCGCCAGCCAGGTCGGCTTGCGACATGCCGTCCTTGATGCCGATGGCGGCGTCAAAGCTGGCGCGGCGCTGGGCTGCTGGCTGGGCGGCGTACTTGGCCAGGCTGTTCAGTACCAGCGCCTTGTCGACTTTTTCGTCGTAGGTGCGCTCGACCGAGGTAATGCCCGCTTCCAGGCGCGGCAAGTCGCGCGTCTGGTAGCCCGATTTGCGCTCGGTGTCAGCTTTGGTGCTTTCATTGGCCAGGCGGTACAGGCTGCGTGCCGTGTTCAGCAGGCGTGGCTGCGCGTAACCGAGGAAGAAATCGCGCTTGGTGTCGGCGTCGCGCTCGGCGATCAGCTTTTCCACCTGTTCGATGTCACCGGCGAACTCTGCCTTGCGGGCGGCGTTGGCGTTGACCCAGGTTTTCAGCGCCTCATGTTCGGCCGTCTTGCGTGCCAGGAAGTCGCTGCCCGCGTAGGAGTCCAGCATGCCCTGGCGGTTCTTGTAATAGTTGTTCACGCCAGCGACCTGGCCCGCGTATTTCAGCGCGACATCCTTGTTGTCGCGGGTTTCGCGCGCGATGATGGCCAGCGTTTCGCCCGATGCTTTCACGAACGCAGGGTAGTTCCAGTCAAACGTGAATGCCACTTCCGACGGCAGGCGGTGACGGTTGGTGCGGCCAGGGTAGCCCAGCGCCATCACGAAATCGCCTTCTTTCAGGCCATCCTTGGCCAGTTTGAGCACATGTTTCGGCTGGTAGGGCACGTTGTCCTTGCTGAAGTCGGCAGCTTTGCCGTCTTTGCTGACATAGGCGCGGTAGAAACCGTAGTCGCCCGTGTGGCGTGGCCACATCCAGTTGTCGGTGTCGCCGCCGAACTTGCCCACGCCGGCCGGTGGCGCATGCACCAGGCGCACGTCGCGGATTTCCAGTTGCTTGATCAGGTAGAACTCCAGGCCGCCGTAGTAGGCCGACACGGTGCAGCGGAAGCCCGCTTCTTTTTCGCATTCGGCGACCAGTTTCTTCTGGTTTTTCTCGATCGCGTCGATGCGTGCCTTGCCTTGCAGCCTGGCCACATCGGCGGTGATGATCTTGTCGCTGACATTGGTCACGGCCGAGGTGACGAAGATGCGGCTGCCCGGGGCGGCCGGCAGTTCTTCGGCAAACGTCTTGGCCAGGAAACCGTTGGCCAGCAGATCGCGCTCCTTGGTGGAATTGACCGCCACGCTGTTGTAGACGCAATGGTGGTTGGTGGCAACCAGGCCTTGCGGCGAGACGAACGAGGCCGAGCAGCCGCCCAGGCTGACGATGGCGCCCATCGGGAACTCGGTCAGCTTGGTCAGGGTGGCCGGGTCCAGTTTCAGTCCGGCCGCTTTCAATTCCTTGGCTACTTGTGGCAGCTGTTGTGGCATCCACATGCCTTCGTCGGCGTGTGCAAAATTGCTCAGGATAGCGAGCGCAATCAGGGATTTTTTCATTCGAGTTCTGGTCTTTTACATGAAGGAAAGTCGGATGTTAGCGTCTGTACCCGCTGTTTTTTTCAGCGGACGACATGGAGTATCCGTTTCACAGTGTGACTAGTCAATGACATTTTCCGCAGCGCATGGCTGAAAGAGTTGATTTCAGCAGCAAGCGCAGGCACCCGCGCACAGGTGCTGTGGTCTTGTTGTGGTATGGCGCTGACAGTGCTTGCGCAAGCAATGAAAATGGCCGGCCGCTTGCGCGGCCGGCCATGGCGAGGCGGTGCTGGCTGGCTGTCGATCTGCCAGAGAGCTGCCGTGTTGGGTGCTTAGCGCATCTTGCCGCGTCGCAGCAGATTGACGATGCCCAGCAAAATGACGGCGCCCAGGAACGACACCAGCAGGGAAGCAAGGCTGAAATTGTCGCTGTTGATGGTGCTGGTGCCGAACAGCGGCGACAACAGCCAGCCACCGAGGAAGGCGCCGACGATGCCCACCACGATATTGAGGAAAATGCCCTGTTGCGCATTGGTTTTCATGACCATGCTGGCCAGCCAGCCGATGATGCCGCCTATAACAATCCAGATAATGAAATTCATGTGATTCTCCGCGCGGTGGATGAAGGAGGTGCCGGTGCGTACGGCTAGCACCGGGATGGCAATTTGATATTGATGCCGCACGATTGAAAAGTCCAGCGGATTAATTGGCAATGTTCGGTTGCCATAACTAAACGCACGGACCCATTTAAACTTGCTCTTGGGTAATTAATGCGGCGTCAAATCGTTGGCGATGCAGTGCATTGTCTGGCGCGCTGCTTGCATATATAAAAACCATTACACATTGTTAATTCCAGCATGGCGCCGGCACCCCTGCTCATACCATGGCGGCGGCTGAAGAATACCGGATCGTGGGGGAGTGGCGCAGCGAGGGTTGCGGGGCTCAACGGCCAAGGCATACTTGCCCTGGCATCATTCATTTCATGCAATTTCCGCAGCGAAATAGATGTACATTATAGTTTTCAATTGTTGCATATACGCTAAAAACTCACAAGCTCAAAATGATTTCAGGTACCATTCCACAATTATAAAAATTCCTCCGGGAATCCTGCACTTCGGGCGGGCAATTGTGCCCCCCTTTTGAGTCATCACACCATGAAAAACATTTTCCTGAGCCTTCCTCGCAACCAGAAGCGGCTGATCGCTGCGACTGCGGATGTGCTTTGTCTTCCAGTTATCTTCTATTTTTCGGCGCTCCTCCAGGCCCAGGGGCACAGCCTGCAGTTGCCTGCGCAGTATTTGTGGATCGCACTTGCGGCAGCCATGATCTCCTTGCCGGTGTTCGTGCATTTCGGTCTGTACCGCGCCGTGATTCGTTATATTGACCAGAAGATCATCTTCACTGCATTGCGTGCCGTTACCATCTCGGCACTGATTCTGACCGTACTGGGCCTGGCCCTGCCAGGCGGCCTGTTTTCCGTAAAGACCTTTGTTATCTATTGGCTTTTTGCCATTCTTTATGTCTTGTCAAGCCGCTTCCTGGCGCGTGGCTTCCTGAGCCAGAATAGCCACCTTAATAAAGCACGCGTGGCCATTTATGGTGCGGGACAAGCCGGAAGCTTGCTGGCAAACGCTATCATGCCAGGCAACGAATATTTGCCGATTGCTTTTATCGATGATGACCCCCAGCGTGTCAATACCATCATCCGTGGCATCAAGGTATACCCGTCGAGCGAGCTTGACCGTCTGGTCAAAAAGTACAATATCACGACCGTCTTGCTGGCGATGCCGCAACTGAGCCGCAGGGAGCAGCGCGTGATCCTGGACCGGCTTGCCATGCTCACCGTACGCATCAAGGTGACCCCGCCGATCAGCAATCTCGTCAAGGGAAATGCCCGGGTAGAAGACGTGCGTCAAATTGAAATCGAAGATCTGCTGAGCCGTGACGTGGTTGCGCCGAACACGGAGTTGCTGTCAATTTGCATTACCGGCAAGTCGGTGATGGTCAGCGGCGCTGGCGGTTCCATCGGTTCAGAGCTTTGCCGCCAGATCATTGCGCTCGAGCCCACCAAATTGATTTTATTGGATATTTCCGAGTTCGCGCTTTACACGATCGAACAGGAACTGCGCGAAATCCGTGCCACCGGCGAGCTGAGCGTGGAGCTGGTGGCTTTCGTCGGTTCGGCACTGGAAACGGAAAAATGCACGCGTATCATGAGCTCGTTCGCGGTCGATACGGTATATCACGCCGCCGCCTACAAGCATGTGCCGCTGGTGGAGCACAATCCGATCGAAGGTATCCGCAACAATGCCTATGGCACCCTCAGCATGGCCAGGGCCGCGGTCGCGGCGAAAGTGAACTGCTTTGTCCTGATTTCCACCGACAAGGCGGTGCGCCCGACCAACGTGATGGGCGCGACCAAGCGCCTGGCCGAACTGGTGCTGCAGGCGTTCGCGCGCAAGGAAACCGGCACGTGCTTCTCGATGGTGCGTTTCGGTAATGTGCTCGGTTCGTCGGGTTCGGTCGTGCCACTTTTCCGCAAGCAGATCGCCGGCGGCGGCCCGATTACATTGACCCATCCTGACATTACCCGCTACTTCATGACCATCCCGGAAGCGGCGCAACTGGTGATCCAGGCGGGCGCCATGGGCAAGGGCGGCGACGTCTTCGTGCTCGACATGGGTGAGCCGGTACGTATCGCCGACCTCGCCGTGCGGATGGTGCACTTGAGTGGCCAGGAAGTCAAAACCCCGGACACGCCAGCTGGCACGATCGAGCTCAATTATGTCGGCTTGCGCCCTGGCGAGAAGTTATATGAGGAACTGCTCATCGGCAGCAATGTCAGCGGCACCGATCACCCGCTGATCATGCGCGCCCAGGAAGCCGAATTCGAGTGGCCGGTGCTCCAGCAAATGCTGCAGCAACTGGAGGACGCTTGCGTACGATTCGATCACAATGCGATCCGCTTGCATCTGCAAAAGATCGTGCAGGAATATGCGCCATCGTCTGATATTTCCGACAATATTTGGTTGCAGGCTGGACAAGACGCTGCCGCCAATCGCGCCTTGCTCGATGCAGCTGGCGTGACGCCTGGCGTACGCGATCACTTGATGATGCCGGCCATCCGTTAAGCTTGGCAATATCCCGACCAGCATGTTTCAGCACTGACAATGGCGAGATCAATTCGAACTGAACCGGCGCGCATTGCCTGGACGATGTGCGACTCAAGCTGTCCCATGGAGACGCGCAAGGGGAGCGCCAATGTTGTGCCTGGATTTACAACGCCTTCGACATAAAGTATTGATTTTTTTAAAATAATTTTTCATGCTTTCATGATTTAAGTTAAAATATGATGCGGAATTATCGCCATCAAGCCCCCTCCCACAACTGAATTCATCAATGACCAAAATCACTCGTCGCCTCTTAGCCGTAGTTCTGGCCGTTACTTCTATCTATGCTTCTGCCCAGAATGTTGCCACCAAGGAAGAAACGTTTGGTCAGACAATGACATCTACTGGTACTGGTACTGGTACTGGTACCAGTACTGGTACTGGCGCTTCCACACCTGAGACGTCACGGCGTGTCAGCATTGCCAATAGCAACGTCAATGCAGGCGCTGCAGACGGTAGCGAAGAGGCTAATCCTGTAAATCGTACAAATCGTGCCGCTGGCCGCGCAGCGCCGAACCTGCGTTCACAATCATCGTCAGCCGCTCGCGTCTCTGAAGCTGACACCAGTGAGTTTCAAAAATTCATCGCCGACAGCACCGGCAAGATTCTGCCAGTGTATGGTGCTCAGTTTTTCAGTAACACCCCTGACACGTTTACACCGATATCCGGCGCACCGGTGCCTGCCGACTATCCCTTGGGCGTCGGTGATGAGCTGATGATACGCGGTACTGGAAGCATCGATATCGACTACCGCGCCAAGATTGACCGCAATGGCCAGATATCGATTCCGACGATCGGTCCGGTATCCCTGGCCGGTGTCAAGGCGGGAGATGCGGAGTCAGTCATCCGCAATGCGGTCGCCACGATGTACAAAGGTGTAACAATTAGTGTTAATTTTGGCAAGCTTCGCGCCATCACTGTTTACGTTGTGGGTCAGGCAAACCGGCCAGGTACGTATACGGTGTCCAGCCTGTCGACCTTGGTCACCACGCTGTTCGCCAGCGGCGGACCGAACGTCAACGGCAGCATGCGTCACTTGCAAGTCAAACGTGGCGGCAAGACCGTTGCTGATCTCGATCTGTATGCCTTCATCGCCAAGGGTGACAAGTCGGCCGATATCAAGCTGCAAGACGGAGACTCGATTTACATTCCGGCTGCCACTGGCCATGTCGCACTGGTCGGTAAAGTCAATACCCCTGCTATTTATGAGCTGCGCAGTGCTACCGACACGATCGAGTCGATTCTCGATATCGCCGGTGGGATGCCTATTGTGGCCGATCCGCGGCGCGCATATCTCGAGCGTATTGATGCGAGCAAGAATCAGCCGCGTAGCGTGGAGCAGTTTGCCTTGAACGAAGCGGGGTTGAAGCGCACGCTGAAAAATGGCGATGTGCTCAATGTTACTTCGATTACCCCCGATTTTTCAAATGCGGTGATTCTGCGCGGTAATGTGGATCAAGCCATTCGCGCACCGTTCCTGCCAGGAATGCATGTCAGTGATCTGATTCCTAATCGCGAATATTTGATTACCCGCAATTCAATTAAACGCCAAAATGGCGCGGTGAGTACTGGCGAGAACGACAAGGCGACCAATGAAGCGGCTGGCAATATCGCATCGCGTATCGGTGGGTTGATTGACGAAATCAACTGGGACTACGCTGTCGTGGAGCGTATCAATCGCTCCGATCTGACGGTGAGCCTGATTCCATTTAACCTTGGAAAAGTGTTTTCCGATCCGTCGAGCCCTGATAACGTACAACTGCAGCCCGGCGATACGGTCACTATTTTTTCCCAGCAGGACGTCGCAGTACCAATGGACAAGCGCCGCATATTTGTGCGGGTTGAAGGTGAGGTAAAAGTGCCGGGTGTGTACCAGATGACTGCAGGTGAAACGCTGCAATCTTTATTGGCACGGGCTGGCGGCACGACGCAGGATGCTTATTTTTTCGGCACGGCATTCTATCGCGAGCAGGTTCGCATGGAGCAAGAGATCAACTTGGAAAAAGCCGCTACCAAACTGGAGAATCAGTTGCGCCTTGAACAATCGAAAGGCGCGGCAAATGCCCGGGCGCTTAGCCCCACCGATGCGCAGGCTGCGGAAGCGCAACGTCTGGCGGATATGCAACTTGCTAAAGAAAATATTGTTCGCTTTAGGCAGATGAAACCAACTGGCCGTATAGCGTTTGGACTCGACCCGGCGGAGCGATCGTTTGCGCGCTTGCCTCAACTCAAGCTGGAAAATGGCGATCGCCTCGTGATTGCGGCAAAACCGGAGTTTGTCCATATATTTGGCTCTGTCAACGCCGAGGCGTCACCAATGTGGCGCTCGAATACCCGGGTGGCGGACTATTTGAACATGGCTGGACTGACAGTCGACGCAGATGTGGAAAACGTTTTTATCATGCGCACCGATGGAAGCGTGGTAGCACGCAACACGAGTGCTTGGGCATTTGGTGGTATTGGTGGCGTAATAGTCATGCCTGGTGATTCCATCGTTGTGCCGGAGAAATTCGATAAGGAAACATCTTGGACCAAGTTCACCAAGGGTACGCGCGAATGGGCACAAATCTTTGCTAATTTCGGCTTGGGCGCAGCTGCTGTCAAAACCCTGAGAAATTAAAACATAATGGAAAACTACAACGAGCAGCCAAACGGCATGAAAAAAGACCAGATATCAGTGCCTGGATCAAGTGTATCGTACGGCGACGCAGGTACTAACTTGATCGATCTCATGATCATTTTGGCCAAGCGCAAAAAGTTAATCATTGGATTGCCATTGGCAGTGGCGATTATTGCAGTGGCGATTAGTTTGACACTACCTAACCGTTATCAGGCGACAGTCAAGGTACTTCCTCCACAGCAATCGCAATCAGGGGCGTCCGCGCTGCTGTCGCAACTTGGTGGTGCCGCGAGTCTTGCGGTTGGTGCGGCTGGCATAAAAAACTCTACCGATTTGTACATAGGTATTCTGAAGAGCCGAACAGTCGCTGACAAGCTGATCACTAGGTTTGATTTGAAAAAAAAATATGACACTGAGTCCCAAGATGTCACGCGGGAGCGTCTGCAGGCGGTGACGGTGATCGCCGCTGGCAAGGATGGAATGATCACCGTTAACGTCGAGGACGAAGGCCAGAAATTTGTTGCTGAATTGGCTAACGGCTATATTGATGAATTACAGGGGCTGACCAGAACTCTTGCCATTACGGAAGCATCACAACGACGCGTTTTCTTCGAGCGTCAGCTTGAAACGGCCAAAGATAACCTTGCAAAGGTTGAAATGGAGCTTAAGGGAGCAATGGACAGTCGCGGCGTGATCAGTGTCGATAGTGAGAGTCGGGCGATTCTGGAAACTGCCGCGCGCCTCAAGGCACAGGTTTCAGCCAAAGAAATTCAACTTGGTTCAATGCGTGCATTCGTTACAGCGCAGAATCCGGAATTCCGGCGTGCCACCGAAGAGCTGGGCAGTTTGCGAAGCGAACTGGCAAAGCTGGAAGGTGGTCGCACCGGCACCTCACCATCAAGTGAAATAAACCAGGCAGGACTGGATAATATTCAGCTGATGCGCGACCTTAAGTACTACCAAATGCTGTACGAACTGCTGGCAAAGCAATATGAAGCTGCGCGCCTCGAAGAGGCCAAAGAGCCTTCGCTTATCCAAGTACTTGACCCAGCGCTTGAGCCGGAGCGCAAGTCCAAACCAAAACGGGCTCTGATCGTGCTGGTCGCTACGATAATGGCTGGTTTTGCAGCAGTAGCTTGGGCGTTCTTTTTGGAGTCTAAACAACGCGCTATGGCGATGCCAGGAGGAGCAGCCCGCTGGGATGAGTTGAAATCATATCTTCGGTTCAAGTGAGCTTGCCTTGTAATCCATTTTTATGAGATCGGACAGATACGCATGCCGAGCTTCCGATGCACGCAACGAGTTGACCATGTTGCTAGCGTTCAAATGAACGTGGGTGACGCCCATTGCGTTGAGTGTCTTTAAATTGTGCGTAACTAAATATGTAACGTAGAGAAAAATATGAACTTGAACGAAATTAAAGTAGCAATTGTTGGTTTGGGCTATGTTGGACTTCCACTTGCTGTCGAATTCGGACGCAGGCGTTCGGTCGTAGGATTTGATATTAATCAGAAGCGTATCGCAGAACTGCAGATTGGTAAGGATTTTACGCTCGAGACTACGGCTGATGAATTGCGAGCCGCAGAATATTTGAGTTTTACCATCGAGGTTGAGGATTTGCGTTCATGTAATTGTTTTATAGTTACGGTTCCAACCCCGGTCGATAAATATAAACGACCGGATCTGACACCTTTACTCAAGGCTAGCGAGACCGTAGGTAAGGTTCTGAAAAAGGGAGATATCGTCATTTATGAGTCTACTGTCTACCCTGGTGCTACCGAAGAAGACTGCGTTCCTGTACTGGAGAAGTTTTCCGGCCTTAAGTTCAACCAGGATTTTTTCTGTGGCTATAGCCCGGAGCGCATTAATCCGGGTGACAAGATTAATACTCTTACCAAGATTAAGAAAATCACCAGCGGATCGACCCCGGAGATCGCCAAACTGGTTGACGATCTGTACGCAAGCATTATCACTGCCGGGACTTTTCCTGCTGCTAGCATCAAAGTTGCCGAAGCGGCAAAGGTCATCGAAAACACGCAGCGCGACTTGAACATCGCCCTCGTAAATGAGTTGTCAGTGATTTTCGCTCGCCTCAACATCGACACTCAGGATGTACTTGACGCTGCTGGCAGTAAATGGAATTTCCTGCCGTTCCGGCCTGGCATGGTGGGTGGCCACTGCATCGGGGTCGACCCGTATTACCTTACTCATAAGGCCGAAGCAGTGGGCTACCATCCACAGGTTATTCTGGCTGGCCGTCGCATCAATGACAACATGGCACGTTACGCAGCACGTAATGTCATTAGGTTAATGTTGCAGAAGGGTATTGATGTTGCACGTAGTAAAATTGGCATCATGGGCGTGACGTTCAAGGAGAACTGCCCGGATATACGCAATAGTAAGATTGCGGATCTTGTAAAAGAGTTGCAGGCATGGGGCGTCGAGACCGTGGTCAGCGATCCGTGGGCGAATGCCGAGGAAGTCGAGCACGAGTATGGTATCCAGCTGGGTAAGATCGACAGCGATAATCAAGTCGATGCAATAGTGGTCGCGGTTGGCCACGACCAATTCCGTTCACTTGATGCTGCAGCGCTGAAGAGCATGTGCCGCGGTACCGCACCGGTGCTCGCTGATCTCAAATCTCTCTTTGATCGTAATGCGATGAATGCCGCTGGATTTACTATTTTCCGATTATAAACACTGGACACTTATGCAGAACTATCAAACCATCACAGACCGAAAAATCCGCATCGCACTAGTTGGCTGTGGCCGTATTGCGAATAATCATTTGGATGCGATGGAAAAACACGCCGCTGATTTTGAAATAGTCGATGTGTGCGACATCGATGCGCAAGCGTTGGAGCGTGCCGTCGCGCGCACCGGCGCTAGTGGACATATCCACCTCTCCGACATGCTGACGAAAACGACTGCCGATGTTGTCGTGCTGACGACCCCGAGCGGTTTGCATGCCAACCAGGCAATCGAAGTGGCGAGAACCGGGCGTCATGTCGTGACCGAAAAGCCAATGGCTACTCGCTGGCAGGACGGCTTGCGCATGGTGCGGGCCTGCGACGAGGCTAACGTGCGGTTGTTCGTGGTAAAGCAAAACCGTCGTAACGCCACGCTCCAGTTGCTTAAGCGTGCTGCCGAACAAGGTCGTTTCGGCCGAATCTACAATGTGGCCATTAACGTTTTCTGGACCCGTCCGCAAGAATACTACGATAGCGCTAAATGGCGCGGCACTTGGGAGTTCGATGGCGGCGCTTTCATGAACCAGGCAAGTCATTACATTGATCTGTTTGATTGGATAGTTGGCCCTGTGGAAAGCGTCATGGCCTACACCGCTACGCTCGGTCGCGACATCGAAGTCGAGGACAGTGGCGTAGCTGCGTTGCGCTGGCGTAGTGGCGCGATGGGTACGCTCAATGTCACTATGCTCACCTATCCGAAAAACATGGAAGGCTCGATTACGATCCTGGGTGAGAAAGGCACCGTACGCATCGGCGGCGTGGCCGTGAACGAGATCCAGAAGTGGGAGTTTTCCGAGCCACATGAAGATGATAAATGCGTCAAAGATGTCAGCTATGAGACGACATCGGTGTACGGTTTTGGCCATCCGCTGTACTACCAGAATGTGATCCAGACGCTGCGCGGTACTGCCAGCGCGGAGACCGATGGCCGTGAAGGTCTCAAATCTCTGGAACTGCTGATCGCGATGTACATGTCGTCGCGTGACGGCAAGCGCATTGCGCTGCCGCTCGAATATTAATATGGGGAAAGCAATGAGCTCCAATATTCATGCGACCGCCATCGTCGATGACGGTGCACAGATCGGTGAAGGTACGCGGGTCTGGCACTGGGTGCACATCAGTGGCGGAGCGCGTATCGGCAAGGCGTGTTCGTTCGGGCAGAACGTCTATGTCGGTAATGACGTCCAGATTGGCGACAACGTCAAGGTACAAAACAACGTCAGTGTCTACGATGCGGTGACGCTGGAGGACGACGTGTTCTGTGGTCCGAGCATGGTGTTTACCAACGTGTATAACCCCCGTTCGGCCGTGACGCGCAAGAACGAATACCGCAGGACAGTAGTGCGCAAGGGCGCCACGCTGGGCGCCAACTGCACCATCGTGTGCGGAGTCACGGTCGGCGCTTACGCCTTCGTGGCCGCTGGCGCGGTTGTCAATCGCGACGTGAAAGCGTATGCCCTGATGGCTGGCGTGCCGGCACGCCAGATCGGATGGATGAGCGAGCAAGGGAACCGCCTGGAGCTGCCGCTAACTGGCAACGCCACCTGCATCTGCGCCGACACGGCGGCAAGTTACCATCTCAATGACGGCGAAGTTACTAAGGAAGAACAAGCATGATTCCCTTTATCGATCTAAAACAGCAGTATCAGGCGCTCAAGCCGCAAATCCAGGAGCGCATCAGTCGTGTGCTTGAACATGGTCAATACATCATGGGCCCGGAAGTGCGCGAAATGGAAGCGCGCCTCGAACAATTCACTGAAGCCAAGCACTGTATTTCGGTCTCGAGCGGCACCGAAGCGTTGCTGATTAGCCTGATGGCGTTAGGGATCAAGCCGGGAGACGAGGTCATCACGACCCCATTCACGTTCGTTGCCAGCGCGGAAGTCATCGTGCTGTTGGGCGCTGTGCCGGTGTACGTCGATATCGAGGCGGATACATGCAACATCGCGGTGAGCAAGATCGAAGCGGCGATTACATCGCGCACCAAGGCCATCATGCCGGTCAGTCTTTATGGCCAACCGGGCGACATGGACGAAATCAACGCGATTGCCGCGCGCCACGGTAATATCGCCGTCATCGAGGACGCGGCACAGAGTTTCGGTGCCATCTATAAGGGCCGTAAGAGCTGTAACTTGTCTACCATTGGCTGCACCAGCTTCTTCCCTAGCAAGCCGCTCGGCTGTTACGGCGACGGCGGTGCAATCTTTACGAACGACGATGCGATCGCTCAAGCCTGCCGGGAAATTCGCATCCACGGTCAGAGTAAGCGTTACGTGCATACCCGTGTGGGTGTGGGTGGCCGCATGGACACAATACAGTGCGCGATTGTGCTGGCCAAGCTTGATCGATTCGAACAAGAAATCACGTCGCGGCTGGAATTGGGGGCGCGCTACAACGAACTGTTGAGCGGAGTGGTGAAAACGGTCGCCCAACGTGCCGATCGCACGAGCATGTATGCGCAGTACACCGTTTTGGTGCATGATCGCGACGCGGTCCAAGTCAAGCTCACAGAGGCTGGCATCCCGACCGCTGTACATTACCCGATCCCGCTGCACCAGCAGCCAGCTTATGTAGGGTATTGCCGCGTCGAGGGCGACCTGAGCGTATCGGAAGCCATGGCCACCCAGGTGATGAGTCTGCCGATTTCGCCGGATCTTGATTCCGCCACGCAGCAGATGATCGTTGATGCATTGGTGGAGGCTACCCGTGCTTAAAATAGTTACCGTGGTCGGTGCCCGACCCCAGTTCATTAAGGCCGCAGCTGTTTCGCGTGCAATCCGTTTACACTTCCCGGATCGTGTGAATGAGGTATTGATCCATACTGGTCAGCATTTTGACGAAAACATGTCGCAGGTATTTTTCGACGAGCTCGGAATGCCTGCCCCAAACTATCATTTGGCCGTTTCTGGTGGCCTGCATGGGGCCATGACCGGGCGCATGATGGAAGCAATCGAACAAATTTTGATTCAGGAGGCGCCGGACTGGGTACTCGTGTACGGCGACACGAATTCGACGCTGGCTGGCGCGCTGGCCTCGGCCAAATTGCACATCCCGATTGCCCACGTGGAAGCAGGTTTGCGCTCTTTCAATATGCGTATGCCCGAGGAAGTCAACCGAATTTTGACTGATCGCGTCTCGTCGCTGTTGCTGTGCCCGACCAATGAGGCTGTGGGCAATCTCAAGACAGAAGGTGTGGCCAAGGGCGTGCACTTGGTCGGTGACGTTATGTACGACGTGGCCAAATACGTCGGTGAAATTGCCGAGACCCAGTCGAACGTGTTGGACGAGCTTGGCCTAAAACCAAAAGAATTCGTTCTGGCCACCTGCCACCGTGCGGAAAACACGGACGACGCTGCACGCCTGACTGCAATCGTCGGTGCACTTGCGGAAATCGCACGTGACGTGCCCGTGGTATTCCCGCTTCACCCGCGCACCCGCGCCAAACTCGATAGCTACGGCCAGCTTGCGCTGCTCGATAACCTCATCGTGACGGCGCCGGTGTCGTATATGGCGATGGTCGCTCTCGAGAAAAACGCGACGGTAATCGTGACAGACTCGGGCGGTGTGCAAAAGGAAGCGTTCTTCTATCGTGTGCCATGCGTGACTACTCGTGATGAGACGGAATGGATCGAGACGGTCGAATCCGGCTGGAACACGCTGGTGGGTGCCGACTGCGGTGCAATCGTGCGCGCGGTGAAGTGCACATCGCCACGTGAGCGCAAGGATATTTCACCATATGGTAGTGGTGACTCGGCCAAACAGGTTATCGAACTCATCCTCGGATATGATAAATAAGGGCAAACGGCCCTGTTTCTTCGCGGCAAGCAGGAACGGACAGACGTTAAACAGATGTTGAAGAAATCGAAGTTCACGCGAAATATCGTACAGATCGCGACGGGATCGGCATTGAGCCAATTGATACTGATTGGCTCAATACCTGTTTTGACTCGACTGTACGACCCATCTGAGTTCGGGGCGCTCGCCCTTTTCAGCTCTGCCTATGCGCTTATTGTCGGCCTGTTCACTCTCAAATACGACTACGCTATCATCCTCCCGGAGGACGACAACGTGGCGCGGGAATTGACAACGCTATGCCTTTACCTGTCCATTGCGATGTGTTTTGCTGGAGTTGCGGGACTTGCTGCTGCCAAATACAGTTTCGCTCAAGAGCTGGCATGGTATTTCTTTCTTGTTCCGGTCGCATCGGTGGTGGGAACCGCCTATACTTGCGCGCAACAATGGGCGGCACGAGCCCGTGACTATCATCGATCGTCGCAAAGCCAGGTCGTAAACGCAGTGGCCAATGTCGGTGTGGTGCTGACGCTTGCAGCTAGTGGCTGGAGCTTCACTGGTCGGTTAGTGGTTGGCTATACGGTCGGGCTTAGCGTGGCGACCCTTTTTTTGGCCGGGTACGGTTGGCGCCATGGACCGTTTGCGTCAATGTCGGCGCTGGGTGCGCGTGCGCGCGAATTCAAGCGTTTTCCTCTGTTTGTATTCCCGTCGTTTCTGCTCGCAACTGGCAGTATCAATACTGCCCCCTTCGTCCTGCGTGCCTTGTTTCGGATCGAAGATGTCGGTTTCTACGCTGTGGCGAACCGTTTTTTGCTCGCGCCCAGTTCGCTGATTGGGGGGGCGATATCCGAAGCTTTCCGTGCCGAGTTCGTGTCAATGCAGAAAGCTGGCGGGGATACGGCTCGTCTGTTCCAGAATACGCTGCGTTCTCTCCTGCTAGTGGCCACGCCGGTGTTCGGCGCTTTAATGGTTTTTGCGCCGACATTGTTCGAGTTTTTGCTTGGCCCCTCGTTTGGACCCAGCGGGCTTGTGGTCAGGTACATCAGCCTGGGCGTTTTTGCTCAGTTTGTCGCCCAGCCGTTCCACTATGTATTCGTGGCTACTGGGCGGGTACGCACAGGCTTGGTGGTGCAAGGGGCTTGCGCATTTGTTCCCCTGCTCGGGCTGATCGCTGGTGGTCTAAAAGGGGTGGGAATACTCCACGCCCTGTTATTTGGGGCAATTCTTTCGGCAGCCACCTCCGCAGTATTGATCTGGATGGCGTACCGCTGCTGCGAGAACCCGACCAGTGTGTCCGACGAGGTGAATAACCATGCTTAAATTGATCTTGGTTGGATTGGCGTACTGTGGCCTTTTCCATTATGCATACGTTACCACAATCACCCCGATTTTTGCGTACGCGCATTACGTGTACAACGATCCGGCCATAGATGGGTTGTTCGTTGCCTACGTGTGTGCAGTATTTCCCTTGGCATTATTCAAGGAAAGTCCCCTTCCGTCCAACTTTGGGGCTGCGCTCCTGTACGTGCTCTGTTACGCACCAGCACAGCTCATGCTCCTGTTCATGTGGGAGCGGGAAGCGCTTGAATTGGTTGTTCTACAAACGGTACTGGCAGCTAGTATGGGAGCGCTGTTCGTCATGGCGCGCAGCGGTGGTGGCCAACAGATCGAAGCGAGTGTCGAGCCTGCAAAGTTGTCGATGACCATCAATGTTCTCACGGGCGTGTCAATGCTGGCGTTATTCGCTACCTTTTCTGGCCAAATGGAACTGGTGTCATTCAATGATGTGTACGACTTGCGTTCCACGGCAGCTTCCACTCAACGCGCATTCGGCGTCGACTACCTACTTAGCTGGATGTCGTATTCATTCTTACCCTACTATTTCGCCAAGGGTTTCCTGTCGCGTAACTGGCGCGATTTGGCGATAGGTGTTGTGGGGAGCATGCTGCTGTATATCGCGATGGGCTCCAAAGCCGGCCTCCTTCTCGGACCGATAATTTTCCTCGTTGGAGTGATTTATGGCTCCGGGGGCAATGCTCTTAAGCGATTGCTAATTGGGGTCGGGGTCGGTGTAGCTGTGACGGTTCTGGTGATCCCAGGTGAAGGGATCTGGATTTGGGCGAGATCCATTCTGCTGATTCGAATTCTAGGCACGGGGGGGTGGACCATGTCGACTTATTACGAGTACTTCACATCGCACCAGTTCACTTACTACACGCACATTGGCCCGATCAATGCGATATTTGGCGGCTATCCTTACGGCGAGTATTCTCTGGGTCAAATGATTGGCCTGGAGTATAGCGGCTCATACGAGGCGAACTTTAATGCGAACTTCTGGGCCAGCGACGGATTTGCAGCCTTAGGTTTGGCAGGAATTCCGTTCGCAACGGCGGCACTAGGTTTGGTCTTTTATCTGATTAACGTCCTTACGCGACATTGTGCCCCGCGCCTAGTCGTCATGTGGCTTACCGGTTTCTGGTTGGCATTGCTCAACCTACCGCTATCTGTCGCGATACTGTCAGGTGGTGGTCTCGTCACCGTATTGCTGATCCAAGCGAGTATCTCGCGGCGAGTACCTGATCCTGATTTTGCCCAAGCCGACGCGTTAAAAATTAGCTCATTCGATACATCCTTTAAAAAGTAAAAAATAAGAATTATGAAGATTGTTCACGTTGAAGATTTCATTCACCCTGACGCTGGATACCAGGTCAACCTGCTCTCACGCCTACAACAGATCGACGGCCAGGAAGTATCAATCGTCACAGGTGAATTGGATAAAATGCCGGACTGGTTGACAGGATTTTTCGGTATTGATCGTATTGAGGAGCGCGACGCACGTTTCAAGAAGGAAACTGGAGTACCGATTCACCGCGTGCCCCTGCATGGATTCTACAGCGGCCGGGCGATTATGCATTTTTGGCGACTGTTCCGTACTGTCGCTAAGGAAAAGCCGGATGTGGTGTTTGTACATGGTGAAGATACACTCACCGGAATGCTGTTCATCATCTTGTCGCGCTGGCTGCCATACCCAATTATTCTCGATTGCCATATGTTGGAGATGGCATCGTTGAATCGTTTCCGCAAGTACTTCCGCTGGCTTTACAAGCGTATCATCACGCCAATTATTTTATCGCGTAATATCCCGTTGATCCGCGTGGTCGATAGCGATTTTGTAGAGAAGTGCCTTGGTATACCATTGTCGCATACTGATTTGTTGTCGTTCGGGACCGACACTTTGCATTTTAGTCCGAACCCTGAAAACAGACGCGCTAAGCGCGCTGAGCTTGGGCTGTCGCAGGACGCGTTCGTCGTACTCTATGCCGGCAAACTGGATGAACAGAAAGGAGGCGCATTCCTTTCGAGTGCATTGTGTGAAAAGTTAACAGCGCCAAATGAGCGCGAACTGCAATTCTTGATTGTGGGCAATAGCGTAGGTACGTATGGCGAACAAGTCGAGAAAAATTTTGCCGCCTCCGATAACGTAATTAAACGGTTGCCGACCCAACGTTATTTCGACCTTGCAGGGTTTTACCAAGCGGCGGATTTGGTCGTTTTCCCGAAACAATGCAGTATGAGTTTCTTCGAAGCGCAGTCATGTGGCTGCCCAATCCTGTTCGAGGCCAATGAAATCAACACCCAACGTGCGCAGTTTGGCAACGCTATCACATTCACAGGTGGCGACATTTCTGATTTTCGCCAAAAACTCATGGGGTTAGTCGCCTTGGAACAGGAAGCCCTCGATGCGTACGGGATTAATGCGCGCAAGTTTATCATTGATAACTATGACTTTGTTCCTATCGCACGGCAATTTACGGCTGTGCTAGAGCGGGCGCTAGTGGCAAGCACCGCAAAGTCGCAACGGACCTGAAAGATGTCGGAAATGAATAAAGATTCAGGCGCTATGCGGCCGCTTGTCGTTGGGATTGACGCATCGCGCAACCGTTCCGGTGGTGCGCGCGCGCATATAATTGGTATTATTGAAAATTTATGCCCGGAGCAGCACGATATCAAGGGAGTCCATGTCTGGGCCTACCGTACTCTGCTCGATGCTTTGCCTGACCTGCCGTGGCTGCACAAGCATTGCCCTCCCGCGCTGGAGCGTGGTCTGCTTTCCCAACTTTGGTGGCAGATGCAGGATTTGGCTGAGGAGGCCAGGCAGGCCGGCTGTGACATCCTTTTCGCGACCGACGCCAGCACGCTTTGCAACTTCCAGCCGTTGGTCGTGTTGAGTCAGGACATGCTGTCATACGAAAAAGGTGTGATGTCCTACTTCGGCTACGGTACAGCGCGCCTGCGACTATTGCTGATCTTGTTTCTGCAAAACGCCGCGTTTCGTCGGGCGCGCGGTGTCATTTTTTTGACCAAGTACGCTGGCAAGGTTATTCAATCGAGCTGCGGTGCGCTGAAGCGCGTGACCTATGTCGCGCATGGGGTGGGAGAGAATTTCCGTGCCATTGGCTTGACGCGCCCGTGGCCAGTGAATCCAGTTGAGCCATTAGTCTGCACCTATGTGTCGAACACCGAGATGTACAAGCACCAATGGCAAGTCGTTGAGGCGATGGCGTTACTGCGTGTGCGGGGCCACAATGTCAATCTGGTGCTGGTCGGCGGAGGCCAGGGACAGGCTCAGGCGCTGCTTGATGCGGCAATACGGAAGTATGATCCGCAACAGGAGTTCGTGACTCAGGTTGCATTCGTTTCTCAAGCAGAGCTGACCGACTACCTTGCACAATCGAATATTTTCATATTCGCATCTAGTTGCGAGAATCAACCAGTGACGCTGCTCGAGGGAATGGCGGCCGGCTTGCCAATTGCTTGTTCGGATCGAGGCCCAATGTTGGAGGTCCTCGAAGATGCCGGGACTTTCTTCGATCCAGAAAAACCGGAAACGATAGCGGATGCGGTCGAGGACCTTATCCTTAATGAAGAGAAACGCAAGTTATTAGCTGCTCGTGCGCAGCAGATCGCGGCTCGCTATTCATGGTCGCGCTGCGCCAGCAAAACGTTTAATTTTATATCCAGTACTTATTGGAATGGGAAAGTTTACGCCGAGTAGTGACTGCAAATCTGCGACCATTGCATAATGGACACTAGCGCCTCAAATATTACCTTCCTAGATGACACCTTTCAAGCTGAAAAATTAACTTAAGACAAAATAAAACATGAACCTGGATCCTAATTACCAGATGTGCCGCCGTTGTATCATGGATACATCCGACGCAGGCATACAATTTGATAGCAGCGGCACATGCAACTACTGCAATAATTTTGACACGAACATTGTTCCAAACTGGCATACCGACGAAAAGGGCGCGAGCGAACTGGCCGTGCTCGCCGATAAGATCCGTGCCGATGGCAAGGGCAAGGACTTCGATTGCATCATCGGCCTTAGTGGTGGGCTGGACAGTTCCTATGCTGTTTACGTGGCGAAAGAGAAAATGGGCCTGCGCCCGCTGCTGTATCACGTCGATGCTGGCTGGAATACCGACCAGGCAGTCGGCAACATCGAAAAACTCGTCGATGGCCTTGGCCTGGACTTGTACACGGAAGTGGTGAACTGGCAGGAAATGAAGGACTTGCAGGTGGCTTTCCTGAAGTCGCAGATTCCCGATCAGGATTTGCCGCAGGATGCCTCGTTCTTCTCGTCGCTGTACAAATTCGCGCGCAAGAACAAGATCAAGTATGTGGTTACCGGATCGAACTATTCGACCGAATGCTGCCGTGAGCCGGAAGCGTGGGGTGGTTATCTGGGTATCGACAAGACCTTGTTTGGCGACATCCACGGCAAATTCGGCAAGCGTCCGCTGAAGACGTTCCCCTTGCTCGACATCCTTGTCTACAAAGGCTATTACCAGCATGTGCTGGGCATGCAGGTGGCCAAGCCGCTGAACATGGTGCCATTCCTGAAAAAAGACGCCGAGGATGAACTCGAACGCCGCTTTGGCTGGAAGCGTTTTCAGCACAAGCACCACGAGTCGCGTTTTACCCGCTTCTACGAGGATTACTGGCTGCCGCGCAAGTTCGGCTTCCAGAAACGTCGAGCGCACTTCTCCAGCTTGATCATGACGGGACAAATGACGCGCGAAGCCGCGCTGGACCGTATATCACGCCCTGAGATGGATGAACATTTTCTCAAGCAGGAATTCGAATACGTGGCCAGCAAGCTCGATCTTTCCGTAGAGGAACTGCAGGCCATTTTTGACGGGGAAAACAAGACGTATCGTGACTACCGCAACAAGCGCTGGCTGATTGGCGCGGGCGCCAGTGCGATGCGCCTGCTGGGTACGGAAAAGAGGTTTTTCCGATGATCCATATCGTTGATTATGGCCTGGGCAATGTCCAGGCATTCGCCAATATGTACAAGCGCCTCGGTTTCGAGGCGACGCGCGCCAAGACAGCGGCCGAACTGACCGGCGCTACCAAGATCATCCTGCCGGGTGTCGGTGCGTTCGACAAGGCAATGGAATTGCTCGATGCGTCGGGCATGCGGCCGGTACTCGAAGACCTGGTCGTCGAGAAGAAGGTACCGGTGCTGGGAATCTGCGTCGGCATGCAGATACTGGCAAGCGCCAGCGACGAGGGAACGTCGGCGGGCCTGGGCTGGATTCCAGGCCGGGTGCGTTCGTTCGGCTCGTCAGAGGAATCGTCCAAACTGCCGCTTCCCCACATGGGGTGGAATGATGTTGCGCCAGCGCCGGGTTCTGCGTTGTTTGCCGGCCTGGAGTCGGACGCGCGCTTTTACTTTCTCCACTCATTTTTCTTCGACAGCAGCGACCCGGCCCATGTGTCGGCCCGCGCCACCTACGGCCTTAACTTTGGCTGCGCCGTCAGTTCGGGCAATGTCCATGGCGTCCAGTTTCACCCAGAGAAAAGCCACCATTATGGTGCCTTGCTGTTGAAAAATTTCGCGGAGTTATAAGATGCTCAGACCAAGGATTATCCCTTGCCTGTTGGTGCACGAAAAAGGTCTGGTCAAGACAGTGTCGTTCAAGTCGCCAAAATATGTGGGTGACCCGATCAATGCGGTCAAGATTTTCAATGAAAAGGAATCGGACGAGCTTATCGTGCTGGACATCGATGCCTCGGTCAATGGCGTCGAACCTGACTACAAACTGATTTCCGACCTGGCAGCGGAGTGCCGCATGCCCTTGTGCTACGGCGGCGGAATTCGCACTGCGGCACAGGCAAAACACATCATCAGCCTGGGTGTGGAGAAAATCGCGATCAGCTCGGCGGCAGTGGAAAATCCGGAGCTCGTTTCCCAGATTTCCGACGAAGTGGGCCGCCAGAGCGTGGTAGTGGTCATCGACGTCAAGAAGCGCATGCTGAGCAAAGAGTACGACGTTTATATCCACAACGGTCGCAAGAACACCAAACGTAATCCGATCGAACTGGCCAAGCAGATGGAATTGCTGGGGGCGGGCGAAATCGTGCTCAATTCGATCGACCAGGATGGTCAGATGAAGGGCTACGACGTGGCACTGGCACAGAAATTACGCGAAGCGGTGCGTATTCCGATCACCATCCTCGGTGGCGCCGGTTCGTTGCAGGACATCGAAAAGCTGGTTGGCGCCTGTGGCGTGGTTGGCGCCTCGGCTGGCAGCCTGTTTGTCTTCAAGGGTGTGTATAAAGCCGTCCTGATCAATTATCCGAGTGTGCTCCAGCGCGACGAACTGGTGGCGCGTGCGCTAGGTTTGAACTTGGCAACAGTTAACGAAAAATAAGGAATTGTATGTTTGAAGGCAAAGTACTGCTCATTACCGGTGGCACGGGTTCGTTTGGAAACGCCGTTCTGCGTCGTTTTCTGGATACCGAGATCAAAGAGATCCGCATTTTCAGCCGCGATGAAAAAAAGCAGGATGACATGCGCAAGAAGTACAACAATCCGAAGCTGAAGTTTTATATCGGTGATGTGCGTGATTTTTCCAGTGTCCTGAATGCCACCCGCGGCGTTGATTTCATTTTCCATGCGGCGGCGCTGAAGCAGGTGCCGTCGTGCGAGTTCCACCCGATGGAAGCGGTCAAGACCAATATCATCGGTACCGACAATCTGCTGGAGGCGGCGATTCAGAACAGCGTACGCCGCGTGGTCTGCCTGAGTACCGACAAGGCCGCCTACCCGATCAATGCCATGGGCATTTCGAAGGCGATGATGGAAAAAGTCATGGTCGCCAAGTCGCGTGGCCTCGATGATGCCAAAACCGTCATTTGCGGCACGCGCTATGGCAACGTGATGGCCTCGCGCGGTTCGGTGATTCCCCTGTTCGTGGATCAGGTACTGGCTGGCAAGTCGATCACCATCACCGACCCTGCCATGACGCGCTTCATGATGACGCTCGAAGATGCGGTCGACCTTGTGCTGTATGCATTCGAACATGGCACCAATGGCGATATGTTTGTTCAGAAAGCGCCGGCCGCCACGGTTGAAACGCTGGTCGCCGCGCTGTTGTCGATCATGGAAAAACCGGCGCACAAGGTGGACGTGATCGGCACGCGCCATGGCGAAAAATTGTATGAGACCTTGCTCAGCCGTGAAGAAATGGCCGCGGCCGAAGACCTGGGCGGCTACTACCGTATTCCGCCAGATCTGCGTGACCTGAACTACGGTAAATTCGTTGAAGAGGGCGAGGCGAAGATCTCGACTTACGACGACTACAATTCGCACAATACCGACCGTCTCGATACCGATGGCATGAAGCAACTGTTGATGAAGCTCGATTTCGTCCAGGCAATCGCGCGCGGTGAATCACCGGTCGAGGAAGGCTGAGCGATGAAGGTACTTGTCACCGGCGCCAACGGCTTTATCGGCAAGAATCTGTTGATCCACCTTCGCGAGCGTGGCGCCGATAGCCTCACGTTCGTGCGCGGCGATTCGCTCGCTGAGCTGGACGCGAAAGTTGCGCAAGCCGAATTCATTTTTCATCTGGCTGGCGTGAATCGTCCGAAGACGGAGTCGGAATTCGAGGAAGGCAACACCAACCTGACGCAGGCGCTGTGCGATGCGGTAAAACGCAGCGGCCGCCAGGTGCCGATCATTTATGCGTCGTCGGTGCAAGCCGAGTTGCCAAACGCCTATGGCGCGAGCAAGCGGGCGGCAGAAGATGCCTTGCATGCCCTGGCATCCGAGATGGGCCTGCCGGTGTATATCTACCGCTTGCCGAACGTGTTTGGCAAGTGGTGCCGGCCGAACTACAACTCGGCGGTGGCGACCTTCTGCCACAATATCTCCCATGGCTTGCCCATCCAGATCAATAATCCGGCATCCGAGCTGCGGCTGGTCTATGTCGATGACGTGGTTGCCGACTTCCTGAAAGTCATGGATGCGGTGCCAGCGGCCGGCACGCCAGTGGAAGTGCAGCCGGTCTACGCGACCACCGTCGGCGAGATGGCCGACCTCCTGCAGGCCTTCAAGGACAGCCGTACGACCCACGTCACCGAGCGTGTGGGCACCGGCTTTACGCGCGCCCTTTACTCGACCTACATCACGTATTTTGAGCCGGAGACGTTTTCCTATCCGCTCGTCAAGCACGAAGATCCGCGCGGCATGTTTGTTGAAATGCTCAAGACGCGCGATTCAGGACAGTTTTCCTTCTTCACGGCGCACCCCGGCATCACGCGTGGCGGCCATTATCATCACACGAAGACTGAAAAGTTCCTGGTGATCAAAGGCAAGGCGCGTTTTTGTTTCCTGCACATCGAGAGTGGCCGCACGCATGAGTTGTGCACCAGTGCCGATGCGCCGGAAGTGGTGGAAACGATCCCCGGCTGGTCGCACGATATCACCAACATTGGTGATGAAGAAATGATTGTGATGTTGTGGGCGAATGAAATTTTTGACCGTCAACATCCCGATACCGTCGCATACAAGGTAACAGCATGAAAAAATTAAAAGTCATTACCGTGGTCGGAACCCGGCCTGAAATCATCCGCTTGTCGCGCGTAATGGCCAAGCTCGACGAGTACTGCGAGCAGATCATTGTCCACACGGGGCAGAACTACGACTACGAACTCAATGAAATTTTCTTCCAGGATCTGGAAGTACGCAAGCCTGATCATTTCCTCAATGCCGCTGGCGGCAACGCTGCCGAGACGATCGGCAAGATCATCATTGCCGTCGATGCGGTGCTGGAGCAGGAACAACCCGACGCCATCCTGATCCTCGGCGATACCAACAGCTGCCTGTCGGCGATTCCTGCGAAGCGCCGCAAGATTCCCATCTTCCACATGGAAGCGGGCAATCGCTGTTTCGACCAGCGTGTACCAGAGGAAACGAATCGCAAGATCGTCGACCATACGGCGGACATCAACCTGACCTACAGCGATATCGCCCGGGAATACCTGTTGCGTGAAGGATTGTTGCCAGATCGTATCATCAAGACAGGCAGCCCGATGTATGAAGTCTTGCACCATTACAAGGCGCGGATCGACGCATCGGATGCGGTCGAACGTCTGGGCCTGACCGAGGGCGAGTATTTTGTCGTCAGTGCCCACCGCGAAGAAAATATCGATTCGCCGGCGAATTTTGCCAAGCTGGTCGACGCATTGAACCAGGTCGCCGAGACCTACAACTTGCCGGTGATCGTTTCGACCCATCCGCGCACGCAGAAAAAGGTCGATGCGCTGGGCGCCAAGTTCCACCCACTGGTGCGTTTGCTCAAGCCGCTTGGTTTCAGGGATTACGTGAAACTGCAGGCGAGCGCGCGCGCAGTGCTGTCCGACAGCGGCACCATCAACGAAGAGTCGTCGATCCTGAACTTCCCGGCCCTGAACCTGCGTGAAGCGCATGAGCGGCCTGAAGGCATGGAAGAGGCGGCCGTGATGATGACCGGCCTGGAAGTCGATCGCATCCTGCAAGGTCTGGCCATCCTGGCGGACCAGCCGCGTGGCGAGCAGCGCAGCCTGCGCCTGGTGGCCGACTACAGCATGCCCAATGTATCGGACAAGGTTGTCAGGATCGTCCACAGCTATACCGACTACGTCAATCGCGTAGTTTGGAAGAAACAATAAAGGTATTGACGTGCGTTTACTTGTTGTTACGCAGTATTTTTGGCCGGAAAATTTCCGTATCAATGACCTGGTTGCCGAGCTGGTCGGGCGTGGCCACCAGGTCACGGTCCTGACCGGCCATCCGAATTATCCTGCAGGCGAGTTTTTCAGTGACTTTTTGGCTGCACCGGAAAATTTTAACCAGTATGCGGGTGCGGAAGTGGTGCGTGTACGCCACACGGCGCGTGGCAAAGGTGGCGTGCGGCTGATGCTCAATTATTTGACATTCGCGCTCAATGCGAGCTGTAGCGGGCTATGGAAATTACGGGGACGCGATTTCGACGCCATCTTTTGCTACGAGCCTTCGCCGATTACCGTCGGTCTTCCTGCCGCGGCATTGCGGGCGGTGAAGAAAGCGCCGTTGGCATTCTGGGTGCTTGACCTGTGGCCGGAGACACTGCATGCCATCGGCGTGATCAAGTCGCCAGCGGTGCTGCGCGCGGTAGGCAAGCTCGTTTCGTTCGTCTACAAACGCTGTGACGTGATCCTCGCGCAGTCGCGGGCATTCGTGCCCAATATCGTGAAATATGCCGGTCCGTCGGCGCGGGTGGAATATTTTCCCAGCTGGGCGGAGTCGGTGTTCGACATGACGGAGGTCGTGCCCGCGGCCGAGATGAAACGCGATTCATCGGTATTTACCGTCATGTTTGCCGGTAACGTCGGTGATGCACAGGACTTTCCGGCAATACTCGCTGCGGCCGAAAGGCTCAAGCACAATCGCGCCATTCGCTGGGTAATCGTCGGCGATGGCCGGCTCAGCGGCTGGCTGGCCGAGCAGGTTGTTGCGCGCGGCCTGTCTGACTGCTTCATTTTGCTTGGCCGCTATCCGGTCGAGCGCATGGCCAGCTTTTTCAAGCATGCCGACGCGCTGCTGGTTTCGCTCAAGGATCAACCCATTTTCTCGATGACGATTCCGGGCAAGCTGCAATCGTACCTGGCGGCGGGTATTCCATTGCTGGCGATGCTCAATGGTGAAGGCGCCGATGTGGTGCGGCAGGCGAATGCGGGTCTGACCTGCAATGCGGGCGATGCCGAAGGCCTGGCCAATGCGGTGCTGGCGATGGCCGAGATGACGCCGGCCGAGCGTGCCAGCATGGGCAATAATGGTTTGCAAACCAGCGCGTCACAATTCAATCGTGCCGGTTTGATCACGCAACTGGAAGAATGGCTTATCAATATGCAGTTGAATCAAGTTAAATCCCCGCGGAGGCTGCCGCAATGATGCTTGTTACCGGAAGTAATGGTTTTGTGGGCAAGGCGCTGTGCAGCACCTTGCGCGCAGGCGGCGCCAGCGTGTGCGCGGCAGTCAGAAAGGGCGCCAGCGATGGCCAGGTCAATGTGGGCGATCTCAATGGCGGTACCGACTGGCGCGCCGCGTTGGCAGGCTGCGAGGTGGTGTTTCACCTGGCCGCGCGCGTGCATGTCATGGCCGATAAGGACGAGGATCCGCTGCGCGCCTACCGCGAGGTCAATCTCGACGGTACGCTGAACCTGGCAAGACAGGCCATCGCCGCTGGCGTGCGCCGCTTCGTGTTTGTCAGCAGCGTGAAGGTCAACGGCGAGGGCACCACGACGCAGCCGTTCAGGGCCTCCGATGTGCCGCAGCCCTGCGACCCTTATGGGGTATCGAAAATGGAGGCGGAACAGGCCTTGCAGCAATTGGGCCGCGATACCGGACTGGAGGTGGTGATCGTTCGGCCGCCACTGGTCTATGGCCCTGGCGTGAAGGCCAATTTCCTGAACCTGATCAAGCTGGTGCAAAAGGGCGTGCCGCTGCCATTTGGCAGCATCCGCAACTTCCGCAGCATGGTGGCACTCGATAACCTGGTCGATCTGCTGATCGTGTGCGGCAAGCATCCAGCGGCGCCTGGCCACGTGTTCATGGTGTCCGATGGGGATGACATGGGCGTGAAGGAATTGGTCACGAAAATCGCCAGAGCGATGCACAAACGCGTGTTGCTGGTGCCGGTGCCGGTGGCCCTGATGGCTGGCGCCGCCAAATTGCTGGGCAAACAGGGTGTGGTTGACCGCCTGGCCGGTTCACTGCAGGTCGATATTGCCAGTACACAAGCGACGTTGGGCTGGCGACCGGTGGTGACACCGCAAGCGGCGATCGACAAGACGGTCGAGCAGTTTTTTTTGAAGAATGGTCAAAGCAAACAATGAAGAGAGTATTTGATTTACTGATGAGCCTGATTGCAGCCGTGATCTTTTTCATCCCGCTGTGCCTGCTTGCCATCGTGGTCAAGGCGACTTCGAAGGGGCCGGTGCTGTACTGGTCCGATCGCGTCGGCCGTGGCAACCGGATTTTTTCCATGCCCAAGCTGCGCACCATGCGCGTCGATACGCCGGTGGTGGCGACGCACTTGCTGGCCGATCCGAAAACCTTTTTGACGCCGGTGGGCGGCTTTCTGCGCAAATCCAGCCTCGATGAAATCCCGCAATTGTGGTGCATCATCTGCGGTGACATGAGCGTGGTGGGGCCGCGCCCTGCGCTGTTCAATCAGCAAAACCTGATCGATCTGCGCACGGCGCAAAATGTCCATCTGATCCGCCCTGGCCTGACCGGTTGGGCGCAGATCAATGGCCGCGACGAGCTGCCAATTCCGGAAAAGGTCAAACTCGATGCGGAATATTTGCGTCTGCAGTCGTTTACGTTTGATATCAAGGTCATCATGCTGACGGCACTTAAAGTAGTACGGCGCGACGGCATCGTGCACTGATACTGTCTCGGCTTGCAGTATGAAAAAAGGGAAGCGCCACGGCGCTTCCCTTTTTTTCGTCCTGGCCGTGATTGATCAGTCTGCCTTGATGGCCTCGACCTGGATCGCCAGTTTGACTTCCGGCGAGAACGCCGGCAGGCCGAACGTCAGGCCGAAGTCGTCGCGCTTGAATTGGGCCGTGGCGTCGGCGCCGCACACTTCACGCTTGTAGCGTGGATGCATGATGCACTTGAACTTGTCGACCTTCAGGGTGACCGGCTTGGTTACGCCCAGCAGGGTCAGTTCGCCGTCGACTTGCGTCAGCTGGTCGCCGGTGAACTTGAGCTTGTTGCTCTTGTAGGTGATCTGCGGGAATTTTTCCACGTTGAACATGTCCGCTTTTTTGGCGTGGGTGTTCATCGCATCCAGGCCGAAGTCGATCGAATCGGCTTCGATCACCAGGTCCAGCGTGCCGGACTTGGCGGCGCGGTCCAGGGTGACGGTGCCCTTGGTCTTGTTGAACTTGCCGCGCCAGACGGACATGCCCATGTGATCGGCTTCAAAGCTGGGGAAGGTGTGGGTCGGGTCGAGATTGTAGGTATCGGCGGCGGCCATGGCCGAGCCAGCGCCGGCTACAGCCAGCATGGCGATCATCAGATGCGAAAGTTTCATCAATATCCTAGGGGTTGGGGTTGATCTGAGTGAATAACGCCTGAAAAACGTTCAGGACAAGGCGCCTTGCCGAAGGCAGTGCGAATAGCACGACTAGGCAAGAGCAACGCAGTCCTGGACGTTTTCTCAGGTGTTACTGGGCTGCGACGTGGAATTTGATGGTGACCTCATCCGCCACCATGCTGGTGTCTTTCCACTCGCCTTCGCCGATATTGTAGGTCAGGCGCTTGATCGGCAGGGCGCCGTCAAACGTGTACTTGCCGCCTTCCGATTTTACCGTCAGCGGGAAGGTCACGTCGGTGGCCTTGCCCTTGATGTTGAGCTTGCCGGTGACCGTCAGCTTGCCGGCGCCGGCCGCCTTGATGCCGCTTGAGACAAACGTTGCTTTCGGATACTGGGCGGCGTTGAACCATTCTTTCTTCGCCACTTCCTTGTTGTATTCCGGGTCGCCAATGTCGATGCTGGCGGTGTCGATTTCCACCGTGGCTTTCGAGGCGTCCGGGGTGGCCGGGTTGTAGTCGATGGCGATATTGAATTTTTTGAATTTCGCTTCGACCGGCACATTCATCTGCTTGAAGACAGCCGACACGCTCGACTTGGCAGGGTCGGTTTTGAGCAGGGTGGCGGCGGTGGCGGCCACGGACAGGCCCAGCAGGGAGGCAAGAACAATGCGTTGGGTGGTTTTCATTTTATTTTTCCTGGTGGTTCAGTAAAGGGAGTTGCGCGATCACGGCAGCATGCGTTTGAGGACGCCATCCTTGTCGATAAACTGGTGCTTGAGCGCCGCCAGTACATGGGCGGCAACGGCCGCGGCCATTGTCATGTTCAGAACATAGTGAATGTCTTTTAAGAGCGGCTTAAGCTCGGGATTCGGGGCCATGATGACGGGCAGCTGGAACAGGCCCAGGTAGACCACCGGCACGCCGGCGGCCAGCGTATAGAAATAGCCGGAAACGGGCACCGCAAAGATCAGGATATACAGCAGCACGTGCATGGCGTCGGCCGCCTTTTTTTGCCAGGCAACCATGCTGGCCGGATGCGGTGGCGGCACATTGGCTTTGCGCCATAGCAGGCGGATGGCGGCAATCGCCAGCACCGTCACGCCCAGCCATTTATGCCAGGAAAAGTATTTGAGCTTGGTGGGGGTCAGGCCCGGGATATCGACCATGACCAGGCCCATGATGAAGGCGCTGATAATAAGCAGGGCGGTCAGCCAGTGCAGGATGATGGCGGTAGTGGTGTAGCGGTGCATCGATGGCTTTCTTGAAAGTAGTACGTGTTAGGACTAATGCGGCCTAATATACCAAAGAAAAACAAAGTGCGCTGGGGCGCTGCTGATTCTACAAGAAAGACAGCCGTAAAAACCGCGGGGCGGGCGGCATTTGTTTGCCGGCCGCCCCGCGGGAGGTAGAACGCAGCTGCAGGCAGGTGCGGATGTTCGGTGCTTAGATGGCCTTGGCCAGCTGCGCCGCGATACCGATATAGTTGGCCGGCGTCATGGTCAGCAGCACGTCTTTGGCATCCTGCGGAATCGCCAGGCCGTTGACGAAGGTTTGCAGCGCCTCTTTCGAAATGCCTTTGCCGCGCGTCAGTTCCTTCAGCTGCTCGTACGGGTTTTCGATGCCGTAGCGGCGCATCACGGTTTGCACCGGCTCGGCCAGCACTTCCCAGGTCGCGTCCAGGTCTTGCGCCAGGCGCGCGTGGTTCACTTCCAGCTTGTTCAGGCCGCGCAGGCAGCTGTCGTAGGCCAGCAGGGTGTAGCCGAGGCCGACGCCGATATTGCGCAGCACGGTCGAGTCGGTCAGGTCGCGCTGCATGCGCGAGACCGGCAGTTTTTCCGACAGGTGTTTCAGCACGGCGTTGGCCAGGCCCAGGTTGCCTTCCGAATTTTCAAAATCGATCGGGTTGACCTTGTGCGGCATGGTCGAGGAACCGATTTCGCCGGCCTTCAGTTTCTGCTTGAAGTAGCCCAGCGATACATAGGTCCAGATATCGCGGTTCAGGTCCAGCAGGATGGTGTTGACGCGCGCAAAGGCGTCGAACAGTTCGGCCATGTAGTCATGCGGTTCGATCTGGATGGTGTACGGGTTGAACACCAGGCCCAGGCGCTGTTCGATGACGGCTTGTGAAAACGCCGGCCAGTCGAACGACGGGTAGGCGGACAAATGGGCGTTGTAGTTGCCGACCGCGCCATTCATCTTGCCCAGGATCTCGACCTGGGCGATGCGTTTGACGGCGCGCTGCAGGCGCGCCACGACGTTGGCAAATTCCTTGCCCAGGGTGGTCGGGCTGGCCGTCTGGCCATGGGTGCGCGACAGCATCGGCACATCGGCATTGTCATGCGCGATCTGCGTCAGTTTTGCCACCAGGCCGTTCAGGGCCGGCAGCATCACGCCGTCGCGCGCGGCTTTGAGCATCATGCCGTGCGAGGTGTTGTTGATGTCTTCCGAGGTGCAGGCAAAGTGGATGAATTCCGAGGCGGCCACCAGTTCCGGCACCTCGGCCACTTGCTCCTTGAGCCAGTATTCGACCGCTTTCACGTCATGGTTGGTGACCGCTTCGATGGCCTTGATGCGGGCCGCGTCGGCTTCCGAAAAATCCGCCGCCATCTTGTCGAGCAGGGCGTTCGCTTCGGCCGAGAACGGTTTGATTTCGGCAAAGCCCGCTTGCGACAGCGCTTGCAGCCAGGAAATCTCCACTTTCACGCGGTGGTGCATGAAACCGGCTTCGGACAGGATCGGGCGCAGCAGATCGGTCTTGCTGGCGTAGCGGCCATCGAGCGGAGACAGGGCCGACAGCGTGGAATACGGAGTAGTAGAGGTCATGAGAGCGGACGCAAGTTAATGAAACGGTGGGCGCGTGGCGCGCAGGCAAGCGTATGCGGGCGCGCGGGACACGCGCTGGCAGAGGGGAGGCGCCACGGGAAAACAGCGATTTTACCACTGCTGGCCGCGCTTTTGCCGCCGGCGGCCGGCCGGCGCGCCGAATGCGGCATGGCCACCACACTGGTCAACAGGCATGCCGCTTGCTGCCAAATGCCGGTGGCGCCGATGCTATACTGATAGCACCTCGTTTACTTTGAAGTGTCCATGAAACTGATCGGTTCCCTTGCCAGCCCGTATGTCCGCAAAGTCCGCATCGTGCTGGCCGAGAAAAAGCTCGACTATGCTTTCGAGCTGGAAAACGTCTGGGTGCCCGAAACGCGCATCGCCGAAGCCAATCCGCTGGGCAAGGTACCTTGCCTGGTGATGGAAGATGGCAGCACGCTGGTCGATTCGCGCGTGATCGTCGAATATCTCGACACGCTCACGCCCGTGTGCAAGCTGCTGCCGGCCGGCGGCAATGGCCGCGAGCGGGCCGATATCAAGAACTGGGAAGCGCTGGCTGACGGCATCCTCGACGCCGGCGTGCTGATGCGCCTGGAGCGGACCCAGCGTCCGCCGGAACAGCAAAGCGAAGCGTGGATCGCGCGCCAGCACGACAAGGTCACGCGTGGCCTGGCCGCGCTCGACGCGCGCCTGGGCGAGAGCGTCTATTGCGCCGGCAAGAGCTACACGCTGGCCGACGTGGCGGTCGGCTGCGCGCTGGGCTGGCTCAGCTTCCGCTTCCCCGAGATCGACTGGCGCGGCGCTCACCCGGCGCTGGCGCGCCTGTTCGACAAATTGTCCGAACGCCCCTCGTTCAAGGATACCGTGCCGCAATGAGCGGCGGCGACACCAAGGCCCAGCAGCGGCTGCAAATGGCCGATATCGCGCGCCTGGCCGGTGTCTCGACCTCGACCGTATCACGCGCCCTGAGCGGCAGTCCGCTGGTCAATGAGGAAACCCGCACGCGCGTGATCGAACTGGCGCGCTCGCTCAAGTATTCCATCAATATCGGCGCGCAGAACCTGCGCCTGAAACAGAACCGCACGGTGGGCGTGGTGGTGCCGTATGACGCGGCCACGCGCCAGCACCTGTCCGACCCGTTTTTTCTCGGCATGCTGGGCAGCCTGGCCGATGCGCTGACGGAGCAGGGCTTCGATATGCTCATTTCGCGCGTCGACGCCGAAACCCTGGACGCCGCCGCGCAGTCCTTCGACAGCGGCCGCGTGATCGGCATTATCCTGATCGGCCAGTGGCGCCACCACGAGCAGCTGAACCAGCTGGCCGCGCGCCAGGTGCCGATCGTGGTGTGGGGCGCGCAATTGCCGCAGCAGCTGTATTGCACCGTCGGCGGCGACAATATCGCCGGCGGCCGCCTGGCCACCGAACACCTGCTGGCGGCGGGGCGCCGGCGCATCGCCTTTTTTGGCGACGCCAGGCTGCCCGAAGTGGCGCAGCGCCAGCAAGGTTATGCCCAGGCGCTGGCCGCGCACGGCCTTGAGCCCGACCCGCAACTGTATGTGGCCGGCTCGTTTTTGCCGCAGGTGGGCGCGGCCGACGTCGAGGAATTGCTCGATCGCCACACATCTTTCGACGCCATCTTTGCCTGCAGCGACCTGCTGGCCATGAGCGCCATCAGCGCCTTGCGCGCGCGCGGCATCGCCGTGCCGCAACAGGTGGCCGTGGTCGGCTACGACGATATCGAACTGGCCTCGTATTTCCATCCGCCTTTGACCACCGTGCGCCAGCCGATCCGCGCCGCCGGCCGCGCCCTGGTGACCTCGCTGCTGGCGCTGGTCGATGGCGCGCCTTCGCCGTCACAGCAATTGCCGACCGAGCTGGTGGTGCGCGCCTCGGCCGCCTGATGGCCGCTTTTCTTTGCGTTGCAACCGATTGCAAAAAAGTCTGAAAACCACACACTTTTCATGTTGCGCCGCAATATGAAAATCCCCGCTGTACACCGCATGATTCGCCATTTCATTCTGTGGATTCCACGTTTTGTGCTGGGAAAACAACACAATTTCCATGTTGCAGCGCTCTATTGCAATCGATTGCAATAAATTCTTATCCGTTCAATAATGGCGTATCGGCCACCTCGACGTGGCGGTATAAAAATATTGGAGACAACGATGAACACACGTATTGCCCAACGTGGCCGCATGGCCGCGGCCGTCACCCTGGCGATGTTGCAACTGGGCGCCGCCCATGCGCAGCAAGACCCATCGGCCACCCCGTCCGCCGACACTTCCGCCGCCAGCGATGGCCTGAAACTCGAACGCATCGTGGTCACCGGCACCACCGGCGGCACGTCGAAAATGAAATCGAGCAACTCAGTCAGCAGCATGGAACTCGACACCATCCTCAACAACGCGCCCACCAGCGCCGCCGAACTGCTGCGCTCGGTGCCGGGCCTGCGCGCCGAATCGTCGGGCGGCGAGGGCAATGCCAACATCACCGTGCGCGGCTTGCCGATCTCGGCCGGCGGCGCGCGCTATGTGCAGATCCAGGAAGACGGCCTGCCGGTGCTGCAGTTTGGCGACTTCAACTTCACCACCCCCGACAGCTTCGTCAAGATCGATTCCACGCTCGACCACCTGGAGGTGGTGCGCGGCGGTTCGGCCTCGACCCTGGCCACCAACTCGCCGGGCGGCATCATCAATTTCATCAGCAAGAACGGCAAGGAAAAAGGCGGCAGCATCGCGCTCAGCCGTGGCCTGGGCTACGACCAGACGCGCGTCGATTTTGACTACGGCGCGCCGGTTTCCGCGCGCACGCGCTTCTTTATCGGCGGCTCGTATCGCAGCGGCGAAGGCATCCGCCACAGCGGCGTGAACAGCGAAAAAGGCGGCCAGATCCGCGGCAATCTCACGCATGAATTCGACAGCGGCTTCGTGCGCCTGTCGTTCAAGCACCTCGACGACCAGTCGCCGACGGCCTTGCCGGTGCCGGTGCAGGTCAACAATGGTTCGATTTCGGCGATCGCCGGCATCGACCCGCGCAAGGCCAGTTTTTATTCGCCGTACTGGGTGCGCGACGCGGTCTTGAACGGCAGCAACCAGCGCGTCGACACCCGCGTCAACGACGGCCTGCGCGTGAAAAGCGACACCGTCGGCCTGGAGGCGTCGTTCAAGCTGGGCCAGGGCTGGAGCGTGAGCGAAAACTTCCGCTATGCCGACAATGCGGGCCGCTTTATCGGCGTGTTTCCGTCGAATAACGGCAGCGTCGGCAACTATGTCTTCGCCACCGGTCCCAAGCAGGGCCAGCCGTATGCGGGGCGCGCGTTCTCCGCCGTGGTGTTCAACACCAATATCGACGACGCCAGCAATACCCTGAGCGACACCAAGCTGGCCAGGACCTTCATGCTCGACAGCGGCAAGCTGACCACCACCGCCGGCCTGTACCTGTCGCAGCAAAAGCTGGGCCTGACCTGGAACTTCAACGAATACCTGATGCAGGCCACGGGCGACCAGCCGGCGCTGCTGCAAACGGCCAGCGCCACGCCCGGCTTGATCGGTCCGGCGTTCGGCGCCTGCTGCTCGCGCCTGGTCGACATGGACTACCGCAGCACCTCGCCCTATCTGAACCTGGCCTGGGAAAGCGGCGCGCTGAACCTCGACGGCGGCGTGCGGCGCGACCGCCAGCATGCCAGCGGCAGCGCCAACCAGGCCACCGGCGCGCAACGCTACCTGCCATCGACGGTGCAGCAGGTCGACTACACCCTGGGCCACACCTCGTATTCGCTGGGCGCCAACTACAAGCTGCAGGCCAACCTGGCCGTGTTTGCGCGCGTCAGCGAAGGCGTGGCCTTCAACGCCGACCGCATCCTGTTCGGCACGCCCTTGGATGGCAGCGTGCCGGTGGCCCTCAACACCGTGCGCCAGCTCGAAGGCGGCGTGAAATGGCGCCAGGGTCCCTTGAGCACCTTTGTCACCGTGTTCCAGGCGAAGACGAAAGAAAGCAACTACGAGGCGACCACCCAGCTGCGCACGGCCAACAATTACGAAGCGAAGGGCGTGGAACTGGAAGCGGCCTGGAGCGCTGGCGACTTCCGCATCAACGGCGGCCTGACCTTGACCGACGCCGAGATCACCGGCACGGCGGCCGCCGACGTGGCGCTGATCGGCAATACGCCACGGCGCCAGGCGCGCTTTGTGTACCAGCTGGCGCCCACCTATGACTGGGGCCCGGCCAGCTTCGGCGCCAGCCTGGTCGGCACCGGCAAGTCCTGGGGCGACGATGCGCACACCATCACCTTGCCGGCCTACCACGTGGTCAACGCCTTTTTGAACTACCAGCTGACGGCGCAAGTGCAGCTGTCGCTGACGGCCAACAACCTGTTCAACAAGATCGGCTACACCGAAGTCGAAGGCGACGGCCATGCCGCGCGCTCGATCACGGGGCGCGCCGTCAAGGCCAGCCTGAAATACGCCTTTTAATCAGCAAGGATAGCAATTCATGAGTGTCACACCGAGTCCCCTGTCGCGCCTGCTGGCGCCCTTGCCTGCGCCGCTGCGCGACGATGCCGCGCGCCGCTATGCGCGGCAGGAAGCCGTTTTGCTCGACCGCCTGGGCGCCTTGTACGGCCAGCGCGCCGGTTTCACGGCCTGGCTGGGCGAGCTGATGGAAAGCATCGGCCGCCTGCATGCGGCGCGCTCGCCCGAGCTGCTGCGCCAGGATGCCGCGCGCGAAGCGCAGCCAGGCTGGTTTGCCAGCCAGTCCATGCTCGGCTACAGCACCTATGTGCAGCGCTTCGGCGGCAATTTGCGCGGCGTGGCGGCGCGCATAGCGCACCTGCGCGAACTGGGCGTGACCTATCTGCACCTGCTGCCGTTTTTACGGGCGCGCGCCGGCGAAAGCGATGGCGGCTTTGCCGTCGCCAGCTTCGAGCAGGTCGAGCCTCAGCTGGGCAGCAACGCCGACCTGCTGGACCTGACGGCGCAGCTGCGCGCGGCCGGCATCAGCCTGTGTTCGGACCTGATCCTCAACCACGTGGCCGACGACCATCCGTGGGCGCTGGGCGCCAAGGCCGGCGACGCGCAGCTGCGCGCGTTTTTCCATACCTTTCCCGACCGGGTGCAGCCGGACCGCTACGAGCGCACGGTGGGCCAGGTGTTCCCGCAGGCGGCGCCCGGCAATTTCACCTTCGTGCCCGAACTGCAGCGCTGGGTCTGGACCACGTTTTACCCGTATCAATGGGACCTGAACTACGCCAATCCGGCCGTGTTCGCCGCCATGGCCGGCGCCATGCTGGGTCTGGCCAACAAGGGCGTGGAGATATTCCGCCTCGACTCCACCGCCTTTTTGTGGAAGCGCGACGGCAGCGATTGCATGAACCAGCCCGAGGCCCATCACTTGCTGCAGGCGCTGCGCGCGATCGCCGCCATCGCCGCGCCCGGCGTGCTGCTCAAGGCCGAAGCCATCGTGCCCACGCCCAAGCTGCCCGCGTATTTCGGCAGCGATGCGGCGCCCGAATGCCATATCGCCTATCACAGCAGCCTGATGGCCGCCGGCTGGGGCGCGCTGGCCGAGCAGGACACCGACCTGCTGCGCCAGGTGGTCGCCGCCACGCCGCCGCTGCCGCCGGCCGCCTGCTGGCTCAGCTATGTGCGCTGCCACGACGATATCGGCTGGAACGTGCTGCTCCACGAAGCTGGTGTTGATGGCCCAGCGCGGCTGGCGCGCATCGCGCGCTTCTATTCCGGTGCGCCCGGCAGTTATGCGCGCGGCGCCGCCTTCCAGAGCAGCAGCGCCGACCAGGCCCATGGCAGCAACGGCATGGCCGCTTCGCTGGCCGGCCTGGAAAGCGCGGTGACGGTGGTGGAGCACGAATATGCGCTGCGCCGCCTGCTGCTGCTGCACGGCCTGGCGCTGAGCTTTGGCGCCTTGCCGGTGCTGTACATGGGCGATGAACTGGGCATGACCAACGACTACAGCTACACGCAGCGGGCCGACCGCGCGATGGACAGCCGCTGGCTGCAGCGCCCTGAGTTTGACGATAGCCTGCTGGACTGGCGCCACGACGGCGTAAGCGCCAGCGGCCGGCTGTACATGGCGCTGCGCCAGCTGGTCGAGGTGCGCGCGCGCCTGCCGGCGCTGGCGGCCGACGCGCCACGCCAGCTGCTGCCGGCGCAGTCGCCGGCCGTGCTGGCGCTGCTGCGCGGCGAGCGATTCCTGAGCTTGAGCAATTTCAGCGGCACCGGCCAGCAGTACCTGCTGCCCCCCGGCGAGTGGCGCAACTGCCTCGACGGCAGCACCGTGGCCGGCGGCATCGGCCTGCAGCCATGGCAGTTGCTGTGGCTGCAACAGGAACAGGAAGCGTCATGAGCCACGCCACAGGCTACCGTCCGCGCCTGTCGTTCTGGCAGATCATCAACATGAACGTGGGCTTTTTCGGCATCCAGTTCAGCTTTGGCCTGCAGCAAAGCAGCATGAGCCCGATCTATGCCTACCTGGGCGCCGACGAGGCCAGCCTGCCTTACCTGTGGCTGGCCGGCCCGATGACGGGCCTGATCGTCCAGCCGCTGATCGGCGCCATGAGCGACCGCACCGTCACGCGCTGGGGCCGGCGCACGCCGTACTTCCTGATCGGCGCCATCCTGTGCAGCCTGGGCCTCCTGGCCATGCCGTTCAGCCCCACCTTGTGGATGGCCGCCAGCCTGCTGTGGATACTCGACGCGGCCAACAACGTGACGATGGAGCCATACCGCGCCTTTGTCAGCGACAAGCTCGATCCGAAACAGCACTCGCTGGGTTTTCTCACGCAAAGCGCGTTCACCGGGCTGGGGCAGACCCTGGCCTACCTGACGCCGTCGCTGCTGGTCCTGTTCGGCATGAACAAGGATGCGGTCAACGCCAGCCATATTCCGCATATCGTCATCGTGGCGTTCCTGATCGGCGCCGTGTTTTCGCTCGCGTCGGTGCTGTGGACCCTGAAAACCACGCCCGAAAATCCGCTCACGGCCAGCGAGCTGGCGGCCATCCGCAGCCGCGCGCCGGGCTGGCGCCATACCTTGGGCGATATCGGCACGGCGCTGCGCGAGATGCCGCCGACCATGAAGCAGCTGGCCGTTGTCAAGCTGTTCCAGTGGTACGCCATGTTCTGCTACTGGCAGTATATTGCGCTGTCGCTGGCGGCCACCATCTTCCACACGTCCGACCCCGCTTCGCAAGGCTTTCGCGATGCGGGCCTCCTGAACGGGCAGGTCGGCGCCTTTTATAATTTTGTCGCCTTTATCGCCGCCTTTGCGCTGGTGCCGTTCACGCGCCGTTTCGGCCCCAGGCGCATGCACAGCCTGTGCCTGTGCGCGGCCGGCGTGGCCATGCTGTGCATCCCGCTGATCCACACGCCGGCGCTGCTGTTCATTCCGATGCTGGGCGTGGGCCTGGCCTGGGCCAGCATCATGGGCAATCCCTACGTCATGCTGGCCGGCTGCATCCCGCCCGAACGCACGGGGGTCTACATGGGCATTTTCAATATGTTCATCGTGATTCCGATGATTATCCAGATCTTCACCCTGCCGCTGTACTACCACAGCTGGCTGGGCGGGCGCCCGGAAAACGTGATCCGCCTGGCCGGCGCGCTGCTGCTGTGCGGCGCGGTGGCGGTCTTGTTCGTCAAGCTGCGCCCGCCGCAAGCGACCAAGGCTTGAGGACGGACGTAAAAAAACCGGCACATGTGCCGGTTTTTTGTTGAGCGCCGAGATTACTCTTCGACGGCCATTTGACTCTGCAGATAGTTCTGCAGGCCGATCTTGGCGATCAGGTCGATCTGTGTTTCCAGCCAGTCGATATGCTCTTCGGTGTCTTCCAGGATCATCAGGAACAGGTCGCGCGACACGTAATCGCCGGCCTTTTCGCTGATGGCGATGCCTTCCTTGACGGTGGCGTGCGCGGCGCGTTCCAGTTTCAGATCGCATTCCAGCATTTCCGGCGTGTTCTCGCCGATCAGCAGCTTGTGCAGCGCTTGCAGGTTGGGCAGGCCGTCGAGCATCAGGATGCGGTCGATCAGCTTGTCGGCGTGTTTCATTTCGCCGATCGATTCTTCGTATTCCTTCTTGCCCAGCTTTTCCAGGCCCCAGTGCTTGTACATGCGGGCATGCAGGAAGTACTGGTTGATGGCCGACAGTTCGTTGGTGAGCTGTGCGTTGAGCATGCGGATGACTTCTTTATCGCCCTTCATGGGATGTCCTTTGTTCTGTGTTGCGGTCAATGATGAAACCGGATGTCGGGGTGGTCACTGCCGGGTGGCGCTGGGCTGCCTGGTGACGCTTGCGATTGCTGCTCTGCCGGTCTCGCTATGCCCGCATGATAGCGCAAAATGTTGGCTATATTTGACCTGAAACAGGGTTTTTCCGTATTTTTAACGTAAATATCGCGCGAATAAAACCCATTCTCAACTGGATTGCCACAGTTGGCCAATTTTTATTTGTCAAGGCAAATGGAGGCCATTCGTATTCGCGTTTCGGTGACCATCGCTGACTTGTGTGCTTCTTGCCTTCAAGCCTGTTTTGGCACGCTGGCCGGTGCGATAATCGGGTAATGATTTTCATTCAAAAAGGAGTGCAAGATGATGCTGCATATACCTGGCGTGCTGACGCCGGAACAGGTGACGTATTTTCGCCAGCGCCTGGCGCAGACCGACTGGATCGATGGCCGCGCCAGCGTCGGCGAGCAGGGCGCCCAGGTCAAGCGCAACCGCCAGCTGGCCGAAGGCTCGCCGCTGTCCATCGAGCTGGGCGAGATCGTCAGCCGTGCGCTGATGGCCAATCCGCTGTTCTTCGCCGCCGCGCTGCCGCTGCGCATCCTGCCGCCGTTCTTCAACAGCTATGCCGGCGGCGAGCACTATGGCCTGCATGTCGACGGCGCCATCCGCACGCCGAAGGGCGGCCTGCAGTCGATGCGCGCCGATGTCTCGTCGACGGTGTTCCTGAGCGAACCGGAGGAATACGAAGGGGGCGAACTGGTGGTGGTCGATTCCTACGGCACCCATGAAGTCAAGCTGCCGGCCGGCGACGTCATCGTCTACCCGTCGACCAGCGTGCACCGCGTGCTGCCGGTCACAGGCGGCGAGCGAGTCTGCTCTTTCCTGTGGACCCAGAGCATGGTGCGCGACGACTGGAAGCGCAGCATGCTGTTCGAGCTGGATCAGAATATTCAGCAGGTGCGTGGCACGCATGGGGATTCGGAGGCCACCGTGGGGTTGACGGGGCATTATCACAACCTGTTGCGGATGTGGGCCGAGATCTAACGCTCGCCGTTAATTCAAGCTTGAAGACGCAAGGCGTAAACATGGCGGGCCGGAGACGCGAGCCTGAGAAAATGCCGATGGCGGCGTTGCAGCTCCTCGCCGTACATGCGTACTGTCTTCGTCGCCGCGCCTTGCCCTCGACATTTTTCAGGCTCGCTTGGCCCGGTGGGCCTGTGCTGAGGACTGGAGTTTCAATACGCTTTACTGGTGTTCTGGTGTTCTGGTGTTCTGGTCAAAAAAAAGTCTGCCGGGCCCGGGGATGTAGGCTGGCAGACTCTACAAGCAATTCGCTTGATATAAAAAGGTAGCGCAGGGCTGCGTCAGGCTAGCTCAGCTGGAACGTCAGGGGCACCAGCACATAGACTGGCACCGGCTTGCCGTTTTCGATCATCGGCTTGAACAGGGCGCGCATGGCGGCCTGGCGGCCCGCTTCATCGAGGTTGCTGTAGCCGGTCGACTTGTGCACCAGGATTTGCTCGGGCAGGCCTTTTTCGTTGATCAGGATGCGCAGCACCACGGTGCCGCTTTCGCCCAGGCGGCGCGACAGATTCGGGTAGACCAGTTGCGGCGCCTTGATGTATTCGACGCTGCTGACGGTGCGTGGCGTCGATGGCGCCGGTGGCGACGGGGCCGGGGTCGACGGCGTGGCCGGCGCGCTGGTGGCCGGCGGCGCCGCTTCGGCGCGGCTCGGCTGCGGTGGCGTGATGGTCGGCTCGCTTGGCGCCACGGCGATCAAAGGCAGTGGCGGAATTACGGCGCGCGGCATCGGTGCGCTCAGCTCCACCGTCTTGGGAACGGACGGCGTGGGCGGCTTGGGCGGCGCCGGCGGCGCGACGATGCTGACGGTGGTGATGGTCGGCATGGCGGCGGTGACCACGCGGCTGATCAAACCGCTCTGGATGGCGTAGAAAGCGGCCAGGTGCAGCACGAGGATGAGCGTCAGCGGCACGAACTTGCTGCGCTTCTTTTCGAAGCCGGCAAATTGTTCCACTGCCTGCACCGTAATGGGCGGGGGCATCATCGTCATGGCGTTCATCGCTTTCTTTTTTTAATTGGTAAAGACGGGGGCCTCTGTGCGCGAGATGACTGTTTCACGCAAGGCAGCAGTGGCATCAAGGTGCGTGCTCAGCACTTCGCGCGCGCAGGTATGGCATTTGCCGCAGCAGGTGGCCACGCCCAAGTCACGGCGCAGTTCGGCCATGGTGGACAGGCCCAGATCGACGGCTTGACGAATTTCACGATCAGATATGTTGTTGCAGACACATACAATCATTGATGCACCTTCTGGATAAAGTCACAGGAAACACAAGAAGAAAAACTGGTCTCACCCGATACTGTTGCCATCGTTTTAATGAGAATCATTATCATTACGTTTCAATTGTCTCGCAAAGACGCGCACTTTGCAAGCGATTTGATGTACGGACTTGATGGCGGCGGCAAGCTCAGGCCTGATCCAGGGCCATCCGTGGGGCTAAATAAAAACAATTCGCATTCATGTTTATAATGCTGGTATTGTCTCGGACGGTCGGCGCCTGCCGCTCTTTTTTGCAGGCCCGGTTGTCGGCATTTCACAACATAGTCGTGGAATGCCTTACTACTTGAACGGAATTGCTCATGACTCTAGTTCCAAATTTGATGACGCTCGACGCGCTGGCCGTGGGCCAGAGCGGTACGGTGTTGCATATCACGCCCTTGCCGGCGGACCAGATGGAAGACGGCGTCGACCTTGCGCGCCGGCTGATGGAGCTGGGATTCGTGCCCGGCGAACGTATCCGCATGCTCAAGCGCGGCCTGCCCGGTGGCGATCCGCTCGCCATTCGCGTGGGCAATGCCACGTTCGCCCTGCGCCGCTTCGAAGCGGCGCTGATCACGATTCAACCGCTGACCTGACCGGAACTGCCATGGGTGCCGTAGAAAATATCACCGGCGCCGGCTTGCACAAGCCGACGCACCAGCCACAAATCGCCCTGCTGGGCAATCCGAACTGCGGCAAGACCGCCCTGTTCAACCGCTTGACCGGTTCGCGCCAGAAAGTGGCCAACTATGCCGGCGTCACCATCGAGCGCAAGGAAGGCCATTTCATTTCGCCGGCCGGCACGCCGGTGCGCGTGCTCGATCTGCCGGGCGCCTACAGCCTGAAACCGACCACCCCCGATGAAGCCATCACGCGCGACGTGGTCGGCGGCCTGCGCCCGGGCGACCCGCGGCCGGACGCCATCATCTGCGTGGTCGACGCCACCAATTTGCGCCTGAACCTGCGCCTGGTGCTCGAAGTCAAGCGCCTGGGCCTGCCGATGCTGCTGTCGCTGAACATGACCGACGTGGCGAAAAAGCGCGGCATGCTGATCGACGTGGCCAGGCTGTCGCAGGAACTGGGCATGCCGGTGGTCGAGACCATCGCTGTGCAGCACGACGGCGAAAAAGCGCTGCTGGCCGCGATCGACGCCATGCTGCCGCTGCCGCCAGCGACGCCACAACCACTGTCGGCCATCGACAGCGTGTCGGTCGAAGAGACCCAGCGCGAAGTGCGCCGCATCCTGGCCGCCGTCAGCAATGACGCCGGCGACAGCGGCAACCTGACGGAAAAAATCGACAACGTGGTGCTGCACCCCGTGTTCGGCCCGGTCATCCTGGCCGTGCTGATGTTTTTGATCTTCCAGGCCGTGTTTACCTGGGCCGCCACGCCGATGGAAATGATCACCGGTGGCGTCGAGCACCTGGGCGCCCTGCTGACGGCGAACATGCCCGACGGCCATCTGAAAAGCCTGCTGGTCGAAGGCGTGATCGGCGGCGTCGGCAGCGTGCTGGTGTTTCTGCCGCAAATCCTGATCCTGTTCTTCTTCATCCTCAGCCTGGAAGACTGCGGCTACCTGCCGCGCGCGGCCTTCCTGCTCGACCGCATGATGGGCGGCGTGGGCCTGTCGGGCCGCGCCTTCATTCCGCTGCTGTCGAGCTTTGCCTGCGCGATTCCCGGCGTGATGGCGGCGCGCACCATCCAGAATCCGCGCGACCGCCTGGTCACCATCATGATCGCGCCGTTGATGACCTGCTCGGCGCGCCTGCCGGTGTACGCCCTGATCATCGCCGCCTTCATTCCCGAGCGGCAGGTGTGGGGCGTGCTCAGCCTGCAGGGCCTGGTGCTGTTCACCCTGTACTTTGCCGGCATCATCTCGGCCATGGCCGTGGCCTGGGTCATGAAGCGCAGCATGGGCAGCAAGACCAAGCAGGCGCTATTGCTGGAGCTGCCCAGCTATCACTGGCCGCACCTGCGCAACCTGGCCGTCAGCCTGTGGGAACGCGCCAAGATTTTTCTCACCCGCGTCGGTACCATCATCCTGACCCTGATGATCATCCTGTGGTTCCTCAGCACCTTTCCCGGCCCGCCGGACAACGCGATCCACCCGCCGATCTACTACAGCCTGGCCGGCATCCTGGGCCGCGGCCTGGAAGTGATCTTCGCGCCGATCGGCTTCAACTGGCAGATCTGCATCGCGCTGGTGCCGGGCATGGCCGCGCGCGAAGTGGCTGTCGGCGCCCTGGGCACTGTCTACGCGCTGTCGCAAAGCGGCGACGCGCTGGCCTCGACCCTGGAGCCGCTGATCGCCCATTCGTGGTCGATGGCCACCGCCCTGTCGCTGCTGGCCTGGTATGTGTTCGCGCCGCAGTGCCTGTCGACCCTGTCGGTGGTCAAGCGCGAAACGGGCGGCTGGCGCTATCCGCTGCTGATGGCCGGCTACATGTTTGCGCTCGCTTACGCGGCCTCGTTCATTACCTACCGCGTCGCGCTGCTGCTGGGCGCCTGAGGAGAGCTGTATGTGGCAAACCATGATCGTCGCCCTGATCGTCGCAGCCGCCTTGCTGCATTTCTCGACCCGCTACCTGCCGGCCGGCGCGCGGCGCGCCATCGTGCGTGGCCTGGTGCGCTGCGGCCTGAATGAAGAGAAGATGGCCAAGGTGTTCAAGGTCGCGCCGGGCTGCGGCAGCGGCTGCGGTTCCTGCGGTTCCTGCGACACGCCGGCGCCGCCTCCGGACGCGCCTGGCGGCGGCGACAGCAAGCAGCGCGTGATCCTGATGCAGGTGCGGCGTTAAGTCTTGCCCGATGCGGGCGCTGGCGCTACCATGGCTTTATCGACGCAGCGTAGGGGGAAGGACAAATGGCGATACTGTTGATGTTCATGTTCCTGTTTGCGCTGGCCACCTGCTTCCTGGCCAGCCGGCGCGGGCGCCACGGCGGCCTGTGGTTTGGCATCGGCCTGTTGCTGGGGCCGTTTGCCTTGCTGGCGGTGGCGGCCTTGCCGCCGGTGCCGCCGGCTGGCTGAAGACAAAGGCATTACGCACCTGCGGGTTGTTTACGCCAATCTGTGTCAACAATGATGTCGGATTGCGCGGCGTTGCGCCGCTAACCCGGCCTGCGTCGATGGCGTGATCGGTAGGTCGGGTTAGCCGGCACGGCGTAACCCGACATGCGGCGCCGGAGAAACCGTCACGCCTTGCCTGCCAGTTTCTCCACCACCGGCGCCAGCGCCGCCGGGCGGCAGCCAAACGCGGCCAGGCGGCCTTGCGCTTGCGGCGCCAGGTCCAGGTCGTAGGGCAGGCGGCCCGCCACCAGCCATAGCTGGCCGTGCGGCAGGGCGCCGGCCAGGCGGCGCTGGCCGTCGACGAACAGGGCGTTGTAGGTCTGCAGCACGATCTGCCGCGCGCCTTGCGCAAAGGCGAGGGCGGCGTCCACTTCTTCGGGCAGCGCCTGCGCCGACAGGGCAAATTCGCGCACCTCGAAGCCGGCATCGACCAGCGCCGGCAGCATCGAGCTGCGCGCTTCCTTGTTGCGGCCCAGCGCCACTTCGTCGATCTCGCTGCGCGAGCGCACTTCCACCGTGATCAGGGTGACGGGCAAGCTGGCGTCTAGCGGGCGATAGTCGCCTTGCACGCGCAGCGCCGCCTGCTGCACCTTGTGCGCCAGGGCCATCGCCTCGGGCCGCATCAATGCCGGCGGCGTGACGGTGCGTTCCTTCCAGTCGCGCACGGCGTGCACCTGCTTGAGTTGCCGCACGCGCGCGAGGGCCTCGTCGATGCGCGCGAGGGGAATGGCGCCGCTGTCCACCGCCGCCAGCACCGCCTCGATCGCCGCCTGCTGCTGCGCTTCGCGGTGCGAGATCAGCACGATGTCGGCGCCGGCCTGCAAGGTGGCGATGGCGCCGCCGCTGATGCCCACGCCGTCGGCGATCGCCGCCATTTCCAGGCAGTCGGAAATGACCACGCCCTCATACCCCATCTCGCCGCGCAGCAAATCGGTCAGCACGCCTTTCGACAGGGTGGCCGGCACGCTGGTGTCCATCTCGAAAGCGGGGAATACCACGTGCGCCGTCATGATGGCGTCGACGCCGGCGGCGATGGCGGCGCGGAATGGCGCCAGCTCCACCGCCTGCAGCCGTGCTTTATCGTGCGGCACCAGCGCCATCGCGTAGTGGGTGTCGGTGGCCGTGTCGCCATGGCCGGGGAAGTGCTTGGCGGTGACGGCCATGCCGGTCGACTGCTGGCCGCGCATGGCGGCCATGCCGTAGTCGATCACGGTGGCGGCGTCTTCGCCATAGGCGCGCACGCCGATCACCGGATTGCTGCGGTTGTTGTTCACGTCGAGCACGGGCGCGAGCAGCATATTGATGCCGACCTGGCGCATCTCGTCGCCGCTGACCTGGTTCAGCCGTTCGCAATCAAGCACCGAGCCGGCCGCCTGGAAGGCCATCGCGGCGGGAATTGGGGTGACGCCCTGTTCGATGCGCATCACCATGCCGCCTTCCTGGTCGATCGAGATCAAGAGGGGAATATCGGATACTTCCGCATTGATCTCCTGCAGTTCACGGCACAGCCTGGACACCTGCTGCGGCGTGTGCACATTGCGGCGAAACAGAATCACGCCGCCCACCCGCTGCTGCCGGATCAGGTTCCTGATATGGTCATTCGCTTCCAGGGCGTCGAAGCCCACCATGAACAGCTGTCCAATTTTTTCGCGCAAGCCCTGCTCCATTGCCATATCTCCGGTGTTCATGTGGGGACGATCCATCCTGGTTGGTATTGTATTGGATTCAAAAAAAACGGCAAGTGGTTTCTAATTGGTATTAATCCAATGATTTGAACGACTCGGCCTGCGCCTTGGGCCAGTACAGGGCGAACACCGGCGGCAATTTGGGCAACTGGTCCGGGTCGAGCAGCTGGCCCGGCTCCAGGAAGGGCAGCAGGGCCGATGCCAGGCGCACCTGGTTCGGTGAAATGCGCCGCACCAGGTGGTGTGGCCGCAGTTCCTGCGGATGATGCAAGCCGGCGGCGGCGATCAGCTCGGCCAGCGCCTTCAGGGTGTTCTGGTGGAAGTGGGCCACCCGCTCGATCTTGTCGGGCACCACCAGCGCGCGCTGGCGCTGCGGGTCCTGCGTGGCCACGCCGGTCGGGCAGCGGTCGGTATGGCAGCTTTGCGACTGGATGCAGCCCAGCGCGAACATGAAGCCGCGCGCCGAATTGCACCAGTCGGCGCCCAGCGCCAGCAGGCGCGCGATGTCGAACGCCGTGATGATCTTGCCCGAGCAGCCGATCTTGATCTTCTCGCGCAGGTTGGCGCCGACCAGGGTGTTATGCACCAGCACCAGCGCTTCCTGCAAGGGCGTACCGACATGGTCGGTAAATTCCAGCGGGGCGGCGCCCGTGCCGCCTTCGCTGCCGTCGACAACGATAAAGTCGGGCGTGATGCCGGTCGCCAGCATGGCTTTGACGATGCCGAAGAACTCCCACGGGTGGCCGATGGCCAGCTTGAAGCCGGTCGGCTTGCCGCCCGACAGGGTGCGCAGGCGGTCGATAAAGTGCAGCATCTCGATCGGCGTGGAAAAGGCGCTGTGGGCGGCCGGCGAAACGCAGTCCTGGCCCACCGCCACGCCGCGCGTGACGGCGATCTCGATCGTCACTTTCGGCCCCGGCAGCACGCCGCCATGGCCGGGCTTGGCGCCCTGCGACATTTTCAGTTCGATCATTTTCACCTGTTCCGCGCTGGCGTTGGCGACAAAGCGCTCTTCCGAAAAGGTGCCGTCGGGGTTGCGGCAGCCGAAGTAGCCGGAGCCGATTTCCCACACCAGGTCGCCGCCATTGGTGCGGTGATGGGGGCTGATGCTGCCTTCGCCCGTATCGTGCATGAAGCCGCCGCGCCGCGCGCCGCCATTGAGCGCCAGGATGGCGTTGGCCGACAGCGCGCCAAAGCTCATCGCCGAGATATTGAACACGCTGGCCGAATACGGCTGGGCGCGCGGGCAGTCGGGATGGTTGCCGATCTCGATACGGAAATCGTGGCCGGTGACGACGGCCGGCGCGATCGAATGGTTGATCCATTCATAGCCGGCTTCATACACGTCGAGCTGGGTGCCGAAGGGGCGCTTGTCGGTTTCCTGCTTGGCCCGCTGGTAGACGATGCTGCGCTGGTTGCGCGAAAACGGCGTCGCCTCGCTGTCGCTTTCCAGGAAATACTGGCGGATTTCGGGACGCACGCTTTCAAAGGTATAGCGGAAATGCGCGAGGATGGGGTAGTTGCGGCGCAGCGCATGCTTCGTTTGCAGCAGGTCGCTGATGCCCAGCAGGGTCAGCGCGCCGGCCAGCAGCGGCAGCCAGTAATGGTCGTAGAAAAACAGGGAAACAACAAACATGGCTGCCGACGCGATCAGGGTCAGGTAGCGGATGGAAACGAGGGGCATGGACACTCCGGTAAGGTCGCTCTAGCCGCAGAGTGTACCGGTGATTTGCAAACGCCGTGGCGCTCGCTGCCGCCACGGTTCATCCTGCGATTATTGCGCCGCCCGGATGCGTGCGACTCTTTCCGCGCTGGCCGGATGGCTCGACAGATACGGCGTGCCGTGATCGAGTTTGCCGAGCGCGACGAACACCTGCGCCAGGTGTTCCAGCGCGATGCCATTGTGGCGCAGCATGTCGATCGCATAATCGTCGGCGTCGCGCTCGACGTCACGCGAGTATTTCAGGTCCAGCAGCAGCGGCGGCAGGGTCGCCACCACCGCCGAGACGTCGCCGAACAGCAGCGCCGCGCCAGCGCCGACGGCCGAAGTCTGGATGATGCGCCGGGTCAGGTGGCGCCGCTGCAGGTGGCCCAGCTCATGCGCCAGCACGCCCATGACGGCCTGGTCGTCGGGCATCAGTTCCACCATCTCGTCGGTCAGCACGATGTCGCCCGAGGGCAGGGCGAAGGCGTTCGGGCCGATCTTGCTTTTGCGGAAAACGATGCGGTGCTCGAGCCGGCTGCCGTCCGGCGTGGCCAGCCGGGCGAACTGCGCGCGCAAGCCATCCTGGCGCGCTTGCCCGAGCGCGCTCGGCGCGAACACATGGCGGTCCAGCATGCCCAGCACGCCCTGGCCCAGCTGGCGCTCGACCGCCGGCGGCAGCGCGTAGGCCAGGCCCTTGGCCCCCAGCGGCAGCAGATACTGGTAGCACAGGAACAGCGCCAGCACGGTTGCCAGCAGGGCCAGCAGCGTGGCGCGCCAGCTTTGCTGCAGGCGCACCACCAGGCTGTCGCGGTGGCCGCTGGCGTGCAGCAGGTCGTTGAAGGCGGCCTGGTCGGTAATTTCCAGGTAGGCGCCGTCGGGAAAGCTGACCTTGCGCACGGCGTGGCTGGTGCGCTCGGAGACATGCAGCTGCGCCAGCGGGCAGCGCCGTTCGACATCGCCGGCCAGCACGGCCTGGTCCGCGTCCACGCCGAGCGTGACGTGGTACAGGCGCGAGGTCTGGCCGTCGAAGTAGCGCGCGGGGATCGGTGCGCTCATCGCCTCAGATCGACAGGTCGAAGTCCAGCAGGTCGACCATGCCTTCGCCGGTCGCCGATACCTGTTCGCCGGTGGCGGCGACAAATTGGTCCAGGCTGCCATGCGCCAGCAGCGTGGTCGCTTCGAGGCGGTATTTCAGCCAGCGCACCTGGGCGAACGGCGTGAACAGGCCCAGCGTGATGACGATGCCCAGCAGGTTGGTCAGCATGATGAAGGTGGTGCGGCCCCAGGTCAGCTGCGAGGCGAACTGGTGCTGCTGCAAGCGCGTGTGATTCCAGATCAGGTTCTGGATCATGGTCAGGAACAGCGGCAGCACCAGGAACATCCACAGATAGATGGCGCCAATGGCCAGCAGCAGGCTGCCGAACTTGGACGGGTCGCTGGCATTGGTGGCAAACGAGCCGATCACGCTGCCCACGCCCAGCACCAGCAGCGCCGCCAGGCCGGCGATAAAGATGGCGAAGAACAGCAGATAGGTTTTATAGAAGCTGCCGACGCTGGCGTCAAAGCCGAAATGGCTGTTGCCAAAACGGCTTTCCGTGTGCTGGAAGCGCTTCATGCGCTGGTGCAGGAACGGCGTCAGCAGGCCCAGGGTGAAGGCGTTCAGGACAGGCAGCAGCAGGAAGTACAGATAGGCCTGTTTGGCGCTGCCGCCAAAGCCGAAGCGGATGCCGCGGTAGCTGGTGTTGTACAGCTTGAACTGCAGGCTTTTCCAGACCAGCCAGGGCAGGATGGCGGCCATCAGCACGAACATGATGAAGCCGATGACAGGCGAGATCTGGAAAGCGATGTTGTAGCCGGCGATCAGCACCACGGCGGCGATGCGGCCTTTCAGGATGGCAATCGCGTTGCCATGGTATTCGAAGCTGCTGCCGGCCAGATGGGTGCTCGAATAGAAATAGCGGTTGCGGCGCACCTTGGCCCAGGCCGAATAAATGCCCAGGGTGACGATGCTGAGCAGCAGGTTGACGATCCAGATGCGAAAGTATTCGCTGCCGGTGGCGCTGAAGGTAATCGCTTCACGCTTGATGGTTGCTGCTTGGTTGTCGGTATCCACGCGGATGATCCTTGCAATTAGGGAATAGGCAAGATGCTGGATAGGCAAGATGTTGTCAATTGAAATATTGATCGTGCGCAATGTTTTTTGGTTCTGCCAAGGTGTGCGGCCTTGCCAGGCGCGCACGCTATACTGGCCCTTACTCATTTTGCTGACGGGAATCCCATGATCGTTGTCCACCACCTCAACAATTCGCGCTCGCAGCGCGTGCTGTGGCTGCTCGAAGAACTGGGCCTCGAATACGAGGTCAAGCGCTACCAGCGCGACCCGAAAACCATGCTGGCGCCAGCCGCGCTGCAGGCCGTGCACCCGCTGGGCAAGTCGCCCGTGATTACCGACGGCGCCAACACCGTCGCCGAATCGGGCGCCATCATCGACTACCTGGTCGAGCGCTACGGCAATGGCCGCCTGGCGCCGGCCGCCGGCACGCCCGAAAAGCTGCGCTATACCTACTGGCTGCACTTTGCCGAAGGCTCGGCCATGTCGCCGCTGCTGATGAAGCTGGTGTTCGACAAGGTGGAAACCAGTCCCATGCCGTTTTTCGCCAGGCCGATCGCGCGCGGCATCGCGCAAAAAGTGAAGTCCACCTTCGTGCAGCCCAATATCGACAGGCAGCTGGCGTATATGGAAGCGGAGCTGGAGAAGAACAAATGGTTCGCCGGCAACGAGTTTTCCGCCGCCGACATCCAGATGAGCTTTCCGCTCGAAGCGGCCGCCGCGCGCGCGGGGCTCGACGCGCGCCTGCCGAAACTGACGGCGTTCCTGCAGCGCATCCATGCGCGCCCGGCCTACCGGCGCGCGCTGGAACGTGGCGGGCCTTACGACTACGCCAAGTAATCGGTAGGCCAGGGCCACGCTACGGTAAAATGATCGATTCAACCAGCATCAACTTACCGCATGGCCCGACTCCTCGCTATCGACGGCTTGAATATCGTACGCCGCGTCTACGAAGCCAGTCCTGAACCCGATTCCGACCTGAAGGCGGAGATCGCGCTGCGCCATGCGCTGTCGTCGTTCCGCACCCTGATCAACGACCACGAGCCGACGCATATCCTGCCGGCCTTCGACTATGGCGGCCCGACCTGGCGCCACGCGCTGTATGCGGGCTACCGCGAAGGGCGCCAGCCGATGCCGCAGGTGCTGCGCGACGCCTTGCCCGGCTTTTACGCCACCCTGGCCGGCTTCGGCCTGCACGTGGTCAGCATTCCCGAAGTCGAGGCGGACGACGTGATCGGCACGGCTGTCATGCGCTGGCTCAAGGAAGGGCGCGGCGCGGCGGTGATCGCCACCACCGACAAGGACTTGCACGGCCTGATCGCGCACGGCGCGCTGGTGTGGGACCACTTCAAGTGCGCCTGGCACGACCATGCCTGGGTCGAGAAGAAATTCGGCGTGCCGCCCGAGTTGCTGCCCGACCTGCTGGCGCTGATGGGCGACGTCACCGATTCGATTCCCGGCGTGGCGAAAATCGGCCTGAAAACCGGCGCCAAACTGTTGCGTGCCTACGGCAATATCGACGCCGTGATGGCCGGCGCCGGCATTTTGCCCGGGGCGCTCGGTGAAAGCCTGCGAAAAGAGCGCGAAATACTGTATCTTTCAAGAAAGCTCGTTGAACTCAAGACGGATGTGAAACTGGGCGTGACGTGGAATATGCTGGCGTGGGAAAAATAAATTCTGCGCCAGGTAACAATCAAGCAAGGGATACATCATGATGTTAAAGGCAGTCCTGATCGATAGCAGCGCCGTGGCGCGCGGCCTGCTCAACACGGTCCTGACCGATGGCGGCTACGATGTGTGTGGCCAGGGCCATACCAGCGCGCTGGGCCTGGCGCTGCTGGTCAAGCACCGTCCGCATTTCGTGTGCATCGCGCGCGAACAGGTGGAAGACGGCACCGACGTGGTACGGTCCATCCGCGAACAGTTTCCGAAAACGCTGATTTTCATGATCTCCGGCGGCATCGACGCCGCCTCGCTGCAGCAGGCGCACGCGATGGGCGTGTCGGGCTTTATCGTGAAACCCTTCATGGCCGACACGGTGCTGAAAACCGTGCGCAATACCGTGATCGCGATGGTGCGCAAGCAGCAGGCGCTCGCCGTCGCTCAGAAGGACGCCTGATTAAATCTACTGCGCGTCGCGATTTGCGGCGGGCGATGCTCGCTGTACTAAAGTACAGCTGCGCTTCTCGGGCCAACGGGGGCGCCTGGCCTCACTGCCGCTCGCTACGATTTTCTCAGGCGTCGATACTGAACTTTATTCCTGCAATTGTCACAGCACCCTGGTTGAGCTGGCGATAATCCCGCCGCCGAGGCACACCTCGCCGTCGTACAGCACGGCCGACTGGCCGGGCGTGACCGCCCACTGGGCCTGGTCGAAGGCCAGGCCGAACAAGTCATCGCCATTTGGCAGCAGCTGGCAGGCCACGTCGGCCTGGCGGTAGCGCGTCTTGGCGGACAGCGCGCCCGCTTCGGGCGCGCTGCCGGCGATCCAGCTGGCCTGGTCGGCCGACAGCGCCGGCGACAGCAGCCACGGATGATCGTGGCCCTGCACCACGTACAGGGTGTTGCTGGCGATATCCTTGCGCGCCACATACCAGGCGTCGCTGCTGCCGTCGGCGTTCTGGTACGACTTCACGCCGCCGATGCCGATGCCCTTGCGCTGGCCCAGCGTATAAAAACTCAGGCCCACGTGTTCGCCCACGGTCTTGCCGTCGGCCGTCTTCATCGGGCCCGGCTTGTATGACAGGTAGCGGTTCAAAAATTCGCGGAACGGGCGCTCGCCGATAAAGCAGATGCCGGTCGAGTCCTTTTTCTGCGCGTTCGGCAGCGCCAGTTTTTCGGCTATCTTGCGCACTTCCGTTTTCGGGATTTCACCGAGCGGGAACAGGGTTTTGGACAACTGCGCCTGGTTCAGACGGTGCAGGAAATAGCTTTGGTCCTTGCTGGCGTCAACCGCTTTCATCAGCTCGTAGCGGCCGGCATCGAGCGGCGCCTGGCGCACGCGCGCATAGTGGCCGGTGGCGATCAGGTCGGCGCCGAGGGTCATCGCATGGTCGAGAAAGGCCTTGAACTTGATTTCGGCGTTGCACAGCACGTCCGGGTTCGGCGTGCGGCCGGCCTGGTATTCGCGCAGAAAATCGGCGAACACGCGGTCCTTGTATTCGGCGGCAAAATTGACGGCCTCGATATCGACGCCGATCACGTCGGCCACGCTGGCCGCGTCGATCCAGTCCTGGCGCGTCGAGCAGTATTGCGAATCGTCGTCGTCTTCCCAGTTTTTCATGAACAGGCCGATCACTTCATAGCCTTGCTCCTTCAGCATCCACGCGGCGACCGAGGAATCGACCCCGCCGGACATGCCGATCACGACTTTCTTCTTGCTCATCTTGCTTTCCAATGACTTAAATAATCGCTAGGCGCTGTTAAATACAGACGCATGCGTGTGCAGCAGCGCCAGCGGCGCGCGCCGGCCTTCCAGGTATTCGTCGACGCATTGCAGCACCAGCGGGCTGCGGTGGCGGTCCTGGCAGGCCGCCAGTTCATCGCGCGTCAGCCACATGGTGCGCAGGATGCCTTCGTCGAGCGGACGGTCATGCTCGGCGCCGGCCGTGCCGCAAAAGGTGAAGCGCAAATACGTCACGTCTTCGCCCGTGCGCACCGACTGGTAGCGCGACATGTACATGCCGACCAGGCCGGTGGGGATGAAATCGTAGGCCGCTTCTTCCAGCGTTTCGCGGATCACCGCCTGTTCGAGCGACTCGAACGGGTCGAGATGGCCGGCCGGTTGATTGATCTTGACGCCCTCGCTGGTCTCTTCTTCAATCAGTAAAAACAGGCCGTCGCGCTCGACGATGGCGGCAACGGTGACAGAGGGTTTCCAGATTCTCGGCATGATCCATCCTTGAAAGAGCCGACATTTTATCTTGTTCTGCGCGCACGGTCTGAACCCGGCTTGCTTTGCGCCGACATATTGATAAAAGACAACATTTTTGCAAATAACAGGGGGCGGCACTTACATCGTGCCGGGGGCGCGCACTAGCATGGGCGAGGTTGATGGCAAGGCGCCCGGTGCGCCCGTCAATATAGGCGCTCTGCGTGGTCAAAACAAGCGCGCACGCACGCTTTGATGTGGCGAAATTGTCACAAGTTCGCGCGGCGCGCCGTGTTGCGCGGCAGGCGGCGGTGCTGCGGAAATGAGTGCCAGGCCGCTATAAGTTGCTGCTTCACAAATGTTTGCGGCCGCAGTTTACGTGTTAGATTCTAGTCAGTTTAATAATTTCTGGAGGCATCATGAGGATAGGCATACCGGCCGAAACGCGGCCCGGCGAAACCCGGGTCGCGGCCACGCCCGAGACCGTCAAGAAGCTGGCGGCCAGGCACCAGATCGTCGTGCAGGCCGGGGCCGGCCTGCCTGCCTCGATTCCCGACGAAGCCTACGCCGCCGCGGGCGCGCAGATCGCCAGCGCCCAGGAAGCCTATGGCTGCGCCATCGTGCTCAAGGTGCGCGCCCCCGACGACGCCGAGCGTGCGCTGATGCCCACTGGCACGGTGCTGATCGGCATGCTCAATCCATTTGACGCCGGCAATATCGCCGCCATGGCCACGGCCGGCCTGTCCGCCTTTGCCCTGGAAGCGGTGCCACGCATTACGCGCGCGCAGTCGATGGACGTGCTGTCCTCGCAAGCCAATATCGCCGGCTACAAGGCGGTGCTGGTGGCGGCCAATACGTATCAACGCTTCATGCCGATGCTGATGACGGCGGCCGGCACCGTCAAGGCGGCGCGCGTGCTGATCATGGGCGTGGGCGTGGCCGGCCTGCAGGCGATCGCCACGGCCAAGCGCCTTGGCGCCGTGATCGAAGCGTCCGACGTGCGCCCGCCCGTCAAGGAGCAAGTGGAGTCGCTCGGCGCCAAGTTCCTCGACGTGCCTTTCCTTACCGATGAAGAAAAGGAAATCGCCAAGGGTTCGGGCGGCTACGCGCGCGCCATGCCGGCCGACTGGATGCGGCGCCAGGCCGAACTGGTGCACGAACGGGCGAAGCTGGCCGACATCATCATCACCACCGCGCTCATTCCCGGCCGTGCGGCGCCGGTGCTGATCTCCGAAGAAACCGTGAAGGCGATGAAACCCGGCTCCGTGATCGTCGACCTGGCGGTCGAGCAGGGCGGCAACTGTCCGCTGTCCGAACTGGGCAAGACGGTGGTCAAGCATGGCGTGTACATCGTCGGCGAGCCCAACCTGGCGACCCTGGTGGCGGCCGATGCGTCGGCCCTGTACGCGCGCAATGTGCTCGATTTCCTGAAGCTCATCATCGACAAGGACGACCTGCTCCTGATCGACCGCGAAGACGAGATCATCAAGGCCAGCCTGGTGTGTGCGGGCGGCGAAGTGTTACGCAAATAAACAAGAAAATAACCATCGACCTCGGGAGAGCGGCACCATGGATATCAGTCACACCATCACCAACCTTATCATCTTCGTGCTGGCCATTTACGTGGGCTACCACGTGGTCTGGACCGTCACGCCGGCGCTGCATACGCCGCTGATGGCCGTCACCAACGCCATTTCCGCCATCATCATCGTCGGCGCCATGCTGGCCGCGGGCCTGACGCAAGGACCGCTGGCGCAGGCGGCCGGCACCCTGGCCGTGGCGCTGGCGGCGGTCAATGTGTTCGGCGGCTTCATGGTCACCCAGCGCATGCTCGAAATGTTCCGCAAAAAAGAACCGAAGGCCAAGCCGGCGGACAAGCAGGGAGGCCAGCCATGAATCACGCCATGAGTTTCGTCACCATGAACCTGGTGACGATGATGTACCTGATCGCCTCGGTGTGCTTTATCCAGGCCTTGAAAGGCTTGTCGTCGCCGGCCACGGCGCGCCGCGGCAATGCCTTCGGCATTACCGGCATGGCGATCGCCGCCGTCACCACGGTGGCATTGATATTGAAACTGAAGGAGCAGCAGACCGGCGGCATGGGCCTGACCCTGGTCATTGTCGGCATCGTCACCGGTGGCGCGATCGGCGCCTATCTCGCCAAAACCGTGGAAATGACCAAGATGCCGGAACTGGTGGCGGCCATGCATTCGCTGATCGGCCTGGCGGCCGTCTGCATCGCGGTGGCGGCCGTGTCGGAACCATGGGCCTTCAATATCGCCGAACCGGGCCAGGCGCTGCCGATCGGTAACCGCTTCGAGCTGTTTATCGGCACCTTTGTCGGCGCCATTACTTTTTCCGGTTCCGTGATCGCGTTCGGCAAACTGTCGGGCAAATACAAGTTCCGCCTGTTCCAGGGCGCGCCCGTCAGCTTCAAGGGCCAGCACATGCTCAACCTGGTGCTGGCGCTGGTGATGGTGGGCCTGGGCCTGGTGTTCTGCTTTGCCGATGGCGTGCAGCCGGCCTGGACCCCGTTCGTCGTCATGGCCATCATCGCCTTTGCACTGGGCGTGCTGATCATCATCCCGATCGGCGGCGCCGACATGCCGGTGGTGGTCTCCATGCTCAACAGTTATTCCGGCTGGGCGGCGGCCGGCATCGGCTTTTCGCTCAATAACTCGATGCTGATCATCGCCGGCTCGCTGGTGGGCTCCAGTGGCGCGATCCTGTCCTATATCATGTGCAAGGCGATGAACCGCTCGTTCTTCAATGTGATCCTCGGCGGCTTCGGCGGCGATGCGCCGGCGGCGGGCGCCGCGGGCGCGCAGGAACAGCGGCCAGTGAAATCGGGTTCTGCCGACGACGCCGCCTTTATCATGGGCAACGCTGAAACCGTGATCATCGTGCCCGGCTACGGCCTGGCCGTGGCGCGTGCCCAGCATTCCCTGAAAGAGCTGGTGGAAAAGCTGACCCACAAGGGCGTCACCGTCAAGTATGCGATCCATCCGGTGGCCGGACGCATGCCGGGCCACATGAACGTGCTGCTGGCCGAAGCCGAAGTGCCGTACGACCAGGTATTCGAGATGGAGGACATCAACGGCGAATTCGGCCAGACCGACGTGGTGCTGGTGCTGGGCGCGAACGACGTCGTCAACCCGGCGGCGAAAGATCCGAAGTCGCCGATCGCCGGCATGCCGATCCTGGAAGCGTATAAAGCCAAGAGCATCATCGTCAACAAGCGTTCGATGGCCTCCGGCTATGCGGGCCTGGACAACGACCTGTTCTACCAGGCGAACACGATGATGGTGTTTGGCGACGCGAAAAAGGTCATTGAGGACATGCTCAAGGCGGTGGAGTAGGTCGAATTGGCGGGGCGCAGCCCCGCGTAATCCGACGCCACCGGTTACGCCAACAATGTTGTCGGGTTACGCGCTGCGGGCTAACCAGACCTGCCTGCTATTTACGCCAACAATGTTGTCGGGTTACGCGCTGCGGGCTAACCAGACCTGCCTGCTATTTACGCCAACAATGTTGTCGGGTTACGCCCTGCGGGCTAACCCGACCTACCTGCCAATCCGGCATAGGTGTGTTGCCAGCGTAGGTCGTCATCCGACGCCACCACCATTTATGCCGCCACCACCTGGTTGCGGCCCTGGTGCTTGGCCTGGTACAAGGCGCGGTCGGCCTCCGACATGGCCGCGTCCAGCGTCGCTCCCAAAGCCAGGCTGGCCACGCCTATGCTCATCGTCACATGCAGCGCCGTGCCGTCGGGCAGCGGGGTGGGGGTGGCGGCCACCGCCGCGCGGATGCGCTCGGCCACCTTGCTGGCCTGGGCCAGGGTGGTATCCGGGAACAGCAGGCCGAATTCCTCGCCACCCAGGCGTGCGCACACATCGGTCACGCGCCCCGTCTCGCGCAGTATGCGCGCCACCGTGCGCAGCACGGCGTCGCCGACGGCATGGCCATGGCGGTCGTTGATTTTCTTGAAGTAATCGAGGTCGGCCACGCCGACCGCCAGCAAGCTGCCGCTGGCGCTGTGACTGCGGGCTGCGCGCGCCATCGCCTGTTCCGCCTGCGCCTCATAGGCGCGCCGGTTCGGCAGCGAGGTCAGCGCGTCGCACAGCGCCTGCTGTTCCAGCTGCGCCAGCAGGCTGGCGTTTTTCGCGGCCAGCTCGCGCCGCTCGCGCACATCGAGCAGAAACGCGCCGAAGTAGCGCACGCCGTCGACCATGCCCAGGTCCAGCGCCTTCATTTCGATCGGGATCATCTCTGCATTGCGGTGGCGAATGGCGAACTCGCGGATCTTGCCGAGCACGCTGGAGGTGCTCGAGCTGCGGATATAGGCCATCACCATGTCGTCGTGCTGGGACGCCACCGCGTCGGGCAGCAGGCCGTTCAGGGCCTGGCCCAGCAGCTCGCCGCCGGCATAGCCCGACAGCGCCTGCATGGCGCCATTGATATAGCAGATGCGGCATTGCTCGTCGATGATGACGACGGCGTCGAGCGCGTCTTCCAGCAGGCGGGAATACAGCACTTCGGGAAGCGCGGGCAATGCATCTGTCATGGGGCTGGCCAGTATCCGGTCGATCCCCATTGTCGCATCGACCGGTGATTTACTCCATGCCGGTATTGTCCGCTGTGACTTTTTCGCCCGTACCGGACTCAGCGACGGCCGTACATCATCAGCTCGGCCAGGCCTCTTCTCGCCGGGCTGACAATATCGAGCAGGCCCAGGGACAGCCCCAGCATGGTCTGCGCCGGTGTCGATCCGGTAAATATCCTCGCCATGGTGTCGGTCACGCGCACGGTGGCGCCGCGATCAAACTGGCGCAGTGCCGCATAACGGGCCAGCCCGGCCGGGCCAGGGTCCTGCGCCAGCACGCGGGCCAGCACGGCCGCGTCGCGCAGGCCCAGGTTCAGGCCCTGGCCGGCCACCGGATGCAGGGTTTGCGCGGCATTGCCTATGGCCACCGTGCGCGCCGTACCCGCCGCCTGTGCATTGAGGCCCAGCGGATAGGCCAGGCGCGGCGTCGCCTGCGTAAAACGCCCGAGCCGGCCGCCAAAAGCCTCGCCCAGGCGTGCCAGGAAGGCGGCGTCGTCGAGCGCCAGCAAGTGTTCGGCGCGCGCCGGCGGCACGCACCACACCAGCGCATAGCCGTCGTCTTGCGGCAGCAGCGCCAACGGGCCGTCGTCGGTAAAGCGTTCATAGGCGCGGTGCGCGATCGGCGCATCGGCCCTGACCCAGGAAATGATGGCGCTCTGGCCATAATCGCGGCTCCTGGCGCGTTCCAGCTGCTGGCCGAACAGGCCGCCTTCGGCCTGCGCCAGCAAGCGGGCGCGGATGTCGGACACCACGCCATGCTGTTCCAGCGCCACCGTCACGCCGTCGGCGTCTTCCGTGCTGCCGGTCACCAGCGCCGGGCGCAAGGTGGTCACGCCCAGCTGTTCACATGCCGCCGCCAGCACCGCCACCACGTCGCCATAGCGGGCCACGTAGCCGAGCGCGTCAACGCCATGTTCGGCGCGGTCCATCAGGCTGCGTCCGAAACGCCCGCGGCGCGAGACATGGATTTCATGGATGGCGGTGGCCGCCACCGGCCAGGCGCCCGCTTCTTCGAGGATTTGCCGGCTGCCGTACGACAGGGCGATGGTGCGCGGATCGCGCCTGGCCTGGGCTATCGATTTGGCGTCGATCAGGGCGATGCCGGACGCGCTGGCGCCGCGCCGTACCAGCAGGGCGGCCAGCGCCATGCCGACCGGGCCGGCGCCGCAGATGGCAAGATCAAAGGAAGACGGTGTAGGCATGCGGCAGATTCAATCCTGTGACATCAGTTGTTCGATTTCAGCCACGCTTTTGGGCGCCGTGCTGAAGATTTCATGGCCTTGCGGCGTGACCAGCACGTCGTCCTCGATGCGGATGCCGGTGTGCCAGAAGTGCTCCGGCACGCCGGGGGCCGGGCGCACATAGATGCCCGGCTCTACTGTCAGCACCATGCCCGCTTCGAGCAGCCGCCAGGGCTTGCCTTCGGCCTGCGTGTCGCGGTAGGCGCCCACGTCGTGCACGTCCAGGCCCAGCCAGTGGCTGGTGCCGTGCATGTAGAACGGCATATAGGCCTTGTCGGCGATCACGTCCTGCACCCCGCCGCTGGTCTGGGCGTCCAGCAGTTTCAGGTCCAGCATGCCCTGCGCCAGCACCTTCAGGGCCGCCTCGTGGATCAGGCTTTGCGGCAGGCCGGGGCGCACCATGTCGAGCGCGGCCTGCTGCGCCGCCAGCACCAGTTCATACAGCTCGCGCTGCGGCGCGGAAAAGCGTCCGTTGACGGGCCAGGTGCGCGTGATGTCCGATGCATAGCCGTCGAGCTCGCAGCCGGCGTCAACCAGCAGCAGCGCGCCATCGTGCAATGGCGCGTCATTGGCGCTGTAATGCAGGATGCAGGCGTTGGCGCCGCCGGCGACGATGGACGAATACGCGGGGAACTGCGCGCCGCTGCGGCGAAATTCATACAGCAGCTCGGCTTCGATCGCGTATTCATGCAGTCCCGCGCGGGTGGCGCGCATGGCGCGCACATGGGCCGCGCTGGCAATCGCGGCGGCGCGCCGCATCACATTCTGCTCTTGCGGGTCCTTCAGCAGCCGCATCGCGTCGAGCATGGGGCTGATATCGACCGCGCTGGCCGGCGGCAGCACGCCGCTGCGCGCCTTTTGCCGCACCGCGTGGCGCCACAGTTTCACCTGCACGTCGAGGCTGCCGCCCATCGGGTAGTAAATGGCCGGCGCGTCGGTCAGCAGGCGCGCCATTTCCACGTCCAGCTCCTCGATGGCAAACGCGGCATCGAAGCCGAAGGCGGTGCGCGCCGCCTCGGGGCCATGGCGAAAGCCGTCCCAGATTTCGCGCTCGGTATTTTTAGCGCGGCAAAACAGGATGGCGCGCGCCGGCGCGGTGCCGCTCCCGGCCACCAGCGCCAGCGCGCTGTCCGGTTCCGTGAAGCCGCTCAGATAATAAAACGCGCTGTCGTGGCGATACGGGTAGTCGCAATCGCTGTTGCGGGCCACTTCCGGCGCGGTGGCGATAACGGCCACGCTGCCGGGAACCATTTGCGCCAGCACGGCCGCGCGCCGCGCCGCATGATTGGCCATCATGCCGCGGCGCCCGCCTTGACGCCGTTGAGCACGTCGAGCTGGGCCGGCGTGCCGACATTGGTCCACTCGCCCGGATAGATTTCGCCGCCGACGCGGCCCAGTTCCGCATACTTGCGCAGCAGGTCGCCCAGGCCCGCGTGTTCGCCGGGGTTGACGCCGTCGAACATTTCAGGGCGATACACGCCGATATTGGCAAACGTCCATTTCGGCTCGCCCGTATTGTTGATCGCATACAGGGTCAGGCCGAAGTCGCCGTTCGGATGAAAATCGGGATTGGGCACCAGGTAGGTCCAGGCGATATCGCGTTTGTCGGCCGGGTAGGGCGTGCCCAGCACGTCCTTGTCGGCCAGCACATCGAGTACCTGCGTGAAATCGAAATACGGGCAATAGATATCGCCGGAAATGGCCAGGAACGGTTCCTCGCCCAGCAGGTGGCGCGCCTGGGCGATGCCGCCGGCCGTTTCCAGCGGCGTCGTTTCGGGCGAATACGCGATGCGCGCGCCATACTGGCTGCCGTCGCCCAGGGTGTCCTCGATCAGATGGCCGAGGTGGGAATGGTTGATGACGATGTCGGTAATGCCGGCGCGCACCAGGTTGAGCACATGCCAGACGATCAGCGGACGGCCGCGCACTTTGAGCAGCGGTTTGGGGCAGGTATCGGTGAGCGGACGCATCCGTTCACCGCGGCCTGCGGCGAAAATCATGGCTTTCATGGGTCTGTCTTTTCAGTATTTCAGTATCGGTGTTCGGTTCAGAACGTGTAGCCGACTTGCGGCGTCTTGTTCTCTAAAGCATCGAGCAGGCGCACCAGCGGTTTCAATTCCGTGTAGCGGTTGGCCGTCTTGCGCACGTAGTCGAGCACGGTGGGCAGGTCGCCCATGTACAGCGGCTTGCCGTCGCGGTAGTTCAGGCGCGTAAACACGCCGAGGATTTTCAGGTGGCGCTGCAGGGCGGTGAATTCGAAGTCGCGGTAGAACGCGTCGATATCGGGATTGACCGGCAGGCCCAGCTGCTTGGCGCGCTGCCAGTAGCGGATCACCCAGTCCAGCACCAGCTCCTCATCCCATTGGATATAGGCGTCGCGCAGCAGCGAGGCGATATCGTAGGTGATGGGGCCGAACACGGCGTCCTGGAAGTCGAGGATGCCGGGGTTGGGCAGCGAGCCGTCGTTCACATGCATCAGATTGCGCGAATGGTAGTCGCGGTGCATGAACACTTGTTGTTGCGACAGGATATTGGCCGTGATCGCCTCGAACACTTTATGGAGCTGGGTTTCCTGCACATCGGTCAGGGTGGCGCCCAGGTGCTTGCCGATAAACCATTCCGGGAACAAATTCATTTCGCGCAGGATAAAGGCGCGGTCGAATTCGGGCAGCACGCCCGGTTCGCTGGCCTGCTGGATTTTCATCAGCGACTCCAGCGCTTCGGCGTACAGCACGGCCGCGTTGTCGTGGTTGAGCGCATCGAGATAAGTGGTGGTGCCGAGGTCGGACAGCAGCAAAAAGCCGTTGTCGAGGTCTTGCGCCACGATCTCGGGCACCGACACGCCGGCGCTTTTCAGCAGGTGCGCCACCTTGACAAAGGCCGGCACGTTTTCGCGCTCGGGTGGCGCATCCATGGCGATCAGGGTGCTGCCTGCCACGCTGGCGGTACCAGGCAGGACGTCGAGCCGGTAGTAGCGGCGGAAGCTGGCGTCGCTGGAAGCAGGGCGGGCGGAATCGGGCGCGACGAGGTCCAGCGTGGTCAACCAGGCTTTCAACAGGGTCAGGCGCGCATCAGCCGTTGCCGGCGCGTTGGGGGAATTGGGGGAGAATGACATTAAGCGGCCTGTGGAATCGGGTTGATGGTGCGTATTCCCATATAATAAGGGATTCAAATCAAAAAATCGCCTGTCAATGGTGCTTGCCCCTTCGAATTCATGAGCTGGTTTTCGGCCTCCCCCCCTTCACAGCGCTGGGCTTTTGCCATCAGCGCGCTCGTCACCGCTGCGGCGGTGCCTGCCCACGCCCAAAAAGCGCCCCGCCCGGCGCATGTGGAAGATGTGGACGCGCCCACCGTCATGACGGCGGACAGCATGAGCGGCCGACCGGAACGCGAGCTCAATCTGAACAGCAATGTGGTGATCGAGCGCGGGAAAACCACAAAAATGACGGCCGATACAGCTTGTTACAAACAAGTTGAAGATGAGTTCGATGCGGAAGGCCGCATCAGGATGTGGCGTTTCGGCGACTATTACACGGGCGACGTGATGAAGCTGAACATGGAGACCGGCAAGGGTTTCCTGCTCAATCCGACTTACCAGTTTGAAGTGGGCGGCGGGCGCGGCAAGGCCGAGCGCATCGACTTCATCAACCAGGACGAAGCGACCGTCATCGACGGTACCTACACCACCTGCGAGGGCCCGAACCCCGACTGGTACCTGAAGTCGAGCACCCTGAACCTCGACAGCGGCCGCGATGTGGGCACCGGCAGCAAGACTGTCATCTATTTCAAGGACGTGCCGATCCTGGGCACGCCCGGCATCTCGTTTTCGCTGTCGGGCGCGCGCCGCTCGGGCTGGCTGGCGCCAACGCCGGGCTTCAATTCGAAAAACGGCTTCGAGCTGCTGGTGCCCTACTATCTGAATATCGCGCCGAACCGCGACCTGACCCTGTACCCGAAATACATACAGCGGCGCGGCATCCAGCTGGGCGCCGTCGGACGCTACCTGGGCGAGACGGACGCCGGCCTGTACAGCGGCGAGACCGCGGTCGAGTATTTGCCCAACGACAAGCAGACCAAGACCAACCGCTACATGATCAAGTCCAAGCATGAGCAGGCGCTGGCCAAGGGCTGGACCTATGGCTGGGATGTGCGCGAAGCGTCGGACAATAACTACCCGAACGATTTTTCGAAGAACGTGGCCAGCGCCACCGAGCGCCAGTTGCTGCGCGAATTGCGCACCGATTACCGTACCGAAGACTGGAGCCTGACGGCGCGCGTGCAGAATTACCAGGTGCTGCAGGACCCGGCCGCCGCGACCGACCCCAACCTGACCGTCACGCGGCCGTATGACCGTTTGCCGTCGGTTAATTTCCACGCCGGCAAATACGATGTCTGGGGCGGTTTCGACTGGACCTTCGACGCGGAGGCGACGCGTTTCTCGCATCCGACCAAGGTCGAGGGTTCGCGCGTGGTGGCCGTGCCGCAAGTGAGTTTCCCCATCATCCGTCCCGGCTACTTTGTCACGCCCAAGCTGATGCTGAACGCCAGCGCCTACGAGCTCGACAATAACGCCGCGACCCGCGCGCAGTTCCCGAAGACCTCGCTGACGCGCGCCGTACCGACCTTTTCGGTCGACAGCGGGCTGGTGTTCGAACGCGACACCAAGCTGTTTGGCGACAAGGGCGGCACGCAAACGCTGGAGCCGCGCCTGTTCTACGTCTACACGCCTTACCGCGACCAGTCGCAGTTCCCGACCTTCGACACCGACAACGGCACGTTCAACCTGACGCAGATCTTCACGGAAAACCGTTTTGTCGGCAGCGACCGCATCGGTGACGCCAACCAGGTCACGGCAGCTGTCGTATCGCGCTTCCTGCAGCCCGATGGCGCCGAGCGCCTGCGTTTGACCTTCGGCCAGCGTTTCTATTTTGCCGACCAGCGCGTGCAACTGAACTCGGCCACGCCGGTCAACCAGTCGCGTTCGGATATCCTGCTGGCGGCAACCGGCCGCGTGTCCGACACTTGGACCGTCGACAGCCTGGTGCAGTACAATCCCAGCGAAGGCCAGCTGATGAGCTACAACTACACCTTGCAATATCAGCCGGGCGCGAAGAAGGTATTAAATGTCAGCAATCGTTTCCAGCGCGGCAGCATGCGCAACGCGGAAGTATCGGGCCAGTGGCCGCTGACCGATCGCCTGTACGGCGTGGGCCGCATCAGTTACTCGCTGCTGGACCGGCGCATGGTCGACAGTCTGGTCGGCCTGGAATACAAGGGTGACTGCTGGGTGTTCCGCATGGGCGCGCAGCGTTTCGTGACGTCCGCCAAGGATGCCTCGACGCCGATCTTCTTCCAGCTGGAACTGACGGGCCTGTCAAATGGCCTGGGCCTGGGCGCGAATGGCCTGGAAACATTTACAAAAACGGTCCCTGGCTATCAGGCATTGAACCCGCCGATCCGTTAAGATGGGCGCCTGCGGCCGCCGCCGGTGTTCCCGGCGCTGGCGCAAACCGGTTATTTTATTCACTTGAACTCATGAGCGCTCTACACATTATGCGTAATGCCAGTATGCACCAACTCAAAATTGCCGCGGTCTTGTTGTGCGCCATCTCCGGCGCCACGACCAGTAGTGTCTGGGCGCAACAGGCCGCTCCTGCCGCCAAGCCTGCCGCCGCCAAGCCCGCCCCGGCCAAGGGATTTACCCCGCCGGCGTCGAGCAGCGGCCAGACCATCGATGCCATCGCCGTTGTCGTCAATGACGATGTGATTACCCGCAATGAAGTGGCGGCCCGCATCAAGAGTGTGGAGCAGCGCATGAAGGCGCAGAACGTGCCCCTGCCCGACCCTGCCGACCTGCGCCGTCAATTGCTCGAACGCATGATCGTCGAGCGCGCACAGATGCAGCTGGCCAAGGAAATGGGCGTGCGCGTCGATGACCAGACGCTGGACCGCGCGATTGGCCGCATCGCCGAGCAGCAGAAAATGACCATCCAGGACCTGCGCAACCAGATGGAAAAGGAAGGCACGCCGTTTGCCACCTTCCGCGAGGAAATCCGTGACGAGATCATCATGCAGCGCCTGCGCGAACATGAGGTCGACGCCAAGATCCAGATTTCGGACTCCGAAGTGGACAACTTCCTGGCCGCCGAAAAAGCCGCCGCCAGCGAACAGGCCGAACTGAACCTGTCGCAGATCCTGGTGCGCATCCCGGAAAACTCCACCCCGGAACAGATCGCCGCGCGCCGCGCGCGCGCCGAAGAAGTGAGCCGCCAGCTGCGCACGGGCGCCGACTTTGCCAAGATGGCCGGCACCTATTCCGACGCCAGCGATGCGCTGAGCGGCGGCGAGATCGGCTGGCGCAATAGCGACCGCCTGCCGCCGCTGTTCACCGAACAATTGCTCAAACTGAAACCCGGCCAGATCACGCCCATTATCAAGAGCAATACCGGTTTCCATATCCTGAAACTGGTGGACCGCCGCAGCGCCGCCGAAGCGCAGGCCGTGGCCGCCGTGCAGCAAACCCATGCGCGCCATATCCTGCTGAAAGTCACGCCGACCATGTCGGCCGCCGACGCCAAGCGCAAGCTGCTGGAACTGAAGGAGCGCCTCGACAACAAGGCCGCCAAGTTCGAAGACCTGGCCCGCTTGTTTTCCAACGATGGTTCGGCTGCCAAGGGCGGCGACCTGGGCTGGCTGTATCCCGGCGACACGGTGCCGGAATTCGAAACGGCCATGAATGCGCTGAAACCGGGCGAAGTGAGCCAGCCGATCGAGTCGAGCTTCGGTTTCCATCTGATCGAAGTGCTGGAACGCAAGAGCGACGACGTCTCGAAAGAGAAGCAGCGCAATGCCGCCCGCAACGCCCTGCGCGAGCGCAAGCTGGAAGAAGCGACGGAAAACTGGGCGCGCGAAGTGCGCGACCGCGCCTACGTCGAATTCCGTCCTGACGACCAGTAATGGCGACAGTCACAGCAGCGCGCCCGGTGATCGCCATCACCTGTGGCGAACCGGCCGGCGTGGGCCCGGAAATTTCGATCCGCGCCGCCTGGGCCATGCGCCATGAAGCGAACTGCGTGCTGCTCGGCGACGCGGCCTACCTGGCGCTGACGGCCAGCCTGATCGATCCCGAAATCCGCCTGGCGGCGCTGTCGCTGCAGGCCGTGCGCAACAGCGGTTTGCCGCAGTTCGGCGCCGGCCGCCTGGCCGTGATCGACATTCCCAACGTCAACAATGTGATAGCTGGCGTGCTCGACAAGGACAACGGCCGCTCGGTGCTGGCCACTCTCGACGCCGCCATCGAGGGCATACAAGCCGGCTGGTTCGGCGCCATGGTCACCGCGCCCTTGCAAAAGAGCACCATCAACGACGCCGGCATCGCGTTTTCCGGCCATACCGAATACCTGGCCGACAAGACCGGCACCGGACAGGTGGTGATGATGCTGGCCGGCGACCCCGGCCACGGCCAGCCGCTGCTGCGCGTGGCCCTGGCCACTACCCATCTGCCGCTGAAAGACGTGCCGGCCGCCATCACCATGGACGGCCTGGCCACCACCCTGGACATCATCCACGCCGACCTGAAACAGAAATTCGGCATCGCCGCGCCGCGCATCCTGGTCACCGGCCTGAACCCGCATGCGGGCGAGGGGGGGTATCTGGGGCGCGAGGAAATCGACGTGATCGCGCCGGCGATTGCCGCCGCACAAGCGCGCGGCATCGATGCGCGCGGCCCGTATCCGGCCGACACCCTGTTCCAGCAAAAATACCTGAAGGACGCCGACTGCGTGCTGGCCATGTACCACGACCAGGGCTTGCCGGTGCTGAAATACGCCACCTTTGGCCGCGGCATCAATGTCACCCTCGGCTTGCCGCTGATCCGCACCTCGGTCGACCATGGCACGGCGCTCGACGTGGCCGCGCAAGGCCTGGGCCTGGCCGACTGCGGCAGCATGCAGCAGGCCTTGCGCACGGCGCGCGAGATGCTGCTGGCCAGCAAACAGACCTGACATGGAGCGTAGGTCGGGTTAGCCGGCACGGCGTAACCCGACACAGCCTGCTCAACCAATCCCGCCGGCCTGTGCCGGCTTTACCGCATTGATAGAAAACATATTATGAAACACGTTGCCCGCAAACGCTTTGGCCAGAACTTCCTGCATGACCGCTTCGTCCTCGACGACATCACGGCCGCCATTGCGCCGCAGCCGGACGACGCCATGGTCGAGATCGGCCCCGGCCTGGGCGCGATGACGGAGCAGCTGCTGCGCCACCTCAAGCAGATGCATGTGGTGGAACTGGACCGCGACCTGATCGTGCGCCTGGAAAAAACCTTTAATCCGGCCAAGCTGACGATCCACTCGGGCGACGCGCTGAAATTCGATTTTGCGCAGATTCCCGTGCCTGCAGGACAAAAGCTGCGCATCGTCGGCAACCTGCCGTACAACATTTCCAGTCCGCTGCTGTTCCACCTGGCGGACTTTGCACCGCTGGTGCTGGACCAGCATTTCATGCTGCAAAAGGAAGTGGTCGAACGCATGGTGGCCGAACCGGGCAGCAAGGCCTATGGCCGCCTGTCGGTGATGCTGCAATGGCGCTATAAAATGTCGCTGCTGTTTATCGTGCCGCCGACCGCCTTCGATCCGCCGCCGAAAGTCGAGTCCGCCATCGTGCGCATGATCCCTGTCGAACAGCGTTTGCCCTGCGACCAGGAAACCCTGGAAGCGGTGGTGATGAAGGCGTTCTCGCAGCGCCGCAAGGTGATCCGCAACTGCCTGGCCGGCATGTTTACGGAAGAGCAAATCATCGCCGCCGGCATCGACCCGACCAAGCGCCCGGAAACCGTGGGCCTGGAGCAATATGTGGCGCTGGCCAATTTGCTCAAAGCGCCGGCCTGATCAGAACGGGCAGCTAAGGGGTTGCCTGGTTGGGCGGCACGGGCCGCGCTGCCAGCAAGGACGGAAACGCCCGCTGCGGACACGCCTGGCGCTCGCACACCTTGCAGCCGGTGCCGATCGGCGTGGCTCCTTGCGGGTCGTGCAGGTCCAGCCCTTTTGAATAGATCAGCCGGTGCGCCTGCGAGATATCGCAGCCCAGCGCCACGGCAAAGGTCTTGCCGGGCGCCCGGTAGCCCGGCGCGCCGGTGCTGACCTGGCGCGCGATCCACAGATAGGTGCAGCCGTCGGGCATGCTGGCCACTTGCGTGAGGATCTGGCCCGGATGGCTGAAGGCATCATAGACGATCCACAGCGGACAGGTGCCGCCGACCCGCGAAAAGTGAAAATCGGTGGCCGACTGGCGCTTCGAGACATTGCCGGCACGGTCGACGCGCACAAAGAAGAACGGCAGCCCCGCCGCCTCCGGGCGCTGCAAGGTGCTGAGGCGATGGCAGACGGCCTCGAAACCGACGCCGAACTGCTGCGCCAGGCGCTCGATATCGTAGGCGCGGCTCTCCGCCGCCTGCAAAAAGCGCTGGTAGGGCATCAGCAGGGCACCGGCAAAATAATTCGATAATGCCAGCCGTGCGCTGCTCTGCGCGCCGGCGCCGGAAAACTGCGCCGCCAGCACCAGCGCGTCGATCAGGGCGCTGTGTTCGAGCAGGCTGATTTGCGCCGCCATCTGGAACGCGCGCTGGCCGCCGGTCAGGGTATCGGGCAGCCAGAGGATTTTCTGCTGGGCGTCGTAGCGGTGCTTGCGCACCATGCCGGCGTCGCCATCGGACAGCTGCACCCGGATGCCGTGCCGTTCCAGCAAGCGCGCCTGCAGCGCGTCGCGCGTGCGCAATTGCCCATCGAGTTCACCGGCCACCAGTTCGGCGGCACGGTCCAGTTCGTCGATATAGTTCTGGCGCCGGTTCAGGTACTCGCGCACTTCTTCATCGGTCGACGGCGCCAGCGCCTGCGTGCTGTCGCCACGGCTGCCGTCGTCCAGGCGCGCGGCCAGGGTGTCGGCCCGTTCGGCCATCACGCGGTAGCGCCGCTGCAACAGCAGAATCGAGCGCGCCAGGTCCGGCATGTTCTCCACCAGCATTTTCAGTTCCGCCATCGAGGTCGGCGGCGCGTCAGGCAGTTCGCCGAACACATCGCGGACATCAGCCACCAGGCTGGCGCTGTCGTGCTCGGAGAATATCTGCGGATCGACATTCAGCACGCTGCCGATGCGCAGCAGGATCGGCACCGTCAGCGGACGCTGGTTGCGCTCCATCTGGTTCAGATAGCTCGGCGAGATGCCCAGCGCCTTGGCCAGCGCCGCCTGCGTCATGCGCCGTTCCTCGCGCAGGCGCTGCAGTCGCACGCCCATGAATACCTTGGCCACGTTGTTCTCCTGTGGAGTCTGCGAATTTGCAATCTTCGCAGATTAACAGAACTGGCTTGGCAGATGCTCGCATTTTCACGCCTTGTACGGCGCCGCCGTTGTGCGAATAATGCACACACCCTATTTATAAAACCCAGGAGACCGCGTGACCAATCAAACTGCCATTCCAACCGTCCCCCTGCTGATCAACGGCGAGTGGGTCGAGTCGACCACCACCGTCTGGCGCGACGTCGTCAACCCGGCCACCCAGGAAGTGCTGGCACGCGTCCCGTTCGCCACGCCCGACGAAGTCAACGCGGCCATCGCCTCGGCCCAGCGCGCCTTCAAAACCTGGCGCAAGACGCCGATCGGCGCGCGCGCCCGTATCTTCTTGAAACTGCAGCAGCTGATCCGCGAGAACATGGCCGACCTGGCCGCGACCTTGACGATGGAACAGGGCAAGACCCTGCTCGACGCGGAGGGCGATGTGTTTCGCGGCCTGGAAGTGGTGGAACACGCGGCCAATATCGGCACCCTGCAGATGGGGGAGTATGCGCAAAACGTGGCCGGCGGCGTGGACACCTACAGCGTGATGCAGCCGCTGGGCGTATGCGCCGGCATCACCCCCTTCAACTTCCCCGCCATGATTCCGCTGTGGATGTTCCCGATGGCGATTGCCTGCGGCAATACCTTTGTGCTGAAACCATCCGAACAGGACCCGCTGGTGACGGAAAAACTGGTGCGCCTGGCGCTGCAGGCCGGCATCCCGGCGGGGGTATTGAACGTGATCCATGGCGGCGAAGACGTCGTCAACGCGCTATGCGACCATCCGCATATCAAGGCGATTTCGTTTGTCGGTTCCAGCAAGGTCGGCACCCATGTGTACCAGCGCGCCAGCCTCAATGGCAAGCGCGCGCAGTGCATGATGGGCGCCAAGAACCACGCGGTGGTGCTGCCGGACGCCAACAAGGAACAGACCCTGAACCAGCTGCTGGGCGCGGGCTTCGGCGCGGCCGGCCAGCGCTGCATGGCGGCCTCCGTCGCGGTGCTGGTAGGCGAGGCGCGCGACTGGCTGCCGGAGCTCTCCGCCAAGGCGCAGACCCTGACGGTGGGCGCCGGCAAGGACAATCCCGATCTGGGTCCCGTGATCTCGTGCGCGGCAAAAGAGCGCGTCTTCGGCCTGATCGCCAAGGGTGTCGAACAGGGCGCCACATTGACCCTCGACGGGCGCGACGTGCAGGTCGATGGCTATCCGAACGGTAACTTCGTCGGCCCGACGATTTTGTCGGGCGTCAAGCCCGGCATGATCGTGTATGACCAGGAAATCTTTGGCCCGGTGCTGATCGTGGTCGAGGTCGATACCCTGGACGAAGCGATCGCACTGGTCAACGCCAATCCGAACGGCAATGGCACGGCCTTGTTTACGCAAAGTGGCGCGGCCGCGCGTTACTTCCAGGAAGAAATCGACGTGGGACAGGTCGGCATCAATGTGCCGATTCCCGTGCCGGTGCCGCTGTTCAGCTTTACCGGTTCGCGCGGCTCCAAGCTGGGCGACCTGGGCCCGTTCGGCAAGCAAGTGGTGCTGTTCTATACGCAGACGCAGACGATTACCCAGCGCTGGTTCACGGATTCGGCCTCGGTGGGCAAGGTCAACACCACCATCAGCCTCAAGTAAGGAGCGCTCCATGGACTTTGAACTGAGCGACGAGCAGCGCGAGTTCCAGGATGCCGCGCGCGCGTTTGCCGCCGGCGAACTGGCGCCGCATGCGGCGCACTGGGATGCGGAAGCGATTTTTCCGGTCGAGACCATCGCCAGGGCCGGCGAAATGGGCTTTTGCGGCCTGTATACGCCACAGCGCTGGGGCGGCCTGGGCCTGTCGCGCCAGGATGCGGCCATCGTCTTCGAGGAACTGGCCGGCGGCTGCACCTCGACCACGGCCTATATCACCATCCACAATATGGCCACCTGGATGCTGTCGCGCTGGGGCCAGGAGGCCTTGTGCGACGAGTGGGTGCCTGCCCTGGCGGCCGGCCAGAAACTGGCCAGCTATTGCCTGACGGAGCCGCAGTCGGGCTCGGACGCGGCGTCCCTGCGCACCAAAGCCGTCAGCGATGGCGACCATTACGTACTGAACGGCACGAAAGCGTTTATCTCCGGCGCCGGCCAGACGCAGATGCTGATCGTCATGGCGAGGACGGGCGGCGAGGGCGCGGGCGGCATTTCCGCGTTTGCCGTGCCGGCCGATTTGCCCGGCATCGTGTATGGCAAGAAGGAAGAAAAAATGGGCTGGAACAGCCAGCCCACCCGCATCATCAGTTTTGACAACGTGCGCGTGCCGGCCGCCAATCTGCTCGGTAGCGAAGGCGAAGGTTTTGCCATCGCCATGAAGGGCATCGATGGCGGGCGCATCAATATCGCAGTGTGCTCGGTCGGTACGGCGCAGGCTGCCTTGAGCCGCGCGCAAGTGTATCTGCAGGAGCGCAAGCAGTTCGGCCGCGAACTGGCGCAGTTCCAGGCCTTGCAGTTCAAGCTGGCCGACATGCTGACCGAACTGGTGGCGGCGCGCCAGATGGTGCGCCTGGCCGCCTGGAAACTCGACCAGCAAAGTCCCGACGCGAGCGCGTATTGCGCCATGGCCAAGCGCTTTGCCACCGACGTCGGTTTCAATGTCTGCAACGAAGCGCTGCAATTGCACGGCGGCTACGGCTATATCCGCGAGTATCCGCTCGAGCGCCATGTGCGCGACACGCGGGTACACCAGATCCTGGAAGGGACCAATGAAATCATGCGCCTGATTATCGCGCGAGCGATCTTGAAGGATGGCGCCACGGAGACCTTACGATGACGAATATGACAAACAAGATTTATAGCAATTTAGTCGTGGAACGCCACGACCATACGGTGCAAGTCACCCTCGACAATCCACCGGCCCATACCTGGACCCTGGCCAGCCTGGCTGCGCTCAAGGAACTGGTGGCCGACCTGAACGCGGACAACGACGTGTACGCACTGGTGATCACCGGCGGCGGCGCCAAGTTCTTTTCAGCCGGTGCCGATTTGAAACTGTTTGCCGACGGCGACAAGGGCATGGCCTTCAAGATGGCGGCCGCGTTTGGCGAGGCCTTCGAGGCGCTGTCCGCGTTTCGCGGCGTCAGCATCGCCGCCATCAATGGCTACGCCATGGGCGGCGGGCTCGAATGCGCGCTGGCCTGCGATATCCGCATTGCCGAAGAACATGCGCAAATGGCCTTGCCGGAAGCGTCGGTGGGCTTGCTGCCGTGCGCGGGCGGCACCCAGCTCCTGCCATGGCTGGTCGGTGAAGGCTGGGCCAAGCGCATGATTTTATGTGGCGAGCGCATCGATGCGGCCAGGGCCTTGTCCATCGGCCTGGTCGAGGAAGTCGTGCCTGCTGGCCAGGCGCTGGCCACTGCGCTGGCGCTCGCTGGCAAGGTGGCGCGCCAGAGCCCTGGCAGCGTGGCCGCCTGCAAGAGCCTGGTGCAGGGCGCGCGTGGCAAACCGCTGGTGCAATCGCTGCCCGACGAACGCACCTTGTTCCTGGGCCTGTTCGACACGCACGACCAGAAAGAGGGCGTGCAGGCCTTCCTGGAAAAACGCACGGCGGAGTGGCGCAATGCATGACTCCACCTTGCTTGAAACCGTCAAGATCGAAGAGCGCGATTGCCCCGGCGGCATGAAGCTGGGCGTCATCACCCTGGACGCGCCAAAATCCCTGCATGCCCTGACCCTGGAGATGATACGCGCCATCGACGGTGCGCTGCTGGCCTGGGCCGATGATGGGCAGATTGCCTGCGTGGTGCTGCAGTCGTCGACCGACAAGGCATTCTGTGCCGGCGGCGACGTGCGCAGCCTGCGCACGGCCGTGTTTGATGCGCCTGGGGTGGTGCCGAACCCGCAGGCGCTGGCCTTTTTTGCCGATGAATACCGGCTCGACCATCGCATCCATACCTATGTCAAACCGCTGCTGGTGTGGGGCGGCGGCATCGTCATGGGCGGCGGCCTGGGGCTGATGGCCGGCGCCAGCCACAAGGTGGTCACGGAAAGCACGCGCATCGCCATGCCCGAAATCACCATCGGCCTGTTCCCGGACGTGGGCGGCAGCTGGTTCCTGGGCCGCATGCCGGGTCGTACCGGCCTGTTCCTGGGGCTGACGGGTGCGGCGATGAATGCGGCCGACGCGCTGTTTGTCGGCCTGGGCGACTATTTCCTGCAGCAGGAGGCGCGCGCCATGGTGCTCGACGCGCTGGCGCTGGCGCAATGGCAAGCTGATCCCCAAGCGAACCACCAGCAGCTGGACCGCCTGCTGCGCGGCCTGTCCTCGCCATCGTCGCTGTTGCCCGAGTCGCCGGTGCGCGCCAATTACGACGCGATCGCCACGTTGACGCAGGCGCCGACCTTGTCCGAAGTGGTGGCGGCGATCGCCGCCTACGACGGCGAATCGGCCTGGCTGCAAAAGGCGGCTCACTCGCTGGCCAGGGGCGCGCCGAGCTCGGCCGCGCTGGTGTGGGCCATGCGCGCGCGCACCCGTCACCTGAGCCTGGCGCAAGTATTTCAGCTGGAACTGATCGTGGCGGTGCAGTGCTGCGCCCATCCCGACTTTGCCGAAGGCGTGCGCGCCTTGCTGATCGACAAGGACAATGCGCCGCAATGGCGCCCGAGCAGCTTGAGCGAACTGGACGACACTTACCTGAACGAATATTTCCAGGCGCCGTGGGCACAACATCCGCTGGCCGACCTGGCATAAGACAAGAATAAACAAGAGGAGACACCATGCAACATATCGCATTTATTGGCCTGGGCAACATGGGGGCGCCGATGGCGCGCAACCTGGTTGCGGCCGGCTTTCATGTATCGGTATTCGACCTGGCGCCGGAAGCGGTCGCCGCGCTGGTCGAGGCGGGCGCCACGGCGGCGCAGTCCGCCAGCGCCGCCGTGCAGGCGGCCGACGCCGTCATCACCATGCTGCCGGCCAACAAGCATGTGCAGGAGCTGTACCTGGGCCAAGGCGGCGTGCTCGATTCGGCCAAGGCGGGCGCCTTGCTGATCGACTGCAGCACCATTGCCGCCGAGGTGGCGCGCCAGGTGGCGCAGGCGGCCACAGAGCGCGGCTTTGCCATGCTCGACGCACCCGTCTCCGGCGGCACGGCTGGGGCGCAAGCCGGCACGCTGACCTTTATCGTCGGTGGCGAAGCTGAGGCCTTGCTGCGCGCGCGCCCGCTGCTGGAAAAAATGGGCAAGAATATTTTCCATGCCGGTGCGGCCGGTGCGGGCCAGGTGGCGAAGATCTGCAACAACATGCTGCTGGGCATTTTGATGGCCGGCACGGCCGAAGCCTTGAACCTGGGCGTGGCGCACGGGCTCGATCCGGCCGTGCTGTCCGACATCATGGCCAAGAGTTCGGGCCGCAACTGGACCCTGGAAGTGTATAACCCGTGGCCGGGCGTGATGGACACCGCGCCCGCATCGCGCAATTACAGCGGCGGCTTCGGCACGGCCCTGATGCTGAAAGACCTGGGCCTGGCGCAGCAGGCCAGCCTGTCGGTCAACGCGGCCACGCCTTTGGGCGGCCTGGTGCGCCAGTTGTACCAGCTGCATGCGCAGGCCGGCCATGCCGGCCAGGATTTTTCCAGCATCGTGCAGCTGTTCAATGGCGAGCCGGACAAGCCTGCCGCTTGATGATTTTTGGACAAAAAAAAGCCCGCTGGTAAAAGCGGGCTAAATCCAATTCTTGGAAGAGTTGGAGGAGACAGATGCAGTATGCTGCATCGCCACATATAACTCCAATTTATCTTTCAAATACCAATTATTCGATTTGGTGATAGCTTGCTGCTAGCTGGCTGTGCCATTCGTGACGCAGACAATCCTGACGGTCTCGACCTTGGCTTCGCCCATGATGCCGACACCGGTCGACAGGCCGGTCGCCGGGTTGGTCGCTACCGTGCAAGTCTGTCCGGCCGGATTGGTAATCACGCTGATGCCGTAGGAATTCCCATCGGCGACCGGATTGGGCATGACAAAGGTGGCCGTGGCCTTGGCCACCGTCAGCGGCGTGGCGGTGCTGCCATTGCCCAGCACCAGGCCGTCGACGGTCTGGCCGGTGATGGTGCCGCCTACCGTATAGGTGTTTTGCTGGCAGCTGACAAAGGCCTGGATGCTGACAAAACGGCCGGCCGAGCCGGTGCCGCCCGAGACGCTGCAATTCATGTGCGCCGGCGGTGTTTTCACCGTGATGTTGTAGTCGGTGCCGTAATCGACGCGCTTGGGAAAGGTGAACGCGGTCGCGCCGACGGCGGGCGAGACGGTATCACCGCCGTTGGCCAGTACCAGGCCAGCATTGTTCAGGCCGGAAATGGTGCCGGACACATCGTACGAGGCCTTGCCGCCGCAGGCCGCCAGGCCGACGGTCAGCAGCAGCGCGGCCAGAGGGCGCAGGCAGGATGACTTCATGTAGTTCTCCAAAAGAGTGTTCACGGATCGCACGGTTTAATTGCGTGCGCAGGCAAGTGCCAGCGAATTGACGGGGCCGGAGCCCATGGTGCCGACGATATCGTGGCCGTCGGGGCTGATCGAGCCCTGGAATCGGCAGGTCAGGCCAGCTGGATTGCTGGAAACGGAAATGTTATAGGTGGAACCGTCGGCGACCGCCGGGAAGGTAAAGCTGGTCGCGCCTTGCAGCGGGCTGATGCTGCCGCTGGCGCCGTTGATCAGGGTCAGGCCACCAGCGCTCAAGCCGGTAATCGAACCGCCCAGGGCATACGTATCGGTAACGCAGGAAACCACGGTGCTCGACACGGATAAGCTGTTCGCCTTGCCGCTGCCATTGTTGATGGTGCAAGTGGCGCCCTTCGGTTGCTGCTTGATCTTGATATCGTAGCGGTCGTCGGACTTGATCAGGTTGACAAACACAAAGCTGCCGGCGCCAGCGGCCACGGGCAGGTCTTCGCCACCATTTTGCAAGATCAGGCCGGTCTTGGCCAGGCCGACCACCGAGCCACTCAGGAACATATTGCCGCCGCTGCCGCCGCAGGCTGCCAGTGTGGCAGCACAAGCCGCCGCCAGCATCGAGCGCAGGTATACATTTTTCATACATTCTCCAAAACGAATTAGGTAGGGTAGCGCAATACGGACGCTGGCGCCGCATTGGAATGGCGCCTATTTTAGTCTATCTGGCAAGCCGATTGACCTTGCCTTGTATCACCCTGTAACAATTTTTGCCGCGCCAGCCCTGCTGCGCCCTCATATGGCGGTGCCGCTGGCGCCTTGCGGCAGGCGATCAGTGCGACAATACGGCTTGCCTTTCTCCATCCTGATTGCCGCCATGTCCCATACCGCCGCCAACACCGCCGTGCCGCCGAAGGCCATCCTGTTTGATCTCGACGATACCCTGTGGCCGATCGCGCCCGTGATCGCCGCCGCCGAAACCTTGCTGCACGACTGGCTATCCACCCATGCGCCGCGGGTGGCCCGGCAGTTTTCCATCGAGGCGCTGCGCCGGCACCGGCTCGACTTGCTCAATGAACAACCGCACTACCACGGCAACCTGATCGAATTGCGGCGCGCCGGCCTGCTGACGGCGTTCGCCGAGGCTGGCGAGGACCCGGCGCTGGTCGATGAAGCCGTCAGGCAATTCCTGACCGCGCGCAACCGGGTCACGCCGTATGACGGCGTGCTGCCGGGCCTGGCCTGGATGCAACAGCGGCTGCTGGTCGGATCGATTTCCAACGGCAACGCCGACCTTGAAATTATTGGCCTGGCACAGCACTTTAAGGTATCGATCGCCGCCAGCGAGTTTGGCGCGGCCAAGCCCGATACGTCGATTTTCCTGGCCGGCTGCGAGGCGCTGGGGGTGGCCCCGCATGAGGCCGTGTATGTGGGCGACGATCTGTATTTCGATGTGACGGGGGCACAGGATGCGGGCATGCGCGCCGTCTGGATGAACCGGCGCGGCAGCGACGCCCATCTGGCGGCCGGGGTGCGGCCGGACGCCATCTGTGCCAACTTTGATGAATTGCTGCTGTGGCTGCGGGCGCAACTGGAAGATTGATCGCCGTTGCGCAGGCGAACGTGCATAATAGCTGCTGTTGATGCGGATCCTGTGCGCGTCCGGCCGCCGGCACCCTTGTATAACTGAAAACACCATGCAACTCGAACTCCGTGCCCAAACCCTGCTGAAAGCCCTGGTCGAGCGATATATCGCCGACGGCCTGCCGGTCGGTTCGCGCGCCTTGTCGAAAATTTCCGGTCTCGACCTGTCGCCGGCCACCATCCGCAACATCATGGCCGACCTCGAAGAACAGGGTTATGTGTCCAGCCCGCATACCTCGGCCGGCCGCATTCCCACGCCGCGCGGCTACCGCATCTTTGTCGATACCTTGCTGACAGTGAAACATCTAGACGAGCATATGGTCGATGCGCGTTTGCGCCTGCAGACCCAGCAGCCGCAAAAGACCATCGCCAATGCGGCGCAGATGCTGTCTTCGCTGTCGCAGTTTGCCGGCGTGGTATTGAGTCCGCGCCGCGAATCGGTGTTCCAGCAGATCGAATTTCTGCGCCTGTCGGAAAAACGCATCCTGCTGGTGATCGTCGGCCCCGCTGGCGACGTGCAGAACCGTTTATTGCTGACAGAGGCCGACTATACGCCGGCGCAACTGATCCAGTCGGCCAATTACATCAACCAGAATTATGGCGGCCTGTCGTTCGACGCCGTGCGCGTGCGGCTGCAGGGCGAGCTGCGCCAGTTGCGCGACGATATGGGCAGCCTGATGCAGGCGGCGGTCGAGGCCGGCAGTGAAGTGATGAGCGATCACAGCGATGACATGGTCATTTCGGGCGAGCGCAACCTGCTCAGCGTGAGCGATCTGTCCTCGAACATGAGTTCCTTGCGCCAGCTGTTCGACATGTTCGAACAGAAGACGGGGCTGATGCAGTTGCTCGATGTGTCGAGCAAGGCGACCGGCGTGCAGATATTTATCGGCGGCGAATCGAACCTGGTGCCGATGGACGAGATGAGCGTGGTGACGGCGCCGTATGAAGTCAACGGCAAGATCGTGGGCACCCTGGGCGTGATCGGACCGACCCGCATGGCCTACGAGCGGGTCATTCCGATAGTCGATATTACGGCCAAATTGCTGTCAAACGCCTTGAGCCACCATTAAGTAGTGGCAGCTAGTGGCCTTATGCCGGCTTGTGCGGGCAGGCCGGCTTGATGCAGTTGCCGTAGATGGCCAGCGCGTGTTCGGCGATCTTGAAGCCGCGCTCTTCCGCCACTTTCTGCTGGCGTATTTCGATCGACTCGTCGAAGAATTCCTCGACCCGGCCGCAATCGAGACACACCAGGTGATCGTGGTGCGAGCCTTCGTTGAGCTCGAAAATCGCCTTGCCTGTTTCAAAATGGTTGCGATTAAGCAAGCCAGCTTGTTCGAACTGGGTCAATACACGGTAGACAGTTGCCAGGCCGACATCCATATTATCGGCCAACAGAATTTTATAGACGTCTTCCGCCGTCAGGTGGCGTACCGGGCTACTCTGGAAGATATCGAGTATCTTCAGCCGTGGCAGGGTGGCTTTCAGGCCGCTTGCCTTGAGATCACTAGGATTGTTACTCATGTTTGTTGCTCGTATGTGGGTCAGGTGCTTTATCATATAGCGTTTTGTCGGCGAGTGCCAAAATAAGCATTTTTGGGTGGGCCAGTCACTCCTGGCGTTTTGTTCATCAAATTGAGGTCATTTATGCGCGTCACACCGGCTGTATTGCCATCCTTGCGTCACCGTATGTCATTCCGCTTACCAGGCGTGGCAGCCCTGGTCTGCGTTGCGTTGATGGCGACCGGCTGTGCCAGCCGCGGCATCCTCGGTGAAAAACCGGCGGCCTCCCAGAAAGAAGGCAAGGAACTCGTGCCCGAACAGGGGGCCCAGACCACCACCGTGACGCCGCTGCAGAAATTCATGTGGTTTTTCTCGCCGTATCGCCCGGACATTCAGCAAGGCAACTTCGTCTCCGAAGAGATGGTGTCGCAGCTGAAAGAAGGCATGACGCGCGACCAGGTCCGCTTTGTCCTTGGCACACCCTTGCTGACCGATCTCTTCCACGCCGACCGCTGGGACTACCCGTTCCGCCTGGCACGCGGCAATGGCGAAACCACCAGCAGCCGCGTGGTCGTGTATTTTGATAAAGAAGGCAAGGTCGCCCGTTTCGAGGGCGGCAACCTGCCGACCGAGAAAGAATATATCGACCGCATCGCCGGCCCGTCGCCGTTCGCCAAGCTGGCCAAGGCCGGCGCCCCCGCCGCCGGGACGCCGGCCGCCGTGGTCCCCTCGCCGGTCGCGCCGTCGGCCGTGCCGTCCAACCCGGACAATACGCCGGCGATGATCCCGGTCACCAAGCCTGCCGTAACGCCGGCCGAACCGGCGCCCGCCCCCACCAAATAAGTTGCTGTAAACATTCTATGACTGAACTGAAAATTGCAATCGCCGGCGCCAGTGGCCGCATGGGCCATATCCTGATCGAAGCGGTCGGCAACGCCCCTGACGCCGTGCTCGCTGGCGCGCTCGACCGCGCTGGTTCGCCATCGGTCGGCCAGGATGCCGCCGCTTTCCTCGGCAAGCCGGCCGGCGTGGCGATCGAGTCAAGCCTGGCCCAAGGCCTGGCGAACGCCGACTACCTGATCGACTTCACCCGTCCCGAAGGCACCTTGCAGCATCTTGAATATTGCGCCGAGCACGGCATCAAGATGATCATCGGCACCACCGGTTTCGATGACGCCGGCAAGGCGGCGATTGCCGCCGCCGCCGAAAAAACCGCCATCATGTTCGCGCCGAACATGAGTGTGGGCGTCAACGTGACCATGAAGCTGCTGGAGCTGGCCGCGAAAAGCTTGTCCGAAGGCTACGATATCGAGATCATCGAAGCCCATCACCGCCACAAGGTCGACGCGCCGTCCGGCACCGCCCTGCAAATGGGCGAAGTGGTGGCCGGCGCCCTGGGCCGCGACCTGAAGCAATGCGCCGTGTATGGCCGCGAAGGCGTGACGGGCGAACGCGATCCGTCGACCATCGGCTTTGCCACCATCCGCGGCGGCGATATCGTTGGCGACCATACGGTGCTGTTTGCCGGCATCGGCGAGCGCATCGAGATCAGCCACAAGTCCAGCAGCCGCGTCACCTACGCCCACGGCGCCCTGCGCGCCGCGCGTTTCCTGGCCGACAAGCCGACCGGCCTGTACGACATGCAGGACGTGCTGTCGCTGAAGAGCTGAGGATCGATATGGCCACTGCCATCCTGAATGGAAAAGACATCACCGACGAAGCGAGCTTTCACGCGCAATGCGTGCAGGCCTTCGGTTTTCCCGCGTTTTACGGCAACAGCATGGACGCCTGGGTCGATTGCCTCAGCTACCTGCGCGACGAAGACGGCATGAGCAAATTTCGCTTGAAACCGAACGAAGTGCTGGAAATCGTGGTGCAGGATGCCGACGCGCTCAAGGCGCAGGCGCCGGAGCTGCTCGAAGAAGTGACGTTCTGTATCGCTGGCATCAACGAGCGCTATGAGGATTATGGCGAGAAGCCGGCGTTGAAGTTGACTCTGAAATAATTTCAGAGTCAACTGTAGGTCGGATTAGGCCCTGGGGGCCGTAATCCGACAACACCACCGGCGCCAACAATGTTGTCGGATTACGGCGCTTTGTGCCTAATCCGACCTACGTCCGCTGCCATCCATCTTTACACGATCTTGCGTTCGCGCAAGCCAGTGATTTCTGCATCACCCAACCCCAGCCACTGCCCCAGCACTTCGTCCGTGTGCTGCCCCAGCAAGGGTGGCGGCAAGCGGTATTGCACTGGCGAAGCTGACAGCCGTACCGGGTTGGCCACCAGCGCCACCGTGCCCGCCGTCGGGTGCGCCATCTCCACCTTCAGGCCGCGCGCCACTACTTGCGGGTCGGCAAACACCTGGTCGATGCGGTTGACCGGGCCGCAAGGCACGGCCGCCAGTTCGAAGGCCGTGATCCATTCGTCGGTGGTGCGCATGACCGTCGCCTGGCGCAGCAGCGGGATCAACACCGCCCGGTGCGCCACGCGTTGCGGATTGGTGGCGAAACGCTCGTCCTGCGCCCATTCCGGGTGGCCGGCAATCGTGCAAAAGCGCGCGAACTGGCCGTCGTTGCCGATCGCCAAAATCATGTCGCCGTCGGCGGTGGGAAAATCCTGGTAGGGCACGATGTTCGGATGGGCGTTGCCCATGCGCTGGGGCACCTTGCCGCCGCACAGGTAGTTGGCCGCCTGGTTGCCCAGCGCCGCCACCTGCACGTCGAGCAGGGCCAGGTCGATATGCTGGCCCAGGCCCGAACGGGTCCGTTCCGCAAGTGCCGCCTGCACGGCGATGGTGGCGTACAAGCCGGTCATGATGTCGGTTTGCGCTACGCCCACTTTTTGCGGCCCGCCGCCCGGCTCGCCATCGGGCACGCCCGTGATGCTCATCAGGCCGCCCATGCCCTGGATCAGAAAGTCATAGCCGGCGCGCGCCGCATATGGCCCGTCCTGGCCAAAACCCGTGATCGAGCAATACACCAGGCGCGGATTGAGTGCCAGCAGGCTGGCCGCATCGAGCCCATATTGCTTCAGGCCACCGAGCTTGAAATTTTCCAGCAGCACATCGGCCTCCAGCGCCAGCCGGCGCACCAAAGCTTGCCCTTCGGGCGCGGCCAGGTCGATGCACAGCGAACGCTTGTTGCGGTTGGCGCACTGGAAATAGGCAGCCTCTGCCGTATCGCGCCCATCTTCGTCTTTCACATACGGCGGGCCCCAGGAGCGCGTATCGTCGCCGCGCCCCGGCTGCTCGACCTTGACCACGTCGGCGCCCAGGTCGGCCAGCAGCTGCCCGGCCCACGGCCCGGCCAGCACGCGCGACAGGTCCAGCACGCGCAAGCCCGTCAAGGGCGCCGGCCGCAGGGTGGAAGCGAAGGCGGCCATCAGTTGCTGAAGGCGGCGATGCCGGTAATCGCGCGGCCGATGATCAAGGCGTGCACATCGTGCGTGCCTTCATAGGTGTTGACCACTTCCAGGTTGACCAGGTGGCGGATCACGCCGAACTCGTCCGAAATACCATTGCCGCCCATCATGTCGCGCGCCATGCGGGCAATATCGAGCGCCTTACCGCAGCTGTTGCGTTTCATGATGGAGGTGATTTCCACGGCGGCCGAGCCTTCGTCCTTCATGCGGCCCAGGCGCAAGCAGCCCTGCAGGCCCATGGTGATTTCGGTCAGCATGTCGGCCAGTTTCTTTTGCACCAGCTGATTGGCGGCCAATGGGCGGCCGAATTGCTGGCGGTCCATGGTGTACTGGCGGGCTTTCAGGTAGCAGTCCTCGGCCGCGCCCAGCGCGCCCCAGGCGATGCCGTAGCGCGCGCTGTTGAGGCAGGTGAACGGGCCTTTCAGGCCGCGCACGTCCGGAAACGCGTTTTCGTCGGGGCAGAACACTTCGTCCATGACGATTTCGCCGGTGATGCTGGTGCGCAGGCCGACCTTGCCGTGGATCTCGGGCGCCGACAGGCCTTTCCAGCCTTTTTCCAGCACGAAACCACGGATCGCGCCTTCGTCGTCCTTGGCCCATACCACGAACACGTCGGCGATCGGGCTGTTGGTGATCCACATCTTGGCGCCCGACAGGCTGTAGCCGCCCGGCACTTTACGGGCGCGTGTGACCATGCTGCCAGGGTCGGAGCCATGGTTCGGCTCGGTCAGGCCGAAGCAGCCGATGAATTCGCCGGTGGCCAGTTTCGGCAGGTATTTCTGTTTCGTTTCCTCATTGCCGAAGGCGTGGATCGGCACCATCACCAAGGAGGACTGCACACTCATCATCGAGCGGTAGCCCGAATCGATGCGCTCGACTTCACGCGCGGCCAGGCCGTAGCACACATAGTTCAGGCCGGCGCCGCCGTATTCTTCGGGAATGGTCGAGCCCAGCAGGCCCAGTTCGCCCATTTCGCGGAAGATGGCGGCATCGGTGCGGCCATGGCGGAACGATTCGAGCACGCGCGGCGCCAGGCTGCCCTGGCAATAGTCGCGCGCCGCTTCCAGCACGGCGCGTTCGTCGCCCGTCAGTTGTTCGTCCAGCAGCAGGGGGGAATGGAAGTCAAATACGGTTTTGCTCATCACGTGCCTCGCAAGGTGAGCGCCGGTGAGGGCGCAAGATTGAATGGGACTGATGGTAGGTTTTAGTCCAGCCTTGCGCAAACGATTTTTATGCACCCACATATGCATGGGGCGCATATCTTGCGGCATACTGTGTTTTTTACGTCCAGGCCGTTCCATGTCCCGCAAGATACCGATGCTGCAAGCGCTCAATTGTTTCGAGGCGGCCGCCCGCCACCAGAGCTATACCCATGCGGCGCGCGAACTGTCGCTGACGCAAAGCGCCGTGTCGCGCCAGATTGCGTCGCTTGAAAGCTTTCTTGGCGTGCAACTGTTCCAGCGCACGCGCCATGGTGTGCTGCTCACCAGCGCCGGCGCGTCCTACGCGCGCCAGATCGCCAGCCGTCTCGACGGCCTCGAGCGCGATACCCTCGACACCATGGCGCGCCAGGGCGGCGGCGCCTTGCAGCTGGCCTCGGTGCCGACCTTTGCCACGCGCTGGCTGATGCCGCGCCTGGCCGGCCTGGCCGCGCGGCAGCCCGAAATCGTGGTGCATATCGATGCCTACACAAAACCGTTCATGTTTGCCGATACGGAATACGACGGCGCCCTGTATGCGGGCACGCCCGAGCAGCTGGCGCGCTGGCCCGGCACGCGCGCCACCTTGCTGATGCATGAGGAGATTGTGCCCATCGCCAGTCCGCGCCTGCTGCAAGCGCGCGGCAGCTGGCAGCCGCGCGATTTGCTGGAACTGACCTTGCTGCAACCGAGCACGCGCCCCGGCGCCTGGCGCCAGTGGTTTGACGCGATGCAGGTCGACGGCGAGGCCTTCGATGGCGCCCGCTTCGGCGCGCGCTATGAACTGTTTTCCATGCTGGCCATGGCGGCCGTGCAGGGGCAGGGCGTGGTGCTGCTGCCGCGCATGCTGGTCGAAGCGGAGCTGGCGCGCGGCGAATTGCAGATCGCTTGCGAGCGCCCACTGCGCGGCCAGCGCGCGTATTACCTGATCACGCCCGAAGCGGCGCACGAAAAGCTGGCAATGCAGCAATTTCGTGCCTGGCTGCAGGCCGAGGCGGCCTAGGTGTGATGTTTCAATAGGTTGTTGTGGTTCATTCGGATTGGATTTGAGACACTGGAAATCGCCAAACCCCCAGTTCTCAAGGAAACCAACCGAATGAACATCCATAAGAATGCCCGATTAACGCTGAT
>NZ_LOCQ01000049.1 GCF_001677885.1 Janthinobacterium psychrotolerans | reverse complement strand
TGAGCGTGGTGTGCATGGTACGTGGCCGGTGCGAAAGATCCTCGGCGCTGTCGCGGTTCTGCCATTTGCGGATCGTCAGACGACTAACGTTGTAGCGCTCAGCCAGTTCCCGTTGAGAGAGCGTCGAGTTGCGGATTTCGTCCCGGACCAGATGAGTGGTGCGGGCTTGGCTGTGAAGGGCTTGGCTCATGGCGCTGATAGTTGGGTGACAGAATTCAACAGTGTACTCAAAAGCAACCTAGCCCTGAAAAATGGCAGGCTGCGAGTGGGAATATGATCACCCATATCTAAACACGTAGGTACGATCGCTGTATTACACTTGAAAGTGGCATGAGGCTTACCTATTCGCATTACACCGCTTCCGCCAGCAAATAAAGAAACCGCCTTCGAGGCGGTTTTTTGTTTCCTGGCGGAAGCGAGCAGGGCGCCTGCGCGCCCTGCGTGTGAGATTCGAAGGGCTGGGCGTATCTGCCCAGCCCGCCCCGAATCCTCCAGCTGCTGCCGCTGCGCGGCAGCCCCGCGCGCCGTGGGCGCGCGTTCGTGGTTCCAATCAGGTTTCGACCGAGTCCGCTTCTACCGCGCCCTAAGCATCAGTCCGCGTCCGAATGGCGCACTCCTTCCGCGCACCGCCTATCCAGCCACCCACCACCCCCAGGCAGAGGCGCCCGCTGATCCCCAGCACGGCTACCACATCAAGCTTTGCCAGCCCGCCTGCCCAGCGTGCGCAGCCACGCGATGATGCCCGGCAGGATGGACAGGAACACGATGCCCAGCACGACGATGGTGAGGTTGTTGCTCACCCACGGAATGTTGCCGAACAGGTAGCCGGCCAGCAGCAGGCTGCCTACCCAGATCAGGCCGCCGACCACGTTGTACATGAAGAACACGCGCGCCGGCATGGAACCGAGCGCGGCCACGAACGGCGCCAGCGTGCGCACGATCGGCACGAAGCGGGCCAGGATGATGGTCTTGCCGCCATGGCGCTCGAAGAACTGTTGCGTCAGCGCGATGTGTTCGGCCTTGAGGAAGGGGATGCGCGAGGTATCGACCGCCTTGCGCCGCACGTAGGTGCCGATGGCAAAGTTGAGGGCGTCGCCGGTGATGGCGGCGGTGAGCAGCAGGAAGAACAGTATCCAGGGATCGAACAAGCCCTTGGCGGCCAGCGCGCCGGCGATGAACAGCAGCGAGTCGCCGGGCAGGAACGGCATGATGACCACGCCGGTTTCGATGAAGATCACGGCGAACAGCAGCAGGTAAATCCAGTAGCCGTATGCGGCCACCAGTTCGGACAGGTGCACGTCGAGGTGCAGGAACCAGGCGCTCAGCAGGGTCAGAAATTCATGCATTGCTTGTTTCTTTCAGGGCAAGATGTAGGTGTAGTCAACACGCCAATATGGCCCGGGTGCGGTGACGGTTTTGTTCACCGATCAATACCCCGCACCCGGGCCTGTCCTGCGTTTATTTTTGCTTGCGCCTGGCAGCGCGTTCTTCCCAGAACGTGGCGTTCCTGATGCCCAGCTTGACCGGATCGAAGGTGATCGGGCCGCCGGCCTTGAGCTGGGCTTCGTAATCGCGCAGGCAGGCGATGGTCGGGCGCGAGATGAAGAAGATGATCAGGATGCCGATGATGTTAATCCACGCCATCATGCCCACGCCGATATCGCCGAGATTCCAGATATAGCCGGCGCTGTTGATGGTGCCGAACACCACCATCGCCATGATCAGGAGCTTGACGACGACCAGCGGCACGCTGCGCTTGAAGTACTGGTTCAGGTAAGCGACGTTGGTTTCGGCGATATAGTAATAGGCGACGATGGTGGTAAAGGCGAAGAAGAACAGCGCCAGCGCCACGAAGAATGGGCCGAAACCGCCGAAGGTGCTTTGCAGCGCCATTTGCGTGAACGCGGCCGAACCGATTTCCGTGGTGGCCGGCAGGTGCTGGACGATGAACTGGCCGCCCGGCAAGGTGCCCTGCACGTTGTACTGGTTGGTGATCAAAATCATCAGCGCGGTGGCCGTGCACACCAGCAAGGTATCGACATAGATCGAGAACGCCTGCACCAGGCCCTGCTGCGACGGGTGCTCGGTTTCGGCCGCGGCCGCCGCGTGGGTGCCGGTGCCTTGCCCCGCTTCGTTCGAGTACACGCCGCGCTTGACGCCCCAGCCGATGGCTGCGCCCATGCCGGCCTGGGCCGAGAACGCATCCGAGAAGATCAGCGAGAACACGCCCGGCAGCTTGTCGATATTCATGGCGATGACGATCAGCGCCAGCACGATATAGCCGAAGGCCATGAATGGCACCACGTACTCGGCAAACTGGGCGATGCGCTTGATGCCGCCGAAAATGATGACGCCCAGTACCAGCAGGATCACCGCCAGGCCGGCCAGCTTGTGGGTGCCGACGCTGCCCATGAAGGTATCGACCATGGCGCCGTCGCCAAAGATCTGGGTGACCGCATTACCGACCGCGTTGGCTTGCACGCCGGGCAGGAAAATGCCGCAGGAAATCACCGCCGAGACGGCAAACAGCGCACCCAGCCAAGGCCAGCCGAGGCAGCGCGTGAAGAAGTAGGCGGAGCCGCCACGGTACTGGCCGTTCTCTTCGACCTTGTAGAGCTGGCCCAGCGTCGATTCGGCATAGGCCGTGCTGGCGCCGAGGAAGGCGACCATCCACATCCAGAACACCGCACCGGGGCCGCCGAAACCGATGGCGGCGGCCACGCCGGCGATATTGCCCACGCCAACCCGGCCGGACAAGGACACGGCCAGGGCCTGGAACGACGAGATGCCCGAATCGGTATCACGCTTCTTGAACAGCAGGCGCAGCATTTCCTTGAACAGGCGCACCTGGACGAAACGGGTCTGGATCGAATAGAACAGGCCGGCGCCAAGGCACAGGTAAATCAGCGCGGAACTCCAGATCACGCCATTCAAACTACTGATAAAAGCTTCCATCGATTTTTTTTCCTTGCATCGGTACGGGGTCTGGATAAGGGTTTGCTTCCTGGATCAGGATGCGGCACAAGCCGGGGCATTGTGCTGGAGCTTGTATCAGATTGCAACGTTGAAAGGACAATAAATCGACCGGAAAGACCGTCAAACAACACCCTTCACCAGCAGGGTGCGGCCCTGCGCGCAGGCGGTGCGCGCCGTGTGCGCTGCACCATTTTTGACATCGCCGGCGGCCTCGGCGCGGCAGGTCCGGGCAGCGCTCGAGAAGCGCGCTGCAAGGGAAGTCGGGGTCAGATACCGTCATTCGTACACGATCTCAGCCTTGACCGTCTCCAGGGCCGGTGTCAGATCCTCCATTTGCCTGTGATACATCAAGGCTTCCTCAGCAGTTCTCCCATCAAACCATCGAGTTCCTCGCGCTCCTTGTTGCCGATCTTGTAGGTAGACAGCAAATCCGACAGCCATAAGCCGTCTGCCGCCAAACGAACCAGCAAGGCATGCGCAGTGGGCGCCTGGTCGAGAGAGCGCTCGATTTCCGCCCGTTCGCTCCAGCGCGCCGCCAGAGCGCGATCAAAGACGGTCGCCACCACCATGGCGCGCCAGCCTTCGGTGTCCTCGTACGACGTGGCATTGAGCGACATGCGCGCATAGCGCAATGCTGGCGGCGCCGATGCATCTTCCAGCGCCAATGCCTGGTTGAATTGATCCATATAAAGGTCGAAAAGTGCCGCAAGCAGCTGTTCTTTCGTGCCGAAATGATGTTGTACAGCACCTTTGCTGACACCGGCCGCACTGGCAATGGCGCCGATGGAAACGGGCTGCCCCGTACTTAACAAGGTGGTGGCAGAGTGAAAAAGCCTCTTTCTGACTTGGTCAGGTTGCTTCGGAGGCCGCGAAGTGGGTGCTTTGGTCGTCATGACACGATTCTACAACGCAAAATGTCGTACAATACGAACGTATTGTAAAAATCAACCTTCAAGGCCACGATGGTGAGCAATGCCATTCACATTGACAAAATCGACGACATCAAACAAGAGAAGAACATGGTCCCAACACACTATATTTGGCTAGGCGCCGCAATCGTATCGGAGGTCGCCGGCAGCGCCTTCCTGGCCAGGTCCGAACAGTTTTCACGTTTGGTACCAACCGCGCTGGTGGTTGTTTTTTACGGATTCGCATTCTATGGACTCGGCCAGGCACTGAAAGGCTTGCCGCTGGCGGTCGCCTACGCCATCTGGGGCGGCCTGGGCATCGTCCTGACAGCGCTGCTTGGCGTGCTAGCTTTCAAGCAAAGGCTGGATTTTCCGGCAATTATCGGCATCGTTCTCATTGTCACCGGCGTGATCGTGATGAACCTGTTTTCAAAGACCGCCTCGCATTAAGCAGGCGACCTTCACCGTACATTCAAGGAGTCATCATGAACCACACACCGCGCACCACGTGCGCCCCATCCAACCGAGGCTATCCATGAAGATCGGCGAGATTGACCTCAAGCGCAGCTGGCCGGCCCTGGCCGGCATCGGCGCGATCGTCGCCGTGCTGGCCACGGCCTTCGCCTGGGCTGCCGGTTTGCTTGGACAGCGCGTGACCAATACGACTTTCCTGGAGGACATCCCGCATGATTTTCCTGCTGGCTACCGGCGCGCGCACGGCAAGGGCGTGTGTTACGAAGGCGTGTTTCGCGCCAGCGGCGCGGCCGCAAAGTACTCCGATGCCAGAGTTTTCGCGCAGCCGGAGACCAGGGCCATCGGACGCTTCTCGATCGGCAACATGAGCCCTTATGCCGCAGATAATTCCACCAGCACCGTCAGCATGGCCATGATGCTCACCGCCGACAATGGCCAGCAGTGGCGCATGAAAATGAACAACGAGCCGTATTTCGCCACCCGCGATGCCCCTGGCTTCCTGGCGATGGTCAAGGCAACCGCACCCGATCCGGCCACCGGCGAACCCGACCCCCAGCACGTGGAGGCTTTCCTCAAGGACTATCCGGAGGCGCGCAAATACCTGGCGGCCGATGCCGTGAAACCCTGGGCCAGCAGCTTTGCCGGCGCCACGTTCCACGCCATCCATGCCTACTTCCTGGTCGCCCAGGATGGGCAACGGCAAGCCATGCGCTGGTCGCTGCGGCCGCACGCGGCGTTCGCCGCCTGGAGTGCGGAGGAACGTGCTAGCGCCAGCCATGACGCCTTGTTCAAGGATGTGGCGCAGCGGCTGGCAAAGGCACCGTTACATTGGGATATGGTGATGCAACTGGCCGCGCCAGGCGATCCGGTCGATGATCCATCGCAGCCCTGGCCGGAAACGCGCCCACAGCTGGTCGCCGGAACGCTGGAAGTGCAGCGGGTCTTCGATCAGACTGACGGCGTGTGTCGCGACATCAATTTCGATCCCACCCTGATACCGGCGGGCATGGCGCTGTCGAACGATCCGGTACTGGCCACGCGGGCAGGCATTTACGCCCACTCGTATAATGCGCGGCTGCACGAAATCGGCTACGGCAAGGCCACCGATGCGGTCGGAAAGAAGGCAGCACCATGACGACCGACACCCTTACCGTGACAGACGCTGTACAAGGCAAGCAAGCTGGCCTGCCAGCACGCTTCAATCCGCTGGCGCAGCTGCTGCACTGGACGATGGCGGCGGCAATTCTGGCGATGCTGTTTATCGGTGTCGCCATGATGACGTCGCTGACCTGGCGGCCCTGGCTGCTCGACCTTCACCAGCCGCTGGGCATTGCCATCTTGCTGCTGGCGATCGTGCGCCTGCTCAACCGGCTGCGCCATGGCGCGCCCGCGTTGCCGGCCGACCTGCCGCGCTGGCAAGTACTGTCAGCCAAGGCGTCGCACTGGGTGCTGTATGCGCTGATGTTCTCGCTGCCGCTGCTCGGCTGGGGTGTGCGCTCGGCCGGTGGATGGCCGGTGACGATGTTGCCGGGGGTCGCGCTGCCGCCGATCGCGCCGGTCGATCCGGTCTGGTACGCGGTGCTGCGTGACGCCCATGGCCTGCTGGCCTGGCTGCTGTTCGCCGTCGTGCTGATGCATCTTTCCGCCGCGCTCATGCATGCCTGGGTGCGCCGTGACGGGGTCTTTTCCAGCATGACGCCGGCAGGATTTTATCGTCGTTACCGGCGCAACAGGACCTAGGTCAGCATCACATTCTGGCGTTTTCATAGCGCCTGAACCACGCGCTTTTCCTCCTGGGGAAGCGCATCATCGCCATTGATGGAGCCCATGAAATGAAACTCTACTACAAGCAGGGTGCCTGCTCGCTTTCTCCCCACATCGTTGCAAACGAACTCGGTCTTGATGTCGAGTTCATCAAGGTTGATCTCAAGGACCATACAACCGCACAGGGGCAGAATTTTTACAAGGTCAACCCGCATGGTTACATTCCGGCGCTGGAGCTCGATAACGGCGACATGCTGACGGAAGGCATTGTCATCGTTCAGTATCTGGCGGACCTGAAGCCCGAAAAGGACCTCGCGCCCGCCAACGGAACGTTTGCACGCTACAAGCTGCAGGAAATGCTCGCCTTCCTCTCGACGGAAATCCACAAGGGCTTCATTCCGCTCTTCTATGCACCTTCGGCAAGTGGCTATATCGAGATCGCACTGCCGAAGCTTGAGCAACGCTACGCCTGGATTAACGCGCATCTCGCCGACAAACCGTATCTGATGGGCGACAAATTCTCGGTCGCCGACACCTATCTGTTTGCGGTGACCGGTTGGGGCAAGGCGCCGTGGCTGAAGTCGTACGAGGATACGGCTATTCATTTTGACCATCTTCAGCACCTCCAGGCCTGGTATGCGCGCGTCAAGAGCCGTGAAGCCGTGCAGAAGTCCATTCTCGAGGAAGGCCTCGACCTGTACTAAGCAAGTGCCAAGAAATTAGTATCCTGAAGCCTCGTTGCCCATGCAACGAGGCTAGGGACGACCGCTGCTGGCCGATTCACGCCCCTGGGCAGGAGTTCCAGCATGGCATCGTTGCTCGGGTGATTTTTCGTGCCGGTCACCGCTGCCCCAAAGCACCGCGTTCAGCCCTGGATGCCGCCCAGGATCTCCCTGCGCACAATCTCCGCCCCCGCACTGAGCGCATGCAATTTGCCCCGCGCCACCTCGCGTGGCAACGGCGCCATGCCGCAGTTGGTGCACGGATACAGCTTGTCCGCATCGACAAACCGCAGCGCCTGGCGCAAGGTGTTGGCCACTTCCTCCGGCGTTTCAACCGCATGGTTTGCCACGTCGATCGCTCCCACCATCACTTTTTTTCCACGTATCAGTTCAATCAGGTCCATCGGCACCTGGGAGTTGTGGCATTCGAGCGAAATGATGTCGATGTTTGACTTCTGCAGTTTCGGGAAAGATTCCTCATATTGGCGCCACTCGGAGCCCAGCGTTTTTTTCCAGTCCGTATTGGCCTTGATGCCGTAGCCATAGCAAATATGGATGGCGGTTTCGCATTTGAGTCCTTCGATGGCCCGTTCCAGGGTGGCGATGCCCCAGTCGTTGACTTCATCAAAGAACACATTGAATGCGGGCTCGTCGAACTGGATGATGTCGACGCCGGCCGCTTCCAGTTCGCGCGCTTCCTGGTTGAGGATCTTGGCAAATTCCCAGGCCAGTTTTTCGCGGCTTTTATAGTGGCTGTCGTAGAGCGTGTCGATCATCGTCATCGGACCTGGCAGCGCCCATTTGATCGGCTGCTTCGTTTGCTGGCGTAAAAATTTGGCGTCATCGACAAACACCGGCTTCTGACGGCTCACGGCGCCGACCACGGTCGGCACGCTGGCGTCATAGCGGTCACGAATCCGGACGGTCTCGCGTTTTTCAAAGTCCACGCCGTTCAGATGCTCGATAAAGGTGGTGACGAAATGCTGGCGCGTCTGTTCGCCATCGCTGACGATATCGATGCCTGCCTGCTGCTGTTCCTGCAGCGACAAACGCAGGGCGTCGTGTTTGCCCTCGATCAGTTCCTCGTCCTGCAGTTTCCAGGGCGACCACAGTTTTTCAGGCTGGGCCAGCCACGAAGGTTTCGGCAAGCTGCCAGCGGTGGAAGTCGGTAATAATTTTTTCATGATCGATATTTTCTGTTCGGGTTAATCAGAGCGCGTAATTGGCGGCCCATTGTTCAAGAATATTTTTGTAGGGCTTGATGAAGTGCTCTTCCGTGTATTTGCCCTGCTTGACGGCCAGCGCGCTGCGTTCCTCGCGGTCATAGACGATTTGCGTCAATGAGTAATCCTGGTTTTTCAGGCTCGGTTGATAAAACCGTCCCGCCGCCGAATTGGCGTTGTAGATCTCGGGCCGGTAGATTTTCTGGAATGTCTCCATCGTGCTGATGGTGCCGATCAGTTCGAGATTGCTGTAGTCGCCAAGCAGGTCGCCGATAAAATAAAAGGCCAGCGGTGCCGAGCTGTCGGGCGGCATGAAGTAGCGCACCTGCATGCCCATTTTCTCGAAATACTGATCGGTCGAGGAAAACTCGTTCTGTTGATATTCAACGCCCAGGATGGGGTGGCGGTTTTCGGTGCGCTGATAGGTCTTGCTGCTCGAGGCGCTGATGCAGATCACCGGCGGCTTGCTGAAGTGCGCCTTGTAGGCGCTTGAATTGACAAAGTGCTTGAACAGCTTGCCATGGAAGTCGCCGAAATCATCGGGCAGGCCAAAGGTGGCTTGATTGTTGTTGTGCGCTGGCAGCAGCACGCTGAAGTCGTAATCGCGCACATAAGACGAGAAATTATTCCCGGCAATGCCGTCGATGCGTTCGCCGGTTTTTTTGTCGATGATATTGGGCTTGAGGATCTCGATCAGTGGCAGTGGATCATTGCCGCCTTCCACATCCATCCGCATTTCAACCGAGATGATTTCAAGCTCCACCGAATAGCGGTCGGCGGTCGGATTGTCCCAGTGCGCCAGGTTGTTGAAGCGGCTGTCGATCATCTGCAAGGTATTGCGCAAGTTTTCCTGGCGACGCTCGCCCCGCGCCAGATTGGCAAAGTTGGTGGTCAGGCGCGTACTGTCCGATGGGTGATAGTTTTCATCGAAAACAATGCTCTTGATGCTGAATGAAAAATCGTTGCTCATGATGATCTGGTGTCCTGGTTTCTGCAAAAAAGATGATGGTGTCGATGCTTGCCTTGATGCGCTTCAGGCCATAAGCGCTTCCTCGGCGGCGGCCAATCCCGCCTGCCGCGTCAATTGGATCAGCGGCAAGGCCCGCTGGACCGCCAGGCTGGCGCGCTCGATCAACGCCGCGTCCTGCAGGCGGTAACCGGTAAAGTCCTTGTCGGTCGCATAGACGCCCAGCGGCAGGGTGCGGGCCTGGAAAAAGCTGAACAGCGGGCGCAACTGGTGGTCGATCATCAGCGCGTGGCGCTCGCTGCCGCCGGTGGCGGCCAGCAAGACCGGTTTGTCGACCAGGGCGTCCTGGCCGATAAAGTCGAAGAAGTGCTTGAACAGTCCCGTGTACGAGCCACGGTAGACCGGGGTTGCCACCACCAGGATGTCGGCTTGCTCGACGGCGGCCAGTTCGCGCTCGACCGTGTCGGGCAATTGCGAGCGCCAGACGGCGCCGGCCAGCTGCGGCGCCAGCTGGCCCAGTTCGACCAGGCGTGGTTCGCACAGCACTTCGTCGGCGATCAGGTCCATCAGGTGCTCGCACAGGGCGGCGGCTTTGGAAGGGCGTTGCAGGCCGCCGGAAACGGCGACCAGGCGCAGTGGTCGTGTCATGTGTGCTTTCATATCGGGTGATGCGCGCCGGCCAAACAATGCCAGCAGCAAGGATATGGATGATAGCGGCGGGGATCGATGAAGTATAATGGTCTTATTTCATACATCCATGAACTTGGCTCATTCAAATGCTTGAACGCATCCATCTCAGCATCGTCCAGCAGGTCGAAAAACAAGGGTCGCTGACGGCCGCGGCAGGCGTGCTGAACCTGACCCAGTCGGCCCTCAGCCACAGCATGAAGAAACTGGAACAGCAGCTGGGCACCGACGTCTGGCTGCGCGAAGGGCGCAACCTGCGCCTGACGCAGGCCGGCCAATACCTGCTGGCGGTGGCGAACCGGGTGCTGCCGCAACTGGACCTGGCCGAAGAGCGGCTGGGCCAGTTCGCGCAGGGCGAGCGCGGCGCGCTGCGCATCGGCATGGAATGCCACCCCTGCTACCAGTGGCTGCTCAAAGTGGTGTCGCCCTACCTGGCCGCCTGGCCCGACGTGGATGTGGACGTCAAGCAGAAGTTCCAGTTCGGCGGCATCGGCGCGCTGTTCGGCTTCGAGATCGATCTGCTGGTCACGCCCGATCCGCTGTTCAAGCCTGGCCTGACGTTCGAACCGGTGTTCGACTACGAGCAGGTGCTGGTGGTGGCCAAGGGCCATGCGCTGGCGTCGGTGCCGTATGTGCAGCCCCAGCAACTGACGCGGGAAGTGCTGATCAGCTACCCGGTCGATATCGAGCGCCTGGACATCTACAACCAGTTCCTGCTGCCGGCCGGCGTGACTCCCAAGCGCCACAAGGCCATCGAAACCACCGACATCATGCTGCAGATGGTGGCCAGCGGCCGTGGCGTGGCGGCGCTGCCGCGCTGGCTGGTCGAGGAATATGCGGCCAAGATGGACGTGGTGCCGGTGCGCCTTGGCGAGCGCGGCGTCGCCAAGCAGATCTTCCTGGGGGCGCGCGAGGCGGACACCGCCATCGACTATGTGCGCGCGTTTATCGAACTGGCGCGCCAGCCCGTGAGCGCCACCGGGCAAGCAAGCGGCCGGTCGAGAGACTGAGGCGCTCTGGTCATCGCCAGGCGCGCGGCCTGGCGTGCTCTGCCGATTGCCCGGGCCTTCTATAATCGGCGCTTGATCACGATGCAGAAACCCCCGTCATGCCTGAAACCACCCTGAAATCCCGCTATCTGGCCACCTTGCTGGGCCTGGCTGCCGGCGACGCTGTCGGCACCACCGTCGAATTCTCCCCGCGCGGCAGCTTTACGCCTGTCACCCAAATGACCGGCGGCGGCCCGTTCGGACTGCAACCCGGGCAATGGACGGACGACACCTCGATGGCGCTGTGCCTGGCTGAAAGCCTGATCGTCAAAGACGGATTCGACCCCGCCGACCAGATGACGCGCTACCTGAACTGGTGGAAGTGGGGCTATCTGAGCTCGACCGGCAGCTGCTTCGATATCGGCATGACGGTGCGCGCCGCGCTCGACAGCTTTGCCGAGACGGGCAATCCTTACAGCGGCGACACCTCGCCGCGCACGGCCGGCAATGGCTCGCTGATGCGGCTGGCGCCGGTGGTGCTGTTCGCCTATCCCGATGTCAATGAAGCGATCAGGCTGGCCGCCGACAGCTCGCGCACCACGCACGGCGCACCGGAAGCGGTGGACAGCTGCCAGCTGTTCGCCGCCCTGTTGTGCGGCGCGCTGTCGGGAGTCAGCAAGGAAGACCTGCTGGCTAGCATGAGCTGGCGGCCAAGCGAGCCCAAACTGAAAGAACTGGCCAGTGGCGGCTTTGTCGCCAAGGCTGAACAGGACCTGCGCGGCAGCGGTTACTGCGTCGACTCGCTGGAAGCGTCGCTGTGGTGCTTTTTCAATACCGGCAGTTTTGAAGCGGCCGTGCTGCGCGCCGCCAACCTCGGTGACGATGCGGACACGACGGCAGCGATTACCGGCCAGATCGCCGGCGCATATTACGGCGTGGAAGCGATTCCGCCAGCCTGGCTGTCGCCGCTGGCCATGCGCGGCGATATCGAAGAGATGGCGATCAAGCTGCTGGCGCGGGCGCGCCAGCGCTAGTGCGGTTTGCGCAGCCAATCAAAACGTGGCCGGCGTCGTTCAGCAGCTGGACGGCGGCCGGCACGTCGCAGGTCTTGAGCAGCAAGTGATCGCCATCATGGGTCGAGACGACGAATACGCCCAGGCCGCCCAGCGACAAGGGCCGCACCACCGACAGCACGATGCCGGTGGCGCCAAAGGCAAATGGCCCGACGAAGCGCCAGCAAGTCCATGCCCTTTCCGATACGGTATGGCCAGGCACGCGCGCGGCCAGGCAGACGATCGACAATTCATGCGCCGAGCGGCTGATGCTGACAAAGCCATCGCCATCGGCCCAGGCGGGGATGGATGCGCTGGCGTCGAGGCGGCTGACGGCGTATTCGCCCTTGGCCTGTTCCAGGGTAATGCTGTGCAGTTCGGTGTTCATTGGTTTTCCTTAGTGGATGAAAAGCGAGGCGGCAATCGCCCACATGGTGAGCGCGATCAGGCCGTCGAGCACGCGCCAGGCGCGCGGATTGGCAAAGACCGGCGCCAGCAGGCGCGCGCCGGCGGCCAGGCCAGCGAACCACAGGGCAGAGGCGGTCATGGCGCCGGCCGAGAACCAGGCGCGGCCTTGTTCCGGCTGTTGCGCGCCTATGGCGCCCAGCAACACCACGGTATCGAGCCAGGCATGCGGGTTGAGCAGGCTGAGCGCAATCGCCGCGCGCAGGGCCGGGCCCGCTTCGCTGACGGCGCCGCTGGCCGCCTGCAGTGCGCCGCCTTGTCCGCGCCAGGCGGACCAGGCCGCACGGCGGCCGTATTCGAACAGGAACAGCGCGCCGGCGATGCGGATCGTCCCCAGCAGCCACGGCGTGGAGGCCACCAGGCGCCCGACGCTGCCGGCGCCCAGGCTGATCAGCAAGATATCGCCGGCGATGCAGGCTGCCGCGCACAGCAGCACATGCTGGCGTTGTATCCCTTGTCGCAATAAAAACGCGTTCTGCGCACCGATGGCCACGATCAGCCCGCCACCCATGGCCATGCCCTTGAAAAAACTGCTGCTCAACATCGCTGCTCCCCTGCAAAAGAGAGCAGCATAAAAGACGGTGCAAAATTAGTATAATGAATGTTATTCGTGATTCATTCGGAAAATTCATGGGGTGGCCAGAATGAGCATGCTCGATTATCGCGGCCTGGCGGCGCTCGATGCGGTGGTGGAACAGGGCAGTTTCGAGAAGGCGGCCAGCGCCTTGTCGATCACGCAGTCGGCCGTGTCGCACCGGCTGCGGGCGCTGGAAGAGGCGAGCGGCGAATTGCTGGTGATCCGCAGCCAGCCGCCGCAGGCGACCGCGCGCGGCCATCGCCTGATCGCGCATTACCGGCAAGTATTGTTGCTCGAAGCGGGCTTGCAGGCCGAGGCGCCCGAGCCGGCGGCGTTGCCGCAACTGGCGATTGCCGCCAATGCCGACAGCGCCGCCACCTGGCTGCTGGAAGCGCTGGCGTCGGTGCTGGCCGAGCCCGTCTGCAGGGTGGAAGTATTGCTCGACGATCAGGACCAGACCCTGCGCCAGCTGCGTGAAGGCAGGGTGGTTGGCTGCATCACCAGTTCGCCCGACGCCGTGGCCGGCACCTCGGTGGTGGCGCTGGGCGTCATGTCGTATCGCTGCGTGGCCACGCCGGCGTTTGCGCGGCGCTGGTTTGCCGACGGCCTGAACGCGCAGTCGGTGGCGGTGGCGCCGGCCGTGATCTACAACCGCAGCGACACCCTGCATGGGCGCTATCTGGCGCAGATGGGCCTGGATCAAGACGTGCCGCACAGTTACTTTCCCAGCGCACAAGGCTTCGTGGCGTTTATCCAGGCCGGCTTCGGCTACGGCATGGCGCCCGTGATCCAGGTGCGCGAGGAACTGGCCGACGGTCGGCTGATCGACCTGGCGCCGGGCACGCAGGTGCCGGTGGCCCTGTACTGGCACCGCTGGAATATCCAGACGGCCTTGACGCGCACGCTCAATGACGCCATCGTGGCGACGGCGGCCCGGTGGCTGGAGCAGGCGCCGGGCCAGATCATTCCGGATGCTTGACCTGACTCAAGGCCAGCCTCGAACGCCGTTTGACCGGCAAGCGGACCAGGCCTACAGTGACTGCTGTTGCCTACCGCCCGGTGCCCATCATGGCCAAGCCCTTTCCCGTCAATCCGAAGAACCCCGAACGCATCTGCTGGGGTTGCGATAAATATTGTTCACCCGACGCCATGGCCTGCGGCAATGGCTCCGAGCGCACCCAGCATCCGATCGAGCTGTTCGGCGAGGGCTGGAATGAATGGGGCCTGAGCGCGCCGCAGCAGCCGGCCAAGGTGAATGAAGCGCCCTGAGCAGGTCAATGCGGCTACTACGGCTTGCTGAAGACAAACTCCAGTACCTCGTCGCCATGCGCGTCGGTGTCGCCGGTCGGGACCCAGCCCAGGTGGCGGTAAAAGCCGTACGAGCGCGACGCGGGATCGCTGGAACAGCCGAGGAACAGCCGCCGGTGGCCATGCCGGTACAAATCGTCCATCACCAGCGCCAGCAAGGTCTTGCCGGCGCCCATGTTTTCCAATTCCGGCAGCAAGGCCAGCACGATGATTTCGCCGCTGGCGATATCGCCGAAACAGTAGCCGGCCAGCAGGCCATTGGCGTGGCAGGCATGGCCGGACAGATTGCCCGACCGCATCAGCCCGGCCCAGGACAGGGCCGTGATGCCAAGCTCCGCCAGGCGTTCGGCCGACACCGCGTTTTGCCGGGTCTGGCCGCGCAGGGTGATAAAGGCGGCGGCGTCTTGCGCCAGCGCCGGCTGGAAGATCAAGGCGGGCAGGGGAGATAAAGGTGTCGTCATGGCGTCTCTGCAGGGTGATGCCTGCCACTTTACCCGGCTTCAACAGAACACTCAACCACGGCCCCGGCGTCTTAGAATGGTTGCCACCTTTTAACGCGACAGAACAGGAGAGTGCATGAGTTTATCCGCCGAATCCCTCAACGAAGCCGGTATCGAAGCCTATAACGACGACAACTACGCTGAAGCGTTCAAGCAGTTTTATGCGTCGGCCAGCACGGGCGACGCGGCCGGCAAGCATTTCCTGGCCAGCCTGTACTACCAGGGCCAGGGCGTGACGCAAGACCTGGCCCGGGCGGTGGCGCTGTTTGGCGAAGCGGGCGAGGCCGGTTATCCGCCGTCGCTGGCCAACCTGGCGCTGATGTATGCCAGCGGCGATGGCGTCGAGCCGGACATGCAGAAGTCGCTCGACTACGGGCGCCAGGCGGCCGAGGCCGGCGATGGGCAGTCGCAGTTCAACCTGGCGCAGGCCTACCGGCGCGGCGTCGATATCGCCCAGGATTTCGACCAGGCCGCCTACTGGTACCGCATTGCCGCCGAGTCCGGTTCCTTGTCGGCGCAAAACGAATATGGCTTGCTGTACGCGCAAGGGCAGGGCGTGGAACTCGATTACGTCGAAGCCTATGCCTGGATCGCCATGCCGGCCGGGGCGGGGGACGAGCAGTCGATCAAGAACCGCGACCAGCTGCTGCAAATTCTCACGCCAGCGCAGCTGGAAGAAGCCAGGGCGCTGGCGGCCGAATATGCGGGCCTGTACGGCACTGATCCGTACTGATAAGCGATCAGTCCGGTTTGCGGGCCTCCACCTTGCGCAGCACGCCGGCGGCGTCGAGCATATAGCTGTCGAAATCGTTGGCCAGGAACAGGGTGCCCGCATAATGCAGGCGCGCTTCCGCTTCCAGCTCGGCCATGCCTTCGCGGTGATGGTAGCGCGCGCTGAAGTGCGTCAGGATCAGGTTCGGCAGGGCGCGGCTGGCGGCGAACTGCGCCACTCTTTGCACCGAACTGTGGGTCGGCCCCGGTCCCGCCTTGATCAGCATCGCTTCCGTATAGGTTGCTTCATGCACCAGCAGTTGCGCACCTTCGCAGGCTTGCTCCAGCAGGGCTGGCGTGTCGTTGTCGCCACCGACCACGATGGCGGCCTGCTCGGTTCTGGTGATGCGAAAGTCGGCGCTGCGCAGCTGGCGGCCGTCTTCCAGCAGCACATCGTGCCCCGCCTGCAACTGGCCCCAGACCGGGCCGGATGGCACGCCATGGGCCAGCAGCGCCGCCTTGTCCAGTTTTGATTTATGCGTTTCCAGCGCAAAGCGAAAGCCCACGCTGGCCGCGCGGTGCGACAGCCGGTGCCGGGTGATTGTCAGGCCCGCTTCCTGGTGGACGCGCTGCGCGCTGTCGACGTCGACATGGATCAGCGGGTAGGTCAGGAACAGTTCCGTATGCAGCAAGGTGGCGTCGAGCCAGGCGCGGATGGCCGCTGGCGCGATGATGGTCAAGGGCCGCTTGCGTCCGGTCATCGAGGCGCTGGCCAGCAGGCCCGGCAAGCCATAGCTGTGGTCGCCATGCACATGGGTGATGCAGATGCCGGCCAGGTCGTGCACGGACAGGGGGATGCGCTGCAGGCGGTGCTGGGTGGCTTCGCCGCAATCGACCATCCACCAGTCGCGCCCCAGGGTGGTTTGCACGGCCAGCGAGGTGACGTTGCGGTAGCGGGTGGGCACGCCGGACGAGGTGCCGAGAAAAGTCAGTGTGAACATGGGGCGATTATGCTTGACGGCGGGGTATTTGTGCGTGATTACAACGAAACGTAACTGTACGTGCAATCCGCAGCACGAAATGTACAATGAATTAAATAGAACAGACGGCGCATGAACGCCGCTTTCGATGTTTAATCATATCGCCCCTAAAGGAGTACACCATGAGCACCCCCACCAAGAAAATCCTGACCGTGCTGGCCCTGACCGCCCTGGTCGTCGCCACCGCAGCGGGCGTCGGCGGCCTGTAACACCCACCCCGGCCGCATCATCCAGGCACGGGCCGTTCCAGGTCCGTGCCTGTTGCCTGTCTGCAGTACCCCACTTCTGTACGCCTACTTTCTCGTAGGAAGCCCCCCGCAGGCGTTAGAATCACGCTTTCCCTTTCAATTCCCATCCGCATGCAGCACAGCCGCCACCTGTTTTTTCGCCTGGTCAGCCAGTTTCGCCGCCATGGCGCGATTGTCGCAGTCACCCTGCTGGCCGTGGGCGTGGCCTCGGCCACCGATGTGCTGCTGATACGCCAGCTGCAAAACGTGGTCGACGCCATGCGCGCCACATCCGTCGAGCAGATGGCGCCGGCCACCACCGGCATCATGGGGCTGCTGCAGGGCTGGGTCGACCGCTTCCTGCCGGCGCAGGCGGGCCATGTGGATCTGTGGGTGATTCCGGCCACCATCCTCGGCCTGTCGGTGATGCGCATGGTATCGAGCTTTGCCGGCGACTATGGTTCGGTCTGGCTGTCGAGCCGGGTGCAGGCCGATCTGCGCGAACAGATGTTCGCCACCATCATGCGCCTGCCGAGCCGCTTTTTTGACACCACCACCACCAGCCTGACACAGTCGCGCGTGGCGTTTGACGCCAGCCAGGTGTCGCAGGCGGGCCTGAACGTGCTCAACGTGGCGGTGCGCGATTCGGTCGCCACCGTCGGCTATCTGGTGTTGCTGTTCAGCATAGACGTCAAGCTGGCGCTGTTCTGCATGGCCACCATGCCCATTATCGCCATCATCGTGACCCTGGCCGGACGCCGCATGCGCCACCTGAGCAAGAGTTCACAGCAGGCGGTGGGCGAGCTGACCTCGGTGCTCGACGAGAGCATCGGCGGCCAGCGCGTGGTGAAAATCTTTGGCGGCCAGGATTACGAGCAGACGCGCTTTGTCGATGTGGTCAAGCGCAACCGCCAGCTGGCCGTCAAGCATGCGGCCACCTCGGCCATGAACTCGGGCATCATCATGATGCTGGTCGGCATTACCCTGTCGTCGGTGATCTATTTCGCCCTGCTGCGCGCGCAAAGCGGCGCCATTACGCCGGGCGCCTTTGTCGCCTTCATGGGGGCGCTGATGGCGATGCAGTCGCCGATCAAGAACCTGACCAAGATCAATGAGCCGCTGCAGCGCGGCCTGGCCGCCGCCGAGTCCGTGTTCGGCCTGATCGATACGCCGCTGGAACCCGATCCGGGCCAGGCCGCGCCGGTCGCGGTGCAGGGCAATCTGTCGCTGCAGAACGTCAACTTCCGCTACAACACGGACGACCCCGATGCGCCGACCGCGCTCAAGCATGTTTCGCTCGACATCAAGGCCGGCGAAACGGTGGCGCTGGTGGGCGGCTCGGGCGGCGGCAAGACTACCTTGCTGGGTCTGCTGCCGCGCTTCTATGATGTCAGCGGCGGCCAGATCCTGCTCGACGGCGTCGACCTGCGCGACTACCACTTGCTGGCCCTGCGGCGCCAGTTCGCGCTGGTCAGCCAGGACGTGATCCTGTTCAACGATACGGTGGCGGCCAATATCGCCTATGGTGATCCGGCGCCGGACCAGGCGCGCATTGAAGCTGCCGCGCGCGCGGCCTATGCGCACGACTTCATCATGCAGATGCCGCAGGGCTACGCCACCGCCGCCGGCCAGAACGGTTCGCGCTTTTCCGGCGGCCAGCGCCAGCGCCTGGCGATCGCGCGCGCGCTGTACAAGGACGCGCCTATTTTGCTGCTCGACGAAGCGACCAGCGCGCTGGACACGGAGTCGGAACGGCAGGTGCAGGCGGCGCTGGAAGTGCTGATGCGCAACCGCACCACCATCGTCATCGCCCACCGCCTGTCGACCATTGAAAGCGCCGACCGCATCGTGGTGATGCAGGGCGGGCAACTGGTCGAGTCTGGCAGCCATGCGGCCTTGCTGGCCAGCGGCGGCGCCTATGCGCGGCTGCATGCGAGCCAGCTGTCGCGCGAGCCTGCGCCACAGGCTTGAAAGGAGCAATCATGTACCTCGATGAAAATTTGATGGCCACCAGCGAGCGCCGCGCCAGCTACGCGCTGCGCACGCTGCCGGTGCGCGATGAGGCCCTGAACGCCTGGCATGTGCGGCTCGAGTTCCCCGCCCGGCCCGGCGTGCTGGCGCTGGAAACCTATGCCACCGACCTCGATCTGGCCCAGGCCCGCTTCGTGCACCTGCGGCGCGTGTTTTTCGACAACGGCCAGCTGGCGCTGGAGCACCGGCTCGACCTGGACGGCAAGCGGCTGCGCGACGGCGCCGTCTACTACCGCAGCGGCCAGCTGCGCGAGAAGATGACGCCAGCGCCGAATGGCCACGACAGCGTGACGGAAGCGTTCCATGAAAACGGCCAGCTGATGAGCCGCACGGCGTACCACGGCGAACAGCCGGCCGATGGCGAATACCTGGCCTATGACGACAGGGGGAATCTGAGCAGCCGCTCGCACCTGAAGGATGGCCAGCTGCATGGCTTGTGGGAGGTGTTTCACGCTTCGGGGGCGCTCTTCCAGCGCGTCAATTACGTGCATGACCGGCCCGTGGGCCGCTTCGAGCAGTGGGACCAGCATGGCAGGCTGGTCAAGGAAGAAGACTGGCCGGCCAGCGCTTTGGCGTCGGGAGGCCACGGTGGATGATGCTGCATTGAAAGCGACCTTGCAGGCGCGCAGCCTGGCGCTGCAAAACCTGCGCGTGGTGATGCGCGCCGCGCAGCGCCATTCGATGCAGATCGAAAAGCAGTGCGGCGTGTCGGGTGCGCAATTGTGGGTGATGCAGGAAGTGTTCGACCAGCCGGGCCTGCGCATCGGCGAGCTGGCGGCCAGGATGTCGATCCACCAGACCACGGCCAGCAACCTGGTCGATGCGCTGGTGAAAAAATCGCATCTGCGCAAGGCGCGCGACCAGCCCGATCAACGGGTGGTGACCTTGCACCTGACCGACACCGGCCAGGCGGTGATTGGCGCGGCGCCGCAGCCGGCGCGCGGATTGCTGCCCAGTGCGCTGGGCCGGCTGGATGCGGCCAGCCTGGAGCAACTCAATAGCGGCCTGGCCGCCTTGCTGGCGGTGGTGGCGCCCGCCGACCGCCAGGCGGGACTGCAGCCGCTGGCGTTTACAATGTAGTTGGCGCAGCCGCAGCCGCTGGCGTCCTGGGCAGGCGCTGCAGCTGCAATTGCGCCAGCGCGCCGTACAGCGGTTCGCTCAGCACGCGCGAGACGGTGCTGGCGACCACCGCGCAGGCCATCAGGCTGAGCACCATGCCGTGGCCGTCGACCATTTCCATCACAATAATAAAGGCCGTCAGCGGCGCCTGGGTGGCGGCCGCCAGGAAGCCGACCATGCCCAGCGCGATCAGGGCCGGCGCATGCGGGTAGTGCAGCAGCAGCGCGATATCGTGGCCGATGCCGGCACCGATCGCCAGCGACGGCGCAAAAATACCGGCCGGCACGCCCGACCATACCGTCAGCCAGGTCGCCACGTATTTGAAAGCCACAAAGGCGGCCGGCACATCGGCCGCGCCGTCGAGCATGGCGCGCGTGGCCACGGTGCCGCTGCCGAACGTGGCGCCATGGCTGGCTATGCCGATGACCGCCACCACCAGCGCGCAGGCGGCCGCGAACAGCACCGGCCGGCCGCTGCGCCAGGCCGACAATTTGCCCAATGGATTGCCGCGCACGGAGGCCAGCAGCAGGCGCGCGAACAGGCCGCCGGCGACACCGGCCACCAGGGTCACCAGCAGGCCGGGCAGGGCCAGCGCCAGGCCGATCGGACCCGGATGGATCACGCCGAAGTGGGTGGCGTTGCCGTGAATGGAAACGGCCATCATGCCGGCCAGCACGATGCCGGCGACGATCAGGCCGCTATTGCGCTGTTCTGGCGAGCGCGACAATTCTTCGATGGCGAACATCACGCCGGCCAGCGGCGTATTGAAGGCGGCGGCGATGCCGGCCGCGCCGCCGGCCACCAGCAGCGAGTGGGGCGAGACCGCCGACTGGCGCGGCAGCCAGCGCCGCGCGGCCAGCATCACGCCGGCCGCGATCTGCACCGATGGACCTTCGCGGCCCAGCGACAAGCCACCGAGCAGGCCGCCCGCCGTCAGGCCGATCTTGGCGGCCGACAGTTTCAAGGACACATACAGCGAGCGCTGTTCGGCGCCCACCGACGGGTCGAGCGCCGCCATCACTTGCGGAATGCCGGAGCCGGCCGCGCCGATCGCATAGCGGCGTGTCAGCCATACCAGCACGGCGGCGCACAGCGGCGTCCACAGCAGGGTGAACCACCAGGCCTTGGCGTTGAAAAAGTGAAACAGATCGAGCGCTTCTTCCGCCAGCCACGTGAAACCGACCACCACCAGGCCGGCAATGGCCGCCATGCCGACTACCACGGCGCGCGACCACCACAGGCGTGGGTCGGCAAATTCATGCTTGAAGGCAGAAGGAATATCGTGCAAGTGCTTCATGTGGCAAATCCGGGGAGGGGTGGCGCGTGGCGTCGGGAGACTTGCCATTATATCGATATATTTGAACGAATGTATTTGCCAGATGTATTTCGTGGCGCTTACGAAACAACCTGCACGAACAGATCGCGCCGCGCGCTCTGGCTGATGGCCAGGGTGGCCGGGTGGCTCAGGCGGCGGTCGGTGGTGATCGCGTACACCTGCTCGACCAGGCTGTCGACCCGGCCCAGCGCCACCACATTGTATTGCTGGCAGACCTGGTGGGCGATCACGGTGGGGGCGAAGAACAGGCCGGCGCCGGACTGGCCGAAGGCGTTCATCATGGCGCTGTCGTCGAATTCGCCGACGATGCGCGGGTGCAGATTGTTTTCGCTGAGCCACTGCAGCAGGCGCGCATAGATGGCGAAGTCTTCGCCCGGCAGCAGCAGCGGCGCGCGGTGCAGGCAGCGCGGAAACTCGCCGCTGAGGGTGGCGGCCAGGCCCTGGGTGCCGAACAGGGTCATGCCGCTTTCGCCGAGCAGGTGGTTAAAGCCGCGCACGCTCAGGTGGGCCGGCATCGGGCGGTCGGCAATGATCAGGTCGAGCCGGTGCACGGCCAGGTCGGCCAGCAGGCTGGCCAGCCGCCCTTCGCGGCAGACGATGCGCAGCGGTTCGGCCAGCCCAAGCGCCGGCTCCACCAGGCGGCAGGCGATCAGTTTCGACACCGAATCGGCGCAGCCGACGCGAAAGGTGGTGGTCGTGGTGCGTGACTGGTCGCGCACGATTTCCAGCAATTCGTCGCCGGTGCTGAAAATCTCTTCGGCATGGGACAGGATGCGCCGGCCCGTGTCGGTCAGCTCCAGCGTGCGGCCCACGCGGCGGAACAGTTCCACGCCCAGGGTATCTGCAAATTCGCTGAGCTGGCCCGAGATCGATTGCGGCGTCAGGTGCAGCTGCTCGGCGGCGCGCGCGATGCTGCCGGTTTTGGCGACCATCCAGAAATACCGCAAGTGTTTGAAGTTCAATGTAGACATGGTTAGCTTGCCGATTTTCGATAGCTCGATTTTTTCGATGTATTGTTCAATTATATTCGATTTGTTCGATGTTGTTATTCGCCCTATGATGGCTGCTCATGCATGGATGTTCATGCGTTTCATGTATTTATCTGAGCAGAAACATCATGTGGCTCAGTATTCATCAATTTGACCAGGGAGGCTACCGATGAACGGTTTGGAAAGCATTGCGTCCGTGCCCATGTGGGCCGGTTTTATCGTCTTCGTACTGGTGATGCTGGCGCTCGATCTGTTTGTCTTCGGCGGCAACAAGGCACACAAGGTGAGCGTCAAGGAAGCGGCAATATGGTCGCTGGTATGGGTCAGCATGGCGATGATCTTTAATGGTGGCCTGTGGTGGTACCTGAACGGTACTGTCGGCGCCGAGGTCGCCAACCAGAAGGCACTGGAGTTCTTCTCCGGCTACCTGATTGAAAAGGCCTTGTCGGTCGATAACGTGTTCGTGTTCCTGCTGATCTTCAGTGCCTTCCAGGTGCCGATCCAGTACCAGCGCCGCGTGCTGATCTACGGCGTGCTGGGCGCGATCGTGATGCGCGCCATCATGATTTTGGCGGGCGCCTGGGTGGTGAGCGAATTTAGCTGGGTGCTGTACCTGTTTGGCGCCTTCCTGTTGATCACCGGTGTGCGCATGCTGGTGGCGGCCGATTCAGAGCCGGATGTGGCGAACAACCCGGTGCTGCGTTTTGCCCGCCGCCACTTGCGGGTGGCTGACGGCGACCATGGCGAGAAGTTCATGGTAGTCAAGGGTGGCTTGCGTTATGTCACGCCGCTGTTCCTGGTGCTGATCCTGATCGAGGTGACGGACCTGATTTTCGCGGTCGACTCGATCCCGGCGATTTTTGCCATCACGACCGACCCGTTCATCGTGTTCACGTCGAACCTGTTTGCGATTCTGGGCCTGCGAGCCTTGTACTTCCTGCTGGTGGATGTGGCTGACCGTTTCCACCTGCTCAAGTTTGGCCTGGCGATGGTGCTGGTGTTTATCGGCGCGAAAATGCTGATCATGCCGTGGTACCACGTGCCGGTCGAAGCGTCGCTGATGGTGGTGGCGGTGCTGATCGCGTCGAGTTGCCTGGCCAGCGTGTTTATCGCCAAGAAAGAAGACAAGTAATCCCTTGTACAGCGCCCGCCACGGCGGGCGCGTTTATCGAATAACTCATGAATGGAATCAAGAATGCGTAGCTACCCAAAAAACAGTCCCCAGGCAGCCGGCCGTATTCTGGCCCTGATGATGATCGTCGACGGCAACCTGGCCAGCTCCGAACTGCAGGCGCTGGACCGCAGCAAGATCCTCGATCATATCGACCTGGAAGCGGCCCAGTTCCAGCGCCTGCTGCAAGACCTGTGCGACGACATGCTGACCTCGACCCTGCACGGCTCGGTACAACTGAGCAACACGGTGATCGACAGCCTGCTCGAAGAAATTGCCGACCCGGACCTGCGCCGCAAGCTGCTGCAAACCATGTGGAAGATCGCCGACGCCGATGACTGGCTGGCCGATGGCGAAGCGGTGTTGCTGGCGCGCGCCGGCACGGCATGGTCGTCGGAAACCAACTTCCGCCCGCATGCCACTGCTTAATTGGTACGGTGCCCCATCGCAATGACGGCGGCGCCGGCCAGCGCCAGGCCCACGCCGGCGATATCGGTCCAGGCCGGGGTGACGCCGTCGACCAGCCACAGCCAGGCCAGCGCGGTGGCGATATAGATGGCGCCATAGGTGGCGTAGACCCGGCCGCTGGCGGCAGGGTGCAAGCTCAGCAGCCACACGAAGACCAGCAGGCTGATGCCCGCTGGCAGCAGCAGCCAGGCGCTGCCCTTGTTGCTCAGCCATAGCATGGGCAGGTAGCAGCCCAGCAGTTCGGCCACGGCCGTAACGGTAAATAGGCCGAAGGTGCGGGCCAGGCTGGCCCATTCGATGCTTGCTTGCATGGGATGTCGATTTTCAAGGGTTAATATGGCTCCTGCATGGACTGCCGGGCTGCCCGATTGTACGATGCCCTGTGCCGCAGGATAAAAATCGAGGAGACCGACATGACACACAAGCAGAGCCCGCGTGATTTGCTGCACGCCATGTTCAACGCCGCCATCGCCGCGGCCCAGCCAGCGCACTGCGTGCCGCCGCATCTGCCGGCCGCGCCCAAAGGCCGCCTGATCGTGATCGGCGCCGGCAAGGCCTCGGCCGCCATGGCGCAAGCCGTGGAGCAACACTGGCCGGGAGAATTGTCGGGCCTGGTGGTGACGCGCTACGGCTATGGCGTGCCGTGCGAACGCATCGAGATCGCCGAAGCATCCCATCCCGTGCCGGACGCGGCCGGCATGCAGGCCGCGCAGCGCATGCTGGCGCTGGTCGGCAAGCTGACTGCCGACGACACCGTGCTGTGCCTGATTTCCGGCGGCGGTTCGGCGCTGCTGGCCTTGCCTCTGGCGGGCATCACGCTGGCAGAAAAACAGCACCTGAACCGGGCCTTGCTGGCGTCCGGCACCACCATCAATGAGATCAATTGCGTGCGGCGCCACTTGTCCAGCATCAAGGGCGGCCGCCTGGCCGCCGCCTGCCATCCGGCGCGCGTCGTGACCCTGGCGATATCCGACGTGCCCGGCGACAAGCCGGGCGATATCGCGTCCGGCCCCACGGTGGCCGACGCCACCACCTGCGAGGACGCGCTCGATATCGTGCGCCGCTACGCCATCACCTTGCCGGCCAGCTTGCGCGAGGTGCTGGAAAGCGGGCGCGGCGAGTCGGTCAAGCCCGGCGATGCGCGCCTGGCCGCTGCCAGCATCGTACTGATCGCCACGCCGCAAATGGCCCTGGAGGCGGCGGCCGCGGTGGCGCGCGCGGCCGGCGTGACGCCGTATATCCTCGGCGACAGCCTGGAAGGCGAAGCGCGCGATGTCGGCAAGGTGATGGCCGGCATTGCCCAGCAGGCGGCGCGGCGCGGCCAGCCGTTCGCCACGCCCTGCGTTTTGCTGTCGGGCGGCGAAACCACCGTCACCGTGCGCGGCGACGGGCGCGGCGGGCGCAATGTGGAATTCCTGCTGTCGCTGGGCATCGCGCTCGATGGCGAAGCGCAGGTGCATGCGCTGGCGGGCGACACCGATGGCGTCGATGGCCAGGAAGAAATCGCCGGCGCCTGCCTGGCGCCCGATACGCTCAAGCGTGCCTGGGCGCAGGGCTTGCGTCCGCGCGACAGCCTGGAGCGCAACGACGGCCACGGCTTTTTCCAGGCGCTGGGCGACAGCGTGGTTACGGGCCCCACTTTGACCAATGTGAATGATTTCCGGGCCATCCTGATCACGGCTGCCGGGGATTGAGGTGGCGATGTTCTATCGTGTGCTTGCAATTTAGCAAGTTGCTATGATGGCATATCGAAAGGACACCCCATGAAAAAATCGCTGTTTTCCACGCTCGCTTTGCTGAGCGTATCGCTTGCCGCCATCGCGGCCGAACCGCTGGCGCCCGGGTTGCCCGGGCATTACTATTTACAGGGCGTGACGGAAGTCGGCTCCGAGCTGCTGCTGAAAAAGGACGGCAAGTTCGAATGGATGCTGGCTTACGGCAATGTCGACCAGCAGGCCAGCGGCGACTGGCGCGTGGCCGGCAATGAAGTGACCCTGCAGGCGGCCAGTCCCGGCAAGGAACCGACGTTTCGCGTGTTTGAAGAAGAGGAAATGCGCATCCAGAAACCGGCCGCGGAGGGGCTGTGGGTGGCCATCGTCGGCTTTCCCCAGCTCGGTCCCATGGCCGGGGTGGAAGTGAAATTCGAAGCGAAAAGCGGCAAAACGGCCACGGCGGTCAGCGTGCGCAATGGCGACGCCATCGTCAAGATGCCGGCCTCGGAACAATGGGTGCGCGCCGGCCTGCGCCTGGAAGGTTCGAAGGCCGACTATCAATGGCTGCCGGTGCCCGCCGAACGGGCGCGTGAACGCATCGCCGCGTTTGCCGTCACCGACCGCCAGTGGCTGATCAAGCCGGCGTTCCAGAAGCTGACCTTGCGCGTGGTCGACGCCGGCCTGCAAGTGAGCGATACGGACAATGGCCTGGCCAGGGGCGTGTACGCGAAACAGCCGGCCCAGTAGGCGGCCGGCCGGTTGATTAAAAGCCTTCGAGCACAATCTTGCCGCGCGCGGTATTGCTCTCCAACATGGCGTGCGCGCGCTTGAGGTTGGCCGCATCGATCTTGCCGAAGCGCTCGGCCACGGTGGTTCTGATGGTGCCGGCGTCGACCAGCCGCGCCAGTTCTTCCAGCAGCTCGTGCTGTTTGACCATGTCGTCGGTCTGGAACAGCGAACGCGTAAACATCAGTTCCCAGTGCAGCGACACGCTCTTGCTCTTGAGCTTGCGCACGTCGATCTGCTCGGGGTCGTCGATCAGGGCGAACTTGCCTTGCGGCGCGATCAGCTCGACGATCTGGTCGAAATGCCTGTCGGTCTGGTTCAGGCTGATCACATAATCGACCGGTGGCAGGCCCAGCCGCGTGATCTCGGCCGCCAGCGGCTGGCTGTGGTCGATCACATGGTGGGCGCCCAGTTCCGTGACCCAGTTCGCCGTTTCGGTGCGCGAAGCCGTGCCGATCACGGTCACGCCCGTCAGCTGGCGCGCCAGTTGCACCAGGATGGAGCCGACGCCGCCGGCCGCGCCGATCACCAGCAGCGTCTTGCCGCTGGCGGCGGTGTCACGGCTGACCTGCAGGCGTTCGAACAGCAGTTCCCAGGCGGTAATGGCGGTCAGCGGCAGCGCGGCGGCTGGCGCGAAGTCGAGGCTGGCCGGCATATGGCCGGCGATGCGCTCGTCGACCAGCTGGTATTCGCTGTTGCTGCCGGGACGGTTGATGGCGCCCGCGTACCAGACCTTGTCGCCGGGCTGGAACAGCGTCACGTCCGGGCCGACGGCGGTGACCACGCCGGCGGCGTCCCAGCCCAGCACTTCCGGCTGGCCGTCTTTCGGCTGGCGGTTCTTGCGGATCTTGGTGTCGACCGGGTTGACGGACACGGCGTGCACGGCGACCAGCAGGTCGCGCCCCCTGGCGACCGGCTGCGGCAGGTCGATATCGAGCAGGGCATGGGCATCGGTGATGGGCAGGCTGTGGTGGTAGGCGACGGCTTTCATGGTAGTCCTTGTTGGGTGAGCGATACCGTATGATGGTGGCTTTTCGGCCCGGGAAAAAGAGGGCGCATACCGAAACACTTTCAAAGGAATATTGAAAATTGCTGCGCCTCGATGATTTGCAGGTATTTGTGCGCACGGCCGACCGCGGCAGCTTGTCGGCGGCGGCGCGCGAGATCGGCATTTCGCCGGCCCTGGCCAGCGCGGCCGTCAAGCGCCTGGAAGGGGAACTGGGCTTGCGTCTGTTTGTGCGCACCACGCGCTCGCTGAGCCTGACGGCCGAAGGCACGCAATACCTGGAGCATGCGCGCGAAGCGCTGCGATGGCTGCGCGCGGGCAGCGACGCGCTGGCGGCCGGCAAGGACAGTTTCGGCGGAACCTTGAAAATTGCCATGCCGTCCGACCTCGGCCGCAATATGCTGCTGGGCTGGCTCGATGCCTTCCAGCGGCGCCATCCCAAGCTGCATTACCAGCTGAGCGTGAGCGACCGCCTGGCCGACATGGTGCGCCAGCAGGTCGACGTGGCGATACGCTATGGCGAGCAGGACGATTCTTCGCTGATCGCCATGCCGGTCGCGCCGGCCAACGACCGCGTGCTGGTGGCGTCGCCCGCCTACTTGCAGCAACACGGTCCCTTGCTGTCACTGGACGACTTGCCGCGGCATAACTGCCTGCGCTTTGCGCTCGAAGACGGCCTGCACGACCGCTGGACGTTTTACCGCCTGCCGCAGCGCGAGCAGGTCAGCGTGCAGGTGAGCGGCAACCGCAGTGCCGACGATGCCGAACTGGTGCGCCGCTGGGCCGTGGCAGGCCTGGGCGTGGCCTATAAATCGCGGCTCGATCTGCATGGCGACCTGGCGGCCGGCCGCTTGCTGGCGCTGCTGCCGGAGGTGGCCGGCGAGGCCGCGCCCTTGCACCTGGTGTGCATGCACCGCGCGCAAGTGACGCCCGTGGTGCTGCAGCTGCGCGACTTTCTCAGAGAACAATGCAGCTTGTTAAGCTGATCATTTCTCATACATCTCGTTGCAATTGGCAATGATGCGGCGCTGGAAGCGGGCGTAAGCTTGCGCTTCTGATCAAACCGCTTGAGGAATGGCCATGCGACAGCAACTCCTGACGATTTTGCTTGCCGGTGCGGTATTGGGCGGATGCGCCAGCACCACCACCGAACCGTTACCGTCCGCGACGCCGGCACAGGCGCTGGCCATGCAGCAGCGCATTACCTGGGGCATCAATGCCGGCAGCGTGCGCCAGCTGCGGCAGCAGGGTTGGGAGCGCTATCTGCAGGCGCAACTGCATCCCGGCAAGGCCGTGCTGCCGCCCGCGATACAGGCGCAGATTGACGCCATGACCATCAGCCAGACGCCGATGGATCAACTGGTGATGGCCACCGAACAGCGCCGCAAGGATTCCAATGCGGTGATGGACGATACGGCCAAGCAGCAGGCGCAGAAAGACTACCAGCAGGAACTCAATCGCTTGGCGCGCGAGGCGGCCACGCGCTCGCTGCTGCTGGACGTGTATTCGCCGAACCAGCTGCAGCAGCAGATGAGCTGGTTCTGGCTCAACCATTTCAGCGTGCACCAGGGCAAGCACAACCTGCGCGCCATGGTCGGCGACTATGAAATGAAGGCCATCGCGCCGCATGCGCTGGGCAAGTTCCGCGATTTGCTGGCCGCCACCGTGCACCATCCGGCCATGCTGCGCTACCTCGACAATGAAGCGAACGCCGCCAACCGCATCAATGAAAACTATGCGCGCGAGCTGATGGAACTGCATACCCTGGGCGTCAATGGCGGCTACAGCCAGAAGGACGTGCAGGAGCTGGCGCGCATCCTGACCGGCGTTGGTGTCAATCTCGGCGCCGAGACGCCGAAGGTCAAGCCGGCGCTGCAGGCCCAGTATGTGCGCCGCGGCCTGTTCGAATTCAACCCGAACCGCCACGATTATGGCGACAAGCAGTTTCTTGGCCAGCCCGTCAAGGGCCGTGGCCTGGCCGAGCTTGACGAGGCGCTGGACCGTTTGAGCCGCAGTCCGGCCACCGCGCGCTTTATCAGCGGCAAGCTGGCGCAGTATTTTGTCGGCGACACGCCGCCGCCGGCGCTGGTGGCCAGCATGGCGCAAACGTTCCAGAAAACCGATGGCGATATCGCCGACGTGCTGCAGACCCTGTTTGCCAGCGAGGCCTTCAGGCAATCGCTGGGCCGCAAGTTCAAGGACCCGATGCACTATGTGGTGTCGGCCGTGCGCCTTTCCTATGACGACAAGCCGATTCTGAACGCCGGTCCGATGCTGGGCTGGCTGTCGCGCATGGGCGAGCCCCTGTATGGCCGCCAGACACCCGACGGCTACCCGCTGTCCGATGCCGCCTGGGCCAGCCCGGGGCAAATGACGACGCGGTTTGACATTGCCCGCACCATCGCCTCGGGCAGCGCCGGCCTGTTCAAGACGGATGGCCCGCAGCCGCTGGAAAAGCCGGCCTTTCCGCAACTGTCCAGCGCCGTGTATTTCCAGAGCATCGAGCCGGCCTTGAGCCCGGCCACAAGACAGGCCCTGCAGCAGGCCGGTACGCCGCAGGAGTGGAACACATTCTTACTGTCATCGCCAGAAATGATGCACCGCTAACCGGAGAACCACCATGAACCGTCGTGACCTGTTGAAAGCGCTGGCCGCCGCTCCCTTGTTCGGCGCCGCCGGCGGCCTGCTGGCCGCGCCTGCCACCGATGCCAAACTGCTGTTTGTATTCCTGCGTGGCGGCTATGACGCCAACAATCTGCTGGTGCCGATCGGCAGCGATTTTTACTATGCTTCGCGGCCCAATATCGCCATCCCGAAGCCGGGCGCGGAAAATGGCGCGCTGCCGCTGAACGGCGACTGGGCGCTGCATCCGGTCCTGCGCGACACCATCTATCCGCTGTACACCAGCGGCGACGCGGCCTTTGTTCCGTTTGCCGGCACCACCGATTTGTCGCGCAGCCATTTCGAGACCCAGGACAGCATCGAGCTGGGCCAGGACCTGGCCGGACGGCGCGATTTCCGTTCGGGCTTTTTGAACCGCCTGGCGCAGACCCTGAACGCCAAGGGCGCCATCGCCTTTACCGACCAGCTGCCATTGATTTTCCAGGGCGGCCTGCAGGTGCCGAACATGGCGCTGCGCTCGGTGGGCAAGTCCGGCATCGACGCGCGCCAGAGCCAGATCATTGCCGCCATGTACAAGGGCACCGCCCTGCAGGGGCCGGTCAGCGAAGGCTTCGTGGTGCGCGACGACGTGGCCAAGGGCCTGATCGGCGAAATGACGGAGGCCAACCGCAACGCCATCAGCGCCAAGGGTTTTGAGCTCGAAGCGCAGCGCATTGCGCTGCTGATGAAGGACAAGTACAACCTCGGCTTTGTCGACGTGGGCGGCTGGGATACCCATGTGGGGCAGGGCGCATCGACCGGCTACCTGGCCGGGCGCTTCGAGGAACTGGGACGCGGCCTGGCCGCCTACGCCCAGGAAATGGGCGATGGCTGGCGCAATACCGTGGTGGTGGTGGTCAGTGAATTTGGCCGTACCTTCCGCGAAAACGGCAACCGCGGCACCGACCATGGCCACGGCAGCGTGTTCTGGGTGCTCGGCGGCTCCATCCACGGCAAGCAGGTGGTGGGCCAGCAAGTGGCGATCACGCAGGCCAATCTGTTCCAGAATCGCGACATGCCGGTGCTCAACGAATACCGCGCAGTGCTGGGCGGTTTGCTGCAGCGCACTTTCGGCTTGAATACGGCCCAGCTGGAGCGCGTGTTTGCCGGTGTCAAACCGGTCGACCTGGGGCTGGTGTAGAGCGTGTTGGAAAGGCAAGCGCCGTGTTACGCTACGGCTGCGCAATCGGCGCGTAGATAATCCCGGCCGCTCGCGCAAGGCGGCGCGGGGCGGAATGGAGCAGTATGACTGATACCCGGCGCGACCTGGTCGGCGCAGGCTTTTCCCTGGCCTTGATTGCGCTGGCGGCGTTCGTGATGCAGCGGTTTTTTTTGCCACTGGCTTGGGCCGGCATTTTATGCGTCGCGACCTGGCCGCTGTACGCGCGCCTGCGCGCCGCGCTGGGGCAGCGGCATATCCTGGCGGCGGCGCTGCTGACCCTCGCTTCGGCCTGCATCTTCATTATCCCGGTCATGCTGGGCGTGGCGCAGGCGGCGCGCGAAGTGCCGGTGCTGGCCGATTTTCTCATGCGCGCCAATGCCGACGGCTTGCCCGTGCCTGGCTGGGTGGCCAGCATTCCGCTGGCCGGCAACGCCATCAACGACTGGTGGCAGGTGACCCTGAACCAGCCCCACGGCCTGGCCCATGTGCTGTCCGGCAGCGCCGTGGGCGGCTTTCATTCGGCGCGCGACCTGGTGAAAATCCTCGGCGCCGACATGCTGCACCGCCTGGTCGATTTCGGCCTGGCCTTTTTGTGCCTGTTTTTCTTCTACAAGGATGGCGAAGCGCTGACGCGCCAGATCACCCGCATCGGCAGCCATTATTTGCAGCCGGAACGCTGGCTGCGCTATTCGCAGAAAGTGCCGACCGCCATCCGCGCCACTGTCAACGGCCTGGTGCTGGTGGGCCTGGCCGAAGGCGTGCTGATCGGCATCGCCTATGCACTGGCCGGCCTGCCGTCGCCGGCCCTGTGGGCGTTTGCCACCGGCGTGCTGGCCATCATTCCCTTCGGCGCACCGCTGGCCTATGCCAGCGCGGCGGCCTTGCTGGCCATGCAGGGCAGCATACCGGGCGCCATCGGCGTGGCTGTTTGGGGCACCATGGTGCTGTTCGTGGCCGATCACTTTGTGCGTCCCGGCATGATCGGCAACGCCACCCGCTTGCCGTTTCTTGCCGTGCTGTTCGGTATCTTGGGCGGCGTGGAAACGCTGGGCCTGGTGGGCCTGTTTATCGGCCCGGTGGTGATGGTGCTGTTTGTGACCTTGTGGCATGAGGCCTATGTATCGGGCGATACTGTCATGCCCTTAAGTTAAGCTGTGGCATGCATGTAAAAGCGCAAAGCGTAAAAACGGCGGGCAGAGACCCGGAAAGCCTGTGCGGGCGACTGGGCAGAAAACACCTGCCAGCCCGGCCACGCCGCCCGGCGCACGGTAATGAGGGGGTGGTCAGCATGCTGCTGACCAGTACCGTATGCTGTGGGCGCGGCCGGGAGAGACTGTCGCCAGTCTCTTAATGCGCCTTGGACAGGATGAGGAGCCAGCGGCGCATCAGCAGCACTTCAACATAGCCCGGTTCGATGCCCGTGCCGCACTCGATCAAAGGATTGACGGTGTAAAAACGCTTGCGAAAGTCGCGGCAGACGAGGATTTCGCGCTTGCCCATGCGGACCAGGAAGGAGCTTGGGGCGTATTCCAGGCCGAACCGTGAGCCAAAACCGCTATTCAATGTTGCCATGACAATTCCTTTGAGGGAGATGTGTTGAACGAGTCATCAGAATAGCACAACTACTGTATGAAAACACAGCTACTGTATGGATAAACAGTGTATTTTTTTTGGCTGTGGTTTTTTTGATCATGCCGCACAACACCAGGAGAATCTAGTTTGCCGCACAACAATGACACGAGCATGACCACCGGCTGGGGCACCCGGCTGCGCCGTTTTGTCGAGGCGCGGCTGTCGCCCGAAGGCGAACTGGGCCTGCATATGACGGTGGGCGTGGTGCTGATGCTGATCGCCATCGTGGTGTTCCACGAGATCGCCGAAGCCGTGATGGGCATGGAACAGATCACCGTGATCGACCAGCAGGTGGCGCACTGGTTCAACCAGAACGCCATTGCGTGGGTCACCTGGTGCTTGCTGGTGATCACGCACATGCATAGCGTGATCGGCGCCATTACCCTCGCCTGCCTGTTTGCCTGGTATCTGCACCGCAAGGGCGCCCATTACTGGCTGTTCACCCTGGTCATTACCATGCCGGGCGTCATGTTTCTGAACGTTTTGTTAAAGTATATTTTCGGCCGCGCGCGGCCCAGTTTCGAGGAACCATTGCTCGCTGCGCTCAGTACCTACAGCTTTCCCAGCGGCCATACCGCCACCGCCACGGCGCTGTACGGGCTGCTGGGCGCCTACCTGGTGTGCCAGCTCGATCCCCGGCAATGGCGCCGGCGCATCGTCATCGTGCTGGCCGCCTTTGCGATGGCCGCGCTGGTGGGCTTCAGCCGCATCTACCTGGGCGCGCACTACCTGAGCGATGTGCTGGCGGCGATGGCGGAAAGCTATGGCTGGCTGGCGATCTGCATCGCGGGGGTATCGACCCTGCGCCGCCGCCGGCATGTACGTCAAACACAATAAGAAGGGGAATATCCTGGCAACCAAGGTCGCAGTCATTATCAACGCCGGTGCCGGATGCGGTTACGCACCGGACTGGGCGCAGCAACTGGAAGCGACTTTCGCCGGCGTCGGCCTCGACGCCGCCATCACCCTGGCCCAGAGCGGCGAGGAAATGATCGCCACCGCCGAACAGGCGCTCAGGGACGGCGCGCCGATCGTGGTGGCCGGCGGCGGCGACGGCACCATCAATGCGGTGGCCTCGGTGGTAGTCGGCAGCGGCACGCCGTTTGGCGTGCTGCCGCTGGGCACGCTCAATCATTTCGCCAAGGACCTGAACATTCCGCTCGCACTCGACGACGCGATCGCCAACGTCGCGCGCGGCGTGAAGCACCAGGTCGACGTGGGGGAGGTCAATGGCCGCATCTTTTTGAACAATTCCAGCCTGGGGCTGTATCCGGACATCGTGCGCGACCGTGAAAAGCAGCAGCGCCGTCTGGGGCGCGGCAAATGGCTGGCCTTCAGCTGGGCGCTGGTGGCGGCGCTGCGCCGCTATCCCTTCCTCAGCGTGCAGCTGAGCCTGAACGACAAGGTGCATGCGCGGCGCACGCCGTTTGTGTTTATCGGCAATAACGAATACCTGATGGAAGGCCTGAACATCGGCGAGCGCGAGCGTCTCGACGGCGGCAAGCTCAGCTTGTATGTGGCGCAGCGTCCGGGCCGCATGGGCTTGCTCAGGCTGGCCCTGCATGCGCTGTTCGGCAAGCTCAGCCAGGCCAAGGATTTCGATGTGCTGACCACCACCGCGGTGGAAATCGCCACCCGCCACCGCCGCCTGCGCGTGGCCACCGATGGTGAAGTGACGGTCATGAACACGCCGCTGCAATACCGCATCCGCCCGGCCGCGCTCGACGTCATCGTGCCGGCGCCAGTACCCGTAGAGGAGCATTGACATGCGCACCATCGTCCATTTATCCGACCTGCATTTCGGCAAGGTCGACCAGGCCCTGCTGGCCCCGTTGCGCAAACTCATCGACCAGCTTGAACCGCACGTGGTGGTGGTTTCTGGCGACCTGAGCCAGCGCGCCCGCAGCGCCGAATTCCAGGCCGCGCGCGGCTACCTGGACAGCCTGCCGGGGCCGCAGATCGTGGTGCCAGGCAACCACGACGTGCCGCTGTATAACATTTTCAGCCGCTTCCTGACGCCGCTGGTAAAGTACCAGCGCTATGTGACAAACGATCTGTCGCCCGAATATGTCGACGATGAAGTCGCCGTGCTGGGCATCAATACGGCGCGCTCGCTGACCTTCAAGGATGGGCGGGTCAGCCATGAGCAGATCGCCGCCCTGCGCGACAGGATGGCCGCCTTGCCGCAAGGCCTGACGCGGGTGATCGTCACGCACCACCCGTTCGACCTGCCCGACAACTTCGACAAGGACGATCTGGTCGACCGCGCGCCCCAAGCGCTGCAGATGTTTTCGGAATGCGGCGTCGACCTGCTGCTGGCCGGCCACCTGCATGCCAGCGCGGCCGGCAATACCTCGAACCGCTACAAGATCGATGGCTACGCGGCGCTGATGGTGCAGGCAGGCACCGCCACGTCAACGCGCGGGCGGGGCGAGTCGAACTCGTTCAATGTGATCCGTATCGAAGAGGACAGCATCCGCGTCGAGCGCTACAGCTGGAGTGAAGACAGGGCCAACTTCGAGAAAGTCAGCACCGAGGCGTTCCAGCGCACGGGCGGGGTGTGGGCCAGCATGCGGCCGCTGTGAAACCGGCTGTCCTTGCTTACAGATAGCGCGGCGCGTCCATGCGCTGGTGCAGTATGCGAACGATGGCAATGCCGTAGGGTGTGATGCGGAAATAAATCATGTGTTGCTCGACACTGCGGCGGCGATAGCCTGGCCGAATATGGTCGCATGCCGGTGCGGTCCTCGGTGAGCGCGCCAGGCTGGCAAAGGCGGCCGTCATGATATCGGTAAGCGGCCGGCCTGTTCCACGCTCCAGCGCTGGGCTGTATGGATCCAGATCGCTTCCAGATCCTGCGCGGCGGCCGGCGTGAGCCGATACTCAGCCATGCGCGGCCAGCATCCTTTGCTTGAACGCGCTTGCATCGAAAGGTCGCGGCTCGCCGCTCGTCTCACCTTCCATCAATGCTGCACGGATGACATCGAGTTCGGCACTACGTTCCTGTTCACGCCGGATCAGGTCGCGGATGTATTCGCTGTCGTTGGTGTAACGGCCGGCCTCGATCTGCGCCTTGATCCAGTCGTCCTGTTTGGCCGTCAAAGTAATGGTCTTGCGCACTGTGCTCATGTTGAAACTCCCGATAATAGCCATGATGCGATGATTGTCATACTATTGGTGCAATATAGCGCAAATAAGCTGAGATGTCCAGTAAGCAGTGACAGGGCCACGGTTCAGAGCCAATAATGCATGAACTGCGCCGCCCATTCCTTCATGCGGTCGGCCCAGGGGCGTGATTCCCACTTGGCCCTGGTGATTTCTTCCGAATCGCGCAAGTCTTCCTGGAAGGCGTTTTCCATTTCGCGCCCGAAGCTGTCGCCGAGCACTACCACGTTCAGCTCGCTGTTATGCAGGAAGCTGCGCATGTCGATATTGGTCGATCCCACGGTGGACCAGGCGCCGTCGATGACGGCCGTCTTGGCGTGCAATACCGCCAGTTTCAGGTGATAGATGCGCACGCCGCCGGCCAGCAGCTGGTCGTACAGGGCGTGTCCTGCGTGGAACACCAGGCCGCTGTCCGACACGCCAGGCAACACCACCTTGACGTCCACGCCGCGTCTGGCGGCGGCCACCAGCGCGTCCACGGTCTGCTTGTCCGGCACGAAATAGGCCGAGGTGATATGGATCGATTTCTTCGCTTCCTGGATCGCCAGGATATAGGCCTTGTAGATTTCGAAGCCGCCGCCCGGTTCGCTGGCCACCACGCGCACCAGCTTGTCGCCCATTTCGGCAATGGCGGGGAAGTAGGGCGCGTCGGGCAGGTCGGCCTGGTCCTGCTGGGCCCAGGTACGGATGAACAGCCACTGGAAGGCGGCCGCGGCCGGGCCTTCGATTTTCACGTGGGTGTCGCGCCAGCCGACGTCGCTCTTGTCGGACGGCTTGGCCTTGGAGCGGAACAGCGAGCTTTTCGAATAGGTGTTGCTGATATTGATGCCGCCCGTAAACGCCATCTTGCCGTCGACGATCAGCACCTTGCGGTGGTCGCGGTTATTGATTTTCCAGTCTTCGCCCTTGAGCTTGGCGGGATTGACGGGGTTGAAGGCCACCAGGTGGATGCCGGCCGCGCGCATGCGGTCGAAAAACGCCTGCGGCACGCCCAGGGTGCCCACGCTGTCGTAGATGATGTTGACCGTCACGCCCGACTGCTGCTTTTCGATCAGCGCATCGGCAAATTTCAGGCCCATCGGGTCCTGGTCGAAGATATAGGTTTCCAGGTTGATGGTGGACTTGGCTTCGGTGATGGCCTTGAGCATTTCCTTCATGGTCTGCGGACCGTCGAACAGCAAGGTCACCTTGTTGCCCTTGATCAGCGGCACGCCGGTGGCCGCCTCTTCCAGCGCGGCCTGGGTTTTCAGGTCCATGCCGGACTTGGCCCAGCGCTTGTTGAGCAGGGCGGCGCGGCTGTTGACGTTCAGCAAGGCGCCCTTGCCGTTGACCACCTTGGGCGTGGCCACCGGTTCCAGTTCATTGTTGAGGTTCTTGACGTCGGGCAGCGAGGCGCATGCAACCAGGGTCCAGCACAGCAGGAGGGCGGTAAGACAGGGTTGCATGCGCTTGGCGCTCATTTTTGGCCTTTTAACGGTAAGGGATCCAGCACTTCATCGGCCAGCGCCAGGGGCGGCGGGTTTTTGGAACCAAAGAAAAACACGATCGGCGACTTCAGGAAACGCTTGCCGAGGATTTTCAGCAACTGCAAGCCATGCTTGAAGCGCACCTGGCGCGAACGCAGCGCCACCCACAGCGCCAGGCCAAAGCTGACCAGCAAATTGGCCGTGCCGATGGCGAAGATGCCGGACAGCGACTTGACGGCCAGTTGCCAGCTCATATTGTGGTCGAGTCCGACAAGCGCTGTCGCAAAGTTGGCGGCGGAAAAGGTAATGTGGCGGATATCGATCGGCAAGCCCAGCAGGAAGCCGAGGGTGCCGATGGTGCCCAGCAGGATACCGAAATAGAAGTTACCCATCAGCCCGCCCAGATTATTTTCCAGGTACAAGCCCAAGCGCTGCAGCCGTTCCTGGCCGATCACCCGGCCCAGGCCGCGCAGCTGCGCGATGCGCTGGGCCCAGCGCGTGTACAGCGCCTGGTTGTCATAGTAGCCTGAAATCAATCCCGCCACGAACAGGCAGACGCCGGCAATCATGGCGTAGAAAATCGCCGGGCTGCCGATCGGATCGATATCGTGCAGCAAATGCATGGCTTTCTCGGGCGACACCAGGTGGTGGCCGGTGATGGCGTGGTAGCCCAGGGCGATCAGCCAGGCGGTGGGAATCGCCGTGGCCATATTGCCCAGCACGGCCATGTTTTGCGTGCGGAATACTTTGGTGATCAGCTCGGCCATGCTGTCGAGGTCGATATTGCGGCCATCCTTGCTGTGCAGGCCGGCCGCAATGCGCGAGGCCGTCATGGCCGGCTGCTTGGTGGCCACCGTAAAGTGCAGCAAGTGGATGAACATGAAGCCGATCGAATAGTTCATGCTGAACATGAAGGCTTCGACCAGTGGCGCCGAGCGCAGATATGACATCAATATCTTGAACAGCGCCATGAAACCGATGATGACGCCGGCGCCGGCCGACGACAGGAACATGGCGCCCATCTCGCGGCGGTTTTCAGAAATGTAGTGCTCACCGGTACGGCTGGCGTTTTCCGTCACATTGCGCGCCAGCAAGTTGATATTGTCGGTAAACAGGTCGCTGACCTTGTACTTGTGGTTGTGTGCGCGTATCAGTTCCAGCGCCAGCGCCACGGCGCCCGCGCGGCGGCGGCTGACGGGGCGCGCATCGATCAGGTCCGGCGTGGCATCAAAAGTGATGGCGGCGATATCGACGTTGACCGAGCCGGGCAGCTCGCCGCTGGTGTCGACCAGGAACAGCAGCTTGCGCAGGCGGTCGATGCTTTGCGCCAGCGCCACCAGTAAGTAGGTCAGCGGAATGCTGGTGCCCTGGTACAAGGCCTTCTTGCGGATCTTGGCGATCACGGCGTCGCACTGGTCCAGCATCACCAGCAGGTGGCGCGCGTCCTCGATGTGCTCCAGGCTGCCTTGCAGCAGCTGGGTGTAGGCGTCGAGGTAGGCGTTCACTTCGGTGTTCTGCACCATGAACGGCGACTGGAACACTTCGATTTCGTTGTGAAAGCGTGTCAGTTCCGGTTCCAGGCCCATGGCGCAGACGCGGTAGGACAGGGTGCGGATGGCGTCGAGTATGCCGGGCAGCATGATGTTGCCGTCGCCGACAGCCAGTTCGATTTCTTCGGCCGTCAGCACGTCGAGCAGTTCGAGCCAGTCGATGGCCGGCACATTGCTGATCCACAGATGATCGGTTTCCAGGTACAGCACCTGGTCGAGCGCGTCGCTCAGGTATTCGTCGCCGAGGGCCGGCGGCAGCATGCGGTAGGCGATGCGGCGTTTCAATTCGGTAAAAAAGCCGCTGTTCGACAGTACGCCGATATCGGTGTAGAGGCTGGCGTGGCGGCGCGCGGCCAGCACGCGCAGCACGTATTCGTGCAGGGCGCGGGCCTGGGCCGGATTGCCCTTGAGCAACTGGCGCAAGGTGCGCACATTGGCAATGGCGGTGGCGTTGTCGTGGGGGCGCTTGGGACGCAATGAATTAAATAATTCGACCAGCAAATCGATATTGCTGGTGTAGGGATCAATGCGTTCGAGGATAGCTAGCATGCAGAAAAACGGGCGGGCCGCTGTCGGTAAAACCCGTAGTGTACCTTCTGCGCAAGATCATGCAACGTGCGGCAGCGAACGCAAAGACTGGCGAACCGGACAGAAACAGACGTTTGTTGTTTTGCAATCAGCGTTGATATAAAGCAATTGCGAGGTTTGTTGCCAGTTGGCGACGCCGAGCATTTGCTTTCTGTTGTACATCGCACAGATCGCTTGCGCAAAGACGGGGATAAGGTAATAGTGGGTCAGGCACAACTGCGCGTGTCCTGATCGGTACCGGCAACTTTACCTGACATTACCGAGATAGTTATCATGAAGACCTCGTACCTTGCGCTAGTGGTGATGGGAATAGGGATAGGCCCGTTTGCGCTGTGCGCGCAGGCCGAAACCAGCAGTGCGCCTGGCAATGCCACCGGCAGCGGCGCCACCGTGTATGGCGTGCTCGACGCTGGCGTGGTGGCCGAGCGCGGTTGCGCGCTCAATTGCGGCGCTAACAAGGTCTCCGGCGGCGTCGCCTCCGGCTCGCGTCTGGGGGTACAGGGCCGCGAAGCGCTGGGCAATGACGTGGCCGCCGTCTACACGCTGGAAGCCGGTGTGCAGAACGATACGGGCCAGTCCGAGGACGGCCGCCTGTTCGGCCGCCAGGCCTATGTGGGTCTCGACAGCCGGCTCGGCGCGCTGACCCTGGGCCGCCAGTACAACCTGCAATACGCCGCGCTCGCCGATGTGGCCGACCCGTTCAAGGGCGGCATGGCCGGCAGCGCCGGCAACCTGGCCGGTTATGGCGCGAAGCGTTACGACAACACCGTCAAATACGCCTCGCCCGCCTTGCGCGGCGTCAGCGCCGCCGCCATCTACAGCTTTGGCGAATCGCCTTACAGCCGCGCGCAGAACCGTGCCTATGGCGCCACGCTCGGCTATTCGGCCGGCGCCGTCAATGTCAGTGTGTCGCACCAGCGCAAGAACAACTTCATCCAGGCGGCGGGCACGGTGCCGGCGATTGACATGTCGGCGCGCAACACCCTGGTGGCGGCCAACCTCGACCTGGGCCTGGCCACGGCGTTTGCCGCGGTCGGCATGAACAAGGGCTATGGCAGCTCGCCCTGGGACCCGAGCAACGCCTACAGCTCGCTGGCGCTGTCGATGTCGTCGTCGGACAGCCGCGACACCCTGCTCGGCGTGTCGGTGCCGGTGCATGGCTTCAATGTGCTCGCCTCGTATGTGCGCAAGGATGACCGCGATCTGTCCAACCGCGACGCCAGCCAGATCGCGCTGGGCGTCACCTATGCGCTGTCAAAACGCAGCGACTTCTATGCGTCCTACGCGAAAATCCACAACAAGAACGGCGCGCGCTATACGGTGGGCAACGCCAGCGACGGCGGCCGTGGCGACGCCGCCTTCAACCTCGGTTTCCGTCACGGTTTCTGAGCCGCCGGCGAGGTTGCGGAAGCCGGGCAAGTCGCGCCCAGCCACTTGCCGCTGCTGGAAACATTGACCTGTTCTTGGGTGCCGCGCGCGCTGGTGGTCGCATTCAACTGCATGGTAAATGCCTGGTCGCCCTGGAAGCTCACCTTGCCGGTGCCGCTGGACTTCGGAGACTCGCAAGTAAACGACACGTTCATGCCGCCGGGAACGGCCACATTGTTTGACCTGCAGTCGCCCGGCTGGCCGGTGGGAATCTGCTGGCGCGCCGCCATCTCGGGTGTCACGCAGGCCGTCACGCGCACCGCGCCATCGGCGCCGACGGTGGGCATGGCCATGCCGCGGCTGGCGGCCATCGCTTCGAGCTGCTTGCGCTGGTCGGGCGGCAAATTGCCCAGCTGCTGCAGCACCATGTTCATGGCGCTGTCGGTGGCGACGTCGGGCGAGGCCATCTTGCTGTCGATTTGCCACAGGCCGGGCTTGATCGGGGGCGGGGCGTCCTTGGCGTGTGCTGGAACCTGGCAAACCAGGGCCGCGCAGGCGAGAACGGTGAGGCGGGAAAGAGTGCGATGCATGGCGGGGTCTCCGGAAAAGGCAGACCCCAGCATACGCGAAGGCAGGCGGCGCACGCTTGCCCGGTTGTTACAAACTGTGATTACAGACTGTGATCGGGCTCGATGCGGCGCACGTCGATGCAGGCGATGCGGCGCTCGTCCGCTTCGACGATTTCGTAGCGCAAATCGTTCAGTTCCAGCACTTCGCCGACGGCCGGCATGTTCTCGAAATGCGCCAGCAAAAAGCCGGCCAGCGAATTGTATTCGCCGTCTTCGCTGACCAGGGTTTCGGTATCGAACACTTGCTCCAGATAATGCAGGTCGGTGGCGCCATCGATGCGCCAGTGGCCCGGACCCAGCACTTCCACATCGGGCTGTTCGTCCTCGTCGGGAAACTCGCCGGCGATCGCTTCGAGAATGTCGATCGGCGTGAGCACGCCCTGCACGGTGCCGAACTCGTCGACCACCAGCACCAGCTGGCCGCGCGAGCGTTTCAGGGTTTCCATCGCCTTGAGCACGCCGGCCGCTTCCGGCACCACGATCGCTTCGCGCATATTGGCCGGATCGATCTTGCCGTGCGAAACCAGGTCTTCGATCAGGTCCTTGCTGCGCGCCAGGCCCACCACATTGTCGAGATCGTCGTTACAGACCGGGATCATGCTGTGCGGCGTGTCGCGCAGCAATTTCAACATCTTCTCGCTGCTGTCGTTCAGATTGACCCACGACACGTCGCCGCGTGGCGTCATCACCGAGCGGATCGAGCGTTCGCCCAGGGTCAGCACGCCGCTGACCATATTGCGCTCTTCGACGCCAAACGCCGAGATGTCAGGGGTTTCCTGGACTTCATCTTCTTGAACCGCCTCGCGGCCCTTGCGGCCACCCAACAGGCTCAGCACGGCTTGCGCGGTGCGGTCGCGCAGCGGCGTGGTCGATTGCAATTTCAGGAAATTGCGGCGTGCCAGCTGGTTGAAGAACTCGATCACCACCGAGAAACCGATGGCCGCGTACAGATAGCCTTTCGGGATATGGAAGCCCAGGCCTTCGGCGATCAGCGACAGGCCGATCATCAGCAAAAAGCTCAGGCACAGCACCACCACGGTCGGATGCGCATTGACAAAACGCGTCAGCGATTTCGAGGCCAGCATCATCACGCCGATGGAAATGATGACAGCGGCCATCATCACGCCCAGTTCGTCGACCATGCCGACCGCCGTGATCACCGCGTCGAGCGAGAACACGGCGTCGAGCACGACGATCTGCGCCACCACCAGGCCGAAGCCCGCGTAGACCTTGGAGCCGGTGGCCGCGTGCGTCACGCCTTCGAGGCGCTCATGCAGCTCGGTGGTGGCCTTGAACAGCAGGAACAGGCCGCCGACCAGCAAGATCAGGTCGCGTCCCGAAAAAGTAAATTGCCAGACCGAAAACAGCGGCGCGGTCAGCGTCACCAGCCAGGAGATCAGCGACAGCAGGCCCAGGCGCATGACCAGGGCCAGGGTCAGGCCCAGCACGCGCGCCTTGTCGCGCTGGTGCGGTGGCAGCTTTTCGGCCAGGATGGCGATAAAAATCAGGTTGTCGATACCCAGCACGATTTCCAGTACGACCAGCGTCAGCAGGCCGACCCAGATTGTCGGGTCAAATAACCATTCCATTGTGGTTTACCTTGTAAAGTCAAAAAGTTTCAAGCTTGCCCGGCGGCACAACCCCGGGCATCACGGTGATCGATGCTTCAGCTGCGAACGCGTGGCGGGCGCATGGCCTGCCACACGTCCGCTTCGGCAAGTGCGCCGGGTCCCGCCTGCCAGATGATGGCGCAAAAAGGAACCGCCTGGCGAAATGCGGGATACAGGGTGATGGGGTCGTTGTCGCATTCTTCGGCGTCGCAGCTGTCGCTGGCGGCGCCGGAGACGGAATCGGCATGTGCGTGCGCGTCAGGGCAACCGGCGCTGGCCGCGTGCTGGAATGGGGAAGGGCTGGCGTACGCCATGCTGGCAAACGCCTGGGGCAAAGCGATGAAAACAAAAAGGCAGAGCAGGACGAGAGCTCGTCTCATATACAGGCAGATAGTTCTGGAGCGATCAAGTATAGCACGCGATGATGACCGGTCCGTGACCAGTGGCTTGCGGAATTGATAAGTTTGTCGTAAATTGCGTTTTAGTAACAATTTCTTATAACGCAGTGTTACCAGGACCACGCTTTGAAACCAATAACCGCTCTCTTGCTTGCCGCCGGCATTTTGTCGCCATCCTTCGTGCTGGCCGCCACGCCCGTGCCCGCCGCGAAAACCCAGAAAGCCGGTGCGTCGGCGGCCACCGTCAAGGTCACGTCGGTCGAAGGCATTACCGAATACAAGCTGGCCAACGGCTTGCGCGTGCTGCTGTTTCCTGATGCCAGCAAACCCACCCTGACCACCAATATCGTCTACCTGGTCGGCTCGCGCCATGAGAACTATGGCGAGACCGGCATGGCCCACTTGCTGGAACACCTGCTGTTCAAGCCCAGCGCCCACTTCGGCATCAAGAAAGGCAGCAAGACCCCGGTTGAGATCCTCAACTCGACCGGCGCCCAGTTCAACGGCACCACCTGGTTCGACCGCACCAATTACTACGCGACCTTCCCGGCCAACGACGACAACCTGCGCCAGATGCTGGCGCTGGAAGCGGACCGCATGGTCAACGCCGCCATCGACCAGAACGACCTGTGGAATCCGACGACCGGCAAGGGTGAAATGACGGTGGTGCGCAACGAGTTCGAGATGGGCGAGAGCAATCCGCTGCGCGTGACCAGCGAGCGCATCCAGGCGGTCGCCTTTGACTGGCACAACTACGGCAAATCGACCATCGGTGCGCGTTCCGATATCGAGCAGGTCAATATTGCGCGCCTGCGTGCTTTTTATCACAAGTACTACCAGCCCGATAACGCCGTGCTGATGGTGGCCGGCCGCTTCGATGAAGCCAGGGTCCTGAAACAGATCAACGAGCTGTTCGGCAAGATTCCGAAACCGGCGCGCGTGATCGAACCGACCTACACGGCCGAGCCGGTGCAGGATGGCGAGCGCTCGGTGACGGTGCGCCGCAGCGGTGGCACGCAACTGGTGGGCGTGGGCTACCACGTGGCGCCGGCCGGCAATCCGGAGTCGGTCGCCACCGACGTGCTGGGCGAGGTACTGGGCAGCGCGCCGGCGGGCCGCCTGCACAAGGCCCTGGTGGAAACCAGGCTGGCCAGCAAGATCATCAACAATTCCTTCAGCACCCTGGAGCCCGGCTACAACCTGTTCGGTGCCGTAGTACCGAAGGACGGCGACCTGGATGCGGCGCAGGCGGCCATGCTCAATGTGCTCGAAGGCCTCAAATCGCAGCCACTGACGGACGCCGAAGTGGCGCGCGCCAAGCAGAACCTGGCCAAGCAGATCGAACTGGCCTCGTCGGACACGGCCCGGCTGACCATCGCGCTGACCGAATCGCTGGCCGCGGGCGACTGGCGCCTGTTCTTCCTGCAGCGCGACCAGCTCGACAAGGTCACCACGGCGCAAGTGCAGGCGGCCGCTGAAAAATACCTGAAGAGCTCGAACCGCACCGTAGGCCGCTTCATTCCCACCGACACGCCCGACCGCACCACAGTGCCGGCGTATGCCGACGTGGCGCCGCAGCTGGCCGGCTATACCGGCCGCGCGGTGGTGGCGCAAGGCGAGGTGTTCGATCCGAGCCCCGACAATATCGAAGCGCGCACGCAGCGCTTTACTTTGCCCAATGGCATGAAGGGCGCCTTGCTGCCGAAAAAAACCAAGGGTGGCACGGTCAGTGTGGCGCTGAAATTGAAGCTGGGCAGTGCCGACAGCCTGGCCGGCAAGTCGGCCGTGGGCGGCTACACGGCCAATCTGCTGTTGCGCGGCACCGACAAGCTGACGCGCCAGGAAGTGAAGGACAAGTTCGACCAGCTGGGCATGCAGTTCAATGTCAGTGGCAACGCCGAAGGCGTGACGGCATTCCTGATGGGCAAGCGCGAAAACCTGCCGGCCGCGATGGACCTGCTGGCGCAAGTGCTGCAAAAACCGGCCCTCTCGGAAACCGAATTCATGGAACTGCAGCGCGAGCGCGTCGGCCGTGCCGAGCAGGAGATGCCCGAGCCGCAGCCGCTGGCCGTGAATGCCTTGCGCCGCCTGATCGACGCCACGCCAGCCGGCCACGTCCGCCATGTCGATCCGCTGCCGCTTGAACTGGCCGCCTTGAAAAGCGTCAGCGTGGCCGATGTGAGGGCCTTCCATGCCGGCTACTATGGCGCCTCCAGCGCCACCGTGGCCGCCGTCGGCGACTTCGACGCGCCGGCCTTGCAAGCGCAGTTGGCCAAGCTGTACGGCAACTGGAAAGCGGCGCAGCCGTATGTGCGCATTGCCGATGCCGTCAAGCCCGTCAGTGGCGAAAAGATCAGCCTGGAAACGCCGGACAAGGCCAACAGCGTGCTGTTCGCCGTCGCGCCGGTGCCGTTGAAAGATGACGCCGCCGCTTATCCTGCGCTGGTGATCGCCAATCACATGTTCGGTGGTGGCGCGCTGCGCAGCCGCCTGGCCGACCGCATCCGCCAGAAGGAGGGCCTGTCGTACGGTGTCGGTTCGCAGCTGAGCGTGCCGGTGCATGAGCCAGCCGGCTACTGGATGGCCTACGCCATCAGCGCACCGCAAAACGCCGTCAAGGTGGCAGCGGCGCTGCGCGAGGAAATCACCAAGGTGCTGGCCGACGGTTTTACGGAAGCGGAGCTGGCGGAAGCGAAAAAAGGCTGGCTGCAATCGCAGGAAGTCGGCCGCACCCAGGACGGTCCGCTGGCGCGCGAACTGGCCAGCTATCTGTCGGACGGGCGTACCATGGCCTACGACAAGAACCTGGAAGCGAAAGTGGCGTCGCTCACCGTGGCGCAGGTGAACCAGGCGCTGCGCGACTACCTGAAGCCGGAAGCGGTGTCGGTGGTGACGGCGGGCGATTTTGCCAAGGTGGCGAAAGAGTCCGGCGCGAAGGCGGCGACCGCGAAATAAACCGTTGCACGTAAAAAAACAGCCGGGCCATGTGGATGGTCCGGCTGTTTTTATTGGTGCTGCGGGAAATTAACGTGGCGCCAGTTCAGCCACATAAATTTCCACGCGACGATTGCGGGCGCGGCCGCTGTTGTCGGCGTTCGATGCGATCGGCTCACGTGCGCCGCGGCCTTCGACCACGATGCGGGTCGGCGAGACGCCGCGCATGGCCAGGTAGTCACGCGTGTGGGCGGCGCGTTCGACCGACAGCGGCTCGTTGATCGAGGCGCTGCCGGTGCTGTCCGTGTGGCCGATGATGCTCACGGTAGTGCTCGGGTTCTCGTTCAGGGTGGCGGCAAAGCGGTCGAGGATGGGGCGGAAGTTGCCCTTGATATCGGCGCGGTTGGTGTCGAACGAGATGTCGCTTGGAATTTCCATTTTCAGGCGGTTGTCCGCCGTCTGCGTCACTTGCACGCCGGTGCCCTGGGTGGCTTGTTCCATCGTGCGTTTCTGGTTTTCCATGCGGTTCGACCAGATATTGCCGACTACGGCGCCTGCAGCCGCGCCCAGCAGGGCGCCGCCAGCCGTACGGCCGCTGCTGCCGCCACCGGTGGTGCCGCCGATCAGAGCGCCCAGGCCGGCGCCGATGCCGGCGCCAGTGGCGGTGCCGCGTTGCGTGGATGACATGTCGGCACAGCCGGAAACGGCGACCGTCAGGGCCAGCATGGCGATCACGGACTTGGCGCCAGGGCCGGTTTTGAATGGATTCATGGAGTTTCTCCTTGTGTTGCTTGATGTTGTTATGGACATACCCGGGGGATTACCCGCACACGTTACTGTAAAAAAGCCGGTCTTGCCAGTGCCTGCGCAGATGCAAAGACGGCGCCCGTTTGCACGTGCGCCGCCGCCAGCATCAAGACCAGCCGGCCGCAGCCTCTATAGGCCGCGCCCGCTAATCAGACGCAACAGGATCATGATCACTGCCACGACCAGCAGAATGTGGATGAAGCCGCCAATGGTGTAGGAAGTAACCAGGCCCAGCAGCCAGAGAATGATGAGTACTACTGCGATTGTATAGAGCATGATGTGTCCTCCGTGAGTAATGTGTGGATGACAGCGAGGTGGTGTACCTGTACCGCCATCGGTTTATTTGCCATTTGCGTTGCTGCCGGAGTGACACTCCCTGCAAAACGCTGATGCCATGACGCATTGTCTACTTTGCTGCCAAAACTATCTGTACGGTGTCGTACACAACGCCTACTTATTTGCACTTCCTTGCACATTGGCATGTTCCGCTTCCGCCATGCCTGGCAGCCAGGCCAGCATGCCTGCCATGCCGACGGCGCCGGCCAGGCAGCTGAGCATGCCGCCGGTCAGCAGCAGCATCACGCCGAATACGGGGGCGGCCGCGCCGCCGGGAGCGAGGTCCAGCGCGCAGAAGCCCAGTAGCGTCGCCAGCATGCCGCCGCCGATAAAGCTCAGCCATATCTTGTTGCCAGCCTTGTTATTGTCCACGTCCGCCTCCTTGTATGAGTCACTTTTTAAATTTCCTGAGTGCATCATCTCCTGTTGCAACAGTCTCATCTGTGCGCGAACGAACATGATCAAAAAGAAAACGCCCGGACTGGCCGGGCGTGTGTTCAATCAGCAACGAGAGCTGATGGTCTTAGCCTGCGCGCAGGCCGCCGTTGACTACGCGTACGCGGTCGCCCTGGCGCCAGTTCGGCGCGGCGCTTTGATGCACGGTGCGCGTCTTGCCGTTGTCCAGGCGCACGACGATGTTATAGCTGCGCGTGGCGCGCACGCTGCCTTCGATCTGGTTGCCGGCCACGGCGCCGCCGACGGCGCCCAGCACGGTGGCCAGCTGCTTGCCATGGCCGCCGCCCACCTGGTTGCCCAGCAAGCCGCCGACCACCGCGCCACCAGCGGCACCGACGCCGCTGCCCGAAGCGCGCGTGTTGACTTCATTGATCGATTCGATCACGCCGCAGTTGTTGCAGACCTTCGGTGCGGGCGCAGGCGCGGCCGCGTATTGCTCAGGTTCGGGCTGCGGCTGCGGACGCTGTACCGGCGCTGGCTGCACGGCCAATGGCTGTTGCTGGGGCAGGGCGGCCAGCGGCTGTGTGCCGGCCGGCGGCGCGATCGCTTGCAGGCTGGCCAGCTGTTCGCTGGAGGCGGCGCTGCTCAGGGGCTGGGCTTCGCGGCTGTCCGAAGTGGGCAGCCAGCCCATCAGGGCCGCCGTGCCGACGCCGCAAAACAGCACGACCGCGACGGCGGCCGCCAGGATAAGTGGATGCAAGGATTTGGTGGTAGTGGTCATGAAGTGCTCCTGTTTTAATTGAGTGTATCTGGATGGCTGGCTCCGGGAAGGCCTGGCCTGAATCTTGTTGTTGGTTTGAAAGCCGAGTGTGCGTCGCCACGTGATTCGCTTCCGTGCGTCACCGTACATACAGGGCCAAGGCGGCACCGTAGGCTAAGTAAAAATTATGTCGAGTTGTAACGACACCAAGGAAAAGGCAATGCCATCAATGACCGCTACCATCAACCTGCCCCGCGATGCAGGCCGCTCCGCATTGGCTGCTGCCGCTGCAGGCAACCGCCTGCTGGCCAGCCTGCCGGAGTCCGACCTCAAGCATCTGTCGGCGCTGTTCGATACCGTCACGGTCGACGTCGGCGACGTGCTGTACGAACCGGGCCAGCCGATCAATCATATTTATTTCCCGGGCGACTGCCTGATCTCGCTGCTGGCCGTGGCCGAAGGCCGCATGACGCTCGAAGTGGGTTCGGTCGGCCGCGAAGGCGTGCTGGGCGCGTCCGTGGCGCTGGGCCATGAACTGGCGCAGGTGCGCGCCGTGGTCCAGCGGTCCGGCAGCGCCAGCCGTATTGCCCGCGCCGACTTCTGCGCCGAATTTGCCCAGCTCGAATCCTTGCAGCGCCTGCTGTACCGCTACACCGACACCTTGCTGGCGCAGGCGATCCAGATTGCCGTGTGCAGCCGATTCCATGTGCTCGAAGCGCGGCTGGCCCGCTCGCTGTTGATCACGCGCGACCGCCTGCAGTCCGAAAAATTTCACCTGACGCATGAATTCCTTGCCCACACGCTGGGCGTGCGGCGCGTCGGCGTTACCAAGGCGGCCAGCGCGCTGCAGCAGCAAAAGCTCATTACCTACAGCCGCGGCAATATCGAGATCCTCGATTCGGCAGGGCTGGAAGCGGTCTCGTGCCGTTGCTACGAGCTGGTCAAGGATGCAGGCACGGCCGGCATGGCCAACGTCTTCGTGTAAGGCATGGCATCTGCAGGACACTCCTGTGGCGACGCGGGACGTAAAAAAGCGGGGCGGCTATCACGATAGCCGCCCCGCTTTTTATGGCCAACAATTACTTCGGCTTGACCTGGTTGCCGATCACGCCGCCGACGGCTGCGCCGCCAACTGCGCCAACAGCGCTGCCGCCGGTCAGCACGGAGCCGGCAACGGCGCCGATACCTGCGCCAACGGCGGTGTTTTTATCCTGGCCCGACATATTGGCGCAAGCGGTCAGGCTCAGCACCAGGGCGGCGATGGAAGTGGTAGCGGCGAGTTTTTTAATCGTTTGCATGGTAGTTCTCCTTTAGATTCGGTCCCGTGGCGCCGGCAGGTTGGAGGCCGGTAGTAAGGTACGCCAGTTCAAGCACAGTGACAGAATAGAATTTCATGCCGATAAGATCTGTTCGCCAACGCACATAGGCGTGTAACAAATGTAAAGGCGGCATCCAGGCACGCTCAGCGCGGGATAGCCCGTTCGCCGGTCTTCGGCCTGGCGCCCTGGCGTGCGCGCTGCTGGCCCGGCGGCGGCGCCACCGGTTTGCTGCCGGCCTGGCTCAGCAAGGCGGCGCATTCGCTCTGTTCGCCAGGTCCCGCATTGACCAGCGGCAGCAGGGCGGCAAACGGCGCCACCGCCGCCAGCGCCAGCGCGCCACCGGCGCGCAAGGCCAGCACGCCCTTGTCGACGCTGACGTCGGGGTCGCTGAAGGTGCCTTTGACATACAGGGGCGAGCGCAGCGAAAAGATGCGCACGCCCTTGCTGTCCGGTTTCAGGGTCAGGTCCAGCTGCTCGTTTTCCAGGTTGACGGTGCCGTTGACATGCAAGGTGGCGTCTTGCGTGTCGACAATAAACTGGCGCGTCTGCATCAGGCCATGGGTGACGCCGAAATCGGCCGCCATGCAGTTCAGTCTGACCTGCTTGTCGCCGGCCAGTTTCGCCAGCACCACGCTGCCGATATTGAGCCCCATTTCCTCGAGCAGCAGTTTGCTGACGCTGCCGCCATTGATCAGGGCCTTGACCTCGCCATTCGAGTTGCCCAGCAAGCTGGCCACCGAGTTGCCGGTCGCCGTCAGGGCGGCGTCGCCATTGATCTGGCCGACGCTGGCCTGCAGCGGCGCCAGCTTCGGAAACAGCTGCTTGATCTGCATGCGGCGCGCGCTCGCCTTCAGTTCGGCCGCGATGCCGCCGGTCACCGTTTTGCCGCTGCCGTCCATCCTGATCTGCGAGACCAGGGTGCCGCCGGCGATATTGAAGTTGAGCGGATTGAGCGACAGCACGCTGTCTTTCAGCACGATGTGGGTGTCGACCTGGCTGATCGGCAAGTCGGCGTCGCGCGTGATCTTGTCGGCCGTGTAGCGCACGTCGGCGTCCAGGCTGGTCCAGCGTTCGGTCCTGAATGTTTCTACCGGCAATACGCGGCCGGCTGGCTGCAGGTGGCGCGCGCCGCGCTGCGCCTTGCTGGCGCGGTTGTCCGCGCCCACCAGCGGACCCAGATCGCTGAACTGCAGCAGGCGCGAATGGACGTTGCCGGTCAGGAAATTGCGCGGTTTGCGTTCCGAGTACGTCATCTTGCCTTCGACATCGCTCGATCCCACCTTGCCGCTGAACTTGTCATACACCCAGTCGCCGCCGCCACGCTTGATCACGCCGGTCAGCCGTCCTTGCGCGCTGAAGGGCGGCGTTTCCGGCAGCAGCACGCCCGTCAGCGGATACAGCTGCGCCATGCTGGGCCCGGCTATTTTCAGCAGCACGTCGAGCGCGGCCAGCCGGGTCGGGCGCGTCAAGGTGCCGACGATGGCCAGGCTGGTGCCACCCGAGTGCATTTCGGCCTGCAGCGGAAACGGCGTGCCCTGCTGCCGCAGCGACAGCACGCCACCGGCCTTGCCGCTGCCTTTCACGGGCGCGCCGCGATAGGTGCCGGCCACGGTCCAGGCGATGCCGTAGCGTGGGTCGACGATGGTGTCGACCTCGGCCTTCATGCTTGAATTGGTCACGCCGTCGGTCAGGTACACCGTGCCCTTGCTGAAGACCACGCTTTGCAGCTCGAACTGCCATGCCGAGTCCGGATTCTGTTTTTCAAACGTCCAGTTGTTGTTGCCGTCCTTGCCGCGCAGCAGGCGCACCGCCGGGCTGTCGAAGCGCAGTTCCGGGATCACGATTTTCTTGTTGAGCAAGGCCAGCGGATTGAGCGAGAAGGCCAGCTGGCTGACACGGGCCGAATCGGGATGGCCCGGCTCGGCCGTGATGCCGGCGGGATTGCCCATGCGCACACTTTGCGCCTGCAGATGCGGCCAGGGCAGGTAGTCGCGCCAGCCGCGCTGGCCCGTTACCGCCGGCTGCCGCCAGGTCAGCGACAGGTCGCCATCGATCACGAGGGGCCGGCCCAGCGCTTCGCTGGTGCGGGCGCTGAGCCAGGGCTTGGCGCGGTTCCAGTCGGCATTCATCAGCACGACGAGGGCGACGGCGGGCACGACAACGAGCAGGCCGGCGCTGGACAGCGCGATCTTGGCGCGGCGCGACTTGGGGAGCGGCAGGTGAGGCATGGATCAATTCTTTCTGATGGAACGCGGCGGTGGCGCGGGGCGCGGCAGTATGCCCGATGCTACAGGAAACAGGGCGCGCGCACGCCCCTTTGTACGCTGGCGCACGTTGCCGCCGTGACTATTGTCGCTTTCTTACGCTATGTGCGGCACCGAACTGATAGTGCCCGTACCAGGGGCTATAACGTCATACATCAGGCGCCGCTTCATGCATCCAGTGCGGCGCGGTAAGACCAGTTTTGATGCAAACCCCCGTTATCCACTATGTTCTCCAGGAGAAAAAAAATGACAAACCGAGATCTTTTCAAATTCCCCCTGACCGCACTGGCCGCCTGCGCCACCGCCGCCGTGCTGATGACCGGCTGCGCCAGCCAGAAAACCCCGGCCACGGCCGATGTGGCCGTGTCGCGCGCCGCACTGGACAATGCGGCCAGCGCCGGCGCCGCCGAACTGGCGCCCGATGAAATGCGTTCGGCCCGCGAAAAAATGATGCGCGCCAACCAGGCCCTGAAAGACCGCGACTACAAGCTGGCGCGCGAACTTGCCGACCAGGCGCAGGCGGACGCCAAACTGGCGCAAAGCAAGGCCAACTCGACCAAGGCCACCACCGCCGCCGACGAAATCAACGAGAACATCCGCGTCATGCGCGAAGAACTCAACCGCGCCAACATGCAAGCTCCCCAACAATAACAACAGGAACCACACATCATGAAAAAAGCTCACTACACCACCATTCCCGGCCTGCTGGCCATGGCTGCCCTGGTTGCCGCTTGCAGCTCCGCACCGACCACCACCAGCCTGCTCGACCAGACGCGCGGCGACTACATGGCCGCCCAGTCGAACCCGATGGTATCGACCTATGCCGCACGCGAATGGCGTGACGCCAGCGCCGCGCTGGAAGCGGCAAACGCCGCCGCCACGCGCCAGGAAGACAAGGAACAGGTCGACAAGCTGGCCTATCTGGCCAAGCAAAAAATCGCCACCGCACAAGAAGTAGCCAAACAGAAAGCTGCTGAAGCCGATGTGGCCAATGCCGGCAAGCAGCGCGACGAACTGCGCCTGGAAGCGCGCACCCAGCAGGCTGACCAGGCCACCGCCCGCGCCCAGGCTGCGCAAGCGGCTGCCGAAGCGGCCAAGGCGCAAGCCCAAAGCGCTGAAATGGCGACCCGCGACGCCCAGGCGCGCGCCGCCGCGCTGGAAGTGCAGCTGGCCGACCTGGCCGCCAAGAAAACCGAACGCGGCATGATCATCACCTTGGGCGACGTGCTGTTCGGCACCGACAAGGCCAACCTGACGGCCGATGGCATGAACACGGCGCGCAAGCTGGCCGACGTGCTGAAAAACAATCCGCAGCGCACCGTGCTGATCGAGGGTTTCACGGACAGCACCGGCAGCTCGGCGCATAACCTGGAATTGTCGCAGCGCCGCGCCGAATCGGTGCGTAATGCTTTGCTGGAACAGGGCATCGCCCGTGACCGCATCGCCACGCGCGGCTATGGCGAAGCTTACCCTGCGGCGGGCAACGATAACGCCGGCAACCGCCAGCTCAATCGCCGCGTGGAAATCGTGCTGTCGGAAGACAACACGGCTATTCCCGCCCGTCGTTAATTTGAACTGATTGGTGTCAAGCGCAGCGGGGGCAAGCGCCTTTGCTGCGGCAGTACCAAGGCAGCGCCGGCCCTGTTTGGCTGGCGGATACCCACGCTAGAATTGAGAGGAAAATTATGTCCGATACTTCAGTTGCCACTCCTTCGGGAATCGATACGGCCGCCATCCGCGCCGCCGCCAGGAATCTTGACGACGGCGCCGTCACCGAAGGCTACCAGGCCAATCGCCAGGAAGTAATCACCATGTTGAATGGCGCCCTGGCTACCGAGCTGGTGTGCATTGCGCGCTACAAGCGCCATTACTACACGGTGAGCGGACGTGATAACGGCACCATCAAGGCCGAGTTCCTCGAACATGCCGAGCAGGAACAGGAACACGCCGACTGGCTGGCCGAACGCATCGTTCAATTGAACGGCAAGCCAGATTTTAATCCGGCAACATTGCTTGAGCGCAGCCATGCCGAGTATGATGACTCCGACGACGTGCAAAGCATGGTCAAGGCCAATCTGATCGCCGAGCGCGTGGCGATCGAATCGTACCGCCAGATGATCGTCAAGATCGGCGAAACGGATCCGACCACGCGTCACTTGTTGATCAAGATCATGGCCGTCGAAGAAGAGCACGCCGATGACATGCGCGATCTGATGGAATAAGCGTTCATCGTCACGTTGTCACAAGAAATTACATTCATCCACAGCTGAGGAGTTTAACCATGTTGGAAAACAATATCACCACCGTCAATAACGATGTCAAAACCCTGGTGAAAGATGCCCAGGCCCTGTTCAGCGCCGCTGCCGCCCTGACCGGCGAAAAAGCCGACGAAGTGCGCGTCAAGGGCATGAAAACCCTGGACGCCGCCCTGGTCAAGGCGCATGAGGCGCAAGCGGCCGCCATCGTGTCGGCCAAGGAAATCGCCTCCCAGGCCGATGGCTATGTCAAAGAAAACCCATGGCGCACGGTGGCCCTCGCCGCTGGCGTCGGCGTACTGGCTGGCTTTATCCTGGGCCGCAAGTAATCACTCGGGAGCGATATGGACAAGTCTGCTTCGTCTCACCAGGGGCCGGGATTGATCGCCTCGATCGCCGGCCTGGCCAGAAACGCGGTCGGACTGCTGTTGTCGCGGCTGGAACTGGCAAGCATCGAATTGTCGGAAGTGCGCACGCATCTGCTGCAACTTGTCGTCATTTTCGCCCTGGCGATGGTGGCAGGCCTGTTTGCCATCGCGTATGGCAGCGTGCTGGTGGTCTTCCTGGCCTGGGATAGCCTGGGCTGGAAGATACTGCTGATCATGACGGCGGTGTTCGCGCTGCTGGCGGTCGGTCTCGTCCTGTATGCGCGATCAATGCTGCGTCAAGGTAAGCTTTCACTGCCAGCCACCATGGCTGAATTGAAAGCCGACCGCGACATGCTGATCTAGTACCAGCTGGCAAGGCCCGCACGGAATCGCTTCCCTGCGGGCCTTGCCTCTGCCATGCTGCCCAAGGAGGAATACCCATGTCGGAACACGACAAAATCGCGCTGCAAGCGGCGCGCAAGCGGCAACTGATCGCCGAAGGCGAACTGTACCGCGTAAGCATCGTGCATGCCCGCGCCAATCTGAGCCATGCGCTGCGCCCGGAAACCGTACTGCAGGGCGTGATGCACACGGTGACCGGCTTTGCCGGCCATCGCGTCGAATCCCTGCTGGCGCCAGGCGGCTTTCGCCTGCAAAGCCTGATGCCGTATGCGATGACGGCGCTGTCGTTCATCGGCCGCAAGAAGCTGGTCAAGCCGGCGCTGGGGCTGGTGGCCATTGCCGCCGTCGCCGCAGCCTGGCTGCGCCGCAAGCACTGAGCCATCAATACTGTCCGCAACGCCGTCATTGACGGCGTTTTTTTTGGCCGCGTGCTTCGCTGCGCCCCTGCGCGCGATCCCTTACAATGAATGACGGTGCAACCTTGCACGCCAGAGCCCGGAGCTATCTTGACGACCATGATCAATCCCTTGAATCCCGCGCGCATGCGCATCGTGCTGGTGCTGCAGGGCGGCGGCGCGCTGGGCGCCTACCAGGCCGGTGTCTACCAGGCGCTGCACGAACATGCGCTGGCGCCGGACTGGGTGGTGGGCACCTCGATCGGCGCCATCAACGCGGCCATCCTGGCCGGCAACAAGCATGAAGACCGGCTGGTGCGCCTGAAGGAGTTCTGGCAGCGCATCTCGCACCGCGACAGCATCGACATGACGCGCGTCGGTGACGCCCAGCGCCGCTCGAATATCTGGCTGGCCACGCTCGACACGGTACTGCGCGGCGTGCCCGGTTTTTTCAAACCACGCCTGTTCAGCCTGTTTCCGGCCGGCCTGGCCGTGCCGCCCGAAGAGGCGAGCTACTATGACACCAGCGAGCTGGCCACCACCCTGGAAGAACTGGTCGATTTCGATTACCTGAACCAGCCCGGCGGCATGCGGCTGTCGGTCAATGCGCTGCGCGTCAAATGCGGCAGCCTGCACAGTTTCGACAGCCAGCACCAGCGCCTGAACGCCGACCATATCCGTGCCAGCGGCGCCTTGCCGCCCGGCTTTCCCGGCGTGCGCGTCGATGGCGATCTGTACTGGGACGGCGGCCTGTATTCGAACACGCCGCTCGAAACCGTGCTTGACGACACGCCGCATGTCGACACGCTGGTCTTCATGGTCGACTTGTGGAGTTCGGAAGGGCCGGAGCCGACCACGCTGGACGAAGTGCAGACCCGGCAAAAAGACGTGACGTTCGCCTCGCGCTCGAAGCGCCATATCGAAGACTACGTCAACACGCACACCTTGCAGCACAAGCTGCGCGAGCTGTACGCGAGGCTACCCGACACGGCCCAGAACCGCCAGCAGACCGAAGAGCTGATCGCGCTGGGCTGCGACAGCACCATGCATATCGTGCGCCTGCCGTATGCGGGGCGCGACTGGCACATGGCGGCCAAGGACATCAATTTTTCAAAAGGGTCGATCGAGTGGCGCTGGGAGCAGGGCTACCAGGATGGCCTGCGGGCCGTCAAGGCGGCCGGCTGGCTGGCGTTTGTCACGGAAGACACGCCGCTGGTGGTGCATGAGCTGCCCCCGTATGAGCGCAGCACGGTCTGAAACTTACTTCGGATGGGCCGCATCGCGCAGGGCCTGGGCATTGGCCATGTCCTGGCGGTAGGTTTCCTGCGCCGTTTTCAGGCAGGCGCTGCGATCAGCGGGCGGTTCCTGGCGGCAGGCTTTTTTCGCTTCACCGAGCGCGGCCGCGATTTCCTTGTGCAAGGTGCGCAACTGCGCTTGCGGCGTAGTGTCGGCCTGGTACCAGCGGGCCGGGTCGCCTGCTTGCGGCGTGGTGCTCTGCGCATGAGCCATGGCTGCCAGGCAGGACAGCAGCACGGAGGATGCGGTGACTGCAAATCGCTTCTTCATGTTATTTCCTTTCATATGCAAAAGGCGCCGCAGCGCCTTTTGTTATAGCCGGCCTGTCAGTAGCAGCAGGATCAGGATCACGACGATCAGGCCAGCCACGCCGCTGGGACCGTAGCCCCAGCTGCGGCTGTGCGGCCAGGTCGGCAGCACGCCGATCAGTGCCAGAATCAAAATGACCAGAATAATGGTACCCATGGTAGCTCCCTGTATTTTTAGTTGTAGTTGCGGGCGGCCCGCCAGGGCCGTCCCGCGATGATCAGCAGTGATTAATAACGGTAGACGCGGCCATCGATGACACGTACGCGGTTGCCCGGGTTCAGGTCATAGATGCTGTCCTGCACCACATTGCGGTACTGGCCATTGTCCAGGCGCACATTGATCTGGTAGCTCTGCGCCTGTTGCTGGCGGCCTTCGACCTGGTTGCCGACCACGCCACCGGCAACGGCGCCGGCGACAGTGGCGGCGGTGCGGCCGCTGCCCGAACCGATATTGCTGCCCAGCAGGGCGCCGGCGATGCCGCCGACCACGGCGCCCGCGCCGCTGGTCTGGCCGCGGCCCTGGACCGCCTGGATCGAATCGATGGTGCCGTAGGTGGCCGACTCAGGCTGGGAACCATTGTAGTTTTGCGATGGGGAAGTATTGGCGCAACCGCTGAGGACGGCGGTCGCGGCAAGCATCAGTGCAGCCAAGGTGGCGTTGGTTTTCATTTTATTCTCCTGACGTTGTGAAAGTGCATGGCGCCATCTTAGGCAGCGCAATCATGTCGGTCTGTACGCTGCCGCACGTACTTATTTGTTGCCTGATTTCCATATTCAAATGTGGCGCACAGGTTTTTTTGTTGTTATCCGGCCCATCTTTGCATCGTGTGGCGAAATTCGCCAGCTTGTGTACGGCAGCGTACAGAAGACTGTGGCCGATCCCCGTAAAACGGTAGTCATGCCACACAGATCGGCAAAAGATCATCTACCAGGGAGCAACACATGAATAACAAAAATATCCGCAAGACTTTCGCCGCAGTCCTCGTCGGCATTGCCTGCGCCACTTTGGGCAGCGCCGCCATGGCCGCCACGCCGGAAGCGAAGGCCGCTTACAAAACGGCCAACGACCAGGCCGGTGTCAATTACAAGGCGGCCCATGCCGAGTGCGAAAAAATCACCGGCAACCCGAAAGATGTCTGCATCGCCGAAGCGAAGGCCGTGCGTGCCTACGATGAAGCGGTGGCACAGGCCCAGTACACCAATACCTTGCGTGCCTACACCAAGGCGCGCATCAAGATCGCCGATGCCAACTATGACGTCGACCTCAAGCGCTGCGACGCGCTGACCGGCAACGACAAGGATGTCTGCGTCAAGCTGGCCAAGTCGACCAAGGTGGCGGCCCTGGCCGATGCCAAGGCGGACAAGAAGGTTATCGAAGCGCGCAGCGATGCACGTGAAGACAAAAGAAAAGCCGAGTACAAGGTCGCCACTGAAAAGTGCGACGCCTTGGCCGGCGCAGCCAAAGATGAATGTGTAAAGGCTGCAAAGACCCAGTTCGGTTACTGAATCCGGACTGTGATAAAAAGCTCATTTCGAGCACCCTGATTGACCACTCCTAAAAAGGAAAATACCATGAAATTCACCAAATCTATCGCTACTGGCCTGTTCGTCGCTTCCCTGTTCGCCGTTGCTGGCTGCGCTTCGACCCCGACCAAAGAAGGCACGGGCGAATACGTGGACGACGCACTGGTCACCACCAAGGTCAAGGCCAGCATCATCAACGAGCCTACCCTGAAAGCCACCGAAATCAACGTGGAAACCTTCAAGGGCGTGGTCCAGCTGAGCGGCTTCGTTGCCCAGCCAGGTGATGCCGCCAAAGCCGGCGAAATCGCCCGCGGCGTCAAAGGCGTGAAATCGGTCAAAAACGATATCCGCATCAAGTAATTGCCAGCCCCGCCAGAGCGCCTGCCATGACGGCAGGCACCCTGGCCCTCCACAGAACGCAGCGGGAGTCTCATGAACCACCCAGCCGATATCCATTCCAAGTCGGTTGAAGCCGGTCCGACAGAGCCTGCCGCCCTCCCTTCCGTGGAGCATCCCGACCCGGCCTTGCGCCTGCCGCTGCATGTCAATGCGCGCGGCCTGGCGCTCGGCATCATCGCCACTGTGAGTTTTGTCTACGCGCTGCAGTGGGCGCAGAAGTTCCTGATTCCCGTTATCTTCGGCATCTTCATTGCCTATACCCTCAATCCGCTGGTCGCCTGGCTGGAAAAGATCCGCTTGCCGCGCGCCATCGGCGCCACCGTCGTCACGGCCCTGATCCTGTTTGGCTCGATCGTCGTCATCGAGCGCGTGCAGGGCGAATTCGAATCCATCGTCGAAGAACTGCCGGCCGCCACGCACAAGCTGGCGCGGCTGATCGCCGCCAATACGGGCGGCAAGGAAAGCACGTTTCAAAAGATGCAGGCCGTGGCCAATGAAATCGAGCAGGTGGCCGCCGGCGCCGAAGCGCGCCGCAACGTGCGCCGCGCCGCCGCCGCCGAAGGCCCGAATTTCAAGATCATGGACTGGGTCTGGGCCGGCTCGCTGGGCCTGATGGGCTTTGTCAGCCAGGCTACCATGGTGATCTTCCTGGTGTTCTTCCTGTTGCTGTCGGGCGACACGTTCAAGCGCAAGCTGGTCAAGCTGACCGGGCCGTCGCTGAGCCGGAAAAAAGTCACTGTGCATATCCTGGAAGACATCAATACCTCGATCCAGAACTATATGTTCATGCTGCTCGTCACCAATGTATTGCTGGCGCTGCTGATGTGGGTCGTGCTGCACCTGATCGGCCTGGAAAACGCGGGCGCCTGGGCCATCATGGCCGGCTTGCTGCACATTATTCCGTATTTCGGCCCCTTGCTGATCACGATTGCCACCGGCCTGGTGGCGTTTCTGCAGTTCGAATCGCTGGAAATGGTGCTGCTGGTGATGGCCACCTCGCTGGGCATCGCCACCCTGGTCGGCACCTTTGTCACCACCTGGATGACCGGGCGCATCGCGCGCATGAACCCGACGGCGGTGTTTGTCAGTCTGCTGTTCTGGGGCTGGCTGTGGGGTGTATGGGGCTTGCTGCTCGGCGTGCCCATTATCGTCATCGTCAAGGTGGTGGCCGAGCGCGTGCAGGGGATGGAAGTGGTGGCGGAGCTGCTGGGAGAGTAGGTAGGTCGGTAGGTCGGGTAGGTCGGGTTAGCCGGCAGGGCGTAACCCGACACCGCCAGTGATGCCATAACGGCGGGCCGCAGACGCGGGCCTGAGAAAATGCCGATGGCGGCGTTGCAGCTCCTCGCCGTACTGGCGTACTGTCTTCGTCGCTGCGCCTTGCCCTCGACATTTTTCAGGCCCGCTTGGCCCGGTGGGCCTTTGCGTGCGACAGTGGCGTCATCCGACAACAATCTTGGCCCGCAACGGAAAACGGCACCCGCAGGTGCCGTTTTGCATTGTGTAATAATTAAATCACGACTGGTGCCGCTTCAATACCTTGGTCACCAGGTCGCCATCCTCCGTCTTCGGCGCGTCTTTCATGCTGCCCAGCTGCAAGGTGAACTGGCGCGTGAATTCGGCGCCGAGGAAAAAGATCTGCGCCGAATAATAAATCCAGATCAGCAGGGCCACCAGCGAGCCCGCCGCGCCATAGCTGCTGGCCACGCCGCTGTTGCCGATGTAGACACCGATCGCGTACTTGCCCAGAGAAAACATGAAGGCCGTACCGAGCGCACCGATCACCACGTCGCGCCAGGACAGGCGCACACGCGGCAGCATCTTGTAGATGACGGCGAACAGGCAGGCGATCACGCCAAAGCCGAGCAGGTTGGAAATGACGGAAAACAGCACGGCGGCGTCTTTCCAGTGGCCTTCCCAGTAGTTCTCCAGAATAGCCATGGCCGCGCTGATCACCAGCGACACCATCAGCAGAAAGGCCAGCACCAGCACCAGGCCGAACGACAGCAGGCGCGTGCGCACCATATCCCAGGCGCCCGCTTCCTTCAGGGCCGGTACTTGCCAGATCTCGTCGAGACTGGCCTTCAGTTCGGCAAACACGCTGGTGGCGCCGAACAGCAGCAGGGCGCCGGCAATCAGTGTCGCGATGCGGCCCTGCTCGTGATTCTGGGCACCGGCCAGTACCAGCTGGATCGCTTCGGCGCCTTGCGTGCCCAGCAAGCCTTGCAGCTGGGACATCAGCTCGCCGCGCGCGGCGGCCGGGCCATAGAAGAAGCCGGCGATGGCGATCACCAGCACCAGGATGGGGGCAACGGAAAACAGGGTGTAATAGGCGAGGGCGGCGCCCTTGCTGGACGCGCGGTGTTCCAGCCATTCGGTGACGGAGCAGACAACGACGCTGCGCATCGTCTTGCCCAGCGGCGCCAGCCTGGCCAGGCGGGGATTGCGACTAGAAATATTCATGCGTGGCTTTCAATGAAAAAAAGGGGCCGCAGCCCCTTTTTTTGAACAGTGGCGTACCACTCAGACGAGATTATTGCACGCGGCGTTCGATCGTGATTTGCTCGACTTCCACGCGGCGGTTAGGCTCCAGGCACTTGATCAGGTCAGCACGTTTCTTGTTATCGCAGGTAACGACCGGATTGGTCGAGCCCTTGCCTTCGGCGCTCAGGCGATTCGACGCGATACCTTTGTTCACCAGGTAGACCTTGACTGCATCAGCACGTTGCTGCGACAGCTTCTGGTTGTACTTGGCCGAGCCGATACGGTCGGCATAGCCGCTGATGACGACGTTGTTCACATCCGGTGCAGCGGTCAGCACGCGAGCGATCTCGTCGAGCTTGGTCTGGGTCGGTGCCAGCTTGGCGCTGTCGAATGCGAACAGTTCGGTCGCCGACATCGTCACTTTTTCAAAGCGTGGCGCTGGTGGCGGCGGTGGTGGTGGTGGCACGACCACGACGACTTCTTCACGCACTGGCGGCGGTGGCGCTGGTTGCGCTGCGACTGGCGGCTTGTCGAAAGCGTAGTTCAGGCCGACGTTGACATACCAGTTGCTCGATTTGCTTTCTGGGAAGGTATTGCCGCGCAGGAAGCCGTGTACATTACGCACGTCCATCTGGGTCGACCACTGGTCGGTCAGTTTGCTCTGGAAACCCAGGCCCAGGTTGGCGTAAGGCGAGCTCTTGGTGCGTTCGCCCAGGGGGCCGTTGTCCTTGTCGCGCTGCATGCCGGCGCCGACGACGACGAACGGTGCGAAGCCAGGGTTACGGTTGAAGAAATACAGGCCATCGACGCCCAGCGTGTTCTGCTGGTAGCGGTTGCCATTGTCTTTCGAACGGGTGTAGGTGGTGCCGAACTGCACGTCCCACTGTGGCGAAACAGGCTTACCAAAACGCAGACCGGCGCCGTAGCCAGTTTTGTCGGAGGAGAAACTCGAATCTGGTTTCGAAGCATTAATGCTTGGTTGAATATACCAGGACGGATTGATTTCCTGAGCCTGTGCGCCGATGGACGAGCACAACACGGCGGCGGCAACGGCGATTTTTTTTAAATTATTCACAAGTAACTCCCAACGTTAATAGAGATTTTTTCTTAACACATCAAACGGCCAGATGGTCTGCGTTCTACTGCAACAACAATTCCAGATGCGCATGTTTGGTTTGAATGCACTGCTGTTGGATTGGAGAATACGTTTCCAGGTTCAACCGGTCGGTGCGTTAGCGCACAAAGCATTGTTGTATATCAATCGTGTTGCAGAACCGCGACAGAAACAACGGTAATACAGAATAAATCGTTTGCTTCCTTGCAGCTTGCCGCAGCGCAGGCGCCTGAGGGTACGGCGTCAACCGTACAACTGCCGCCATGTCGACCCCTGTATATTAGCAATGATGGTGAGCTTGCCAACTTATACATCAGTGTTAGTACGGCCCCACCTGTTCAGTCTGCTTTCCGCTGTCCAACCAGGAGCGCGCCGTGCCCAACCTCCCTGCCACATCCATATTGCTGTGCCTGGCGACTGCCCTGAGCTTCGGCTTGCCCACGGCAGCAGCCGGCGCCGACGCCGGCGTGACCAGCTTTTCGCCCAGCGGCAGCGTCAAGGCCGTGCGCCAGGTGCGGGTGCGGTTCGCCTCGCCCATGGTGCCGTTCGGCGACATGGCGCTCGCGGCGCCGTTTGCCGTCGATTGCGGCAAGGCCGATCCGGCGGTGGTGGCGGGCACGGGGCGCTGGGCCGATGAGCGCAACTGGACGTATGACTTCGAGCGCGACTTGCCCGGCGGCGTGGCCTGCAGCTTTGCCTTGAGGGCGAACCTGCAGGACCAGGCAGGGCAGGCCGTGCAAGGGCAGGCCAGCTACCGCTTTGCCACCGGCGGGCCGGCCATCGTCGAAGCGGCGCCCTATGACGGCCAGCCGCAGATCGATGAAAACCAGATTTTCGTGCTGGGGCTGGACGCCGTACCCGATCAGGCCAGCGTAATCGCCAACGCCTATTGCCGCGCCGACGGCATCAATGAAAAGATCGCCGTGCGCGTACTGCAGGGCCAGGAACTCGAGCAGATCCTGACCCTGCGCAAGGGTTTTCTGGAGCGCTACCTGACGCTGTACTTCAAGGCGCGCGGCAGCGTGTGGAAGGCCGGCATGCCGGTGCGCAGCAAGGGCGCGCCGCCGCTGCCGGTCACCGTACTGCAATGCAGGCGCAGCTTTCCGGCCAACGCCAAGGTGTCGCTGGTATGGGGCGTGGGCATTGCCAGCGCGAATGGTGCCGGCATCGCCACCGACCAGGCGCAGACCCTGAACTTCAGGACGCGGCCCGACTTCACGGCCCGCTTCAGCTGCCAGCGCAGCAGTGCGAAAGCGCAGTGCGTTCCCTTCCTGCCGATGCGGGTGCAGTTTTCGGCGCCCGTGAAAGCGGCGCTGGTGCGCGCAATGACCTTGACAGGCGCTGGCCAGAGCTGGCAGCCGAGCGTGGCCGATGGCGAAGACAGGGCCGAATTCCTTACCACAGCGACCTTCAACGGGCCGTTTCCCGAACAGGCCAGCCTGGTGCTGGCGCTGCCGCCCGGGATGCAGGATGACGCTGGCCGCAAGCTGCTCAACCGCACGCGCTTCCCGATGACGGTGCGCACCGGCGAGCAGCCGCCGCTGCTGAAGTTCCCGGCGCCATTCGGCATTGTCGAAGCGAAGGGCGATGGCTTGCTGCCGGTCACGGTGCGCAATGTCGAACCTGTCCTGTCGGGCAAGGAAGTTGCCACTGCCGACGGCGCCAGCGGCGCCACCCTGCGCGTGCCCGACAACGACGACAAGTTCATCATCGACTGGATGCAGCGCCTGGCCGGCGAGGGCAAGGCCAGCGAGTACTGGCAGCCGTCCGCGCAATCTGCGAGTACCATGCAAAAATCCCTGCTCGAAGGCAGCCCCGGCGCGCGCGCCATCAGGCTGCCGCGTCCGTCCGGCAAGAAGACCTTCGAAGTGATCGGCATACCGCTGGCCCGGCCCGGCTTTTACGTGGTGGAACTGGCCAGTCCCATGCTGGGCAAGGCCTTGCAGGGCAAGCCAAGCGCGGCCTATATACGCACCGCCGCGCTGGTAACGAATATGGCGGCCCACTTCAAGCATGGCGCGCAATCGTCCCTGGTATGGGTCACTTCGCTCGACAAGGGCGCCCCGGTGGCGAAGGCGCAGGTGGCCGTGCGCGACTGCGCCGGCAAGCTGCTGTGGCAGGGCGTGACCGACAACCACGGCGTGGCGCACATCCGCGAAGAGCTGGCCAAGCCCGGCTGCAAGTACAACAGCCATTATTTTGTCAGCGCGCGCAGCGGCGGCGACATGACCTTTACCTTGTCGGACTGGGTCGGCGGCATCGAAGCGTGGCGCTTCAACCTGCCGACCGACGACACGCGCGCCGACAACACCGTGCTCGCTACCGTGTTTGACCGCAGCTTGCTGCGCGCCGGCGAAACCGTGCACATGAAGCATTTCATCCGCAAGCATACGGAGCAGGGCTTCGAACTGGCCGGCAAGGGCAATGGCCCGGGCAGCGCCACGTCGGTGGTGATTGCGCATATGGGCAGCGAGCAGAAGTACGAGCTGCCGCTGCGCTGGTCAGCCAGCGGCGCGGCCGAGAACGACTGGCTGATCCCGCTGGACGCCAAGCAGGGCCAGTACCAGGTCAGCATGGCCGGCAAGCCGTCCGGCAGTTTCCGTGTCGAAGCGTTCCGCGTGCCGACCATGAAGGCCGTGTTGCAAGGACCAAAAACAGCGGCGGTGCAGGCGTCCAGCGTCAGCCTTGACGCGCAGATCAATTACCTGGCCGGCGGCGCCGCCACCCATGCGCCCGTCACGCTGCGCACGCTGCTGCAGGACAAGCAAGTGACATTCGCCGACTATGCCGGCTACAGCTTCAGCAATGGCGATGTGAAGGAAGGCCTGGTCAGGCAGGGTACGGAACAGGAAGACGACGATGGCGAAGGCGGCGGGCCATGGCAGGATGAAGGCCAGGGCCAGAGCGGCGGCGCACAGGCGGCGCGCACGCAAAGCCTGAACCTCGACCAGGCCGGTGGCGCGCGCATCATGGTCGATCAGTTGCCCAAGCTGTCCACGCCGCGCGACCTGGTGGCCGAGCTGGCGTTCCAGGACGCCAATGGCGAAACGGCCACGGTCGCCACGCGCGTGCCGCTGTGGCCGTCCAGCGTGGTAATCGGCATCAAGCCCGACGCCTGGGCCTTGAGCCGCGATCAGTTCAAGTTCACGGTGGCCGTGCTGTCGACCGGCGGCAAGCCGGTCGCCAATGCGCCGGTGGCGGTCGACTTTTTCCAGCGCAACAGTTATTCGCATCGCCGGCGCCTGCTGGGCGGTTTTTATGCGTATGACAACAGCAGCGAGATCGTCAAGCTGAGCCAGGCTTGCACCGGCAACACCGACGCCAAAGGCTTGCTGCTGTGCGAGGTGAAAGCGCCGGCCAGTGGCAACCTGATCTTGCGCGCCAGCACGCGCGATGGCGCCGGCCGCGCGGCGGTGGCCAACCGCGACACCTGGGTCGCCGGCAGCGGCGACTGGTGGTTCGACGCCAGCGACAATGACCGCATCGACGTGCTGCCGGAAAAGAAACGCTACGAACCGGGCCAGGACGCCAGCTTGCAGGTGCGCATGCCGTTTCGCGCCGGCACGGCCCTCATCACGGTCGAGCGCGAAGGCATCCTCGACACCTATGTGCGCCAGTTGAACGGGCGCGAACCGGTGGTGGCTATCCCCGTCAAGCCGAACTACGCGCCCAATGTCTACGTATCGGTGCTGGTGGTGCGCGGGCGGGTCGATGGCGTGCAGCCCACCAGCCTGGTCGACCTGGGCAAGCCGGCCTACAAGATGGGTATTGCGCCCCTGAACGTGGGCTGGCAGGCGCATGAATTGCGGGTGATGGTGGTGTCCGACAAGGAAGTGTATAAAACGCGCGACCAGGCCGAGGTGTCGGTGCGCGTGCGCCGCGCCGATGGCCAGGCGCTGCCGGCCGGCGCCGAAGTGGCGCTGGCCGCCGTCGACACGGGGCTGCTGGAACTGATGCCCAACGATAGCTGGCAGTTGCTCGACACCATGATGGCGCGCCGCAGCCTTCAGGTGGAAACGGCGACCGCGCAGATGCAGGTGATCGGCAAGCGCCATTTCGGCCGCAAGGCTTTTCCGGCCGGCGGTGGCGGCGGCAAGGGCGCCAGCCGCGAGCTGTTCGACACCCTGCTGTTCTGGAAAGCCACGGTCAAGCTCGATGCCAAAGGCGAGGCAACCGTGCAAGTGCCGCTGAACGACTCGCTGACCGGTTTTCGCATCGTCGCGATCGCCAGCGCCGGCCAGCAGTTGTTCGGTACCGGCAGCACGGATATTCGCAGCTCGCAAGACCTGATCATCATGTCGGGCCTGCCGGCGCTGGTGCGCGAAGGCGACCAGCTGCGCGCCGGCTTTACGGTACGCAATACCTCGGCCGCAGGACTGAACGTGGAGCTGAACGCCACGGCCGCCGGCAAGGCGCTGCCACGCCAGAGCCTGACCTTGGCCGCCGGCGAAGCGCGCGAGACCGGCTGGGATTACCAGGTGCCGCTGGGCGCGGCCAGCGTGGTGTGGCAAGTGAGCGCGAAAGCCGGCGGGCGCACCGATCAGTTGAAAATCACGCAAAAGGTGGCGCAGGCCACGCCCGTGCGCACTTACCAGGCCACCTTGGTGCAGCTCGACAGGCCGCTCAATATCGCCGTGCAGCAGCCGGCCGGCGCCTTGCCGGGCCGCGGCGGCATCCGTACCAGCTTTGCCGCCAGGCTCGGTGGCGATTTGCCCGGCGTGCGCGACTACATGCAGGCCTATCCCTATACCTGTTTCGAGCAGAGCAGCTCGAAAGCGATTGCGCTGGGCGACCAGGCGCTGTGGCAGGCCACCGTTGCCAGGCTGCCGGCCTATCTCGATGCGGACGGCTTGCTGAAGTATTTCCCCTCGATGGAGCAGGGCAGCGACAGCCTGACCGCGTATATCCTGTCGGCCAGTGCGGAAGCGGGCTATGCGATACCGCAGCAGGCGAAGAACCGCATGGAGGAAGCCCTCACCGCCTTTGTGCAGGGGCGCATCGTGCGCCATTCGGCGCTGGCCACCAATGACCTCGCGGTGCGCAAGCTGGCCGCGCTGGAAGCGCTGTCGCGCTCGGGCAAGGTGCCGCCCGACGCCCTGGCGTCGATCAGCATCGCGCCGAATCTGTGGCCGACCTCGGCCGTGATCGACTGGTCTTTGTTATTGCAGCGTACGCCGAAACTGGCGCGCCGCGACGCCCTGCTGGCCGAAGCGCAGCAGATCCTGCGTAGCCGCCTGAATTTCCAGGGCACGACCATGGGCTTTTCGACCGAGCGCAAGGACAACTGGTGGTGGCTGATGGTGTCCGGCGACGTCAACGCCAACCGCCTGCTGCTGGCCGTGATGGACGACCCGGCGTGGAAAGACGATATCGGCCGCCTGGTGCGTGGCAGCCTGGGCCGCCAGAAGCAGGGCCGCTGGAATACCACGGTGGCCAATGCCTGGGGCACGCTGGCGATGGCGAAGTTCTCGGCGAAGTTCGAGTCGATCCCGGTGACGGGCGCCGTCGCCGCCAAGCTGGGCAGCGACACGCAAACCCTGGTCTGGAACCCGGCCGGCAAGCTCGGTCCCTTGCTGCAGGCCTGGCCGGCAGGCAAGGCCAACCTGGGCCTGGCCAACAGCGGCACCGGCAAGCCCTGGGCCATCGTGCAAAGCCTGGCGGCCATTCCGCTCAAGGCGCCCCTGGCCAGCGGCTACACGATCAGGAAAACCGTGACCCCGGTCGAACAGAAGACGGCCGGCACATGGTCGCGTGGCGACATCTACCGCGTGCGCCTCGACTTGTCGGCCCAGGCCGACATGAGCTGGGTGGTGGTCGACGATCCGATTCCGGCCAGCGCCAGCGTGCTGGGCAATGGATTGGGACGCGATTCGGCGCTGGCCACCGCAGGCGAGAAAGTCTCGGGCTGGGTCTGGCCGACATACGAGGAGCGCGCCTTTGACGCCTTCCGCGCCTATTACGCCTTTGTGCCGAAGGGCACGTGGAGCGTGGAATATACGGTGCGCCTGAACAATGCCGGCGACTTCAGCTTGCCGGCCACCCGCATCGAGGCGATGTACGCACCTGAAATGTTTGGCGAAATCCCCAACGCCAGCCTCAAGGTGGCGCAGTGAAACGAGTGCTGATGGCCGTGCTGTGCGCCAGCCTGGCGCTACCTGGCTGGGCTGCGCCGATACCGACGCCGGCCCAGGTGCAAGCCGCCTATTGCAGCTCCGAAGCGCAGTTGCTCGACCGTGGCGGCGAGGGCTTGCAATCGCTGCGGGTGGATATGGCAGCGCGCCGCCTGCCGTGGGTGGCGCTGGCCGATATCTCGCCGGCCCTGCAGCAGGCGGTGCTGCTGGCCGAAGACCAGCGCTTTATGCGCCATGGCGGTGTCGATATTGGGGCGGTGGCGACGGCGGCCTGGGACAACCTGTTTTCCAGCAAGGCCAGGGGCGCTTCGACCATCACCATGCAGCTGGCGGGCCAGCTCGAGCCGGCATTGCAAGCGTCAAGGACCGGCCGCAGCCTGGGCCAGAAATGGGACCAGATGCGCGCCGCGCGCGCGATCGAAGCGCGCTGGAGCAAGGCGCAGATTTTTGAGGCGTATCTGAACCTGGTGTCGTTTCGCGGCGACCTGCAAGGTGTCGGTGCCGCCTCAAACTATCTGTTCGGCAAGGCGCCATCGGGCCTGAACCAGACCGACGGCATTATCCTCGCCAGCCTGGTGCGCGCACCGAACGCGCCGCTGGCGGCGGTGACGCGGCGTGCCTGCGCGCTGGCGCAGGAGTGGCGCATGGACAGCAGCTGCCAGCTGATCGGCCAGCGCGTGCAGACGGCTTTACAGCGCAGCAAGCAATTCGCGCAAGCCGCGCCGGCGCCGCAAGTGGCGCGCCAGTTGCTCAAACAAGCCGGTGCGCAAGTGGCCAGCACCCTGGACGGCGCGCTGCAGCGCTTTGCGCAGGACTATCTGCGCCAGCAGCTGGCCTCGCTGCGCGAGCGCAATGTCAACGACGGCGCCATTATCGTGCTCGACAACCGCAGCGGCGAAATCCTGGCCTATGTCGGCAATGCGGGCGGCAGCGAAGTCGATGGCGTCGTCGCGCCGCGCCAGGCCGGCTCGACCCTGAAACCATTTTTATACGGCCTGGCCATCGAGCGCCGGCTGCTGACGGCGGCGTCCGTGATGGACGACACGCCCATCGATATCGCCACCGGCGCCGGCATGTACGTGCCGCAAAACTACGACCGCCATTTCAAGGGCCATGTCAGCGCCCGCACCAGCCTGGCCAGCTCGCTCAATATCCCGGCCGTGCGCACGGTGCTGCTGACGGGCCAGGACAGTTTTTACAATCGCCTGAAGGATCTGGGGCTGTCCAGCCTGAGCGAGCCGGCCGAATACTATGGCCCGTCACTGGCGCTGGGCTCGTCCGAAGTGACCCTGCTGGAACTGGCCAACGCCTACCGCGTGCTGGCCAATGGCGGCCTGTACAGCACCGCCAGCGTGCGGCCGGGCCAGGCCGGCGCAGGCAAGCTGCGCGTGATGGACGCGGGCGCGGCCTTTATCGTCGGCGACATCTTGTCCGACCGCGCCGCGCGCAGCATGACCTTTGGCCTCGCCAATGAGCTGGGCACGAATTTCTGGAGCGCGGTGAAAACCGGCACCAGCAAGGACATGCGCGACAACTGGTGCGTCGGCTATTCCGAGCGCTATACGGTGGGCGTGTGGGTCGGCAATTTCGACGGCCAGCCCATGTGGGACGTATCGGGCGTGACGGGCGCCGCCCCGGTCTGGCATGACATGATGGCCTATCTGCACCGGCAGCTGGCCAGCCAGGCGCCCAGGCCGCCCGCAGGCGTGCTGCAGCAGGCCGTGCGTTACCTGCCGGCGTTCGAGGCGCCGCGCCGCGAATGGTTTATCGCCGGCACCGAAAGCGCCGTGATTGCCGCGCTGGACGACACCGTGCGCCCGCCCGCCATCGTCTACCCGGCCGACGACAGCATCCTCGCCATCGATCCCGATATTCCACAGCATTTGCAACGTGTGTTCTTCCGCGCGCAGGCCGGGCAGGGCTTGCGCTGGCGGCTCGATGGCAAGGATATGGGGCCGGCCGGTGACAGCCTCGGCTGGAAGCCTGCGCCGGGCAAGCATGCTCTGGTGCTGGTCAACGCCAGCGGCAAGACGGTGGCGCGGTCAGCGTTCGAGGTGCGGGGCAACGCGCTGGCGCGGCGCTAGCCGCCAACGCCTATTGCGCTCGCTTCGGTGGCGGCGCCACGCCCATATTGCTGCTTGAACCTTTTTTGTCGTCTGGATTTTGCATGCTGGGCGGTGGCGGCGGCATCGGCGTACCCTGTTTGTTGGGGTTGTTGTGCGCCTCGGACTGCACTTTTTTGGTCGGCTTCATGGCGTTTTTCTGTTCCCGCTTGTCCAGTTTGCCCGCAGGATCCTGGATTTTTTCCGCTTCGCCATTTTGTGGCGTGCTGGTGTTGTCACGCATCGGTGCATCGACTGGCGGCTTGGTGTTCGACTGCGCTTGTGCCAGGGACGCCGCGCCGGCCAGCAGGGCTGCGAACATCAGTGAGGATGATTTCATGGGAAACCCCTTTTGACATGGATTAAAGAAGTCCCATTCTGTCATCCGTAGCGGGCGCGGCAAGTAGGAGCACACCCCTGTGCCGTGTGGGTGCATGCCTTGCCCGCGTGCCTGGCCAGCCCCGTACAGGCGAGGCAGTGCTTCACGGCGCGCTGATAATCTTCTGCAGCGCGATGCGCTGCGCGGGCAGCACCTTGCCGTCCACGTCCAGCTTGTCGGTCATGATCAGGCCAAAGCCCTGGGCATACCAGACATGGTCTCCGCTGCGGCCTTTGCTCTTGCCGCCGACATCGTGCAGTTCGAACTTGCAGGCGTCGGGAAAGCGGCGTCCGCCCAGTTCCAGGCGTTCCCAGCCGAGGAAGGTCATCGAGAATTCGCGCTCGTCGCTGCGTATCGTGGCGGTGTTCTTGCCGGACTGGCCGGGCGAGGCCTGGTCGCTGCCGGTCTCGGTGTCCGTGAATCGCACGCGCACTTGCTGGCCGGGGCGCATCTTGACGGGAATCGATGTGTGTGGCGTGTAGACATTGTTGCTGCGCACCGTGCCGTCCTGGTTGTAGTAAGTCATGCCGGCCAGTTGCACCTGGCCATCGCGGATATCCTGGTAGTAGGTGGCCAGCAGTACGTCGTCGTCGATCAGCAGCTGCGTGCCATGGAGCCGCCTGCCCGCGAAGGTCGCCTCTACGTTGGCTTGCACGTCGCCATTATTCTTGCTGAACTTGATACCTGGCGTCAGCGCCATGCACTCGCCCACCGTGGGCGGCGCTGCTTGTACACCCGGCGCTGCCAATATTCCTGCCGCCACGATTGCGCACCATGCTGTTTTCATTGTTATCCCGGCTAGCTTGTAAAATCGCAATGATAGCCTGTCGCGCAACAAGCTGGCGCTGGGTTAGGCCTGGGCTGTCAGTGCCTTAAAAATCGATAATGAGATATCATTATCGTTAGTGGCGCAAGTCTCGCCGTTTGTTCATGTATCCTGAAAGGCCGGTTTTGGCACCCTTTATTTCCTCACTTCTGTTATTCATGAGTACCAGTATTGCGGCCGCGGCCGCCATCGACGTGTTGCCCCCCGCGCCAGCCTGGCATGGCGCCAGCGAGCGGCTGGCGGTCGCTGCCACTGACCGCCTGGCGACGCCGCTGGAACGCTCGAATTTCCTTGTGTCGCCCGACTACGCGCAGACGATGGCCTATGTATACTCGCTCAGTGCGGCCTCAAGCCTGATCACTGTCCACCCTTTCGGCAGGAGCTACCAGGGCCGCGAGCTGTTCTATGTGCTGGCGAAAAAGCCGGCGAACAGCACTGGCGATAAAAAGCCGGTGGTACTGGTGCAGGCTGGCATACATTCCGGCGAGATCGACGGCAAGGATGCCGGGCTGATGTTGCTGCGCGATATCGCCCTGCGCGGCCGCGATGACCTGCTCGACCGGGTCGACCTGGTGTTTATTCCCATCCTGAATGTCGATGGTCATGAAAATGCGAGCGCAGACGGGCGCCCGCACCAGCGTGGACCGCAGATAAAAGGCGCGCGCACCAATGCGCAGGGGCTGGACCTGAACCGCGATTACGCGCGCCTGCAGTCGCCGGAAATCGCCGCCGTCGTCCGGCTGCTCAAGCAATTCGACCCGGCCTTGTATATCGACGTGCATGTCAGCGACGGGGTCGACTATCAATATGACGTCACCTACACCTTTGCCGGCTGGGGCACTTATGCGCGCTCCAGGGCCACGGCCGACTGGCTGATGCGGGACTACCACGCCGATATCGATGCGGCGCTGGCAAGACAGGGCCATGTGCCGGCGATCTACCCGAGCTGGGTCAATGAAGAAATGCCGCACCTGGGCTTGCGCATCAGCGCCGAAGGGCCGCGCTATTCCACCGGCTATGGCGACTTCACGGGGGTGCCGACGGTGCTGGTCGAGAACCATGCGATGAAGCCGTACCAGCGGCGGGTGCTGGGCACCTATGTGCTGCTGGAACAGTCCTTGAAAACCGTCGGCCGCGACCAGGCGAAGATCGCCGCGGCCAAGGCGCGCGACCGCGCGGCGCGGCCGGCGCAGCTGATGGTGCGCTGGGAGCGCGAAGCGGCGCCGTTCACGCGGCAGGCGTTCAAGGGCTATCGCTACGAATCGTATGTCTCGCCGGCCTCGGGCGCCACCGAGCTGCGCTGGACCGGCGAGCCGGTCACCCTCGACATGCCGGTCTTCGGCGTGCGGTCGATGCACGAAGTGGCACTGCCGCGCGCCTGGTGGATAGGACCCGAGCAGCAGGAAATCATCGCCTCCCTGCGCGCCCACGGCGTTGCCATGGAAGTGATGGATGCGCCGCGCACCGTCGCGGTCGAGGCCGTACAAATGATGTCGGGCAAGGAGAGGAAAGACTTGCGAAGGGTGCAAAAGAGCGTCAGCTTGCCGGCGGGAGCCGTACGCGTGCCCGCCAGCCAGCCTGTCCATCTGCTGGCGGCGGCCCTGCTGGAGCCGGGCAGCGATGACTCTTACCTGGCCATGGGCTGGTTCGACCAGGCGCTGCCGCCCGAGTCGCCGATCGCGCGCCATTTGCTGGCGCCCTGGGCCGACCGCATGATGGAAACGAGTCCGGAATTGCGCGCCGCGTTCCAGGCTGCGCTGGCCGGCGATGCCGCACTGGCCACCGACCCGCAGGCGCGGCTGCGCTGGTGGCGCGACCGCTCGCCTTATCGCGACCGCGCCCGCTGGACGTATCCGGTGTTGATGGAACGCAACTGACCGCTTATTGCATGGTTGCCGGGGTGGTCGGCGGCACGGTCGGCATCGGTGCGACCGGCGCGCCGGGAATTGCCGGCGGGCTCAAGGTGCCGGGTACGGGCTGGGTATTGGGAGTGTCCGCAGGCATAGGCGCCGGACGCTGCTGCTTGTCGCGTTTCATCGTACGCTGGACTTTGGCTGGGCGTTCATGCTGGCGCATCTTGCTGCCTGGCATGGGTTTGCCCTTGTTGTCCAGCTTGTCGGACTCATCGGACTGCTGGCCCGGTTCGCGCTGGTTGTTGACGTGGTTGCCGGTCTGGTTCAGGTTGGTGGTCGACTGGGCTTGCACCCAGGCGCCGCCCACGGTCATCAGGGTGGCGGAAAGCAGAAGCGCGGCGGTTTTCATGGTGGTGTTCCTGTAAAAAGTTACTTGATGATGGGATTGTCACATGCGTATCCCGGCACGCAAGTAGGAGGCCGCCTCATGAATGTGTGGGCCGATGCCTTTCTTGACGGACACGTATGGGCGGCCTGCGGCGATCGCTGCCTGGGTGCTTCAGCGCCCTGGCGAGCCTGGCGGCGTGGTGCTGGTATTGCCGGTCCCGGTCCCGGTTCCGGTCCCGGTTCCGGTTCCGCCGGTGCCTGATGTACCCGAGGTGCCCGACGTTCCTGATGACCCCGAGCTGCCTGTCGAGCCGCTACCGGTATTGCCCGTGCTGTCCTGGGTGCCGGTGCGTCCTGCGCTGCCGCCCGACTGGCCGGCGCTGCCCGAGGTGCCGCCGCCCGAATTGCTGCCACGGTTGACGTCGCTGCCCGCAGCCTGGCTGCGCCTGGATTTCTTTTTCTGCTGCATGGCCTTGTCGCCCGTCTGCTTGTCCGTCTGGTTGCCCGAGGTCGGCTGCGCATCCTGCTGCGTGCTGCCGGTGCCGCCCGTGGTGGTGGTGGTGTTCGACTGCGCCTGGACGAAGGCGCCTGCGCTGGCCAGCAGCATGCCGGCAAGAATCATTGAGGATTTCATGGGAGCTCCTTGAGATGAGAAAGAAGGAGCCGCCATTTTTGCATGGCGCCGGCGCCGCGCAAGTAGGAATACGGCGCTGCGCGCTGTGAGCGCATGGCTGGCCGCGGCGCAGGCGTCAGCGGAACTGCTCGGTTGAAATGTCGAAACGCTTGAGCTTGTCGTACAGGGTTTTTTTCGGGATATTCAGCGACGTGGCCGCCTCGATCACATTGCCGTTATGGCGCCGCAGGGCCTCTTCGATAATCGAGATTTCAAACGCGTCGACCTGCTCGGCCAGCGACGCTTCGCGGCAGCCGGCCGGGCTCAGGGTGTCGTCCAGCAAACCGAGCACGAAGCGGTCGGCCACATTGTGCAGTTCGCGCACATTGCCGGCCCAGCGCTGCGCCATCAACGAGCCCAGCAGTTCGCCGCTGACCAGCGCGGCCGGCTGGCCGTAGCGCAGCGCCGCCTGCAGCACGAAAAATTCGAACAGCAGTGGAATGTCTTCGCGCCGGTTGCGCAGCGCTGGCAGGGTGAGGCTGGCGACATTGAGGCGGTAATACAGGTCGGCGCGGAACTTGCCCTGTTCGGCCAGCACGTTCAGGTCTTCCTTGGCGGCGGCGATCACGCGAAAGTTCACGGAAATCAGCTTGTTCGAACCGAGCCGTTCGACCTGGCGTTCCTGCAGCACGCGCAGCAATTTTACTTGCAGCGCCAGCGGCATGCTTTCGATTTCATCGAGAAACAAGGTGCCGCCATTGGCGTATTCGATCTTGCCGATGCGCTGGCGCTGGGCGCCCGTAAACGCGCCTTCCTCGTGGCCGAACAGTTCCGATTCAAAGATCGACTCGGGCAGGGCGCCGCAGTTGATGGCCACAAAAGGGTGGTCGCGCCGCTCGCTGAAGTCGTGCAGGCAGCGCGCGATCAATTCCTTGCCGGTGCCGGTCTCGCCCAGGATAATGATGTCGGCGGACTTGGGCGCCAGGTTCAGCACCAGCTGGCGCACCTTGGCCATGGCCGGGCTGCGCCCCACGATGCGCGCCTCGATGCCGACGCGCTGCTCGAGCTGGCGCCGCAAATTCATGTTTTCCAGCACCAGGTGGCGCTTGTCGAGCGCACGCCGGCACACTTCGACCAGCAGGTCGGCCGAAAACGGTTTTTCGATAAAGTCGTAGGCGCCGCGGCGCATGGCGCCCACCGCCATCGACACGTCGCCATGGCCGGTCACCAGGATCACCGGCAGGCTGGCGTCCTGCGCCACGGCGATATCGAGCAATTTCAAGCCATCGATGCCGGGCAGCTTGATGTCGCTGAGTAAAATGCCGGCAAATTCCGGCACCAGGTGGGGCAGTGCTTCCTCGGCCGTGGCAACCGCCGTCACTTGCAGGCCGGCCAGTTCCAGCGACTGGCGCGCACCCTTGCGCACCACGGCGTCGTCTTCCACCAGCAGCACTTGCATGCCGTCGAAATTGTTCTCATGCATCCGTCTCGTCCTTGCTCTTGTTTTGCTCGCGCGTCAGCGTGATTGTAAACTGCGCGCCGCCGCCTTCGGCCGTCGATCGGTTGCGCACGGCCAGCGTGCCGCCGGCGGCGCGCACGATGCCGGCGCTGATCGACAAACCGAGGCCCAGGCCATGCTCCTTGGTGGTATGGAAGGGATCGAAAATGCGCTCCAGCGAGGCCAGCGGTATGCCGGGGCCATTGTCGGTGATGTGGATCACGGCCAGCGCGCCTTCGCTGCGCACCTGCAGCCAGATCTCCACCGGTTCGCTCTCTGGCACGGCATCCATGGCATTGGTGATCAGGTTGCTCAACACTTGCTCCAGACCGATGGCGTTGCACAGCACGACAAGCTCGTCCTCGGGCCAGCTTTCATGCAGGCGCAAGCGCTGCGCATTCTTGCGTGTGCGCACCTGCAGCATGGTTTGCGCAAACGCCTGGCGCACCGGCACGGGTTTCCTCGCATCGTCGCTGCGCCGCGCAAAGCCCTTCAATTGCGAGGTGACATAACCGAGCCGCTTGACCAAGTCGGAAATCGTCGACAGGTTGTCGAGCGCGTCATCGATGCGCCCGCGTGCCAAAAACACCCTGGCGTTGTCGGAAAAGGTTTGCAGCGCCGCCAGCGGCTGGTTCAGCTCGTGCGTGACGCCGGCCGCCATCTGGCCGATGGCCGCCAGCTTGCCGCTTTGCACCAGCTCGGCCTGGGCGTAGCGCAGGGTCTGCTCGGCCCGCTCGCGTTCGGCCACCTCGGCCTGCAGCCGACCGTTCGCATGCACCAGGTCGGCCGTGCGCTGGGCCACCTTGATTTCCAGCTGTTCATACGCCAGCGCCAGGGTCTGCTGCGCCTTGAGCTTGTCGGCGATACGGCGCCGGCGCTGGCGCGCGTACATCAGCGCCAGCATCAGCAGGGCCCAGCCCAGGGCCGCGCCGATGGCGGCATTGCGCGCCGCCTCGGCAACCTGGTCGAGCTCGGCCAGCACCGTGATCTGCCATTTAAGCGGACCGAGCGGACGATTGACGGCCAGATAGTCGGCGTCCAGCGTCAGCACGCTGGCGCCATCGGCAAACTGGCGCCGTACGCGGTGCGGCAGGATCGGCAAGTTTTCTTGCAGGAACTGGCGCTGGCTGCTGATGTCGCGCTTGGCCGCCGCCGACAGCGCCGCCAGGGTATTGAATTTGAAGGACGGCGTGCTGGCCAGGATGATCACGCCATTGGCGTCCTTGACCCAGATCTGCTCGCCGGCGCCCGGCGAGCGCCACGACTGCTCGATCCAGTCCAGGTTGACCTTGGCGGCGACGATGCCGATGATGCGCCCGTGGCGCACTACCGGCTGGGAAATGAAATAGCCGGCCTCGAAGGTGGAGGCGCCGATGCCGTAAAACCGGCCGATGCCGCCGGCAATGGCGTTCTTGAAATACGGCCGGAAGCCATAATTGACGCCGACATAGGAGCTGGCGTCCTGCCAGTTGCTCGACGCCAGCGTGGTGCCGCCGGCGTCGAGCACATATACGGCAAAGGCGCCGGCGCGGCGGTTGATATCGACCAGGTAGGCGTTCAGCTCGGTCACCCTGGCCGGCGTGGGCTGCTCGATCAGCTGCGCCACCGCCTCGCTCTGGGCCACGGCCAGCGGCAGGAACTCATATTTGTTGAGGGCGCCGCCGATCGAGGCCGCATACAGTTCGGCGCGCGAATCGAGGGTGCGGTGCAACTCGTCGAGCTGGCGCTGCTGGACCCAGGCGTGAGTGAACCAGGTCAGCGCCACCAGCGATATCAGCGAGGCGCCGGCCAGCACGGCGCTTGCCGGCGGCTTCAACCATTGCAGGCGCTGGAACAGGTTCAATCCGCGGTGCTGGCCATGGTTTCCGCATGGTGATGGCGTTGCTGCTCTTCCATCACCATCTCGCCCAGCATGCGTTTCAAACGGTTGAACTCGGGGTCGCTCGGGTCGCGCGGGCGCGGCAGGTCGATCGCCACGTCGCGCTTGATGGTGCCCGGGCGGTAGGTCATGACGATGGTGCGGTCGGCCAGGTAGATCGATTCCTCGATCGAGTGCGTCACAAAAACGATGGTGGTGCCGAAGACTTTCCAGATTTTCAGCAATTCATCCTGCAAATTTCGCCTGGTCAAGGCGTCGAGCGCGCCGAACGGCTCGTCCATCAGCATGATCGGGGAGTCGAGCGCCAGCACGCGGGCAATCGCCACGCGCTGGCGCATGCCGCCCGACAAGTCTTTCGGAAAGCGCAAACGAAATTCCGTCAGCCCCAGCATGTTCAGCAGCATGTCGACGCGTTCGCGGATCTCGGCCGGCGGCTTGCCGGCGATCTCCAGACCGAACGCGATATTGCTCTCGATCGACATCCATGGAAACAGCGCATATTCCTGGAACACCATGCCGCGATCCGGACCCGGGTCGGTGATCAGCTTGCCGCCAGCCAGGATCTGGCCGGAAGTGGGCTGCGAAAAGCCGGCAATCGCGTTGAGCAGGGTCGACTTGCCGCAGCCGGACGGCCCCAGCAGGCAGATGAACTCGCCGCTGGCGATATCGAGGTTGATGTCCTTGAGCGCAATGACATCGCTGCCGCCGGTGGTAAATACCTTGTTGACTGCGTTGATATTGATGGTGGTCATGGCCGTTCCTCTCAGTGTTCCAGGCCGCGGTGCCACTGCAGCAGATGATTATTCAGGGCATTCATGGCGATATCGATGGCCAGGCCAAACAGGCCGATGGTAAACATGCCGGCAATAATTTTATCGGACCAGAAATACTCGCGCGCTTCGAGGATGCGGAAGCCCAGGCCACTATTGACGGCAATCATTTCCGCCACGATCACGACGATAAACGCCGTGCCCATGCCGATGCGCGCACCGGCCAGGATGTACGGCGTGGCCGCCGGCAAGATCACGCGGCGAAACATCGTCATCTGGCTGGCGCCCAGGTTGCGGGCGGCGCGGATATAGATGCCGTCGACCTGGCGCACGCCGGCGATCGTGTTCATCAGCACCGGGAAGAAGGAGCCGATGCTGATCAGGAAGAAGGCGGGCGGATTGCCCAGGCCAAACCACAGGATCGCCAGCGGAATATAGGCGATCGGCGGAATCGGGCGCAGCACCTGCACCAGCGGGTCGAACAGTTTATAAATGGTCTTGTTGGTGCCCATCAACAGGCCCAGCGGCAAGGCCAGGCCGGCGCCGATGGCAAAGCCGCCCAGCACGCGCGACAGGCTGGCCCAGGCGTCGTGCGGCAGTTCGCCCGAGAACATCCACACCAGGTAGTTGCCGGCTTCGGGGGTGTAGGCTTCCATCGGGATCAGGTATTCAACCCATTTCACCACCACCGCCACCGGCGAGGGCAGGATCTGCGGATTGATCCAGCCAAAGGTGGACATGGCCTGCCACAGCAGCAGCATGGCCACCGGCACGACGGCGCCGTGCGCGAAACGTTTCATCATTTGTACATTCATCGTCAGCTTTCCAGTGTTAGCGTGGTGCGTAGGATTTCTTGGCTTTTTCCAGCAGGTCCAGCTTGACCCAGTCCCTGGCGGCAGGCGGCCTGGTCATGCGGCCGACGCCGAACTTCACCATATAGTCGGTGGTCAGCTGCACGTGGCTCTGGGTAATGTCTTCCGTAAAGATGGCATTGTCGATGGCGTCGCGATAGTCCTCGCTGGTGATCTGGTTCTTGAACATCGATTCACGCACGTATTTTTCCGCCAGTTTCGGGTCGGCCAGGAAGGCGCGGGTGGCGGCGACAAAGCAGTCCATGAAGCGCTGCGCCACGGCCGGTTTTTCCTTGTACATTTTTTCCGTCATCACCAGGGCGCGCACCGGCTCGCCCAGCGGCGTGTCGTAGGGTTTCAGGATGGCGGCGCCATATTGCTTGTGGATCGCCTGCGTCGAATACGGCTCGGACTGGCTCATGACATCGATGTCCTTCGTCAGCAGCGCCTGGTTCAGGTCAGGGTAGCCCATGTACAGGATCTGCACGTCCTTGCCCGGTTTGTCCGACCAGGTCAGCTTGGCCTTGGTCAGTTCGGCAAACAGCAGGATCTCCTGCGGCCCGCCGCGCGTGACGCCGACTTTCTTGCCTTTCAGGTCGGCGATGCCCTTGATATTGAGGTCCGGGCGGCCGACGATCTGCACGCCGCCCTTGGCAAAGCCGCCCACCAGGTAGACCGGCAGGCCGGTGGCGCGGCCGGTGATGGCCGCTTCGAGCGCGCTGGCCGACACGTCGATCTCGCCGGCGATCATGGCCGGCACGATGTCGAGACCCTTGGCGAAGATGCGCTCCTCGATCTTCAGGTCAAATTTGGGGGCGATTTCCTTCATGTAGGCCACCGCGCCGTAGTGGGCGAATTTCAGGTTTCCCAGGCGCACCAGGTCGGCGGCGTGGACGGACAGCGGCCATTGCGCGGCCAGCGCAACGGCGACGGCCAGCGCTCTGGTATTGAACAGGGACGAAAAAACGGACGAAACGCGGGCAGGGTGGGTCATGCTGTCTCCAAATGGATGATGTGTGCGGGCTGCTCTGACGGCGGCCATGTCAACACAAGAGCATCTTTCGTGCCAGTGAAACGCATTTTGCGGCGAATGGCAAGTGATTGTTTCTAAACGTTAATTAGTGGCGCGCACAAAACGTTTTCCGGTCGCTGTCGGTTTTCCCGCACGCAGGGCGGGAAAAATGTGCGGGTAGCCGCACTGACGCAAGCTAAATTGAGACAGATCAATACGATCGCGGTGAACCTGCTGGCTTGCATCGACTCCAAGCATAAAAAAACGCGTTGGATCGCTGATCGCAACGCGCAACTCCCCCGAGGAGTGGGGGCGCGCCGCGCGATGGCTGTGATGTTCTTGCTGCGCGGCGCCAGATAAAACGAACTACATCATGGGGATTACTTGGCCGGCGGCGTGGCTGGTGGCACGGCCGGCGTGGTGGCTGGATCGGTCAGCGGTGCCGGGGTCACGCCAGGCGCCGTTTCAGGCGTGGTGGCGGGCGCGGCCGGATCGACCGGGGCTGGTGTCACGGCCGGTGCGGTGGCCGGTGGCGCCGCTTCCGGCATCGGTGCGTCGGCGGGTTTCTTGCACGCGGAGAGACTGATCAGGGCCGTGGCGGCCAGCAGATAAGGCATTTTCATCATGATGATTCCTTTGCAAAGTCGGGTTGGAAGATGCTGGCTGGTTCATCTACAGGCAGGGGCCGTGCCAGTCATCGAGCTTGGGCGCCAGGCAGTGCAACAGATGTGTGCCTGACGATCAGCTTGATTTTATGTCAAGGCAGTTGATGTATCTGTTCGCCATCGCACGTTCAGCAGGGAATGAAAACGCCATACTGGTTTCAGACGGAAGACAAGAAAATCATCGCATTTAGTTCCGCACAGAAATATTTTTAACTTTCTTGATCTTACTGCTCACTAATGTTCGTTAACGCACAGACCGAGATCGCCCAGACGGGCATTCTTTGGTCAGACGTCTGGAATTAGTGATTTCCTGGCACACACCAGGTACTCAGCAATTCAGGCTACCGGCAATCGTTTACAAGGAGTATTCAAATGCATGCAATGACCCAGTCTCACGTGAAGAGCGAAATGAAGGCAGCGCACCAGGAACTTCGTGGATCCCAAATGGGATCCCAAAAGGGCTCCTCAATGGCAATGGTAGAGCGTGCGGCCCCGATCCCCCCGGAGCGCATGAACCCGATTTCCATGGCTCCCATCGAGCGCGTACGTTCCACCTCGGCCACGCTGCGCCGTATTGAAAACATGCAAAAGCTGATCGGCGAACTGTCGATGCACGAAATGCTGGCTGACGAAATCGCCTGGTTCCTGAAATTCTCGCCGTCCGGCGCCCGCAAATACATCCGCGACCTGCGCGAAGCGGGCGTGATCGAACTGGCGCGCTATATCGAAGGCACGGCCACCTACCTGGGCAAGGCCGTGTACCAGCTGACCCCCGACCCTGAGCGCGTGCGTGCTTTCCTGGCCGCCATCGTCCAGCCAAAACGCGAAGGCGCGCCACCGCGCAAGGATCGTCCGGGCCTGCGCGAGCAGAGCATGGCAGGCAGCGGCCGTCACTTCCACATCCTGGCCGATGACACGCATTACGCGATCCGCGTCAACCGTGGTCCGGTCACGCGCGATCCGCTGGTTGCCGCCCTGTTCGGCGCGCCACAGCAAAAAAGCGAGGCATAAGGGCTGCACGCCGGACGGGCCTTGTGGCCTGCCGGCGGCGTAATGAGAGTAACTACCACTATCATTGCGATGCGTAGTAACAAAGCCGGGTTGATGCCCGGCTTTTTGCATGGTGGCGGCGTGTTGTGCGGCGATTGAAAAGATGGCAATCAGCCCCATCTTGGCTGGACTGCCTCAACCAGGAGTTCCTGCCGTGCCTGATTTCGCCCACCTGTGTTCCACTTGCCCGAGCCGGATGCCAGCATGAACCCTTTGCTGTGGCTAGCCCTCGTCACCATCGCCATCGTGCTGTCGCTGTGGCTGCCCGGCTGGCGTTTGAAGCGCGCCTTGTCGCGCCCGCTGTCAGCGGCCGCGCTGGCCATTATTGAAGGCAATATCCCCGTCTATCGCCATATGCCGGCGCCGCTGCAGCAGCAATTGCAGCGGCTGGTGGTGCAGTTTTTGTATCAGAAAAAGTTTGTCGGCTGCGGCGGCCTGGAGATCACCGACGAGATGCGCCATACCATCGCTGGCCAGGCGTGCTTGCTGCTGCTCAACCGCGACACCCTGGTTTATCCCGAGCTCGACACGATCCTGGTCTACCCCAACGAATTTGTCGTCACGCGCGATGAAGTGGGGCCGGGCGGCGTGGTCACGCCGTCGGCCAATGGCCTGCTCGGTGAATCGTGGGGCGATGGCCGGGTGGTGCTGGCCTGGGACCATGTGCAGCGCGGCGCCGCCGACTGGACCGACGGCCAGAACGTGGTGCTGCATGAGTTCGCCCACCAGCTCGACAGCGAATCGGGCGCCGCCAATGGCGCGCCGTACTTGCCCAATGTGACCAGCTACCGCAGCTGGGCCACGGTGCTGTCGCGCGACTTCGACAATCTGCGCCACGACGCCATCTACCACCAGCACAGCGTGATGGACCATTACGGCGCCACCAATCCGGCCGAGTTCTTTGCCGTCGCCACCGAAACGTTTTTTGAAAAACCGTACCAGATGGCCGAGCATCATGGCGAGCTGTATGGCGAGTTTCTCAAGTTTTACAAGGTCGATCCGCGCGACTGGGCCGAGCCGCCCACCGAACCGCAGCAGATGCATTCGCCATTTTCAAACTACGCCGCGCAATGACAAGACGATATTGCGGGCCTTGACGCCTGCGTTGATTGTTCCGGCAGTGTGCGCAAGCGTACAGTCGCGATCGGGCCGCAGGCGCACGCTATGCATGGTGGCGCCTGCGCGCCTATCATCGACCAGCGACCAGGAGAACCATCATGGCACGTATTCTTGCAGGGCATTTCCAGTTACAGGACGAAGTCGACGCGGCGCGCGCGGCGCTGGTCCGGGCCGGCTTTCCCGACAGCCGCATCAGCGCCTTCTTTGTCAACCAGCCAGGCCAGCATGACCTGCACGAACTCGGTGGCGACCGCGACATGTCGCCGGGCGCCAGGGAAACGCCGGAAGGCGTGGCCGAAGGCGCCGCCGTCGGTGCGGCGGTCGGCGCCGGCGTCGGCGCGGCCACCGTGCTGGCGACCGGCCCGCTCGGCCCGGTGGTGGGGGCGCTGGTCGGCGCCCACGTCGGCTCCTTGTACAGTTTTAACAAAATGAAGGGCGCCGGCGAGTCCGAAGAGGTGGCGCCGGGCGAAGGCGGCCCGCATGAAAACCTGCGCCGTCCGCGCCAGCCCGGCATGATGATCGCCGTGGCTGTCGGCGGCGACGAGGACGGCGAGCGGGCGCTGGCCACCTTGCGCCAGCTGGGCGCGCAGAACATCGAGCAGGCCGAAGGCCATATCGTCAATGGCGACTGGGAAGACTTCGACCCGCTCAGCATCCCCGTGCGCGTGGCTTGACGCGGCGATAAATAAAAGCGCGCCGCGCTTGCGCACCGTGAACCCTGTTACTATTAATCGAAATAGTGCCGACAGGGATGGTTCCCATGCGCCAGAGTTGCCTGGATCGCCGTTGCTGTCCGCCATCTTGCCAGTTGTACGCTAACAAGTATGGATAGGGGCGCGTCATGACACAAGCATGGTTCATTCTTACCCGGCCCGACGGGCGCAACATCAGCGCCCCCACGCCGACCCAGCTGGCCGAAGCGCTGGACCAGGTTTACCGCGACGCCGGCAGTGGCCATGGCGCCGACGGCGGCACGGCCAGCGCCATGCTGCGTTTCGGCTACGACGACGGCCTGATGTATCAGGTCGAGGTGGCTAGCGGTGGCGAAGTCACTTTCGAGGAATGGTCGGACCGCGATTGCGAAATCGCCCTGGCCAGTCCGCGCCGCATGACGGCGTTGCGCCAGGACGACGCGCTGCAGCTGTGGCAATGGCTGGCGCAGCGCCAGGTGGCCAAGATCCGCGCGCAGACCTGGCAGTCCGGCGAATGAAGCGCATCAGTGCGCCATCAGCACGGGGATCGTCATGCTGTGCAGCACCGTGCGCGTGACGCCGCCGAGGATGGTTTCGCGCAGGCGCGAGTGGCCGTAGGCGCCCATCACCAGCAGATCAGCCGATAGTTCGGACACCTGCGTCAGCAAGGCCTCGCCGATATCGCCGCGCCGCGTGGCGCCACCGTCCAGTAACAGCAATTTCGCCTGCACGCCGTGGCGCGCCAGGTATTGCAGCAGGTCCGCGCCCGGCTGGTCGCCATGCTCGGCCGCGTGCAGCTGGGCGTCGAACACGGCCACATGCACCTGGCCCGCGCGTTGCAGCAGCGGCAGGGCGGCGCTCACGGCGCGGCTCGCTTCCTTGCTGCCATTCCACGATACCAGCACATTGCGCGCCGCCGCCGGGTGGTGCGGCCCGGTCAGCTGCGCCTGCGACAGCGCGTGCGGCACGATCAGCACTGGCTTGCCCGAATGCAGCAAGACATAGGCGGGGAAGTCGCGCATCACCGATGGCGATTTGTCGGCCGCGTTGTACTGGCTGATCACCACCAGGTCGGCATAGCGCGCCAGCAGGCTGATGCCGCCGGCCGCTTCGTCGTCGACCACGCGCTGTTCGAACGACGCCACGCCCGCACTGCTGGCCTGCTGTTCGAAACCATCGAGCGCGCGCGCTGCGCGTTCGCGCAAGAAATTGAGGTGCAGCGACAGGTTGGGATCGGCGTCCAGGTCGGGCTGGTGCTGGTACAGCAGGCGCGAGACACCGGTCAGGGCCACGCCCGTCAGGTGGCCGCCGCAGGCTTGCGCCACGCTGGCCGCCAGCGCAATGCGCGTATCGCGCCCGGCGCCGTCATCGATATGGAGCAACACGGTTTTATAAGTCATGAGCTGGCCTTTCAATCAGAACTGGCCTCCATTCTGGCACAGACCACCAAGGTGACTGCGCACGGCTGTACCAGGCTGAGCCTTTGATCTTGCGCAAAGTCTTGGACAAAAACTGCTCCTACACTTGGATCCCACTCAGAAAAATAATGCAGGAGGGAGACGAGATGACGGAACAATCGGCGGAACCAAGGGTGGCGCTGGTGACCGGTGGCATGGGTGGCCTGGGCACGGCCCTGTGCCGCCGCCTGCATGGCGCCGGCTTTGCCGTGGTGGCCATGCATACGCCAGGCAACCCGCGCGTGGCGCAGTGGCTGGAAGAGCAGCGCGCCGAGGATTTCAAGTTCCATGCGCTGGCCGCCGATGTCACCGATTTCGACGCTTGCGCATCGGCCGTGGGCCATGTGCTGCAGCAGTTCGGCCGCGTCGACGTGCTGGTCAACAATGCCGGCATCACGCGCGACCAGAGCATGCGCAAGATGGAGCGCGCGCACTGGAGCGAGGTGATGCGCACCAACCTCGACAGCATGTTCAACATGAGCAAGCAGGTGATCGAGCCGATGCTGCTTCACCGCTGGGGCCGCATTATCAATATCTCGTCCGTCAACGGCCAGAAAGGCGCTTTTGGCCAGTGCAATTATGCGGCCGCCAAGGCCGGCGTGCACGGCTTTTCCAAGTCGCTGGCGCTGGAAGTGGCGCGCCATGGCGTGACCGTCAATACGGTGTCGCCCGGCTACCTGCGCACGCGGATGGTCACCGCCGTGCCAGCGGACATCATGGACAAAAAAATCCTGCCGCAAATTCCGCTGGGGCGCCTGGGCGAACCGGACGAAGTGGCGGCGCTGGTGGCCTACCTGGCGTCCGATGAAGCGGCGTTCGTGACGGGCGCCAATATCGCCATCAATGGCGGGCAGCACATGAGTTAGTTTTACAGTGGTGGAGGAGACCCGGCATCCAGTGCGCACGCAGAGGCGGACGGGTGCCGGCGCAGTAGCGCAGCAGTGGCGTGGTGGCAAGGCAAGGGGCAGGGCAGCGATGCCTTGCCCTTTGCCTTTGCGGCGTCACCGGCGCCTGATGGCACTCAATCGCCGGCAACTTCGCGCAGCCGTTCACGCACCGTCGCCAGGGTCGACAAGACCCGTTCGGCACTGCGCGCCAGCACGGCGCGGCCCAGGTTCAGCAAGCTCGTTGCCAGGCTGATCCAGTGACTGACGTTGTCGTGGCGGGCGATGCGCTGGCGCACCGTATCGAGCAGGCCGCTCAGCTGGCGCTGGGCCGTGCCCAGTCCCGTGATGATATGGCCGGCGGCATCGGCATACAGGGCGTTGGCCTGCTGGCGCAGCGCCACTTCCAGCGCAAATACGGCTTGCGCCTGGGCCTGGGTAATGCCGGCCGGGCCCAGGCTGGCGCGCCTGCGAATGGCGCGCATCACGGCCTCGTGCAGGGCGGCAGCCGCCTGCGACAGGCTGTCGCCCAGCTGTTCGACGCGCATGGCGCTGCTGAGGGCGGCTTCGCGGCGTTCGTTCATGGCAATTCTCCCAGGCTGGCCAGGCGCGCATGTTCCAGCGCCAGCGCCGCCAGTTGCCGCTGCGCCAGGGTATGGCGCAAGCCGTACAAGCGGTATTCGTCGATTTTGCTTTGCTGTACCGTTTTCGCCAGCACCGCCAGCAGGCGCTGCGCTGGCGTGTCGGCAAAGGCGATGTCGGTTTCCAGCAGGCCCAGCACGATATCGCGCTCATTGTCGCCCGCCTTGTCGTACAGGCGCAGCAAACCGGTCAAGGTCGACACCAGCGTCTGCAGCGCCGGATCGCCATCGCGCATCAGCTGGCCCAGCAGCTGGCGCTGGCCCGCTTCGCCCTGCATGCGCGCCAGCAGGCGCAGCAAGATGGTGTAGGCCGTGACCGCACGGTCATCGATGCCGGTGGCTGGCCAGGCGCGGATCGCCACGCCGGCCGCATTGATCTCGCTGGTGAACGCAAAACGGTCCTGGCGCGCCAGCTGGCCCAGGCCCTGCAAATACTGCGCCACGCCCAGTTCGATCAGCGCCACGTCGGCATGCATGGCGCGGCGCTGCCGGTCGAGCAGTTTTTCGCTGGCGTCCTGCTGTTCGTCCAGGTAGGGCCGCAGGCGCTCGTAGCTGTCGCGGTGGCGCAGCGCCAGTTCGCCAAAGGCTTGCAGGACTTGGGCGTCGTCGGCCAGCGCCAGCACTTGCTGCGTGGCGGGCAGGCGATCGGCGCGTGTGGCGCAGCCACCGAGCAACAGGCATAGCGCAAACAAGCAGGACAGGCGGGACATGGTGGTGGCCAGGAAGGGAAAAGATGTTCATTGTCCCCGCGTGCGCCAGCACTGGTATTGTGATTGAGCAATCGTACAGACGTAAAAAATGCGCTCGCAACCAGGTTGCAGAGCGCATTTCATTACATGAGACCCTGCCTCAAAGCGTGGCGAGCGGGCGTGATGGCGCCCCGCGCAGCAGCTTTCAGGCGGGTCTTAGCGGCCGCGGCCGCCCGAACGATGCGAAGCCGCCGAACGCGGCGCATTGCCGGAGCGGTTGCCGCCGCCACCGCCACCGCCCGATGGGCCGGCGCTGCGTGGCTTGGCGCCGCCGCCGCCGGTTTTCACGCGCACCACGGCGCCGGCTGGCGCGCGGCTGTTGTTGCGGTGGCCGCCGGTGCCGCTGCGCAATTGCACAGGCTGGGCGCGGGCGTTCAGGTCAGGCTCGAAGCCTTCGATGACTTCGCGCGGCAGGGTTTGCTTGATCAACTTTTCGATGTCTTTCAACATTTCGTGCTCATCCACGCAGACCAGCGACACGGCTTCGCCCTTGGCGCCGGCACGGCCGGTACGGCCGATACGGTGCACATAATCTTCCGGAATATTCGGCAGATCGTAGTTGACGACGTGTGGCAACTGATCGATATCGATGCCGCGCGCGGCGATGTCGGTGGCCACCAGCACTTGCAGCGTGCCGTCCTTGAACTCGGACAGCGCGCGCGTGCGCGCCGACTGGCTCTTGTTGCCGTGGATCGCCAGCGCGCCGATGCCGTCCGCGCCCAGTTGCTCGACCAGCTTGTTGGCGCCGTGCTTGGTGCGGGTAAATACCAGTACCTGGGTCCAGTTGTTCGACTTGATCAGGTAGGACAGCATCGGGTGCTTCTTGTCGCGGTCGACCGGATGGATCTTCTGCTTGATCACTTCGACGGTCGAATTGCGGCGCGCCACTTCGATCATGGCCGGCTTGTTCAGCAGGCCATCGGCCAGGGCCTTGATCTCTTCCGAGAAGGTGGCCGAAAACAGCAGGTTCTGGCGTTTCGGCGGCAATACCGCCAGCACTTTCTTGATGTCGCGGATAAAGCCCATGTCCAGCATGCGGTCGGCTTCGTCGAGGATCAGGATTTCCACTTTCGACAGGTCGACCGTGCCCTGGCCCATATGGTCGAGCAAACGGCCCGGCGTGGCCACCAGGATGTCGACGCCATGTTTGAGTTGCTTGATTTGCGGGTTGATGCCGACGCCGCCGAAGATCACGGTCGAGTTCAGCTTGGTGTACTTGCTGTAGGCGCGCACGCTTTCTTCGACCTGGGCCGCCAGTTCGCGCGTCGGCGCCAGGATCAGCGCGCGGATCGGGCGCGTCGAGCTGTTGCTGGTGATCGCCGCGCCATTGGCGTCGGTCGACAGGCGGTGCAGCACGGGCAGGGTAAAGCCGGCCGTCTTGCCGGTACCGGTCTGTGCGCCGGCCAGCAGGTCGCCGCCAGCCAATACGGCGGGAATCGCCTGGGTCTGGATCGGGGTCGGTACGGTGTAGCCGTGTTCGGTAACGGCACGAACGATAGCGTCGGACAATCCGAGGGAGGAAAAGGACATGGTAACTTTATTGTGAGATCGGCCTGTCGCCATCGGGAGGCGCCAGTCGCAGGCAATCAGATTAGGGTCGAAAGACAGCGGCAAGGGGACTGGTCATATGTGCCGCATGCGCGAAGTATAACAGCATAGTCAAAAAGTGCTGTAACTGATTCAGATCAAGACGCTGGCATGTTATGAACGGGATATGTGACATCTGTCGCAGAAACTGCTTGCAGGTCGTGTGACAGTTGTCGCATAATTGCTGCACATCATTGCAAAGGAATTCCATGGCCACCCCATCCGTTACCGAACTGACCTTGTTGAAAGCCCTGTGGAAAGGCCAGCCGCTGTCGGCGCGCGCGCTGCACGCCAGCGTCGAGGAAGAACTGGGCTGGTCGTTTTCATCGACCCGCAAGACGGTCGAGCGCATGCTGGAAAAAGGCCTGCTGGTGCAGCGCAGCGAACAGGGCGTACAGGTCTATGAAACGACGGCGGACAAGGTGGCCACCCTGGCCGCGTTTGCCCATGATTTCGGCCGCCGCGTGATGGAGCTGGAGACGCCCTTGCCGGTGACGATGTTTACCGGCAGCAAACTGGTCGACCAGCAGGAACTGGCGCAGCTGGAACAATTGCTGCAGGACTGGCCGCTCGACGCGAAGGAGTAGGGCGATGCCGCTGATATTGCTGACGCTGTTGCAGGCCAGCGCCGCCTGCCTGGTCACCGGCCTGCTGCTGTGGTGTTTGCTGAGCCTGGCGCAACGGCGCTGGCCGGCATTGGCCGCCCAGCGCGGCGTCTGGCTAGTCGCGCAGCTGGTGCAGGCCGCCGCGTTCGTGCTGCCGCTGCTGCCCGATACGCAACAGCTGAGCGTGGTACCCGAACTGAGCGTGCCGGTGGCGCTGGCCGGCGCGGCGCCCGAGGCGCCGCTGGCCATGGCAGCGCCAGCCGCCGGTCTGCCTGCCGCTGCCTCCTGGCTGGCGCTGGTGCCGGCCGCCTGGGGCCTGGTCTATCTGCTTGGCGTCGCTGTCACGGCATGGCGCTGGCAACGTGCCCGCGCCATGTTGCGCACCTTGCTGGCACTGGCGCAGCGGCGCCGGCTGCATGGCGTCGAGGTGCTGGAAGTGGACGCGCCGATCTCGCCGATGCTGGTCGGCGTCTGGCGGCCGCGCTTGCTGCTGCCGGCGCATCTGGCGCAATTTACGCCGGAACAGCAGCAACTGGTGATCGCCCATGAGCTGACCCATGCCCGCCGCCGCGACCCCTTGCTTTTGCTGTTGGCCACCTTGCTGCAGGCGCTGCTGTGGTTCAATCCGGCCGCGCGCTGGCTGGCCGGCAAGCTGGCCTGGGCGCAGGAACTGGGCTGCGACCGCCAGGTGCTGGCTGGCCGGCCACAGCGCGAGCGCCAGCAGTATGCGGCGGCGCTGGTCAAACAACTGGGCCTGCAGGCGCAATCGCTGCCGGGGCTGGCCTTTGGCGGCGGCCGCATGGCCGAACGCTTGAGCCATCTGCGTGACGGCCAGGTGCGATTGCATCCGCTGCTGCGCGCCCTGGCGGTGCTGCTGTTGTGCGCCATCGGCGCGGCCAGCCTGGCGCTGCAGCCTGCACTGGCCTGGTCGGTAGCGGCCACGCCTGCCGCCATCTTCACGGCGACTGCGCCAGCCACGGCGCCGTCTGCCTGGCGCAATCCGCTCGACACCATGCGTGTCACGGGCTTCTTTGGCGTGGTGCGCCAGATGACGCCACAAGGCCATCGCGGCATCGATCTGGGCGCCAGGCGCGGCACGCCGGTGCATGCGGCGGCCGACGGCATCGCCAGCGTCAGCGAAGATGCGCGCCTGGGCAAGGCGGTGCGCATCGACCATGGCGGCGGCATCGAGTCGCTGTACGCCCATCTCGACCAGGTCACGCTGAGCACCGGCATGGCCGTCACCGCCGGCCAGACCATCGGCACGGTCGGCGATACCGGCCTGGCGACGGGGCCGCACCTGCATTTCCAGGTCAGCCGCAACGGGCGCCTGCAGGACCCGCAACAGTGGCTGGCCGGTCTCGACGCCAATGCCACCGCCCGCGCCCTGCGCATGCGCAAGGAGCAGTTCGGCTACTAAATTCGCCCCTTCATCATGCCGGCCCGGGATCACGGGCCGGTACCACCACCTCCAGGAATCCCCATGCGAACCACCCTGTTGCTATGCAGCCTCGCGCTGCCATGGCCGGCCGCCGTGCGCGCCGACGATACCCTACCCTCGGTCACCATCAGCGTCGACCGCACCGCCCAGCGCCGCAATGACACGGTCTCGACCATCACTGTCGGCCACGATGAGCTGATACGCCAGGGCGACCGCGCCCTGATCGATGTGCTCAAGCGCCTGCCCGGCGTGTCGGTGGGCGGCGCGCCCGGTGCCGGCCAGGGCCAGCAAATCGCGCTGCACGGCCTGGGCCAGGGCTACACCCTGGTGATGCTCGACGGCGTTGCCGTGCCCAACGATTTTGCGCTCGACAGCCTGGACCCGGAGCTGGTCGAGCGCGTCGAGATCCGGCGCGCCGCCACTGCCGAATTTTCCGCCCAGGCGATTGCCGGCGCGATCAATATCGTGCTGAAAAAAGCCGCTGCAAAACCACAGCGCGAGTTCAAGCTGGGCGCCTCCACCAGCGCCGGCCTGCACGCCGGCAGCGCCACCCTGCAATGGTCGGGCAAGCGGCAAAGCCTGACGTATGCGCTGGCCGGCACGCTCAGCCGCACGGCGCGCGCCAGCGATATCGATGAGTGGGACCGCAATCTCGATATCGACGGCAACACCACCGCGCTGCGCCATGTGCCGCAGCGCGAGACGGTGCGGGTCTATGGGCTGGAGCTGGCGCCGCGCCTGAGCTGGGCAATGGCGGACGAGGCCAGCCTGGCCTGGCAAAGCCTGGTCAGCGTCAAGCGCCTGGCGACGCGCCACCTGGGCATGGAAACGGCGTATGTGGGCGGCAGCAGCAGCTACCCCGATAATCACAGCGACTTCGACCAGGAAAGCAGTACCGTGCGCAGCGACCTGCAATGGCTGCGCAAGCTCGGCGCCGGCGCCAGCCTGGACGTCAAGCTGGGCGTGAACTACAACCACCGCAGCAACGATTTTGTATTCGAGGGCCGTGGCCCCGGGCCTGAACGTGTGCTGCGCGCCACGCACCTGGTCGACTCCGGCGTCGACGACGCAGGCGTGACCTTCAGTGGCAGCTACCGGCTGCAGCTGGGCGAACACCATCTGCTGGCGGCGGGCTGGGATGCGGGCCGGCGCCGGCGCGCCGACTTTCGCCGCGAGCGCCAGTTGCTGGCTGGCGCGGAGCCGGCACTGTCGGACGAAGCCTATGCGGCCACCGCCGCGCGCCTGGCGCTATATGCGCAGGACGAATGGGAAGTGTCGGCGCGCTGGTCGCTTTACCTGGGCTTGCGCTGGGAAGGCTTGCGTACGGCCAGCGGCCAGGTGAACGTGCGCTCGCAGGTATGGAGCCCGCTGCTGCAAAGCCTGTGGAAATTGCGCGGCGAAGACCAGCTGCGCCTGGCGCTGACGCGCACGTACAAGGCGCCCGAAATCTTCGAGCTGCTTCCTCGCCGCTACACGGTCGACAACGGCAACAGCGCCACCAATCCCGACACCCGGGGCAATCCTGCGCTGCGCCCGGAACTGGCCTGGGGCATCGATGCGGCATATGAATACTATCCGGCCAAGGGCGTGCTGCTGGGCTTGAGTGGTTCGCTGCGGCAGGTCAAGGGCGTGATGCGCGACCAGTTATACCTCGCTGGCGAGCGCTGGGTCGCCACGCCCGTCAACGGCGGCGATGCGCTGGTGCGCGGGCTGGAACTGGAAGCAAAGTTACCGCTCGGTGCGGTCGATCTGCGCGCCAACCTGGCGCGCAACTGGTCGCGCGTGACCGGCGTGCCCGGCCCGGACAACCGGCTCGACAGCCAGCTGCCGTGGAGCGCCAGCGCTGGCGGCGACTACCGGCTGGCGCGCCTGCCGCTGTCGCTTGGCGCCAGCTTCACTTACCAGGCCGGCGTGCGTGCGCGTATTTCCAACAGCATGCTGGCGTATGCCGGCGTCAAGCGCGAACTGGACGCCTATGCCTTATGGAAATGGAGCGACAAGCTGCGTCTGCGCATGTCGGGCGCCAACCTGCTGGGACAGCGCCATGTCACCCGCGGCGTGTTTGACGATGGCGATGGCCGCATGCTGCGCAGCGTCAGTGCCGCCAGCGACCCGACCTGGAGGTTGATGCTGGAAGGCAGCTTGTAACGGATAAAATCAATAATCGAAAAAATCGAACATAACTTCGAAAACTTTGCGTTTCAAGTTTCGCCACCCTGGCTTCATACGGCATGGCACTGGCCCAGCACACAGTGTCATGGCAGGGAAGTCCGGCATTGCCGATCACGCTTTGCATGATACAGGCGGGCGCCCAGCCAATGACCTCGGTGCAATACTTGCTGGAGCTGCAGCGCGACTGGGCGCATGGCGAAACCTGCAATCAAACCGTGGCCACCGCCGTGGCGCATGGCGGCGGCTATGGCTTGGGCCTGATCCACGCCAAGACCATGTTCAACGCCAGCGAAGGGCATGGCTTACCTGCTGAGCAGGCATGAAAAAACCGGCCGAGGCCGGTTTTTTTGCATTGCGCTGCTTGTTACGCGAACGGCGCCAGCAGGCTGACCATCTGGCCAAACACCTTCGGGCTGGCGGCGATCACGTCGCCCTTGTACAGGTAGTCCGATTCGCCGGAAAATTCACCGACGATGCCGCCCGATTCCGTGATCATCAGCGCGCCGGCGGCGATGTCCCAAGGCTTCAGGCCTTTCTGGTAGAAGCCGTCGAGGCGGCCGCAGGCGACGTAGGCCAGGTCCAGCGCGGCCGAACCGGCGCTGCGCACGCCCTGGCTGCGTTCGCCCATGATGGCGTACATTTTCAGGTATTCGTCGAGCGCGCGCGGGCCGGCGCCGTGGCCGGTGCCCAGCATGGCGTTGGCCACACGGTCCAGCTTGGTCACGCGGATGCGTTTTTCATTCAGGAAGGCGCCGGCGCCCTTGCTGGCGGTAAACAGGTCATTGCGGACGGGATCGTAGATCACGGCTTGCGTGACGATGCCGCGCTGGGCCAATGCCAGCGAGATGCAGTATTGCGGAAAGCCGTGGATAAAGTTGGTGGTGCCATCGATCGGGTCGATGATCCACTGGAATTCATTCTCGTCGTGCGAGTTGGCGGAAGCGCCCGATTCCTCACCCAGGAACGCGTGGTCCGGGTAGGCCTTGGACAGCACCTCGATAATGGCTTGTTCGGCCGCCTGGTCGACATCGGTGACGAAATCGTTATGTTGTTTTTCCGTGACGACGACGCGGTCGAGGTCGAAAGACGCGCGGTTGATGACGGTGGCGGCGCGGCGGGCGGCCTTGATGGCCGTGTTGAGCATTGGGTGCATGTGAGCTTCCGTTAAAAGCACGCGAGCGCCCGGCAGTACCGGTGTGTACTGGAGCGCAGGAGTGCAAGAATGAATTAAAGAGCAAAGCGGTGGCGAAGTGGTTAAAATCCGGGCCTGGCGTCAGCGTTGTGTGACGTCCATCTTCCGACATTTCCTGTATCGATACCGCGCAATGGCGCTATTTTAAATGAATCTGCCCGAAATCAATACGTCTCTTTTCAAACGCCTGCGATTTATCCTCGTCGAGACCAGCCGTGCCGGCAATATCGGCGCCGTCGCGCGGGCCATGAAAACCATGGGCTTTTCCGACCTGGTGCTGGTCAACCCGCGCTTTGCCGACGCCCTCCGCGACCCGGAAGCGGTGGCCTTTGCCAGCGGTGCGCAGGATATCCTGGCCGGCGCGCGCATCGTCGGCTCGATCGCCGAGGCGCTGGAAGGCTGCAACTACGCGGCCGCCGTGTCGGCCCGGCTGCGCGAATTTTCGCCGCCGGTGACCGCGCCGCGCGACATTGCCGCCCAGCTGGCCGCCGGCACCGAGCTGCATGCGGCGGTGATTTTCGGCAACGAGCGCTTCGGCCTGCCCAACGAGATCGTCGAACAGTGCAATGTCCTGATCAATATCCCGGCCAACCCCGAGTATTCTTCGCTGAACCTGTCACAGGCGGCGCAGGTGGTCGCCTATGAATGCCGGGTCGCCGCCCTGGCGGCCTCGGGCGATGCGCAAGCGGCCAGCCCCATCGGTTTTCATGGCGACGCGGCCAGCCTGGCCCAGGTCGACGGCATGTATGCGCATTTGCAGGAAGCGCTGGTGGCCATCGATTTTCTCGACGCCGACAATCCGAAAAAACTGATGCCGCGTTTGAAACGTTTGTTTTCGCGCACCGGGCTGGAAACGGAAGAAGTCAATATCCTGCGCGGCATCGCGCGCCATATCCTGGTGATGGCGAAAAAGCCACGATGATCGAAACGCGGCTGTTGCGCCAGTTTATTGCGCTGGCCGAAGAGCCGGACTTCCGGCGCGCCGCCGAGCGGCTGCACATGGCCCAGCCGCCGTTGTCGCAGGCGATTCTGCGGCTCGAAGAGCAGCTCGGCTATCCGGTATTCGCACGCACCAACCGCAAGGTCGACCTGACGGCCGCCGGCACGGCGTTTCTCGCCACCGCCAGACAGGTGCTGGCGGCCCTGGAACAGGGCGTGGCCGAAACGCGGCGCGTGGCGCAGGGCCGTGCCGGCCATCTGCGCCCGGGCTTTATCCAGGTCACCCCGTATGCCCATGTGCTGGACGCCTTGCCTTTCCCGCTGTGCACCTGACCCTGCGCGTAGCGCCGACCCAGGAGCTGGTGGAGCTGCTGGAAGCGGGTGAGCTCGATATCGCGCTGCTGCGCGCGCCGGGGCGCTGATCGCCGGCTGGGGGCTATCGTCCATCAGCCTGGGCGGCATGGCGGCGGCGCTGCTGGCCATGTTGTTACTGCTGCGCGGCAGTTAGACCCTGCGCTCCAGTTTTTTGCGCACGGCGCATCGCGCTCCTGGCGTACACTGGACGGAAAAACCGCTCACCAGGGGGAGGCAACACACCATGCGACGCAGATCGTTTTTCAAGCTGGGGCTGCTGGGCGCCTGCACCCTGGCGGCCGGTGGCGCCGCCTACCGGCTGGCGCGCGGACCGGCGCCCTTGCGCCGTTTCGAGCTCGACGGCGAAGCGCGCGCGGCGCTGGCCGCCATCGTGCCGGCCATGCTGGGCAGCGCCTTGCCGCCGGGCGCGGTGGCGCTGGCGCGCTCGATCGACGGCGTGCGCACCGCGATCCATGGCTTGCCGCTGGCCCAGCAGGGCGAGGTACAGGACCTGTTTGGCCTGCTGGCGCTGGCGCCGGCGCGATGGCTGGTCACCGGCATCGATGGTGGCTGGATCGGGGCCGATCCGCGCCAGGTGGCGGCCTTTCTGCAGGGCTGGCGCTTGCACCGTTTTGCCATCTTGCAGACGGCCTATCTGGCCTTGCACGACCTGATCCTGGGCGCCTGGTATGCCGACAGCGCCAGCTGGGCCGCCATCGGCTATCCCGGGCCGATGGCCGAACTGTCATGAAGGCGCAAGCATGAGTTCACCGATACCTGATCCGATCGCCGCCGGCCTGGCCGCCGGCTGGCAGGTGATCGACGCCGCCAGCTTGCAATCGGACCGTACCCTGGAGGCTGATGTGGTCATCATCGGCAGCGGCGCCGGCGGCGGCATCACGGCCGAACTGCTGGCGCGCGCCGGTTTGACGGTGCTGATCGTCGAGGAGGGCGGCCTGAAGTCGTCAAAAGACTTCAAGATGCGCGAGGCCGACGCCTATCCCGCGCTGTACCAGGAGTCCGCCGCCCGCAAGACGCGCGACAAGGCCATCAATATCCTGCAGGGGCGTACCGTTGGCGGTTCGACCACCGTCAACTGGACCTCGAGCTTTCGTGCCCCGCCCGCCACTCTGGCGCACTGGCAGTCGCACCACGGCCTGGCGGGCTACACGGTGGCGGCCATGGCGCCATGGTTCGAGATGGTCGAACGGCGCCTGCATGTTGGCGACTGGCCCGCGCCGCCGAATGAAAACAACGATCTGCTGCGGCGCGGCGCGCGGCAGCTGGGCATACCGACGGCCGCCATACGGCGCAACGTCAACGGCTGCTGGAACCTCGGCTACTGCGGCATGGGCTGCCCCACCAATGCCAAGCAGTCGATGCTGGTCACCACCATACCGGCTGCGCTGCAGCTGGGCGCCAGGCTGCTGACGCACGCCAGGGCCGAACGCTTTGTGCTGCAGGGCGAGCGCATCGCCAGCCTGCAGGTGACGGCGCTCGATGTGGCCGGCCAAGCACCGACCGGGACCAGGCTGACCTTGTTGGCCAAACATTTCGTGCTGGCCGGCGGCGCCATCAATTCGCCGGCGCTGCTGCTGCGTTCGAACGCGCCCGATCCGCACAAGCTGCTGGGCCGGCGCACCTTCCTTCACCCCACCGTCATTTCCGCCGCCCTGTTCACGCAACGGGTCGACGCCCATGCCGGCGCGCCGCAAACGATTTATTCCGACCATTTTCTCGGTGTCGAGCCCATCGATGGGGCCATCGGCTACAAGCTCGAAGCGCCGCCCCTGCATCCGCTGCTGATGGCCACCACCATGGGCGGCTTTGGCGACGAACACGCGCAGACCATGCGCCAGTTTCCCCATGTGCACGGCCTGCTGGCGCTGCTGCGCGACGGTTTTCACGAGGAGGCCAGCGGCGGCGCGGTCGGCCTCGACGGCCATGGCAATGCCGTGCTCGATTATCCGTTGACGCCGTTTGTCTGGGATGGCGTGCGCCGCGCGCTGCTGTCCATGGCCGAGATCCAGTTCGCCGCCGGCGCGCGCAGCGTCTACCCGGTGCATGAAATGGCGCGCCACTACACCAGCTGGGCCCAGGCGCGGCAGGCGATCGATGGCTTGCCGTACCGCGCCTTGCTGGCGCGCGTGGTGTCGGCCCATGTGATGGGCGGCTGCGCCATGTCCGACGATGCGCGCCTGGGCGTGTGCGACGCACAAGGACGTTATCGCGGCCTGGCCAATCTGTCGGTGCATGACGGCTCGCTGTTTCCCACTTCGATCGGCGCCAATCCGCAGCTGTCGATCTATGCGCTGGCCGCGCGCCTGGCCAGCAGCCTGGCGCAAGCGTTGACGGGCAAGGCGGCCCCCGGCTTCGGTACGGAAAAGGAGGCTGAGGCGTGATTGCCCGCGCCCTGCGCTGGCTGATGCTGCTGCAAGTGCTGGCAGCCCTGGGCCTGGCATGGCTGCTGTGGCAGGGCGGCCTGAGGCACATGGCGCTGGCGCTGCTGCTGGGTGCGATGGGCGTGCTGCTGGTGCGCGCGCTGATTGTGGCGCGCAATTTCTGGCACAGCCGGCGTGACGGCGGCCAGGCCGTGCCGCAGCCGCTCGGCATGGCCGCCGCGGCGCGTTTGTTCATGGGCGAACTGAGCGCCAATCTGCGTACCTCGTCCTGGGGCATGCTGCGCCCGCGCCTGAGCAAGCCTGGCACGCCAGGAAAGGCGCTGCTGCCGGTGTTATTGATTCACGGTTATGTCTGCAACCGCGGTTTCTGGGCGCCCTTGAGCGGCCAGCTGGCGCGGGCCGGCGTGGTCCATGGCGCAGTCGACCTCGAACCCGTCAATGCCGGCATCGAGGACTTCGTGCCGGTGGTCGAACAGGCCATCGACGCCTTGCTGGCCGACGCCGGCGCGCGGCAGGTCATCATCGTTGCGCACAGCATGGGCGGCCTGGTGGCGCGCGCGTACTTGCGCCGCCATGGTTGCGCGCGCGTGGCGCGCGTGATCACCATCGGCACGCCGCACCACGGCACGGCGCTGGCCAACCTGGCGGTGGGCAGCAATGCGCGCCAGATGAGCCGTCCCGGCGGCCGGCCCGGCGCCTGGCTGGCGCAGCTGGACCATGACGAGACGCCGCAGGCGCGCGCGCTGATCACATCGATCTATTCGCATCACGACAATATCGTCGCGCCGCAGGACTCGGCGCGGCTGCCGGGCGCGCGCAATCATGCTTATGCCGGCCTGGGCCATGTGGCGCTGGCGTCCGATGCGCGCGTGCTGCGCCAGGTGCTGGCGGAAATCACTATCGTTTCGCAAGTCGGTGCAGCGGTTTTGGCGTCTGGTTAGCGCCGGGTTGCCCCGCCTGGCATCAAGCTGGACTAGTTGTCGTTTTTGACGCCATGGTTGTCCACTTTTCATCGCTTGCCGCTCATAAAAACCTGTCGTCCCGTGCCGTCCTGGTTTAAGCTGGCAGCTGCCGTGGACGCGCGTCGCGCGGCGCTCAGGCGGCCACATGTGTGGTGAAATCGGCGATCGCCGATTTATACCGAGAATGTACACCCGCTATTGTAGGATTGTCATGCCACTCAGATCAGCGTTGTGCGCTGGACCGCACAGACGGCAAGCGGGTGAACGGGTATTAATAGTGAAATGTTACTTAGGTGGGAGTGCTAATTGTCCGCACGTATCCTGATTATTGAAGATAACGCCACCAATATGGAATTGATGGTGTATTTGTTGCGCGCCTTCGGCTACACGCCGCTGGCCGCCTATGATGGCGAAGAGGGTGTGCGCATGGCGCGCAGCGAAGTGCCCGACCTGATCATCTGCGATGTCCATCTGCCCAAGCTCGACGGCTATGGCGTGGTGGCCGAACTGAAGAAGGACCCCTTGCTGAGCAAGATTCCCGCGCTGGCCGTCACCGCGCTGGCCATGGTGGGCGACCGCGAGCGCCTGCTCGAAGCCGGTTTCAACGGCTATATCGGCAAGCCGATCGAACCGGACCTGTTCGTGGCGGAGCTGGAATCTTTTTTACCCGGGGCGCCGTCGACGCCAGTTAAAAACGACATCTCCACTATCCTGATCGTCGATGATCATGTGCTCAACCGCGAGTTCCTGACAGCGCTGCTCGGCTACAGCGGCCATCGCCTGCTGGAAGCGGCCAATGGCGCCGAGGGCCTCGACATCATGCGTACCGAGCGGCCCGACCTGATCATTTCCGACATCCTGATGCCCAATATGGATGGCTATGAATTCGTCACGCGCGTGCATGAAGACGCCGCGCTGGCCGACGTGCCCATCATCTTTTATACGGCCACCTACCGCGAGCAGGAGGCGATCTTGCTGGCGCAGGCCTGCGGCGTGCGCTGGGTGCTGCCGAAACCATCCGACCCGGAAGTGATCGTGCGCACCGTCAACGAAGCGCTGGGCCTGGTGGCGCCAGCGCCGCCGGCGGGCGCCAGGCTGCGCGCGGCCGACACGCCGGACATGGGAAAATTGTCCGGCATCGAACAACATGTCAGCGGCTATCTCGATGAACTGGAAACGAGCCGCCAGCAGATTTCCCAGTTGGCCGGCCAGGGCGAGAGCGGCGCGCCGGTGCCGGAAGACCTGGCGATCATGACGGAGCGGCTGTCGCGCTCGCTTTCCAGCCTGCAGGCGGTCAGCCTGCGCCTGACGGCCCTGATCGAGCTGGGCATGGACCTGGGCGCGGAACGCGATCCGCGCGCGCTGATCGCCGCCGGCTGCAAGGTGGCGCAAAACATCTGCGTGGCGCGTTACGCCTGCATCGGCGTGCTCGAAGAAGGCGCCGACAAGCTCAGCTATTTTTCCGCGTGCGGCACCGAAAAGAACATCGAGCAGATCGCCACCGCGCCGCGCACCGGCGTGCTGGCGCGCCTGCTGGAGCGGCAGCAACCGCACCGCGTCAATGGCCTGAAAGGCGACCCCGCCGCGCTGGGCCTGCCCGGCACGCATCCGCCCGTGCACTCCTTTCTTGGCGTGGCGATCGCCTCGCGCGAGCGCGTGCACGGCTGGCTGTACCTGGTCGACAAACTCGGTACGCACGAGTTTTCCGAAGTCGACGAGCGTGTCGCCGCCACAGTGGCTGCGCAGATCGCGGTGGCCTACGACAACCTGCTGCTGTACGACGAAATCAAGCGCCACCATGAACAGCTGACGCTCGACATGGCGGCCCGCATCCGCCTCGACGAAGACCTGCGGCGCTTTCGCCTGGCGATGGACGCCACCGCCGACGCCATCTTCCTGGTCGACCGCGCCGGCATGTGCTTTGTCGACGTCAACCAGACGGCCTGCCGCATGCTCGGCTTCGAGCGCGAAGACTTCCTGCAGGTGGGGCCGGGCGGCAGTCACGACGGCCAGCCGCAGCTCGACGAACTGTATGAAAAGCTGCTGGCCGGCGACCAGGGCGCGCAGATGGCCGAACTGCAGCTGCACCGCAAGGACGGTTCGCCCCTGGCGGTCGAAGTGCAGCGGCGCACCCTGCGCTCGGGCCTGAGCTCGATCCTGGTGGCGGTGGCGCGCGATATCACCGAGCGCAAGGAGGCCGAGCAGCGCCTGCTGAAGCTGGCCCATTTCGACACCCTCACGGGCCTGCCCAACCGCAGCCAGTTCTACGATTCGCTCACCCATGCGCTGGCGCAGGCGCAGGAACATCAATGGTCGGTGGCGGTGCTGTTTCTCGATGTCGACCGCTTCAAGAATGTCAACGACACCCTGGGCCATACCATCGGCGACGAATTGCTGCGTCAGTTCTCCAGCCGCCTGGTCGATTGCCTGCGCGTGCGCGACACCATCGGCCGCTTCGGCGGCGACGAATTTGCCGCCATCCTGATCCTGCCCGACGGCGCCCAGCATTCGGTGGCCGTGGTCGACAAGATCCGCGAAGCGATGCGCAAGCCGTTCGACCTGCAGGGCCATGAGGTGACGGTCACGGCCAGCATCGGTATCGCCGTCTGTCCCGACGACGCGCCAGATGCCGACACGCTGATCCAGTACGCCGACACGGCCATGTACCGCGCCAAGGAAGCCGGGCGCGACGCCTTCCGTTTTTTTACGGCCGAAATGAACGCCCAGTCGATGGCCCGCCTCGATATGGAAAATGCGCTGCGGCGCGCCATCGACAACCAGGAATTCGTGCTGTTCTTCCAGCCCAAGGTACACATCGTCTCGGGCCGGGTCAGCGGCGCCGAAGTGCTGATACGCTGGCGCCGGCCCGGCCACGGCATGGTGTCGCCGGCCGTGTTCATTCCACTGCTGGAGGAAACCGGCCTGATCGTGCGGGTCGGCAACTGGGTGATCGACCAGGCCTGCCGCACTATCGCCGACTGGAGTTCGAGCAGCATCGGCCCGGTGCACCTGTCGGTCAACGTGTCGGGCATCCAGTTTTTTGTCGGCGGCCTGGAAGAAGAAGTGTTGCGCGCCATCCGCAAGCACGGGATCGCGCCGGACCTGCTGGAACTGGAACTGACGGAAAGTTCATTGATGTCGAACGCCGAGGAAACCATCGCCGTGCTGCGCAACCTCAAGGCGCTGGGCGTGCAGATCTCCATCGACGATTTTGGCACCGGCTACTCCAGCCTGGCCTATCTGAAACGCTTTCCCATCGACAAGCTCAAGATCGATATCGCCTTTGTGCGCGAGGTCACCAGCAACCCCGACGACGCGGCCATCGTGCTGGCCATTATCAGCATGGCGCACAGCATGAAGCTGCAGGTGATCGCCGAGGGTGTGGAAAACGATGCGCAACTGGCGTATTTGCGCCGTCATGGCTGCGATGAAATGCAGGGCTATTATTTCAGCCGCCCGGTGGCGCAGGAAGAGTTCGAACAGATGTTGATGAAAGGAAAGCTGCTGCAGGCGCCGCGAGACGCCGGCAACGAACAGCAGCAGACGCTGCTGATCGTCGACGACGACGTCTTCATGCTCGACGTGCTGAGCGATTTTTTGGCCCAGGACGGCTACCGCATCCTGACGGCCCAGACGGCCGCCGAAGGATTCGACATCCTGGCGCGCCACCAGGTGCAGGTGATTTTGTGCGACCAGTGCATGCCGGCCATGAGCGGCACCGAATTCATGGAGCGGGTCAAGCACCTGTGCCCGGACACTTTCCGCATCATGCTGTCGGCCCATGCCGACCTGACACCGATCATGGCGGCGATCAACCGCGGCGCCGTCGACCGCTTCTATACCAAGCCGTGGAAGGGCGCTGTGCTGCGCGAAAATATCCGCGAAGGTTTTCGCCTGCATGGCCTGCTGCACGGCCCGGTGCAAGCGGCCGCCTGATCTCTCCGTTTGCTCGGTGTGCTGGCGCACCGAGCGGCGCATTCAGTTACCCGCATTTGTTTCTGGCCTCTAGAATCAACAGCAGGGCATTCCATGATACAGGAGCGGGCAATGACAAAGAAACTGAAGCACGATACCTCCGGCGCCATGCAGGCTTCGGCGCGGCAGATCTGGCAAGCCAGCCTGGGCGCGTTTGCGCTCGCGCAGGAAGAGGGCGGCCGCCTGCTGGCCAGCCTGGCCCACGATGGCGCGGCCTTGCCGCCGGCGGCGCAAGCCGCCATGCCGGGCGGCGCGGCGCACGACCGCCTGGAACAGGTCTTCGAAGAGAGGGTGGCGCGCGCGCTGGCCACCATCGGCGTGCCGACCCAGGCCGAACTGGCGGCGCTGCGCGAACAGGTGGAGCAATTGCAGCGCCAACTGGCAATGTTGTCGGCTGGCGCCGCCAGGGCCGTCAAAAAAGTGCCTGTCAAGAAAAAGGCGGCGCCGGCCGGCAAGCAGGCCAGGAAGGCGGCGTAGCCCGGCGCGCGGTGTTTCACCGGGGCTATCTTCGGTGGTATGCTTGGGGCAGAACAAAGAGAGATTGCCCGCCATGCTACAAAAAGCACCACGCCGTACCCGCGAACGCATCCTGGAATTGTCGCTGCGCCTGTTTAACGAGTTTGGTGAACCGAATATCACCACCACCGTGATTGCGGAAGAGATGAATATCTCGCCCGGCAACCTGTACTACCACTTTCGCAACAAGGACGATATTGTCAATTCGATCTTCGTCCAGTTCGAGGCGGAAATCGAACGCATACTGACCGTGCCCAGCGGCCGCCGTTCGAATATCGAGGACGTCTGGCTGTATCTGCATCTGATGTTCGAGCTGATCTGGCGCTACCGCTTCTTTTACCGCGATCTCAATGACTTGCTGTCGCGCAACCGCAAGCTGGAGCTGCACTTCAAGCTGATCCTCGCGCACAAGATCAAGGTCGCCACGCAGCTGTGCGAAGACTTGCGCAGCGAGCAGTCGCTGGTCGCGTCGGACATGGAAATCGGCGCCATGGCGACCAATATGGTGGTGGTCGCCACCTACTGGCTGTCGTATGAATACGTGCGCAATCCGCGCAAGTACAGCGAGCAGCAATCGATGTCCGATGCGCTGGCGCGCGGCTGCTACCAGGTGCTGTCGCTGATCGGCCCTTATCTGCGCGATGAGACCCATCTGCTGTTCCGTAAGCTGTCGGAACAATACCTGACTACACTGCAGGAGGATGGGCGGCTGACCGACGGCGCGATTTGAACAAGGAGACCGTGATGGCTTGGAAACAATTTCCGTACCCCGACAATGCTTATGTGTATACCCCCTTGTCGCTGGAAACATCGTGGCAGCGCCTGCATGCGGGCGATGTCGAGCCGTTCCCGGCACAGGCGGCGCTGGTGCAGGCCTGGATCGCCTACCATGCGGGCGACTTTGCGCGCGCGGCCAAGCTGGGCCTGGCCGTGGGCGTACCCGGCTATAGCGTGGCGCACAAGGCCAGCTGCATGTATGCCACCCACCTGGAGCTTGACGAGGGCGCCAGGCTGGCGCTGTTCGAGGAGGTGGCCGAACGCTGCGAGCGCCAGCAGGCCGAGCAGCCGGACAATCCGGCCGGCTTTTACTGGCATGCCTTCAGCCTGGGACGCTATGCGCTCGGTATTTCCGTGGTCAAGGCGCTGGCGCAGGGCATGGGCGCCAAGGTGCGTAACAGCCTGAACCGTACCGTGACCCTGGCGCCGCTGCATGCCGATGCCCATATCGCCTTCGGCATCTACCACACGGAAATTATCGACAAGGTGGGCGCCCTGATCGGTGGCCTCAGCTATGGCGCCAACAAGGACGACGGCTTCCAGCACTTCAGGACGGCGCTGGCCCTGAATCCGGCTTCGGCGTCGGCGCGCAGCGAATATGCGCGCGCCTTGATCATGCTCGAAGGAAATAAAAAACTGGCCGAAGCGATGGCCTTGTACGAACAGGCCGCCGAATGCGTGGCGGTCGATGCGAAGGAGCGCCTCGAAGTCGAGGCTGCTATTGATGAACTGAAGAAATAGAGGGTCCTGTGATCAAGGCTTTATGTGTGTACTGTGGCGCCAATGCTGGCGTCACACCCCAATATGCGGTGGCCGCGCGCGAACTGGCGCGCGTGCTGGTGTCGGAAAATATCGCGCTCGTGTATGGCGGTGGCAATGTGGGCCTGATGGGCGTGATCGCCGATGAAGTGCTGCGCCTGGGCGGCGAGGTGACGGGCGTGATCCCGACCGCGCTGGTCGAACGTGAAGTGGGCCACACCGGCCTGACGCGCCAGTTCGTGGTCAAGGACATGCATGAACGCAAGGCCATGATGGCCAGCCTGTCCGATGCCTTTATCGCCATGCCGGGTGGCTACGGCACCCTGGAAGAACTGTTTGAAATGCTGACCTGGGCCCAGCTGGGCATCCATGCCAAGCCGATCGGCCTGCTCAATGTCGACCATTTTTATGACGGTTTGATCAGCTTTGTGCAAAACGGCCGCGAGCAAGGGTTTGTGCGTCCGCAGCATGCGGCTTTCCTCAATGCCGGCGCCGATCCGGCGGCGCTGGTGCAGCGCCTGAAAGACTGCGCGCCCTGACCCTGTCATCTTGTTGCTCGACGAGCCATGCGCCATGGGGTGTATGGCTTTTTTATTTCCAGACGAGAAAACCAATCGATAGTGGCGATATGATTAATATATTTATGGTTACAAAATAGTCACAAAGGCATGTCTTTTTAAAATCAAAGATGATTTTTCGACATGGATATGTTCTACTGATGATGTCAACGCAGGCCATGCCGGGAAAATTGCGGAAGGTCTTGCAGGCACCCAAAAAATGGCCCGACTTTCCCTGAAGTCGGCCACCACCCTGCCGCTTCAACCTGGAGGACCCATCTTGAAAACCATGACTATCTTGCGTACCGCGGCCATTGCCGCCATGTTCGCCGCCAGCGCCGCCCAGGCGCAGCAAACTGTAATCAACTTCAACGCACTGGAGCAACCTGGCATCCTGGGTACCGTGATTGACTCCTACAGCGAAGCGGGCTACAACTTCGACAATAGCCTGTGGTATGGCCTGCATTCGGCCCACCAGGACAGTTTTGCCTATGCCGGTTCGGCCGGCCTGGGCGCCACCGCCCTGACCACCACCACCCTGACGCGCGCCGACGGCGCCGCCTTTTCGCTCGACAAGATCAGCCTGGCCGACTATGTCAGCGTGCTGCCGGGTTCGTATGACGTGACCTTTGTCGGCACCAAGGCTGGCGGCGGCACCGTCAGCCAGACTTTCACGGTGGGCGACAGCCACAGCTTCAGCGACTACACGTTTACCGGCTTCAGCAACCTGGTATCGGCCTCGTGGAAGGAAGGCTTGCTGCACACCTACCAGGTCGACAATATCGGCGCCAACGTCAGCGCCGTGCCCGAACCTGGCACCTACGCCATGCTGCTGGCCGGCCTGGGCCTGCTGGGTTTTATGCGCCGGCGCAGGAACGCGGCCTGAGTCGCCGCAACGCCATGAAAAAGCCGCTGAGTGCGGCTTTTTTCATGACCACAAGCGCTGGCCGGAAAGATCGAGCTGGGTCAGGTACAGGCGTACGTCGAATTCATACTGGTGGTATTGCGGCTCCATGTACGTACACAGCTTGTAGAAGGCCTTGTCGTGCTGTTTTTCCTTCACGTGCGCCAGTTCGTGCACGGCGATCATGCGCAAGAATTCCAGCGGCACTTCCTTGAACATGGTGGCCACGCGGATTTCATGCTTGGCTTTCAGCTTGCCGCCTTGTACCCTGGAAATCGAGGTATGCAGGCCCAGCGCATGCTGGATCACGTGGATCTTGCTGTCGAAGGCCACCTTGTTGATCGGTTCGGCGTTGCGCAGGAATTCGTTCTTCAGCTCTTGCACATACTGGTACAGCGCCTTGTCGTTGCGCACGTCGTGCGCCTGCGGATAGCGTTTTTTCAGCACCTCGCCCAGCTTGTCCTGGGCGATCAGTTGCTGTACTTGCGATTGGGTTTGCTCGGAATAAGCGCTCAGGTATTTCAGGACAGGCATCAAGGGCAGGCAATGGGTCGGTCGAGGCGAGAATGTACCACACTGCGCCTGCTGCCACAGCGATGGCCATGCCCGCCTCAGGCGGTGCCGCGACGTTGCCAGGCCCCGGCAGCGGCTCAGGCGTCGTCTTCGTCCTTGCCTTGCCGGTTGGCTTTCTGCGCGCTCTTGCTGCGACCGTCGCCATCTCGGTTGGCCGATTGACGGCTTTCGCCGCCTTTACGGCCGATCTCGGCCATGTGCTCGCGGTTGCGGCTGACGGCCTCGCCCCCTTTTTGTCCGGCCCGGCGTGCTTCTTCCGAATCGAATTCGTGGGCCGTGCCTTTCTGGTGCGCGGCCTGGCCGCCCTTGCTGGCGATTTCGCGCTGCTGGGCTTCGCTCATGGCGGCGAAGCCCCGCTTGCCACTGCCTTTCTGGCTGGCCTGGCCTTCGCTTTTCTGGCTGCTGCCAGCGCTCTTGCCTTGCTCGTTGCCTTGGTCACTGCCTTGGTTGGTAGCCATGCTGTTCTCCTTGCTGTCGGTGTTTGCGGTAGTGGGGAATGGGGGCGACTCAGTGAGCCTGGGCATGTTCTTGCCGGCTGGCGCCGTCGCTGTGGGCGCCTGCATGCATCTTGTCCATCATGTCGCGCTGGCGCTGCGTGGCTTTTTCAGTTTCTTCGGCCGTCTTGCGCACCAGCTCGTCGGCAAAGGCGATGGCCGTGCGGCTCGCTTCGGGCAGATGGGCTTCGGCCGTCCGGTTCATTTCGACATTGGCGTCGGCCATCAGGTGGCTCAGTTGCTGCTGGTAGTGGCGCAGCTTGTCGGCGCGTGGCTGCACCTGGCCGGCCGCGGCCGACATCGCTTCGCTGCCGCCGCGTGCCGCCAGGATGCGGTGGTTGGTGCTGGCCATTTCCTCGAGCATGTCTTGCGCCAGGCGCATGTTCAGTTCGTTGACGCGCATGGCCGTGTCGAACATCTTGCGCGAAAGTTCGGTGACAAAGGTGAGCTGTACGTCCAGGTGGGCTTGCAGGGCGGGGCTGATACTGTTTGTGAACATGTTCTACCTCAATAAAGACTGGTTCGGGAAACATCCGGCGGATCCGGATGCGCGTTCGGATCAAGCAAAGAGATAGACGCCGCGAATGGCGGCAGGTTCCATGCGGGCGTCATGTTTTCGGCGCAGCAGGCCACCGGATACCTGAAAAAATCGTGGGATTTGCGGCAGATCAACGGACATGCCGATCATGGCCCGGCTGGAAAATGCTGAGAAAGTAGCGCGGCCGTGCGACAATACCGGCCTCGCGGCAGTGCGGCCCAATGCCGTTTGCCACGGCTTTCGCGAATTGTCGCGAAGGTTCATCGACTACTTACAGACCTGCTTCTTCGCGACCATGACGCATCCCGAATACATCCTGACCCTGTCCTGCCTGGACCAGCGCGGCATCGTGCATCGCGTGTCCGGCTTCCTGGCCGACCATGGCTGCAACATCATCGATTCGGCCCAGTTCGGCGACCAGGAGTCGCAACTGTTCTTCATGCGCGTGCATTTCGCGCTGGAAGACCCGGCCATCAGCGACAGCGTGCTGCGCGCCGATTTCGCGGCCCTGTCGCAAGCCATGCAGCTCAATGGGCAATTGCATGACGCACACGCCAAGCCGCGCGTGATGCTGATGGTGTCGAAGATCGGCCATTGCCTCAACGACCTGCTGTTCCGCTACAAGAGCGGGCTGCTGAACGTGGAAATTCCCGCCATCGTGTCGAATCACAGGGAGTTCTACCAGCTGGCGGCCAGCTACAATATTCCGTTCCACCACCTGCCCCTGGCCACCGGCGCGCCGGAGTCGGCCAAGCTGGCGCAGGAAGCGAAAATCATCGAGCTGCTCGACACCCACCAGATCGACCTGGTGGTGCTGGCGCGCTACATGCAGATATTGTCGCCCGGCCTGTGCCAGGCGCTCGATGGCCGCGCCATCAATATCCACCATTCCTTCCTGCCCAGCTTCAAGGGCGCCAAGCCGTACGCCCAGGCGCATCACCGCGGCGTCAAGCTGATCGGTGCGACAGCCCATTTCGTCACCGGCGACCTGGACGAAGGACCGATCATCGAGCAGGACGTCGAGCGGGTCGACCATGCGATGGATGCGGAAACGCTGACGGCCATCGGCCGCGACGTCGAATGCGTGGTGCTGGCGCGCGCCGTGAAATGGTTCGTGGAACACCGCATTTTGAAAAATGGCAACAAGACCGTCGTCTTCCGCTGATCTCCAACTTTCCTGACCCAGACACAATGGCACTCAAAGCAACAATCTTCAAAGCCGATCTGCAGATCGCCGACATGGACCGCAATTATTACCAGGGCCATGCGCTGACCCTGGCCCGCCACCCGTCGGAGACCGACGAGCGCATGATGGTACGCCTGCTGGCGTTCGCCATCCACGCCGACGAGGCGCTCACTTTCACCAAGGGCCTGTTCGATACCGAAGAGCCTGACTTGTGGCAGAAGGACCTGACGGGCGCGATCCAGCTGTGGATCGAAGTGGGCCAGCCCGACGAAAAGCGCATCCTGAAGGCCTGCGGGCGTTCGGAGCAGGTGATCGTCTACAGCTATGGCGCAACCAGCCATATCTGGTGGAAACAGATCGCCAACAAGCTGGAACGGGCGAAAAACCTGACCGTGATCAACCTGCCGTCGGAGGCGGCGCAGGACATGAGCAAGCTGGCCCAGCGCAACATGCAGCTGCAGTGCACGATCCAGGATGGCCAGATCTGGCTGACCGACAGCGTCAATACGGTGCTGATCGACCGTGAGCCGGTCAAGCCTGTACGCTGATGCTGCTGGCCCGCCACAAGACAAAAGCCCGCAGCGATGCGGGCTTTTGTCTTAATTGGGGGCCACCCCCAGGCGCTTGACGCTGCTCGAGCGCTGCATGCTGCGGCTGATCTGCGGGTCGCCGTAGTAGCTGACCTCGCCCGAGCCGCCGATGCTGATGGTCAGGTGTTCTTTTGCCCACACTTCGGCCTCGCCCGAGCCGCCGATGCTCACTTGCACCGCTTTGGCTGCCAGCCGGCCGGCGTCGATATTGCCCGAGCCGCCGATCGAGGCCGTCAGTTGTTGCGTCTTGCCGCCGGCGCTGAAGTTGCCGCTGCCGCCAATGGCCACCGAGACCAGGCGTGCGTCGAGCTGGCCTGCATGGATCGAGCCGGAGCCGCCGACGTCGAAGCGCAGTGCTTCACCGGACAGGCCGCTGGCGTTGATGGTGCCCGAGCCACCGACGCTGACGCGCTCGACCTGGCGCGCCTGGACCACGATGGTCAGGGCTGTCTGGCGCAAATTGCTGTTACGTCTGGACTGGCGGATGCGCAAGGTGCCGTTTTCCACCACCGTCTCGATCAGCGGCAGCAGATTGTCATCGGTTTCGATGGTGACGCTGTCGGTGTTGCCGATACGCAGTTCCACCGTGCCCGGCACATTCAGGGCCACGCCGTTGAAACGGCCCACCTCGCGCTGCTGCTTTTGCAGCTTGCCGCTGCCCTTGATGCTGCCGCCGGCAATCCAGTCCATTGGCGAAGCCAGGGCGGGGGCGGCAGGTGCGGCCAGGGCAAGGACGCTGGCGGCCAGCAGCAGGGCGGTACGGGGGCGGCGCAATGGGAAGAAACTCGATGGCATGGCGATTCCTGGTTCAATGGAGATGGCTGCATGGTAAGCCGGCTGGCGCATCTGGCCCAGCCGCATGCGACAGGCTGCGCCGTGGCGGGCACAGAATGCAGGCTGTGGCGACAAGATAGCATGAGGTATCATGCCGGTATTACATATGGAACGAGCACTGGAACGACATGTTGATTATCACCATCAAACAAGGCAAGGAAAAGAGCTTGCTGGGCCAATCGTGGATTTACGCTTCGGCGATCGACAAGGTCGAAGGCAAGCCACAGGAAAAAATGAAGCCGGGCTCCACCGCCATCGTGCAAAGCTCGTCCCGGCAATTCATTGCCCGCGCCGCCTACAACTCCAAGTCGCAGATCCGCGCGCGCATCTGGAGCTTCAGGGAGGACGAACCGGTTGACCATGCGCTGATCAAGCGCCGGGTCAAGGCGGCGATTGAAAAGCGCTTGCCTGCCATCAAGAAAGCCGGCGAGAACCAACTGCTGACCCTGATCAAGGGCGAGGACGAGGGCTTGCCAGGCCTGGTGGTGCAGCTGTTCGGCGGCGTGCAAGGCTACCTGATCTGCGAATTCAACGCCGGCGGCGTCGACGCGTGGAAAGTGGCCATCGTGCAATCGCTGATGGCCTCCACCGGCTGCCCGAATGTCTACGAGCGCTGCGACGAACTGCTGCGCAAGGGCGAAGGCTTGCCCTTGATCGACGGCGCGCTGGCCGGCGAGGAGCCGCCCGATGAAGTCATGCTGACCGACAACGGCGTGCGCTATGCGCTCGATCTGAAGACCGGGCACAAAAGCAAGTTTCGTTAATTTGTCGGCACAGTGGTGGTGTCGGATTACGGCGCTTCGCACCTCGGCGGCCCCACCTAATCCGACCTACTCCAGCGGCACGCTGCGGTACTTGTTGACCTCCAGCGCCGTCACTGCCGGCGCATCATTGCCCCAGCTGGCCCGCACATGGCTGACCACGGCCGCCACTTCCCCGTCGTTCAATACCGGACCATACGGCGGCATGCCGTACGGGCGCGGATTGCCGGCCGTGCCGGGCGCAAAGCCGCCGTTGAGCACGATGCGAATCGCGTTCACGGGCGAGTCTGTCAATATGGCGCGGTTGCCGGCCAGCGGTGGATAGCCGGGCGGCACGCCCTTGCCATCGGCCTGGTGGCAGCTGGCGCAATGGGTGTCATACAGCCTGGCGCCCTGCGCCAGTTGCGCGGTGGCCGCCTCGGACGTGTCGCGCGGCGCCGTTTGCACCGGTGGCCGTGTATCGGGCAGGCTTTTCAGGTAAACCGCCATCGCCCGCACATCGGCCACTTCCAGATGCTGCAGGCTCTGCCGCACCACCTCGGCCATCGGCCCGAACACGGTGGCGCGCGGCGACACGCCGGTGTGCAGCAGCTGCACGATATGTTCGGTGTCCCAGTCGCCCAGGCCCGCTTCCGCGTTCGAGGTCAGCGACGGCGCATACCAGCCCAGCATGGGGATCAGGCCGCCAGACAGGCCCTCTTCGCTGCCGCCCAAGGTAGTGCGGCTGCTGTGGCAGGCGCTGCAGTGGCCCAGGCCCTGCACCAGGTAGGCGCCGCGGTTCCACTCCACGCTGCGCGCCGGGTCGTCCTGGTGGACGGCCGGCTTGAAATACAGCGCGCGCCAGGCCGCCAGCGCGATCTGCTGGTTGTAGGGGAAGCGCAAGGTGTGCGCAAGATTGGCCTGCCGCTGCGGCGGCACGCTCTGCAAATAGGCGTAGAGGGCGTCGCTGTCCTCGCGCCGCACCCTGGTGTAACTGGTGTAGGGAAAAGCCGGATACAGCAGGCGGCCGTCTTTCGACTTGCCGTTGTGCATGGCGCGCCAGAAATCGTCGGCACTCCAGGCACCGATGCCAGTCATCTTGTCCGGCGTGATATTGGGCGAGATCACATTGCCGAACGGCGTGGCCAGCGCGCGTCCGCCCGCATATTGCGCGCCGCCACGGGTGGTGTGGCAGGCCATGCAGTCGCCGGCCCTGGCCAGGTAGGCGCCGCGCGCCACCAGCTGCTCCTGGCTCAGCTTGCCCGGTTTTGCCGGCGGACCGATATCGTCGGCCGGCCACAGCAATACTTTCGCGCCCACGCCCGCGATCAACAGCGCGGCCAGTGCGATCAGCGATTTCTTCATGGCGCCACCTTGTCCGCGGAGCCCGGCACGCTGCCGCAGTGCAGCGGCAAGGGCAGGGCGATGCTGTCCGCCGGGCGCGCACCCGCGTCGGCTGCCTGCGTGCCCAGCCAGGCGGACACGGCGCCGACATCGGCGTCGGACAGCTTTTCGGCAATCACCGCCATGCAGTCTGGCGCCTGGGCGCGGCGCACGCCGTTTTTCCAGGCGCCGAACTGGGCGTTGATATAGTCGCGCGGCAAGCCCAGCAAGCCTGGAATGGCGGGCGCCACGCCAGCGAGCTGCTGGCCATGGCAGGCGATGCAGGCCGGGATTTTTTTTGCGCTGTCGCCGGCAAGCACCAGCTGCCTGCCGCGCGCCAGGGCGGCCGTGCCGGCATTGCTGGGCTGGGCAGGCGGCGGGGCAGGGTGTTGCTGCGAAAAATGGTCGGCGATTTCCTTCAGGTAGGCGTCGGGCAGATGCTCGACCATATAGGTCATCATCGGGTAGCGGCGCCGGCCGTCGCGGAAATTGACCAGCTGGTTGTACAGGTAGCCCGCGGGCTTGCCGGCGATGCGTGGGAAGAAGGCGTCGTGGCGTTCCTCCTGCGCATGGCAGGCGGTGCAGGCCTTGATGCGCTGGTCCAGCGTATCGGGTATCAGCGCGGGCGCAGTGGCGGCCTGCGCCATGCCGCCAGCCGTGCCCGCCAGCGCCAGCAACAGCCTTGAAAGAGATCGCCGCATGCTCCCCACCCCCTATGTGCTCGATGAATTGCCTAGCATATACCGGGGCTGGACATGGCGATAGTATCAATTGTGCTTGAATGCCATGGCGAGAACCCTGCGCGGCGGCAGAAGTCTAACAAACGGGCGGCAAAAGTAATGGCAAAAACAGCTGTCAAAAGCACCCGTGCACTGTTCCAATAAGCAATATTGCTGCTATATTGATGGATCCACAACTATGAATGGGAATGGCAATGGATAGCTCGCAAGGTGACGTGATTCAGAAGCAGGATACAACGCTGGGCATCCTGTCCCATATCGCCGGTTTGTTTACCAGCTGGGTGGGGCCGCTGATCATTTTTCTGATCAAGAAGGGCAGTGGGGATAAATTTTCAACCGACAATGCGCGCGAGGCGCTGAACTTCCAGATCACCTTGCTGCTGTGGTATTTCGTGTGCTTTATCCTGTCCTTCGTGCTGATCGGCCTGTTCATGTTCTGGCTGGTCGCGCTCGGTAACCTGGTGCTGTCGATTGTTGCCGCCGTCAAGGCCAGCGAAGGCACGGTCTATCGTTATCCGTTGACGATGCGCCTGATCAACTGACCGGTGCTGCCCGCCCAGGCGGGCAGCTTAGCCGGCGGCAACGGTGCGCGGTGCTTTTTGCGGCGCCACCTTGCCGCCGGAGGCGATCCAGTGGCGGTACACGCGCAGGGCCACTTGCGCGTCGTCGGCCGCATACAGTATCTGCTTGTCGGACAGGCGCGCCGAGGCCCAGTTGGTGGTCGAGATTTTTTTTGACTTTTGCAGGTGCAGGCCGAAGAACTTGGCCACCGCCGTCTTGGCGCCGAGGTCGTTGCGCTGCCCGCCACGCAGGGCGACAGACAGGTCGAGCACGCCGGCTGGCGCGATGCCCAGCTTGTTGCGCAGGCGCTTGACGTCGTCGGACAGGCCAAAACCCACTTTCAGTGTCGTGGCTGATTCGAGGATGGCTTTGAGCTCGGCCAGCGCCGGCGTCGGCGCCGCGCCCACCTGGAACAGATAGGCGGTATCGTCGGTGGCCAGCTGAATCAGGTGCGGGCCGGTCGACGACTCTCCCTTGACGAAGGTGGGCTTCGATTCGGTATCGAAGCCGATCGCGTCCGTCGACAGCAGGGCGGCCATGGCTGCCTTTGCATCCTCGGCCGTACGCACCAGCCGCACGTCCTCGATGCGGATGCCCTGGTAGGGCGGCAAGGCGGGCGCCAGTAGCTGGAGTGGCGCAGCAGCGTTATCCATGAAACCGGATCAGCCTTTGCGCGAGAATTTCGCGGTCAGCTGATTCAGTTTTTCCAGGCGCAGGCGGTTGGCTTCTTCGGCTGCGGCCGCTTCGCGCTCGGCCTTCTTGCGGTCGGCTTCCTTTTTGAAGCGCTGCTGCAACACTTGCGTGGCGTGTTCGCGGTGGGTGGCCGTGACTTCCGCGCCGGCTTTGCCGTCGAGGTCGTAGCGCACCTTGGCTTTTTCCATCACGCGCAGATAGCGCAGCGAACCGGTGTGGATGCCCAGCGCCGTGCGCATCAGCTTGCGGTCCAGGTCCGGCAGGCGCGCCAGGATCTGCTTGTCGATACCGATCGACAAGGGCAGGCAATCGCGGAACGGTGGGAATTGCTCCTGGAACTGCTTGAGCAGCGCGCGCGCCGTCAGGCCGGCCGGCGCCGGTGCGGCAGCTGGCGCCGCGGTTGCGGCTTCGGCTGCAGGCGCAGATGCTGCTGCGTCCGCTTGCGTGTCAGGAGTGGTGGCTTGCTGGTCTGGCGTGGAGCTGGTCATCGACATCATGGGGGTTAGGCTATAAAAGGCGAGCATAGCACGCGCCACAGGCGAGTGCATTGTCTTTTTTGGCAACTTGACACGCATTTGTCCTGCATCGCAGTAATGAAGTCAGGCGCAAAAACCATGAAATGTGTATAATGTCGGCTTGCGCTGATGACTGCACCGTGTTTTTGACGGGGCAAATCAGATGTACAGGGGATCAGAGCAGTGCCTGGCGGCCTTGATATTCCGATGACAGACAGCAGATAGCATGCTTGTCCTATTCAGATGATCGGCATTCATCCATGATCTTGCTCTCCGCTGTGTCTTCACTGAACAACAACAAGCCCGTTCTGGTACGGGCTTTTTTTCATTCCGCAATGTACATCGCTTGTTTATCTGACCCGGCTTCGGCCTCGCCGCTCCTGCAGGATGCGCGGGCTTTGAACGTTCCGATCAACAGGCGCCGCTGCCGTTAGAGGGCAGCCGCAACAATACGCTCCATCGAGTCCGGTTTCGCAGGCTTAGGTGGAATCATTCACTTCGCGCCGACACCATCTGGTCTCGCATTAAGAGATATCTCATGAAGAATACGCCAAAAACTTTAACGTTGTCCGCCAAGGCGCCACGCCCGGCTTCCGCGCAATTAGCCGTTCCGAAAACGACTCTATCTTACTTCATCGATAATGCGCAAGCGAATCCGGAAGCGACCGTGGTCACGCCAACCGTCGTGACGGTGGTCAAGAAGAGCCGTTCGCGCCTGGCCGCCGTGCCGCCGCACGAGCTGGCCGTGGAAGCGCCAGTGGCAGCCGCGCTGCCAGCCGAAGTGGACGCTACCGCTGATGCTGCCGAGGTGGCCGACGCTGCGCCGGCCAAAGTGCCGAGTGTCAAGCTCGCGCCCGCCGTGAAAGTGGCTGCCGCGCCACGCAAGGTCAGCGAAAGCGCCGCCACCAACAAGGTCGTCACCGCCGCCCGCAGCAAGGTCGTGCGCGCCAAGGTCGAAGCGGCGCCGGTGACCATCATCAGCGGCACCCAGACGGTCAGCAAGACCACCGACGCCGACGCCCTGGCCGCCATCGATACCTCGAACTACTTCCTGCCGACGGTCAAGGTGCCGGGCCGCCGTGGCCGCAAACCGAGCGAGTTCACGCCGGAAAACGACGAGGTGGCGGCACTGAACGCGGTCGAACGCGCCGAACTGAAGGCCGTCTCGAAAGCGCGCGACCGCAAGGCCAAGGGTGGCGTGGCCGATGCGCTGGGCGATCCGGAAGCGTCGGCGGCGGATCTGGAACGCCGCCGCAAGCAGATCACCGGCCTGATCAACATGGGCAAGGAACGCGGTTTCCTGACGTATGCCGAGATCAATGACCAACTGCCGGAAAACATCATCGATCCGGAAGCGATCGAAGGCATCATCGCCACCTTCAACGACATGGGCATCGCCGTCTACGAGCGCGCCCCTGATGCGGAAAGTCTGTTGTTGACCGACAACGTCGCCACCGTCACCAGCGACGATGAAGTCGAGGCCGCTGCGGCCACCGCGCTGTCGACGGTCGACTCCGACTTCGGCCGCACCACCGACCCGGTGCGCATGTATATGCGTGAAATGGGCGCCGTGGCGCTGCTGACGCGCGAAGGCGAGATCGAGATCGCCAAGCGTATCGAAGGCGGCCTGAAAGACATGATCCAGGCCATTTCCGCCTGCCCGACCACCATCGGCGAAATCGTCGCCCTGTCGCAAAAGATTGCGCGCGACGAAATCAAGGTCGATGAGGTGGTCGACGGTTTTGTCGACCTGAACGAAAGCAACGCCCCGGCGCCAGCTGCCGTGGTGGTGCCGGCCGCCGCCAATGGCGACGACGAGGAAGAGGAAGAAGAAGCGGAAGAAGAAGACGGCGACGCCAATGGCGGCGCGGCCGGTTTCTCGAGCGAACAGCTGGCGCAACTGAAAAAGAACGCGCTGGAGAAATTCAACGTCATCTCGACCCAGTACGAAAAGATGCGCAAGGCGCCCGAGGGCTACAACTCGAAAGTCTACGTCAAGGCGCAGGAAGCGATTTCGCAGGAACTGCTGGGCATCCGCTTTACCGCCAAGGTGGTCGAGAAGCTGTGCGACACCCTGCGCGGCCAGATGGAAGAAGTGCGCCATATCGAGCGCGCCGTGCTGGAACTGTGCGTGAACAAATGCGGCATGCCGCGCGCCCACTTCATCAAGGTGTTCCCGGGCAACGAGACGGACCTGGAATGGGTCGACCGCGAAGTCGATTGCAAGTATCCGTACAGCGCCATCCTGAGCCGTAACGTGCCGGCCGTGAAAGAGCTGCAAAAGAAAATGATCGACTTGCAGGCACGCGTGGCCCTGCCGCTGGCCGACCTGCGCAAGATCAACAAGCAGATGGCCGCCGGCGAAAAGCGCGCGCGCCACGCGAAACGTGAAATGACGGTCGCCAACTTGCGCCTGGTAATTTCGATCGCCAAGAAATACATCAACCGCGGCCTGCAATTCCTCGACCTGATCCAGGAAGGCAATATCGGCCTGCTGAAAGCGGTCGATAAATTCGAATACCGCCGCGGCTACAAGTTCTCGACCTATGCCACCTGGTGGATACGCCAGGCCATCACGCGTTCGATCGCCGACATGGCCCGCACCATCCGCGTGCCGGTGCACATGATCGAAACGATCAACAAGATGAACCGCATCTCGCGCCAGATCATGCAGGAAACCGGCAGCGAGCCGGACCTGGCGACCCTGGCCGTCAAGATGGAAATGCCGGAAAACAAGGTGCGCGAAATCATGAAGATCGCCAAGGAGCCGATTTCGATGGAAACGCCGATGGGCGAAGATGGCGATTCGCAGCTGGGCGACTTTATTGAAGACAACACCACCCTGGCGCCGCTGGACGCCGCGCTGCACGCCTCGATGCGCAACGTGATCAAGGAAGTGCTCGATTCGCTGACGCCGCGCGAAGCGAAAGTGCTGCGCATGCGTTACGGCGTGGAAATGTCGAACGACCACACGCTGGAAGAAGTGGGCAAGCAGTTCGACGTCACGCGCGAACGGATCCGCCAGATCGAAGCGAAGGCCATGAGCAAGCTGCGCCAGCCGTCGCGCTCGGACAAGCTGAAAACCTTCCTGACGCAGAACTAAGAGGCAGGCAAGCAAATAAAAGGGGAGGCCAGATGGCCTCCCTTTTTTTCGCCTCGACAAGATCAAACCGCTATTTCTGCCACGGTGTCTGGCCGGCGGCGCTGGCTTTCGCGAACACCTGCTGTTCATAATCGAGGTAGGCGCGCAGCATGGGGCGGTAGGTCGCCTCGGCAATCTGCGGCGACAGGCCGTTCTGCTGCGCCAGTGCCATCGCCTTGCGCACCACCGCCTCGGCGCGCGCCGGCACTTCGACGTGGGTGGGGTCGGGCTTGAAGCGCGCCGCCTCGTGGACATAGCGGCCGCGCTCGGCCATCAGGCGCACGATTTCTGCGTCGATGCGGTCGATATGGCCGCGCACTTCGTCAATGCTCTGGCAGCAGGCGCCGTTGCCAACGGTGGGGCTGCCCCACGGGGCGGCTGGGGTTGCCGCCGGCGCCTGGGCTTGCGCCGTACCGGCGGCCAGAAGGAAAACAGTCATCAGGGATAATCGCATGCGTCGCTCCGGTTGGGATGAGGGCGGTTGCCGTCATCGATGGGGCGATTCTACCGGCTTTTCCAGGCCGGTCCGGCCCGTTTCTCAGCGCTGCTCGGGCAGGCTCAGCGGCAAGCGGATTTCCAGGCTGGTGCCCCGGCCGGGGCCGCTCGTGATGCCTATCGTGCCGCCCAGCGCATGCATTCTTTCGCGCATGCTTTTCAGGCCGAACGTGGCGCGCTTGCCGTCGTCGCCCGGCTGCATGCCGATGCCGTCGTCACTGATGCGCACCAGTACCTGGCTGGCGCCTTGTCCCAGGGTCACTTCAACCGTACTGGCGCGCGCGTGGCGCAGGCTGTTCGACAGCGATTCCTCGATCACGCGAAACAGTGCCGCCGTCTGGCGCCGGTCCAGTCCTTCGGCGGTATCGGGGTCGTCCAGCCGCAGGTGGTAGCGCCCGCCATCGAGGGTATTCATCTGCCGTACCAGCCATTCGACGGCCGGCACCAGGCCCAGTTCCAGGGTGCTGGGATACAGGTCGTTGATGATGGCGCGCACGGCCGCAATGCTGGCATCGATGGTGGCCAGCGCGCGCCGCGTGTGGCCTTGCAAGCGCACATGTTTTTCGCTGGCGCGCGCATGCAGCAGGCTGGCGTCGATCTTCAGCGCCATCAGGCTTTGCCCCAGGTCGTCGTGGATATCGAGCGCAATGCGGCGCCGTTCGGCTTCCTTGATGCTTTCCTGGTGGTCCGACAGTTCGCGCAGTTGCAGCAGTGACAGGCGCAGCGCCTCTTCCTTGCGCTGGGAGTCGGTAATGTCGATGTCCATGCCGATGATCATCTGCGGCTGGCCGTGCTTGTCGAACAGCGGTTTCTTGTGCGTCTGTACCTGGCGGTATTGCTGCAGCTGGGCATTCCACAGCATGTTTTCGCGCACGATCACGCGGCGCTGGGCAAACGCCTGGCGGTCTGCTTCGCGAAAACCCCGCAACTGTTCCGGCGTGTAGTAGTGCTCTTCGGTGCGGGCCGTCAGTTCATGCAGGGCCATGCCCCATTGCCGCTCGCAGGCCTGGTTCATCAGCACCACCTTCGACTCGGCTGTTTTCAGGAGCAGGGCCAGCGGCAACATGGCGATAATTTCCTGCAGCTGCGTTTCGCTGTGTACCAGCGCCTGCTCCGCCTGCCAGCGCACCGCGACCTCGCTGGCCAGTTGTGCGTTGACGTCCTGCAGCTGCGCGGTGCGCAGCGCGATGCGCTGTTCCAGGTCCGCATGGGCCGCCGCCAGTGCCTGCTGCGCCAGGTGATGGGCGGTCACATCGGTGGCCACCGTCAGCGCGCCGCACAGCCTGCCTCGCGCGTCCAGCAGTCGCTTGCCGCCCACCATGGCCCAGGCCGTGCTGCCGTCGGCGCGCCGGTATTCGAGCAGGCGCGCCGGCCCGGGCAGGTCCGTGCGCTGCAGCGGACACAGCCGCAGCAAGGTCGCCGCATCGAAAAAATCGCCGACCTGGCGCCCCACCAGCTGTTCCACGGGCAGGCCCAGCATCTCACCCATGCGCCGGTTGGCGGCAAGGATGCGGCCGCCGGCGTCGGTACGCCAGACGCCGTCCTGTATCGACTCGCCGAAATCGAGGTAGCGCGCGATGGTCGCGCGCAGTTGCCGGCGCAGCAGAAAGATAGACAGGCCTGCCAGCAGCAACACGCCGGCCATGGCGAACAGGGCGATGCTCGCCGCATGCGGCAGGTAAAACGACGGATATGCCATCGGCGCCTTCAGGTGTCTGTCCCCATGCCCGTTCAACGCTGCGAGCGGGTGAACCGGTATTGTTACCGTGCATTGTAATGCCCTGCTTGCAATGTTTTAAAAATAATTTCTGCAGTGCATCGCCCGCGCCGTTGATTGCCATGGCGCAAGAGTGCAGGGCCAGTGTTCGCTTACAATCGATAGCGATTTATAAATCCTGCTATCCTCTGGAGCGAGCTGGCTATGACGATATGGAAGGCGCATCTGCGCGCGATCACGATGCTGACACTATTTACCGGCCTGGCCGGCCCTGGCCTTGGCCATGCCGCGCCGCAAGCTGGCGTGCAAGATGCGCTGGAGCGGCCGCTGGGCTTGCATCGGGGCCAGGATTTTCGCCTGGCCGACGGCCAGTGCGCCGATTGCCCGACGATTGCGCAAGCGCTGTTTTATTTCCGTGACCAGGTGATCGCCGTGCCGCGGCCGGGCATGAGCGTATCGGGCCATTCGAATGTATTGCGCGGCAAGGACGATGTGCGCGCCTGGGCCGCCAGTGCCGAGGCAGCGCAGCTGGCCTATCCCGGCGTGGTCTGGCTCGGCGCGCCGCAACTGCTGCCGGAAGCGACGTTTTCACCGGACGGCGCCAGCCTGCGCCTGCCCGGCGGCGATCTCCTGCGATCGCGGCTGACGCCGAAAATTGCCACCAACCTGTCGTATTTCGACGCCAGTTCGCGCGCTTTCTTCGACGGCAAATCCGTGCGCGTGCGCGGCACCCTGGCGCAAGGCGACGGCGGGCAACCCAGCTACACGGCGCGCACCATCTGGCCGAACGACTTCGTGATCGACGCGACAAAGGTCGAGCCGCTAAAGGGCAAGGATGGCCTGGTCGACTATGTGCGGGCGCACGACGGCGGCGCGAAAAGCGCCTATTCGAACCAGCTGGTGTGGCAGCGCCAGCCCGGCGCGGCCGGCGATTGGCGGGGCAAGCCGGTACTGGCCGTGATGCTCAACGGCGCCCAGGGCGATGATGACGAGGCCTATGGCGGCCATTTTGCGATCGCCACCGGCACCATGGGACCGCGCGGCGAGTTTGCCGACTGGATCGTGAACAATTTTTATGGCCTCGACGCCTACGGCGAAAAGGGCATCCTGGCCGCCTCGGTGCCGATGGATAACTACCTGGCCGACCTGAACAGCGGGCAATCGTATTACCGGCCCTCGTACATGCTGGTCGCCGTGCTGAACCATGCGCGCACGGCGGTGGCCTACCAGGGCGGCGTGCAGCGCCTGTACAACCAGTATTACCGCCACGATATCGCCTACGACGGCGCGTACAACAACTGCGCTGGCCTGAGCATGGATGTGTTCGATGCGCTGGGCTGGAACATCCCGGCGCGCGGCCCCACCCACGCGCTGATGGCGCTGGCCGGCTATCCCTACAAGGCGATCAGCAAACTGAGCTTGAAGGAGGGCCGCAAGGCCTATGACTACCTGAGCGAAGAGCAGACGCGGCTGTATCCGGCGGTGGCGTTCGACGCGGCCGGGCAGGACCTGCTGCAGCTGGTCAGCGGCACGCCGGGGCGCAGCCTGACGCCGTTCGAGCAGCAGCTGCGCAGCGACGTCGAAGCGTTGATACTGGTGCGCATACCGCAATTCCCGTCGAGCCGCGCCTTTGGCTCTGCGCCGGTGTTTTCGTATGACGAATACATGGCGCGCACGCCGGCCGACCATGCTGACTGGAAGATCGTGCCGGTGCAGCCGCGGCCATTCCCGGCGGCCTTGCGCGACGGCCTGGCCAGCGAGCCGGTACGGCGCAGCCTGATGCCGTGGCCGGTGGCGCTGGCAGGCGGCAGCTTGCTGGCGCTGCTGCTGGGTGCGGGCTGGCTGGCGCGCCGGCTGTGGAAAAAACGCCGGCGCTGAAATACCGCCTAGCCCGTGTTGCGCAAGCCCGCCGCCACGCCGTTGATCGACAGCTGGATGCCGCGGTGCACGCGTTCGTCGACCTGGTCCTGGCTGGACAGGGCGCGGTGGCGCTTGATCAGTTCCACCTGCAGGTGGTTCAGCGGATCGAGGTAGGCGAAGCGGTTCTGGATCGAGCGCGCCAGCAGCGGATTGCCGGCCAGCCGTTGCGTGTTGCCGGTGATCAGTTCCAGGCATTGCAGGGTGTTGCCATGCTCTTCCGTGATGCGCTTGTAGATGCGCTCGCGCAGCTCGGTATCGGCCACCAGTTCCGCATAGCGCGAGGCGATCGCCAGATCCGTCTTGGCCAGCACCATGTCCATGTTCGACAGCAGGGTGGCAAAGAACGGCCACTCGGCGTACATGCCGCGCAGCTGGGCGATTTTCTCGTCTTTGGCGCCTGGGCCGTCGTTGATCCAGGCGCCAATCGCGCTGCCAAAGCCGAACCAGCCCGGCAGCAGCAGGCGGCACTGGCCCCAGGAAAAGCCCCAGGGAATCGCGCGCAGGTCTTCGATGCGCTGGTTGGCCTTGCGCGAAGCGGGGCGCGAACCGAGGTTCAGCTCTGCAATTTCCGCGATCGGGGTGGCGGCAAAGAAGTATTCGGTAAAACCCGGCGTTTCATACACCAGGTGGCGATACGCCTTGTAGGCCAGGTTGGACAGTTCGGCCATCACGGTTTCAAAACGCGCCAGCCGGGCCGCGTGCTGCGGATTGTCCGCCGGCGGCGCCAGGCTGGCCTCCAGGGTGGCGGCCACCAGCAACTCCAGGTTGCGCCGGCCGATTTCGGCATTGGAAAACTTCGAGGCGATGATCTCGCCCTGTTCCGTCAGCCTGATCTGGCCGTTGACAGTGCCCGGTGGCTGGGCCAGGATGGCTTCGTAGCTGGGGCCGCCGCCACGGCCCACCGTGCCGCCGCGGCCATGGAACAGGCGCAGCTTGACGCCGGCCTGCCGGAAGTCGCGAACGAGCGCCAGTTCGGCCTTGTACAGCTCCCAGTTCGAGGTGAGAAAGCCGCCATCCTTGTTCGAGTCGGAATAGCCGAGCATGACTTCCTGCAATTGCCCCTGCTGGGCAATCAGCTGTTTGACCAGCGGCAGCGCCATGGCGCGGCCCATGATGCCGGCCGCGCGCTGCAGGTCGGGTATGGTTTCGAACAGCGGAATGACCATCAGTTCGCCGCTGGCGCTGCCGTTGGCGTCGAGGCGCAGCAAGCCGGTTTCCTTTTGCAGCAGCATCACTTCCAGCAGGTCGGACACGGTTTCCGTGTGCGAAATAATGTAGTTGCGGATCGCCCGCGATCCGTAGCGTGCGCGGATATCGCGCGCCGCGCGCAAAATCGCCAGTTCGGAATCGGTCACCTCGCTGTAGCTGATGAAGGGCGAATACAGCAGGCGCGGCTGCGACAGTTCGCTGAGCAGCAGCGTTTCGCGTTCCTCTTCGCTCAGTGACGCATAGTCTTGCTCCACACCGCTTTTGGCAAACAGGTCGGCCAGCACTTTTTCGTGCACGTCCGAGGTTTGCCGCATGTCGAGCGAGGCGAGGTGAAAGCCGAAGATGTGGGCCGCGCGGCGCAATGTGGCCAGGCGCGGGCGCGCCAGCGCGGCGCCATGGTTGGCCGCCAGCGAGGCATTGATCACGTTCAGGTCGGCGGCAAACGCCGCCGCGTCAGGGTAGGGCGCGGCCGCGCCCACTTCCTTGCGCAGGATATTGGTCGCGCCCAGCGACCGCGCGGTGGCGGCCAGGCGCGCATAGACACCGATCAGGGCGCGCCGGTACGGCTCGTCGCTGCGGTGCGGCGAAGCATCCGGCGACTGGCCGGCCAGCGCTTCGAGTTCGCCGCTTACGCCCACCAGCAGGGTCGACACCGACAGTTCGGCGCCCAGCGCATGGACTTCGTCGAGGTAAAAATCGAGGATGGTGGTGGCGTGGCGCGCCAGCGCATGCTGCATGGTGCCGGCGTTGACGTTCGGGTTGCCGTCGCGGTCGCCGCCGATCCAGCTGCCCATCTGCACATGGGCCGCGTCGATGGGCGTGACGCTGCCGTCGCCATCCGGGTATTCGGCCGCGATATCGTCCTCGATATCGTCGTACAGCGCCGGCAGTTCGCGCAGGAAGGTGATGCGGTAGTAGGACAGGGCGTTTTCGATCTCGTCGGCCACCGTCAGCTTCGAGTAGCGCAGCATGCGCGTCTGCCACAGGGTGGCCACGCGCGAGCGCAGCAGCTGCATGTTGGCCAGCCGCTCTTTCGGGGTTTGCGGCGTGTCGCGTTCGGCCAGCAGGCGCGCGATGTCGTGTTCGGCGTCGAGGATGCTCTTGCGCTGCACTTCGGTCGGGTGGGCCGTCAGCACGGGCGCGATCAGCGCTTCCTGGAAAAAGCGGTCGACGGTGGCGCGCGGCACGCCGGCGGCGCGCAGCTTTTTCAGCGCAAAACTGACGCTGCCCTTCTGCGCTGGCGAGCCTGCCAGCAGGTGCGCGCGGCGGCGCCGGATATGGTGCTGGTCCTCGGCGATATTGGCCAGGTGCGAAAAATAGGAAAACGCGCGCACCACCGAATTGGTCTGCTCGCGCGTGAGCTGCTTGAGCATGGTGTCCAGTGCCAAAGCGGCTTCGGCGTCTTCTTCGCGGCGAAAGCGCACCGAGGTCTGGCGGATGGTTTCGACCACGTCGAAGACCGCCTCGCCCTCCTGTTCGCGCAGCACGTCGCCCAGCAGGCGGCCCAGCAGGCGTATATCTTCTTTCAGCGGCGCGTCCTTGTCCGGGCCGGAGGCGGTGTCTGTTTCTGCTGCACTGGCGTCATTAAGCATGTTTAAGTACCAAAGTAGGTGTAAAAGAAAAGAAACGGCAAAGACGCCGGGCGTTCAGCCGCAGCGGGAGGGGGCGCATGATAAAATTTATGATCTTGAACATGGCGTGTGACTGGTTTTGCCGCGTAGGCAAAGGAACAATAATTATAGCGACGCCGCGCGCCCTGCCGAAAAAAGAGTGGCATGGCCAGCGGCGTAACAACAACGACAGCGAAAGAACTTGTGTTGAAATCATCCGAAATGTGCCCCCAATTGCAGGTCCCGGCCAGGCTGATCATCGCCTCGCGCGAAAGCCGGCTGGCCATGTGGCAGGCCGAGCATGTGCGCGCGCGCCTGGCCGCGCTGTATCCGCAGTGTAGCGTTGAAATCCTCGGCATGACCACGCGCGGCGATCAGATCCTCGACCGCGCGCTGTCCAAGGTGGGCGGCAAGGGCCTGTTCGTCAAGGAACTGGAAGTGGCGATGGACGAAGGCCGCGCCGACCTGGCCGTGCATTCATTGAAGGATGTGCCGATGGAGCTGCCGGCAGGCTTTGCGCTGGCCGCCATCCTCGAGCGCGAAGATCCGCGCGACGCCTTTGTCTCGAACGACTACGCCAGCCTCGACGCGCTGCCGCACGGCGCCGTGGTCGGTACCAGCAGCCTGCGCCGCCAGTCGCTGATCGCCGCGCGCTATCCGCACCTGACCATTTTGCCGCTGCGCGGCAATCTCGACACGCGCCTGGGCAAGCTTGATCGTGGCGACTATGCGGCCATCATCCTGGCCGCCGCCGGCCTCAAACGCCTGGGCCTGGAAGAACGCATCCGCGCCGTGCTCGACCCCGAATACAGCCTGCCGGCCGCCGGCCAGGGCGCGATGGCGATCGAAATCAGGAGCGAGCGCAGCGATGGCGTCGACCTGGCCGCCTTGCTGGCGCCGCTGAACCACTGGGCCACCGCGCAGGCCGTCACGGCCGAGCGCAAGGTGTCGAAAATCTTTGGCGGCAGCTGCCAGATTCCGCTGGCCGCGTTTGCCACCGTCGACGGCGCCCAGATGCGCCTGCGCGCCATGGTCGCCACGCCCGATGGCGCGCGCATGGCCAGCGCCGACGTCGACGGCATGGCCGCTACCCCCGAACAGCTGGGCGAAGCCGTGGCCGAACTGCTGCGCGCGCAGGACGCCGCCGCCATCCTCGCCTCGTGCGCGGTCACGCCCGACCAGCACGAAGGCGTGGCGCCGCATGCCTGAGCCTGCAAGCTCGGCCACGGTGGTCATCACGCGGCCGGCGCAACAAGCCGGACCGCTGGCCGAACGCATCGCCGCGCTGGGGCTGAACGTGGCACTGCTGCCGCTGCTGGAAATCCACGCCTTGCATCAGCCAGAGGAATGCGCGCAGTTGAAAAGCGTGCTGGCGCGCCTGGCTGACTATGCGCTGGTGGCGTTTGTGTCGCCCAACGCCATCGACTGCGCCTTTGCGCATTTGAACACCTGGCCAAGCGGCGTGGCGCTGGCGGTGGTGGGCGAGGGCAGCCGCCTGGCCCTGGGCACGCATGGCGTCAATGACGGCAACGCCAGCATCACCAGCCCGCTGGACACGGCGCGCAGCGATTCCGAGCATTTGCTGCTGGCACTGGACCTGCCGTCCCTGCGCGGCAAGCGCGTGCTGATCGTGCGCGGCGACGGCGGCCGTGATTTCCTGGCCGACGGCTTGCGCGCGGCCGGCGCCCAGGTCGACTTCGTCACCGCCTACCGGCGCGCCGTGCCAGCCTTGACGCCGGCCTTGCGGGCGACCCTGGAACAGCTGTTGCAGCATAATAATGACTGGATCATCACCAGCTCGGAAGCGCTGCGCGGTTTGCTGTCCTTGCTCAGTGAAATGGACGGGGAAATGGACGAGGAAACGGCGTTTGTTGTAAAAATGAAACAACAGCATCTGATCGTGCCGCATGCCCGTATTGCACAGTCTGCGGCAGAGCTGGGTTTTGCCCGGGTGACCTTGACAGGATCTGGCGACGCGGGCGTGCTCGCCGCGTTACAATCACGACCATGAACGAAATGCCTACACACTCAGAACCGACTCCCACGCCAGGCAGCGCCGTCTTGACGACGCCGCCGGCGGCCGATCAACCTGGCGGCGCCCCGTATGGCCGCGCGCCGACCCTGCTGGAGCAGCTGCAAAAGCCGATGAGCATCGCCGTCATCGTGCTGGCCGTGCTGCTGGCGGCGCAAAGCTGGTCGAGCAGCAAGCAGATCCGCAGCCTGCGCGAGGAAGTGGCCAAGCGCCTGCAAAAGGGCGATATCAGCAACGCCGAAACGGGCGTGATCGCGCGCAATGTGCAGGAAAGCAACAAAGAGCTGGAAATCAAGGTCGGTGCGCTGGAAAACCGCCAGAGCGAAACGCAAAGCCAGCAACTGGCGCTGGAACAGCTGTACAACGACCTGTCGAAGAACCGCGACGAGTGGGCCCTGACGGAAATCGAGCAGGTGCTGTCGACCGCCAGCCAGCAGCTGCAACTGGCCGGCAACGTGCCGGGCGCGCTGATCGCGCTGCAAAACGCCGACCGCAGCCTGTCGCGCTCGGACAAGCCGCAATTTATCACCATCCGCCGCGCGATTGGCCGCGACATGGAAAAACTGAAGGCCCTGCCGAGCGTCGATTCGACCGGCGTGGCGCTGCGCCTCGACACCGTGATCGCGCAGATCGACGCGCTGCCCATGCTGTCGGACGAAAAGCCGGCATTGCCGGCCGCGCCTGAACGGACACGCAAGCCGGTACGCGATGCGGCCGGCAAGCTGGTCGGCCCACCGGCGCCCGAACCGCTGCTGCAGCAAGTGCGCAATGGCTGGGATACCTGGAGCGGCGACATGTGGAACGACGTGCGCCAGCTGATCCGCATCCGCCGTGTCGATACGCCCGAAGCGCTGATGCTGTCGCCGACGCAATCGTATTTCCTGCGCGAGAACATCAAGCTGCGCCTGCTGAACGCGCGCATGGCGCTGCTGTCGCGCAACGAGACGGCCTTCCGCAATGACCTGATCGCGGCCCAGGATGGGCTGGCCAAGTATTTCGATACGCGCGCGCGCGCCACGCAGACGGCGCAAAGCCTGCTGCGCCAGGTGCAGGCGAGCAATCTGACCATCGAATTGCCGACCTTGTCGGACAGCCTGACCGCTGTGCGCAACTACAAAGCGAAGTCCTGAGCCCATGCGTCTATTTCTCTGGTTACTCGCCCTGATGGCCGCGGCGATCGGTATCGCCGTGACGGCCCGTTTCAATCCCGGCAACGTGGTGCTGTTCTACCCGCCATACCGCATCGACCTGTCGCTGAACTTCTTCGTGCTGCTGCAAGTGGCGCTGTTCGCGGTGCTGTATTTCCTGCTGCGGGCTTTGCGCGCCACCGTGCGCATGCCGGCCGAAGTGGCCGCTTACCGCCGCCGCAAGCGTGAACGCGACGGCAACAAGGGCTTGCGCGAAGCGCTCAAGGCGCTGTTCGAAGGCCGCTTCGGCCACGCCGAAAAAGCCGCCCTGCGCGCCGCCGAACTGGAAGAAAACGCCGGCCTGGCCGCGCTGATCGGCGCGCGCGCCGCGCACCGCATGCGCCAGTCCGAACGCCGCGACAGCTGGCTGGCTCGCGTCGAAGGCGATGCCACGCTCAAGACCGCGCGATTGATGACGGTTACCGAACTGCTGGTCGACGACCACCAGCCGGAAGCGGCGCTGGCCGCCGTGCGCGAACTGAACGCCAGCGGCACGCGCCATATCCATGCGCTGCAATGGTCGCTGAAGGCCGAGCAGCAGGCCAAGAACTGGCCCGAAGTGCTGCGCCTGGTGCGCTCGCTCGACAAGCACCGCGCGCTGCACCCGGCGCTGTCGTCGCGCCTGCGCGAACTGGCCTACGAACACCTGCTGTCGGACCGCTCGCATGACGCCGAGTCGCTGCTGCGCGTCTGGTCGACCGTGCCCACCAGCGACAGGGTCAAGCCCTACATCGCCTGCCGCGCCGCCACCGCCCTGAACGCGCGCGGCCTGCACGACGAAGCGCGCCTGGTGTGCGAGGAATCATTGGCCGCCGACTGGGACGACCGCGTGGTGCGCGTCTACCGCGAAGCGGCCGCGCCTGCCGGCACACCGGCCCTGCTGCTGCAGATCGAGCATTGCGAGCAGTGGCTGAAACAGCGCCCGCTGGACGCCGAACTGGCGCTGACCCTGGGTTCCTTGTGCCTGAAACAGAAACTGTGGGGCAAGGCCCAGCGCCACCTGGAGCAGGCCTTGTCCGACGCCGGCGAGCCGCGCATGGTGCGCGACGCCCACCTGAAACTGGCGCAGATGCACGAGGCCTTGCAGCAGACCGAGCAAGCTGCCGCGCATTACCGGCAGTGCGCGCTGGCGACCATCCTGTAAAGCAAAAAACCCGTCGCGAGACGGGTTTTTTTTGAGCATGGAACTTGTTGCCGCGTAGGTCGGGTTAGCGGGGCAAAGCCCCGCGTAATCCGACAACAGTGTTAACGCGGCCAACGATGGCGTCGGATTACGCGCGAAGCGCTAATCCGACCTACGCATCGATCGGGGTATCAATCATCAAAACTTGAAATTGGCCGTCAACAAGGCATTGCGTGGGTCGCCATACACGCCCGTGCCATACGAGCCCATGCCCGGCATATAGGTTTTATCGAGCACATTGTTGACGTTCAGCGCCAGCGACAGGCGCGGGCTCGCCTGGTAGCGCGCCATCAGGCCCACCACCGCGTAGCCCGGCTGCGTGGCGCGCCAGCGGGCGGCGGTCGACAGCTGGTACCAGGTCTCGCTTTGCCAGGTCATGGAGCCGCCGACGGTCCAGCCGGCCGGCAGGGTCCAGGCGGTGCTGAGCTTGAACAGGTGCTTGGGCTGATTGGTGTTGACGGCGCTGAGGATCAAATTGGGCTGCGGCGGAATGTGCGAGGTGCGGAAGGTATAGCCGCCGGCCAGGTTCCACGCTGGCGTGATCTGCCCCGAGGTTTCCAGTTCCACGCCCTTGCTGGTGACGCCGGCGATCGGCCGGTAGATTTCGCCGCCGGTAACGCTGTTGATGCCCTGATATTGCGCCGCATTGTCCTGTTCGATCTTGAACACGGCCGCGCTGGCGTTGACTTTGCCGTCCAGCCATTCTCCCTTGATCCCCGCTTCCATGCTCTTGCCCGTCAACGGATCGAGCGAGCTGTCGCTGGCGTCCTTGTAATAGGTTTGCGGCTTGAAAATATCGGTGTAGCTGGCGTAGAGCGACCAGTTGCGGTTCAAGTCATACACCACGCCGGCATACGGCACCACCTTCGCGCTGTCGTTCAAATTGTCCGAGACCGTGCGCACGCCGGCCACGCTGACCTGGTAGTCGTACAGCTTGTACCAGCTGGCGCGCGCGCCGAGGATCACCGACCAATCGTCGGCAGGGCGCAGGCGCACGGCGCCCGACACGCCTTTTTCCGTGATGGTGGTGTCGCGGTCGGCGCGCCTGGTTTGCGCCGGCAGGGTCAGCACGCCATCCCATAGCCGGTAGTCGGGCACCGCCACCAGGCTGCTGGTGTACAACTGGGCGTCCTTGTTCTGGCGCGAATAGCCGGCGCCCAGCATCAGTTCATGCTGGCGGCCGAACACGGTAAACGGGCCGCTGGCGGCCAGATTCGCACTGTCGGTGCTTGCCTGGGTCGGCAGCGGGCCACCGAGCAGGCGGATGCCGGCCCCGCTTTGCCGGTTCATGTAGCCGTTGTAGGCCGAGCCATACAGCACCTCTTTTGACTGCTTCAGATGGCTGGCGGCGGCGTCGAGCTGCCAGCCGTTGTCGAAGGCGTGCCTGACGGTGGCGAAGGTGTTGCTGCTGTTATTGTCCCAGTACGACCAGCGTGCGGCCGGGTTCAGCGAACGGCGAAAACGGGTTTGCGTGCCGTCGCTGTAGAACAGCGGCAGGTGGCCGAAGGTGGCGCCGTCGGCGCGGCTCTGCATGTAGTCGACGCCCAGGCTGAGGGTGGTACGCGGCGCCAGGTCGGCTTCGGCGATGGCGTACAGGCTGCGCGTGTCGCGCCGGTAGTAATCGATGTAGGAATCGGCATTCTGCACCGCCGCCACCACGCGGCCCCGCACGCTGCCCGACGCGTTCAAGGGACCGGACACATCGGCCACGCCGCGCACCTTGTTCCATGAACCAACGCTGGCGTTGAGGGAGGCGGCAAATGCACTGGTCGGGCGCTTGCGCACCAGGTTGATGGTGGCCGACGGATTGCCGGCGCCCGTCAGCAGGCCGGTCGCCCCTTTCACCACTTCGACCCGGTCATAGACGGCGCTGTCGCCGATCGCCGTGGTGTACTGGTTCGAGCTGTCGAGGGTATTGGGCATGCCGTCGAACTGGAAGTTCTCGATGGTGTAGCCGCGCGCATAAAAGGTGGCGCGTTCGCTGTCGTTGCGCCCGACCGTCACGCCGACGACTTTTTCCAGGATATCGGGCACGCTGTTCAGGGCCTGGTCGTCGATCTGCTGGCGCGTGACGATGCTGACCGACTGCGGCGTTTCGCGCATCGACAGGCCCATGCGGGTGGCCGTGGCCATCACGGGCGTGGTGTAGCTGCCGCTGTTTTCGGTGATATTGGCCGCCTCGGCGCGGGCACTGACGCTGACCGGCGCCATGGTCTGTTCGCCGCCAGCGGCGCGGCGCAAGGTATAGCCGCCACTGCCCTGGTCGACCGCTTCCAGGCCGCTGCCGGCCAGCAGCGCGGCAAAGCCCGACGATGGCGTATGCGTGCCCTGCAGGCCGGGCGAGCTGCGGCCACCGGCCAGCGCCGGGTCATACGTCAACGCCACGCCGGCCGAGGCGGCGAACAGGTTCAGCGCCGAGACCAGCGGGCCGGCGGCGATCTGGTAGGGTTTGGCCGTGGCCGTGGCCGTGGCCGTGGCGGCGGCCGGTGCGGCCAATGCGATGGCGAGAGGTAAAAGAGTGCAGCGGATATCAAGCATGATAGGGCCCAGGTAAAAGATAGACAGGTGGTTTTTGTTGCTCCTGTCTTGCAGGCCGTACGAAACGCAAAAAGATGAAAATTTTTCCGAGTTTTTTTCAGGCCGCTTCCAGGCTCACCCAATAGCGTGTGGTGCTGCGCAGGCGCAGCGGGAACGATTGCACCAGCAACAGCAGCGCGCGGTCGGTGTCGGCCAGCGGAAATACGCCGGAGATGCGCATGTGCGCGATGCGCGGGTCGCACGCCAGGCGGCCGCGCCGGTAGCGCGCCAGTTCGGCCACCACCTCGCCCAGGCTGCGGTCGTTGACCAGCAGGCTGCCGCTCTGCCACAGGCCGGCGCTGTCGTCGGCCTGTGGCGGCGCCTCGACACCGCTGGCCGTCAGGCGCGCCTGCTGTCCGGCGCGCACGATCACGGCCCTGGCCGGCCGCCGCGCGGCGCGCAGCTCGACGGCGTCGTCCAGCACCGCCACCTGGGCATGATCGCCGAACTGGCGCACCGTAAAGCGCGTGCCCAGCGCACGCACCGTGCCTTGTGCTGTGTCGATCATGAAGGGGCGCGGGTCCACGGGGGCGCCGGGCGCCTGCCGGTGGCGGGCCGTTTCAACCAGGATTTCGCCGTTCAGCAGCCGCACGCGCCGCTGCGCCGCATCGTAGCGCAGATCGACGGCGCTGCCGGTATTCAAGACCAGCAGCGAGCCATCGGGCAGCATCACCCGTCGCTGGGCACCGACGCCGGTGCGGTAGTCGGCCAGCATGGGCTGCACCAGCCCATGCTGGCGCGCCGCCTGATACGACAGATAGCCTGCGGTGCCGGTCGAGGCCAGCAGCAGCACGCTGCGCAGCACCTGCCGGCGTGCCTGGCCGCCGGTGGCCAGGCGCGCGCGCAGCAGCGGCGAGGCGATCTCGGCCGGCGCCTGCCGCAAGGTGGCGCGCATCGCTTCGATACGCTGCCAGGCGCGCTGGTGGTCAAGGTGCGCCGCATGCCAGCGCCGCCAGGCCTGGCGGTCGGCGTCGCCGGCGCTGCCCGAGCACAGGCGCACATACCAGGCCACGGCTTCCTTGCGCACGGCCGCATCATCGCGCGGCGGCGCCGTCATCAGCTTACTCATGGTGCCAGCGGATCGCAGTGTTCGACACAATGCCCGATGGCGGTGCACATGTAGTTGCTGACCGTGCGTTTGGTCACGCCCAGTTGCTGCGCGATCTGCTCGTAGGTCAGGCCGTCGAGCTGCGACAGCAAAAACGCCTGCCGCACGGCGGGCTTCAGGCCATCGAGCATGGTGTCGATGGCGACCAGCGCTTCGAGCACGATGGCGCGCGCCTCAAGCGACGGCGCATGCGTTTCCGGCAGGGCCGCCAGGGCGTCGAGATACGCGCGTTCGATATCCTGGTGGCGGAAAAAGTCGGCCACCAGGCCGCGCGCGATGGCGCCCAGGTAGGCGCGCGGCGCCAGCAGCCTGGGGGTGTCGCGGCGCGCCAGCACGCGCAGGAAAGTGTCGTGCGCTAGGTCGGCGGCGTCACAGGCATTGCCCATCTTGCGGCGCAGCCAGCCCTGCAGCCAGCCGTGGTGGTCGCTGTACAGGGTGCCGAGGTCGGATGGCGGTAGCATGGGGACGGAAGACACGATGGCGATCAAATAATAATAGTTCTCATTTACAAATCATAGCATTGGCCAGCCTTGAACGCCACTGTTGCAGGATTGCTTGACAAAATAGCCATATCAAGGCTGCTGCATCGCACAAGGCGCATGTACTTCGCTATAATTGCGCGGTTAAAACACTGTCAGCACACACGAGGAAACCCCATGAGCTTGAATAAAGTGCCTTCGGGCCGCGATTTGCCGAACGACTTCAATGTGATCATCGAAATTCCGATGAATGCCGATCCGATCAAATATGAAGTGGACAAGGAATCGGGCGCGATTTTCGTCGACCGTTTCATGGGCACCGCCATGCACTACCCGTGCAACTACGGCTATGTGCCGAACACCCTGTCGCCGGACGGCGACCCGGTCGATGTGCTGGTCATCACCCCGTTCCCGCTGTTCCCTGGCGTGGTCGTGCGCTGCCGTCCTATCGGCGTGCTGAAAATGACCGACGAGTCGGGCGAAGACGCCAAAGTGCTGGCCGTGCCAGTCGACAAGGTCCTGTCGATCTACAGCCACTGGCAGAAGCCGGAAGACCTGAACGAACTGCGCCTGCGCCAGATCCAGCATTTCTTCGAGCACTACAAAGACCTGGAAAAAGGCAAATGGGTCAAGATCGACGGCTGGTACGGCGCCGACGAAGCCCGTGCCGAAATCCTGAACGGCGTTGCCGCCTACAAGAAAGACGCGGAAAGCGCCGCTTCTTAAGTCGCTGCGCGCCAATAAAAACGCCCCCGTTCCTTGATTGGAACGGGGGCGTTTTGCATGGGGCAGCGAAAACTCAGTGGGCGGCGATCACGCCCATTTGCAGCAGTGCCAGCACAAACACGCCCAGCACGATGCGGTAGGCCACGAACGGCCAGTAGCCGCGGCTGCTGACGATGCGCAGGAACACCACGATCACGCCATAGCCGACAAAGAAGGCAATGATGGTGGCCAGCAGAGTCGGGCCGGGCGCGACCGGGCCGGCCACGCCCCAGTTTTTATATAGCTGGTAAAAGCCCGACGCCAGCACGGCAGGAATCGCCAGCAAGAAGGAATAGCGGGCCGCCGCCTCGCGCGTGTAGCCCATCATCAGGCCGGCGGTAATGGTGCCGCCCGAGCGCGACACGCCCGGTATCAGGGCCATCGCCTGCGCAAAGCCGAAGATGATGCCGTCGCGCCAGCGCATGCGCGACAGCGGCAGTTCATGGCGGCCATAACGGTCGGCCGCGCCGAGGATCAGGCCGAACACGATCAGCATGATGGCGGTGAGGTAAAGATTGCGCAGATAGGTTTCGATCGCATGCTGGAAGGCCAGTCCGAGGATGGCGATCGGCAGCGAGCCGATAATCACCAGCCAGCCCAGGCGCACGTCGGGATGGCTTTTCGCCGCGGCACTCGCGCCGCTGCCGGGCAGGGCGCCGAACCAGGCCAGGGCGATGCGCAGGATATCCTTGCGGAAGTAAATCAGCACGGCCAGTTCGGTGCCGATCTGGGTAATGGCTGTAAACGCCGCGCCGGGGTCGGCGCCGGACGGTAAAAACGGGCCGATAATGCGCAGATGGGCGCTGGAGGACACGGGCAGGAATTCGGTCAGGCCCTGGATCAGGCCCAGCAGGGCGGCTTCCCACCAGCCGATGACGCCGCTCATGCGGAAACTCCACGGCGCGCGTTGCGGCGGCCGGTCAAATTAAATACTTGCAATTGCATTCACCAAAAAGAAAGTTGAGCGGAGCGGCCAACAAGGACCGGCAGGGCGGACAGTGCACGCCTGTTGCAGGCGTGACTTTTTCCAGCTTACCACAGCCGTATTACTTATAAAACAGGCAGTTTTATGCCCGGAACGGGCTGTGCTCGTTCAACTCGTCCAGATAGGCGTCGATGCCGCCCCGTTCCCGCTCCAGGAAGCGCTGCACCGCGTCGGCGAACGACGGGTGGGCCAGCCAGTGGGCCGACCAGGTCTTTTGCGGCAGGAAGCCGCGCGCCATCTTGTGTTCGCCCTGGGCGCCGCCTTCGAAGGTGCCAATGCCCTCGGCGATGCAGAACTCCAGCGGCTGGTAGTAGGCCGTCTCGAAATGCAAACAAGGCACGTGCTCCAGCGCGCCCCAGTAGCGGCCGTATAACGTATCGGCGGTGTGGATCACCAGCGAGGCGGCAATCGCCCGGCCTTCGCGCTCGGCCACCACCAGCAGGATATTGCCTGGCATGTCCGCGCCGATGCTTTCGAAGAATTCCAGGCTCAGATACGGCGAGGAGCGATGCTCGGCATAGGTATTGCTGTAGCAGCGGTGAAAGAATTGCCACAGCGCCGGCGTGATGTCTCTGCCTCTCACCTGGCGCATGGTCACGCCCGCTTCCGCCACCTTGCGCCGTTCGGCGCGGATATTCTTGCGTTTCTTGTGTTCCAGCGTGGCCAGGAATTGCTCGAAATTCGCATAGCCGGGATTGAGCCAGTGAAACTGCACGCCGCTGCGCAGCAGAAAGCCGGCCTCTTCGAGCTGGCGTGCTTCGGTCTCTGGCGGAAACAGGATATGCGTGGACGACACCTGGCTGGCCTGCTGCTGGGCCTGCAGAAAGGCCAGCAGGGCCGCGCGCGCCTCGCCGTCGCGGGCCAGCAAACGCGTGCCGCTGACGGGCGTAAACGGAATCGCCGACAGCAGTTTCGGATAGTATTCGAGGCCGTGTTGCTGGTAGGCGTCGGCCCAGGCCCAGTCGAACACATATTCGCCGTAGGAATGCAGTTTGACATACAGCGGCAGGGCGGCGGCCAAGGTATCGCCTTGCCACAGCACCAGGAATTGCGGCTGCCAGCCTGAGTCGGCGCTTGCACAGCCCGATTCGTGCAGCGCATGCAGGAAGGCGTACGACAGGAAAGGATTGGCTTCTGCTTGCAATGCCAGCAGAGCGGACCATGCCGGCTCGCCAATTTCAGCCAGGGTAGAGACGATAGCCGTGCGATAATTCATTGTTGTGGTTTGCATTCATCACTCTCGGGTTGCCGGCATGAGCCTGCCTGCCCTCGGGGCTTGCCCCGTCTTTGTTAATAAAACGAAATATCCAATATCATGACAGTCAAAGTCGCAATCGCTCAAATGAATAGTACGGTCGGCGATCTGGCCGGCAACCGCGCCAAAATCGTCGACCTGGCCCGCCGCGCCCATGCCGCCGGCGCCGATATCGTCCTGACGCCCGAACTGTCGCTGGTCGGCTATCCACCGGAAGACCTGTTGCTGCGCAATGCATTCTACGCAAAAACCCAACAAACGTTTGCGGCGCTGGCAAGCGACCTGGCGCAGTTCCCCGACCTGCACGTGGTGGTCGGCCTGCCGCTGCAGGACGATGCAGGCCTGGTACGCCATAACGCCGCCTCGGTGCTGGTCAACGGCCAGGTGCTGGGCACCTACCGCAAGCACGATTTGCCGAACACCACGGTGTTTGACGAAAAACGCTATTTTTCATCGAGCGACCAGGCTTTCGTGTTTGCCGTCAAGGGCGTGCGCTTTGGCATCAATATCTGCGAAGACACCTGGTTTGCCGAGGCGCCACGCCGTGCGCGCGCCGCTGGCGCCCAGGTATTGCTGGTGCCGAACGGCTCGCCCTACCATATGAACAAGCAGCACTTGCGCTATGACACCATGCGCCAGCATGTCTGCGCGCAAGGCATGTCGCTGGTGTACGCCAACCTGGTCGGCGGCCAGGACGAGCTGATCTTCGACGGCGACTCCTTCGTGATGAATGCCGATGGCGTCATTTGCGCCCAGCTGCGCCATTTCGAGGAAGACCTGCAGATCGTCGAGTTCGATGGCGCCAATCCCGTGCCACAGCCGGTTGCCGCGCCTTTGTCAACGGAAGCCCAGGTCTACCAGGCGCTGGTGCTGGGCGTGCGCGACTATATCGGCAAGAACGGCTTTCCTGGCGTGCTGATCGGCATGTCGGGCGGCGTCGATTCGGCATTGACGCTGGCCATCGCCGTCGATGCGCTGGGCGCCGACAAAGTGCGCGCCGTCATGATGCCGTCGCAGTTTACGGCCGATATTTCGTGGATCGACTCGCGCGACATGGTAAAACGGCTCGATGTGCGCTACGATGAAATTCCGATCAAGCACACCTTCGACGCCTTCCGCGCCACCCTGGCCGAGGAATTCGCCGGCCTGGCCGAAGACGCGACGGAAGAGAACATCCAGGCGCGCATCCGCGGCACCCTGCTGATGGCGCTGTCGAACAAGCATGGCAGCATCGTGCTAACGACCGGCAACAAGAGCGAGATGGCGGTCGGTTATTGCACCCTGTACGGCGACATGGCGGGCGGCTTCGCGGTGATCAAGGATATCGCCAAGACCCTGGTGTACCGCCTGTGTGCGTACCGCAACAGCGTGTCGGATGTGATACCGGAGCGTATCCTGACGCGCGGCCCATCGGCCGAATTGCGCGCCGACCAGCTAGACCAGGATTCGCTGCCGCCGTACGATATTCTCGACGGCATCATGCAGCTGTATATGGAAGAAAACCGGCCGATCGCCGAGATTATCGAGGCCGGTTATCCGCCGGCCGATGTGGCCCGCATCACGCGCCTGATCAAGATCAATGAATACAAGCGGCGCCAGTCGCCGGTCGGCATCCGCGTCACCCATCGTGGCTTTGGCCGCGACTGGCGCTACCCGATTACCTCGAAATTCTACGAGTAACAGATCTGTCCGAACAAGCCATCAATTTTAAGGAGTAGCCATGAAACAGATTACCGCCATCATCAAACCATTCAAGCTCGACGAAGTCCGCGAAGCCCTGGCCGATGTCAATGTAACGGGTTTGACCGTGACGGAAGTGAAGGGCTTTGGCCGCCAGAAGGGCCATACCGAGCTGTACCGTGGCGCCGAGTACGTGGTCGACTTCCTGCCCAAGGTCAAGGTGGAAGTGGTGGTCGACGACAGCGTGACCGAGCAGGTGGTCGACGCCATCATCAAGGCCGCCCGCACCGGCAAGATCGGCGACGGCAAGATTTTCGTGCGCAATATCGAGCAGGTGATCCGTATCCGCACGGGCGAAACTGGCCCGGAAGCGGTCTGATCAATATCGTAGGTCGGGTAGGTCGGATTGGGCCCGCAGGGCCGTAATCCGACACCATTGTTGGCCAGGTTAGCAATGGTAACTCAGCGCCCCAGCCGCATATCGAATTTCCAGCTGATCAGCCGCATGATGGTAATGCCGCTGGCGCTGGTCCACAGCGCAAAGTCGTGCTCGACGCCGAAGTGCTTCTGCAGCAGATAGGCCCAGCAGCCGATAAAGGCGCAAATCGCATACGGTTTGCCGTCGCGAAACACCATCGGCACTTCGTTGCACACAATGTCGCGCATCACGCCGCCAAAGATCCCTGTAATGACCCCCATCATCGAGGCGATAAACAGTGGCATGCCGGCGCGCATCGCTTCGGCCACGCCGGCAATCGCGAACATGCCCAGGCCGATCGCGTCGGCCACCACGATCAGGCGTTCCGAGACGATTTGCCGCAGGTGCTGGATCAGCGGTGCGGCCGTCAAGGCCAGCACAAAGATCAGAATGGCATATTCCTGGTGCGAGACCCAGAACAGCGGCCGCTTGTCGAGCAGGATGTCGCGCAGGGTGCCGCCGCCAAAGGCGGTAATGAAAGCCACCACGAACACGCCCACCAGGTCCATGCGCTTCCTGCGCGCTTCGATAAAACCGGAAAACGCGCCCACCAGGATGGCGATCACTTCGATCAGTTTGATCAGCGAGCCGGGTGGCAATTGGGGTGGCATCATGGCAGGCGGCGGCCGGGCTTGCCCGGCAAAAAATAATAGCCACAGGTTAACATGACACGGCCCCGCATGGTGACAAACGGGGCCGTGTTTCAGAGCAACTTGTAACGGAACAGCGGAAAGCGCTAGCGCACCGCCTGCAGGGCCGGCGCCAGCAGCACCGTCAAGGCGCCATCGCCGCCTTCGGAACGGCGCGACTGGCAAAAGGCGATCACTTCCGGCTTTTGCACCAGCCAGCTGTGCACCATCGATTTGAGCACCGGTTCCTGTCCTTTCGAGCCGAAACCCTTGCCATGGATCACGCGCACGCAGCGCAGCTTGCGCCGCGTCGCATGGGTCAGGAAAGCGCCGATGCCATCGCGCGCCTCGTCGCGGCGCAGGCCGTGCAAGTCCAGTTCATCCTGGATCGGCCAATGGCCCTTGCGCATCTTCTTGATCACGTCGGGGCCGACACCGGGCGCCGCATAATTGAGGGCCGGATCGTTTTCCAGGTAATGGTCGACTTCGAACAGGTCCGACAGCGACTCGCGCAGCACGGCCGCATCGTCTTCCTCGCGCGACAGCTTGCGCGCCGGCTGGGCCGACGTCATGGCCGGCGTCTTCGGCAGCGCCGGCACGTAGCGGTCCGACTCGGGCAGGCGCTTGACGCCGCCGATGCTGGCCTTGAACAGATTGCCTTCCACCGCCTGCACTTGCGCCTTTTTGGCCCGCTCGGCCTGTTCCACCGCGCGCGCCTCGGCCTGTTCCCTGAGCTGCTTGCTGACGGCTTTCAGGTCGGCAAAGTCTTTCATCGACGCCACGCCGAATTACTCCTGGCCTTCCAGGTAGCGCTGGGCGTCCAGTGCCGCCATACAACCGGTGCCGGCGCTGGTGATGGCCTGGCGGTAGATATGGTCCTGCACGTCACCGGCCGCGAATACGCCCGGCGCGCTGGTGGCGGTGGCCATGCCTTCCAGGCCGGTTTTCGTCTTGATGTAGCCGTTGTGCATGTCGAGCTGGCCTTCGAAGATGCTGGTGTTGGGCTTGTGGCCGATGGCGATAAACACGCCGTGCACGCTCAAAGCCTCGACCTTGCCGTCGATGGTGGACTTGATGTTCAGGCCCGTTACGCCGCCTTCGTTGCCCGTCACTTCGTCCAGGGTGTGGTTGTATTTCAACACAATCTTGCCTTCGGCAACCTTGGCGTTCAGGCGGTCGATCAGGATCGCTTCGGCGCGGAACTTGTCGCGGCGGTGGATCAAGGTCACTTTGTCGGCGATGTTCGACAGGTACAGCGCTTCCTCGACGGCGGTGTTGCCGCCGCCGACGACCGCCACTTCCTGGTTGCGGTAGAAGAAACCGTCGCAGGTGGCGCAGGCCGACACGCCCTTGCCCATGAAGGCCGATTCCGACGGCAGGCCCAGGTATTGCGCCGAGGCGCCGGTGGCGATGATCAGGGTGTCGCAGGTGTATTCGTGGCTGTCGCCTTTCAGGCGGATCGGCTTTTCGTTCAGGAAGGTGGTGTGGATATGGTCAAACACGATTTCCGTATTGAAGCGCTCGGCGTGCTGCAGCAGGCGCTGCATCAGGTCCGGGCCTTGCACGCCCATCGGGTCGCCTGGCCAGTTTTCCACGTCGGTGGTGGTCATCAGCTGGCCGCCCTGTTCCACGCCGGTCACCAGCATTGGCTTGAGGTTGGCGCGCGCGGCATAGACGGCGGCGCTGTAGCCTGCAGGGCCGGAGCCGAGGATCAGTACGCGGGCGTGTTTGGTAGTGGTCATGATGGAGGCTTCTCTATGTATGGGGTCTATCCGAATTGGGGGCAATCACGTCAAGAACAAGGGAGTGTTGTGCTTGCGCAAGCTATGCCCGGATTATAGACCAAGCCGTCCACACAGACGAATCGTGGGGTGGTCTGTGACATATATGGCTTAGAATACAGCTTATGATGGGAAATTCCCTTACAGAAACATTTTTACCTAGCAGCGCTTCCCAGAATGACTAAACCAGCCCAGGCCAACCAGAACAGTTACACCCGCAAGCCGGTCGAGCGCCGGCCCCTGCCCAACCGTCTGGTAAGGCTGTTGTCCGAGGCGCGCTGGTTCGCGTTTGCCGCCTTCGCCCTGTATTTCGTGCTGATCCTGGCCAGCTTCAACAAGCTCGACCCTGGCTGGTCGCACGCCACTTCGGTCGACAAGGTGGCCAATTTGGGCGGCAAGCTCGGCGCGACCCTGTCCGACCTGTTGTTGTATATCTTCGGTTTTTCCGCCTGGTGGTGGTGCGTGTGGCTGCTGCGCACGGTGTGGAACGGCTATCGCCGCCTGAGCCGCCGTTTCCTGCTGGAGCAGGAGGACGAGGCCGAACGCGAACACCATGTCGAGATGCTGATCCGCATCGTCGGCTTTTCCATCATGCTGATCGGCAGCATGGGCCTGGAATACCTGCGCATGGCGAAAAGCCTGCATGTGCAGCTGCCGCGCGAACCCGGTGGCGTGCTGGGCCAGCTGGTCGGCCACTCCAGCCATGTCGCTTTCGGTTTCACGGGTGCGACCTTGCTGTTGCTGCTGCTGTTCGCCCTGGGTTTTTCCCTGTTCTTCCATGTTTCCTGGTTGCAGGTGGCCGAGCGCATCGGCGCCGCCATCGAAGACAGTGTCAACTGGTTTGTGCTGCGCTACCGCGACCGCGAAGACCGCCGCCAGGGCGAAGTGGCCGCCGTGCGCCGCGACGAAGTGGTGGTGATCGAACGGGCCAAGCATGTGGAAAAACACGTGGCCGCGCCGCCGGTGAAAATCGAGCCGCAGGTGGTGGCCGTGGTGAAATCGGAACGGGTGGAAAAAGAGCGCCAGGCCTATCTGTTCGAAGGCCTGGGCGACGGCAAGCTGCCGCCGCTGTCCCTGCTTGACGAAGCGCCGGCGGTGGTGGAAACCGTGTCGGTGGAAACCCTGGAATTTACCAGCCGCCTGATCGAAAAGAAATTGTCCGACTTTGGCGTTGACGCCAAGGTGGTGGCCGCTTACCCCGGCCCGGTCGTGACACGCTACGAGATCGAACCGGCGACCGGCGTGAAAGGCAGTCAGATTGTGGGCCTGGCGCGCGACCTGGCCCGTTCGCTGTCCTTGACCTCGATCCGGGTGGTGGAAACAATACCCGGCAAAAACTACATGGCGCTGGAGCTGCCCAACGCCAAGCGCCAGATCGTGCGCCTGACGGAAATCCTCGGCTCCAAGGTGTATAACGATGGCGTATCGAGTTTGACGATTGCGCTGGGCAAGGATATCGCCGGCAAGCCGGTGGTGGCCGACCTGGCCAAGATGCCGCACTTGCTGGTGGCCGGCACCACCGGTTCCGGTAAATCGGTGGGCATCAACGCCACCATTCTGTCACTGCTGTACAAGTCCGACCCCCAGGATGTGCGGCTGATCCTGATCGACCCGAAAATGCTGGAAATGTCGGTCTACGAAGGCATTCCGCACCTGCTCGCGCCAGTGGTGACCGACATGCGCCAGGCCGGCCATGCGCTGAACTGGGCCGTCAACGAGATGGAACGCCGCTACAAGCTGATGAGCAAGATGGGCGTGCGCAACCTGGCCGGCTACAACACAAAAATAGCCGACGCGGCCAAGCGCGAAGAACATATCCCGAATCCGTTCAGCCTGACGCCGGATTCGCCGGAGCCTCTGGAAAAATTGCCGACCATCGTCATCATCATCGACGAGCTGGCCGACCTGATGATGGTGGTGGGTAAAAAAGTCGAGGAACTGATTGCCCGTATCGCGCAAAAGGCGCGCGCGGCCGGCCTGCACTTGATTCTGGCGACACAGCGCCCATCTGTAGACGTGATCACGGGCCTGATCAAGGCCAATATCCCGACCCGTATCGCGTTCCAGGTGTCATCCAAGATCGACTCGCGCACGATTCTCGACCAGATGGGCGCGGAAACCCTGCTGGGCATGGGCGACATGCTGTACATGCCGCCTGGCACCGGTTTGCCGATGCGGGTGCATGGCGCGTTCGTGTCCGACGATGAGGTGCACCGCGTGGTCAGCCACCTGAAGCTGCAAGGTGAGCCGAACTATATCGAGGGCATCCTCGAAGGCGGCACACTGGAAGGCGAGGGCGGCGAAGGTGGCGGCGCGCCGGGCGAAGGTGGCGGCGAGGCCGATGCCCTGTACGACCAGGCGGTGCAAGTCGTCCTGAAAAACCGCCGTGCCTCGATTTCGCTGGTGCAGCGCCATTTGCGCATCGGCTACAACCGCGCGGCCCGCCTGCTCGAACAGATGGAGCAGAGCGGCGTAGTCTCAACCATGCAGTCCAATGGCAACCGGGAAATCCTGGTGCCGGCGGCAAGTGCCGAACCAGGATAAGAAGAATGACAAAACACACTATTGCAACAAAATATATCATCGGCGCTGCCAGCGTCGCCTGCAGCCTGCTGTTCGCGGCCAGCGCCTCGGCCAGCGCGCTGGAGCAATTCAAGACCTTTGCCGCCGGCACCAAGTCGGCCAAGGGCGAATTCGTGCAGCGGCAGGTGAAAAAGGCGGACGCCGGCGGCAAAGCCAAGTTGTCGACGCCGGCCAGCGGCACCTTTGAATTTGCCCGCCCCGGCAAGTTCATCTGGACCTATCTGAAACCGTACGAGCAACTGCTGCAAGCCGATGGCGAGCAGCTGTATATCTACGACAAGGACCTGAGCCAGGTGACCATCAAGAAACTGGGCGACGCGCTCGGTTCGTCGCCGGCCGCCATCCTGTTCGGCAGCAACGACCTGGAAAAGAATTTCACCCTGGCCGAAGCGGGCACGCGCGACGGCCTGGAATGGCTGAAGGCAACCCCGAAAGCCAAGGACACGACCTTCGACGAAATCACTATCGGCTTGCGCAATGGCGTGCCCGAGGCGATGGAGCTGCGCGACTCGTTCGGCCAGACCTCGATCCTGTCGTTCAAGAACTTCCAGAAGAATCCGTCCCTGGCCGCCAATCACTTCAAATTCGTGATGCCCAAGGGCGCGGACGTTATCAAGAACTAGTTTCTTGATGCTGTGTTTCTGACCGGCCTCGCAGCGATGCGGGGCTTTTGCATTTTTACCGGATATCTACTGGACATCATCATGGCGGATCTGTTTTCCACCGAACCACGCCAGCCGCTGGCCGAGGCGCTGCGTCCGAAAATCCTGACCGAAGTGATCGGCCAGACCCATTTGCTGGGCGTGGGCAAACCCTTGCGCCTGGCCTTCGAAGCGGGCAAGGCCCATTCGATGATCTTGTGGGGTCCGCCTGGCGTGGGCAAGACCACCCTGGCGCGGCTGATGGCCAACGCGTTCGACAGCGAATTCATCGCCCTGTCGGCGGTGTTTGCGGGAGTGAAAGATATCCGCGCCGCCATGGACCAGGCGCGCAATAGCCTCGACCAGTTCGGCAAGCACACCTTGCTGTTTGTCGACGAGATTCATCGCTTCAACAAATCGCAGCAGGACGCCTTGCTGCCGTTCGTGGAATCGGGGCTGGTGACGTTTATCGGCGCCACCACGGAAAACCCCAGCTTTGAGGTGAACTCGGCGCTGCTGTCGCGCGCGCAAGTGTATGTGTTGAAATCGCTGACGGAAGACGAGCTGAAACAGTTGCTGGCCAAGGCGCAGGCCACGGCCTTGTCGCACCTGGTGTTCGAGGACGCCGCCGTCGATACCCTGATCGGCTATGCCGATGGCGACGCGCGCCGCTTTTTGAATTTGCTGGAACAGGCCGACACGGCCGCCAGCTCGACCGGCACCACAAAGATTGATGCGGCGTTTGTCGACAATGCCCTGACCCTGAACTCGCGCCGCTTCGACAAGGGCGGCGACAATTTTTATGACCAGATCTCGGCGCTGCACAAGTCCGTGCGCGGTTCGAACCCGGACGCGGCCCTGTACTGGTTCTGCCGCATGATCGACGGCGGCGCCGACCCGCGCTACTTGTCGCGCCGCATCGTGCGCATGGCCTGGGAGGATATTGGCTTGGCCGATCCGCGCGCGCTGACCATGGTCAACGACGCGGCCGAAACCTATGAACGGCTTGGGTCGCCCGAAGGCGAGCTGGCGCTGGGCCAGGCCGTGATCTACCTGGCGATCGCCGCGAAGAGCAATGCCGGCTACAACGCCTTCAACCAGGCCATGGCCTTCGTCAAGAAGGATAAATCCAAGGAAGTGCCGGTGCACCTGCGCAATGCGCCGACCAGGCTGATGAAGGAACTGGGCTACGGCCATGCTTATCGTTACGCGCATGACGAGCCCGACGCCTATGCGGCAGGCGAAACCTATTTCCCGGACGGTATGCCGGAGCCTGGCTGGTATCAACCGGTGCCGCGCGGGATGGAAAGCAAGATCGCGGATAAATTGGCCTGGTTGCGCGAGCTGGACAGGAAAGCTGGCAAGGGTTGAGTCCGCGATAACGCTTCAGTCTTCCTTTTTCACCGTTCGCGCCGCGTTTTTTGCCGCTGGTCGCAATCCGGTGGTGTTCGGCGGTGCCGCTGGCTAAAGTACCACCATACCAGCAGCACTTAACGAATCCAAACACCACCGGGAGCCACATCATGAACGCACTGAAAAACATGGAAATCGCCTTTGTCGCCGCCGCCGTTCTGGCCATCGGTACCAGCTTTGCCACCGCTGACGCACGTTCGGTCAGCGTCAGCGCCGACTCGGCCGTAGTGGCCCAGGCAGCCGATACCGCGATGCCGGTCGTGACCGTCAGCGCCCGCCGCCTGAGCGCCGCCGAAAAAGCCGCCTTTATCTGATGCTGGCGGCCCATGGGCCGGCCAGTGCAAAACTCGGAATGAAACGAACGGGTCTTGGTACAATGTGTGCTTCCCTACATCAGCACCGCCACGCACCCCATGATAGATATCCAATTACTCCGTAAAGACATCGCCACCGTTGCCGCCCGCCTGGCAACGCGCAAGTTCCAGCTCGACGTGGCAGGTTTTACCGCCCTCGAAGCCGAGCGCAAGGCGATCCAGACGCGCACCGAAGAATTGCAGGGCAAGCGCAACGCGCTGTCCAAGCAGATCGGCATGTTGAAGGGCAAGGGCGAAGACACTTCGGCCGTGATGGCGCAAGTCGCTGGCCTCGGCGATGAGCTGAAAGCCGATGAAACGGCGCTGGCGCTGGTGCAAGCGAAGCTGAGCGACTTCATCATGGCCGTACCGAACCTGCCGCACGAATCGGCGCCGGTGGGCGAAGACGAAGCGGGCAACGTGGAAGTGCGCAAGGTCGGCACGCCGCGCAGCTTTGATTTCGAAGTGAAAGACCATGTCGATGTCGGCGCCGCGCTGGGCCTCGATTTCGAAGTGGCCACCAAACTGACCGGTTCGCGTTTTTCCGTCATGAAAGGCGGCATCGCCCGCCTGCACCGCGCACTGGCGCAGTTCATGCTCAACACCCATGTCGACGAGCACGGCTACACGGAATGCTATACGCCCTACATGGTCAACGCCGACTCGCTGCGCGGCACCGGCCAGCTGCCGAAATTCGAAGCCGATCTGTTCTCGGTGAAAAAAGGCGGCGTGGAAGGCGAGGGCGAGACCTTCTACCTGATCCCGACCTCGGAAGTCACGCTGACCAATATCGCGCGCGACGAAATCCTGCCGCTCGATCAGCTGCCATTGAAAATGACGGCGCACACGCCGTGCTTCCGCTCCGAAGCGGGCAGCTACGGCCGCGACACGCGCGGCATGATTCGCCAGCACCAGTTCGACAAGGTGGAAATGGTGCAGGTGGTCCATCCCGATACCTCGTACGCCGTGCTGGACGAAATGGTCGGCCACGCCGAAACCATTCTGCAGCGCCTGGGTCTGCCGTATCGCGTGATGTCGCTGTGCACCGGCGACATGGGCTTTACGGCCGCCAAGACGTTCGACCTGGAAGTGTGGCTGCCGGCGCAGAACACCTACCGCGAAATTTCGTCCCTGTCGAACACGGAAGCCTTCCAGGCGCGCCGCATGCAGGCGCGTTTCCGCAACGCCGCCGGCAAGCCGGAACTGGCCCACACCCTGAACGGCTCCGGCCTGGCAGTCGGCCGCACCCTGGTGGCGATCCTGGAAAACTACCAGCAAGCCGACGGCAGCGTCGAGATCCCGGAAGTGCTGCGCCCCTACATGGGCGGCCTGACCCATCTGAAAGCCTGAAAAAGTCCTTTCCTTTTTTCTGCCGGCTGCTATAATCTTGCCTTCTCGCAGCAATGCGAGAAAAGACCGCAACAGCAAAGCAGTACCTGGAGAGGTGGCAGAGTGGTCGAATGTACTTGACTCGAAATCAAGCGTACGTTAAATCGTACCGTGGGTTCGAATCCCACCCTCTCCGCCAGAACAAATAAAAGAAGCTCCCGCAAGGGAGCTTTTTTTATTTGTGGCAGCGGAGAGGAGCACGCCCCCTGCGGGGCGTGCGGTGGGATTCGAAGCCTTGCGCGTACTTCGCGCAAGGCTCCCCGAATCGTCCATTCAATGTTTCAAAAATCGCCCAAAGCGCGCCAGCGCAAGGCGATTTTCAAGCCAACGAATCGTCCATTCAGGTTTTAAGTATGATCAGCCAACAACCCCCTACCCAAACAACCATCCCCATGCTAGAATAGCGCCTCGCTCAAACAGCCCCGGCAGTTTGAGCAGACCGCAACAGCAAAGCAGTACCTGGAGAGGTGGCAGAGTGGTCGAATGTACTTGACTCGAAATCAAGCGTACGTTAAATCGTACCGTGGGTTCGAATCCCACCCTCTCCGCCAGAACAAGTAAAAAAGCTCCCCAACGGGAGCTTTTTTTCATTGGACTACAGAGCATCACTGCACCCAGCGCGCCGCCGCAAACGCCAGCCCGCTCAACGCCAGCATGCTCCCCACGCAAGACAGAATGACCGCCGACTTCGCCTCGGAAACATCGGACTTGGTCGCGTAGTTGGAACGCATCACACCCACATCGAGTTTCAGGCTGGCGACGTCTTTTTCCAGGGTAGTAATTTGTTCGTTCATGGCCATAACCTCCTCATGATGCGGTACATGCTCCTCGCTTTGCCCGGTGTTGTCAAACTGTGTCCCAAGGGTATCGTGCATGGCCTGGCAATTGGCCGCCAGCCGTTCCGCCAGGGCCATGATGCGTTGCCAGTCTGCGCTGCGCAGGTCGTTGGCATCGTGTAATTGCGCGACGATCTGTTCGCTCAGGCCGACCGCCACCCTGAACCAGGCATCGCTTTTGCGGCGCCGGCTTCGTTGTTGCGGCAAGCCATAACTGATCCGTCTTTCCGCGGCCTGGTGGGTGTTGTCCATGGTTGCTCTCCGTCAAAGCGCGTTCATACGACACGCTATGATCAAGAGCTTGAACGCCCGGCCAGTGTCCGCCATGATCCCGCTCAGCACTATGGTAATCTACCCGCAGTTCCTTCCCTCCCATTCCCTGATACCCAAGTGCAAGCAATGAGCCAATTCTGGAGTTCCACCGTCAGCCAGCTGACCCCGTATGTCCCCGGCGAACAGCCGAAATTGCCTGGCCTGGTCAAGCTCAATACCAATGAAAATCCATATGGCCCGTCGCCGCAGGTGATCGCGGCCTTGCGCGAGGCCGCCGCCGACAGCCTGCGCCTGTACCCCGATCCCACCGCCAGCGAACTGAAGCAGACGCTGGCCGACTACCATGGCGTCAGCAGCGCCGAAGTATTTGTCGGCAATGGTTCCGACGAAGTGCTGGCGCTGGCCTTCATGGCCTTGCTCAAGCACGACGCGCCGCTGCTGTTCCCGGACATCAGCTACAGTTTCTATCCCGTGTATTGCAAGCTGTACGGCATCGATTACCGTACCGTGCCGCTCGACGACACGATGCGCATCCGCCCGGAAGACTACACCGGGCCGTGCGGCGCCATCATCTTCCCGAATCCGAATGCGCCGACCGGCGTGAATCTGCCGCTGGACGGCGTCGAAGCATTGCTGCAAGCCCATCCCGATGCGGTGGTGGTGGTCGATGAGGCCTATGTCGATTTCGGCGGCGAGAGCGCGATCCGACTGGTCAGGCAGTATCGCAACTTGCTGGTGGTGCAGACGCTGTCGAAGTCGCGCTCGCTGGCCGGCCTGCGCGTCGGTTTTGCCATCGGCCACGCGGACCTGATCGAAGCGCTCGAGCGCGTCAAGAACAGCTTCAATTCCTATCCGCTCGACCGGCTGGCGCTGGCTGGCGCGGTGGCCTCGTTCCGCGACGAAGCGTATTTCCAGCAGACGCGCACAGCCGTGATCGACAGCCGCACGCAGCTGACGCGGCAACTGGCGGCGCTGGGCTTCGAGGTACTGCCTTCGGTGGCCAATTTCGTGTTTGCGCGCCACCCGCAGCATGATGCGGCGCAACTGGCTGCCGGCCTGCGCGCCCGCTCAGTGATCGTGCGCCACTTCAATTCGCCACGCATCAGCCAGTACCTGCGCATCAGCATCGGTAATCCGACGGAATGCGCGGCCTTGCTGGAGGCCTTGCGCAGCCTGGTGTGACAGCTTCAACGGCATGAAGGTGTGCCACAATCAGCGGATTATTCAACCATGACAAGGGGATGGACAATATGGCAAAAGTGGCATTTATCGGCCTGGGCGTGATGGGTTTCCCGATGGCGGGCCATCTGGCGGCGGGCGGGCACGACGTGACCGTGTACAACCGTAATCCGGCACGCGCGCAAGCCTGGCTGGCACGGCACAAAGGCCATGGCGCCGCCACGCCGGCCGCAGCGGCTGCTGGGACTGAGTTCGTTTTTACCTGCATCGGCAACGATAACGATCTGTACCAGGTGATCCTCGAAGAGGGCGGTTTGCTCTCGGGCATGGCGCCGGGCAGCATCCTCATCGACCATACGACGGCGTCCGCCGAAGCGGCGCGCACGATCCATGCGGCCGCAAAAGAAAAGGGCGTGTTCTTTCTCGACGCGCCCGTCTCGGGCGGCCAGGCCGGCGCCGAAAACGGCAAGCTGACGGTGATGGCCGGTGGCGATGCCGACGCCTATGCGCGCGCCGAGAGCGTCATTGCGCTGTTCGCGCGCGCCGTGACCTACATGGGGCCGTCCGGTTCGGGCCAGCTGACCAAGATGGTCAACCAGATCTGCATCGCCGGCCTGGTGCAGGCGCTCAGCGAAGGCATCGCCTTTGCCGAGAATGCGGGGCTCGACGCGGCGCTGGTGGTCGACGTGATTTCCAAGGGGGCGGCGCAATCGTGGCAGCTGGAAAACCGCGGCAAGACCATGATCGAGCGCAAGTTCGACTTCGGTTTTGCCGTCGACCTGATGCGCAAGGACCTGGGCATCTGCCTGGCCGAAGCGCAGCGCAACGGCAGCGATTTGCCGGTCACCACCCTGACCGACCAGTTCTATGGCGAAGTGCAGCAGGCCGGCGGCCACCGTTACGATACGTCCAGCCTGATCACGCGCCTGGCCAGGAAGTAGCGCTCGTTTGCAAGGTACAAGCTTGCAATCCGGCGGCGCTGCCGTTATATTGCAGCTTCTTTACCCAACCTCTTCCATGCTGGAGCCAAAAGTGCCGCGCCAATTCGCCATCACCTGCTAACGCTGACGAACTGCCCTGTGCAGCATCGGCCGGCGCCTTGATCTTGTCGATCAACGCCACCGATTGCCGCGACACCTTGTGCTCCAGGTAAGCCACGCCCGACCCCGTCGTCAGCACCCCTGACCCTGCAAAGGACACGCCCCGGTGAACGCGGCGTGTGACGCCATGTTTTTACCCAATTTACCGTTATTCAAATACCCGCGCACGCCGCACCTGGAAGGTTCGCGCCTGCAGCCCGGCGACGATGCCCTTGACCAAATGCCATTGAGGCGGCTGGCCGGCAAATACGTCGTCATCGAAGAAAAAATCGATGGCGCCAACGCCGCCGTGTCGTTCAGCGAGGCGGGCGAGGTGCTGCTGCAGTCGCGCGGCCACTACCTGGCTGGCGGCGGTGGCGAACGCCAGTTCAATCTGTTGAAACCGTGGGCGCATGCCCATGAGCAAGCCTTGCTGGCGCTGCTGGAAGACCAGTACGTGATGTATGGCGAATGGGCCTACAGCAAGCATTCCGTGTTCTACGATAGCCTGCCGCATTATTTCAACGAGTTCGACATCTATTGCCGCCGCACGCGCACGTTTTTGTCGACGGCGCGCCGGCATGCCTTGCTGGCGGGCTCGCCCGTGCTGCCGGTGCCGGTGCTGTATGCAGGGCTCATGCCGGCGACCACGCAGCAACTGTGGTTGTTGCTGCGCCACGCGCTGGCCAAGTCGGGCGTGTGGCGCACGGCTTTCGAGACGGTGGTGGCGCGCGAGCGTTTGCCGTTGCCCCTGTGCTGGCAGCAGACCGACAAATCGGACCTGGCCGAAGGCCTGTACCTGAAGGTCGAAGACGACGAGCAAGTGCTGGCGCGCTACAAGCTGGTGCGCCAGGACTTCACGCAAACCATCCTCGACAGCGGCTCGCACCACGCCACGCGGCCCCTGATTGCCAATCAATTGGCGCCGGGCGTGGATCTGTATGCGCCGCAGCCGCCGGTGACCTGGCACAGCCTGGGCCTGCACACTTGCCGTTCGCCCGACGAACTGGCTGCACTGACGAAGAAACGGAGCACACGATGAACTGGACTACCCTGCGCCAATTGGTGCCCCATCCCGGCCGCTCGCCCGATTTTGCCGCCTGCCTGGCTGCTTTTCCGCAACTGGAACTGGCCAGGACCACGCCACAACACCCGCTCTACCACGCCGAAGGCGATGTATGGACGCATACCATGATGGTGGTCGAGGCGCTGCTGGCCATGCCGGCCTATGCGCAGGCTACGCGCGCGCAGCAGGAAATCGTGTTCCTGGCCGCGCTGCTGCACGATGTGGCCAAGTGCAGCACCACCGTGATCGATCCCGTCACGGGCGCCATCGGCCAGCCGGGCCATTCGCGCAGGGGCGCGCTCGACGCCCGCATCGCCTTGTGGGACGCCGGCGTGCCGTTTGCCGCGCGCGAAGCGGTCTGCCGTTTGATCAATGTGCACCAGGTGCCGTTCTTTGTGCTGGAAACCTCGCGCCGTGGCGTGACGCCCGAATTTACCGTACGCGAACTGTCGTGGCAGGTCGATATCGGCTTGCTGGCGATGCTGGCCGAGGCCGATATCCGCGGGCGTATCTGCCCCGATCCGCAGCGTGTACTCGACGCCATCGAGCTGTTTCGCGAACTGGCGCGCGAGGAGGGCTGTTACGACCGGCCGCGGGCCTTTGCCGGCGACCATACGCGCGTGAAATACTTCCGCGGCACCGAAGCGCATCCCGACTATCCATTGTTCCAGGAGCCGGGTTCGCAGGTGATTGTCATGTCGGGCCTGCCGGCGTCGGGCAAGAATAGCTGGGTAGAGAAACACCATCCGCAACTGCCGGTGGTGTCTTTCGATGATGCACGCCAGGCGCTGGGCCTGCGCCATGGCAAGAACGACGGACAGGTGGGCGATTATACGCAAGAGCGGGCGCGCGAACTGCTGCGCAAGGGCTTGCCGTTTGTGTGGAACGCCACGCACCTGTCAACGCTGATGCGCGAGAAAACCCTGAACCTGCTCTACAAATACCATGCCGAGGTTGAGATCGTGTATCTGGAGCAAACCCGCAAGGAACTGCTGCGCCGCAATGGCTTGCGCGATACTTCCTTGAGTAACAAGAAGTTGCAAGCGATGTTGTGGAACTGGGAAATACCATTGCCGCAAGAGGCACATCGTGTGCGCCATATCGTGGCCTGATCGCGCATCTCTCATGTAAATGTTGTAAAGCGGCAACGTATCTGGTCGTCCAGGCAGATTTCTGAAGATTACTTTCAATGCCAGGCCGATGTGTTGCAAGTGGCCGGACCTGCCCGTCGGCGGGCAGTCTCGTCCAGCGCTTTTCATGGCAAGGATCGGCACATGGCGCTTCTTGCCTGTCATGATTCGGACACAATACTACTGTGATTGTAACTTTTCATCCATATTATGCCGACAAATTGTTAAATTGTTTGCTTTATTGACATTTTAAATATTGCTGAAATAAATAAACAATACATAAAGATAAAATATAAGACAATATTTTATTTGTTTCCCTGTAGAAATATTTTTTGATATTGTTAAATTTTATGGGCTGGCAGCGCGCAGCTGGCCTGGCAAGTCGTCAGTTGCGACGGGCTGGTGTGATTATCGGAGATTAATTCTGTGTGGAAAATGTGTAAGCTAAAGCAGATCTGAATAGCTTGTTTTCTTGAGAATGCCTCATTGCCGGAATTCTTGACGGGATTGAATAAAAAGCAGTTAATTTCCAGTTTATAAGTATTAAAAATATAGAAACCTTTTCCAGAAGATAGTAACGTTTTTGCTTCGCATCCCGCGACCCGAGAGGATACTTTTGCGCTCCACACTGATTCCCCTGACCTTGCTGCTGCTGATCCAGGGCGCCTACGCCCAGCAACCGACCGCCGGCAGCCAGTTGCAGCAGATTCCCGTCGCGCCACCATTGCCGAAAGCGGCTCCCGTCATCCGCGTGCAGCAGGGCGATCTACCGGCCGCCACCGTCGGCGACAGCACCCGCATCAAGGTAGCGCGCCTGCAGGTCACCGCGCCGCCGGTCTACACCGAAAGCGAACTGGTCGCCGCCAGTGGCTTCGTGCCCGGCAGCGAACTGACCCTGGCCGAACTGCGCAACCTGGCCAACCGCATCGCCAGTCATTACCAGACGCACGGCTATTTCCTGGCGCAGGCCTATTTGCCGGCGCAGGACATCCAGGATGGCGTGGTGCAGATCGCCGTGCTGCCGGGCCAGTATGGCCAGGTGCAGCTGCGCAACAAGAGCAATCTGTCGGACGGCCTGGCCCATAATATTCTGGCGGGCCTGGACGGTGAAGTGATCGCCACCACGCCGCTCGAACGCCGCCTGCTGCTGCTGTCGGACCTGCCGGGCGTGCAGGTCAGCTCGACCCTGGCGCCGGGCGCTTCGCTGGGGGCGTCCGACCTGATCGTCGACGTGCTGCCCGGTGCGCGCTTCAACGGCAGCGTCGACCTCGACAACCAGGGCAACCGCTACACGGGCCGCAACCGCATCGGCGCCACCTTGAACATCAATGAGCTGGCCGGCATCGGCGATGTGGCCACCGTGCGCGCCTTCACCTCGACCGACGGGCTGAACTACGTGCGCGCCGCCTACCAGGGCCAGGCCGGCCTGCTGCGCCTGGGTACGGCCTACACCCATATGGACTACAAGCTGGGCAAGGAATTCGCCGTGCTTGACGCCAAGGGCACGGCAAAGATTGCCAGCGTGTATGGCAGCTACCCCTTGATCCGCGCGCGCGCCGGCAGCCTGTACGCGCAACTGAACTATGACAGCAAGGATTTCCAGGACAAGACCGCATCGACCGCCACCGTCAACGACAAGAGCGCCACAATCTGGATACTCAATCTCAATGGCGACAGCAAGGATGGTGCCGGTGGTGGCGGCGTCAACAATTATTCGCTGACCTATACCACCGGCAAGGTGGACATTGAAACGCCAGTGGCGCGCCAGATCGATGCGCTGACGGTCAAGGCCAACGGCAGCTTCCACAAGTTGGGTCTCACCGCCTCGCGCCTGCAAAGCCTGGGCGAGGAGAGCAGCCTGTTTGCCATCGTCAACGCGCAGGCAGCCTCGAAAAACCTCGATGTGTCGGAAAAAATGGGCCTGGGCGGCGTCGGCGGCGTGCGCGCCTATCCGGGTGGCGAGGCGTATGGCGACCAGGGCTATGTCTTGAACCTGGAACTGCGGCGCAATCTGCCGGCCTTTGAGGCCATCGCCGGCCAGTTGCAAGTAATCGGTTTTGCCGACACCGGCACCGTCAAGCTCAACCGCAACCAGTGGAGCCCGGGCGAGAACCGCCGCACCCTGAGCGGCGCCGGCGTGGGCCTGTCGTGGACGGGCGCCAACGCCTTGCTGGTCAAGGCGTATTACGCACACAAGCTGGGCAATGCCAAAGCCACCTCGGCGCCGGATGCCGCGGGCCGCTTCTGGCTGCAGGCCGTCAAATATTTCTAAAAATTAACGATTACCCGTCAGGACCCGCCATGAACCGCATCTACCGCTCCATCTGGAACCAGGCCACCGGCGCCTACGCCGCCGTTTCCGAAAACGTCAAATCGGCCGGCAAGCGTTCCATGCCCGGCAGCAGCGGCGGCGGCGCGCAGTTTGCGCTGACCAGCATGGCGGCGGCATTGATGCTCGGCTACGGCAGCCTGGCGCTGGCCGGGCCGACGGGCGGCACGGTGGTGGCGGGCCAGGCGAACATCAGCGGTGCGCCGGGTTCGACGGTGATCCACCAGGGCAGCCAGAATGCGGTGATCAACTGGGCCAACTTCAATATCAAGCAGGGCGAATCGGTGCAGTTCGTGCAGCCGAACAGCCATGCGGTGGCGCTGAACCGGGTGCTGGGCAATGACGGCACGACGATCCTTGGCAATCTGTCGGCCAATGGCAAAGTCTTCATCGTCAACCCGAACGGCATCCTGTTCGGCCAGGGGGCCTCGGTCAACACCGCCGGGCTGGTGGCGTCGACGCTCGATATCAATAACGCCGATTTTATGGCCGGCAACTACAAATTTGCCGGCAACGGCACGGGCAGGGTGCTGAACCAGGGCGCGCTCAACGCGCCGGGCGGCTTTGTCGCCTTGCTGGGGGCGCATGTGTCGAACGAAGGCACGATCAATGCACGGCTCGGTTCGGTGGCGCTGGCGGCCGGCCAGGCGATCACGCTGGACGTGGCGGGTGACGGCTTGCTGAAGGTGGCGGTGGACAGTGGCGCGGTGGGGGCGCTGGTGCAAAACGGCGGCCTGATCCAGGCCGATGGCGGCAGCGTGGTGATGACGGCGCAGGCGGCCGGCAATCTGCTCAAAACCGTGGTCAACAACACCGGCGTGATCGAGGCGCACACCATCGATACACGTAGCGGCACGATCAAATTGCTGGGCGACATGCAGACCGGCACGGTGAACGCGGCCGGCACGCTGGACGCCAGCGCGCCGGCCGGAGGCAAAGGCGGCTTTATCGACACCTCGGCCGCGCATGTGAACATTGCCAAGGGCATCAAGGTGACGACCAAGGCGGCCAATGGTTTGTCCGGCACCTGGCTGATCGACCCGGTCGACTTCACGATCGCCGCATCCGGCGGCAATATGACCGGCACCGACCTGATGACCGGCCTGAGCAATGGCTCGGTGCAGATCCTGAGCACCGACGGCACTGGCGGCACGGCTGGCGACGTCAATGTCAACGAAGCGATTGCCTGGTCGGCCAACAAGCTGACCCTGACCGCGCAAAACAATATCAACATCAACAAGCCGATGACCGGCACCGGCACGGCCAGCCTGGCGCTCGAATATGGCCAGAGCACCGTCGCGTCGAGCAATGCCGCGCATATCACGATCAAGGCCGAGGTCAATCTCCCCTCGGGCAATAGTTTCAGCACCAAGCAGGGCAGTGACGGCACCACCAAGGTCTATACGATGATCACCAGCCTGGGCGCGGCCGGCAGCGTCACTGGCACCGATTTGCAAGGCATGAGGAACCTCATGTCGGGCAACTATGCGCTGGGCGCCAATATCGATGCCAGCGCCACGTCGAACACAGCCATCTGGGGCGCCAACGGCTTCATCGCGATCGGCACCAATACTACGCCATTTACGGGGCAGTTCGAGGGTCTGGGCCACGTGATTACCGGCTTGACCAGTAGCAACAGCACGAGCAACCTCTCGGCTGCCCTGTTCGGTACGATCACTACGGCTGCACAGATCCGCAATGTCGGCGTGCTCGACGTCAACCTGACTTCCAGCGTGCCGGGCAGTGGTTCCTATGGTAATGCGGCAGGAGTAGTGGGTTCCAGTAGCGGCTTGATCAATAATGCCTATGTGAGCGGCAGCCTGACCACCCCGGGCTATGCGTATATCGGCGGCCTGGTTGGCAAAAACAGCGGCACCATCCTCAACAGCGGCAGCAGCGCCACGATCACTGTCACCAACGCGACGCTCGATACCGTGATTGGCGGCCTGGTGGGCCTTGGCACCAAGGCCAGCAAGATCACTGGTAGTTACAATACCGGCGCCGTCACCGCTACCGCCAAGCATACCGGTGGCGGCCTGGTCGGCATCAATTACGGCGCCATTACCAACAGTTTCAATACTGGCGCGGTAGCGGTCGGCATCGATGCCGGCGGCCTGGTGGCCAGCAACCGTGGTTCGATTGCCCTGATCAACAACAGCTTCAGTACCGGCGCCGTGTCGGGTAGCGGCCATGTTGGCGGGCTGGTGGGCTGGACCACTGCCTCGTCGCAGATCAACAACAGCTATGCCACCGGCACGGTGACGGGCCTGGGCCTGGGCGGTCTTGCCAGTGCCAGCGTATCCACGGGTGGACTGGTCGGCAATAACCGCTCGTCGATCAGCAACAGTTACGCCACCGGCGACGTCACGGGCGCCACCAGCTCGGTGGGCGGCGTGGTCGGCGCCAACGGCACCAGCACTGCGGCCGGCTCGGTCACCAATGTCTATTCTTCCGGCAAGGTCACGCTGACCGGCACCGTCGCCGGCACCACTGTGGCAGGCGGCGTCATCGGCTTCAACAACGCAACCGCGACGATCACCGGCGGTTACTTCAACTCCACCGTCAACTTGGGTTCCGCCATCGGCGACGGCACTGGATCGGCCACCAAGGTGAACCCCCTGAGCGCGACACAAATGCGCACGGGAACCAGCTTCGACAACTTCAGTTTCACCACCAGCACCGGCCAGTCGGGCAACAACTGGGTCATGGTCAATACCGACGGCACGCTAAACAATGCGGGCGGCGCGCTGGGTGCCACCGGACCGATGTTGTCGTCCGAGTACAGCACCACCATCAAATCGCCGCATCAATTGCAATTGATGGCGATGAATCTGGCCGGCAATTACACGCTGGCCCGCGACCTCAATATGGCGGCCACCGGCACGACGGGCGATGTCTGGAATGGCGCCACGTTCGTGCCGGTTGGCACCAGCACGGCGGCGCCATTTACCGGCACCTTCGACGGCGCCGCCCATGTCATTTCCAACCTGAGCTTGAACCGTCCGGGCATCGACAGTACCGGCCTGTTCGGCGCCACCTCCAGCACGGCGGTGATTCGCGACGTGGGCCTGGACGGCGGCAGCGTCAACGGCGCCACGGCTACCGGTACGCTGGTCGGCAACAATGCCGGCACCATCAGCGGCAGCTACAGCACCATGAGCGTGACCGGCACCGCCAACACGGGCGGCCTGGTCGGCAACAACAGCGGCACTGTCAGCAACAGCTACGCCTCGGGCGCCGTGAGCGGCACCAACACGGTGGGCGGCCTGGCTGGCGTCAACTCCGGTGCCTTGAGCAATAACTACGCCACCGGCGTGGTCACGGGAAGCAGCAATACGGGCGGCCTGGCGGGCGCCAGTACCGGCAGCGCCACCGGCAACTTCTGGGACACCGCCACCAGTGGGCAGGCCAGCAGCGCCGCCGGCACGGGCTTGGGCACCACGGCCATGAAATCGCAGGCCACCTACACGGCGGCGACCTGGGACCTGGCCAATACCTGGATTATCTACGACAGCCTTAGCTATCCCTTGCTGCGCGCCTTCATGACGCCGTTGCAGGTCAACTTTGCCGCCAACAACAGCAAGGCCTATGACGGCACCAGCACCTTTACGGCCTCTGGCGTCACCGCCAGCAGGCTTGGCGCCTATGCATCGCTGCTGGGGACCTTGAACACCAGAGCGGCAGGCAATGCGGTCAACGTCGGCACCTACGCCATTACCGCCGGCGGCCTGTATTCCGGCCAGCGCGGCTATATCATCAGTTACGGCGCAGGCAACGTGACCATCGACAAGAGGGCGGTGACGGTGAGCGGCATGACGGCCAGCGCCAAGACCTATGACGGCAATGCCACGGCCAGCCTGGCGGGCGGCACCTTGAGTGGCCTGGTGGTCGGCGAAACCGTGGGCTTCTCCGGCCAGGCCGGCGCATTTGCCGACCAGAACGCCGGCACCGGCAAGAGCGTGACCGTGAGCGGCATCACGCTGGTCAACGGTGCTAACCTGGCCAGCAATTATTCGGTGACCAATCCGACCGGCGTGACGGCCGACATCACGCCCAAGGCGCTGACCGTGACGGGCGCGACGGCTGGCAACAAAGTCTATGACGGCAACACCAAGGCCACCGTCAGCGGCGGCGTATTGACCGGTCTGGTCGGTTCGGAAACGCTGGGCCTGTCCGGCCTGTCTGGCGTGTTCGCCGACAAGAACGTCGCTACCGGCAAGGCAGTGACTATCAGCGGCGCCACGCTGGCCGACGGCGCCGGCCTGGCCAGCAATTACATGGTCAGCAACCCGACCGGCGTCACGGCCGATATCACCCAGGCCACCATCAATACGGTGAGCAATATCGTGGCCGCCAGCAAGGAGTATGACGGTGCTACCTCCGCCACGGTCAGCAATGCCGGCGCCACCTTTGCCGGCATGGTCAATGGCGACATCCTGACGGTCAGCGCCACTTCGGCATCGTTTGCCGACAAGAACGTGGGCAGCGGCAAGACAGTGACCGCCAGCGGCCTGACCCTGGGCGGCACGGACGCGGCCAACTACAACCTGACCGCTGGCAGCGGTAGCGGCAGCGGCGCCATCACGCCGAAAGTGTTGACAGTGTCGGGCGCGGTGGCCGGCAACAAGACCTATGACGGGCTCACGGCCGCCGTCATCACCGGCGGCGCCTTGAGCGGCATGATCGGCACCGAAACGGTGGGCCTGGGCGCGCTGTCCGGCGCGTTCGGCGACAAGAACGCCGGCACCGGCAAGGCCGTGACGGTCAGCGGCGGCACCTTGTCCGACGGCAGCAATGGCGGCCTGGCTGGCAACTACACGCTCGCCAGCGTGACTGGCCTGACGGCCAATATTACGCAAAAAGCCCTGACGGTCAGCGGCGTGACCGTTGCCAGCAAGAGCTATGACGGCAACACCAAGGCCACCATTTCGGGCGGTACCCTGAATGGCCTGGTGAGCGGTGAAACCCTGAACCTGTCCGGGCAGAGCGGTACCTTCAGCGACCAGAACGCGGGCAACGGCAAGGCCGTGACGGTGACCGGCGCCATCCTGGGCGACGCCTCTGGCCTGGCCAGCAATTACACGGTCAGCAACGTCACCGGCGCGACCGGCAATATCACGCGCAAGACAGTGACGGTGACCGGCGCGACGGCGGCCGACAAGGTCTACGATGGCAGCACGGGGGCCATCGTCAGCGGCGGCACGTTGAGCGGCCTGGTCAGCGGGGAAACGCTGGGTCTGGGTAGCGTGGCCGGCCTCTTCGACGAGCAGAACGTGGCCAGCGGCAAGACCGTGACGGTCGTGGCGGCTACCCTCAGCAATGGCACTGGCGGCGGCCTGGCCAGCAATTACACGGTCGGCGCGTCGTTGGCGAGCACGGCCAGCATCACGCCCAAGGCGCTGACAGTGACCGGCATGACGGCCGGCAACAAGGTGTATGACGGCAATACCATGGTCAACCTGACGGGCGGCGCCCTGAGCGGGCTGGTGGTCGGCGAAACCGTCGGCTTCCTGGGCCAGGCCGGCGCGTTTGCCGACAAGAATGCCGGTACCGGCAAGAACGTGACCGTCAGCGGCGTTACCCTGGTCAATGGCGTCAACCTGGCCAGCAATTACTCGGTCAGCAATCCGACCGGCATCACGGCCAGCATCACGCCCAAGGCGCTGACGATCAGCGGCGTGTCGGCCGCCAACAAGGTCTATGACAGCACCACCAAGGCGAGCGTCACCGGCGGCACCTTGAGTGGCCTGGTCAGTGGCGAAACCCTGGTCCTGTCCGGTCTGTCGGGTACGTTTGCCGACAAGAACGCCGGCACTGGCAAGGGCGTGACGGTCAGCGGCGCGACGCTGGCCGACGGCACCGGGCTGGCCAGCAACTACACGGTCGGCAACCCGGCGAGCGTGACGGCCAATATCAGCCAGGCGACCATCAGTACGGTCAGCAATATCGTGGCCGGCAGCAAAGTGTATGACGCCAATACCAAGGCGACCGTCACCAACGCCGGCGCCACTTTTGCCGGCATGGTCAATGGCGACGTGCTGACGGTCAGCGCCACCTCGGCATCGTTTGCCGACAAGAACGCCGGCAGCGGCAAAACCGTGACCGCCAGCGGCCTCACCCTGGGCGGCACGGACGCCGGCAACTATAGCCTGACGGCCACCACTGGCACCGGCAGCGGCGCCATCACGCCGAAGGCGCTGACGATTAGCGGCATGTCGGCTACCAGCAAGGTCTACGACGGCAGTACCAAGGCGACCTTGTCGGGCGGCTCGGTCAGTGGCCTGGTCGGCTCGGAAACGGTGGGCGTGAACGGCTTGAGCGCCTCTTTTGACGACAAGAACGCCGGCACCGGCAAGGCCGTGACGGTGACCGGCACCACCCTGGTCAACGGCGGTAACGGCGGCCTGGCGTCCAACTACACGATCAGCAATCCGGCCGGCCTCGTCGCCAATATCACGCCCAAAGCGCTGACGGTAACGGGTATGACGGCTGGCAACAAGGTGTATGACGGCAGCACGGCGGCAAGCCTGGCCGGCGGCACGCTGAGCGGCCTGGTGAGCGGCGAAACGCTGCTGGTTTCGGGCGGCAGTGGCGTGTTTGCCGACAAGAACGCCGGCAACGGCAAGGCGGTGACGGTGTCGGGCGTCAGCATTGCCGACGGCACAGGTTCTGCCAGCAATTACACGGTCAGCAATCCGACTGGTGTCACGGGCAACATCACGCAAAAAGCGTTGAGCGTCACCGGTGCGCTGGCGGCGGATAAAACCTATGACGGCGCGCTCGACGCCACCATCACGGGCGGCAGCCTGAGCGGCTTTGTCGGTACGGAAACGGTCGCCTTGGCCAGCCTGGCCGGTGCGTTTGCGGACAAGAATGCAGGCAACGGCAAGGCCGTCAGCATTACCGGCGGCACCTTGGCCAGCGGCAGCAACGGCGGCCTGGCCAGCAATTATTCGGTCGGCCCTGCCAGCGGCCTCGCTGCCAGCATCACGCAAAAAGCACTGACGGTGACTGGCGTGGCGGCCGCCAACAAGGTCTATGACAGCACTACCAAGGCGAGCGTTACCGGCGGCACCTTGAGCGGCCTGGTCGGTAGCGAAACCCTGGTCCTGTCGGGTCTGTCGGGTACGTTTGGCGACAAGAACGCCGGCAGCGGCAAGACCGTGACGGTCAGCGGCGCGACGCTGGCCGACGGCACCGGGCTGGCCAGCAACTACACGGTCAGCAACCCGGCGAGCGTGACGGCCAATATCAGCCAGGCGACCATCAGTACGGTCAGCAATATCGTGGCCGGCAGCAAAGTGTATGACGCCAATACCAAGGCGACCGTCACCAACGCCGGCGCCACTTTTGCCGGCATGGTCAATGGCGACGTGCTGACGGTCAGCGCCACCTCGTCCACGTTTGCCGACAAGAACGCCGGCAGCGGCAAAACCGTGACCGCCAGCGGCCTCACCCTGGGCGGCACGGACGCCGGCAACTATAGCCTGACGGCCACCATCGGCACCGGCAGCGGCGCCATCACGCCGAAGGCGCTGACGATTAGCGGCATGTCGGCTACCAGCAAGGTCTACGACGGCAGTACCAAGGCGACCTTGTCGGGCGGCTCGGTCAGTGGCCTGGTCGGCTCGGAAACGGTGGGCGTGAACGGCTTGAGCGCCTCTTTTGACGACAAGAACGCCGGCACCGGCAAGGCCGTGACGGTGACCGGCACCACCCTGGTCAACGGCGGTAACGGCGGCCTGGCGGCCAACTACACGATCAGCAATCCGGCCGGCCTCGTCGCCAATATCACGCCCAAAGCGCTGACGGTAACGGGTATGACGGCTGGCAACAAGGTGTATGACGGCAGCACGGCGGCAAGCCTGGCCGGCGGCACGCTGAGCGGCCTGGTGAGCGGCGAAACGCTGCTGGTTTCGGGCGGCAGTGGCGTGTTTGCCGACAAGAACGCCGGCAACGGCAAGGCGGTGACGGTGTCGGGCGTCAGCATTGCCGACGGCACAGGTTCTGCCAGCAATTACACGGTCAGCAATCCGACTGGTGTCACGGGCAACATCACGCAAAAAGCGTTGAGCGTCACCGGTGCGCTGGCGGCGGATAAAACCTATGACGGCGCGCTCGACGCCACCATCACGGGCGGCAGCCTGAGCGGCTTTGTCGGTACGGAAACGGTCGGCCTGGCTACGCTCACCGGTACGTTTGCCGACAAGAATGCAGGCAACGGCAAGGCCGTCGGCATTACCGGCGGCACCTTGTCCAGCGGCAGCAACGGCGGACTGGCCAGCAATTACACGGTGGCCGGCAGCGGCGGCTTGAGCGCCAGCATCGCGCAAAAAGCGCTGACGGTGACTGGCTTGACAGCCGGCAATAAAGTCTACGATGCCACCACCAAGGCAACGATCAGCGGCGGCGCCCTGGACGGCCTGGTCGCTGGGGAAAACCTGGGCCTGTCTGGCTTGTCGGGTGTGTTTGGCGACAAAAACGCCGGCACCGACAAAGCCGTCATGGTCAGCGGCGCGCAGATCAGCGATGGCACCGGCCTGGCCAGCAACTACATGGTCAGCAACCCGATCAATGTCAAAGCCGATATCGCCAAGGCGGACATCACGGGCGTGACCGGTATTGCGGTTGCTGGCAAGACCTATGACACCACCACCACGGCCACGGTCACCAATGCCGGCGCCACCTTTGCCGGCCTGTTCAATGGCGACGCCCTGAATGTCAGCGCCACCTCGGCCACGTTTGCTGACAAGAACGCCGGCAGCGGCAAGACCGTCACTGCCAGCGGCCTCACCCTGGGCGGCACGGATGCCGGCAATTACAAGCTGACTGCCACCACCGGCACGGGCAGCGGCACCATTACCCAGGCGCAAATCAGTAGCGTCAGCGGTATCACGGCCGCCGGCAAAACCTATGATGGCACGGATGCGGCCAGCCTGAACGCCGGCGCTACCTACAACGGCTTGCTGGGCAGCGACAGCCTGTCCTTTGCCGCCACCAAGGCCGCGTTCAGCGACAGGAATGCCGGTGCCAAAACCGTGAAGGTCGAAGGCATCGTCCTGGGCGGCACGGACGCGGGCAACTACAGCCTGGCCAGCAATATGGCCAGCGGCACCGGCACCATTACGCCGAAAGCGCTGACGGTGAGCGGTGCAACGGCGGGCAACAAGGTATATGACGGCACGCTGGCGGCAAGCGTGACGGGGGGAGCCTTGAATGGACTGGTCAATAATGAAACCCTGTCGCTGAGCGGCCTGGCGGGCACGTTTGCCAATCAAAATGTGGCCAGCAATATTGCCGTGACCGCCAGCGGCGCGACACTGCTTGATGGCACTGGCCTGGCCAGCAACTACACGGTCAGCGACCCGACCGGATTGTCGGCCAATATCACACCGAAGGAACTCACCATCGGTGGCATCGCGGCGGGCAACAAGGTCTACGACGGCACGCTGTCGGCCAGCCTGACGGGTGGCGCCTTGCAGGGCCTGGTCGCTGGCGAAACTCTGGTATTGTCCGGCACCACGGGCGTGTTTGGCGACAAGAATGCGGGCGGCAACAAGATGGTCACCGTCAGCGGCGCCAGCCTGGCTGACGGCACTGGCCTGGCCAGCAACTATATGGTCAGCAACCCGACCGGCTTGACGGCCAGCATCACCGCCAAGGCGCTGACGGTCACGGGCCAGCTGGCGGGCAACAAGGTGTATGACGGCAATACGCAAGCGAGCCTGTCCGGTGGTGCCCTGAGCGGCCTGGTGGCCGGTGAAACCCTGGGCATTGCGGGTCAAATTGCCGTGTTCAGCGACAAGAACGCGGCCAATGGCAAGACGGTCACCGTGACGGGCACGACCCTGGTCGACACCGCCACTGGCCTGGCCGGCAACTATACGGTCAGCAATCCGACCGGCTTGACGGCCAGCATTACACCGAAAGCGCTGACGGTGAGCGGCCAACTGGCCAGCAATAAAGTCTACGATGGCAATACTGCGGCGCAGTTGTCCGGTGGCGTGCTGGCGGGCTTGGTCGGCGGTGAAACCCTGGTGATCGGCGGCCAGAGTGCGGCGTTTGCCGACAAGAACGCCGGCGCCGCCAAGTCCGTGACCGTCACCGGCACGACCTTGCTCGATACCGCCACCGGCCTGGCCAGCAACTACTCGGTCAGCAACCCGGCCGGCTTGAGCGCCAGCATTACGACCAAGGCCCTGACGGTGACCGGCCAGCTGGCCGGCAATAAAGTCTACGACGGCAATACGGCAGCCAGCCTGTCCGGCGGCACCCTGAGCGGCCTGGTGGGCAGCGAAAGCCTGGGCTTTGCGGGTCAGACCGCCGTGTTCAGCGACAAGAACGCGGCCAATGGCAAGACGGTCACCGTGACGGGCACGACCCTGGTCGACACCGCCACTGGCCTGGCCGGCAACTATACGGTCAGCAATCCGGCCGGCCTGAGCGCCAGCATTACGACCAAGGCCCTGACGGTGACCGGCCAACTGGCGGGCAATAAAGTCTATGACGGCAATACGGCAGCCAGTCTGTCCGGCGGCGCCCTGAGCGGCCTGGTGGCCGGTGAAACCCTGGGCATTGCGGGTCAGACCGCCGTGTTCAGCGACAAGAACGCGGCCAATGGCAAGACGGTCACCGTGACCGGCACCACCTTGCTCGACACGAGCACCGGCTTGGCCGGCAACTATACGGTCAGCAATCCGACCGGCCTGAGCGCCAGCATTACGGCCAAGGCCCTGACGATCACCGGTCAACTGGCTGGCAATAAAGTCTATGACGGCAATACGCAAGCCAGCCTGTCCGGCGGCGCCCTGAGCGGCCTGGTGGCCGGTGAAAGCCTGGGCATTGCGGGTCAAACCGCCGTGTTCAGCGACAGGAATGCGGCCAATGGCAAGACGGTCACCGTGACGGGCACGACCCTGGTCGATACCCCCACCGGCCTGGCCAGCAACTACTCGGTCAGCAACCCGGCCGGCTTGAGCGCCAGCATTACGGCCAAGGCCCTGACGGTGACCGGCCAGCTGGCCGGCAATAAAGTCTATGACGGCAATACGGCAGCCAGCCTGTCCGGCGGCGCCCTGAGCGGCCTGGTGGGCAGCGAAAGCCTGGGCTTTGCGGGTCAGACCGCCGTGTTCAGCGACAAGAACGCGGCCAATGGCAAGACGGTCACCGTGACCGGCACCACCTTGCGCGACACCAGCACCGGCTTGGCCAGCAACTATACGGTCAGCAATCCGACCGGCCTGAGCGCCAGCATCACGGCCAAGGCGCTGACGGTCACGGGCCAGCTGGCAGGCAACAAGGTGTATGACGGCAATACGCAAGCGAGCCTGTCCGGCGGTGCCCTGAGTGGCCTGGTGGCCGGTGAAACCCTGGGCATTGCGGGTCAAACTGCCGTGTTCAGCGACAAGAACGCGGCCAATGGCAAGACGGTGACGGTGACCGGCACCACCTTGCTCGACACCAGCAGCGGCCTGGCCAGCAACTACTCGGTCAGCAATCCGACCGGCTTGACGGCCAGCATTACACCGAAAGCGCTGACGGTGAGCGGTCAGTTGGCCGTTAATAAAGTCTATGACGGCAATACGGCAGCCAGCTTGTCCGGTGGCGTGCTGAGCGGTCTGATGGCAGGCGAAACCCTGGGCCTGGGGGGCCAGACGGCTGTGTTCAGTGACAGGAACGCGGCCAATGGCAAGAGCGTGACGGTGACGGGCACGACCCTGGCGGATACGGCCAGCGGTTCGGCCAGCAACTACACGGTCAGCAACCCGGCCGGCCTGAAGGCCAGCATCACGCAGGCGGTGCTGGGCGTGCAGGTCAACAATGCGCAAAAAGACCAGGGCCGCGCCAATCCGGACTTTACGGCCCGCTACACGGGCTTGATCGGCAGCGACACTTTGGCAAACGAAGTCAGCGGCACCCTGGCGTTCAGCACGCCGGCGAGCACCAGTTCGCCATCGGGCAACTATCTGGTGTCGGCGGCTGGCCAGTCCTCGACCAACTATGCGCTGACCTACACGCCGGGCGTGTTGACCGTCAATCCGACCGAGGCGCTGCAAAGCACGCTGGCCAGCGTGGCGGCGGCCGTCAATGTGGCGCCATCGCAAGGCAATATGGTGCAGGCCGAAGTGGTGACGACGGGGCAGAAGGTGGACAGCAAGGTGGAAGCGGTTGCCGCAGCGAAGGGCGAGCCTGAGCAGGGCACCAATACCGGCAATGGCACCAGCGCCGTCAATACGCCGGCAGTGCAACTGAGTGGCACGGTGACCACCAATGTGTTGCCAGGCTTGCGCCTGAGCGTGATCGATACCGGCCTGCGGCTGCCGACGCAAGGGACTAACACCAGCCTCGAAAGCCAGTAAGTCCAATTCAAGCTGCGGCCAATGGACATGCCGCTTCGGTTGATAGCCGAAGCGGCATTTTTTTGGCCAGGTGATCTTCAGGCGGTGCTGCTGATGGTGGTTGCGGGCAAGCTTGCCATCGACAAGATGTGCCTGGCGTTATGGGCCTGAACGTACAGCACAAAAAAAAGGCGGAACCGAAGTTCCGCCTTTGTTCCATCAGCTAAAGCTTAGAACCAGGCTTCAACCTGGAAGCCGTACGAGGTGCCGCTGGTATTGTTGTTGTAGATCGGGCCGCTGTTGTTGGCTGCGTTGACCGACGCGGTGGCCGCATCGTTCCATTTGCCATAGCTGACAAAGGCGCGCAGTTCAG
>NZ_LOCQ01000050.1 GCF_001677885.1 Janthinobacterium psychrotolerans | reverse complement strand
CCATAGCAAGTTGGTCCCACCCCTTCCCATCCCGAACAGGACCGTGAAACAACTTTGCGCCGATGATAGTGCTGCAACCAGTGTGAAAGTAGGTTATCGTCAGGCTTGTTATTCGCAGTAGAAGAAAGCCCCGTCAAGAAATTGATGGGGTTTTTTTTCGTCCAGAGATTCGCCAATGGTCGCGTAGGTCGGATTAGGGCCATAGGCCCGTAATCCGACAACATTGTTGGCACCGCGAAATCAACTCCCCCGATAAGTCGAATACGACCACGGCGATACCACCAGCGGCACATGGTAATTTTCATCGGTATGCGCAATGCCGAATGACAAGGTCACCAGGTCGATAAAGCGCGGCGAGGGCAGCTCCACGCCCTGGGCTGCAAAATAGTCGCCGGCATTGAACACCAGTTCATACTGGCCCGCCTTCATGGTATCGCCTTCGAGCAAAGGCGTGCTGCAGCGGCCGTCGTGGTTGGTGACATCCATCTTCAGCAACACCTTGCCTTCCGGTGCCACCGAAAACAGGGCCACCTTGACGCCGGCGCCGGGTCGGCCGTGGGCGATGTCGAGTACGTGCGTGCTGAGTTTTCCCATTTGCTATCCTATACGTTAACGGTGAATGTGCTTATCGCACAAATGATATACCTGTCGCCGCGCCTGGCTATATGATTGGGCATATATTTCACATCTTCCCAAGGCGAGCCGCATGAGCACTTACGACCATTATCCGCGCGATCTGATCGGCTACGGCCGCACGCCGCCCCATCCGCAGTGGCCTGGCCAGGCTCGCATCGCGCTGCAATTCGTGCTCAACTATGAAGAGGGTGCGGAAAACAGCGTGCTGCATGGCGATGCGGCATCGGAAACGTTTTTATCGGAAATGATCGGCGCCGCCGCTTTCCCTGCGCGCCACCTGAGCATGGAATCGATCTATGAGTACGGCTCGCGCGCAGGACTGTGGCGCTTGCTGCGCATGTTCGAGGAGCGGCGCTTGCCCTTGACGGTGTTTGGCGTGTCGATGGCCTTGAAGCGCAACCCGGAAGCCGTGGCCGCTTTCCAGCAGCTTGGGCATGAGATCGCTTGTCATGGCTTGCGCTGGATTTCCTATCAGAACATGGACGAGGCGACCGAACGCGAACATATGCGCGAAGCGGTGCAGATTATCTGCGAACTGGCGGGGTCGGCGCCTCAAGGCTGGTACACCGGGCGCGATTCGCCGAATACGCGCAAACTGGTGGTGGAGCACGGCGGCTTTCGCTATGACGCCGACTATTATGGCGACGACCTGCCGTTCTGGGAAAAGGTGGCATACACGGATGCGTCCGGTGCGCCGGCCGTGCAGCCGCAGCTGATCGTGCCGTACACGCTGGACACCAACGACATGCGCTTTGCCGCCATGCAGGGTTTTAATTCGGGTACGCAGTTTTTCGATTACCTGAAAGATGCGTTCGATGTGCTGTATGCGGAAGGCGATCCGAACGGCTTGAACCAGCCGAAGATGTTGTCGGTGGGCCTGCATTGCCGGCTGGTGGGCAGGCCTGGCCGCGCGGCGGCGCTGGCGCGGTTTCTCGACTACGTGCAAGGGCATGACAAGGTATGGATCACGCGCCGCATCGATATTGCCGAGCACTGGCATGCGCATCATCCCTATATGGATTAATATGGATTCAAACAGATAAGTGAAATCAATCTTTGCATATACTTGTCGTGTGTGCCGGTGTTAATCTGTACCACTAGGACTATACCGAGGCCAGCATGTCAGATCCGATCCGTTTTTATTACCGTGGCGCCGTACAGGAAGTGCATGATGCCGCCCCGACGCAGACTGTCTTGCAGCATCTGCGCGAGGACTTGCATTGCACCGGTACCAAGGAAGGCTGCGCCGAAGGCGATTGCGGCGCTTGCACGGTGGTGCTCGCCAGCCTGGTCAATGGCCAGGTCGAGATGAAGACGGTCAATGCCTGCATCCAGCTGACGCCCACACTGGATGGCAAGGCCCTGTTTTCAGTGGAAGACTTGCAACAGCCGGACGGCGCCCTGCATCCGGTGCAGCAGGCCATGGTGGAGTGCCACGGCTCGCAGTGCGGCTTTTGCACGCCCGGCTTCGTGATGTCGCTGTGGGGCATGTATTTGAAAAAAGACGGTGCGGAGCCCACGCGCTGCGAGATCGACGATGGCCTGTCGGGCAATCTGTGCCGCTGCACCGGTTACCGCCCGATTATCGATGCGGCCAAACGCATGAGTGTATTGCCGAAAGTAAGCTTTGACCGTGATGCCCTCTCGATGCAACTGCAAGGCCTGCAGCGCGACAGCCTGCATACCTATGTTGTCCGTGGCCAGCAATTCCATGCACCGCGCACTGTCGACGAACTGGCGCAATTGCGTGCGGACAAGCCACAAGCCACTCTGCTGGCCGGCTCCACCGATGTGGGCCTGTGGGTCACCAAGCAACTGCGCGAGCTGGGCGAGATCATTTACCTGGGCAATGTCGCGGCCCTGAAAACCATTGACGTGCAGGACGGCATGCTGGCCATCGGCGCCGGCGCCAGTCTGAACGATGCGTATGCGGCGTTGTGCGAGCATTACCCCGATGAATTGTCGGAATTGTGGCAGCGCTTTGCCTCCCTGCCGATCCGCAACGCCGGCACTCTGGGCGGCAATGTGGCCAACGGTTCGCCGATCGGCGACTCGATGCCGTGGCTGATCGCGCTCGGCACGCAGATCGTGTTGCGCGGCGCAGCCGGCCAGCGCAGCTTGCCGCTGGAAGATTTTTACCTCGGCTATCAAAAGAAAGATTTGCGGCCCGATGAATTTGTCGAAGCGCTGAGGGTGCCGCTGCCGCGCGCGCAAGTAAAGTTTCGCACCTATAAACTGGCGAAACGATTTGACCAGGATATCTCGGCCGTATGCGCCGCGTTTGCTTTCGAGCTCGATGGCGAGCGCATCGTTGAAGCGCGCATTGCTTTTGGCGGCATGGCGGCCACGCCGCAGCGCGCCACGCAAACCGAAACGTTCTTGCGCCATCAAACCTGGACGGAAGAAAACCTGGTGATCGCCATGGGCTTGCTGGCCGACGACTACGCGCCGCTGTCGGACATGCGCGCGTCGAACACCTATCGCATGACGACGGCGCAAAACCTGCTGCGCCGCTTCTGGCTGGAAACACGCCACAGCGCACCGCTGCCGCGCACTGCGCTGAACGCCTACGCTTGCCGCGCCTGAAAGGAACAGCATGAACCATCCTGTCACGCCTGAACTGCAGGCGGCCGCGTGGGCCGCCGTCGGCAAACCGAGCCCGCATGAATCGGCGCAACTGCATGTGCTGGGACAAGCCACCTACACCGACGATATCGCCGAACTGCAAGGCACCCTGCATGCGGCGCTGGGCCTGTCGCAAAAACCGCATGCGCGCATCACCGCCATGGAGCTGTCGCAGGTGCGCGCCAGTGCTGGCGTGACCGCCGTATTCACGGCGCAAGATATTCCCGGCACCAATGATTGCGGTCCCATTATCCATGACGATCCCATCCTGGCCGAGAGCCTGGTGCAGTATGTGGGCCAGCCGATCTTTATCGTCGTGGCCGACACGCATGACCACGCACGCCGCGCCGCGCGCCTGGCGCAGGTGACGTATGAGGAATTGCCGGCGATTATGACGCCGCAGGCGGCCAAGGCGGCGCAGTCGTATGTGCTGCCGCCGATGCGGCTTACGCGCGGCGACTGCCAGGCGGCGTTTGAAAATGCTCCCCATGTGGTCAAGGGTCAGCTCTATGTCGGCGGGCAGGAGCAGTTTTACCTGGAAGGCCAGATTTCCTACGCGATACCGAAGGAAGCGCAGGGCATGCTGGTGCTGTGCTCGACCCAGCATCCGAGCGAGATGCAGCATGTGGTGGCGCATGCGCTGGGCGTGCATTCGCACAATATCACCGTCGAATGCCGGCGCATGGGGGGGGGCTTCGGCGGCAAGGAATCACAGTCGGCGCTGTGGGCGGCGGCGGCGTCGATTGCCGCGTCAAAACTCAAGCGCCCCGTAAAACTGCGCGCCGACCGCGACGACGATATGCTGGTGACCGGCAAGCGCCACTGCTTCTATTATGAATACGAAGTAGGCTATGACGAGACCGGCAAGATTCTTGCCGCCAAGGTCGACATGACTTCGCGCGCCGGCTATTCGGCCGACTTGTCGGGGCCGGTTGCCACGCGCGCCGTCTGCCACTTCGACAATACCTATTATTTGTCCGCTGTCGACATCCGCGCCGCCTGCGGCAAGACCAATACCCAGTCGAACACGGCGTTTCGCGGTTTTGGCGGACCGCAAGGCGCGATTGCCATCGAGTATGTGATCGACGAAATCGCGCGCCATCTGCGGCGCGACGCGCTCGACATTCGCCTGCTCAATTTCTATGGCCGCGATGGCAGCGACGGGCGCAATGTCACGCCCTACGGCCAGGTGATCGTCGACAATGTGATCCATGAACTGGTGGCCGAGCTCGAAGAATCGAGCGACTACCGCGCGCGCCGGCTGGCCATCGATGCCTGGAACGAGGCCAGCCCGGTGCTGAAAAAAGGCCTGGCGTTCACCCCATTGAAATTCGGCATCGCCTTCAATGTCAGCCATCTGAACCAGGCCGGCGCCCTGGTGCACGTGTATGTAGACGGCTCGGTGCTGGTCAACCATGGCGGCACGGAAATGGGGCAGGGCATCAATACCAAGGTGATGCAGGTGGTCGCGCATGAGCTGGGGCTGGACCTGGAACGGGTGCGGGCCACCGCCACCGACACCAGCAAGGTGGCCAACACATCCGCTACGGCAGCTTCCACCGGCGCCGACCTGAACGGCAAGGCGGCGCAGGATGCGGCGCGCCAGATCCGCGCACGCCTGAGCGATTACGCCGTCAAACTGTATGGCGGCGCGGCGGCGGACGTGCGTTTCTTTGATAACCATATCCACGTCAATGGCCATGTCGTGCCGTTTCCCGAACTGGTGCAAAAAGCCTACCTGGCCCGCGTGCAGCTGTGGTCGGACGGTTTCTATGCCACGCCCGGCCTGCACTGGGACGCCAAAACCATGACCGGCCATCCGTTTTCCTACTACGCCTATGGCGCGGCGGTGGCCGAAGTGGTGGTCGACACCTTGACCGGCGAATGGAAGCTGCTGCGCGCCGACGCCTTGTACGATGCCGGCCAGTCGCTCAATCCGGCCATCGATATCGGCCAGGTGGAAGGCGCGTTTATCCAGGGCATGGGCTGGCTGACGACGGAAGAGCTGTGGTGGAATGGCGCGGGCAAGTTGATGACGCATGCGCCGTCGACCTACAAAATACCCGGCATTTCCGATTGCCCCGAAGATTTTCGTGTGCGGCTATTCCAGAACCGCAATGTCGAAGACAGCATCCACCGCTCGAAAGCCGTCGGCGAGCCGCCGCTGCTGCTGCCGTTTTCCGTCTTCTTTGCCATCCGCGACGCCATTTCCAGCGTCGGCGGCCACGCCGTGCAGCCACCGTTGAACGCGCCGGCCACCAGCGAGGAAATCCTCAAGGCCGTGATGGCGGTGCGGGCGGCCGCCCCACTGGCGGCATGAGGAGCAGCAGATGAACGGCTGGCTGACAGCATTGCCTGACGACACCGTGCCTTCGGTGCTGGTGACGGTCGCCCTGGTCGAAGGCTCGGGTCCGCGCGAAGCGGGCGCCAGGATGCGCGTCACCAATGCGTGTCAGCTCGATACCATCGGCGGCGGCCACCTGGAATTGCGCGCCGTCGAGATCGCCAAGAGCATGCTGGCAGTCAAGGAAACCCGACCGCAGTTGCAACGCTTTGCGCTCGGTCCCAGCCTGGGCCAGTGCTGTGGCGGCGTGGTGCACCTGGCGTTCGAGCCGGTCGACGCCAGTGTGCATGGCCAGCTGCAAGTCTTGCGTGAACGCCGCCAGCAGGACAGCTGGCGCGTCAGCGCGCTCGACGGTGAACCTGCCACCATGTTGTTCGATGTGGATGGCCTGAAGCTGGCTGGCCAGCCGGGCCGGGCGCCCGCCACTTTTTCGCGCGAGCGCGGCACCCATGTGGCGCAAGATGATCATGGCCGGCGCTGGCTGGTCGACCCTTGCCTGGCGCCGCGCGCGCACCTGACCTTGTTTGGCGCCGGCCATGTGGGCGCCGCCATCGTGCGTGCGCTGGCCGATTTGCCCTGCAACGTGACCTGGGTCGATGAGCGCGAGGACATGTTCCCTGCGCAAATACCGGATAATGTGCGCGTCGCCGCCACCGATATGCCAGAGGAAATGGTCGCCCTGGCGCCAGCCGGCGGCAGCTTCCTCGTCATGACGCACAGCCATGCACTCGACCAGCGCCTGGCGGTAGCGATCATGGAACGCAAGGATGCGCTCTGGTTCGGCCTGATCGGTTCGCACACGAAACGCAAGCAGTTCGAACACCGGCTGCAGGCCAAGGGCGTGCCAGGCGAGCGCATCGCCGCCATGGTTTGTCCGATCGGCATGCCCGGCATCGCCAACAAGGCGCCGGCCGTGATCGCCGCCTCGGTGGCCTGTCAATTATTAATGGTGTGGGAGCAGGCGGCGCAAGCGGCCCAGGCCACGCCGCTGCGGCTGGTTGCTGCCAGCACGCCACCGCGCCGCGCACCGCGCGCCGCGTTTTACCCGTCATAGAAGGTCGTCATGTCCACCGTTCCAGTTTCCTTGCAAGCCTACCGTGCCAGCTTGCTGCACTTCCACGCCGATCCCGCCTTCAGCGACGACGCCCATGCTTTTCATCTTGATGGCTTGCTGATCGTGGCCGACGGCAAGGTGATGGCGGCCGGCGAACACGACCGCTTGTTACCCACCTTGCCGGCCGGCACCGAGATCATCGACTACCGTGGCAAGCTGATCGTGCCGGGCTTTATCGACACGCATTTGCACTTTCCGCAGACGGAAATGATCGCTTCGCCAGCGCCGGGTCTGCTGCCGTGGCTGGAAACCTATACTTTCCCGACCGAACGCGCGTTTGAAGACCCGGTCCATGCGCGCAATGTGGCCGAGTTTTTCCTCGACGAACTGCTGCGCTGCGGCACCACCACCGCCATGGTGTATGGCAGCGTCCATCCGCAATCGGTCGACGCTTTCTTTGGCGCCAGCGAAGCGCGCGGCTTGCGCATGGTCGCGGGCAAGGTGATGATGGACCGCAATTGTCCCGAATTCCTGCGCGACACGGCCGAGTCTGGCGCGCGCGAAAGCGAAGAGCTGATACGGCGCTGGCACAAGCGCGGCCGCTCGCTGTACGCGATCACGCCGCGTTTCGTGCCCACCTCCAGCAACGAACAGATGCACCTGGCGGGCGAGCTGGCGCGCGCCTACCCGGACACCTTCCTGCAGACCCACGTGTCGGAAAACGAGGATGAGTGCCGCTGGGTGCGCGAACTGCATCCGCAGGCGCGCAGCTACCTCGACGTGTACGACCACTACGGCATGATGCGCCCGCGCGCCATGTTCGGCCACTGCATCTGGCTCGACGAACGCGACCGCGCGCGCATGGCCGAAACGCAATCGGCGGCGGCCATCTGCCCGACCTCGAACCTGTTTCTTGGCAGCGGCTTGTTCGATTTTGAAAAAGCCGATGCGGCGCGCGTGCCGCTGTCGCTGGCGACCGATGTGGGCGGCGGCACCTCGTTCTCAATGTTGCAAACCATGAACGAAGCCTATAAAGTAGCACGCTTGAAAGGCAGCTACCTGCCCGCCTTGCGCATGTTCTACCTGGCTACCCTGGGCGCCGCGCGCGCCATGCAGCTCGAGGGTACCGTTGGCAATTTCGTACCCGGCGCGGAAGCGGACTTCATCGTGCTCGACAAGCAATCCACGCCGCTGCTCGAGCGCCGCACGGCCGCCTGCCAGAGCCTGGAAGAACTGCTGTTTGCCCTGGCACTGCTCGGCGACGACCGCGCCGTGGCCGCCACGTATTCGGGTGGGGTGCGCGTGCATGCGCGCGGGCAGGGCTGACCTTACTTTTCAACCCTACCACCCTGATCGGGATTCCTGATGCAAAAGAAAATCACGTGCCTGGCCTTGAGCATGGCGCTGGCCATGTCCGCGTCGGCGGCCACCCATGCCGCCAGCCCGGCTGCCAACGAAGCGGCTACCGCGCGCCATTTCGCCGCGCTGGTGTCCGGCAGCGCGCCCAGGACAGCCGAATTGAGCCTGTTCTTTTCCATGATGCCCAAGGGCGGCGACCTGCACCACCATTACTCGGGCGCCATTTACGCCGAGCAATTCCTGGAATGGGTGGACAAGGAAAACTATTGCGTCTACAAAACCACCTACCGCATCGAAAGCCGCAAAGAAGTGGTCGCAGCCGAGCGTGCCAAGCCGGCCGGCCAGCGCGGCTGCCTGTCCTCGACCGAAGTGTTTGCCGATGCCGGCCTGTATGCCGAACTGCTGCAGCGCTGGTCGACCAAGGATTTTTATAATCACAGCGGCCAGCAGACGCCGCCCGACCGTACCTTCTTCGACACCTTCGGTTATTTTGGCCCGGTCGCATCGAGCAATACCGGTGAAGGCTTGCGAACGCTCAAGCAGCGCGCGATTGCCGAAAACCTGAGCTATATCGAAACCATCTTTGAATTGTCGCCGTTCGTATCGAACCCGCAGTTCGACCAGCAAGTGCTCACCCCCGGCATGCGGCCCGACGCGCTGCAAGCCGTACTGGCCAGCTGGACGCAGCAGCTGGAGCAGGATGCCGCCTTCCAGAAAAGCATTACCGCTTATAACGACAATGTGAACACCAGCAGCGCCGGCATCGACGACGCCAGCTTCACCATGCGCTACCAGGCCTATGTGCTGCGCTTCCTGTCGCCGTCGCAGGTGTTCTCGTCGATGGTGGCCGGTTTCAAGGCGGCCAGCCTGAACCCGCTGGTGGTCGGCGTCAATATCGTCGGCCAGGAAAGCCTGAATGTGTCCATGCGAGACTACAGCCTGCATATGGAAATGTTCAAGTTCCTGAAAGCCAAATATCCCAACGTAAAGATCGCCCTGCATGCCGGCGAGCTGGCGCTGGGCATGGTGCCGCCCGAAGGCATGGCTTTCCATATCGCCGAAGCGGTCGATGTGGCCGGCGCCAACCGCATTGGCCACGGCATGGATATCGCGTACGAGAACAATGCGCTGGCCACCATGCAAAAGATGCGTACCCGCGATATCCCGGTGGAAGTGAACCTGACCAGCAATGACTATATCCTCGGCATCAAGGGCCAGGCGCACCCGGTGACCCTGTACCGAAAGTACGGCGTGCCGTTTGTCATTTCCACCGACGATGCGGGCGTGTCGCGCAATACCCTGTCGAACGAGTACGTGCTGTTTGCCAGCCAGTACAAGACCGACTACGCGGAAATCAAGAAGCTGTCGTATAACAGCCTGCGCTATTCCTTCCTGGCTGAGGCGGATAAACAACGCTTGTTGAAATCGCTCGCCGCGCGTTTTGCCACATTTGAAGCGCAGATCGCCGCAGCAGACGCCGCCAGCAAGGCCGTCAAACCGTAAGTTGCTTTCGCGTCGAAACTGATGCTGTCAGGGCGGCCGGGTTCTCCGGTCGCCTGTTCAATCCCCGCCAAATTTCTCCACTGTTTTTCTGCTAATTTTGTGGCGGCCAAGCGACACAATATTGGACAGATCCCCCTCTTTTTCTGTTTTCTTATGTGAAACAATTTCAAGCACAATCTGCTCACTTATAATTTCGCGCCATAAGCTTATGCCGCGCAGTCAGACAATTTTTTTTCTTGTAACACAGCTGTAATTTAGACTTTTTAAGTATAAATATCAGAAAAAAATCATATTTGTCATTCATTTTTTGATGATGCATAGTGCCATGATGGTGATGGTAAAAAGTCACAATTTGTGTATTCCTAGCGGCAAGAAGCGCGGTTTTCGCAGTAGATCAATGTGACATGCAGAGTGAAACGACAGGGCCTGGCCTTGGATGTCTGAAATCGCCACATGTCATGGCCGTGTCACAGTCTTGAAATATTTAACAATTACACTCTCGCCTTGGCTTGTGGCGCTGGCCAGGCTGTTGAGTGAATGTCACGGGAGCTAGCGCCCCGCGTCATTGGGAAGAGTGGCTCGCCACTGTCCGTTTTTGCTTGAATCCAGAGGGTTGTGACAGTGAAAAAAACGCGGTTGCGTGGTCCCGTCAAGACCCGCAGCCAAGCTGGCCGGCGTAACAGTTGCAGCATAGTAAAGAGGAAATAGTGTGGTGGTGTTGCCGAGCGCAGGCCTATCCAGTATTTCAAAAATAATAGTCTTTTTTGGGGTTACAAGATGATCAATCACAAACGACTTCGGCTGACGCAAATCGCGCTAAGCCTGTCTATCGCACTGGCGGCCGCACCATCGTTCGCACAGAATACGACTTCCTCCATCGGCGGACGCATTTCCTCCAGCAACGGCCAGCCTGCGGCCGGCGCTACCGTCACCATCGTGCACACCGAATCGGGTTCCGTCAGCAATGTGACGACCGATGCGGAAGGGCGCTACGTCGCTCGCGGCCTGCGCGCCGGCGGTCCTTACACCATCACCGTCACCAAGGACGGCCAGATTGAAAAGCGCGAAGGCGTGTACGTGCAACTGGCGGAAACGGCCAGTGTGGACGCCACCCTGGGCGCGCAGATGCAGACCGTGAACGTGACCGGCACAGGCGCGCGCGCGCAAATTTTTAATCGCAGCAATATGGGTGCCGGCACCAATATCGGCGCGAATGAACTGGCGATGCAGGCATCGATCCAGCGCAATCTGCAAGATTACGCCCGCGCCGACCCGCGTGTTTCGCAGACCGACAAAGAGCGCGGCGAATTGTCCGTAGCTGGTCAGAACTCGCGCTACAACTCGATGACCATCGATGGCGTGGCGGTGAATGACACCTTCGGCCTGGAATCGAATGGCAGCCCGACTGCCAAGCAGCCTATCTCGATCGACGCGATCCAGTCGGTCCAGGTGAACGTCGCCAATTACGACGTTACGCAAAAAGGCTATACCGGCGCCAATATCAATGCCGTGACCAAGTCCGGCACCAATGAATTCAAGGGCAGCGTCTATTACGTTTTCCGTAATGACAAGATGGCAGGCGATCGTTATAACAACGCGAAAGACACCTATTACTCGCCAGAAAAATTCCGCGAAACCACCAAGGGCGCTTCCGTTGGCGGCCCGCTGATCCAGGATAAACTGTTCTTCTTTGCCAACAAAGAAAAGCTGGAAAGCACGCGTACCGCACCGAGCTTTGGCCCGCTGGGCAGTTCCATGACCAACGTCGGTGTCACCCAGTCGGCGATCGACCAGGCGCGCGCCATTGCCCAGAGTCAGTATGGCTTGAACATCGGCACGACCGAGGTGCCGGCCGGTACCAAGATGACGGTGGACGATACTTTGCTGAAACTGGACTGGAATATCAATGACAACCATCGCGCGATGGTCCGTTATTCGAAAACCGATCAGTCCGAGCCGATGTTTACCGGCGTAACGTCAAGTGGCATCGCCTTGAACAGCGCCTGGCGTCAACAAAACAAGACAATCGAAACGACGGTCGGTCAATGGTTTGCCGACTGGACGCCAACGTTCTCGACCGAGTTCAAAGTATCGTCGCGCGACTATGAAAGTTTGCCGAAAAACAATTCCACGCTGCCGACCATGGCGCTGCAGTTTTCCGGCGCATTGCCAGCCGGCTCGCCTGCGGGCGTGTCGACCAGCAACCGTTACCTGAACTTTGGTACTGACCAGTCCTACCAGCATAACGAACTGCGCACCAAGACCAAGGATGTCTATCTGGGCGCTAACTGGGCTCTGGGTGACCATGAAGTGAAATTCGGTAGCGATTTCAGCAAGAACGACATTTACAATGCGTATCTGCAGAACATCAATGGCAACTATAACTTTGCCTGTATTAACAACGTAGCGTATTCGTTTGTGCCGAAAAATCCCGATGGCACGACCACGTTCAATTGCAGTACTGCAAGTTCTGCGATTCATCAGCAAGCTGTGCTGGAAAACTTCCGCATAGGTCGCCCCAATGGCTATCAGGTACAGGTACCGGTGCCTGGCGGTTCCCTGCAAAACGCCATCTCCGACTTCAGCATGAAGAACTATGGTTTCTTCGCGCAAGATGTCTGGACCATCAACAAGCAGCTGACCATTCAATACGGCGTGCGCGTCGATAAGGCGGGCATCAGCGATCGTCCGTTGCGCAATGTGCCAGCAGCCGCCCCGACCGTCGCAGGTGTCGTCAACCTTGCTGACACTCGTCGTGGCGGTACCGCGCAGACCGGTGGTTTTGGTCTGGACAATACGCAGACCATCGATGGACAGACTTTGGTACAGCCACGTGTCGGCTTCAATTACAAGTTCGAGAGCGCCCGCCCAACGCAATTGCGTGGTGGTTTCGGCCTGTTCCAGGGCGCGGCCGCTTCGGTCTGGCTGTCCAACCCATTCTCCAATCCTGGCGTTGCCACGGCAGTGATCGGTTGCGGTACTGGCTTCGCCGTAGCGTGCCCAAGCGTTGGCGGTACCTTCAATCCTGATCCAAACAACCAGCCGACCAATATTGGCGCAACGCCTGCCAACAACGTCGACTTCCTGTCGCCTGAGCTGCGTCAACCGTCGATCTGGAAAGGCAACCTGGCGTTCGAGCATGAGTTGCCATGGATGGGTCTGGTATTCGGCGCTGAATACCTGCGTACACAGAACAAAGACGCGATTTACTACGAGAATTTGAATCTGGGCACAGCAACCCGTACCGGTACCGATGGCCGTGCGCTGTATTACACCGCCAATGCCTATAACACCGCTTGCTGGACTTCCAATGGCGGTCTGAGCACAACTGCCGCTGCAAGCTGCGCTAACGCCAGCAACCGCGCGTTGAAGAACATCAACTACAATAATGTGTTGCTTGCAAAGAAAACTGACAAAGGTGCAGGTAATCTGGTCACGCTGTCGTTGACCCAGCCGATGAGCAAGGGTTTTGGCTGGTCGGTTGCTTATACCTATACCGATGCAACCGAAGTTGCGCCACTGACGTCGTCCGTGTCGAATTCGAACTTCAATGCTCGCGCCATTCTCAACCCGAATGAAAACATTGCAGCCAATTCAAGCTATCTGGTTAAAGACCGTTTCAATGCTGTCTTCAACTGGCAGCAGCGCTTTTTCGACAACTACAAGACCACCTTTGGTCTGTTCTATGAAGGCCGCAAGGGCAAGCCATACAGCTGGACTTACAACAATGACTTGAACGGCGACGGCGTCAACGGCAATGACCTGATGTACATTCCATCGCGTCCAGGTTCCGGTGAAGTGGTCTTCCGTGGCGATACCGCCACCAGCCATGCCAATGAAGACCGTTTCTGGGCATTTGTGAACGGCAATGGTGACCTGCGCAATACCGCTGGCGGCGTGACCAAGCGTAATGGCAGCTTCTCGCCATGGACCAACAGCTTTGACATGCGCATCAGTCAAGAAGTGCCAGGCTTCTTCAAGGGCAACAAAGGCGTGTTCACCATGGACTTCTTTAACGTGGGCAACATGATCAACCGCAAGTGGGGGCGTATCAATGAAATGGCTTTCCGCTCCGCCGGTGGCCAGACGCGCAACTTCGTTGACTTTGCCGGCCTCGATGCAAACGGTCGCTATATCTACCAGGTGCGTGACAAGGTAGAGGACTACACCGTGCGTCAACAAAAAGGCGAGTCCCAATGGGCGCTGCAAGCAACGGTCAAGTACGAATTCTGATCGTGACTGCCTTGTAAGTTAGCAAGCTCGAAACGGCTGGTGGCGACACCAGCCGTTTTTTATCGACCAGATGTTTTTCCCTTTTTTCCTTTTTATTTTTTCAAGACTGTCGATTCCATGGTGATTTTTCCACGCACTCCATTGGCCCGTGCGGCCCTGATACTGATCGTTGCCGCCCTGGCTGGCTGCGCCACGCCGCCACGCGGCCCCGTCGAACTCAACCTGGTGGCCCTGAATGATTTCCATGGCAATCTCGACAGCAGCAAATTTACCTACACCAGCGTCAACGATCCGTCCCGCAAGGTCACGGTGCAGGCCGGTGGCATCGATGTGCTGTCCGGTGCCCTGAAGGCCTGGCGCCGCGAAGATGCGCAACTGATTTTTGTCGGCAATGGCGACCTGGTCGGCGCCAGCCCCGCCATGTCGGCGCTGTGGGCGGACGAGCCGAGCATCGTCGCCATGAATATGCTGGGCATGGCGGCCAGCTCCGTCGGCAACCACGAATTTGACCAGGGCAAGGCGGAACTGCTGCGCCAGCAGCGCGGCGGCTGCGACTCCGCACGCGCCGACAAGGCCTGCAAGTACAGCCCCGATTTTGCCGGCGCCAGCTATAGCTACCTGGCCGCCAATGTGATCGACACGCAAACGGGCAAGTCGCTGCTGCCAGGCTACAAGATTGAACAGGCGCATGGCGTGAAAGTGGGCCTGATCGGCGCTGTGCTGAAAGATACGCCGTCCGTGGTGACGGCGGCCGGCATTGCCGGCCTGCAGTTCGGCGATGAAGCCGACGCCATCAACGCCACCTTGCCGGCGCTGCGCGCGCAAGGCGTGGGCGTGTTCGTGGTGCTGCTGCACCAGGGTGGCGAGACGGAAGAATATGTGGACCAGCCCGACTGCGGCAAACTCAAAGGCCCGGTGATCGACGTCGTCAAGCGCCTCGATCCGGCGATTCAACTGGTCGTCAGCGGCCATTCGCACCAGGGCTATCTGTGCAGGGTCGATGGCCGGCTGGTGACGCAGGCGCAGATGGGCGGCCATATGCTGACCCGCATCAAGCTGAAAGTCGATACGGTTAAAAATGCCGTGGTCGATGCCAGCGCGCAAAACGTCGTGATGTTGCCGGGCATGTTCGAGCCGGACGCCAAGGTGGCCGCCTACCTGGCCGCCGTGAAACAGCGCAGCGCGGCCGAACTGTCGCGTCCGGTAGCAAAGATCGCCGTGCCGCTGGTGGGCCGCAGCACCAGGGGCGGCGGCGCCTCGGCGCTGGGCGACCTGGTGGCCGACAGCACCCTGTTCGGCGCGCGCGCGGCCGGCGCCCAGATCGGGCTGATGAACAATGGCGGCATCCGCAAGGACCTGGAAGCGGGCACTGATTTGATGACCAATGTGGGCCAGAACCAGGCGGTGGTGCCGTTCGGCAATACCCTGGTCGTGGTCAGCCTGTCCGGCGCGCAGATCCGCACCCTGCTGGAACAACAATGGCCGGACACCACAGCAGAGGAGGGCAATCTGCTGCAGGTCTCGCAAGGTTTTACGTATCGCTGGGACAGCACGCGCCCGCAAGGCCAGCGCGTGCTTCCCGGCAGCATCATGCTCGATGGCGTGGCGCTCAACGATGAGCAGCAATACCGCGTGGCCGCCAACAGTTTCCTGGCCGGCGGCGGCGACCGCTTTACCGTGCTGGCCAACGGCACGCGCCGCCTGGACACCGGTGTGCGCGATATCGACGCGTTCAGCAATTACCTGATCGCGCGTGCGCGCGCCGGCAAGCCGGCCGGCAGCGCCACCGCGGCCGGCCGCATCGTGCGCGTCAAATAATCACTACAAGGAAAACTCATGCGTCGTCTTTTATATTCTGTTCTCGTTGCCAGCCTGTACACCGGCAGCGCCCATGCCGATTTCACGATCCCCGGTTTTGAGCTGGTGCATACCTCGCCGGTGGAAACCACGCTGGCCAACCCGGACCTGCGCGAGCCGGTCACGGTCTGGAGCGAGCTGTTCGACTCGGCCAAAAAAGACATCGTCATCGCCCAGTTCTACGCCGTCAGCAAACCGGGCACGGCCTTTGAAAAAGTGCTGGCCAGCTTGACGCAAGCGGGCCAGCGCGGCGTCAAGATCCGCTTCCTGCTGGACCTGAAAGGCGTGGGCCTGTCGGAGCCGGCGACCATCGAGCAACTGAAGGCGATACCCAACCTCGACCTGCGCATCATCGACTTCAACAAGATCACCGGCAACGGCATCGTGCACGCCAAATACCTGGCCGTCGATGGCCAGGTCGCCTATATCGGCAGCCAGAATTTCGACTGGCGCTCGTTCGCGCATATCCATGAAACCGGCTTGAAGATTACCGAGCCGGCCATGGTGGCCCAGGTGCAGGCGATTTTCGAGCAGGACTGGCAGGCGCAGGCTTTGACGGCCAAGGGCGGCCGCGCCACCGTGCTCAACAGCAAAACCGTGCCGGCCAACTATGCGCAGAACGCGTTTTTACTGGCCAGCCCGAACGCGTATAACCCTGCTGGCGTTGGCGACTCGGAAAGCGGCTTGCCGGCCCTGCTGGCCGACGCCAAGAGCGAGGTGCGCATCCAGCTGCTCGACTACGCGCCGCTGTCCTACGGTCCTAACCGCACGCGGCCGTATTACGCCGTGATCGACAACGCCGTGCGCGCGGCCGCCCAGCGCGGCGTGAAAATCAAATTGATGGTGTCCGCCTGGAACACCGAAGCGCCGGCGATTGCCTACCTGAAAAGCCTGGCGCTGGTGCCCAACGTCGAGATCCGCATCGTGACGATCCCCACCGCCAGCACCGGCTTTATTCCGTTTGCACGCGTCATCCACAGCAAGACCATGACGATCGACGGCAAGCTGGCCTGGGTCGGCACCAGCAACTGGGCCGGCGGCTATTTCGACCTGTCGCGCAACCTGGAAGTGGTGCTGCGCAACGAAGCGATGGCGCAGCGCCTGGCGGCCCTGCACGAGCAGACCTGGAGCTCGGGCTATGCCCAGCCCATCGATATCAACAAGCAATATCCAAAACCAGCCAAGGGGACGCCGCAGTGATGAAAAAACTGAGTTGCGTGCTGGCGCTGGCAGGCGCCTTCATGAGCGGCAACGCGCTGGCCTGGGGTACTGACGGCCACCGCGCCGTCGGGGCGATTGCCGACCAGTTGCTCAAGGGCAGCGCGGCCCAGGCGAACATCGCCGCCTTGCTGCTTCCCGGCGAAACCCTGGAGTCGATCGCCAACTGGCCCGACTGCGTGAAGGGCAGCTATTGCGGTCCGCAATCGCCCGAGATGCAGGCCTATGTGGCGGCCAATCCCAAGCACAGCGCATACCATTACACCGATATCCCGTTCCAGAACGCGCACTATCACGATGGCGCCGTGGGCAGCGCCGATGACGATATCGTGCAAACCTTGAAACAGGCGATCCTGGTGTTGCAGGGCAAGGCGGATGCGGCCAGCAATCCGCACCAGTTCACGCCGCGCCAGGCGCTGATCCTGCTCACGCACATGGTCGGCGATATCCACCAGCCCTTGCATGTGGGCGCGGCCTACCTGGCGAAGGATGGCAGCTTCGTGGTGCCGGAAAGCCGGGCGCAGATCGACGGCCTGGCGATTTTCGATGCACGTGGCGGCAATAACCTGTTGCTGGACGACGCTGGAATCACGGCCTTGTCCGATGCCGTGATTCCAGCGGCCCTGCCGCAAGAAGAGGGCGCACCGAAACCTGCCGCCTATCCGAAGTCGCCAACGAAGCCGCTGCACTCGTACTGGGACAGCACCGTGGTCGATTACGCCATGCGGCGCCTGTCGACGCGCACGCCGCGCCAGTTTGCGCAGACGGTGATCGCCAGCAAGCCTGATGTGCCCGGCAATACCGGCGAGCCGTCCAGCTGGCCGTATCAATGGGCCGATGCCTCGCTGGCCGCGTCAAAAATCGCCTACGCCGGGGTGGTGGCCGGGCCGGCCACGCAGCAGACCAGCCGCAAGGGCGAGCCCTACTATGTATGGTCGCTGAAGGTGCCCGGCGACTATCCGGTACCGAGTTCAGCCTTGGCCAAGACGCAGCTGATCAATGGCGGCTATCACCTGGCGGCCGTGCTGCGGGCGATCTGGCCTTGACGTTCAAGCGAGCGTGATGGCGATGCCCATCTCGCGATAAGGCGCCAGCAGCGCCTCGTCGGTGTCGCGCAGCACCACGATATCGCTGACCTGGTTCAATGGCGCGATCTGGAACGGCGACGAAGTATGGAGCTTTTCCGGCGAGGCCAGCACCACCGTGCGCGCGGCCGCGCCGCTCAAGGCGCGCTTGACGCAGGCTTCCTCGTGGTCGCCGGTGGTGATGCCGGCCTGCGGATGCAGGCTCGATACGCCCATGAAATACAGGTCGGCGCGCATGCGGGCGATCGCTTCGACGGTGGCGGCACCCACGTTGACGATGGAGTGCCTGAACAATCGTCCTCCCAGCATCACCACCTCGATCAAAGGGTGGTTGACCAGCTCCACCGCAATCGACGGACTGTGCGTCACCACTGTGGCGCGCAGCTCGCGCGGCAGCTGGCGCACCAGTTGCACGCAGGTGGTGCCGCCATCGATAAAGACGACCTGGCCAGCGCCGAGCATGGCCGCCGCGGCGCGGCCGATGGCCGGCTTGGCCTCAAGCGACAGCTGTTCACGGCTGGCATACGGCGCCAGCGCGGGCGAGGCGGGCAGGTTCGGTATCGCGCCGCCATGCACGCGCTGCAGCAAACCCTCCCTGGCCAGTTCGCGCAGGTCGCGCCGTATCGTGTCTTCCGATAATCCCAGCGTCTCGCTGACGGTTCTGGCGACGAGCTGGCCTTCGCGTTGCAACAGGTCCAGCAGATAGTGCTTGCGTTGATGTGTCAGCATATTTCTTGAATTCTCTCGATTTTTCTTATACTTACACGAGTTTGCATGATAAAGTCGGCGCATGCAAGCACAAGGAGACAAGATGAACGAAGAAAGAGTACGCATCCGGGATATCACGACCCTGTCGCATGACTGGTATCTGCTACAGAAAACCACGTTTGACTATCTGCGCGGCGACGGCCAGTGGCAGACGCAGACGCGCGAAACCTATGACCGTGGCGATGGCGCCACCATCCTGCTGTACAACCGCGCAAAACGCACGGTGATCCTGGTGCGCCAGTTCCGCTTTCCCACCTATCGCGAAGGCCATGACGGTTTCCTGATCGAGGCGGCGGCCGGCCTCCTGGAGCAAGCCAGTCCTGAACAGCGCATCCGCGCCGAAGTAGAAGAAGAAACCGGCTACCGTGTTGGCCAGGTGCACAAGGTGTTCGACGCCTTCATGAGCCCCGGTTCCGTTACCGAGCGCCTGCATTTCTTTGCCGCCGAATATGAGGCATCGAGCCGGCTGAACGGCGGCGGTGGGCTGGCGCAGGAAGGCGAGGATATCGAGGTGCTGGAACTGCCGCTGGACGTGGCCCTGCGCATGGTGGCCGACGGGCGCATCTGCGACGGCAAGACCATCATGCTGCTGCAGCACGCCCAGCTGCATCTGATGCCGGCCCAAAAAAGCCTGCAGATCCTGGTCGCCGGCCCTTACCGTTCGGGCACCGGCGACGATCCCGTCAAGATGGCGGCCAATGTGGCGGCGATGGAAGCGCAGTGCCTGCCGCTGTATGCGGCCGGCCATATGCCGGTGCTGGGGGAATGGCTGGCCCTGCCGATGCTGGCGCTGGCCGGTTCCAGGCAAGTGGGCGATGCGGTGTACGAGCAACTGTTTCATACGCATTGCGAACGCCTGCTGGCCCATTGCGATGGGGTGCTGCGCATCGGTGGCGATTCTTCCGGCGCCGACCGCATGGTGGCGGTGGCGCGTGGGCTGGGGCTGCCGATCTGGTTTTCGCTGGAAGAGATTCCAACGGCATAAAAAAAGCGAAGCCCGCGGGCTTCGCTTTTTTATTGGCGCAGGCTGAAGATCAGCGCGATTTGACGAAGGGAATGCCGATCGCTTTCGGCGCCACCGACTTGGCCATCAGGCCGGCCAGCACGATCACCGTCACCACGTACGGCACCATCTGGATCAGCGAGCCCGGAATGCGGCCCACCACCGGCAGATCAACGCCTTCGATCTGGATCTGGATCGCGCCGAAGAAGCCGAACATCAGGCAGCCGAGGAAGGTGTAGACCGGGCGCCAGTTGCCAAACACCATGGCGGTCAGCGCCAGGTAGCCGGCGCCGGCCGACATGTCGCGCAGGAAGAAACCGCTTTGCACGATGGCGAGATACGCACCGGAGAACGAGCACAGGATGCCGGCCACCAGCATGGCCATATAGCGCGTCGCTTCCACGCTCACGCCTGCCGAATCGGCCGCGTGCGGGTTTTCGCCACAGGCGCGCAGGCGCAGGCCGAAGCGTGTGTGGTACAGCAGCCAGTGCACCAGCGGGATCAACAGGAAAGCCACGTAGACCAGGATGGAATGGCCGCCGATCAGGTGAGCGTAGACCCAGCCGATGAACGGAATATGTTCCACGTACTGGGTGCCGGGCAGCACCACGTCGAACAATCGCGCGCTGCCGAGGTCCGGCGTGCGGCCGCCTTGCTGGAAGAAGAACTGCGCCAGCACAAAGGTCAGCCCGCTCATGGCGATATTGATGGCCATGCCGGCCACCAGCTGGTTGCCCTTTTGCGTGATGCTCACATAGGCCTGCAGCAGGGCCAGCGCGACGCACACCAGCATGCCGGCGGCCATGCCGTAATACGGGTTCTGCGTGGTGTAGGCGACGGCGGCGGACGCGAAGGCGCTGGCCAGGATCTTGCCTTCCAGGCCGATATCGATCATGCCGCTGCGTTCGGCGAACAGGCCGGCCATGGCGGCAAAGATCAGCACCGGCGCATTGCGCACGGTCGAGACCAGGATGCTGGCGAAATGAAAGTCGTCGAGTGTCATGGTGTCAGCCTTTGGTGCGCTTGAGCAGGGCGGAAATGGCCGGTGCGTAGAAGTTTTCCATCGCGCCGCAGAACAGGATGATCAGGCCCTGGATAAAGATAAAGGTCTCGGTCGGGATATTCGGTTTTTCCAGCGACAGATCAAAACCGCCCTGTATCAGCGCGCCGAACAGCACCGACGACAAAAAGATGCCGACCGGATGCTGGCGGCCCATCAGCGCGATCGCGATGCCGATAAAGCCGGCGCCGCCAACGAAATTGAGCGACAGGTAATGGGTCGAGCCCATGATGGAGTTGACGGAACCGAGGCCCGCCAGCGCGCCGGAAATCAACATGACGATGATGATCATCTTGCTGATCGACACGCCCGCATAGTGGGCCGCGTGCTTGTTCAGGCCGGTGGCGCGCAGCTTGAAGCCCCACGACGAACGCCACACCATCACGCCATAAATCGCCAGCGCGAGGATGGCCAGAATAAAGCTGATGTTCAGCGGCGTGTCGCCCAGGGCCGGGAACCAGGTCGACAAACGCGGCATTTCGCCGCTTTCGGCAAACACGCGGCTGGCGGTGTTCTGTTCGCCCGGCGGGATCAGGTATTTCACGATCACGAAGTTCATCAGGCTGGCGGCGATAAAGTTGAACATGATGGTGGTGACCACGATATGGCTGCCGCGTTTGGCTTGCAGGTAGCCGGGCAAAAAGCCCCACAGCGCGCCGAACAGGGCGGCACCGAGCATGGCGGCCGGAATCAGGAGCCAGGCGGGCAGGGTCTGGTCAAACGCCAGCATGGCCACCGTCAGGCCCAGGCCGCCGATATACATCTGGCCTTCGCTGCCGATATTGAACAGGCCGGCCTGCATCGCCACCGACACGGACAGCCCCGTGAAAATGAAGGTGCTGGCGTAGAACAAGGTGTAGCTCAGGCCTTCCGGATTGAGGATGGCGCTGTTGATCAGGATGCCCAGCGATTCGCCCGGGTCTTCGCCGAGCAGATAGATCACCAGGGCTGCGACCAGCAAGGCCGACAGCAGGTTTAACATGGGCATGACAAAGGCTGTCGCCCAGCGTGGCAAGTCGTTATTCATGATTTGTGCATTCCCCCCATCAGCAGGCCGATGCGGGTGGTATCGAATTCTTCAATTTTCAGTTCGCCGGTGATGCGTCCGCCGCACATGACCAGAATGCGGTCGGCCAGCGCCCGCACTTCTTCCAGTTCGACCGACACCAGCAGGATCGCCACGCCCGCGTCGCGCAGGGCCAGCAATTGCGTATGGATGCTTTCGATGGTGCCGATATCGACGCCGCGCGTCGGTTGCCCGACCAGCATCAGTTTCGGCTTGGCCAGCACTTCGCGCGCGATCACCACCTTCTGCTGGTTACCGCCGGACAAGAGGCCGATGCGCAGCTCCGGGTTGGCCGGACGCACGTCAAACGTCTTGAGCAATTCGGCGCAGCGCGCGCCGATGGCCTTGAAGTTGAACAGGCCCCAGCGGTTTTTCAAATGATCCTGGTAGCCGAGGATGGTGTTGTGCATCACCGAGAAATTTTTCACCACGCCATCGCGCAAGCGGTCTTCCGGGATATGGGCAATGCCAAGATCGCGAAACACCAGCGGCAGGCCGTCGGCGTCGTGGCGCTTGCCGAAAGGCAGGTCCTTGTCCTGGAAGCGCAGCTTGCCCGAGGTCGGCAGGCGCATGCCCGACAGAATTTCCAGCAGCTCGCTCTGGCCGTTGCCCGACACGCCGGCAATGGCCACGATCTCCCCGGCGCGCAAGGTAAAACCTATGTCGGCCAACAACTTCACCTGCTGCTCGTCGGCCAGCTGCAGGCCGTCCACTTCCAGCACGGTGGCGCCCGGATTGTAGGGCGCGCGCGGCAGGTGGCTCTGGATGGGGCGGCCCACCATCATGTTGGCCAGCTCTTCCTTCGAGGTGCCGGCCGTGGCCACCGCGCCCACCACCGTGCCGCCGCGCATGACGGTGACGTTGTCGGTGATTTCCAGGATCTCCTGCAGCTTGTGCGTGATCAGGATGATGGTCTTGCCTTGCTCCTTGAACAGGCGCAGGATCTCGAACAGCGAGGCCGTTTCCTGGGCCGTCAGCACGGCCGTCGGCTCGTCGAGGATCAGGATATTGGCGCTGCGGTAAATCTGCTTGAGGATCTCCACGCGCTGCTGGGCGCCGACCGACAGATCCTCGATTTTCGCCAGCGGGTCGACGTCGAGGCGGTAGCGCGTGCAGATCTCGCGCAGCTTCGCTTCGGCTTCGGCGCGGTGGCTGGCCAGGCGGAAACCGCCTTCGGTGCCGAGCATGATATTGTCGAGCACGGTGAAGTTCTCGACCAGCATGAAGTGCTGGTGCACCATGCCGATGCCCAGTGCGATGGCTTCCTGGCTGTTGCGGATAGGCTGCACTTTTCCGTCGAGCAGGATTTCTCCGCCGTCGGCACGGTAATACCCGTACAGGATGCTCATCAAGGTCGATTTGCCGGCGCCGTTTTCGCCCACCAGGCCATGGATGCTGCCCTTGGCGATGGAGAAACTGACGTCGGTGTTCGCCTTCACATGTCCAAAATGCTTGGAAATGCTGCGAAATTCTACTGCTGGCTGCATAGGCTCATAACTGGATAGTTTCATGGAAACGCGCCGCGCGGGGAAAACCCGGGCGGCGCGTTCAGCAATACGGAGGAAGTTAAACCGGGCAGCTGCTGCCGACGCGGTAATCGATCACTTTGATCTTGCCATCGATAATGTCCTTGCGCGCACCCAATACACGCTTCTCGATTTCCGGCGTGATCAGCTTGCGGTTGTTGGCGTCGAGCGCCCAATCGACGCCGCCTTCTTTCAGGCCTTTATAGCTGACGCCGCCTTTCCAGGTGCCGTTTTTCACTTGCATGAAGCTGTCATACACCGTGTTGTCGACGCGCTTGACCATCGAGGTCAGCATGGTGCCCGGGTACAGATGGTTCTGGTTCGAATCGACGCCGATGGCCAGCTTGCCTTTTTCCTTGGCCATTTGCAAAGTGCCCATGCCGCTGCCGCCGGCGACCGCGAACACCACGTCGACGCCGCGCTCGAATTGCGAACGGGCCAGTTCACCGCCCTTGGCCGGGTCATTCCAGGCGCCCGAGGTGGTGCCAACCATGTTTTGCGTCAGTTCCGCTTTCGGATTGACGGCCTTGATGCCTTGCGCGTAACCGCAGGCAAAGTTGCGGATCAGCGGAATGTCGATGCCGCCGATAAAACCGAGTTTCTTGCTCTTGCTGGCCATGGCAGCGGCCACGCCGACCAGGTAGGAGCCTTCTTCTTCCTTGAACACCACCGAGTTGACGTTGGCGCCGGTGGCCTGGCCGTCGATCAGCACGAATTTCACGTTGGGAAATTCCTTGGCGACCTTTTGTACGGCTTGCGTCTGGGCAAAGCCGATGGCGGCGATCATGTCGAGTTTCTTGCGGGCCAGGCCGCGCATGACTTGCTCGGCTTGCGTATCGCTGGAAGCCTGTACTTCGATAAAGGAGATGCCGGTGTCTTTCTTGAAGCGCTCGGCGCCTTCGAAAGCGGATTGGTTGAACGACTTGTCGAACTTGCCGCCCGCGTCATACACGACACCCAGTTTTGGGTTTGCCGCGGACGCTTGAGCAGCCAGAAATGCGGCTGCGATCGTCAAACTAAGTTGTGTAAGTTTCATGAATTGGCTCCTGGAAGATCGATATTGTATATTTTTTATAGGGCAAACAGAAAATTTGGGGCCGGTTTAGCCTGTTACGCCTGCATGAATCGATGGTTCCTTATCAACATTGCACCGTAACGCGGAAGAATATTGCTGTTGCCGCCGTTTTGCGGTCGCCAGTGTGATGCGCATGCAACAGTTCGCCTTGGGCGTTCGAACCACTATGCATCATGGCTGATATGTATGGCAAATACGTTTTTGTTTAGGGATTTATATGTAACGCATATAAATCAGGTGGTATCAGGCTGCTGGCGGATTGAGGATATTCAAAAACGCGCGCACCACCGGTGCGTCGTCGAGCGTGGTGTAACTGATATACAGATTGGCCGACGGCGGATTGGTCTTGATGGGCAGGAACACCACGCCGGGCCAGCCGATGCGGCTGGTCGTTTCCGGCACCAGGGTCACCCCCAGGCCCACGCCGACCATGGCCAGCAGGGTTTGCGGCTCGTTGGCTTCCTGGAATATCATCGGCTCGAAGCCGGCATTGACGCAGCATTGCACCAGGTAGCGGGGAAAGGCCGATTTGTCGAGCGCCAGGGTCAGCATCGGTTCGTCGGCGATATCGGTCAGTTCGATCGACGCCTGCCTGGCCAGCCGGTGGTGTTCGTTGACGGCCACGCAGACATTTTCGCGGAAGCACAGTTCCTGGCGCAGATTGTCGTGGCGCAGGTCATCGTCGTTGAGCTTGGGTTCGCGCCAGAAGCCCACATCGATCTGCTTGCTGCGCAGCGCTTCGTACTGCACCGTGGGCCCCAGTTCATGGATGGTCCAGGTGACACGGGGAAATTTCGACTGGAATTGTTCCAGCAGGCTGGGAATCGGGCCCCACATGGCCGAGCCGACGATGCCGACCCGCAAGCGGCCCACTTCGCCACGGTCGATCTGGCGGATGGTGTCGATGGTCATGCGCATCTTGCCCAGCAAGTCGGCCGCCTCGTGCATCAGCGCCTTGCCCGCCACCGTCAGCTCGAAGGTGCGGGTGGTACGTGCAAACAGGCGCACGCCCAGTTCGGTTTCCAGTTTCATGATCTGCTGGCTCAGGGGCGGCTGCGAGATATGCAGGCGCTCGGCCGCGCGGCTGAAGCTTTTCTCCTCGGCGACGGCGAGAAAATACTTTAACTGTTTCAGATCGATGGACATGCTTTCCTTGCCGTGCGTGGTGCCTGGAGGGAACAACGCGCGGGCCGGTCAGCGCCCGCGCGCTTCTTTACAGCAGTCCTATTATCGTGCGGCAAGCCCCTGCATGGCAATGGCAAGCTGAGCGCCGACCTGGGCGTTGTGCTTGACCAGCGCAATATTGGTCGCCAGGCTGCGCCCGTCCGTCAGTTGCTTGATGCGCGACAGCAAAAATGGCGTGACCTGCTTGCCTTTCACGCCGCCGGCGTCCGCTTCCCGCAGCGCTTGCGTGGTAATGGCGTCGATCTCTTCCTTCGGCATCGCCTGCGCGGCCGGCACCGGATTGCTGACCACCACGCCGCCCTTCAAACCGAGCTGCCATTTGGTGTCGATGAATGCCGCTTGTTCGGCCGCGCTGTCGAGGCGGAAATCGGCCTTGAAGCCACTTTCGCGCGTAAAGAAGGCGGGAAAACCTTCCTGGCCGACGCTGATTACCGGCACCCCGTGGGTTTCCAGGTATTCCAGGGTCAGGCCGATATCGAGGATCGATTTCACGCCGGCGCACACCACCGCCACCGAGGTTTGCGCCAGTTCCTGCAGGTCGGCCGAAATATCGAAGCTGGTTTCCGCGCCGCGGTGCACGCCGCCGATGCCGCCCGTGACGAACACGGCAATGCCGGCCAGCTCGGCGCAGATCATGGTGGCGGCCACCGTGGTGGCGCCAAGTTTTTTCTGCGACAGCACGAACGGCAGGTCGCGGCGGCTGACCTTCATGGCGTCGGGCGAAGTGGCCAGCAGCTCCAGCTGCTCGGGCGACAGGCCGATGCAGATCCGGCCGTCGATAATGGCGATGGTGGCCGGCACGGCGCCGCCGTCACGGATGATCTGTTCCACTTCGCGCGCCATTTCCACGTTTTGCGGATACGGCATGCCGTGCGAAATAATGGTGGACTCCAGCGCCACGATGGCCTTGCCGGCCGCGCGCGCGTCCAGCACTTCTTGCGAGAACAACAGGGAAGGGTGCAGTTGGGTCATGAATTTTTCCAGTCAGGAAAGGGGGAGTGGAGCATCTTCAACATCGCTGAGGACGCTGGCGGAAATCAAGGGTGAGACGGTGGCGCTGGACGCCAGGGTCATGGCGGCCAGTGTCAGGCCGCGCCGGCAGGCCAGCGCCAGGTGTTGGCTGTCGTGATACAGCGACCAGCAGACGGCGGCCGAAAAAGCGTCGCCGGCGCCGGTGACGTCGACCGCGTCGACGGCCAGGGCGGGCAGGTGGGTCATGGCCGCGTCCACTGCGCCACTTTCGCCAAACAGCACGCCGTTGGCGCCCAGGGTGACGATCAGCTGGCGCACGCCCTGGCGCAGCACTTCGCGGCAGGCGCCGTGCAGTTCCTCGTCGTTCGGCAAGGCGCGCGCGACGCGGGTTTCCAGTTCGCCACGGTTCAGTATCAGCAGCTGCAAACCCGTCAGGTCTTGCGGCAGGTGCGCCATCTTCGGTTGCGACACCGCCACGATCACCAGCGGTGCGGCGTTATGCTCGGCCGCTCTGGCTTCGTCGAGCAAAAAGGCGACGCTCGCAAGGCCGAGGTTCAGGTCGCAGACGGTCAGCGCCGCCTGCGCGCGCTGTGGCTGGCGGCTGTGCAGAAAGGCCGGGGTCAGCTGTTCATACAGCTGCATGTCGGCCATCGCCAGCAGCATTTCGCCGTGTTCATCGAGCACGGCGGTATAGGTGCCGCTGCCGGTATTGGCCAGGTGCAGGCTGCCGCGCAGGTCGATGCCGGCGTCTTCCGCATGGGTTTGCAAGGCATGGCCGGCCGCGTCGTCGCCCAGCGCCGTCAGCAGCGCCACCGGCAAGCCCAGGCGGGCCAGGTTTTCGGCGATATTGCGGCCGACACCACCGAATACTTCGGTCGAACGCACGGGGTTGGATGTGCCCATCTGCAAGGTGGCCAGGGTGCGCATCTTGCGATCCAGGTTGGCGGCGCCCAGGCACAGCACGGGCCGGCTGTCGGGCAGCACATAGGCGCGGCCCAGCAGCCGGCGTTCGCGGATCAGGCCGGCGATATGACCGGCCACAGCCGAGCGCGACAAGCCCAGCTCGCTCGCCAGTTCCTGCTGCGAAATAAACGGATTGCTGCGTATCAGCGCGTACAGCTGGTCTTTTTTGGAAAGGTCGTTCACGGCAGGCCTGTTTTAACAATTGTTTGCAAGGTTAAACTTTTGTCTGTTCGATGTCAATCGGCATCGCTGACAGGGCAGGGCCTGCTGCTTTATAATGCCGGCCATTTATATATCTTTTGTATAAATGCGCAAGAAAAATGGTATTTGCCATACATATTGTGCTTGATGCATAGTGGCGCCTGATAGCGCCCAACCGCATTCGATCGTCCTGCACAGACCGCCCGTACAACGCGCTGCAGGATGCAAGCAAAAGATCCACACCGATCCGCATACCAACTCATCAACCACGAGGAACATCATGTCGAACAACGCCCCTTTCCACGCCGCCGAAATCATCCGCGCCCGCGCCCCTGAAAATTTCAAGCCGCGCGTGGCGATGATCCTCGGTTCCGGCCTGGGCGTGTTGGCCGAACAGATGACCGACGCCGTCAGCATCAGCTTTGACGAACTGCCGGGCTTCCCGATCAGCACCGTGCACGGCCATGCCGGCGAGCTGGTGGTTGGCACCCTGTCGGGCGTGGCGGTGGTATGCATGAAAGGCCGCGGCCATTTCTACGAAGGCTACGGCATGGGCGTGATGACCAGCGCCATCCGCACCCTGAAGCTGCTGGGCTGCGAAATGCTGTTCGTCACCAATGCGGCCGGTTCCCTGCGCCCTGAAGTGGACGCCGGCAGCCTGGTGGCCATCACCGACCATATCAACCTGCTGCCAGGCACGCCGATGGTCGGCCCGAACGACGACCGCTTCGGCCCGCGCTTCTTCAGCATGGCCAATGCCTATGACGCCGAACTGCGCCAGCAAGTCAAGGACACGGCCGCCGCCAACGGCATCACCCTGCACGAAGGCGTATTCGTGGCCTACCCTGGCCCGAACTTCGAGACGGCCGCCGAGATCCGCATGATGGCCCGCCTGGGCGCCGATACGGTCGGCATGTCGGTGGTGCCGGAAGTGGTGTCGGCCCGCCATTGCGACCTGAAAGTGGTGGGCGTGTCGGTGATCACCAACCTGGCCGAAGGCATGTCGCCATTCGCCCTGTCGCACGAGCAGACCCTGAAATACGCGGCCATCGGCGCCAAAGACCTGGTCAAGCTGATCCTGGCCTTCCTGGCCAACGTTGCCGCCACACCACAAGCTTAAGCATCCCCAGCGCCGCGCACGCGTGGACAACGCCTGCGCGGCGAGGCCGGACGATCCGGCCTACACTATCCGCATTACCTCTACAGCGAGCCTTATCATGTCACGTGCATTTATCCTCCTGCTTGATTCCTTCGGCCTTGGCGCGACGCCGGACGCCGCCAAGTACGGCGATGCAGGCGCCAATACCTTTGGCCATATTGCCAGCACTGTCGCCAAAAGCGGCAAGACCTTGACACTGCCGACCATGGAGCGCCTGGGCCTGGGCGCCGCCGCCCACCTGGCCAGCGGCGAATGGGCCACCGGCTTCGAGCAGCGCGACGGTTTCACCGGCGCCTACGGCGCCGCGCGCGAACGCTCGACCGGCAAGGACACGCAAAGCGGTCACTGGGAAATCGCCGGCGTGCCGGTCGAATTCGACTGGGGATATTTCCCCCGCACCACGCCGTCGTTCCCGCAAGACCTGACCGACAAATTGAAGGCCATCTCGGGCGTGCCCGGCTTCCTCGGCGACTGCCACGCGTCCGGCACCGACATCATCAACAAGCATGGCGACGAACATGTCGCCACTGGCAAGCTGATCATCTACACCTCGGGCGACTCGGTGATGCAGATCGCCGCGCACGAAGCATCGTTCGGTCTCGAACGCCTTTACGACGTGTGCGAAATGGCCTTCAAACTGGTCGAGCCGTACAATATCGGCCGCGTGATCGCGCGCCCGTTTACCGGCAGCAACGGCAGCTACACGCGCACCAGCAACCGCCACGACTACGCCGTCCCGCCACCCGCGCCAACCTTGCTCGACCACGTGAAAAACGCCGGCGGCGAAGTGGTTGGACTGGGCAAGATCAGCGATATTTTCGCCACCCAGGGCATTTCGCGCGTGGTCAAGGGCGTCGACAATATGGCGCTGTTCGACGCGCTGCTCAAAACCGCCGATGAAGTGGGCGACAAGTCGCTGACGTTCGTGAACTTCGTCGACTTCGACCAGGCCTACGGCCACCGCCGCAATACCGAAGGCTATGCCGACGCGCTGCGCGAAATGGACGCGCGCCTGCCGGAATTCATGGCCAAGCTCAAACCGGGCGACCTGGTGGTGATCACCGCCGACCATGGCTGCGACCCGACCTGGCATGGTTCCGACCATACGCGCGAACATATCCCGATGATCTTCTTCGGCCCTGGCGTGGCGCCGCGCGCGCTCGGCATTTCCGAGAGCTTCTCCGATATCGGCCAGACCCTGGCCCATCACCTGGGCGTGGCGCCGCTGGCCAATGGCGTCAATGTGCTGTAAATCGTGAAGGCCGGGTAGGTCGGATTAGCCGAAGGCGTAATCCGACACCACCCCTGACGCATCAGAAAAAATAAAATACCACGGGAGTCACTCAATGTTTTTAACCCAGGAAATCATCCGCAAGAAGCGCGACAAGGGCGTGCTGAGCGCCGAGGAAATCGAGTTTTTCGTGCGCGGCATTACCGATGGCAGCGTCAGCGAAGGCCAGGTGGCCGCGCTGGGCATGGCGGTGTTCTTCAATGACATGAACATGGACGAGCGCGTGGCGTTTACCCTGGCCATGCGCGATTCGGGCCAGGTGCTGGACTGGCGCTCGCTGAACCTGCCCGGCCCCGTGGTCGACAAGCATTCGACCGGCGGCGTCGGCGACGTGGTGTCCTTGCTGCTGGGGCCGATGATCGCCGCTTGCGGCGGCTTCGTGCCGATGATCTCGGGCCGTGGCCTGGGGCACACCGGCGGCACGCTCGACAAATTCGACGCCATTCCCGGCTACTGCACCGTGCCGGACAACGAACTGTTCCGCAAGGTGGTGCAGGAGGTCGGCGTGGCCATCATCGGCCAGACGGCGCAGCTGGCGCCGGCCGACAAGCGCTTCTACAGCATTCGCGACGTCACCGCCACGGTGGAATCGGTGGCCATGATCACCGGCTCGATTCTGTCGAAAAAACTGTCGGCCGGCCTCGATGCGCTGGTGATGGACGTGAAAGTGGGCACTGGCGCCTTTATGCCGACCTACGACAAATCGGTGGAGCTGGCCGAGAGCATCGTCGCCGTCGGCAATGGCGCCGGCATGCAAACGTCCGCCATTTTGACGGACATGAACGAATCGCTGGCGCCGTACGCCGGCAATGCGCTGGAAGTGCGTGGCGCCATGGATTACCTGACGGGCCGCTCGCGCCCGGCGCGCCTGCATGAAGTGACGCTGGCGCTGTGCGCCGAAATGCTGGTGCTGGGCGGCCTGGCCGCCACCGACGAAGAGGCGCGCGCCCGGCTTGAAGCGGTACTCGCTTCGGGCGCGGCGGCCGAGCGCTTCGCGCGCATGGTGTCGGCCCTGGGCGGCCCGGCGGACCTGCTCGAAAATCCGGACCTGCACCTGGAGCGCGCGCCCTTCGTGGTGCCGGCGCCGGCCCTGTCGGCAGGCTTTGCCCATGTGCGCGATTGCCGCAGCATCGGCCTGGCCGTGGTGTCCCTGGGTGGTGGCCGCCGCCGTCCGACCGACGCGATCGACTTTGCCGTCGGCTTGAGCGAACTGGTCGGCCTGGGCGAGCAGGTTGCCGCCGGCCAGCCGCTGGCCATGGTGCACGCGCGCACGGAAGCGGCGGCGCGGCAGGCCGTCAAGGAAATCCAGGCGGCGTATGAAATCAGTGCGCTGGCCCTGACGCCCAAGCCGGTGATTTATCGTACCATTCGTCCGTAACAATCATAAGGAAACAATGAACAACGAAGAACTGATCGCCGAAGCCAACGCCGGCCGTGAACTGGCGTACGCGCCATATTCGCGTTTCAGGGTGGGCGCGGCGCTGCTGTGCAAGGATGGCCGCGTGTTTCGTGGCTGTAACGTGGAAAATGCCGCTTATGGCCTGTGCAACTGCGCCGAGCGCACGGCGTTTTTCAGCGCCATCGCGGCGGGCTGCAAGCCGGGCGATTTTGCCAAACTGGCCGTCACCGGCGACACGGCCCAGCCGATTTCGCCGTGCGGCGCCTGCCGCCAGGTGATGTTCGAACTGGGCGGCGCCGACCTGCCGGTGGTGCTGACCAACCTGAACAATGACATCATGGAAGTGACGGCCGGCTGGCTGCTGCCGCATGGTTTCGGCAGCTCCGACCTGGACATGAAATAAGCGCAAGTTGAACAAGACCATCGACATCCAGGCCGCCGTGGCGATCGCCGCGGCCGAAGCGCTGGCGGCCAAGACCGAGGGCACCTTCGGCGTCGGCGGGGTGCTGCTCGATGGCGCCGGCAATGTGCTGCAGTCGATGCACAACAAGGTGGTGCAGGGCGGCCTGGTGGCGGACCCCACCGCGCATGGCGAGCGCCAGCTGGTCGACTGGTATTTTGCGCAGGTATCGGCCGGCGCCGCCTTGCCGCCGCCGCAGGAACTCACCATCGTCACCTCGCTCGACCCCTGCTGCATGTGCACGGGCGCCATCCTGGCGGCCGGCTTTCATGTGGTGGTGGCCGCGCCCGATGGCAATGCGGGCATCAATTACGACAATCACGCCAGTTTCACGGCCTTGCCGGCGCCGCTGCGCGCCCAGGCGGCCAGCCGCTTTTGCTATCCCGCCGTGCGCGGCGCCACGCCGTATGCGCGCGCCGCATCGGGTGCGCGACCGAAATCCTTTTTTATCGGCAAGAGCATCAACGAGGCGACGCAGGCGCTGTGCACCCTGGTGTTCGAATCGATGGCCTCGCAGGTGATGCAGCTGCTGCATGACGGTGATGCCGGTCCGCTGTGCGATCCGGCCAGCTTGCCGCACGATCATGCGCTGGTGCGCGCCTTGCGCCAGCGCTATCCCGATGCCTTGACCTACCGCTGCGCGCCCCATGTTCCCGATGCCGGCCTGGCGCCCTTTCTACGCGCGGCGATGGAACAGGATCGCCGCAATGGCGGCGCGGGCGAGGCCGCCGCCTTGCTCGATTCCTTCGGCAACTTGCTGCTGTGCCTGCCGGGCCAGCAGTCGCAATCGCTTATCCGCACGCCGTTCATGGAATGCACGCGCCAGTATGCGCAGCTGCGCCATGCATTGATGATGGGAAAAGACAGCGCGCAGCAGGAAACCATCAAGCGCTACCTGGGCCACCCCAAGCACGGCACGTTCGTGTTGTCCGGCGGGCTGGACGGCAGCGCCGCCAGCTTCATGACCCTGGGCGCCTATGGTTCGACCATGGAAGGCGCGCTGCCGGAGAACAATCCGGCGCAGTTCCAGTATGTGCGCCCTGGCATGGCGCAAGATGCACTGCTGGCGCTGTGCCAGGCGCTGCCGCCGCTGTACAGCAAGCTGATCAAAATCGAGCCACGCCAGGTGGCCGATGCCGCCCTGATCGCGGCGCTCGCTTGAGCGCCGCTCGGTCAGGCATCCTCGTCCGGCAGATTTTTCAGTAAAAAGTCACGCACGTTTTCGCCGGCGATGCGGCGTATCTGCGCCGGCGACAGGCCCGCGTCCAGCAGCGCCTGCGTCAAGCGCGGCAGGCCGGCCGCATCGATGGCGGTGGTCACGGCGCCGTCGAAGTCCGAGCCGTAGGCCACATGCTCCACGCCCATCACCGCCACCGCATGCTTGATGGCGCGCGCGATGGCTTTTACGTCCTTGCCGCAGACGGCCGTGTTCCAGAAACCGATCCCCACCAGCCCGCCTTGCCCGGCGATGCGTTTCAACTGCGCGTCGCTGAGGTTGCGCCCGTTGGCGCAGGTGCCGCGCACGCCCGTGTGCGACACCATCACCGGGCGTTTCGCCAGGGTCAGCACCTCGTCGATGGTGGGGCCGGACGCATGGGCCAGGTCGACGATCATCTTGCGCTGTTCCATGGCGCGCAGCCAGTCGCGGCCCAGTGGCGTCAAGCCGCCCTTGAGCTTGCCGTGCTGCGAGCCGGACAATTCGGTATCGAAAAAATGCGTCGGTGCGGCCATGCGGTAGCCGGCGCGGTACAGGCTGTCAAGATTGTCGAGCTTGCCTTCGAGCGCGTGCGCGCCTTCCAGGGTCAGCCAGCCGGCCATCAGGCGCGGATCATTCTGGCGCGCGGCAATAAAGCTGCGCAGCTGGGCGCGGCTGCCGATCACGCGCATGCTGCCCTGGCTGGCGTCGGCCAGCTGGTGCAGTTCCCTGGCCTGGTACAGCGCGCGTGCCAGCAGGCTGTTCCAGGTGGCCGGCGGCAAGCCCTGCGCCATCACCAGCGCGGTGATGTTGTCGCTGTCGCCGTCGTTGCGGTCGATATTCATCTTGCGCGGCGTTTTGGTCACCACCGAAAACGCCTGCAGCGCCACATTGCCCTGCGCCAGGCGCGGAAAGTCCACATGGCCGCGTCCGCCGGCCTGGTTCAGGTCGCGCTGCCACAGCAGGCTGTCGGCATGCAGGTCGGCGATCCACAGGCTGCGGTGCAGGGCCAGCGCCTGCTTTGTTGGCGCCGGGGCGGTGACGCGATAGACCTGGTTGATTTGCTGGTCGACCAGCGCGGGAGTGGCCAGGAAACCACCGGCCAGCAGCAGGCCGGCGGCGGAAATGCTGATGATCATGGTTCTCCGTTTCACCACGGGTCGTAAGTGCCCAGGGTCCAGACATGGCCCTCGGGATCGCGGCAGGTAAAGCCACGCCCGCCGTATTCTTCATCCTTGATGTCGAGCACGATCTCGGCGCCGGCCTCAACCGCGCGCCGGTAGATGCTGTCGGCGTTCTCGACCACCAGGTAGCAGCTTTGCGTATTGGCGCCGTCGAGCTCGCGCGGCTGGCGCATCAGGCGGCCGTATTCGCTGTCGGTGACGGAGCCGAGCATGATCATGCCATTGCCGAAGCTGAGCTGGGCGTGGGCGATGCCGCCGTCGTTGTCGGGCACGACCAGCTGTTTTTCAAAGCCCAGCGCCTGGCACAGCCAGGCAATCGCGGCCGGCGCATCGTGGTAGCGCAGGCAGGGGATGGTGGTGGCCTTGGTGGCCTTTGCGGTGATGCTCATGGGAACACTCCTGTAACGGGGGATGGAGTAGCTTCGATCATGGATGGCGCGCGGCGTTCCATGCCGCTGCGCCTGCCACTATAAGCTACCCTTGTTACCCCGGCAAGAATGATTCCTTTGCATCTTATTGTGGCGGTTGCTGCTGCGTCGTTTTTTTCTCCCAGCCGAAGCCGCCACTGTTATTGGCCCATTTGACCAGCAGGAAGATCAGGAACAGGGTCAGCACCAGCGGCAGGATGGTGATGAACAGCGCCAGGCCGATGGCGCAGGCCAGCAGCATCGGCCAGGACATGGCGCCCAGCGCGTCGACGCCCTGGCGCACCAGGCCGCACAGGCCTTGCCAGAAACTGTCGAAGTTTGCGTTGCCCGGTGCCGAATTGATGTTTTTCATGCTGTTTCTCCTGTCGTTGTCGATTGCCGGTGGCCTGCTGCTGGCCTGGCGATGAATGCACTATAGCCATCGCTTTACTGACAAGCATCAAGCCTGCGACGAATGGCAGAATCGCCGGCATGAACGACGGCAGGACAGGATAGACGCTATTCGAAGACCTTCAGTTTCAGCTGGAAGCTCAGGGCGCCATACAGGCGGTCCTTGTACGACGGCACGATGGCGATATTGACGCCGACACGCTGGTATTCATAGCTGACGGTGGGTATCAGGGCCGGGAACCAGCCGCCGTCGCGCATTTTCGGGTAGCCATTGAAGCCGCCAATGACGGCGCCCACGCGCACCGGGCCGACATGGAAGGGCTGGTAATACACGCCGAGGTAATTCGAATAGGCGCGGTCGCTATTGTAGAAGCGGCCCGCCGTGGCCGACGCCACGGTGGAAAAACGGTATTCGGCGCCCAGGCCCGGATTGCCGTCGTTCAGGTTCTTGTCGCGCTGGAAATGGTAGGAGTAAAAGCCCGCGTTGAGCCAGGTTTCGCTCAAGGGCTGGTTCTCTATCAGGCCTGCGCTCTGCGCTTGCGCGGCCGACGCCGCGGCCATGGCGAGCAAGACTGCGCAGGCTGCCTGGCGCAGCGATGGTAACTGTTTCATTGCTGTCCTCTGTCTATATCGAGCGCGCCATGCTATCACTGGAATATTGTTCCTTGGGAATTTCATTGAAGGCAGCGAACAGCGGCGTTACTGTCCCATGCCGTGAAATAGTTGCACAGTAGAAAATAATTGTTGTTTATTTAGTACAGCTAATCTATTTTTGAGACAGGTAAAAAGACGTAAATATGATATCCTGTAGGTAAGTTAATGTTAATTTTGGAAATAAAATGAAAACCCTGTCGAAAGTGCCAGCGCTGCTGATCTTGTCCACTGCAATGGCCGCTGGCGCCGCCCAGGCTGACGTGCTCGACCTGACCGGCCTGGTGGGCAAGGCGAACCTTTACTCACTGAGCAATATCATCATTGGAAAAGACAACAGCTTTGCCGGTGGTATTGCGGCGGCGCGTGATATTTCCGCCAGTTCGTTCAGAATCGGCAGTGGCGCCTACGGCAATTACTCCGTGATCGCCGGTGGCAATTTCAGCTACTCCAATGCCTCTCTGGCTGGCGGCTATTACGCTGGCGGCATCACCACCATTGCCGGCAATACCAATGTGGCCGCGACGCCGCCATCGGCAGCGCCCGCAATGTCGTTTGCCACCACCTCGAGCAATGTCAGCGCCACCTCCAGCGCCATCGGCGCCCTGGCTGCGACTGGCAAAGCCACGCCCGATCAATGGGCGCCACGGGCGGTAACGCTGTCGAGTGGCGCTGGCGGCGCCAAATCGGTGGAGGTATTCAATATGAAATCCAGCGATTTCGGCATGATCAACAACCTGCAGTCCACGCTCGACAGCAGCGTGACCAAGACCGTGATCTTCAATCTGACCGGCAATGCCAACTGGGGCAACATGGGCATGTATGCCCTCAATGGCTACAACGTGCTGTTCAACTTTGTCGACGCCACCAGCGTGAACTTCAGCAGCATCGACGTGCTCGGCAGCGTGCTGGCGCCGAACGCAGTAATCGGCGGCTCGAGCGGCAATATCCGCGGTACCGTGGTCGCTGGCGACTGGAACGCCAACCTGACGCTGGACAATAGCAAAGCGTTTGCCGCCACTGGCGTGGCCGGTTTCGCGGCCGCCGTCTCGCCGGTGCCGGAGCCAGGCACCTGGGCCATGCTGCTGGCCGGCCTGGGCCTGGTCGGCTTCACCGCGCGCCGCCGCAAGAACAAGGCCGCAGCGTAAGCCTGCGCCGCCTGCTTTGCAAACCGCCCTCAGGGCGGTTTTTTTTCGCCGGTCGAGTTCACTGTCGCCGGCATGGCCACGGCCGCCAGCACCATCTGCGTGATCAGCTGTTCGGCCTCGTCGAAGTCGCGGCGCAGCAGCTGCTTGCGCTCGAGCACCAGCGCCATCTGCGCCGAAAAATCAGCATACGACTGCGTCATGGCCCAGATGGTAAACATCAGGTGGGTGGCGTTGACGGGCGCGATCTTGCCGGCGTCTATCCACTGCTCGAACACGGCGATATCCTTGCGCAGCAGCGGCACCACTCTTGCCCGTATCTGCTCGCCGTACAGCGGCGCGCCATTGATCACCTCCAGCGCATAGACGCGCGAGGCCCACGGCTGCTCGCGCGAAAAGCGCAGCTTGGCGCTGATATACGCGCGCAGCACGTCGCGCGGTTCGTCATCGGGATGGGCCAGCAGGTCCATGCGCGCCAGCCAGTCGTCGAGCACATCGTCGAGCACGCGCTGGTACAGCTGCTGCTTGGTGGGAAAGTAGTACATCAGGTTCTGCTTCGACAGCCCGGCCCGTTCGGCGATGGTGGCGATCGAGGCGCCTTCGTAGCCGCTGTCGGCGAACACGCGCACGGCCTGCCGCAGGATATCGCTTTCGAGCCGGTCGCGGTTCTGCATGCGCCGTCCGCTGGCGCTTTTCAGCGGCAGGACGGGGGATTTCTCGCTGGCCATGAGCATGCCTTTCAGCGTGGACGTATCGATTGCAGGAATGCCTGCAGCAGCGGGTGATCGGTGTAGGCGACGTTGAAGCGGAACCACACGGTTTCCGGCGCGCGCAGCATGAAAAACTCGTTCGGCGACAGCAGGATGCCGGCCCTCAGCGCCTGGTCGGCCACCAGCTTGCCGTTCCATTGCCGCGTTTGCACGTCGGGCCAGCCGGCGCTGACGAACATGCCGCCGCGCGGACGCGCCACCGGCGCCATGCCGGCCTGCGCCAGGCAGTCGATGCTGCGCTCGCGCCCGGCGTCGAGCTGCGCCACCAGGCGTTCGATCATGCGCCTGTAGGGCCTTGCCGACACCGCATGCAGCACGGCGCGTTCGTTGATTTCAGAGGTGGTCAGGCCGGCCAGCATTTTCACGCGCACCAGTTCGGCCACCAGCGAGGGCGAGGCGCAGATCGAGCCCACGCGCAGCACCGGCGACAGGGTCTTGGAAAAACTGCCGACGCGGATCACGCGGCGCAAGCCGTCCATGGCCGCCAGCGACGCCTCGCCCCGTGCGGCCAGTTCGCGGTAGATATCGTCTTCCACCAGCCAGAAATCGAACTGCTCGGCCAGCGCCAGCAGCCGGTGCGCCTGCGCCTGGGTCAGCGAGGTGCCGAGCGGGTTTTGCAGCACCGTGTTGACGAACATGATCTTCGGCTGCGTGCGTGCGGCGACTTCCGCCAGCGCATCGAGGTCGAGCCCCGCTTCGCCGCGCGCAATGCCGACCGGGATGCAGCCGTGGTGGCGTATCAGCGAGTGCAGATTGCTGTAGCCGGGGTCTTCCACCAGCACCGTGTCGCCCGGCTTGGTCAGGCTGCGAAGGATCAAATCAAAGCCATGGGTGGCGCCGTGGGTGAGCAGCACCTGGTCGGGCTCGACCTGGAACAGCTCGTCGGACAGGGTAGTGGCCAGATGCTGGCGCAGCGAGGCAAAACCGAGCGGATGGCCATAGCCGCGCAGGCGGCTGGCCGGGATGCGCATGGCCTGGCGCACGGCGTCGAGGATGGTCGCTTCGCCATACATTTCGGGCGGCAGCCAGCCGGCGCCCACCGGCAGCGCGTCGGACACGCCCGAATACAGGTCGGGCGTGAGGGCGTCGATGGCGCTCGGGCTGGCGCTGGCGTGGGCCGCCGCTGGCGGCGCTTCGGCCACATCGTGGCGCGCGACAAAATAGCCGGAGCCGCGCCGCGACGACAGCAGCCCCAGGTTGACCAGCCGGTCATACGATTCGACCACCGTGAAGGTCGAGACGCCATTGCATTTGGCAAACTGCCGTACCGACGGCATGCGCGTGCCGATGCGCAGCGCGCGGCTGCCCACCATCACGCTGATGGCGATCACGATCTGCTCGACCAGCCCGCCTTTCTTGTGGCGGCCGATTTCCAGCACCGGCCAGCCGCTGCCCGCTTCCGGCGCAGTGTCCTGCGCCTCGTTCGCGTCTTCGCTTGCGTTGTGCTTCAACGGTGGCTCCTTATGCTGCCTGCACAAAACTGTAGTGGTTTTATGACCTGTACGGTTGGGGTTTTTTGCCGTTTGTGTATCTGTGCTTATCGGTGATGGCCTGCCTATTATTACATCAGCTTTTTGCCAACTGGTAAATAATTTTACGCACCGTCAAAAACAATGTTTGACGGCATGTCAGCATTCCTGGGAGAAATTCATGAGCGAGTTCAGCCACACTGCAAGGCCGGAATCGATGTCGGCATTCTGGATGCCATTTACCAATAACCGCGACTTCAAGGCCAATCCGCGCCTGCTGGTGTCGGCCGAAGGCATGCATTACAAGGATGTCGACGGCAACAGCATTCTCGACGGCACGGCCGGCCTGTGGTGCGTGCCTTGCGGCCATGCGCAGCCGAAGATCGTCGGCGCCATCCGCGACATGGTGGGCCAGCTCGACTTCGCGCCCACCTTCCAGATGGGCCATCCGGCCGCGTTTGAACTGGCCGAAAAACTGATGGACTACACGGGCCATAAATTCGGTCACGTCTTCTACACCAACTCCGGTTCCGAAGCGGTCGACACGGCGCTGAAAATTGCGCTGGCCTATCACAAGGCGCGCGGCGAGGGCGGCCGCACGCGCCTGATCGGCCGCGAGCGCGGCTATCACGGCGTGGGCTTCGGCGGCATCTCGGTGGGCGGCATCGCCGGCAACCGCAAGACCTTCGGCCCCATGCTGCCCGGCGTCGACCATCTGCCGCACACCCACAACCTGGAAAAAAACGCCTACACACGGGGCGAACCCGAATACGGCACCCACCTGGCCGATGAACTCGAACGCATCGTCGCCCTGCATGACGCGTCCACCATTGCCGCCGTCATCGTCGAACCGGTGGCCGGCTCCACCGGCGTGCTGATTCCGCCCAAGGGTTATCTGAAGCGCCTGCGCGAACTGTGCACCAAACATGGCATCCTCCTGATTTTCGACGAAGTGATCACCGGCTTTGGCCGCATGACGACGCCGTTCGCGGCCGACTATTACGAGGTTGAACCGGACCTGATGACCACCGCCAAGGGCCTGACCAACGGCATGGTGCCGATGGGCGCCGTGTTCAGCAAAAAACATATCCACGACGCCTTCATGGACGCGCCACCCGGCATCGAACTGTTCCACGGCTACACCTATTCCGGGCATCCGCTGGCCTGCGCCGCCTCGCTGGCGACCTTGCAGGTGTTCGAGGAACAGGACATCCTCGGCCACGCAAAAAGCATGCAGGCGTACTGGGAAGATGCGGTCCACTCCTTGAAGGGGCTGCCGCACGTGATCGACCTGCGCAGCATCGGCCTGATCGCCGGCATCGAGCTCGACCCCATCGCCGGCAAGCCCGGCACGCGCGCCTTTGGCGCCTTCAAGCAGGCCTTTGCCGACGGCGTACTGATACGCACCACCGGCGACATCATCGCCCTGTCGCCGCCGCTGGTGCTGGAGAAACAGCATATCGACGAGCTGTTCGGCAAGCTGGCCACTGTCCTCAAACATCTCGACTAGGAACATCATGAACGATCTCGACACCATCACCCATTACATCAACGGCGCCAAGGTCGACAACACCAGCGGCCGCTATGGCGACGTGTATAACCCCGCCCTGGGCGAACCGGTGGCCCGCGTTGCGCTGGGCACGGCGGAAGACGTCGACACTGCCGTGCAGGCGGCCGCCGCCGCCTTTCCCTCGTGGTCGGCCACGCCACCGTTGACGCGCGCCAGGGTGCTGTTTCGCTACCTGCAGCTGTGCCAGCAGCACACCGATGAATTTGCCGCCATGCTCACGCGCGAACACGGCAAGACCTTTGCCGACGCCCAGGGCGAAGTCGCGCGCGGCATCGAGATGGTGGAATTCGCCGTCGGCATACCGCAGCTGCTGAAAGGCGAATTCACGGACCAGATTTCGCGCGGCATCGACGCCTGGTCGATGCGCCAGGCGCTCGGCGTGGTGGCCGGCATCACGCCGTTCAACTTTCCTGTCATGGTGCCGATGTGGATGTTCCCGGTGGCGATTGCCTGCGGCAATACCTTTGTTTTAAAGCCGTCCGAGCGCGATCCGTCGGCGTCCCTGCTGCATGCGAAACTGCTGAAAGACGCGGGCCTGCCCGACGGCGTGTTCAACGTGGTGCAGGGCGATAAAGTCACGGTCGACGCCCTGCTCGACCACCCGGTGGTGCAGGCGATCAGCTTTGTCGGTTCGACCCCGATCGCCGAATACATCTATGCGCGCGGCAGCGCCAGCGGCAAGCGCGTCCAGGCCCTGGGCGGTGCGAAGAACCATATGGTGGTGATGCCGGACGCCGACATGGACATGACGGTCGACGCGCTGATCGGCGCGGCCTACGGTTCGGCCGGCGAGCGCTGCATGGCCATTTCGGTGGTGGTGGCGGTGGGCGACGCGGGCGACAAATTGATCACTGCACTGGCAACGCGCACGGCCGCACTGAAAGTGCGCGACGGCATGGAGCATGGTGCGGAAATGGGGCCGGTGGTCTCGCTGGCGGCCAAGCAGCGCATCGAAAAACTGATCGCTTCGGGCGTGGAGCAGGGCGCAACATTGGTGGTCGATGGCCGCAACCATGTGGTGCTGGGGCGCGAGAACGGCTTCTTTGTCGGCGGCACATTGTTTGACCACGTCACGCCCGACATGAGCATCTACAAGGAAGAGATTTTCGGTCCCGTGCTGTGCATGCTGCGCGCGCCCGACGTGGTGCATGCGGTAGAGCTCATCAACGCCAACGAATACGGCAACGGCGTGGCGATCTATACGCGCGACGGCGGCGTGGCGCGCGAATTCGTGCGCCAGATCCAGGTCGGCATGGTGGGCGTCAACATCCCGCTGCCGGTGCCGATGGCCTTCAACAGTTTCGGCGGCTGGAAGCGCAGCATGTTCGGCGACCACCATGCTTATGGCCCCGAAGGCGTGCGCTTCTACACGCGCCACAAGGCCGTGATGCAGCGCTGGCCCAATACCGCCAGCGCTGGTGTGGAATTTGCTTTTCCCCAGATGAAGTAAACGCGTCAACTCCACCATTCACCGTAGCGTACAAGAGGAAAGCGTGATGATCGAATCGTTGAATTATTTGCCGCATGCGGCCTTGCCCAGTGCCGAACTGGCGGGCCACTTCACCGACCTGGCGCCGCCGCTGACGGCGCGCCAGGCCGCCATCGAAAGCGCGCGCTGCCTGTATTGCTACGATGCGCCGTGCAGCCGCATCTGCCCGTCGGAGATCGACGTGGCCAGCTTTATCCGCAATATCCACGACAAGAACATCAACGGCGCGGCGGCCGGCATCCTGAAAAGCAATATCCTCGGCGGCAGCTGCGCCCGCGTCTGCCCGACCGAAATCCTGTGCGAAGACGTCTGCGTGCGCAACCACGACGCCGAAGGCCAGCCCGTGAAAATCGGCCTGCTGCAGCGCTACGCGGTCGACCATATGCAATTCGCCAGCCATCCGTTCAAGCGCGCGGCATCCACCGGCAAGACTGTCGCCATCGTCGGCGCCGGGCCGGCCGGCCTGTCGTGCGCGCACCGCCTGGCCATGCTGGGCCACGACGTGGTGATCTTTGAAAAAGAAGGCAAGGCCGGCGGCCTGAATGAATACGGCATCGCCAAATACAAGCTGACCGACAACTTCGCGCAGAAGGAAGTGGAATTTTTGCTCGGCATCGGCGGCATTACCATCCGATGGTGCCAGATGCTGGGCGACAATGTGCAGCTGCGCGAGCTGCATGCGCAGTACGACGCCGTATTCCTGGGCCTGGGCCTGGGCGCCAGCCGCCAGCTGGGATTGACGGGCGAAGAGGCGCCGGGCCTGCTGGCGGCGGTCGACTATATCAGCGCGCTGCGCCAGGCCAACGACCTGGCCGCGCTGCCGGTGCCCAAACGCGCCATCGTGATTGGCGCCGGCAATACGGCGATCGACATGGCGGTGCAGATCCAGCGCCTGGGCGCCGGGGAGGTCACCCTGGTGTACCGCCGCGGTTTCGACGCCATGACGGCCACCCATCATGAACAGGAGATCGCCAAGGCCAACCAGGTACGCATGCTGACCTGGGCCCAGCCGCAGCAGGTGCTGTTGAATGGCGAGGGCAAGGTGGCCGGCATGCGCTTTGAAAAAACCCGCATGGAAGGCACGCGCTTGACGGGCACCGGCGAAACGTTTGACGTGGCGGCCGACGCCATCTTCAAGGCCATCGGCCAGAGTCTCGATACGCAGGTGCTGAACGACCCGATGGCGGCGCTGCTACGGCGCGATGGCGACAAGATCGCCGTCGATGCGGGCTTTCGCACCGTGCTGCCGGGCATCTATGCGGGCGGCGACTGCGTGGCGCCGGGGCAGGACCTGACGGTGCAAGCCGTGCAGCATGGCAAGCTGGCCGCACTGGCCATCCATGCCGATTTGCTCAACAAAGTGGAGGCTGCATAATGGCCGATCTCAGCATCGAATTTTGCGGCATCAAGGCGCCGAACCCTTTCTGGCTGGCCTCCGCGCCACCGACCGACAAGGCCTACAACGTGGTGCGCGCGTTTGAAGCGGGGTGGGGCGGCGTGGTATGGAAAACCCTCGGCGAAGACCCGGCCGCCGTCAACGTCTCGTCGCGCTATTCCGCTCTGTATGGCAAGAACCGCGAGGTGGTCGGCTTCAACAATATCGAACTCATTACCGACCGCTCCCTGGAAATCAACCTGCGCGAAATCACCCAGGTGAAAAAGGACTGGCCCGACCGCGCCATGATCGTTTCGCTGATGCTGCCCTGCGAAGAGCACTACTGGGCCGACATTTTGCCGAAAGTGGAAGCGACCGGCGCGGACGGCATCGAGCTCAATTTCGGCTGCCCGCACGGCATGCCCGAGCGCGGCATGGGCGCGGCCGTCGGCCAGGTGCCCGAGTACGTGCAGATGGTCACTGGCTGGTGCAAGAAGCACAGCAAATTACCGGTGATCGTCAAGCTCACGCCCAATATCACCGACGTGCGCATGCCGGCGCGCGCGGCCAAGGCCGGTGGCGCCGATGCGGTCTCCCTGATCAACACCATCAACTCGATCACCTCGCTGGACCTGGACCGCATGGTGGCCCTGCCCATCGTCGGCGGCGCAAGCACCCATGGCGGCTATTGCGGCGCGGCCGTGAAGCCGATCGCGCTCAATATGGTGGCCGAAATCGCCCGCGATCCGCTCACGCACGGCCTGCCGATTTCCGGCATCGGCGGCATCGGCAACTGGCGCGATGCGGCGGAATTTTTGGCCCTGGGCGCCGGCTGCGTGCAGGTCTGCACGGCCGCCATGCTGCATGGTTTTCGCATCGTCGACGAGATGAAGGATGGCCTGTCGCGCTGGATGGACGAAAAGGGTTATGAACGCATCAGCGACTTTTCCGGCAAGGCCGTGGCCAACACGACCGACTGGAAATACCTGGACATGAACTACCAGGTGATCGCGCAGATCAACCAGGACGACTGCATCAAATGCGGCAAGTGCTATGTGGCCTGCGAAGACACCTCGCACCAGTCGATCGCGCAGCTGATCGACGCGGCCGGCACGCGCACCTACGAGGTGATCAAGGAAGAATGCGTGGGCTGCAATCTGTGCGAAATCACCTGTCCGGTGCAGGGCTGCATCACCATGGTGCCGCAGACCACGGGCAAGCCCTATATGAACTGGACGCAGGACCCCAGGAATCCCGGAGCGGTGCTGGAAACGGTATAAATAGTAGGGCACGTTTTTTGCGTATGTTTATTTGATAAACATTCACTGGCAATTGCGGTAAGCTCGATTTTTACCGCAATTTCCTTTCCCTTTCCCGTATCCGCTACCGATGGAGTCTACCCTGTGAACCACGATTATTCAGGCAACACGCAGCTATGGAATGAAGACCTGGCGCCCACCACGGCGGCCCAGCGTACCTGGCGCTGGTATCACTTCGCCGCGCTGTGGGTCGGCATGGTGATGTGCATCCCCGCCTACACCCTGTCGGCCAGTCTGATCGACAGCGGCATGTCCGGCTACCAGGCGGTGCTGACGGTCTTTCTGGCCAACGCCATCGTGCTGCTGCCGATGCTCCTGATCGGCCATGCCGGCACCAAATACGGCATCCCGTATGCGGTGCTGGCGCGGTCCTCGTTCGGCACCAGCGGCGCGCGGCTGCCGGCGCTGATGCGCGCGATTGTCGCCTGCGGCTGGTACGGCATCCAGACCTGGTTCGGCGGCCAGATGATCTATACCCTGATGGGCGTGCTGGTCGGCCATGAGCTGGGCGGCGAGAAGATCGCCGGCCTGGGCATCAACGGCAGCCAGCTGCTGTGCTTTCTGGCGTTCTGGGCCATCCAGTTCTATTACATCCTGCACGGCATGGAGGCGATCCGCAAACTGGAAACCTACACCGCGCCCTTGAAAATCCTGATCTGCTTCGTGCTGCTGTACTGGGTGCACAGCAAGGCCGGCGGCGTGGGCAGCCTGCTCGACCAGCCATCGCAATTCATCGAAGGCGGCAAGAAGGCCGGCCAGTTCTGGGTGGTCTTCTGGCCATCCTTGACGGCCATGGTGGGCTTCTGGGCCACGCTGGCGCTGAACATCCCCGACTTCACGCGTTTTGCCAAGACCCAGCGCGACCAGATCATCGGCCAGTCGGTCGGCCTGCCGGTGCCGATGGGCCTTTTGGCCATGCTGGCCGTGATCGTCACGGCTGGTTCCGTCGTCATGTACGGCAAGGCCATCTGGGACCCGGTCGACCTGGCCAGCCGCATGACGGGCGCCGCCGTGCTGATCGCGCTGATCATTCTCCTGATCGACACCGTCAGCGTCAACCTGGCCGCCAACCTGGTCGGCCCTGCCTATGACTTTTCTTCGCTGGCGCCCAAGCAAGTGTCGTACAAGATGGGCGGCTATATCACCGCCTTTATCGCCATCGTCATGATGCCGTGGAAGGTGCTCGAATCGACCCAGGGCTATATCTTCACCTGGCTGATCGGCTACTCGGCGCTGCTGGGCCCCATCGCCGGCATCCTGATCGTCGACTACTATTTCGTGCGCAAGACCGAACTCGACGTGAAGCAGCTGTACCGCGACGATGGTGTCTACTCGTACGGCAATGGCTGGAACATGGCCGCGCTGGTGGCCTTTGTGATCGCCGTGCTGCCGAATATTCCGGGCTTTTTGAACGCCGCTTTCCCCACCGCGTTTCCTGGCGTGGGCGAAACATTCAAGACCATTTATACCTACGCCTGGTTTGTCGGCGTGGCGATTGCCGCCGTGGTCTACGGCGTCATGATGAAGGGCAAGTCGCCAGTGCGCGTGCAGCAGGCGCCGCTGGCCTGATCGGTTCCACCTTGGAGGAGACAAGCATGACTACACTGATACGCGGCGGCACCGTCGTCAACGCCGACCGGGCCTTTCGCGCCGATGTGCTGATCGAAGGCGATCTGATCGCCGCCGTCGGCGACCATCTTGCCGTGCCCGCCGGCGCCACCGTGATCGACGCGGCCGGCCTGTACGTGATGCCGGGCGGGATCGACACCCACACCCACATGAATTTGCCCTTCATGGGCACGGTCACGTCGGACGACTTTTTTACCGGCACGGCGGCCGGTCTTGCCGGCGGCACCACCACCATCATGGACTTCGTCATCCCCGCGCCGAAGCAGTCGCTGATCGAGGCCTATCACCAGTGGCGTGTATGGTCGGCCAAGGCGGCCGGCGACTACACGTTTCACGTGGCGATCACCTGGTGGAGCGAGCAGGTACACGAAGAGATGGGCGTGCTGGTGCGCGAGCATGGCGTAAACAGCTTCAAGCATTTCATGGCCTATAAAAACGCCATCATGGCCGACGATGAAACGCTGGTGAAAAGTTTTACCCGCTCGCTGGAACTGGGCGCCCTGCCTACCGTGCATGCGGAAAACGGCGAACTGGTCTACCAGCTGCAGCAGGACCTGCTGAAAAAAGGCATCACGGGACCGCAGGCCCATCCGCTGTCGCGCCCGCCGGCGGTGGAAGCGGAGGCGGCCAACCGCGCCATCGCGATCGCCAATGTATTGAATACCCCCGTGTATATCGTGCACGTCTCGTGCGCCGAGTCGCTCGACGCGATCACGCGCGCGCGCGCCCATGGCCAGCGCGTGTATGGCGAGGCGCTGGCCGGCCACCTGGTGATCGACGACAGCGTGTATCAGAGCGACGATTTCGCGTATGCGGCCGGCCATGTCATGAGCCCGCCGTTTCGCGGCAAGCACCACCAGACGGCGCTGTGGCACGGCCTGCAAAGCGGCAACCTGCACACCACCGCCACCGACCATTGCACCTTTTGCTCCGAGCAGAAGGCGGCCGGCAGGGACGACTTCACGCGCATTCCGAACGGCTGCGGCGGGGTCGAGGAACGCATGGCGGTGGTGTGGGACGCCGGTGTCAATTCCGGCACATTGAGCCCGTCCGAATTCGTCAAGGTCAGTTCGACCAACGCGGCGCAGATCTTCAATATCTATCCGCGCAAGGGCATAGTCGCCGTGGGCAGCGACGCCGATATCGTGCTGTGGGACCCGCAAGGAACCCGCACCATTTCCGCCGCCACGCAGTTTGCCAAGGGCGGCTTCAATGTCTTCGAAGGGCGCACCGTGCGCGGCATTCCCGTCACCACGATTGCCGCCGGCAAGGTGGTGTTCCACAAGGGCGAACTGATGGCGGTGGAAGGGGCCGGGCGCTATATCGAACGTCCTGCTTTTTCCGCCACCACTGCATAAGGAGTAGATTGATGACTGAACTGCGTATCAATGGCGGTCGCCTGTGGGACTCCCTGATGGAGCTGGCGCAGATCGGCGCGACGGCAAAGGGCGGCGTCAAGCGCCTGGCGCTGACGGACCTCGATAAACAAGGCCGCGACCTGGTGGTGCGCTGGGGCCGCGAGGCCGGCATGAGCATTACCATCGACCAGATCGGCAATGTCTTCATGCGCCGCGACGGTGTCGACAATTCCCTGCCACCTGTCATGACGGGCAGCCATATCGACACCCAGCCCACGGGCGGCAAATTCGACGGCAACTACGGCGTGCTGGCCGGCCTGGAAGTGGTGCGCACCCTGAACGACCTGAACATCAAGACCCAGGCGCCGATCGAGGTGGCGTTCTGGACCAATGAAGAAGGTTCGCGCTTCGTGCCGGTGATGATGGGTTCGGGCGTGTTCTGCGGCGCTTTTTCGCTTGAAACGGCGTATGCGGCGAAAGACACGGAAGGCAAGACGGTCGGCGAGGAACTGGAACGCATCGGTTATAAAGGCCCGCAAGTGCCGGGCGATCATCCGATCGGCGCCTATTTTGAAACCCATATCGAGCAGGGGCCCGTGCTGGAAGACGCCGACAAGGTGATCGGCGTGGTGCCGGCCGTGATGGGCCTGCGCTGGTACGACTGCACGGTGAACGGCATGGAGGCGCATGCGGGACCCACGCCGATGGGTTTGCGCCGCGACGCGCTGCAGGTGGCAACGAGCATCATGCAGGAAGTCGTCGCGATCGCCCACCGCTACCCGCCGTATGGCCGCGGCACGGTCGGCATGGTGCAGGTGTTCCCGAACAGCCGCAACGTGATTCCCGGCGAAGTCAAATTCAGCATCGACCTGCGCAATGTGAATGACGAACTGCTCGACACCATGGACGCCGATATGCGCGCCTTTATCGAGCGCACGCAGGCCACAACCGGCCTCGGCATCACGATCGAACAGGTGTCGTATTTTGCGCCGACGCCATTCCACCCGGACTGCGTGGGCGCGGTGCGCAACGCCACCGAAAAACTCGGTTATTCGGTGATGGACGTGGTCTCGGGCGCCGGCCACGACGCCATCTACGCGGCGCGCCTGGCGCCGGCCGGCATGATTTTCGTGCCCTGCAAGGACGGCATCAGCCACAATGAAATCGAGGACGCCAAGTCCGAACACCTGGAGGCGGGCTGCAATGTGCTGCTGCTGGCGATGCTGGAGCGGGCGGTCGTTCTATAACGCCGCCGTGTAGCTGCGGCGGTGCTATGCTGGCGCCATGATTTCCTCTGACGCCATTTCACAGTCCGCCGCCACGCATGCACGGCGTGGCGGCGAACTGCTGGCCGCCGGCGATGCGCCAGGCGCCGAGGCGGCCTTTCAGCTGGCCTTGCAGGCTGACCCGGATCACGTGTTTGCGCTGTCGAACCTGGCCTGGATGCGCGAGCAGCAAGGTTTGCTGGAAGACGCGGAAGGTTACTACCTGCGTGCGCTCGCGCTCGTACCCGACGATATCCATCTGCTGCAAAACCTGGGGGCGCTGCTGATGCGGCTGCGCCGCCCGGTGGAGGCCGAGCGCATCGACCGCCGTGTGCTGGCGCTGGCGCCGGAACTGCCTTCGGCCTGGTCCAACCTCGGCGCGCTGCTGGCCGCCGTGCAGCGCGAAACCGAGGCCGAACGCTGCCACCGCCATGCCATCGCGCTTGATGGAAATTACGCCAATGCGCGCTACAACCTGTCGTATCTGCTGCTGCGCCAGGGCCGCTTGCCTGAAGGCTGGCGCATGCTCGAAGCGCGCCCGCAGCCGACCGCCTTTGGCGACTATTTTCATTTTCCCCGCTGGCACGGCGAGCCGCTGGCGCGTAAATCCATCCTGATCTGTCCCGAAGCGGGCATGGGCGACATGCTGATGCTGTGCCGCTACGCGTCCGTGCTGCGCCAGCAGGGCGCGGCGCGTATCTCCATCCTGTGCCATGCGCCGCTCAAGACGCTGCTGCGGACCATGGCCGATATCGACGAGGTTATCGCCATCGGCGAAGCGGTAGCTGCCGAAAGCTGGGATTATTGGGCGCCGGTGCTGAGCTTGCCCGGCCTGTGCGAAACCACCCTGGACACCATACCGTCATCGGCCGCGTATCTGCATGCGCAGACGCCGGCGTTGCACGACTGGGCCGGGCGTTTGCCGCCAGCCAGGCTGCGCGTGGGGCTGGCCTGGAAAGGCAATGCGCAATTTGAAAATGACGCCTCGCGTTCGCTGCCCAGTCTCGATGCGCTGGCGCCTTTGGGCGCGGTGGAAGGAATACAGTTTGTCAGCCTGCAAAAAGGCGCGGGCGAAAATGAAACCTGCGCTGCATTGACGTTGGCCGGCGGCGCGGCATTGGCCGATATGGCCGATACGGCGGCGCTGATTGCCAACCTCGATCTGGTAATCAGCGTCGACACGGCGGTGGCCCATCTGGCCGGCGCGCTGGGCAAGCCCTGCTGGCTGCTGCTGCCCGACTATCTGCCCGACTGGCGCTGGTTCAGTGGCCGCCTCGATACCCCATGGTACGCCTCCATGCGGCTGTTTCGCCAGCCGGCCATCGGCGGCTGGGCGCCCTTGATCCGTCACCTCGCCGAGGAACTGGCGCACTGGCGCCAGCAGCACCGTTAAGCTTTCGGCTGGAAATTGCGCAGCAAATGCAGCAGCGCCTGCGCCGCGATATCGGCGTCGTCGGCCGTCATGGTTTCCAGCGGATTGTGGCTGATGCCGCCATTGCCGCAGCGCGTAAACAGCATGGCCACATCGGTGATGGCGGCCATCGCCATGGCGTCGTGGCCGGCGCCGGACAACAGGGCATAGGGTTCGATGTCCACTGACGCGACGGCCGCATCGAACTGCGCCATCAGCCATGGCGCGCAGGGCGCGGCGCTGGCCGACAGCAGCAGTTCGAGTTCGACATCGACCTGGCGCCGCGCGCAGATGGCGTTGATGCCGTCCAAAATGTCGTCGACGGCTGCCTGGCGCACCGCGTCGCTGGCGGCGCGGATATCGAGCGACAGCTGGCAGGCGCCGGCGATCACGTTGACGGAACCATGGGGCACTTTCAACTGGCCGACCGTGCCGACCAGCGCCTCGCCCTGGCCGCAGCGCCGCTCGACCAGCAAAATGATTTCGGCGGCGGCGCTGGCGGCGTCGCGGCGCATCGTCATCGGCGTGGTGCCGGCGTGGCTGGCCGTGCCTTTCAATTTGACCAGGTAGCGCGAGCTGCCGGCGATTGCCGTCACCACGCCCAGTGGCAGGTCGCGTTCGAGCAGCACCGGTCCCTGTTCGATATGCACTTCCACATAGCCCAGCAGATCTTGCGGATCGCGCGCGATGGCGCCTATGCTGGTGGCGTCGTGGCCGGCGGCGGCCAGCGCCTCGCGCATGCTCACGCCATCGGCGTCGACCTGCTCCAGCAGCGACAGGTCGAACTTGCCCGTCACCGCCGTGCTGCCCAAAAACGTGCTTTTGAAGCGCACGCCTTCTTCCTCGGCAAAGCCGACGATCTCGAAGTGAAACGGCAGCCGTTCGCCGCGTTCATGCAAGTGGCGCACCACCGCGATCGGCAGCACGATGCCGAGGCGGCCATCGTATTTGCCGCCATTGCGCACGGTGTCGTAGTGCGATCCCGTCATCAGGGTTTTCGCGCCGGGCAGGCTGGACGCATAACGGCCCACCACATTGCCGACCGCGTCTGTCGTCACCTGCATGCCCGCTTCCGTCATCCATGCGGCCAGTTGCGCGGCGGTCTGCTGGTGGGCTGGCGTCATGTAGGCGCAGGTCAGGTTGTAGCTGCTGTCGCTGTGACTGGCCAGGGTTTCGCAGTGGCGCATGATGGCCGGGCCGAACGGCAGGCGCACCTCAAGCAGGTCGTTCAGGCGCAGTTCGGCAATGCGCTTGATCTGGCGCAGCGACTCCACCAGTTCGTCGGCGCGGCGGTTCTTCAGGCGCCGCGCGAACGTGGCGATGATGTCCTGGCGCGTCAGGCCTTCGCCGGTTGGCCCTTTCACGGCCAGGATAAAGGGAAAGCCGAACCTGGCCTTGTAGTCGGCGTTCAGCCGCTGCAGGGTGGCGAATTCTTCGGCGCTGCACAGGTGCAAGCCGGACTTGGCCTGCTCGCGCGTGGACTCGGCCGTCAGCTGGCCGGCTATCGCCGCCTTGCCGGCCAGTTCAGGGTGGGCGCGGATCAGGCCCAGTTGTTCCTCGGGCGACGCCTGCCCCAGCACCCGCTGCAGTTCGCGCTTGAGCGCCGTCGGGCTGGCAAACGGCCGCGCCGCCGCCGCGCGCCTGGCGATCCAGGGCGAGTGTTCGTAGATGCCGTGCAGTTGCTGGACAAATTGCTCGGTGCTGCTGGCGTTCAGGTCGGAAAGGGAGGTCATGGAGATCCAATCATGCAAGCGGTGATGATAGCGCCAGGGCAGGGCGTACGGTATATGCGGTCGCTGATAAGGCTTATCGCGGCGTTTTCGCCGAATCAGTTTTTTGCCAGCGCCTTGGCCGCCGCGCTGACCTGGTCGCGCAGCCATTTGTGTTCCGGCGCCTGGTGCACGCGCTGGTGCCACAGCTGGTAGAAACGCATCGGCGGAAATTTCAGCGGCACGGTATAGGTTTTCAGCGGCAGCGTCTTTTCATAGAAACGGATGAACTGGCGCCCGGTGGTCAGCACCAGGTCGGTCTGCGTCAGCATATAGGGGATCAGGCCGAAATAGGCCGATTCCACCACCACGTTGCGCTGCAGGTTTTGCCGTTCCAGGAAGGAGTCGATCACGCCGTGGTAGCCGGGCATCATGGGCGAGGGCGCCACATGGGGCAGGCTCAGGTAATCGTCGAGGGTCATCGCGTCGCTGGCGGTGCGGCGCGCATAGGCGTTTTCGGCATGCATGGCGCAGATGATCGGGTCTTCGAACAGTTTGGAAATGTGCAGGTGGGCCGGCGGCTCGTCCCAGTTGGCGATGACCAGGTCCAGGCCGCCGTCGGACAATTGCCGGATATGGTCGATGCCCGGCCCCAGGCTGTGCAGCACCACGCGGCTTCTGGGCGAACCGCGGCGCAGCAGCGCCACCACGTTCGGCAGGAACTGGCTGTCGAGGTAGTCGGGCGCGGCGATATGAAAGGTGCGCGCCTCTTCCTGCGCCACGAACGGCGTCTTGCGCACGAACAGGCTTTCGGTCTGGTCGAGGATGCGCTTGGCCGGGTTGAGCAGGCTTTCGCCGTGCTGGGTCGGCACCATGCCGCGCGCGCCGCGCACCAGCAGCGGGTCGCCCGTCAGCTCGCGCAGCTTGCGCAGCGAAGCGGAAATCGACGGCTGCGGCTGATTGAGTTTGAGCGCAACGCGCGAGACATTCTTTTCCACCAGCAGCAGGTACAGGATGCGGATCAGGTGCAGGTCGAGGTGTTGCGGCAGGCTGGACATGTGCGGCGCCTCTGTTGTATATCGATTTGAATATGTCAAATATACGATATTTTTCATGTGATGGGCGATGAATCCAGCTATCTTGTGTAGATTGGCGCCAATATTGGTGACGCTGCGGTTCAAAGTATCACTGAAGGAATAATATGGAAGTGTTTGCCTACCTGATCCCTTATGGCCTTGAATGGCTGAACCTGATCGTGCGCTGGTTGCACGTCATTACCGGCATCGCCTGGATCGGCGCTTCCTTCTATTTCGTCTGGCTCGACAATTCCATACGCCCACCGGCGCCCGGCTCCGCACTGGCCAAAAAGGGCGTCTCGGGCGAGCTGTGGGCCGTGCATGGCGGCGGTTTCTACAACCCGCAAAAATACCTGGTGGCGCCCGCCGAACTGCCGAAGGAACTGCACTGGTTCAAATGGGAAGCGTATTCGACCTGGCTGTCGGGCTTTGCGCTCCTGACGATAGCTTACTATTTCAATGCCCAGGCCATGATGATCGACAAGTCGGTGGCGGACCTGTCCAGCGGCCAGGCGATCGGCATCGGCATCGCCACCCTGGTGATCGGCTGGACCGTCTACGACCTGCTGTGCCGCTCGCCGCTGGCCAGGCATGAATTGTGGTTCGGCGTGGTGGTGTTTGCACTGATCGTGGGCGCCGCCTATGTGCTGACGCATTTGCTCAGCGGGCGCGCCGCGTATATCCATGTGGGCGCCATGATCGGCACCATCATGGTGGCCAATGTGCTGATGCTGATTATTCCGGGCCAGCGCAAGATGGTCGAAGCGATGGCGGCCGGCAAGCTGCCCGACCCGAAGCACGGCCTGAAAGCCAAGCAGCGCAGCGTGCACAACAATTACTTCACCTTGCCGGTGCTGTTCATCATGATCAGCAACCATTACGCGATGACCTACCGTCACGATCACGCCTGGCTGGTGCTGGCGCTGATCATGGCGGCCGGCGTGTTCATCCGCCATTTCTTCAACCTGCGCCACAAGGGGCGCGTGGAATGGCGCTATCCGGTGCTGGGTGTGGCGCTGCTGCTGGCCGTGGCCGTGGCGATCGCCCCGAAGGCGCCGGTGGCGGCCGCGCCGGTGGCCGACCCGGCCGCGCAGTTCACCTCCGTGCATGCCATCATTGCCCAGCGCTGCGCCACCTGCCATTCGGCCCAACCCACGCAGCCAGGTTTTGCCACGGCGCCGGCGGGCATGATGCTGGATAATGAAACGGAAATTCGCCAGCACGCGGCGCAAATCTACAAGCAGGCCATCGAACTGAAGGCCATGCCGATCGGTAACCTGACCAATATGACGGACGCCGAGCGCACCGAATTGGGCGCCTGGCTGCAACAGACACTGCAAGGAGCAAAATGAGCACGACGGAACAAAAAATCACGGACTGGATCGACGCCCACTTCGACGAGGAAGTCGCTTTTCTGCAACAGGTGGTGCAAGTGCCGACCGATACGCCACCGGGCAACAACGCGCCGCATGCGGCCAGGGTGGCGCAGCTGCTGGAAGCCTATGGCTGGGAGGCCGAGCAGCATGCCGTGCCATCGGACCAGGTCGAAGCCTATGGCATGCAAAGCATCACCAACCTGATCGTGCGCCGTCCGTACGCGGCCGGTGGCCCCACCGTGGCGCTGAACGCCCATGGCGATGTGGTGCCGCCCGGCGACAACTGGACTTATCCGCCGTATGGCGCCCAGGTCGTCGACGGCTACCTGTATGGCCGCGCGGCGGCCGTGTCGAAAAGCGATTTCGCCACCTATGTCTTCGCCACCCGCGCATTGGAGGCGCTGGGCATTGCCTTGAAAGGCCAGCTGGAACTGCACTTTACCTACGACGAGGAATTCGGCGGCCTGCTGGGGCCGGGCTGGCTGCTGGAGCAGAAGCTGACCAAGCCCGATTTTGTGATCGCGGCCGGCTTCAGCTACAACATCGTCACCGCGCACAACGCCTGTTTGCAGCTGGAGATCACCGTGCATGGCAAGTCGGGCCACGGCGCCATGCCGGAAACCGGCATCGACGCGCTGCAGGCGGCCAGCAAGATTTTGAACGCCATCTACGGCCAGTTGCCGGAGCTGAAAAAGATCAAGTCCAAGGTGCCCGGCATCGACTCGCCGACCATGCTGGTGGGGCGCATCGACGGCGGCACCAATACCAATGTGGTGCCGGGCAAAGTGACCATGAAGATGGACCGCCGCATGATCCCCGAAGAAGATCCGGTGGCGGTCGAAGCGCAGGTGCGCGCGCTGATCGAAGACGCCGTGCAGGGCGAGCCGGGCATCCGCGTCGAAATCCGCCGCCTGCTGCTGTCGCACGCGCTGCGGCCCCTGCCAGGCTCGGAACAGCTGGTGAGCAATTTGCAGAAGAACGCGCTGGCGATTTTGGGCGAGACGATACCAGCCCAGGGCACGCCGCTGTATGCGGACGCGCGCCTGTATGGCGAGCATGGCATTCCCGCCGTGCTGTATGGCGCCGGCCCGCGCACCGTGCCCGAGTCGAATGCGAAAAAGGCCGATGAAAAGCTGGCGCTGGAAGACTTGCGCCGCGCCAGCAAGATCGTGGCGTTGACCTTGCTCGATTTCCTGGCCGTCAAAGCGTGAGCAGGACCATCCGTGAACTGGCGCTTGAGCTTGCCGCCGGCCGCCTGACCAGCGTGGCGCTCACGCAAGCCATGCTGGCGCGCGCCGAAGCACACCGTGCGCAGGGTGGCCACGCCTATGTCAGCCTGGACGGCGAACAGGCGTTGCGGGAAGCGCGCGCCAGCGATGCGCTGCGCGCGGCCGGCATGGTGGCCTCGCCGCTGGCCGGCATCCCGATTTCGATCAAGGACTTGTTCGACGTGCGCGGCCAGGTCAGCAGCGCGGCGTCGCTGGCGCTGGCCGAGGCGCCACCGGCCAGCAACGACGCGGTGGCGGTGGCGCGGCTGCGCGCGGCCGGCGCCGTGCTGCTGGGGCGCACCAATATGAGCGAGTTCGCGTTTTCCGGCCTGGGTTTGAATCCCCATCACGGCACGCCGCGCAACCCGCGCGACGCCAGCCGGGTGGCCGGTGGCTCCACTTCGGGCGGCGCCGTGACGGTGGCGCTGGACATGGCGGCCGTCGCGCTGGGCACGGATACGGGCGGTTCGATCCGCATTCCGTCGGCCTTTTGCGGCCTGACCGGCTTCAAGCCGACCGCCGCCAGCGTGTCCTTGAGCGGCACGCTGCCGCTATCGCGTTCGCTCGATTCGGCCGGTCCGATCACCAACAGCGTCGATTGCTGCGCCATCGTGCATGCGGCGCTGTCGGGCCAGGAGATATCCTGCGAAGCTGCCAGGCTGACCGGACTGCGCTTCGGCTACACCACCGACTATGTGGGCGCGAACCTGGAGCCGCAGGTGCGGCAGGCATTCGAGCGCACGCTCGACATGCTGCGCGCGGCAGGCGCACTGGTTGAACATTTTGATTTTCCCGAGCTGCTGCAACTGCCCGCCATCAATAGCGGCGGCGGCCTGGTGGCGGCCGAAGCGTGGCACTGGCACCGGGGCTTGCTCGAGCAGAAGGGCGCGCAGTACGACCAGCGCGTGGCGGCCCGCATCCGCCGCGGCCAGCAGCAGGGCGCGGCGGAATACCTCGATCTGCTCGACGCGCGTGCGCATTTGCGCGCCATCGCCAGCGCGCGCCTGGCGCCTTACGACGCGTGGCTGATGCCCAGCGTGGCGGTGGTGGCGCCGCAGCTCGCGCCGTTGGAGGCGGACGATGCGGTTTTTTTTGCCACCAACGGCCTGGTGCTGCGCAATGCCAGCGTGATCAATTTCCTCGATGGCTGCGCCTTGTCGCTGCCGTGCCAGGAGCAAGGCGAATTGCCGGTGGGCCTGTCCATCTGCGGCTTGAACGGCGCGGATGGACGCATCCTGGCGCTTGGCCGCGCGGTGGAGGCGCTGTTGCGCGAACTATAGAAAAGATGGGCGCAGAAGAATGCCTGTTTGTAATATGATAGCTGGCATTGATATGGGATAACCGCGCACGGCGTGCCGGCAAACTACACACTGTGCTCCGATACGACCTGATCAGCTGTCATGAATGCGGCGTGCTGTACCGAAAGCGGCCGCTGCGCCCGCGCGAAAAGGCGCGCTGCGTGCGTTGCCGCTCGGTACTTTACCGGGGCACTTCCGCTGACCTGAACCGGGTGGTGGCGCTGACCCTGGGCGCTGCGTTCATCTTCCTGATCGCCCAGTTCTTCCCCATCGTCGAACTCGACGTCAATGGCCTGACCTCCAGCGCCACCTTGCTCGGCGCCATACGCGTGCTGTGGCACGAACAGATGCAGGTGGTGGCCACCATGGTATTTTTGTTCACCATGCTGTTCCCTGCGATCGAACTGGGCTCCCTGCTGTATGTGTCGCTGGGCCTGCGCCTGGGCGTGAAAGTGCCGGGTTTCAGCCTGGTGCTGCGCGCGGTGCAGACGGCGCGCGCCTGGGGCATGACGGAGGTGCTGATGATCGGCATCCTGATCACCGTCATCAAGATGACCAGCCTGGCCACCGTGGTGCCGCGCCCCGGCCTGTTCGCCTTTGGCGCGCTGACCATGATGCTGGCCATCGTCGTCTCGTTCGACCCGAAGGCGCTGTGGAACGCGGGCGACGACCTGACACGACTGGCCTTGCCCGGCATCCGCTATAAAAGTTTCGCGCCCGGCGAGGCGCTCCTGCCCTGCCACAGTTGCGGCCTGGTGGCGCCGCCGGGCGGCACGGCAAAGCATCCGCACTGCGTGCGCTGTGGCTCGACCCTGCACGGGCGCCACCCGGACAGCATCAGCCGCACCTGGGCGCTGCTGATTGCCGCCGCCATCCTGTATATCCCCGCCAACCTGCTGCCCGTGATGTATACCCACTCGCTGTTTGGCGTGGAAAACGACACCATCATGAGCGGGGTGGTGTTTTTCTGGACCAGCGGTTCGAAAGGCCTGGCCATCATCATCTTTATCGCCAGCGTGGTGGTGCCGATGCTCAAACTGGCGACCCTGGCGCTGCTGGCGTTCACGGCGCAGCGCCGGTCGCGCTGGCGCCCGGCGCAGCGCACCAAACTGTACCGCATGGTCGAATTCATCGGCCGCTGGTCCATGCTCGATATCTTCGTGGTGACCCTGACGGTGGCGCTGGTGCGTTTCGATGCGCTGGCCGTGATCACGGCCGGCCCGGGCGCGCTGGCCTTTGGCGCGGTGGTGGTGCTGACCATGCTGGCCTCGATGCAGTTCGACCCGCGCCTGATCTGGGACCCGGTCGACGCCGCCGCCCAAGCACATGAACCTGCTGTAAAAAACCTGGCAATTGGAGAGCAACATGTCTGACAAGGAAGAGGGCGTCCGCGCACCCGAGACGCGGCAACTGCCGGAACCCGACGTGGACAAGGCCAGCCGCTGGCTGCCTTCGCTGGTGTGGCTCATTCCGCTGCTGGCCGCGCTGATCGGCGCCGGCCTGGCCGCCAAGGCCATCCTCGACCAGGGGCCGACGCTGACCGTCAGCTTCAAGAGCGCCGAAGGGCTGGAACCGGGCAAGACCAAGGTCAAGTACAAGGATGTGGAGATCGGCCAAGTACGCGCCATCAACCTTGGCGACGACTTGAGCCGGGTGCTGGTGACGATCGAGATGAGCAAGGAGGCGCGCCGCTTTGCCACCGCCGATTCGCGCTTCTGGGTGGTGCGCCCGCAGATCGGCGCCAGCGGCGTGACGGGCCTGGGCACCTTGCTGTCGGGCGCCTATATCGGCGTCGACACGGGCAAGTCGGTAGCAAAAAAAGACAGCTTCACCGGCCTGGAAAGTCCGCCCGCCGTCGATGGCGACCAGAAGGGCAAGCTGTTTACGCTGCATGCGGAAAGCCTCGGTTCCGTCGATGTCGGCTCGCCCGTGTTTTTCCACCGGCTGCGCGTGGGCAAGGTGGTCAGCTTCAGCCTGGACAAGGACGGCAACGGCATCACCATGACGGTCTTCGTCAATGCGCCGTATGACCAGTTTGTTGGCAAGAATGCGCGCTGGTGGCATGCCAGCGGTGTCGACGTGCGGCTCGATTCGAACGGCTTCAAGCTGAACACGCAATCGCTGGCGGCGCTGCTGATCGGCGGCATCGCCTTCGAGGCGGAAAACGGCCGCAAGCCGCCCGAACCATCGCCCGCCAACACCGCCTTCCGGCTGGCCGCCGACGAGGCCAGCGCCATGCGCGAACCGGACGGCGAAGCCATTACCACCGTGTTCTATTTCGACCAGTCGCTGCGCGGCCTGCAGCCCGGCGCCACGGTGGACTTCCGCGGCATCGTGCTTGGCGAAGTGCGCTCGGTGGGCATCGAGTTCGACCCGGTCAAGAAGAACTTCCGCATGCCCGTCACGGTGAACCTGTATCCGGCCCGCCTGGGCATGCGCTTCAAGGCCGCCGTTGACGACGCCGAAGGCTCGGCCGGCCACCAGCTGCTCGAGCGCATGGTCAGCCGCGGCCTGCGCGCCCAGCTGCGCACCGGCAACCTGCTCACCAGCCAGCTGTATATCGCGCTCGACTTCTTCCCGAAAGCGCCGAAAATAGTGCTCGACATCAGCAAGTATCCGATGGAAGTGCCGACCGTGCCGAACACGCTCGACGAATTGCAGACGCAGGTGGCCAGCATCGCCCGCAAACTCGACCAGGTGCCTTTCGGCGAGATCGGCGACAATCTGAACGCCACCATCAAGCAGGCTAACGCTCTGTTCAAGCAGCTCGACAGCCAGGTGGTGCCGGAAATGCGCGGCACGCTGACGGCGGCCAAAAACACCTTTGGCACGGCCGAACAGGTGCTGCAAAAGGATTCGCCGCTGCAGTCCGACGTGCGCCAGGCCCTGCAGCAGCTGACGCAAACCCTGCAGTCACTGAACGCCCTGACCGACTACCTGGAACGCCACCCCGAATCGCTGATTCGCGGCAAACAAGGAGATGAGAAAAAATGAAGATGACCGTTTCCACGCTGGCCGCCATCTTTGCCGGCGCACTGTTGCTGGCCGGCTGCTCCGCGCCCAAGCCCGAGCATTTTTATACGCTGTCCGGCGGCATGGCGGCGCAGCCGGCCAAGCCGGTTCAATACTATGTCGAGATGCTGGCCGTCAGCGTGCCGCAGCAGGTCAGCCGCAACCAGTTCGTGGTGACGGCGCCGTCTGGCCGCATCGAGCTGCTCGAACAGCAGCGCTGGGCGGGTCCTCTGGCCGGTGAAATCGGCCAGGCGCTGTCGACGGCGGTGACCGGCGAGCTGGGCGCCATCGACGTGTTCCGCACGCCGTATCCGGACAAGCTGCCCGTCTACCGCATCAGCACCAATGTGCAGCGGTTCGAATCGGTGATGGACCAGTACGCGCTGATCGACGCCGTGTGGAGCGTGCGCGAACTGGCCAGCAACAAGGTGGTGGCATGCCGCACCGCCGCCAATGAAAAGGTCGGCGCCGGCTACGACGAGATGGTGCTGGGCCACCGCCGCGCCGTGCAAACGATAGCGTCGCAGATGTCGGCCGTGGTGCGCGGTTTCGGCAGCGGCAGCGCCGCCTGCCCGTCCACATGAAAGTAGCCGTATGCCGCTGATTGATTTTGCCATGTTGTCTTCGCTGGCCGCCGCGTCGGCCCGCATCACGCAGCCCTGCAGCTGCTGCGCCGTGCCGCTCGACGCCTGGCAGCGCCTGCCCACCTCGCTGGAACTGGAGCGTTTCGAAGAAGTGGGCACGCTGGTGGCAGACGCTTATGATGAACCGTCGTTTGCCGAGTACCACCCGCAGGGCACGCGCGACGACAGCCCCGACGCACCGATCGCGCCGCGCTACTATCCGGCCAACCGCAGCCAGGTGGCGCGCTGCATGAATTGCGGCCGCCACTACCTGCGCTACAACGAGGCCGGCGGCTATTTCACGGAGCTGCGCATTCGGGCCTTGCAGCCCGAGTTGCTGGTTGACGCGGCGTAGGTCGGATTAGGCGCAAAGCGCCGTAATCCGACAACATTGTTGACGTCTGTGATGTTGTCGGATTATGGCCCGACGGGCCGTAATCCGACCTACGCACCACCGGCTTGCAGCAGCCAGATCACCAGCGTGCAAACGAACGCCCACAAGGCCAATGCCACCCAGGCGCGCCTGGCGCTGCGCGCATGAAATACCCACAGCACCACCACCGTGTACACCACAAAACTGAGCAGGCTGGCGACCAGCACGGCGTCGGCGCGCGAGGCGGACGAGATGCGCGGCAGCAGCAGCGCCAGCGCGGACGACAGCAACGCCGACAAGCCATAGCCGCCCAGCGCGGCGGCCAGCACGCGGCTGGCGATGCGCCAGCGATAAGCCGCAGGGAGCTGGCCTTTGACCGGTTTGCTCATGCGCGCGCCGCCCTTTGCACCGGTTTGATGACGGCCCTGGCTTGCCAGACGCGGTGGATGCGCCAGGCGCAGCAGGCAAAGACCACGCCCAGCGCCAGCGCCGTCAGCTCCACGCCCGCGCGCATGGCGTCGCCGGCCATCGCATAGCGCCACAACTGCTGGCCGGTTGTACACTGGTTCAGGAGCGGCAGCGCCAGGCACAGCAGAGCGGCGAAGGCAAACTGCTCGACCCAGGCGCGGCCCGGTGGACGTGCCAGTGCGTGCAGCAAGGTCGCGCCCCATAGCCACAGGAAGGCGCGAATTTCCCACGTGTCGCGCTGCGCCAGTTCGGCCGGCAGCAGGCGGTTGATCCACAGATAGCCGATCGAGGCGATGCAGATGCCGGCCATGGACGCCACGCTGAACGCTTCGACCACGCGGTAAAAACCGGCGGTGGCGGCGCCAAATTCCAGCTCGCTTTTGCGGCGCCGCTTGACCATGAACAGATTGGCGCCGGTGGCCACCATCACGGTGCCGAGCAGGCCGCTGATAAAGTACAAGCACTTCATGGGCCAGCCGCCAAAGCGCGCCAGGTGCAGCGCTTCGATCACGTGATGGACCTGGCCGGTCGACAAGGTGGCTGGCGGTTCTGGCCGCGTCACCTGCAGCACGGCGCCCGTGACGCCATCGAAGATCACCAGGCCCTGCGCCGGCACGATGGTGGTGGTGTGGCTGCCCGCCTCCTCGTTGGCGAACACGCGCACCGTGGCCTGGCTGTCGCCCGGCTGCTGCACCAGCACCATGGTGGCCGGCTTGCCCAGCAGCTGTTCGGCCGACGCCAGCATGGGCGCGAGCGGCAGCAGCGGCGCCGGCGTGCCCGAGCGCTTGCGCACGATCGGCGCCGCCGCGCCGTGCGCCAGTTCCTGCTGGTAGCCGGCATACGGGTCGTCGCCGCCATACGCCGTTTGCAGTGGCCAGGGCATATAGCTGGTATGGAAAAACGCCACGCCCGTGTAGACGATCATCAGCGAAAACGGCAGGGTGAACACGGCGCTGGCGTTGTGCGCGTCGAGCCAGGAGCGCTGTCCCTTGCGCGGACGGAAGGTAAAGAAGTCGGCGAAGATGCGCCGGTGCACGATCACGCCCGACACCAGCGCGGCCAGCGCGCACATGGCGATCCAGCCGACCAGCCAGTAGCCGGCCGTGCCGCCGTGCAAAGTGTAGTGAAAGCTCATGAAATGCCGGCCGCCTTCGGTCTTGCGGCCCCAGGGAGCGGGCAGCAGTTCGCCGGTGGCCGGGTGCAGCGCCGCCTGCTGGCTGCTCTTGCCATTCCTCCACGCCAGCGCCAGCGCGTCGCCCGGTTGCGCGGGCAGCTCCAGGCGCCAGAAGCTGGCCTTGGGCGCCGTGGTCGACAGATGGCGGACGGCCGCGTCCAGCGCCAGCGGCGTGCCGGCCACCGCATCGCTCATCGTACCGGCCAGCACGGGCGGCGCCGCCATCCAGCGCGTGATGGGTTCGCGAAACACGCTGAGCGTGCCCGTGAAAAAAATCGCGCACAGCAGCCAGCCGCAGGTCAGCCCGACCCAGGTGTGCAGCCAGGCCATGGACTGGCGCAAGCCGTCCTTCATGCCGCGCCGCCTGGCAGGGTGGAGGAAAGGGTCGGCTGCTGCATGGGGTGGTTCTCCATATCGTGTCTGCGTGCGGAAGGTGCGCTACAGAGGAGTAGACGCATCAGGCACGCAAAACCAGACCTGGCCCGTGAAAAAAAACGGCAAGCGCGCATCAATTGACATTGCCGATAGAAAATTGATCCAAGTCATGATACTTTTGGCATGCTTGTTTTTCGATGACTTCGCCCAAGGCTGGAACCCATGTCTTTTCTGATCGTCCTGGCCGCCCTGGCCTTTTTGATGCTGGCCGCCTACCGCGGCTACAGCGTGATCCTGTTCGCCCCCGTGGCTGCCCTGGGGGCGGTGCTGCTGACCGATGCAACGGCGGTGGCGCCCGTGTTCAGCGGCATCTTCATGGAAAAAATGGTGGGCTTTATCAAGCTGTATTTTCCGGTCTTCCTGCTCGGCGCCGTATTCGGCAAGCTGATTGAAATGTCCGGCTTTTCGCAGTCCATCGTGGTGGCGGCGATCCGCCATATCGGCCGCTCGCGCGCCAACGCCGTGATCGTGGCGGTGTGTGGCGCACTGACCTATGGCGGCGTGTCGCTGTTCGTAGTGGTATTCGCCGTGTATCCGTTCGCGGCAGAACTCTACCGCCAGAGCAATATCCCCAAGCGCCTGATGCCGGGCGCCATCGCCCTGGGCGCGTTCACGTTCACCATGGACACCTTGCCCGGCACGCCGCAGATCCAGAACATCATCCCCACCACCTTCTTTCACACCACCGGCTGGGCCGCGCCCTGGCTGGGCACCATCGGCGCCATCCTGACCATCGTCTGTGGCCTGACGTACCTGGAATGGCGGCGCCGCTCGGTGATGGCCAGCGGCGAAGGCTATGGCGGCGATACTCAGCCGATAGCCCCGGCCGATCCGTCCAGCCTGCCGTCGCCGCTGCTGGCGGTCGCGCCCCTGATCCTGGTCGGCGTGGCGAACTTCCTGCTGACGCAATGGATACCGCGCTGGTATGGCGCCAGCCACGTCATCACCAGCGATGAATTGCCTGGCCTGCACGCGCCCGTGAGCACGTCGATCAGCGCCGTGGTCGGCATCTGGGCGGTGGAGGGCGCCTTGCTGCTGGGGATCTTGCTGGTGTGCGCCACCGCGTTCAGGCGCATCAGGGACGGCTTTGCCGAAGGCACCAAGGGCGCGGTCGGCGGCGCCTTGCTCGCCGCCATGAACACGGCGTCCGAATATGGTTTTGGCGGCGTGATCGCCGCGCTGCCCGGCTTTATCGTGGTGCGCGACGCGCTGCGCAGCGTGCCCGACCCGTTGGTCAACGCGGCCGTCTCCGTCACCACCCTGGCCGGCATCACCGGTTCGGCCTCGGGCGGCATGAGCATCGCGCTGGCCGCCATGTCCGACAGCTTTATCGCCGCCGCCCAGCAGGCGAACATTCCGCTCGAAGTAATGCACCGCGTGGTGGCCATGGCCAGCGGCGGCATGGACACCCTGCCGCACAACGGCGCCGTGATCACCCTGCTGGCCGTGACGGGCCTGACGCACCGGCAGTCGTACCGCGATATTTTCGGTATCACGGTCATCAAGACGGCGATCGTGTTTCTGGTGATTGGCACGTATTATGTGACCGGGCTGGTGTGAAAGCCACCGAATGGCCGGCACATGCTCACCTTGGGCGGTGACACGGATTGTAACGCCAGCATGCGGCGTGCCTGAAAATGATATATGATGGTTGTCATGCAGAATAAATCATCCAGACGCCCGGCCACCAGCCGCAAGGAAGCCACCCACGAACGCATCGTCGAGGTGGCCTCGCGCGCGATCCGTCGCAGCGGCTACGGCGGCACCGGCGTGGCCGACATCATGAAGGAAGCGGGCCTGACGCACGGCGGCTTCTACGCGCATTTTGCCTCGCGTGATGCCTTGCTGGCCGAGGCCGGCGACCGCGCCGGCGCCGAGTCGGTGGCGCTGGCCTCGCGCGTGGCCGCCGCCGCGCCGCCGGGGCGGTCGGTGCAGGCAATCATGAAGGCGTATTTGTCGCCGGAGCATATCGCCGCCGTCGAGACCGGCTGCCCGGTCTCGGCGCTGGCCTGCGAGATGCCGCGCCAGGCGCCCGAAGTGCGCCATGCCGCCACCTTGCATATCAAGGAAATGATCGACCTGCTGGCGCGCCAGATGCCGGACTGGGGCGATGCACGCGCCCACGAGGAAGCGATGGCCCTGCTGTGCGCGCTGATCGGCACCACCATGCTGGCGCGCGCGGTGGACGATCCCAAGCTGTCGGCCGCCCTGTGCGCCGCCACCATGAAACAATTTTCACCGGGTGCCGGGTAATCGGCGCTTTTTTTTGCACAATAATATGATGATCGTCATATTAAATCACCCTGTGGCGCATGAGGCGCCACTCACCATGAAGGAAACAGACATGTCCAACATTACTCCCAATACCGCTGTCATCACCGGCGCCTCGTCGGGCATCGGCGCCGTCTACGCCGACCGTCTGGCCCAGCGCGGCCATGACCTGATCCTGGTCGCGCGCCGCGCCGATCGCCTGCAGTCGCTGGCCAACACCATTTCTGCCAAGCACGGCGTACGGGTCGAGACGCTGGTCGCCGACCTGGCCACTGCGGCGGGGCAGGACAGCGTGGCGCAATTGCTGGCCAGCGATCCGGCCATCAGCGTGCTGGTCAATAACGCGGGGACTGCACGCCTGGCGCCGGTTGCCGCCAGCACCGAGCAGGACCTGGCATCCCAACTGGCGCTGAACATCACGGCGCTGACCCGCCTCACGCATGCGGCCCTGCCTGGTTTCAAGGAGCGCAAGCAGGGCACCATCATCAATATCGCGTCCGTGCTGGGCCTGCACACCTTGCCGATCAGCGCCGTCTACAGCGGTACCAAATCCTACGTGGTGGCCTTTACGCGCGGTCTGGAGCAGGAACTGGCAGGCTCGGGCGTGAAAGTCCAGGCGGTATTGCCGGCCGCCACCGCCACCGAACTGTGGGATGCGTCCGGCGTACCGCTGGCGGCGCTGGCGCCCGAAACCGTGATGGCGGCCGACGCCATGGTCGACGCAGCCCTGTTCGGCCTCGACCAGGGTGAAAGCCTGACCTTGCCATCGGTGGCCGATAGCGGCCTGATCGAGCGCCACGAGCAGGCCCGCGTGGCCCTGTTCGCCGCCGCGCAAACCGGCAAGGTCGCACCGCGTTTGCAACAGGCTTGACCCGCTACTGCGCGACCCGCAGCAGGACGTCGGCGTGGTGGTGGCCGGTAAAACCGGAAAACATCGTGCCGTGCAACTTGACCTGCTGGCCCAGTTGCGGCCTCAGCGTGGCGTATTGCGCCGGCGTCAGCACCAGCTGGACTTCGCGTACAGCCTTGTGCGGCTCACGCTCGGCGTCGCCATTGCCCTGTGTGCAGATGGCTTGCTTGAGCGTCAGGTAAAAACCGGTTTCAGCTTCGTCACCGTCGGCGATACTTTCAAAGTTCGGGCGGCCAGGAAACGTGGCCCGGTGCAAGGTGCCGCTCAGGGCGACGGTATCGGGTTCATATTTCAGGCAATCGGCGGCATGGGCCGCCGGGCAAAACAGACTGAAGAACAGCAGGTGCAACAGCTTCGGGCGGATGGTCATGATGGGATTCCAGTAGGCGCTGGACGTATGTTAGCGGGGTTGTTGACGCGCGCAAGGCAATTTGCTGGACATTGCTTGTCTGTAATGATGTGGAAGCACGTTCGGACGGGAACCGTGCGGGTAATCTGGTCGGGGTGAGAGGATTCGAACCTCCGGCCTCTGCGTCCCGAACGCAGCGCTCTACCAGGCTGAGCCACACCCCGCCGACTGCTATTGGATTACAGCAGATGGCGGGGCGGGTTTCAAGCGGCTGTGTCAAAGGCAGGCGTCGTTTATTTTTTCTCCTGCTGCGCCTTTTTTATTTCCGCTTCCGTCACCTTTTTCGCCGGCGCATTGGTGGCCGGCGACCTGGCCGACTTGCGCGCGGCTTTGGCTTCCGCCATCACGGCGCCGCAGTCGGTGTCGGGGGCGCGGTCGACGTTGATCAGGGGCAGGATGGCGGCGACCGGGGCGACCACGGTGGCCAGGGCCACGGCGGCGCCCGCTTTCAGGGCCAGCGGGCCTTTTTGCGGACCGATTTTCGGGTCCTTGAAGGTGCCTTGCGCATACAGCGGCGTGCGCAGCGAGAACACGCGGGCGCCCTTGGTTTTCGGGCGGATGTCGAGGTCCAGCGTTTCGCTGGCCAGGCTGACGTTGCCCGTCACGTTGACGACGGCGTTGTCGGTGTCGAGCACGAAGCGGCGCACATCGGCCACGCCGTTCCTGACATTGAAATCGCTGGCCAGGCAGTTCAGCTGCACCTGCTTGTCGCCAAACACTTTCACGAACACGGCGTTGGCCAGGTTCAGGCCGGCCAGTTCCAGGATGAACTGGCTGACCGTGCCTTCGCTGACGGTGGCCGCCAGTTCGCCGTTGGCGCTGGCCAGCATCGACGACACCGAATTGCCGTGGCCGGTCAGGGCCGCGTCGGCATAGACTTCGCCGAAGCTGGCCTGCATCGACTGCAGTTTCGGGAACAGCTCGCGTATCTTCAGATGGCGCGCCGCCACCTTGGCTTGCGCGGCAATGGTTTTCTGGCGGCCGTCGAGCGTGATGTTGGACGTGATGTCGCCGCCGGCCATGCCGAAGTTCAATGGCGTCAGGCTCAGCACCTTATCTTTCATCTGGATGTGGGCGACGATATCGTTAAACGGAATATCGTGCGTGCGCACCAGTTTTTTGCCTGTAAATTTCACATCAGCATCGAGGGCATCCCACTTGGCGGTGTTGAACTGTTCCACCGGCAGGGCCTTGTCGGCCGGCTGGTTGGCGGCCTTGCCACGCGATTTTTTGCTGGCGTTGCTTTCGGCGCCGATGGTCGGACCCAGGTCTTCCAGGCGCAGCTGCTGCGAGACCAGTTCGCCGCGCAGCAGTGCGCGCGGTTTGCGCGGCAGGTAGTGCAGGGTGCCCGCGAGGTCGCTCTGGCCGACCTTGCCCTTGAATTTTTCATAGGTCCAGTTCCAGGTGTCGCCATCCTTCTTGCCCAGCAGGCGGCCCCTGGTGGCGTATTCCGGGGTTTCCGGCAGCAGCACGCCGGTCAGCGGATACAGGTCGGCCATGCTGGCGCCGGCCAGGCTCAGCTGCAAGTCGATGCCGGACAGCGAGCGCGGGTCGGTCAGGGTGCCGTTGACGCTGGCCTTGTTCTTGCCCAGCACGGCATTGGCCTGGATCGGATAGACGGTATGGTCGCCGGTCAGCGACAGTACGGCGCCGGCCTTGCCGCCACCGGTGACGGGCGCTTTGCGGTAGGTGCCGCCGAGGGTAAAGGCGATGCCGTATTTTTCGACCTTGTCACCCGCCGGCGCGTCATTGGGCGTGGCGTCGGGTGCGGTCGAGCTGACCTTGGCGTTCAGGTCCAGGGCGATGGCCTGGTCCAGGTAGCGGATGGTGCCGGCGGCAAAGGCCATGCGCTGGATTTCCACGTCCCATGCCGAAGGGCCGTTATCCTTCAGGGTCCAGCTGTTGCTGCCGTCGGCGCGGCGCTGCAGGGCGATTTGCGGCGCGTCCAGCGCCAGGTCGGTCAGCACCACGCGGTGGCTGAGCAAGGGCAGCAGATGGGTCGACACCACGATGCGCTGCGCGCTGGCCATCTGCTTGCCGGCCGTGGCCCAGTCTGGATTGCTGATCCGCACATCGTTGGCGGTGATGGTCGGACGCGGCACATAGCGGCGCCAGCCGGCTTCGGTCTTGAGTCCCTGGTGGAATTTGACTTGCAGGTCGCCGCCGATGACGAACTCGCGGCCCGTGCTTTCCGACACCTGGCGGTTGATATAGGGACGGGCGCGGTTCCAGTCGAAGGTCATGATGAAAATGATGACCAGAAGAATCAGCACCAACATGCTGGCCAGCGTCCAGCCGACTATTTTCAATGGTTTTGCGCGTGCCATAACAGATCCCGATTCTCATGATGTTTAAATCAATGTAGGGAAAGTGTTCCTTGCTGTCGGTTCGCTGGCATACTTAAGCGGCCAGCCCGTAAGCCAGGCTGGCATGAAAAACGGCGCCCTCGGCGCCGTTGTCAGGATGGCTGTGCAGCCGCGATCAGTGGTTGCGGGCCACGGCAAACGAGCACAGTTGCAGCATCGACTGTTTATAGACGCTGTCGGGCCAGCCGGCGATGGCGTCGGCCGCGCGCTGGGCGGCGATCTCCGCCTGCTGGCGTGTATAGTCGAGCGCGCCACTGCTGGTGACAGCAGCCAGGATGGCGTCGAAATGCTGTTCGTCGCCCTGCTCGATGCAGCTGCGCACCAGTTCACGCTGTTCCGGCGTGCCGTTTTCCATCAGGTAGATCAGCGGCAGGGTCGGTTTGCCTTCGCGCAAGTCGTCGCCCACGTTCTTGCCGATTTCGGCGGCGTCGCCCGCATAGTCGAGTACGTCATCGATCAGCTGGAAGGCGGTGCCCAGCGAGCGGCCGTATTCGGCGGCCGCTTCGATATCGGCTTCGCTGGCGCCGGCGATCAGGGCGCCCAGTTGCGCCGAGGCTTCGAACAATTTGGCCGTCTTCGAGCGGATCACGGTCAGGTAGCTTTCCTGCGTGACGTCCGGGTCGTGCATATTGAGCAGTTGCAGCACTTCGCCTTCGGCGATCACGTTGGTGGCGTCCGACAGGATCTGCATCACGCGCATATTGTCCAGCGCCACCATCAACTGGAACGAGCGCGAGTGCAGGAAGTCGCCGACCAGCACCGAGGCCGCATTGCCGAACAGGGCATTGGCCGTCTGGCGGCCGCGGCGCATCGATGACTCATCGACCACGTCGTCGTGCAGCAGGGTGGCGGTATGGATGAATTCGACCACCGCCGCCAGTTCGTGGTGCGCCGTGCCGCGGTAGGCATGGGCATTGGCGACCAGCAGGATCAACACGGGACGGATGCGTTTGCCGCCTGCGCTGATGATGTATTCGGCGATCTGGTTGATCAGAATGACATCGGAATGCAATTTTTGGCGGATCACCGTGTTGACTGCGTCCATATCGGCGGCAATCGTTTCCACGATGGTGTTTTGGTTAACGTGTTTGTGAGCGTCAGACAAGGCGAACCTGCAATAGATTGTGGGTGCGGCGATTATACGACATGGCTTGCTGCCGCGTGCCGTTTGACTATGGCTACAGAACAATCATTGATTTTCCGATCATGGCCGCGTGAGCCTGACATCGTATCCGGGTTGTCGACATACCACGATCATCAAGCTTTGTGCATAGTTTTTGACGCGATTTCGCAGTCCGTGTATAATCGCTGGTTCTCCCTGTTGTGCACGGCTTGCTTTTCATGGCAGTGGGACAAATTCTTTCAACATTTGATGAGGTTTCAAATCATGTACGCGGTCATAAAAACCGGTGGCAAACAATACAAAGTTGTCGCTGGCGAAAAACTTAAAGTAGAACAGATACCGGCAGACATTGGTTCCGAACTCACCATCGATCAAGTTCTCGCAGTAGGCGCGGGCGACACCATTAAATTTGGTGCGCCATTGGTCGAAGGTGCAACGGTACTGGTTACGGTTGTGGCGCATGGTCGCCATGATAAGGTCAAAATTTTCAAGATGCGTCGTCGTAAGCACTACCAGAAGCATCAAGGCCATCGCCAGAATTTTACCGAAATCCAAATCGTTTCGATCAACGGCTAATCGCCGCTGTTTGACGCAGTTTGTCTACATAATCAGCTATCAAGGAGTCTTAAATGGCACACAAAAAAGGCGGCGGCACAACGCGAAATGGCCGTGATTCAGAATCAAAACGTCTGGGCGTCAAAGTCTACGGCGGTCAAGCCATCAATGCCGGCGGCATCATCATTCGTCAGCGCGGCACCCCGGTGCGCGCTGGTGAAGGCGTAGGCATGGGCAAGGACCACACTCTGTTCGCGCTGATCGCTGGCAAAGTGAAGTTCGTTGTCAAAGGTGCTGGCTCGAAGCAGTTCGTCACCGTTGTAGCAAACGAAGCAGTACCAGCGTAATTCCAGCCGGAGCGATAATCCGCTCCGCTGCAATCGCATGATGTAAGGCGCAAGCCTTCAATCGAAAGGCTCTGCCCAAGGTAGAGCCTTTTTAGTTTTATGGCGGCAAAATTATGAAGTTTATCGACGAAGCAAAAATCGAAGTCATCGCGGGCGATGGCGGCAACGGCTGTGCCTCTTTCTGCCGTGAAAAATTCCGACCTTTTGGCGGTCCCGATGGCGGCGATGGCGGAAAGGGCGGCACCATCTGGGCAGTCGCCGACCGCAATATCAATACGCTCGTCGATTTCCGTTTTTCCAAAATGCACAAGGCCAAGAATGGCGAGCCTGGCCGCGGCGCCGACTGCTACGGCAAGGGCGCTGACGATATTCACCTGCGCATGCCGGTCGGCACACTGATCGTCGACCATGCCAGCGGTGAAATCCTGGCCGACTTGACCGAACACGGCCAGATCGAAATGCTGGCCAAGGGCGGCGAAGGCGGCTGGGGTAATATCCACTTCAAGTCCTCGACCAACCGCGCCCCGCGCCAGAAGGGCGAAGGCAAGGAAGGTGAACGCCGCGAACTGCGGCTGGAACTGAAAGTGCTGGCCGACGTGGGCCTGCTGGGCATGCCGAACGCCGGCAAGTCGACCTTCATTTCGGCCGTCTCGAATGCGCGCCCGAAAATTGCCGATTACCCATTTACCACCCTGCACCCGAACCTGGGCGTGGTGCGCGTGTCGCACGAGAAGAGCTTTGTGATCGCCGATATTCCAGGCTTGATCGAAGGCGCTTCCGAAGGCGCCGGCCTGGGCCACCAATTCCTGCGTCACTTGCAGCGCACCGGCCTGCTGCTGCACATCGTCGACCTGGCGCCGTTCGAAACCAACGTCGATCCTGTCAAGGAAGCCAAGGCGCTGGTCAAGGAACTGAAAAAATATGACGAGTCGCTGGTCGACAAGCCGCGCTGGCTGGTCTTGAACAAGCTTGACATGGTGCCGGAAGAAGACCGCAAAAAGCTGGTCAAGGACTTCCTCAAGCGTTTCGCCTGGAAAGGTCCCGTGTTCGAGATCTCCGCGCTGAACCACCAGGGTTGCCCGGAACTGGTCAACGCCATCTATCAGCATCTGGAAGAGAAGAAACACAGCGAAAGCCGCGCCGAAGAAACGCAGATGACCGAAGAAGCACGCGGCATCTCGTCGATCGATCCGGACGATCCGCGTTTCAAGATCCTGGACTGAGTTTGTCAACGGTACAGGCCGGCGCTGCCGCATCCCTGCGCAAGCAGGGATGGCAGCGCCGTGTATTGCACTTGATTACCACCGCCTACGGGCTGGGCGCTTTTGCCTGCCTGTTGTTCGCCGATGAGATGGCGGCCGGCATGGGCATCTTTCTCAATGGCGTGAACGGCTACAGCCAGTTCTACGCCACGCATGTCGGCCTCTGGGGCGCTACCGCACTCCTGGCGCTGTTCGCGGCACGGCAGGGCGAAACGCCCATCCTCGGCGATATCACTGCAATATTGGTCCTGGCGCAGCCCGCCGGCCGCTTGTTCGCGGCCATCAGCTTCGGCTTGCCCCAGGGTTTGGTGTTGTACATGTGCGCGATGGAACTGGCGGCGGGGCTGGCTTTGCTGCTGCTGCGACCTGCGCGCTGAACCATAAGAGCCTCCATGGATTCCGTGATTCAAAAAGCTACCCGCATCATCATCAAAGTCGGCTCCTCGCTGGTGACCAACGACGGCCGTGGCCTCGACCACGCCGCCATCGCGCGCTGGGCCGCGCAGATCGCCGGCTTGCGCGCCCTGGGCAAGGAAGTCGTGCTGGTCAGTTCCGGTGCCATCGCCGAAGGCATGCTGCGCCTCGGTTTCGAGCGCCGCCCCACCGATATCCACGAATTGCAGGCCTGCGCCGCCGTCGGCCAGATGGGCCTGGCGCAAATCTACGAAAGCAGTTTCCGCGCGCACAGCCTGGGCACGGCGCAAGTGCTGCTGACGCACGCCGACCTGGCCGACCGCGAACGCTACCTCAACGCGCGCTCCACCCTGACCACCTTGCTGCGCCTGGGCGTGGTGCCGATCATCAATGAAAACGACACGGTGGTGACCGACGAAATCAAGTTCGGCGACAACGACACCCTCGGGGCGCTGGTGGCCAACCTGATCGAAGCCGACGCGCTGGTGATACTGACGGACCAGCACGGCCTGTTCTCGGCCGATCCGCGCAAGGACCCGAACGCTTACCTGATCACCCGGGGCGTGGCGGGCGACCCGGCGCTGGAAGCGATGGCCGGCGGCGCCGGCAGCAGCCTGGGCCGTGGTGGCATGCTGACCAAGATACTGGCCGCCAAGCGCGCCGCCAAGTCGGGTGCCCACACCATCATCGCCTGGGGCCGTGACAGCGACGTGTTGAGCCGCCTGGCGCAAGGCGAAGCGATCGGCACCGAGTTGCGCGCGCAGACCGGGCAATTGACGGCGCGCAAGCAATGGATGGCCGACCATCTGCAGACGGCCGGCGCGGTGGTGCTCGACGCGGGCGCCGTGCAAAAGCTGACCCTGGAAGGCAAGTCGCTGCTGCCGATCGGCGTGGTGGCCGTGCAGGGCGAGTTCGGCCGCGGCGCCGTGATCACCTGCCTGAACGAGACCGGTGTGGCGGTGGCGCGGGGGCTATCGAACTACACCAGCGGCGAAGCGCGCCGCATCATGCGCAAGCCGTCCAATGAGATCGAGGCGATCCTCGGCTTTATCGAAGGCCATGAGCTGATCCATCGCGACAATATGGTGCTGCTGTAACGTACAAGGTGGGCGGCCCTGATGGGCCGCTTCAGGTCGACGCCGGCATGGGCGTTTTTTCCTTGTAATCGCACAAGTCGGCAATCATGCAATTCCAGCATTGCGGCTTGCGCGCCATGCAGGTGTAGCGGCCATGCAGTATCAGCCAGTGATGTGCGTCGAGCAAAAATTCTTTCGGTACGAATTTGAGCAGTTTTTGCTCCACGATCTCGACATTCTTGCCCGGTGCAATGCCGGTGCGGTTCGAGACGCGGAAGATATGCGTGTCGACCGCCATCGTCAGTTCGCCAAAGGCCGTATTCATCACCACATTGGCCGTCTTGCGGCCCACGCCGGGCAGCGCTTCGAGCGAGGCACGGTCGCGCGGCACTTCGCCGCCATGCTGGCCGAGCAGGATCTGGCAGGTGGCGATGACGTTTTTTGCCTTGGTGCGGAACAGGCCGATGGTGCGGATGTACTGACTCAGTTCATCGACGCCGAGCGCCAGGATCGCGGCCGGCGTATTGGCGACCGGATACAGGATGCGGGTGGCCTTGTTGACCGACACATCGGTTGCCTGCGCCGACAGCAGCACGGCGATCAGCAGTTCGAACGGCGTGGTGTACTCGAGTTCGGTTTTCGGGGAAGGGTTGGCGGCGCGAAAGCGCTTGAAGATTTCCAGGCGTTTGGCGGCATTCATGCGTCTTTTTCCGGCGTGTCGGGGGCGGGTGGGGCGCTGGCGGCCGCGGCCTTGGCGCGCGCGCGTTCCATGGCGGCGGCGATAATGGCGCGCTTGCGTTCTTTTTCGGCCGCTTCAGCCGTGGTGGCGGGTACTTCCTGCTTGAGCTCCTGCATCTTGGAGACCGCCTTGGCGGCCAGGCGCGCATCGTTTTCCTCGGCCTCGCGGCGCAGCCGCGCGGTGCGCAAATCGTGGCGCGCGCGCGCATCGTCGGCCTCAGGCTGGCTCCAGGCGTCCCAGCCGGTCGCCTCGCCGCTGACCGGGTACATGACGATGCAGTCGACCGGGCAGGGCGCCACACACAGGTCGCAGCCGGTACACAGGCTGGCCACCACCGTGTGCATCTGCTTGGCGGCGCCGGTGATGGCGTCGACCGGACAGGCCTGGATGCACAGGGTACAGCCGATGCACAGCGATTCATCGATATAGGCCAGCGAGCGGGGACGCTCGAGGCCGTTCAGCGGATTGAGCGGAATGACCTTTTTCCCCAGCAGGCTGGCCAGGCGTACGATGCCCTGCACGCCACCAGGTGGACACTGGTTGATCTCGGCGCCGCCGTCGGCAATCGCCTGCGCATACGGGCGGCAGCCGTTGTAGCCGCATTTGGTGCACTGCGTTTGCGGCAGCAAGTCTTCGATCTGGTCGGCAAGAGAGGGGGGAGCTGGGTGCGGCACGGCGGTCTTCGATACGGTAAAACCGTATTATCGGCCATCTGGCGTGCGCACAAGTGAAAAACCTGTCCGCCGTAGGGGATAGCCGGCGCTGGCCGTGTCTTGTATTTCCAACAGGAATTAATGACGTTCGATAAACAACTTTAAAAAAGTGGCATTTTATGTAAGGATGGGGTCATGCCGCATCGCCAAAAAACGCCCAGCGTTCCCCTTGCCTTGGCAGTGCCCTGTTACGCACGCCAACAGGAGCGGCACATGCGTTTGCTGAGGGCAGTTGGCTTGTCGCTGCTCACTTTCTGCGCCGTGCCAGCCCTGCAGGCGCAGACGCCGCCGGCCACGCGCGTCGTGCGTTTTGCCACCGATGACTGGCCGCCTTTTGTCTCGCCCAGGCTGCCGGCCGAGGGCATGTCGGCCGCCATGGTCAGCGCCGTCTTCGAACGCATGGGTTATCTGGTCAAATATGAGTACTTTCCCTGGAAGCGGACCATGCAGTTTGGTCTCGGCGACCCCCGCTACGCCGGCTTCATGGCTGTCTGGCGTACGCTGGAACGGGAAAAACTCTGTCATTTTTCTGTCCCGATCGGCAATACCCTGGGTGTGCTGGCGTATCTGAAGGAAGACGGGGCGCCCGGCGCCACCCTGCAGGAGCTGGGCAAGTTGCGTATCGGTACGGTGGCCGGCTATGCGAATGGCGAGCAGTTCGACGCCATGGTGGCCCGCGGCGAGCTCAATACCGAAGAAGGCCTGAACGATGCCACGAATCTCAGGAAACTGCTGATCCGGCGTTATCGCGCGATCGTCATCGAGCGCCATGTGTTGCAGCATTTGCTGATGGGGCCGGGGTTCAGCAAGGCCGAGCGCGAGCGCATCGCTTTCGTCGACACCGCCTTCAAGGAGCGGCCCGTGCATGTGTGCTTCAAGCGCGATGCGGACGGCGCGCTGCAGCAGAAACGCTTTAACGAGGCGGCGCGTGAGATCGACCTGGCCAGGCTGGAGCGCGATTACTGGAAACGCCTGGACCAGCTGCTGGCCGGCGTGCCGGCGGCGCCATGAAAAAACGGCACGCGGGCAAAATGCCGGCGTGCCGTTTTCGAGGAAGTGCGCTGGTCAGGAATGCTTCTGGATGAATTCGCCGATTTTCGGGCAAATGATTTCGCGCCAGCGGCGGCCCGAAAAGATGCCATAGTGGCCGCATTTCGGCGCCACGAAGTCCTGCTGCATGTCGGCCGGAATGCTGCTGCACAGGTCATGTGCGGCCTGCGTCTGGCCGGCGCCGGAAATGTCGTCCAGTTCGCCTTCGACGGTAAACAGCGCCACATTGGTGATGTCTTGCGGACGCACCAGCTGGCCGCCGACTTTCCACGTACCCATCGGCAGGCTGAAGTCCTGGAATACCGTTTTGATCGTTTCCAGGTAGTATTCTGCCGGCATGTCGAGTACCGCGTTGTACTCGTTGTAGAACTGGCGATGGCCTTCCGCCGGCTCATCGTCGCCCGTGACCAGGTGCATGTAGAACTCGCGGTGGCTCTGTGCATGGCGGCCCGGGTTCATGGCGATAAAGCCGGCGTGTTGCAGAAAGCCCGGATAGACCTTGCGGCCAAAGCCCGGGTAGTTCGGCGGCACCGCGTAGATCACGGTGTTTTCAAACCACGAGAATTTCTTTTCCGTCGCCAGGTTGTTGACCTGTGTCGGCGAGCGGCGCGGATCGATGGGGCCGCCCATCATGGTCATGGTTTTCGGCATGTGCGGGTCTTTTGCCGTCGCCATCAGCGAAATGGCGGCCAGCACCGGCACGGTTGGCTGACAGACAGAAATGACATGCAGGTCCGGTGCCAGCAGGCGCATGAATTCCTGCACGTAATAGATGTAGTCGTCGAGGTGGAACGGGCCTTCGCTCAAAGGCACCATGCGCGCGTCGGTCCAGTCGGTGATGTAGACATCATGCTCGGCCAGCAGGCCGCGCACGGTGTCGCGCAGCAGGGTCGAGTGGTGGCCGGACAGCGGGGCAACCAGCAGCACTTTGGGCTGTTGCACACCAGATGTTTCTTTTTTGAAGTGAATCAGGCGACAAAACGGTTTTGTCACGACAACGTGTTCGCGGATGTCGACGCTCTCGCCTTTGACGAGCACGGATTTGATGTCAAATTGGGGTTTTTCGTAGTCTTTGCCAAGGCGGTACATCAGCTCGTAGCCGGCTGCGATGCGTTGCGAAAACGGGGTATGGGCCAGTGGTGAAACCGGGTTGGTAAATAACTTGGAGGACATGTCTGCCCATTGCATCACCGGAGTGAGGAAGGAGCGTTGCAGTTCGTGCAGTTGGTAAAGCATATAGAGTCCTTGTTGAATTCCAAGCGCCAATGCGGCTCAAAGATCATAATCCAATTCTATGACATTTGTTGAGGGCAAAATGTTCTTTAACGCGCGCAGGGCCACACTTTGCGGCTTTCTGTACCCATTCGCACCACATTTTGATGGGTGATACGGCAACCATGTTTTTAAAATAAAAAAGCAGCGTTTCCGCTGCTTTTTTCCGGGGCCCGCCTGCTGCTGTTATTTGATCAGCAGGTGCAGCTTGTCCTTGACGTCTTTCATTTCCTCGGCTTCCGGCAAGGCCGCCTTGGTCTTGGTGATCGAGGGCCAGTTACGGGCCAGGTCGACGTTAATCTTGATAAAGGCCTGCTGGTCGCCCGGCACGTCTTCTTCCGCGAAAATCGCGTTCACCGGGCATTCGGCCACGCACACTGCGCAGTCAATACATTCGTCCGGATCGATCGCCAGGAAATTCGGGCCTTCCCGGAAACAATCTACCGGGCAGACATCGACGCAATCGGTGTAGCGACAGGCGACGCAGGATTCGGTGACAACGTGGGTCATAACAGTCCTATCAAATGGGGAGGTGCTGTAGCGCCTGCAGGAACTTCAACGGCGCGTACTAAAGCAAAGCACCGTATTTTAAGGCAATTCGCTATTTCTCACAAATCCCGCTTATATACAATACGTATAAGCAAATTCATTTTGAGGCGGCGCCGGGCTGCACGTGGCAGGGGGCTTGCACTGCCGCATGAGCGCTGCCGGCGGCGCGGGCAAAAAAACCACAGACAAGGCGCTGTGGCTTTATTCAGATCAAACTTTTCAGCGAAATCAGGCGTTGGCGCGGATTTTCGCCACCAGCTGCTGCCAGCGCGTTGTTTCCTCGCTGCCATCCTCGGCAAACGTGATGGTATGCTGGCTGTCGGGCGACTCGACAGTGATGCGCCATTGCGCAATATCGGCGCCCAGCGCTTCGCTGCCGGCCTGGTCGCTGGCCGGCGGCGCGCTGAAAAAACCGCAGCCGGCCAGCGCCGCTTCCAGCGCCTGGCCTGCGGGATGGGCCCGGGTGTCGATTTCGTAATGTTCGCGCAGGCCGGCAAAGCCGCCGCTGCTGGTGGCGGAAATTTTCATGGAGTGTCCTGTGGGTGGGGGTGGTGTAGCCGTTCAGTCATGGCGCGGCTGGTAATCGCGGCACCAGGCGGCCAGCGCGGCGCGCTCCGCGTCGAAGGCCTGGTCGGCCGCGCTGTACTGGGCGTTGTTCATGGTGCCGCAGCAGGCGCGCCGGTCTTGCGGGACATCGTCCTGGTCCACCGCGCCAGGCGCAAACCCCGGCATGCCATCGCCATCGCCATCGCTTTCGTCGCCATCGCCGAGCGGCGCCCCCAGCACTTCGCGCACCGTAAAGCTGTTGCGGATGAAGTCGAGGTAGGCGTCCTTGCCGTCGCTGTGTGCCAGCGACAGCATGTGCCTGGCCACGTCGGCGTAGGTGGCGGCGCGGGCGGGCGCGGCCAGCAGGGCGCGCAGCACCAGGCCGCACAGGTAGTCGCCGCAGGCCAGCAGCACCGCCGCGTCGTCTTTGATCTGTGGCTGGCGCTCATGGTCGAAGACGTCGGCCAGGATGTCGTAGATGGCACCGGTAAATACCTGCGAGATGGCGTGCACCTCGTTGCCCGCCTGCGACAGCTTGATGTCGTTGTCGGCGTTGCGCAAGCCGTTGGGCCGGCCCAGCGCCAGGCCGAACTGTTCGGCCAGGTCGGCCAGGAAGGTCTTGTCGTGCAGGTCGGCCTTGGTTTGCGTGATCACCGCTTCGACCTGGTCCAGCTGCGACAGCGCCAGGAAGATGGCGGTCAGGTCGCCGAACGACTCGTGCAGGCCACCGGTTTGCGGCGGGTTGCTGTTGAGCAGCCAGTTCGGTTTCAGGCCATCGAGCACGGCGTGCCCTGTTTCATGCGACACGATGTCGAGCGAGCGGCAGGTGTAGACGCGTTCGGTGGCGCCGCTGGGGATGAAATCGCCGAATTTGAGCGCCTGCTCGCGCCGGCTGTAATAGGCGTTCATCACATTGGGCAAGCCGTGCGGGAACACGCGCAGCGGATCGGTATTGCTGGCGCTGTTCCATTGCCAGGGCAGTGGCGCGGCCGTGCCGTCCAACGCCAGTGCGCGCTGGAACATGGTCAGGGTCATGCGCACGATGGCGAAGGTATGCACGGCGTCGAACTGGTCGGTATTGGGCGAGACGATGAAGTCGCCAAAGGCGTTCGGGCTGACCTGGGCGATGCCGGGCTCGCCAAACGTGATGCGCGCGTCGCACGGGCCGTCCAGGATCAGGCCGGGCAGGTAAGCCTTGCGCGTGCCCAGTTCGCTGACCGACGGGTCCTGCTTCCAGACCAGCACGCGCGCGCCGACCGGCAGCGCGGCGCTCTTGCGCACGGCCGCCTCGCTCAAGCGCGGCGGCCCCGGCTGCAGGGTCAGCTGCGCGTGTTTGCGGTGCTGGCGGTAGGGTGCCGACGGCGTCGGCACATAGCCGACCGGCAGTGATACGCATTTGGTCAGCACGGCTTCGACCGGCACGATGACTTTCTGGTCCATGATGGCTCTCCACGGCGGGGACGGCTGGAACTGGAATAGTCGGCCCGGGCGGCGATATGGGGTTTGACCCCGCGCAAACGATGTGAGGGAAGGGGGCGGCTGGTATCATGGCATCCTTGCTACCACCAGTTTTAACGAAAAGGAAGGTTTGATGGCGGATATAAATATAGTTCAGCAACATAAGCTGACAGCGGAAAAAGCCCGCGCGGCGGCCCAGCAGGTGGCCGACAAGCTGGCGCAGGAATATGATTTGGCCTGCACCTGGGATGGCGATGTGTTGCGCTTCGAACGCAGTGGGGTCGATGGCGCGCTGATTCTTGAGAAAGACCAGGCCCAGCTCAACCTGAAGCTCGGTTTCATGCTGAGCGCGTTTGCGCCCATGATTGAAGGCAAGATTGCTGACAAGATGCGCAAGGTATTTGCCGAGTCGGCCTGAAGCCGTCATTGCCTGTTTTTGATGATCAGGACAGCACACGCGTTCCCTGGCGGCCAGTTCTGCCCCGCCGCCAGTTTCCCCCGGATTTTGCCGCCTTATGTGTGCTGGCGAACATTGCTAACATATTTCAATTTGGAAAGCTATTGGACTTTGGCGTCCTTTTACGCTATACTTGACGCATATTACAACAGTTAAGTCCTTGCAACACTTCTGCTCCGCAGGCATTTTTCACTGATGCAGTGAGAAATAATCTCAGGGCCTTGCGCCCCATCCAGTAAGCATTTTGACCCGCGTTTTTTTGGTCAAATACATTTGGTTCCATGTATTTGCATGGTACCGCGCGTCGCTAAAAGTCCTGAACCCCAGCCTCTTTCAGCGCGCAGACGGACACCCCGGCATGGCTAGCGTCTTGCCGGCAACACGCGTGTCACCCCTTTTTCCTGTCGCTCCCGCGCGCTTGTCAGCGCCTGTGCGTCGCCGACGGTAAAAGGTTTGCTGATTCCCGCCGCTGGCGCTGCCGGCCGGGTCTCAATCCATTCGTCAATCGAGGGAGAACCACAACGTGGCAAAACAAATCATCATCGACCATGTATTCAAGGTCTTCGGCGACCAGCCGAAAGAAGCGCTGGCACTGGTACGCCAGGGCGCCAGCAAGCAGGACATCCTGGCCCGGACCGACTGCACCATCGGCGTGTTCGACGCCAGCTTCACGATTGAGGCGGGCGAGATCTTCGTCATCATGGGCCTGTCCGGTTCCGGCAAGTCGACCCTGGTGCGCATGCTCAACCGCCTGATCGAGCCGACCGACGGCCGCATCATGATCGACGGCAACGATATCAATACCCTGCCCGACAAGGAGCTGCGCGCGCTGCGCCGCAAGGACATCAGCATGGTGTTCCAGTCGTTCGCCCTGCTGCCGCAAATTACCGTGCTCGACAATACCGCCTTCGGCATGGAGCTGGCCGGCATGCCGAAATCCGAGCGCCATGCGCTGGCGCAGGAAGCGCTGTCGCAGGTGGGCCTCGATGGCTACGGCGCCAGCTACCCCGACGAATTGTCGGGCGGCATGCAGCAGCGCGTGGGCCTGGCCCGTGCGCTGGCCTGCGATCCGTCGATCCTGCTGATGGACGAGGCGTTTTCCGCGCTCGATCCGATCATGCGCACGGAAATGCAATCGGAACTGCTGCGCCTGCAACAGATCAAGCGCCGCACCATCGTCTTCATTTCGCATGACCTTGACGAAGCGATGCGCATCGGCGACCGCATCGCCATCATGAAAGATGGCCATGTGGTGCAAGTGGGCACGCCCGAAGAAATCCTGCGCAAACCGGCCAACGACTATGTGCGCAATTTCGTGCGCGGCGTCGATGCGGCGGCCGTGTTCAAGGCCAGCGATATTGCCCGCAAGAGCCAGATCGTGGTGTCCGAGTCGCCCACCCGCGGTTCGCGCGCGGCGCTGTCGATGCTGGAAGAGCAGGATCGCGCCTATGCCTATGTGGTCAGCCCGCAGCGCAAGTTTCTCGGCGTGGTGTCGGCCGATTCGCTGCGCAATGCGCTCGACGGCCATGTCGGACCGCTGGGCCTGGCGCACGCCTATTTGCCTGACGTGCAGACCATCGGTGCGGACGAGCCCGTCGCCGGCCTGTTCGGCCAGGTGGCGCAACTGCCTTACGCCGTCCCTGTGGTGGCCAACGACGGTGGCTTTCGCGGCGCCATCAGCAAGACCACCTTGCTGAAGTTCCTCGACCGCGACACGCCGCCCATTGCCGAGCCACAAATACAGAAAGGACAAGCATGAATCCAAGCACCGTTACTGCCGTAGAACCTGTCGTCGAACAGGCGGCCCAGATCAATCCCTGGCTGCCGTCCGCACCCACCGATACCACGTGGCTGGACGCCGCCGCACCGGCCGCCGCGCCCGAGCACGCCGCCGGCGGCTTTCACCTGACGCAAATTTTTGACGGCTCGCTGCCGCTGGAAGCCTGGATCAACCAGGGCCTGGGCTGGGTAGTGGCCAATTTCCGCCCCTTTTTCCAGGCCGTGCGCGCGCCGATCGACGCCACCCTGACGGGCGTGAGCGACGTGCTGCTGGCCGCGCCGTCGCTGACGGTGATCGCCATCATTGGCCTGTTGGCGTGGCAATTTACCAGCCGCGCGCTGGCCATCGGCACCGTCGCATCCCTGCTGGTGGTGTCCATGCTGGGCATCTGGCCGGAGGCGATGATTACCCTGTCGCTGGTGCTGACCTCGCTGGTGTTCTGCATGATCATCGGCTTGCCGCTGGGAATCTTCCTGGCCAGCAGCGACCGCGCGCAAAACATCCTGCGCCCGCTGCTCGACGCCATGCAGACCACGCCTGCCTTTGTGTACCTGGTACCGGTGGTGATGCTGTTTGGTATCGGCAATGCGCCTGGCGTGATCGTGACCATTATTTTTGCCCTGCCGCCGCTGGTGCGCCTGACCAACCTCGGTATCCGCCAGGTGCGTCCCGACCTGATCGAAGCGGCGCGCGCCTATGGCGCTTCGCCCTGGCAGCTGCTGACGCGGGTGCAGTTTCCGCTGGCCATGCCGAACATCATGGCCGGTATCAACCAGTCGCTGATGCTGTCGCTGTCGATGGTGGTGATCGCCTCGATGATCGCCGTCGGTGGCCTGGGCCAGATGGTCTTGCGCGGCATCGGCCGCCTGGACATGGGCCTGGCGACCGTCGGTGGCCTGGGCATCGTGCTGCTGGCCATTACGCTGGACCGTTTGACGCAAGCGATGGGCCAGCCCCGCCGCGGCGTGCGTCACTGGTACCAGACGGGCCCTGCCGGTTTCGTCATGCGCCTGGTGCGCGGCAATCCGGCGCCGGCGCAAGACGCCGCGCCGGCCCCGCTGGCCACCGCACAATAACAAGAAAGGATTTCCATGCATCAAGTTGAACATTTTAAAGTGACACGCAAATCGCAACGCAAGTTCCAGTGGCTGTCGTTTCTCGGCATCGCCGCCCTGGCCCTGAGCACCAGCCTGGCCATGGCGCAAACACCGGCCGCCGATTTACCCGGCAAGGGCATCAAGGTGCAGGCGCTGCAAAGTTCGATCGCGGAAGAAACCTTCCAGACCATGCTGGTCGAGCGCGCGCTGGAAAAGCTCGGTTATGACATGCAGCCGGTCAAGGAAGTGGAGTACCCGACCGCGCATATCGCCATTGCCAATGGCGACGCGACCTTCCTGGCCGTGCACTGGGACCCGCTGCACAAGGACTATTACGACAATGCCGGCGGTGACGCCAAGCTGATGCGGGTGGGAAAATATGCGGGCCCTGCCGCGCAGGGTTACCTGATCGACAAAAAGACGGCCGACAAATACAACATCACCAATATCGACCAGTTGCGCGATCCGACCCTGGCCAAGCTGTTCGACCACGACGGCGACGGCAAGGCCGACCTGACCGGCTGCAATCCGGGCTGGGGCTGCGAGGCGATGATCGAAAATCATATGGACGCCTACAAGCTGCGCGCGACCGTGCAGCACGTGCAGGGCAGTTATTCGGCGCTGATCGCCGACACCATCGGCCGCTACAAGCGTGGCGAACCTATCCTGTACTACACGTGGACGCCGTACTGGGTCAGTGGCGTGCTGGTGCCGGGCAAGGATGTGGCCTGGCTGAAAGTACCGTTCTCGTCGAATCCGGACAAGACCAATACCCGCATGGACGATGGCAGCGATTACGGTTTCGCCGTCAACACCACGCGCATCGTCGTCAACCGCGCCTGGGCCGAGAAAAACCCGGCGGCCCTGAAGCTGTTTGAAGTGATGCGTTTGCCGATTGCCGATATCAATGCGCAAAACGAGCGCATGCGCACCGGCCAGAATACACAAGCCGATATCGCCCGCCATACGGCCGGCTGGATCAAGTTCCACCAGAAGGAATTTGACGGCTGGATCGCGCAGGCATTGGCGGCAGCCAAGAAGTAAGTTTTTTGGCAATAAAAAAGTGGCTACCGGTTTGGTAGCCACTTTGACGTTAACCGCCGGTTCTGGTGGTTATTCGTGAGTTTTTCAGCTTTTTGGCCTGTTTTGGCCCTAAAACGAGCTGATCAGTCCTTCAGATCCTCGATCAGATCGATATATTGCTGTTGCGCCTCTTCTTTCGAGGTGCCGGCCAGGGCGGCCCAGGCGTCGAACTTGGCGCGGCCGACGAAATCGGTCATGCCGGGGCGCTCGCCGGTGGCGTCGCCGCTCGATGCCTGCTTGAACAGGGCATAGATTTTCAGCAAGGTCATATTGTCCGGACGTTCGGACAGTGTCTTCGAATCGAGCTGGGCCTGATCGAATTGTTCTTGCAAGTTCATGGTTGCTCCTCAATGCTGGATGGATCACGGTGTGGGTATACGGCAGGCCTGGCGGAGTGGCCACCGTGCTTGCCGCAATGCCAGACATCATAGTAAAAAAACCGCGCGCTGCATTAGAGTGCCGCCTCAAAAAAAACGCCGCCTGTAGAGGCGGCGCATGCTGCGCTTGAGCGGGGAGGGGAAATTACACGCCCAGCAGCTCGACGTCGAAAATCAGGGTGGCGTTCGGTGGAATCACGCCGCCGGCGCCGCGTGCGCCATAGCCCAGCGCCGCAGGAATGATCAGCTGGCGCTTGCCGCCGATTTTCATGCCTTGCACGCCTTCGTCCCAGCCCTGGATGACGCGGCCTGCGCCCAGCGGGAATTCGAATGGATCGTTGCGGTCCTTGCTCGAATCAAACTTCGAACCGGCGCTGCCGTCGTCGTTTTGCAGCCAGCCCGTGTAGTGCACGACAACATTGTTGCCTGCCTTGGCTTCGGCGCCGTCGCCGATCACGGTGTCGGTATATTGCAGGCCGGAGGCGGTGGTGGTGATGGACATGAGATTCCTTTTGAAGACGATGAAAGCTACAGATTGTAGAGCATGGGCCGCGAATGCGCCACGGCGCGCTTTATCGCGCCTGCCGGCGCTGCCGCGCACCACTTTGTCATGAGCGTGTCGTCGATTATTGCTATCATCGCGCCTCGCACCGTTTTGTTTGACGACGTACATAAAGGGACGCACTGATGCGCAATGTAATCAATTCCTATGGCCGCGCGCTGTTGTCCCAGCTGCATGGCAAGATGTTGCTGCTGAGCGCGTTGCCGTTCCTGCTGTCGCTGCTGCTGTGGGGCGCCTTGCTGTGGTTCGGCCTGCAGCCGCTGATCGACAGCCTGCACGCCTGGTTTACCGAATACGATTTCTTCCGCACCAGCGGCGCCGTGCTGAGCACCTTCGGCCTGGGCATGCTCAAAGCCGTGATCGTGCCGCTGATCGCCATGTTCATGCTGCTGCCGCTGATGATCCTGACGGCGCTGATCTTCATGGGCCTGTTTGCCATGCCGGCGATTGCGCGCCACGTGGGCGGACGCCACTTTGCGCAGCTGGAACAAAAGCATGGTGGCAGCGTGCTGGGCAGTGTCGGCACCTCGCTGGCGACGTTCTTGCTGTTCATTATCGCCTGGGTCGTGATGCTGCCGCTGTATGCGTTTCCGCCGGCCGCGCTGGCAGGACAGGCCGTGCTGTGGGGCTGGCTCACTTACCGCGTGATGGCCTACGACGCGATGGCCGACTACGCCAGCGCGGACGAGCGCCAGACCATCATGCGCACGCGCCGCATGCAGCTGTTCGTGATCGGCCTGGTATCCGGCGTGGCCGGCGCCGTGCCCGGCATGCTGTGGATGGGCGGCGTGATGTCGGTGGTGTTCTTCCCCTTCCTGGCGGGCTTCGCCATCTGGCTGTATGTGCTGATCTTTATTTTTACCGGCCTGTGGTTCCAGTATTACTGCCTGGAAGCGCTGGCCGCGCTGCGCGGCGTGCAGGGCATGAAGGACGTGCCGGCGGCCGACGCGTAATACCCATTATCATATTGAATCGAACAAGGGAGTGACATGGCTATCGGACTGATCATCATCGGCGACGAAATTTTGTCGGGCAAGCGTACGGACCAGCATTTCCCGAAAGTGGTGCAGATGCTCAAGGCGCGTGGCCTGCAGCTGAGCTGGGCGGAATACGTGGGCGACGAGCCGGAGCGCATTGTCGCCTTGCTCAAGCGTACCTTCGCCAGCGGCGACATCGTGCTGTGCTTTGGCGGCATCGGCGCCACGCCGGACGACCACACGCGCCAGGCGGCGGCCAGCGCGCTGGGCCTGCCACTGGTACTGCACCCGCAAGGCAAGCTCAACATCCAGCAGCGCATCACGGAAATGGGTGCGGAAGCGGGCGTGGCGGTCGACCTGGCGTCGCCGGAAAACCTGCACCGTCTGAAGATGGCCGAGTTTGCCGAAGGCGCCGAGCTGATCCCGAACCCGTACAACAAGATTGCCGGCTTTGCCGTGCGTGAACATTATTTCGTGCCCGGTTTCCCCGTCATGTCGTGGCCGATGGTCGAATGGGTGCTCGACACCCATTACGCCCACCTGTTCAACCAGGTGCCGCATGCGGAACACGCCTTGCTGGTGTATGAAACGGCCGAATCGTTGCTGACGCCACTGATGGTGCGGCTCGAAGCGCAGTTCCCGCTGATCAAGGTGTTCAGCCTGCCCAGCGTCGGCGACGCCAACACGCGGCGCCATATCGAGCTCGGCGTCAAGGGCGAGCCGGCCCAGGCGCAGGCCGCGTTTGCCGGGATGCGCGCCGCGCTCGACACCATGCGCGCCGAATACCAGACCATCTGACGCTGGCGGGCGGCTGGCGCGCCTGCATCTATGTATGGAAGCGTACAGTCCGGTCGTTGTTTTTTTGCGAAAATCTTCGTGGAAGAAAAATTTTTGTGCGCGCTCGTCAATGCTGGTCATGCCGATGTGGTGCAATGGTGAACAGGACTTTTGCGTCATTGCCGCCCTGCCCGGGCAGGCGGCGTCTGGTTGCGTATTGTTGATTCACCGGTCTGGATATCATGTCAAGCAAGCAGCATCACCGGCCCCGCCTGGCCACCGCCTTATCTTGCGCAGAGCACGCCGGCTGCATGTGCCGTCACCGCCTGGCTCGCGCCAACCACCCCCTTATTCAAACTGACCCCAGCATCCCATGAAAGACACAGGCGACAACCTGGCCCATGCGCAAGTACGGCCACCCGAAGAACCCGCCGCCGGACCCGAGGCGCCACCGCCGGCCGGCCCGCGCCAGAAGCGCCGTTCGCGCGTCTGGCCGATTTTTGTACTGATCCTGCTGGCGCTGATCGCCGGCGCGGCCTGGTTTGTCATGCGCGAAGTGCGCACCTCGGCCTTGCAGGCGGAGTTTTTCAACCGCCTGAGCCGCCAGCTGACCTACAAGGTCGAGCCCGGTGCCAGCCCCGCCGGCGCGATCCGCTATCCGCAGCATGGCCCGTATGACGAGCGGCTCGGCTACGCCAGCCTGCCCGACTATATCGGCCGGCTCAATGCGCGCGACTATACCGTCACGGCGCAGGCACGCATGTCGCCGAAAATGGTGGAGCTGGCCGACATGGGCGTGTTCGCCACCTACCACGAGAAAAGCCGCGCCGGCCTGACCATCCTCGACTGGCGCGCCGCGCCGCTGTTTTCGGCCGTCTATCCCGAGCGCGCCTTCAACGGTTTTGCCGAAGCGCCGCCGGCGCTGGTGCAAAGCCTGCTGTTCATCGAAAACCGCGAACTGCTCGATCCGGGCACGCCCGAGCGCAATCCGGCTGTCGAATGGGATCGCCTGAGCAAGGCCGTGCTCGACAAGGCCCTGAACATGGTCGGCGGCCATCGCGGCGGCGGCGGCAGCACCCTGGCCACGCAGATCGAAAAATACCGCCATTCGGAAGATGGCCGCACCAGCTCCATGAAGGACAAGCTGTTCCAGATGCTGTCGGCCAGCCTGCGCTCGTACCAGGATGGCGAAAACACCATGGCCGTGCGGCGCAAGATCGTCCTCAACTACCTCAATACCGTGCCGCTGTCGGCAAAGAGCGGCTTTGGCGAAGTCAACGGCATCGGCGACGGCATGTGGGTCTGGTATGGCCGCAACTTCGATGACGTCAAAAAACAACTCAATGCCGGGCTCGACCAGCCGGGCAGCGCGCTGGCCTACAAGCAGGCGCTGAGCCTGCTGATCGCGCAGCGCCGTCCCTCGCACTACCTGGTGGCCGGCGGCGCCGACCTCGAAGCGCTGACCAATAGCCACCTGCGCCTGCTGGCGCAGGCGGGCGTGATCACGCCGCAGTTGCGCGACGCCGCGCTGGCCCAGCCATTGCGTCCGTCGGCGGCGTCGGGCGTGCAGTCGGAAGCGGCCACCTCGTTCGTCACGCGCAAGGCCTCGAATGCCGTGCGCAATCACCTGGCCGGCATGCTGGGCGACCCGCGCCTGTACAACCTCGACCGGCTCGACCTGAAGGTGGTCAGCACGCTTGACGCGCAGGCGCAAAACGCCGTCACCAAGGTCTTGCGCGAATTGCGCGATCCCGAAGTGGCGAAAGCGGCCGGCCTGACCGGCAAGGGCATGCTGGGCAATGGCGACCCGGCCAATGTGGTGTACAGCTTCACCTTGCTGCAAAAAGGCGACAAGGCCAATTTGCTGCGCGTGCAGACCGATAACTTCGACCAGCCGCTCGATATCAACGAAGGCGCCAAGCTGGACCTGGGTTCCACCGCCAAGCTGCGCACCCTGGTCAGCTACCTCGATATCGTCGACCAGCTGCAGCGGCGCTACGGCGCCATGCCGGCGGCCGAACTGTCGAAAGTGGCCGTCGATCCGAAGGACATGCTGACACAGTGGGGTATCGCGTATCTGGCATCGAAACCGGTGGGCGAGGCGCGCAACCTGCCCGACATGCTGGCAGCGGCGATGGAGCGCAAGTATTCGGGCAACCCGGGCGAAGGCTTTTTCACGGGCGGCGGCCTGCATCACTTCGGCAACTTCTCCAAGCTCGACGACAGCCGCATCATGACGGTGCAGCACGCCTTGCAGCAGTCGACCAACCTGGTGTTCGTGCGCCTGATGCGCGACGTGGCGCGCTACTACATGTTCTCGCGGCCCGATTCCTCGGCGTCCTTGCTGGCCGACGCCGACGATCCGCGCCGCGCGCAGTACCTGAGCCGTTTTGCCGACAAGGAAGGGCGTGAATTCCTGCACCGCTTCTACCAGAAGTACCGCGGCAAGAGCGTCGACGAACAGGAAAAGGTCTTGCTGGCCAGCATACGGCCAACGCCGGTGCGCCTGGCCAATATCTACCGCACCGTCAATCCGAAGGGCACGCGCGCCGAGTTCGCCGACTTCCTGAACGTCAACCTGACGTCGCAAAACGAAGTGCCGCCCGAGCGCGCGGCGAAGCTGTACGACCAGTATGCGATGGAGAACTGGTCGCTGGCCGACCGCGGCTACCTGGCCAATGTGCATCCGCTCGAATTGTGGATGGTGGCTTTCCTGCGCCAGAACCCGGGCGCGACCTTGTCGCAGATGGTGGCGGCCAGCGAAAAGCAGCGCCAGGAAGTCTACAAATGGCTGTTCAACACGCACCGCAAGCATGCCCAGGACCGCCGCATCGCCGACTTGCTGGAAGTCGAAGGATTTCTGGAAATTCATCGCCAGTGGAAAAAGATGGGTTATCCGTTTGATTCCCTGGTGCCGTCGTTTGCCACCACCCTGGGCGCCTCGGCCGACCGTCCCGCTTCGCTGGCCGAGTTGATGGGCATTATCATCAACGACGGCGTGCGCAAACCGAGCGTGCGCATCGATTCCATGCATTTTGCCGCCAACACGCCGTATGACACCATGGTCAAGCGCGCTGCCAACGTGAAGGCCGAACAGGTGCTGTCGCCGGACGTGGCGCGCGCGGTGGCCAAGGCGATCCGCGCGGTGGTCTCGGACGGCACCGCCAAGCGCGCGAAAACCGCCTTCATAGGCGCCGACGGCGAGCCGATTCCGGTCGGCGGCAAGACCGGTACCGGCGACCAGCGCTTCGACGTGTATGGCGCCGGCGGCCGCCTGATCGAGTCGCGCTACGTGAACCGCTCGGCCACGTTCGTGTTCAATATCGGCGAACGCTTCTATGGCAGCATGACGGCCTATGTGCGTGGGCCGGAGTCGAAAAACTACGACTTCACCAGCGCCTTGCCGGTGCAGTTGCTGGTGTCGCTGGCGCCCAGCCTGATGCCGCTGATCGATCCGGATGCGCCGGTCCGTGCTGCGCTCAAACCGCCGGTCACGCCGCCAGTCACGCCGGCTGCCAAGCCGCCGGTCAAACAACCGGTCAAACAGGCGGACAAGCAGCCAGCCAAACCGCCGGTCAAACAGGCGGACAAGCAGCCCGTCAAACAGGCCGACAAACTGCCGGTCAAACAGTCTCTCAATTAGCCTGCGAACGCCGCCGTCTTGTGCGCCAGGCGCGCATGATAGGCGGCGATCGCAGGGTAGTCGGGATGCGGCAGCGGCGCCATCAGCCAGCGCTTGACGGACAGGCCCAGCACGATATCGGCCACGGTGAAGCGCTCGCCGCAGACATGCGCGCCGGTGCGCTGCAGCTGCTGTTCCAGCACGCCCATCATGGCGTTCCAGCCTGCAATGCCGGCCGCCAGCTGCGTCGCGTCCTGGTGCGCCGGACTCTGGCGCACCAGCGACATGAAGGCATAGCGCCATGAATTGTTCAGCTCGCCCATCTGCCAGTCCATCCATTTTTCCACTTCGGCGCGCCCTCGCGGGTCCACCGGCAGCAGGTCGTCGCGGCCTTCGCGCGCACACAGGTAGCGGCAGATGGTGTTCGATTCCCACAGCACCAGTTCGCCGTCGCGCAGCACCGGCACCATCGCGTTGGGATTGAGCGCCAGGAACGCCGGGTCGTGGGTGGTGCGAAAGCCGCTGCCCCAGTCTTCGCGTTCGTAGGGCAGGTGCAGTTCTTCGCAGGTCCACAACACCTTGCGGACATTGATCGAGGCGGCTTTGCCGAGGATATGCAACATGTATGGCTCCGTACAGATGGCAGGACTGCCAATGTAGCGCACGCGAAAGCCGCTTGCATAGTCGTCCATTTCTTGGCATGGTAGCCCCCCATGAAACCCATGCGCCACCATATGTCCAAAATCCTCGCGTTCAGCCGTTTTTCCATACGCGACTTTCTCGCCGCCGCCGGCCCCACCTTGCTGCTGATCGCAGCCGTCTGCGCGCTGGCCTACTGGCTGGTCGATCCGGCGCCGCCGCGCCAGGTGCGACTGTCCACCGGGCAGGACAACAGCGCTTACGAAGAGTTCGGCAAAAAGTATGCGGCCACCCTGGCCAGGCACGGCGTCAAGGTCGGCTTGCAGCCTTCGCTGGGGTCGCAGGAAAACCTGCAGCGCTTAAACAGCGGCACCACCGATATCGCCTTCGTGCAAAGCGGCTCGACCGAACACGCCGATGCCGAACGCCACGGCCTGATTTCCCTGGGCAGCCTGTTTACAGAACCGGTCTGGCTGTTCCTGCGCGAGGATAAGGCGGTCACGGAGCTGACGCAATTGCGCGGCATGAAGATCAACCTCGGGCCGGAGGGCACGGGCGTGCCGGGCCTGTTCCGGCAACTGCTGGCTGTCAATGGCGTCGAGCCGAATGAACTGACGGTCAGCGCGCTGCAAAACACGCCGGCCACGGTGGAACTGCTGGAAGGGCGCATCGACGGCCTGGTGTTCAGCTCGGCGCCGGAAGCGCCGCTGATCCAGATGCTGCTGCAAACGCCGGGCATCCGGCTGTTCGATTTTTCGCAGGCCGAGGCGTACACGCGGCGCCTGCCTTTCCTGACGCATGTGGTGCTGCCGCGCGGCATTGTCGACCTGGGGCGCAATATCCCGGCGCAGGATTATCACCTGATCGCGCCGACCGCCACCCTGGTGGCGCGTGAGGACTTGCATCCGGCGCTGGTCGACTTGTTCGTGCAGGCGGCCGCAAGCATCCATGGCGGCACCGGCTGGTTCCAGCAGCAGGGCCAGTTTCCGTCGGCGCGCTACACGGAAATTCCGGTGGCGCCCGAAGCGCTGAAATTCTACAAGGATGGCGCACCGGTGCTGCAGCGCTACATGAGCTTCTGGCTGGCCAATTTTTTTGACCGCATGTGGGTGCTCGTGGTGGCGCTGGGTGCGCTGATCTTGCCGCTGTCGCGCGTGGTGCCGCCGCTGTATGTGTGGCGCATCCGCTCGCGCGTGTACCGCTGGTACGGCCAGCTGCGCACGGTGGAGCAGGCGCTGGAAGACGTGCCGGGGCAGCGCCGCGCGCAGGTGTATGCGGAACAATTGCAGCGCCTGGACGAGATCGAAGAGATGGTCAACCAGATCTCGATACCGCTGTCGTTTGCCGATGGACTGTACGGCTTGCGCAGCCATATCAATTTCGTGCGCAAGCGCATCCTGAGCCTGATGGGCGAGCACGCGACCGAGGCTATACCAGAGTAAGCGACAGCTTGCCCGACCAGCGCGGCCGCGCGTTCCGGTGGGCGAGGAGAATTGGCGCTGTTGCGCTGTTATTAACAGCGGCTTCAGGCCCCCAGCCAGGGCAGGCCGGCCTTGCACCAGCCGCCGATTGCCTTGCGGTGGCCATCGGCGTCCTTGTCGCCTTCAAAACCTTCCAGGATGTCATAACAGTTTGCGTAGCCATGTTCGGTGGCCAGCTTGGCCGCGTGGCGCGAGCGCACGCCGGAGCGGCACAGGAACAGCAGCACCTGGTCCTGGCCGGCCTGGCTGGCCAGTTGCTGCATGAAGTCGGGATTGGGCACGCCGCCCGGATAGGTGGCCCACTGCACCGCGCCATGCTGGGTATCGGCGATATCGACCCGGCCGACCCAGTCGCGCTCGGCATTGGTGCGCACGTCGATCAGCTTGACGGCGGGATCGCGCTGCAACAGCTCATAGGCTTCCTGTGGCGTGACGGCGCCCGCATATGGCGTGCCCTCGTTGGCGCGGCTGCGGGCAAGGTTCAGGATGTCGGCGGCGGTGCTCATGATGTGCTCCTGTGTGGGAATCGGTGGGGACGGCGATGTGAGCAATTATAGTGCGGCGATGGCGCACCGCAACCGACAGCGGGCAGTGCACCATCAGCGTGCATTTTCCATGGTTTTCAAATAAACGCTGCAAAATGGTGCATTATTTGTTTTGCGCACTTGCATGGTGCATTTTTGATTTGGCGCAAGACGGACTTAAAAAATAACGTCGTTGAAGCTTTTACGGGGATAGCCATGCTTTGCCAGTGCCGGTGACTACTACTTAAAAGCTGGCATGGAATCTGCTATGATTCCTGTGAGTTTTGGTGGCACGCAATCTTTGCTTCGCTTCATCAGCCCGGACGCATTCAGGTCGGCTCACCCCACATTCATTTAGGAGATACGCATGGCAATGACAGCCGCAGAAGTCTTGAAGATGGTAGAAGAGAACGAAGTCAAATTCGTTGATTTCCGCTTTGCCGACACCCGTGGTAAAGAGCAGCACGTAACGGTGCCCGTGTCGCACTTCGACATGGACAAATTCGAATCGGGCCACGCCTTTGACGGCTCCTCGATCGCTGGCTGGAAGGGCATTGAAGCGTCCGACATGATTTTGCTGCCGGATCCAAGCACCGCCAATATCGACCCGTTCATGGAAGAAACCACGCTGTTCATGCAGTGCGACGTGATCGAACCGTCGGACGGCAAGGGCTATGACCGCGACCCGCGCTCGATCGCGAAACGCGCCGAAGCCTACCTGAAATCGTCGGGCATGGGCGACACCGCCTACTTCGGCCCGGAGCCGGAATTCTTCATCTTCGACAGCGTGCGCTGGAAAATCGACATGTCGGGCTGCTTCGTCAAGATCGGTTCGGACGAAGGTTCGTGGTCGACCGGCAAGGACATCGAAGGCGGCAACAGCGGCCACCGTCCGACCGTCAAGGGCGGTTACTTCCCGGTGCCACCAGTGGACAGCTTCCAGGACATGCGTTCGGAAATGTGCCTGATCCTCGAATCCCTGGGCATCCCGGTCGAAGTGCACCACCATGAAGTCGCCGGCGCCGGCCAGAACGAAATCGGCACCAAGTTCTCGACCCTGGTCGAGCGCGCCGACTGGACGCAAAACCTGAAATACGTGGTCTGGAACGTGGCGCACAGCTATGGCAAGACCGCCACCTTCATGCCGAAACCGATCGTTGGCGACAACGGTTCGGGCATGCACGTGCACCAGTCGGTATGGAAAGACGGCAAGAACCTGTTCGCCGGCGACGGCTATGCCGGTCTGTCCGATTTCGCCCTGTACTACATCGGCGGCATCATCAAGCACGCCAAGGCCCTGAACGCGATCACCAACCCGGGCACCAACTCGTACAAGCGCCTGGTGCCAGGCTACGAAGCACCGGTGAAACTGGCGTACTCGGCGAAGAACCGTTCCGCCTCGATCCGTATTCCGCACGTCGCCAATCCAAAAGGCCGCCGCGTCGAAGCACGTTTCCCGGATCCACTGGCCAACCCATACCTGTGCTTCGCCGCACTGCTGATGGCCGGCCTGGACGGTGTTGCCAACAAGATCCATCCGGGCGAAGCCGCCTCGAAAGATCTGTACCATCTGCCGCCTGAGGAAGATGCACTGATCCCTACCGTCTGCGCGTCGCTGGAAGAAGCCCTGGACGCCCTGGACAAGGACCGCGAGTTCCTGACCCGTGGCGGCGTATTCAGCGATTCGATGATCGATGCCTACCTGGAACTGAAAATGCAGGACGTGCAGCGCATGCGCATGACCACGCACCCTGCCGAGTTCGACATGTACTACTCGCTGTAAGCGGGCGTCATGCCGGCTTGTATGCCGGCATCAACAGAAACGCGGGTGAGGCGATCGGTCTTGCCCGCGTTTTTTTATGAATCGCGCCACTGCGATGTTGTATAGTCGGCCCGGTACCGTGAGAGCTGACAGGAGTGGAACGTGAACAAGCATTACAGGATGGCGCTGGCGGCGGCCCTGCTGGGCGCCGCCAGCCAGGCGCATGCACAATTGTATGTGTGCAGCGACGCCGGGGGCCATAAAACGTATACCGACAAGCGCGAAAACGCGGCCTGCAAGCTGCTCGATCTGCCCGGCGCCATGAGCGAACCGCCGCGCCGCAGCGCACCGGTGGCCGCGCCCGCCGCCAGGACGGCATTGCCGCCGGCCGCTGCGGCGCCTGCGAGTGGCACGGGCAACTTTCCCCGCGTCGACGGTGCCGAGCAGCGCGCGCGCGACCTGGACCGGCGCCAGATCCTGCAGGACGAGCTGCGCAGCGAAGAGCAGAAGCTGGCCGCGCAGCGCCAGGAATTCAACCAGGGCCAGCCTGAACGCCAGGGTAACGAGCGCAACTATGCCAAGTACCAGGAGCGGGTGGCCCAATTGAAAGACAACCTCAGCCGGACGCAGCAAAACGTCGAGGCCTTGAAACGAGAGATTGCGAATATCCGATGACCGATTCCCACCCCCCTGCGTTCCGTCCGCCGCACCTGGCCGGACTCGACCTGCTGGCCTCGGCCGTGATCGTGCTGGACCACGAGGGCCGCATCAGCTACGCCAACGCGGCGGCGGAAAACCTGCTGGAAAGCTCGCTCAAAGCGCTGTCGCGGCAAAAGCTGACGGCCCTGTTCTCCAACCCGGACGAGCTGGCCGGCATCTGCGCCCAGGCCCGCGAACACAAGTTTTCCGACCTGCGCCAGGACCTGAGCCTCGAGCGCCTGGGGCGCGACCCCTTGCGCGTGCACAGCATCATCAGTGCGCTCGATGGTCCCGAGGACAGCATCCTGATCGAATTGCGCGAGAACGTGCAGCAGTTGAAGCTGGACCGCGAGGAGCGCATCCTCGACCAGAGCCAGGTCAACAAGGAGCTGATTCGCAACCTGGCGCACGAAATCAAGAATCCGCTGGGCGGCATCCGCGGCGCGGCCCAGCTGCTGGAACTGGAACTGCCGGCGCTGCACCTCAGTGAACTGCGCGAATACACGCAGGTCATCATCAAGGAAGCGGACCGGCTGCAGACCCTGGTCGACCGCCTGCTGGCGCCGCACCGCCGCCCGCACATCGTCGGCGACGTCAATATCCACGAGGTGTGCGAGCGCGTGCGCAGCCTGATCCTGGCCGAGTTTCCCAGCGGCCTGACCATCTCGCGCGACTACGACGCCTCGATTCCCGAGTTCCGCGGCGACAAGGAGCAGCTGATCCAGACCGTATTGAACATCGCCCACAACGCGGCGCAAGCCTTGTCCGACCGCATCGAAGCGGGCGACGCCGAACTGATTTTCAAGACCCGCGTGGCGCGCCAGGTGACCCTGGCGAAGGTCCGTTACGGCCTGGCATTAGACTTGCATATCATTGACAATGGACCGGGCATCGCACCCCAGATCCGTGACCGGATTTTCTACCCGCTGGTGTCGGGACGGGAAGGCGGCAGCGGATTGGGACTGACCTTGGCACAGACCTTCGTGCAACAGCACCTGGGCGTGATCGAATGCGAAAGCCGGCCTGGATATACCGATTTCAGGATTGTTTTGCCTTTGCCATAAGCGTGGGAAGCACCTGCCGTCGTATCCCACTCATGAAATCCATTGCGGGACGCACACACTAATGAAGCCAATCTGGATAGTTGACGACGACGAATCAATCCGCTGGGTGCTGGAAAAAGCCCTGGCCCGTGAAAACCTGGCCACCAAGAGCTTTGCCAATGCGCGCGACGCCATTGCCGCGCTCGAGTTCGATACGCCGCAGGTGCTGGTGTCCGACATCCGCATGCCGGGTGCCTCGGGACTCGACCTGCTGCAAATGGTCAAGACGCGCTTTCCCGGCTTGCCGGTCATTATCATTACCGCCTTTTCCGACCTCGATTCGGCCGTCGCCGCCTTCCAGGGCGGCGCCTTCGAATACCTGGCCAAGCCCTTCGACATCGACAAGGCGGTCGAACTGATACGCCGCGCGCTCGAAGAAAGCCTGCGCGAGACCAGCGTCGAGTCGGGGCCGTCGGAAACGCCGGAAATCCTCGGCCAGGCGCCGGCGATGCAGGAAGTGTTTCGTGCCATCGGCCGTTTGTCGCAATCGAACGTCACGGTGTTGATTACCGGCGAATCCGGTTCCGGCAAGGAACTGGTGGCGCGCGCGCTGCACAAGCACAGTCCGCGCGCGGCCCAGCCGTTCATTGCCCTGAACACGGCGGCGATTCCGAAGGACCTGCTTGAATCGGAACTGTTCGGCCATGAACGCGGCGCCTTTACGGGCGCGCAGACGACGCGGCGCGGCCGCTTCGAGCAGGCCGAAAACGGCACCCTGTTCCTGGACGAGATCGGCGACATGCCGTTCGACCTGCAGACGCGCCTGCTGCGGGTGCTGTCGGACGGGCATTTTTACCGCGTCGGCGGCCATCAGCCGATGAAGGCCAATGTGCGTGTGATTACCGCCACGCACCAGAACCTCGAGCAGCGCGTGCGCGACGGCCTGTTCCGCGAAGACTTGTATCACCGCCTGAACGTGATCCGCCTGCGCCTGCCCAGTTTGAGGGAGCGGCGCGAGGACATCCCCATTCTGGTGCGTCACTTCCTGGTGCAGAGCGCGCGCCAGCTCGGCGTGGAAGCGAAACGCATGAGCGAGCCGACCATGCAGTTCCTCAGCAGCCTCGACTTGCCCGGCAACGTGCGCCAGCTGGAAAACCTGTGCAACTGGATTACCGTGATGGCGCCAGGCCAGACGGTGGAAATCAAGGACTTGCCGCTGGAGCTGACGCAGGGGCAGGGCGAGTCGACCGGCATGGTCAATGCGCCGGCGCCGCCGCAGGCGCAGGGCGAGCCAGCGGCCAGCGCGCCGCACGGCGGCCAGGTGTTCGATGCCGCCGTGCCCGTCAACGGCGCGCCACCGGGCTGGATCGGGCTGCTGGAACTGCAGGCGGCCGGCATGCTGGGCGCCGGCCAGCAGGAAGTGATGGCCGTGCTGGGACGCCAGTTCGAGTCGGCCCTGATCAAGACCGCGCTCAAGCATACGCACGGCCGCAAGAATGACGCCGCCGTGCGCCTGGGCATCGGCCGCAACACCATCACCCGCAAGATCGCCGAACTGGGCATCGACGGCGCCAAGGAAGACTGATTGCGGTAGCAACTGTTCCTTCCGGGCGGGGCGTTCTGCTCCGCCCGCTTTCCTTCCCGCCTGTTTCCATACACGCCACAACATAGCGCGAACAATAGGGTAAGCTGGCGCCTGCCGGACTGTGTCGTCCGGCGTCAACTTGAACTGTGGAATTGTATGCTGATTAACTGTGTGGCCTACCAGGATGGCAAGAAACTGGCCGACTTGCCGATCGACGATATCAGCGATTACGTGGAGCGGCCCGACTGCTTCGTGTGGGTCGCCCTGCTCGACGCCACGCCGGACGAATTGAAACAGATGCAGCATGAGTTTTCCCTGCATGAACTGGCGGTGGAAGACGCGCAGCGCGGCCATCAGCGCCCGAAGATCGAAGAATATGGCGACTCGCTGTTTGCGGTCGTAAAAACCGTGGAAATGGTCGGCGACGAGCTGGTGCTGGGCGAAGTCGATGTGTTTGTCGGCGCCAATTACGTGCTGTCGTCGCGCACCAACTGCTCGCAAGGTTTCCTCGGCGTACGGGCGCGCGCCGAACGCGAACCGCACCTGCTGCGCCAGGGCTCGGCCTTCGTCCTGTATGCGCTGATGGACGCCGTCGTCGACCGCTATTTTCCCGTGCTCGACGCGCTGGAATCGGAACTGGAGGCGATCGAAGACCGCATGTTCGACTCCGGCACCGAGCGCGTCAATATCGAGCGGCTGTACCAGTTGAAGCGCAAGGTCATGGTGCTGCGCCATGTGGTGGGGCCGCTGATGGAAGCGGTCGGCAAATTGCATGGCGGCAGGGTGCCACCGCTGGCACACGACACGCAGGAATATTTCCGCGACGTCCACGACCATCTGGCGCGCATCAACGCCACGCTCGACTCGATCCGCGACACCATCAGCACGGCGATCCAGGTAAATTTGTCGATGGTGGCCATCGACGAGAGCGAAGTGAACAAGCAACTGGCGGCCTGGGCGGCCATCTTTGCCGTGTTTACCGCGTTTGCCGGCATCTGGGGCATGAACTTCAAGTTCATGCCGGAACTGGACTGGCAATATGGCTATCCGGCCGCCGTGGCCGTGATGTGCGGCGCCTGCGGCTATATGTATTACCTGTTCAAGCGCTCCGGCTGGCTATAAAAATTGGCTATGTCACCAGCAAATGTGGGAACGTCCCCAAAGTAGCCCTGAGCAAGCTTTCGGGGGACAATATTCTTTTGGCGTCCAGGATCCAGCGCCAGCCCAGGTAGTTGGGCAGGTAGCGCGTGGCGACGCCATGAAAGGCACGCAGCCAGCCGCGCAGCGGGCTGTGATAGGCGTTGCCACTGGGCGGTGTCCATGATCGGCTCCTGGAAGGAAATACCTGATCAGTTAGACCTCAGCAACTGCGGCGCGTTCCCACCGTATTGGGTGACATAACCTAAAAATTTCCGTACGTCTGTATTATTCAACAATATCCAGGGGTACAATCAGCGAGGGTCCGCCTTCGCTGGCCCGCGAGGAGGACCATTGCCGGGCTGCGCAGGAGCATGCATGAGTATTCCGCTGTTTGATGTCAATTCGCAAGAACCCCTGTTCGACCAGGCGCAGCGGCGCACCCTGGCCGAAGCGGCGCTGCGCTCGATCACCGCCTCGACGGCGCATGCGCGCGGCGACGATTTTTTGCGCATCCTCGTGCGCGAGCTGGCCGAAGCGCTCGATGTGCGCTATGTGATCGCCGGGCGCCTGGTACGACAGGCGGACGGCGCCGAAGCCATCCGTACCCTGGCCCTGTGGGGCGGCGAGGGCTATCGCGACAATATCGAATACAGCCTGCAGCACACGCCTTGCCAGGACGTGACCCGCCAGGACATGTGCTTTCACGGCAGCGGCATCCAGCGCCGTTTCCCGCTCGACACCATGCTGGCCGATATGCATGCCGAAAGCTATGTCGGCATGCCGCTGGTCGATACCGAAGGGTGCACCCTGGGCATCCTGTCGGCGATCGACACGCGCCCCATCGACGAAGACAAGCGCTTGCTGGCGCTGCTGCTGCTGTCGATCTTCTCGGCGCGCGGCGCGGCCGAGCTGCAGCACCAGGAGCGTACGCGCCAGCTCGAGGAAACCGTGCGCCAGCGTGGCGAGTCGCTGCTGGCGGCCCAGGCCAGCTTGCTGGAACAGGAACAGATGGCGGCGCTCGGCTCGCTGGTGGCCGGCGTCTCGCATGAAGTGAACACCCCGATCGGCGTGGCGCTGACGGCGGCGTCCAGCATGGGCAGTTATGCCGATCAATTGGTGTGCATGTTGTCGGCGCCGAAAGTCAGCCGTACCGAACTGATCGAAATTGCCCAGGCGCTGACGGGCGCGGCCGCGCTGGTCGAGCGCAACCTGACGCGGGCGGCCGAACTGATCGGCAATTTCAAGCAGCTGGCGGTGGACCAGGCCAGCGAATACGTGGCCGACCTGGTGCTGTACGACTACGTGCACGGGCTGGTGTCGGCGCACAGCCCCGAACTGCGCAAGTGCGCCTTGCAGGTGAGCATCGAGATCGATCCGACCTGCCGGGTGCGGCTGGCGTCGGGCAAGCTGTCGCAGATCCTGTCGAACCTGCTGATGAACAGCGCCCGCCACGGCTACCCGGACGGCGGTCCGGGAAAAATCACCATCCGTGCCAGCCTGGAGGCGCCGGCGGATGGCAAAACCTGGCTGCTGCTGGAATTTTGCGACGACGGCATTGGCCTGGCGCCCGTCGTGCGCGAACACATGTTCGAACCGTTTTTTACCACCAAACGCGGCAAGGGCGGCTCCGGCCTGGGCATGCACATCGTGCACACCATCGTGCAGCAGCTGGGCGGCCAGGTGCGCGCCGTCGACGGCGCGGCCGGCTGCCACATTCATGTCAGGCTGCCGCTGGCAGCCTGACGGCTTGCCTTACCTGGCGGCTGCGATCGCCAGCGCCACCGCTTCGGCCACCTTGATGCCGTCGACAGCCGCCGACAGGATGCCACCCGCATAGCCGGCGCCTTCGCCGGCCGGGAACAGGCCGCGCGTGTTCAGGCTTTGCAGGTCGTCGTCGCGGCGCTTGATGCGGATCGGCGACGAAGTGCGCGTCTCCACGCCCGTCAGCACGGCGTCGGCCTTGTAATAGCCCTTGATCTGCTTGTTAAATGCCGGAAATGCTTCGCGCAGCGCCGTGATCGCGTACTCGGGCAGGGCCGACGCCAGGTCGGTCAGGTGCACGGCCGGCTTGTACGACGGCACCACGCTGCCAAATTCCGTCGAGGCGCGTCCGGCGACAAAATCGCCGACCAGCTGGCCCGGCGCGTCGTAGTTGCCGCCACCCAAGGCGAACGCGCGCTCTTCGAGTTCGCGCTGCAGCGCGATGCCGGCCAGCGGATCGCCGGGGTAGTCGGCCGGGGTGATGCCCACCACGATGGCGCTGTTGGCGTTGCGCTCGTTGCGCGAATACTGGCTCATGCCATTCGTCACCAGGCGGCCCGGCTCGGACGCGGCCGCCACCACCGTGCCGCCAGGGCACATGCAGAAGCTGTACACGGAGCGGCCATTGCTGGCGTGATGCACCAGCTTGTAGTCGGCGGCGCCGAGAATGGGGTGGCCGGCGCTGGGGCCGAAGCGGCAGCTGTCGATCAACGACTGCGGGTGTTCCACGCGAAAGCCGATCGAGAACGGTTTTGCCTCGATATACACGCCGCGCCGGTGCAGCATCTCGAAGGTGTCGCGTGCGCTGTGGCCGATCGCCAGCACCACGTGGTTGCTGGCGATGGTCTCGCCGCTGGCCAGCACCACGCCGCGTACCTGGCCGCCGTCCGCACCGGGCACGATATCGATATCGACCACCTTGCTCTCGAAACGGTATTCGCCTCCGAGCTGCTCGATATTGGCGCGCATTTCTTCCACCATTTTCACCAGGCGGAAGGTGCCGATATGCGGTTTGCTGACATACATGATTTCCTCGGGTGCACCGGCCTTGACGAATTCGGTCAGCACCTTGCGGCCGTAGTGTTTCGGATCCTTGATCTGGCTGTACAGCTTGCCGTCGGAAAAGGTACCGGCGCCGCCTTCGCCGAACTGCACGTTCGATTCCGGATTGAGTTCGCGCTTGCGCCAGAAGCCGAAGGTGTCGACGGTGCGCTCGCGCACCTGCTTGCCGCGCTCGAGGATGATGGGGCGCAGGCCCATTTGCGCCAGGATCAGTGCCACGAACAGTCCGCACGGGCCGGTGCCGATGACGATCGGGCGCGTTTCATGGCTATGGCCGGCCAATTGTTCGCCACCGGCGACGAACTTGTATTCAGTATCGGGCGCGGGCATCAGGTGGATGTCGTGCGGCAGGCGTGCCAGGACAAACGCTTCATTGCGTACCTCGACGTGCAGCGAATAGATCAGCACCACGGCGCTGCGCTTGCGCGCGTCGTAGCTGCGCTTGAAGACGGTAAAGCCGAGCAGGTCGGCGGCGGGAATGGCCAGGCGCGCCAGGATGGCGGCGGGTAGGGCCGCTTCGTCGTGTTCGAGGGGGAGTTTTACTTCGTTGAGTCGCAGCATGGTCAATATCTGGAAAATTGCTTGGCTCCGTAGTTAGCGGAGAGTTCATGAGACGCGGTGCGATCACCAGCGAATCAGGGCGCTATTTTACCTGTTTACCTGGCCAGCTTGCCTGGCGCTGTTAACGGCCCGGCCCGGCCGCTGGTACGGCATCGGCTACCCGTTGATTGCAACGCGATAGTGCATATGCGCATGCAGGGCATTATTAACAGCGGTTCGCACAACAGGGCCTTTCCGTCAAGAACAGTTTGCCCTCTGCGCCACAGCGACGGCTTGGCAGCGCTGTCAGCGGCCGGCCTTTGCCACAATGATGAGCAGCATTTTTTTCATGATGTTCTGGTATCTGTAGTTTTTTTCAACGTTTTTCTTGTCTTATCACTTGCTTTTCCGATGCAAAAAAATATATGGCACTATACGTGAAGCGTTGCAGTTGAAAATAAAGTCTTGTTCGTTGTGGCAACGTTATCCTGGCTTCAATGGTGACCTGCTTTAACTCTGCTGCATTAGTGTTTATGCGAAGTTAGCTGCGTCAGTAATTAACTATTTGGGAGGAAGCATGAAAAAGATCACTCTGGCAATGTTGTTGTTGACAAGTTTTGGCTTTGTGCAAGCAGCCGAACTTGAGGATGCGCAAAAACTTTGGGATGACAAACAATTTTACAAAGCATTTCAAATTTTTAATAAGCTGGCCCATGAAGGCAATTTCAGCGCGCAGTGGCAACTCGGTGAAATGTACGGTTTTGGCGAGGGAACGGTTGAGGATGCGGACAAGGCGGAATTTTGGCTCAAGCAGGCCGCTGCCAAGGGCAGTGCCGAGGCTGCTACTTCATTGGCAGCAGTGAAGCAACGCCAGGCACACCGTGCCGATATTGCCTATTACACCACCAGCTTTGATGGCGCGAACGCGGCCTACGCAAAATTCGGCTGCACCCGTCCTGCCATTCCTGCGCGCTCGACCACCAACGAGGAGATAGCCGCCGTGAATGCTTCCATCGGCGCGTGGACCCAATGCTACGATCGTTTCGTTAGCAATTTGCGTAATGTGGCGCCACCTGAAAAAACCATCAGTTCATCCATCCTGCCGCTCATGAATAATGAGGAATTCAAGAAATCATCGGTATTGATCAGCAAAGTGTATGAGAATATATGGAATAATGCGAAGCAGATTGAAAAGGGTGTGGCAGAAGAAAGCAATTCATGGAAGGCTGCTACCGAAAAATTCGCGTCTGATAATAATTCGGTAGCCAAAGAGATTAAAGTTAATACGGAAAATGAAATGCAGCGAGTTAGCCGGCTTCAAAGTGAACTGATAACACGCAAGCAAGTGCTTGCCGTCGGCATGAATAAATAAATCCTGTTTGCTGAGATGTTTGACAGGTAAATTCACTACTGTTTGGTGTTGTATTTTCGCAACATCTCCGCATCACTCCTCTTGTATGTTGTCGCGCCTCATGGCGCCAACGCTGGCAGCCTTTTCGTGGCTGACCAGCGGTGGCCATGATGGCGCTTTTTTTATGTCTGGCGACTGCCCTGTTGCGGTGCAAAAACTGTCCATCTTAAAGCATCTGATTCCCTGTTATATGAGAATAATGCCCTTGCTTACGCGGAAAAGTTTGTTATTGCAATGCACCATTTCGGTGCGTCATCCGGGTAATGAAAAACCCGGGTTTTTTTCACGTTGTTGTTTCTATGCACTAAATGTTCGCTCCTTATTGACACTAAGTTATACGCTATGGTTTTATGTATTGCTTGAACGAATAAGGTTTGCACGTTTTATTCGTTTGGGGAGTCCGCGCTATCAGCACGGATGGAAAAGCAACTTACTTAAAAACTAAAGCCGGAAACAAAAACGTATTGAACATGATTTAGTGCTCGCAATTTATCAAAAACTGCCCTATAAGGGCGGATAAAATAATTAGGAAACCACATGTTGAGAAAAACTGTTTTAGTACGCGCGCTGTCCCTCGCGTTCAGCACCGCCGCCCTGACCGCTGCAGTCGTGCCTGTTGCGATGGCGCAATCGAATGCCTCCGGTAACATCTACGGTAACGTCGAGGCAGCGCCGGGCAGCACGGTTGTCCTGCTCAATACCGATACCGGTGCCAAGCGTACTGTCGTGCCGGATGCCAGCGGCCGCTATTTCGCTACCGCCTTGCCACCAGGCCACTACAAAGTAGAACTGGTACGTGACGGTCAAGTCAGCAACACCGTCGAAGTTGACGTCCTGGTCGGTCAAGGTGTAGATGCCTCGTTTGCCACCGCTACCGCAGGCGTGCAAGCCGTTCAAGTAACGGGTCGCCGCAATCGCATCGACGTCTCGAGTTCGAACAATGGCGCGACCTTCACCGCCAAGGAACTGGCCCGCCTGCCGATCGCACAAAGCGTCGCGGCCATCATCCAGCTGGCACCGAACACCACCCGCGCCGACTCCCGTTATTCGGCCGGCGCCTCGTTCGGCGGCGGTGGTGCTTCCGAGAACGCGTACTACATCAACGGTTTCCCTGTCACCAATCCATTGACGCAGCTGGGCGCGTCTGAACTGCCGTTTGGCGCGATCGCCCAGGCACAGATCCTGACCGGCGGCTTCGGCGCCGAGTTTGGCCGTTCGGTCGGTGGCGTGGTCAACATCACCACCAAGAGCGGTACCAACAACTGGGAATTTGGCGCGACCGCCAGCATTGAGCCAAATTCGCTGCGTTCGGACTACAAAAACAGCATGTACGCTGTCACCGGCAAGCCTGAAAATGCGGCAACCGATGGTACCCTGTACCGCCGCAACTCCGAAAATTCGAAGACCGAGCGCATCTATGGCGCCTATGTTGGCGGTCCGATCATCCAGGACAAGCTGTTCATGTTCCTGTCGGCTGAAGCACGTGGTACCGACTGGTCACGCGTCAATGGCACGCGTACCTCGGCATCGAACAGCACCACCGGTTTTGTCACCAATAAAGACAAAATCAACCGCTACTTCGGCAAGTTTGACTGGAACATCACCGACAATCATCGTCTGGAGTTGAGCCTGATCGGTGATGAAGGCAAGACTGATCGCAATCTGTATGGCTACGATTATTCGACCAGCCAGCGCGGCGTGAAAACCGCCCAGCAGCATTACAAGAACAACGAAGACTTTTCGCCATCCGTCGGCGCCGAAACGCAGATCCTGCGCTACCTGGGCAACCTGACCGACAACCTGACCGTGACCGCACTGTATGGTGAAAGCAAAACGCCAAGCACCTCCGTATACGATCCGATCGGTACCGCACCGGCCAATCTGTACCAGGTTGTGGCTGCGTCGAACAACCGCGTTCCTGGCCTGAACTACTCCAGCCCGCAAGTACTGAGCGGCACCGTGGCGGCCCTCGACGCCAGCAACAAAGTCAGGTCGACGCGTTTCGACCTGGAATACAAGATCGGCCAGCACACACTGCGCGGCGGCTTCGACAACAACAAGCTGTCGTCGGTCAATGCCGGTGACGTGATGGGCGGCGGCGGCCAATGGTCGTACGCCAAGGCCGCTAACCCGAATACCCCGCTGAACTTCGGTGGCGGCTATCGCGTTTCGACGGCCAGTGGTGGCGGTTTCGGTACCCAGGGTTACTATGTACGTGAACAGCTGTTCGATTCGCGTACCGACGCGTTTTCGGATCAATCGGCTCAGTACATCGAAGACCGCTACCAGGCAACCAAAGACCTGCTGCTGACAGTTGGTCTGCGTAACGAGACTTTCACCAACAAAAACGGTGATGGCCAGAAATTCCTGGAAATCAAGAACCAGTTCTCGCCACGTCTGGCTGCGGCCTGGGACGTGAACGGTGACGCATCGATGAAAGTGTACGGTAGCGCCGGTCGCTACGCCGTGCAGATCCCTACCCACCTGGCCGTGCGTGGCGCCAGCCGTTCGCTGTTCACCTACCAGTACTATACGTACACCGGTACTGACCAGTTCGGTCGTCCTACGGGCCTGAACCCATTGACCGGTGCATTCTCGACCAACAATGAACTGGGTCAGGAGAAAGATTACCGTACCGTTACGGCCGTCGATCTGAAGCCGACCTACCAGGATGAGCTGACCCTGGGCTTTGAAAAAGCGTTCTCGCCTAGCCTGAACTTCGGCGCCAAAGTCACTTATCGTCAGCTGCGTCAAACGATCGATGACTATTGCGATGACCGTGCAGTACAAGGCTGGGCTGACCGCAACAACGTCGATACGTCGAACTGGGCTGGCCTCGGCTGCGTGACGTTCAATCCAGGCAAGGACAATACTTTCCGTGTTGACTTCAATGGCGACCGCAAATATACCCTGGTGCATCTGACCGCTGATGAACTGGGCTTCGACAAGGCGAAACGTACTTACACCGCCGTCGATCTGTTTGCTGAGCATCCATTCCGCAACGGCTGGTATGGCCGTGTGAACTACACTTGGTCGCGTAGCAAGGGCAACACCGAAGGTCAGACCCGTTCGGACAATGCACAGACCGACGTGGCCGCAACATCGACCTGGGATACGCCTGAGCTGATGGAAGGCGCCTACGGCTTGCTGCCGAATGATCGTGAACACCAGATCAAGGCCTTCGGTTACTACGAGCTGAGCCCAGAGTGGAGTGTTGGCGGTAATGCACTGGCCGCTTCGGGTCGTCCACGCAGCTGCTTCGGCAACAAGGACAACCTGTCAGACGATGCACCTAACTACGGCTCCGTGTATTTCTTCTGCGACGGCAAGGATGCAAAACGTGGTAGCTACGGCAACCTGCCTTGGGATATCCGCTTTGACGCCAACGTTGCTTATCGCCCAGCGATGATCAAAGGTTTGACGCTGAAGATGGACGTTTTCAACGTAATGAACAAGCAGACCGTACAAGTTGTTGATGAGCAATACAACGTTGCTGCTGGTAACAATGCTGTCAACCCGACGTACGGCCGTGGCATCAGCTACACTTCGCCACGCGCTGTGAAACTGACCGCCGAGTACAACTACAAGTTCTAATAAAGCTTGAATCTGCCTTGCACATGCATATGTGCAAGCGCAACTCAAAACCGCCAGCGCAAACTGGCGGTTTTTTTTGGCTATATCACTTTCAAGTGGGGAGACGTGCCCATGGTGGCCCTGAGCAAGCTTTCCGCTGACAAGATGCGCCTGGCGTCGAGTATCCGGCACCAGTCGAGTCAGTTCGGCAGGTAGCCTGTCGCCACGCCGTGGAAGGCTCGCAGCCAGCCACGCAAGCGGCTGTGATAGGCGTTGACGTTCTGCACGTGGACCGTGCCGCGCACGGGATGCCGGCACGCAAGTTGACCGTTTCGTGCTGGATGCCAATTTCCCTGACGAAAATGGGATAGGCCGGATGGCCATCGCTGACCAGGAGGATGTCGCGATCGATTACCGCTGGCAGGCAAGCGTGCAGGTTCGCTCGCGCCGTCGGCTCGATTAGCGTGATGGCGTCATGTTGCGATGCACCACCCAGCAGACCTGTGCTGGACATGACGCTGGCGCTGCGACAGTTGCGCGAACTGCGCGATGAAGCATTGCCACTGGGCTGGATGCATGATGAGCTCCGGGAACGATAGGTCTGTTCAGTCAGGCCTCGGCAATTTTCAGGATGTTCCCACCGCTTGTGTTGACAGAGCTTTTTTGATGGCCGGCGTCACAAATCGCCTACATGCCGCCCCACAGCGCGCTCAAGGTCGCCAGCGCCGCCAGTCCCGCCGTCTCGGTGCGCAAGATGCGCGGTCCCATCGCCAGGCCGATGGCGCCGGCGGCGACGGCCGCTGTTTCTTCCGCCTCGGTAAACCCGCCTTCCGGCCCGACCATCAGGGTCAGTGCCTGCGGCCGCTGGTGGCGCGCCCAGTTGGCCAGTGACTGCCCGGCGCGCGGCGTCAGGATGATGCGCTGGTGCGGGTCCTGCTGGCGGCTCCATGCATGGAATTCCTGTAGCGGCGCCAGCTGCGCCAGGCGGTTGCGCCCGCTTTGCTCGGAGGCCGAGACGATGATGCCCTGCCAGTGGGCCAGTTTCTTTTCGGCCCGCTCGTTTGACAAGCGCACCACGCAGCGCTGGGCCGCCAGCGGCACGATGCCGGCCGCGCCCAGTTCGATCGCCTTTTCGATGATCCAGTCCATCTTGGACGCTTCCGGCAGGGCTTGCGCCAGGGTCACGGCATACGGCAGCTCCACCTCGCACGCAATATGCGTCTGTACGGCAGCGGTCACGCTGCGCTTGGCGACCGACACGATGCTGGCCTGCACTTCGCCGCCCTCGCCATTGAACAGGGTGATCAGTTCGCCGGGCGCCAGGCGCACCACGGCGATATGGTGGGCGACGGCTTCCGGCAGGTCGATGGTGGTGCCGGGGACGAGCGGCAGGGGGCAGTAAAAACGTGGCATGCAATTCCTGAACGGGAAAAAAGATGGATAAACAGGCACTAAAGTATAGCGAGTTGGCGTGGCAGTACGCTGCAATTCTAATTTGCGGCCCCCCAGTCTGGTAAAATAGTTGACTACAAAAGCGGCCTGCTGCTTGTGCGCGCTGCTGCAAACGAATCTCAAACTCGCGACTGACCCACACCACCATGACAACTACGCTCCCGACTACCAAAATGGCCAATGCGATCCGCGCACTGGCAATGGACGCTGTACAAAAGGCCAACTCCGGCCATCCTGGCATGCCGATGGGCATGGCCGAGATCGCAGTTGCCCTGTGGAGTGGGCACTACCGCCACAATCCGAGCAATCCGAAATGGCCGAACCGCGACCGCTTCCTGCTGTCGAACGGCCACGGCTCGATGCTGCATTATTCCCTGCTGCACCTGACCGGCTACGACTTGTCGATGGACGACATCAAGGCCTTCCGCCAGATGCATTCGAAAACCCCGGGCCACCCGGAAGTCGATATCACGCCCGGCATTGAAACGACCACCGGCCCGCTGGGCCAGGGCATTGCCAACGCCGTCGGCATGGCGCTGTCGGAACAGCTGCTGGCCGCCGAATTCAACAAACCCGGCCACGACATCGTCAACCACCACACCTACGCTTTTGTCGGTGATGGTTGCCTGATGGAAGGCATCTCGCACGAAGTGTGCGCGCTGGCCGGCACCCTGGGCCTGAACAAGCTGATCGCCCTGTACGACGACAACGGCATCTCGATCGACGGCAAGGTCGAAGGCTGGTTCACCGACGACACCCCGGCCCGCTTCGAAGCCTACGGCTGGAACGTGATCCGCGCCGTCGACGGCCATGACGTCGCCGCTGTCGACGCCGCCATCACTGCCGCCAAGGCCGCATCGAAACCGACCCTGATCTGCTGCAAGACCATCATCGGCAAGGGTTCGCCGAACCTGCAAGGTGGCGACAAGGTCCATGGCGCCGCTCTGGGCGACAAGGAAATCGCCGCCGTGCGCGAATACATCGGCTGGGATGCGGCCCCGTTCGAGATTCCTGCCGAGCTGTACACGGCCTGGGACGCGAAAGAACAAGGCGCCGTGCTGGAAAACGACTGGAATGAGCGTTTCGCTGCCTACAGCCGCGAATTCCCGCAGCAAGCATCCGAGTTGAGCCGCCGCATGAAGGGCGACCTGCCAGAGGCGTTTGAAACCGCGCTGGCCGCAGCGATCGCTTCCTGCGTCGAGAAAAAGGAAAACATCGCCACCCGCAAGGCCAGCCAGAACGCGATCCAGGCGCTGGCGTCGTCGCTGCCGGAATTTTTGGGCGGCTCGGCTGATCTCACCAGCTCGAACCTGACCAACTGGAAAGAATCGATCCCCGTGCGTTCGGGCAAACCGGGCAACCACGTCAACTATGGCGTGCGCGAATTCGGCATGAGCGCCATCATGAACGGCATCACCCTGCACGGCGGCTATATTCCGTTCGGCGCCACCTTCCTGACGTTCTCGGACTACAGCCGCAACGCGCTGCGCATGGCTGCGCTGATGAAGCTGCGCTCGATCTTCGTGTTTACCCACGACTCGATCGGCCTGGGCGAAGACGGTCCGACCCACCAGTCGGTCGAGCACGTCTCGTCGATGCGTTTGATCCCGAACCTGGACAACTGGCGTCCGTGCGACACGGTCGAATCGGCCGTGGCCTGGGGCGCGGCAGTGCGCCGCAAGGATGGTCCGTCGACCCTGATCTTCTCGCGCCAGAACCTGCCGTACCAGGAACGGTCCAATGAAACGATCGCCAACATCTTCCGCGGCGGTTATGTGCTCAACGACGTGGCTGACGCCAAGGCGATCCTGATCGCCACCGGTTCCGAAGTGGAACTGGCGGTTGCCGCCGCCAGCGCGCTGGCCTCCGAAGGCATCAACGTGCGCGTGGTGTCGATGCCGTCGACCGACGTGTATGACCGCCAGGACGCAGCTTACAAAGCCAGCGTATTGACCAAAGGCGTGCCGCGCGTGGCCATCGAAGCGGGCGTGACCAGCTTCTGGTACAAATACGTCGGCCTGGAAGGCGACGTGGTGGGTATCGATACCTTCGGCGAGTCGGCCCCGGCCGGCGTGCTGTTCAAGCATTTCGGTTTCACCGTCGAGAACGTCGTGGCGAAAGTCAAGGCTGTTATCGCCGGGTAAGACGATTTTGCGGCATCCGGTGCTGCGTGCCGGATGCTGTGCTATGTACCTTTTTTTTAATCAGGAGCAGAGTATGACGATCAAAGTTGCAATCAATGGCTACGGCCGCATCGGCCGTAATGTGTTGCGCGCTTTCTACGAAGGCGGCAAGAAACAGGACATCCAGATCGTTGCCATCAACGACCTGGGCGATGCCAAATCGAATGCCCACCTGACCCGCTACGACACCGCGCACGGCAAGTTCCCGGGCACCGTGACCGTGGAAGGCGACAACATGATCGTCAACGGCGATCCGATCCGCGTGTTTGCGCAGCGCAATCCTGCTGAAATTCCATGGGGCGAACTGGGCGTGGACGTGGTGCTCGAGTGCACCGGCTTCTTCACCACCAAGGAAAAAGCGTCGGCTCACCTGAAGGGCGGCGCCAAGAAAGTCATCATCTCGGCGCCAGGCGGCAAGGACGTCGACGCCACCATCGTGTTCGGCGTGAACCAGGACGTGCTCAAGTCGACTGACACCGTCATCTCGAACGCCTCGTGCACCACCAACTGCCTGGCCCCGCTGGTCAAGCCGCTGAACGACGCCATCGGCCTGGAAACCGGCCTGATGACCACCGTGCACGCTTACACCAACGACCAGGTATTGAGCGACGTGATGCATGAAGACCTGCGCCGCGCCCGTTCGGCCACCATGAGCATGATCCCGACCAAGACCGGCGCCGCCGCCGCGGTCGGCCTGGTGCTGCCCGAGCTGAACGGCAAGCTGGACGGTTTCGCGATCCGCGTGCCGACCATCAACGTGTCGCTGGTCGACCTGTCGTTCATCGCCAAGCGCGACACCACCGTCGAAGAAGTCAACGCCCTGATGAAGGCCGCTTCCGAAGGCGCGCTGGCCGGCATCCTGACCTACCAGACCGAACCGCTGGTATCGATCGACTTCAACCACAACCCGGCCTCGTCGAACTTCGACTCGACCCTGACCAAAGTGTCGGGCCGCCTGGTGAAAGTCTCGTCGTGGTACGACAATGAGTGGGGTTTCTCGAACCGCATGCTCGACACCACCGTGGCGCTGATGGCCGCCAAGTAAATTTCGGCTGAATCATCAAAAACGCCTGGGTCTCGCGACTCAGGCGTTTTTTTTCGTCGCTAGCCGGCGCCGGTAAAAACGCCATAGCAGGCGCACATCATGCAGCACCGGCATGCCGGCCAAGAGGGTCAGCACGCAGGCCAGGATGATGGTGGCGGCGGGAAAGCCGATATGCTTGAAGGCCAGCGCGCCGGTCACGCCGCCGGTAAAAAAGCAGCTGATCAGCAGGCTGTGGGTGACGAGTTTGGCGCGGTTGACGCGCACCGAGCGCGCCCCGAGCGGGCGGCGGTTGTAGTACAGCATCTTGCCCACCTCAATGCCCATGTCGGTCGACAAGCCTGTCACGTGGGTGGTGCGGATGGCCGCACCCGAGATCTTGGTGATGATGGCGTTTTGCAGTCCCATCACAAAGCACAGCAGCAAGATGGTGACCGGGCCCAGCACGTTTGGCATGGCCGCCAGGTAGTTGCCCGTCAAGCCGAACAGCAGCAACAGCAGCGCTTCGAGCAGCAAGCTCATGGCGAACTGGCTGTGCAGGCGCCGGCGGCGGCCCCAGTTGACCATGATGGCGGTCACGGCCGCGCCGCTGACAAACGCCAGCCAGGCGCCCCAGGCCGCCAGCGCCAGCGTGATGTTGCCCAGCGCCAGGTCGTCGGCCATGCCCGAGACGATGCCCGTCATGTGTGAGGTATAGCCGCCGATGGCCAGGAAACCGCCGGCATTGACGGCGCCTGCCACCAGCGCCAGCACGCAGCCGAGCTGCAAATTGGCCTTGGTGTCGCGCCGCGCGCCGCTCAGCCGTGTCAGGTAGTCGATGGCCATGCGCGGCGGCGGGGGCGGCTTATTTGTAGATGCCGGAGCCGACGATCATATTGTCGACCGTTCGATATAGCCCGATTTTTGCTCGACCACCTTGGTGGTCGGGTTGGGCCACTTGAAGTCGACCCAGCCGCGTCCTTCCTTGCTGCCGGCGGTGGCGATCAGCGCGCGGATCACGGCCTTGCCCTCGTTGTCCTTCATGTCGATCAGGTTCTTGCCGACCATCTTGGGATTGTTGCCGTGTGCCAGGGTGACGCCATTCATGTCATACACATAGATATACAGGTCGCGGTCATGGAAGCTGGTATTCGCCGGATCGGAAATCGCCGCAAACGCTTTTTCCTTGCCGTCGGACTTGATCATGGCGACGGCGCGCTTGGTCATGGCGATCGCTTCGTCTGCGGTGCCTTTCGGCGCGGCCCATGCCGCCGCGCTGGCGCAGACCATGAAGCCGGCGAGGAGGGCGTGCACGCCCGCTTTGACACATGTATTCATTGCTGTCTCCTGGGATGATGGGCAACCCCGGCGCGGCCTGTACGGCACTGGGAAGTGGAGTTGCCTGTTCGTATCATACGCCGCTGCCTCATTTACGCAATCACGCTGGCAAAGATGGTGTGCCATAAATGCATCACCTGGTCGGCATGCGCTTGCACGCGCTCGGGCGCCACGCGCGCCAGGTCCTGCCCTTGCAGACGCAGCTGGTGCTGCAGCTTGCGCAGCGCGCGGTAGGCGTCAGCCACGCCGGTGGCCAGGGTGGCGTCGATCAGCCCCAGTTCGCCGCACAGGCGCAGCAGGGCGATATTGCCCGAGTTGGCGGTCAGCTGTGGATACCGCGCCGCATGCTGCAGCACCAGGTATTGCACCATGAACTCGATATCGATCATGCCGCCGGGGTCCTGCTTCAGGTCGAAACTGCCGGGGCGCGGCGGATGGGCGTCGATCATGCGTTTGCGCATGGCCACCACTTCGCCCTTCAGCGGGCCGTTTTCCGGGCGTTCCTTGCACAGGATGGTGTTGCGGATGCGCTCGAAATGCTTGCCGATATTGACGTCGCCGGCGCAAAAGCGCGCCCGCGTCAGCGCCTGGTGTTCCCACACCCAGGCCGCGCTGCTCTGGTAGCGCTCGAACGCCTGCACGCTCGACACCAGCATGCCGGACGCGCCATCGGGGCGCAGCGCGATATCGATATCGAACAGGATGCCGGCCGAAGTATGCGAGGTCATCCAGGTAATGAAGCGCTGCGCCAGCTTGGCGTACAGGCCCGGCGCTTCCTGGTCGTCGTCATCGAACAGAAAGATCACGTCGAGATCGGAGACATAGCCTAGCTCCTTGCCGCCCAGCTTGCCATATGCGATGACGGCGAACTTCGGCACCTCGCGGTGGCGCGTGGGCAAGGTTTGCCAGACCGCCTGCACGGTGGCGGCGACGATGATGTCGGCCAGCTGTGACAGGTAGTCGGCCAGTTTTTCCACGCTCAGGTCGCCGGCCAGGTCCTGCGCCAGGCACTGGAACAGCTGCGCATGATGGGTTTCGCGCAAGATATCCATCTGCCGCTCGGTGTCGCCCGGTGCGTCGTCGAGCTGGCGCTGCAGGTCTTGCGCCAGGGCTGCCGGATCGGGCACGCTGTGGCGGATGCGCTCATCCAATAGTTCATCGAGCAGTATCGGGTGTTGCGTCAGGAAGGTGGCGGCCCAGCCGCTGGCGCACACCATGCGCACCACGCGTTCCAGGGTGTGCGGGTATTCGGTCAGCAGCGACAGGTAGGCCGAACGGCGCGCAATGGCTTCGAGGAAATCGAGCAGCCGGCCCAGGGTGGCCAGCTGGCTGGCGTTGCCGTTCGACATGGAGCAGTCGGTGATCAGGGGCAGGGCCGCATTGACCAGCGCGACCAGGCGCGCGCGGCTCGCTTCGGGCAGCGACTGCAGGCGCGGCGCCTGCCAGGTGGCCAGCAGCCGGCGCGCACAGGCGGCCGGCTCATGGAAACCGAGGGCGGCAAAGCGTGCCTCGATGGCTTCCTGCTGGTCCGAGGCGGCGCAGTCGTTCGAGCTCTGCGGATCGAGGCCGGTATCGGCCGGCGGCGCGCCGCTGGTCTTGTCGCTGAACATCTCGTCGAACTGGCCGGCCACGAACACGCGGTGCGCTTCGAGCCGTGCCAGCAGGGTGGCCGCATCGGGCAGGCCCATCATCCGCGCCACGGTCAACCGGTCGTCCTCGCTGGCGGGCAGGGTATGGGTTTGCGCATCGTCGAGGTATTGCAGCCGGTGTTCCAGGTTGCGCAAAAAGGTGTAGGAGGCCAGCAGTTTTTCAACAATCAGCGGCTCCAGGTAGCCTTTGTCGGCCACCGTGCGCAAGGTGGCGCGCGTGGAGCGTTCGCGCAGCTCGGCGTCGCGCCCGCCGCGTATCAGCTGGAACACCTGCGCCAGGAACTCGATTTCGCGGATGCCGCCACGGCCCAGCTTGACGTTATTGCTGCGGTCCGGGTGCAGCCGCTCCTGGCGGTTGACCTCGGCGCGGATCTGGCCATGCATATTGCGGATCGCATCGATCACGCCAAAGTCCAGGTAGCGGCGGAACACGAAGGGGCGCACGATGGCGTCGAGCGCGGCGATGTCGTCCGGCTTGCCGGTAACGGCGCGCGCCTTGACCCAGGCATAGCGCTCCCATTCGCGGCCCTGCACGATCAGGTATTGCTCGACCATGCCCAGGCTGGCGGCCAGCGGCCCCGAGTTGCCGTTCGGCCGCAGCGCCATGTCGACGCGGAAGGTAAAACCGTCCTGCGTGATCTCGGCCAGGGCGGCGATCAGCTTTTTGCCCATGCGTATGAAAAACTCGTGATTCGACAGGCCGCGCTGGCCCGGCTGGGTCGCTTGCGTGTCGCCGTCCTCGGGGTAGACGAAGATCAGGTCGATGTCCGATGACACGTTCAGTTCGCCGCCGCCCTGCTTGCCCATCGCCAGCACCATCAGTTCCTGTTCCTGGCCCGATTCCTCGCCCACCGGCATGCCGTGCGCGGCCACCATTTCGGCCATGATGGCGGCGCAGTGGCGCACAATCGCGAAGTCGGCAAACCGCGTCATGGCGGTGACCACCTCGTGCAGGTCGGCCTGGCCGTCGAGGTCGCGCGCGATCAGGCCGCACACCAGCAGGTTGCGCAGCTGGCGCATGGCGCGCTCGAGTGGCAAAGGCGGCGTGGCGGCGCCGGCCAGCCGGGCCAGCTCGGCGTCGAAGTCGAGCCCGTCAAGCGGCGCTTGCACCAGGCGCGCGGCCTGGCCGGCGCGGTCCGGGGCGGCGTTAAGCCAGCGCTGGTAAAAACGCGAGGCGGAGGTCAGGGACGGATGGCTCATGGTGGCGATTTCTATGGTGTTGATCGTTTATCGTGGCGAAAGTACGCACTTTGTCGCCGGGCTTGCCTGCGAACAGCAGGGGATGCGGTAAAATTGGGCCGCCTGCACAGTTTGCCCGGCAGTCTCCCGGACGATGGTAAGGGAGGCGCCGCCCGGACGCAAGCGCAGGGATGACGCCAAGATCATGGCAACCCCCGGAAACCAGGCGATTTTTGCCATTATTTGACGCCAGGCCAGTTTATTAGCTTATCGATGCAAAAACCGCCAGAAGCAAGCCCGACAGAACATGTGCCGCTGGCCCTGCGCTGGCGGCGGCTGCGTGCCGCCTGGCGCATGGCCAACCTGGCCACCCACCATGTGCTCGGTTTTGCCGCCAAGGCGGTGGTACTGGCGTATTTCGCCTTCGCCGTGCTGTTCCTGTTCCTGCGCTACGCCATCCTGCCCAATATCGATTACTACAAAGGCGATATCGAGCGCGCCGCCAGCCGCGCGCTGGGCAACCCCGTCAGCATTGCGCGCGTGTATGCTTCCTGGCATGGCTTGCGGCCCAATCTGTTCTTCGGCGAGGTTACCCTGCGCGACCAGGCGGGACGGCCGGCGCTGAGCGTGCCGAGCATTTCGGCCACGGTATCGTGGTGGAGCGTGTTCGGTTCGGTGCGCTTCGAGCGCCTGGAAATCACGCGCCCGGACCTGGCCGTGCGCCGCAGCAAGGATGGCGCCCTGTACGTGGCCGGCGTGCTGGTCGATAACAAGGAAAAAGGCGATGGCAGCGGCGCCGACTGGCTGCTGTCGCAGCACGACGTGATCATCCGCGACGGCAAGCTGCGCTGGACCGACGAATTGCGCGGCACGCCCGAACTGGCGCTGGACCAGGTCAACCTGTTGCTGCGCAACCGCTGGCGCAGCCACCGGCTCGGGCTGCAGGCGACGCCGCCGGCCAGCCTGGCCGCGCCGGTCGATGTGCGCGCCCACTTCACCCACCCGGCCTTCAGCACGCGCATTTCCGATGTGTCGATGTGGAAGGGCGAGCTGTATGCCGACCTGAAGAATGCCGACCTGGCCGCTTGGCGCGCCTATCTCGATTATCCGTTCGAACTGAGCCAGGGCAAGGGCGCGCTGCGCGCCTGGCTGAACCTGGACCATGCGCGCCTGGCCGGCTTTACGGCCGATGCCAGCCTGAGCGATGTGCAGGCCCGTCTCGGCAAGGACATTCCCGCGCTTGACCTGCTGAGCGTGAGCGGAAGAGTCTCGGCCAGGGAGACCTTGTCGGCCGCCGCGCCCGATGGCAAGCCCACCTTCGGCACCAACGGTCACCAGGTGGAGCTGGCCGATTTTGCGCTGGAAACGCGCGACGGCCTGAGCTTGCCGCCGACCACCTTGTCCGAGCGCTACGTGGCCGCCACCCGCCGCCAGCCGGCGCAAACGCAGATCACGGCGCGGCTGCTCGACTTGCAGACCTTGGCCGCGCTGGCCGAAAAACTGCCCTTGAGCATGCCGCAGCGCGCACAGCTGGCGGCGCTGGCGCCGCGTGGCCGCCTGCAGGATTTTTCGGCCGAGTGGCAGGGCGATATCGCCAGCGCCAGCAGTTACCGCATCCGTGGCCGCCTGCTGGGACTGGGCCTGAACGCCCAGCCGGCGCGCCTGGCGCTGGAAAAAACCGCGAGCAGACCGGCACTGGCTGGCGCGCCGGCGATTCCCGGCTTTGACAACCTCAGCGGCACCATCGACGCCAGCGAGCAGGGCGGCCAGATCGACATCGATGCGCATGACCTGGTGCTGCAGTTGCCATCCTACCTGCTTGAGCCGGCGATGCCGTTCGAACAATTCCAGATGAAGGCACGCTGGGCTTTCGAAGCCAACAATATATTGCAGGTCGACCTGGCGCAGCTGCTGTTCAACCAGCAAGGCTTGCGCGCCAACCTGCGCGGCAGCCACCGCATGCCGCTCGACGGCAAGAACCTGGGCCAGGTCGACCTGACCGGCACCGTGGATAACTTTGAAATCAATACCATCGGCCGCTACCTGCCGCTGCAAACCCCCGAGCACCTGCGCCACTGGCTGACCGGCGCGCTCGAAGGCGGCGTGGCGCGCGACGTCACCTTGCGTTTGCGCGGCGAACTGGAACACTTTCCGTTCAAGGCCGACACCGCCGCGCAACGCAGCCGCGGCGAATTCCGCGTGGCCGGCAAGATCGACAATGGCACGCTCAACTACGCGCCCGGCGAATATGCCGCAGCCGGTCCGCTGGCCGGCAAGGCGCCGCTGTGGCCGCAAGCGGAAAAAATCAAGGGCAGCTTCGTGTTCGAGCGCGCGCGCATGGAGATCCGCGCCGACACGGCCACCACCGGTGGCGTGGCGCTGGCCAACGTGAAAGCCGTGATTCCCGACCTGACCGTGTTCGACACGCTGCTCGATATCGAAGGCAATGCGGCCGGTCCCATGCAAGAATTGCTCAAGTATGTGAGCGCCAGCCCGGTGCTGGCCTGGATCGATCATTTTACGGACGAGACGACGGCCACCGGCAATGCCAGACTGGCGCTGAAACTGCATTTGCCGATCGAGCGCATGATGGAGGCGAAAGTGCAGGGCGGCTTGCAGCTGGCCGGCAACGACGTGGTGCTGTTCAACGACATGCCGCCCGTGCTGGGCGCCCAGGGCAAGATCGAATTCAATGAAAAAGGCGTCAACCTCAATGGCCTGAACGGTAATTTGCTCGGTGGGCCGCTGGCCATTTCGGGCGGCAGCCAGCCCGACAATTCGATCCAGGTCAAGCTGGCCGGTACGATGACGGTCGACGGCCTGCGCAAGACCTACCCCACGCCGGTGGTGCAGCGGCTGGCAAAACATCTGAACGGCAGCGCACGCTACAGCGGCCTGATCACTGCGCGCGACCATCAGCTGGTGGTCAGCGTCGACAGCCCCCTGACGGGCCTGGGCCTGGACTTTCCGGCGCCGTTGAAAAAATCCGCCGGCGACAGCATGCCCGTCAAATTTACCTTGAGCGGCAATGGCGCCAACGCGGCCGGCCTGCGCAGCGACGAGATCCGCATCGCTTTGGGCGCCGGCCTGGCCGCGCGCTACCAGCGCCAGAAACAGGGCAAGGAACCGTGGCGCCTGGTGCGTGGCGGCATCGGCGTCAATACCCCCGCGCCGGAACCGGACTCGGGCATGATGCTCAATGTGAACCTGAAAAGTTTTGACGTCGACAGCTGGATCGCCGCCGGCAGTACGATTGCCGGCGGCGGCGCATCAGCCGAACCTTCGCCAGGCGATGACGACGGGCTCGATATCGCCCAGTACGTGGTGCCCGACATGATGGCCGCGCGCGCCAGCGAACTGATGCTGGGCGAGCGCAAGCTGGAAAACGTGGTGGTGGGCGCGACCCATCAAAAAGATGTGTGGCAGGCCAATATCGACGCCAGGCAGGTGTCGGGTTATGTGACCTGGCTGGAAACGCCGTCGGGCCTGGGCAAGATGACGGCGCGGCTGTCCTCGCTGATCATTCCCGAGTCGGCCGCCAATGACGTGAAAAGCCTGCTCGAGGGTAAAAGCAGCGCCCAGTCGATTCCTTCGCTCGATATCGTGGCCGAGCGCTTCGAATTGTTCAACAAGCAGATCGGCCGGCTGGAGTTGCAGGCGTATAACACCATGGCCGCCAGCGGACGCGAGTGGCGCGTTGGCAAGCTGCTGCTGGCCAATGCCGACGGCGCCTTGAGCGGCAACGGCAAATGGGTGGTCAAGGATGGGCAAAGCACCACCAGCCTGCGTTTCGGCCTCGATATCGTCGACGCCGGCAAACTGCTCGACCGCTTCGGCTTTGCCGACACCGTGCGCCGTGGCAAGGGCAAGCTCAGTGGCGACATCGCCTGGAATGGCTTGCCGTATTCGCTCGATATTCCCAGCCTGTCGGGCCAGATCGAGATGAACGTCGAATCGGGCCAGTTCCTCAAGCAGGACCCGGGCGCGGCCAAGCTGCTGGGCGTACTGAGCCTGCAAGCCTTGCCGCGTTTGCTGAAACTCGATTTCCACGATGTGTTTTCGGAAGGGCTGGCGTTCGACGGCATCACGGCCAACGCCAGCATCAAGCGCGGCGTGGTGACCACCGACAACCTGAAAATGCATGGCGTGGCGGCCACCGTGCTGATGGACGGCACGGCCGATATCGCCAACGAAACCACCAATCTGCATGTAGTGGTGATCCCCGAATTTAACCTCGGCACCGGGCCGCTGGTGTATGCGCTGGCGGTCAACCCGGTAATCGGCCTGGGCAGTTTTCTCGCGCAACTGTTCCTGCGCGCGCCCGTCATGAAGGCGCTGACCTATCATATGCAGATCGCCGGACCGTGGAAGTCGCCCGTGGTGACCAAGCTCGAAGGTGGCAAATTGGCACCCGCCGCCACGCCGGCGCCGGCGGCGCAATAGTCGAACACAAGGGGGTATCGATGCACACAGTGGCCGCAATACAGATGATTTCCACGCCGTCCATCACGGAAAACCTGGCCACGGCCAAACGCCTGGTGGCGCAGGCCGCCAGCGACGGTGCGATGCTGGTGGTGCTGCCCGAATACTGGGCCATCATGGGGCAGCACGAAACGGACAAGCTGGGCCACGCCGAACAGCCCGGCAGCGGTCCGATCCAGGACGGCATGGCGCAGATGGCGCGCGAGCACGGCGTCTGGCTGATCGGCGGCACCTTGCCTTTGGTGTCGCCCGAAGCGGGCAAGGTGCTCAACACCACCCTGGTGTACGACCCGCAAGGCGAGGCGGCCGGCCGCTACGACAAGATCCACCTGTTCGGCTTTACGCGCGGCGCAGAGTCCTATAATGAATCGCGCACCATCGTCGCCGGCGCCCAGGTGCGCAGCGTCGATACGCCCTTGGGCAAAGTCGGCCTGTCGATCTGCTACGACCTGCGTTTCCCGGAACTGTACCGCGCGCTGGGCGAGTGTGCGCTGATCGTGGTGCCGGCCGCATTTACCCATACCACCGGCCGCGCCCACTGGGAAGTGCTGCTGCGCGCGCGGGCGATCGAAAACCAGTGCTATGTGCTGGCCTCGGCCCAGGGCGGCGCGCATCCGAACGGCCGCCGTACTTGGGGCCACAGCATGCTGATCGACCCCTGGGGCGAAGTCAAGGCGGTGCTGGACGAAGGCGAGGGCGTGGTGAGCGGACAGATCGATCCGGTATTTCTGGCCGGTGTACGCGAGTCGCTGCCTGCGTTAGCGCATCGCACCATGTAATTGTGTTGGAGGTAAGACCATGATCCCATTCGAACCGAACCTGTCCGGCCTGGCCGTGGCGCGCGATATCCTGCTCACGCCGTTTGGCCTGGACGAAGACAAGCTGCTCAAGGCGCTGGGCACGATGTTCAGCCACAAGGTCGATTACGCCGACCTGTATTTTCAGTCGACCCGCAGCGAAGGCTGGAGCCTGGAAGAAGGCATCGTCAAGACCGGCAGTTTTTCCATCGACCAGGGCGTCGGCGTGCGCGCCGTGTCGGGCGACAAGACGGCGTTTTCGTATTCCGACGAGATTTCCGAGCGGGCCTTGCTGGAAGCGGCGGCGGCCACGCGCACGATCGCCAGGGCCGGCACCGGCCGCGTCAAGATCGCCGGCGGCATGCAGCCGCAGGGCGGCCGCTCGCTGTACCTGCCCAACGATCCGCTGGCCTCGCTGGACGCCACGGCCAAGGTGCAACTGCTGGAGCGCGTGGAAAAAATGGCGCGCGCCAAAGATCCGCGCGTGGTGCAGGTGATGGCCGGCCTGGCCGGTGAATACGACGTGGTGCTGGTGCTGCGCAGCGACGGCGTGCTGGCGGCCGATATCCGCCCGCTGGTGCGCGTGTCGCTGACCGTGATCGCCGAGCAGAACGGCCGCCGCGAGACCGGTTCGGCCGGCGGCGGCGGGCGCTACAGCTATGATTATTTCACCGACACGGTGCTGGAACAATATGCGAGCGAGGCCGTCAGCTCCGCCCTGGTCAACCTCGAAGCGCGGCCCGCGCCGGCCGGCCCGATGACCATCGTGCTGGGACCGGGCTGGCCCGGCATCCTGCTGCACGAAGCGATCGGCCATGGCCTGGAAGGCGATTTCAACCGCAAGGGCTCGTCCGCCTTTGCCGGCTGCATCGGCGAGCGCGTGGCGGCCAAGGGCGTCACCGTGGTCGATGACGGCACCCTGCAGGGCCGGCGCGGCTCGCTCAATATCGACGACGAGGGCAACCCCACGCAGTGCACCACCCTGATCGAAGATGGCATCCTGAAAGGCTATATCCAGGACACCATGAACGCGCGCCTGATGAAAATGCCGGTGACGGGCAACGCGCGGCGCGAATCGTTCGCCCACCTGCCGATGCCGCGCATGACCAATACCTATATGCTCGGCGGCGACAAGGATCCCGGTGAAATCCTCGCCTCCGTGAAAAACGGTTTATATGCCGTCAATTTCGGCGGTGGGCAAGTCGATATCACCAACGGCAAGTTCGTGTTTTCGGCCAGCGAAGCCTATATGATCGAGAACGGCAAGCTCAGCTATCCGGTCAAGGGCGCCACCCTGATCGGCAACGGCCCCGACGTGCTCAACCGCGTCTCCATGATCGGCAACGACATGCGCCTGGACTCCGGCGTGGGCGTATGCGGCAAGGAAGGGCAGAGCGTGCCGGTGGGGGTGGGGCAGCCGACGTTGAGGCTCGATGGCATTACGGTCGGTGGCACTGCGTAACGTTGTGCGTAGGTCGGGTTAGCGCGCAAGCGCGTAACCCGACAACATTGTTGGCCTTTGCGGTGTTGTCGGATTACGGCGCTGCGCGCCTAATCCGACCTACCTTATGTTCAGAATTTATACTTCAACCCCGCACTGATAAACCGCCCCGCCGCACCCGCATAATCGAGCGGGTTGTAGCCTGTCGCGCCATACGTCAGCGGATCGAGCGGCGCGACCTTGTCGAACAGGTTCTGCACCGAGGCAAACACTTCCAGCTGCGGCGTGGCCAGCCAGCGCCCCGTCAGGTCGATTGTTGTAAACGAGGCGAGGCGGCAGCCGCCCGGTGCGTCGTTGCCATTGGCGTAGTGAGTGGCGCAGCCGTCGGGGTCGTTCTTGAACAGCACATTGTCCAGCGGCGCGCGGTAGTTGACGTTGGCCGACACGCGCCAGTTGCGCCGCTCCCAGGTGGCGCCCAGGTTGACCCGGTCGTCGGGTGTGCCCATGCAGTTCGAGACGTCGCAGTTGCCATGGGTGCCGGCGAAATCGCGTTCTGAGCCGTCGCGCTCGATGCGCAGCCATTTGAACAGATGGGTCCATTTCACATCGAAGACCAGGTTGCCCATGTCGCCGCCCAGCACAAAGCGCTGGCGCGCGTCGATATCGACGCCGCGCACCTTGGTTTGCGCCGAATTGACATAGCTGGCCAGCACGGCCGTGATGGCGCCCGGATCGCCGGGGATGCCGGTGGCGGTGGACGGGTCGCGCGCGACGTTGCCGGCGGCGATCGCGGCGTCGGTCTGCTCCTGGTTGATTTCATTCTTGCGCCGGATCTGCCACAGGTCGACCGACACGCTGGTGCGCGGCAGCGGGTCCCACACGGCGCCCAGCGAATAGCTGCGTGAGCGCTCGGGCGCCAGGTCGGGATTGGGCGAGGTGATCACGGCGATCGAGGCCGGATCGCACGCCACTTCCACCCCCAGCGCACAACGAACGGGGTCGGATGCGGTGGAAAACGCGGCCAGGCCGCCGACGCCGTTTTCGGCCGCGTTCGGCGCCCTGAAGCCCTTGGCAAAGGTGCCGCGCAGCGCCAGCTGGCGCACCGGCGTCCATTTCGCGCCAACCTTGGGGGTATAGGAGTTGCCGAGACTGGAGAAATGGTCGGCGCGCAGCGCGGCCGACAACTCCAGGTTGGCCAGCACCGGCGCCAGCACTTCCGCATAGACGGCCGAGGCGCGGCGGCTGCCACGGTAAGCGGAGTAACCGAGGCCGATGATATTGCCGCGCTCGGTGCCGGCGGTTGGCTCAAGGCGCGTCGATTCATGCCGGAACTCCGCGCCCACCGCCACGCCCATGTCGCCGCCGGCCAGCTTGCCCATGGCGCGGCTGGCCTTGAAGTCGATCTGCGCGATGCGCGTGCGCGCGTCGTTCGAGATGGTCGGCGACAGCGCGCCATACAGTTCCGGTGAATTGAGACCGGCATTTTCGGCAATGCGCCACACGCTGCCGGGCGGCAGGGCGGCGTAGCGCGGGTTCAGGCTGGCGGCCGCCACATTGGCCGCGCTGGGGTTGAGCAGGGCAAAGGCGACATCGCGCTGCAAATAGCCGTTGCGGTCGTTGGAGACCTTGTTTTCCGAGTACAGCAGGGCGCTGTCGATATCCCAGCCGGCGGCCGTGCCCTTGATGCCGGCGACAAACCGCGAAAAGGTCGATTCGATGTCGGACACGCGCGGGCCGACATCGGCGGCCAGGTAGCGCATGCGCGCCGCCGTGCCGAAATACGGGTTGTCCGGGTGGGCCGCACCGAGCGCCACGGCCGCATTGCTGACCGGGCCGCCCGGATAGCCGACCGAGCTGTGGATGGCCGATGGGGTGGTGCTCGAGGTCGATTCGCTGTGGTAAAGGTTCAGCTCGGCATAGGTCTGCAGGGCCGGCGTCAGCTGCCAGGTGCCGCGGCCGAAGAAATTGATGTTCTTCTGCTTGGGCTGGATCTGGCCGTATTGTTGCGCGGGGTCCGTCAGGCAGCCGCCGCCCGGGTCGCCCTGCGGGTGATTGGTGAAGTTGCCGCAGGCGGCGCCGGGAAAGAGGCGGGTAAAACCGGCGCCGGCCAGGTTGCCGCGGTTGTAATAGTCGAGCGTGGCCGGGTTGCGCACATTGCCGTTGACGGCGCTGCCGGCCGCGTTGTTGGTGGTGATGGCGCCGGCGCCGCTCAGGGACTCCTGCGCGCTGAAGCCGAGGTCGCGCAAGTCGCTGCGGCCCACCGCGCCGCGCCCGGCGCGGTCGCGGTGCCAGATCACGGCTTTTTCGCTGTATTCGAGATTCAGCAGCACGTTGTAGCGGTCGGTGTCGAGGTCGCCAAAACCGTGCGTGATGGCGGCGCGCGCATCGCGTCCGTCCCAGTCCTTCGTCTTGCCATAGTTGCCGCGTACGGTGGTGCCCTGGAAGTCGCGCCGCAGGATCACGTTGACCACGCCGGCGATCGCGTCCGAGCCATAGATGGCCGAGGCGCCGTCCTTGAGGATTTCCACCCGTTCCACCGCTTCGAGCGGAATGATGTTCAGGTCGGCAAACACTTTCTGGCCATCGTCGGCCAGGCCGTAGGGCGCGACCCGGCGGCCATTGAGCAGCACCAGGGTCGACGAGGTGCCCAGGCCGCGCAGCGATATGCCGGACGCGCCCGAGGCAAAGCCGCCGCCAAAGGTGGTCGGCACCGAGCCCTGGTTGTCGACGGCCAGGGTTTGCAGCAGTTCGGCCACGCTGGACTTGCCCGAGCGTTCGATATCGGCCGCGTTCAGGGTCTGCACGGGCGACGCCGTTTCCGCCTCGGCGCGGCGGATGTTCGAGCCGGTGATTTCAACCCGGGCGATCGGCGCGGCATTGGGGGCATCCTGCGCCAGCGCCGGCAGGGCAAACAGGGTGCTGGCCAGCGCCAGGCCCAGCGGTGGTAGTGATGGTGCGAGGAAAGGCGGACGTGCGGACAGGTTGTAGCTCATGCTGTTCTCCGGAAAAGGTCGGACGGGAAAAACCGTCGATGCGCCTTTGAGTGTCGGTGGCGCCGCCTGTCCGGGATTCGATCTGTATCAGTTGTACGCCGCTTGACCTGTGCAAATTGCGTGACATGTGGTGCGTCTGCCACGGCGGCCACAGCCGTAGTCTGGAAAAGTGTCAGAAGGCAAACCTTACCTAAAGCAATTTTTCGCGGTTTTTCGCCCACTTTGCCGCCTGAAACGACAGCCATCCGCGGCTTTGCCGACAAATATGCTTGCCAAGCTTTGCCGTATGGGTTTATAGTCGTTCATCACTTACGGATGACTCGCATGTTCGCTCGCCACTTTTTTACCGCCTATTTTTACTTTAGCAATTCCAACCCAAAGGCGGTGGAGTAGCGGTCGGTTCACGTAGCAGCAAAAAACGAGATCCCAGCACATTCTGAAAAACCGCCACCGATGGCGGTTTTTTTTTACCCGGATGTTTTACCCCTGTTCAAATTTTGGAGAAAATAATGCCCCGCACCGATGATTTGCGTATTCGCGAAATGAAGGAATTGACTCCGCCGTCCCACCTGATCCGCGAATTTGCCTGCTCGGAAGCCGCCTCCCGGACGGCCGCCGATTCCCGCGTGGCGCTGCACCGCATCCTGCATGGCCAGGATGACCGCCTGATGGTGGTCATCGGCCCCTGCTCGATCCACGACACCAGGGCGGCGATGGAATACGCGCGATTGCTGGTCAAGGAGCGTGCCCGCTTTGCCGGCGAACTGGAAATCGTCATGCGTGTGTACTTTGAAAAGCCGCGCACCACGGTCGGCTGGAAGGGGCTGATCAATGACCCGTACATGGACAACAGCTTCCGCATTAACGACGGCTTGCGCATGGCGCGCGAGCTGCTGCGCGACATCAATGAACTGGGCCTGCCGGCCGGCACGGAATTTCTGGACGTGATCAGCCCGCAATATATCGCCGACCTGATCAGCTGGGGCGCGATCGGCGCGCGCACCACCGAGTCGCAGGTGCACCGCGAACTGGCGTCGGGCTTGTCCTGTCCGGTCGGCTTCAAGAACGGCACCGACGGCAATGTGAAAATCGCCGTCGAAGCGATCAAGGCCGCCTCGCAGCCGCACCATTTTCTGTCGGTCACCAAGGGCGGCCACTCGGCCATCGTCTCGACCAACGGCAATGAAGACTGCCATATCATCCTGCGCGGCGGCAAGACGCCGAACTACGACGCGGCCAGCGTGGAAGAAGCCTGCAAGGCGATCGCCGCGCAAGGCCTGGCGTCGCGCCTGATGATCGACGCCTCGCATGCGAACAGCTCGAAAAAGCCGGAAAACCAGGTGCCCGTCTGTGCCGACATCGCCGCGCAAGTGGCGGGCGGCGACGAGCGCATCGTTGGCGTAATGGTCGAGTCGCACCTGGTGGCGGGGCGCCAGGATCTGGTGCCGGGCAAGGAACTGGTCTACGGGCAGTCGGTCACCGACGGCTGCATCGACTGGAGCGCCAGCGTGGCGGTGCTGGAAAATCTGGCGGCCGCGGTGAAGCAGCGCCGCTTGCAGGGCGACAAGGAGTAATCGCGCCAGCATGAAAAAAGCCCGGAAGGCTCAGTCGAGCCTTCCGGGCTTTTCAGTTTTCAGCGTTGATAAAAGCTTAGAACTTGTAGGAACCGCTCAGGTAGAACTGGCGGCCCAGGGCGCTCGAGTACGCCGGGTTGTAGCCAACCTGGTGCGAACCCGTATTGCGCAGCGTGAACGGTGGATTGCGGTCGAACATGTTCAGGATGCCGGCCGTGATTTCCACATTGCTGACCGGACGGTAAGCGCTTTGCAGGTCGAACGTCGTGTAGCTCGGTACTTCCAGTTGCACGCCATAGCAGGCGCCTGGCTGGCCGGCGACGATCACGGCGCAATCATCCGCGCTTTGATTGACGTCGGTGTAGCCGTTGCGGTAGCTCGCGCTCAGGGTATGCGTGAACTTCGCGGTTTCATACGAGGTCGTCGCTTTGATGATGTTGCGGAAGCTGACCTTGTCGTTCGAGCCGTAACGGTTCAGGCTGGTTTCCCACTGGTCATCGGTGCCTGGCGTGGTGTAGCGCGAACGCAGCAGGTAGGTCCCCGACAGGCGGCTGGTCAGGCGGCCGTCCAGCAACTTCATCTTGTGGGTGAAGTCGTAGTCGATACCACGGTTTTCCACCTTGCCGATGTTAATTGGCAGCAGTTTGATGGCCAGCACGTCGCGGCCCGTCGAGCTGATGTGCTTGGTGGTGAACAGCGAAGCGTACTTGGCCGGATCGGCAAAGATCAGGCCTTCGGATACCGAGGTCACCTGGTCGCGGATTTCCACGTTCCACAGGTCGAACGACATCGACAGGCTGTCGAACGGTTCGAATACGGTGCCGATGCTCCACTGCTTCGATTTTTCCGGCTTCAGGTCAGGATTGCCGCCCTGGAAGGCTTCAAATTGCTGGCGTCCCACGTTGTTGCAGTAGGCGGCCAGCGGATGGCCGGCCATGCCGTTGGCCGCTGTCAGCGGGCACTGGTAGTTACCACCGGTGACGCCCCAGTCTTCCAGCGGACCGGCGATTTCCTGCATGCTGGCGGCGCGGAAGCCCGTACCGGCGGCGGCGCGGAACATCAGGTTGCGGGTAGCCGAATATTTGCCGCTGATTTTCCAGGTGGCAGCGTCTTCCGTCTTGCCGACCTTGACACCGGTCAGTTTGTTGTCGATGGCGCTGATCTGGTCGTAGCGGACCGAACCGGTCAGTTCCAGTTTCTTGGTGACAGGCATCATCAACTCGGCATAGGCGCCGGCGTTGTCGCGCGAGTAATCGCTGTCGACTTGCGGGTTGTCAAACAGGATCTGCGCTTCTTTTGCCACATCAGCCTGGCGCACCTTGTACGAGGTGTTGCGGTAGTCGGCACCCACGCCCAGCATGGCCGTGCCGCCTGGCAGCTTGAACACGTCGCGCGATGCGCGGCCATCGATGCCCTTCATTTCCACCGTCTGCGTGTTGTAGGTGCCGCTGAAACCGGTACCCAGCAGTGCCTGGCGCATGGCGTCAGGCATGCTGCCAACCGGATAGGCGAACGGATCGATATTGCCGGCGTCGACCTGCGCGTTGAACTGGTTGGCCAAAGGGAAACCGCTGACGTATTTCTGCGTCTGCTTGTTTTTCGAGTAGGTCACGGCGGAATTGATGTCCCAGCCGAATGCGCTGCCTTCCACGCCGCCGACAAGGTGGGTCGCCTTGGTGCCGTAATCGTAGGTGCGGTTGCCCATTTCGGACAGGCGGTAGGTAGCGGCAACCGAATCGACGTTCGCGTTCTGGTCGGCCGTCAGGTTGGGCGAAATGTACTTGTTGTACAGCGCCGAGCCTTTGGCGATCGAAAAGTCGGCCGGGTAGGGTGCGATGCTTGAAACGATTTTTGCTTCCGTGTAGGCCAGGTCATAGAAACCCTGCCAGCCGGTCTTGCCCAGTTTCATGGAACCCGAGCTGAACAGCGAGTCGCGTTTCGATTCAGGATTGATTTCGATCGTCGATGGCGAATCGAAGTAGCAGTTGCCATCGCCATAGAAGTCCATATTGCTGGCGGCGCATTTGCCACCATTGGCCAAAGCGTATGGATTGAGCTTGCTTGGTGCGCCAGAGGCGTCGTAGCCAGGCTTGTAGGTCAGCGAGGCGTTGGCCGGGGCCGAACGCGACGAGCCGTTGATGAACTGCAGCGCCTGGCCGGTTTTTGGATCGTTGAAATTGATGATGCCGCTGCGTGCGAAGCTGCGCTGCGATGCTTTCAGCGCTTTTTGTTCGTCATGGCTGGCCGACACAAAGATGCTGTAGCCATCGTCGTCGATATCGCCGAAGCCCTTGCTGATCGAGAACGAGTTGCTGGCGCCGCCTTTTTCTTCAGGACGCGAATACTTGGCGTTCAGTTCCAGTGGCGCCGCGCCTTTTTTCAGGATGAAGTTGATCACGCCGGCAATCGCGTCGGCGCCGTACAGGGCCGAGGCGCCGTCGGTCAGCACTTCAACGCGTTCGATGGCGGCCAGTGGAATCGAATTCAGATCGATGGTGGTGCCCGAGTTCGACGGCGCCAGACGGCGGCCATTGAGCAGCACCAGGGTGTAGGCAGCACCGATATCGTGCAGCGAGGCCGTGGTCACGCCGCCGCCGCCGCCGCCGACCGAATCGGCCGCCACGGAAAAGCCTTGCATGGCTGGAATTTGCTGGATGAAATCGGTTACGGTGGTGACGCCGGATTTCTTGATGTCTTTCTGATTGAACGACTGTACCGGCAGCGACGCTTCGGAAGCGATACGCTTGATGCTCGAACCGGTCACTTCCACGCGCTGCATCGGCGCTTCTGTTGTTTCTTGCGCATAGGCGGCGTGCATGCCGAGGGCAATGCTGCCAGCAAACATGAGGCGCACGGTGCGCGACATTACATTTTCAACCATTATCGTAAATTCCTTGTTTTTGTAATAAATGCGGCAATTATTTTGAGATAACTTGTTGCCCATTGATAATTAATTTGCTTGAATTCAATTAGGCCAATGAAAATTCGGAGATTTCTCAGGCTCGTCATCAAAACATTCATACAATCAATTGTCAAATTCGCGTCGACTTTTTGGACGAAACGCAACATTTTTTTGTTAGTTTTGCATTGCTTCAGCAATAAAGTATCGAGTTCGCTTGTCAGGCGTGCTCAGCGGCGTAAAATAAAACGGCGGCCAGCATCGCTGCCGGCGCCGTCCTGTTGTTCAGTCTCTCCGTGTTTATCCCGTCCCGCTTCCCTTAAAACGTATAGCTGCCGCGCAAGTACCAGGCGCGGCCGACCGGGTCCGTGTAGCGCGGGTCATAGCCCTTCTGGAACAGCGTGCCCTGGTTCGAGAAGGGCGGTTCGCGGTCGAACAGGTTTTTCACGCCGGCCGTCAGCAGCCAGCCCTGGCGCGCATAACTGCCCGACACATTGATCAGGCTGTACGACGACACGTCGTGGCGATATGCTTCATCGACGCTGTTCTGGTCGGTATAGCCGGACTTGTACGCCTGCGTCACGGTCGCGCCCCAGGCGCCGTAACGCCAGTTGACGGTGGCCGTGTGTTTCCAGCGAAATACCGGGTTGTTGTCCGCATAGCGGCCCACGTTGTGGATGAATTCGCCATCGCGCTCGTTCTGGTAATCATATTTATGGATCCAGGTGCCGTCGACCGCCAGGCTCACTTCGCCGTACGCGCCGCGCCACAGGCGGGCGTTGACACTGACATCGACGCCATCCGTCTTGACCTTGCCGAGGTTGTCGTTCAGGTCGAGGATGGCGTTCGGCGAGCCGTCCGGATTGCGCAGGAACAGCGCCTTGTATTTTTCATAGTTGCCGAAGATGGCCTGCTCGGGCAAGGACGCGATCTTGTCTTTCAAATGGATATTCCAGTAGTCGAGTGCGACGGTGAGCTCGCGCACGGGCTCGAACACGACGCCGAAGGCCACCGTCCTCGATTTCTCCGGCCGCAGGTTTTCATTGCCTCCTTGCAGCTTGTACTGCTGCAAGTCGCAGTCGCGCAGGGGGTTGGCGCCCGGCTGCGGCACGCCGCCCGGACACAGGATCGGGTCGTCATAGGTGTCGTTGGTGTCGTTGCGCGACGGCGGCGCATTCTTTTCGAACAGGGTGGGGGCGCGAAACCCGGTGCTGGCCGAGCCGCGCAGCACCAGCCGGTCGCTGGCCTGGTAGCGCAGGCCCAGTTTCGGATTGGTGGTGCTGCCGACGTCACTGTAGTGGTCGAAGCGGGCGGCCAGCTGCACTTCCAGGTTTTTGATCAAAGGCAGGTTCAGTTCGCCGAACACGGCTTCGATATCGCGCGCGCCATCTTTTGAAAGCGAACCGGACAGCCCGGAACTGCTGGCCTGGCCGGCGATTTCGCGGTCGACATTGAACTGCGCCTTTTCGCGCCGCAATTCCGCACCCAGCGCCAGCGCCAGCGGGCCGCCGGCCAGCTGCATCAGCTCGCGGCTGGCTTTGACGTCCAGGCCGGTGGTGGTGACCCTGGCGTTCTGCACTTCGCCGCGCAAGGCGGTGCTGGCCAGATAGGCCTTGCCGGCCGCATTCTGCTCGCCAAACGGATTCAATATGCCGTTCAGCACGCCGGCGGCGAACGACGCGTCCTGCACATAGCCGCCCGTAAAGTCTTCCGACGAGCGGCTGACGGCGCGGCTCACGGCACCCTGGTAATCCCAGCCCGCCAGCACGCCTTCGAGCGCCAGCACCAGCCGGTCGGCCTTGCCGCGCGAGTCGATCTGGCGCTGGCCCGCTTCCACCGGGCGCCAGTTCACGCTCAAGGGCTGGCCCGACAGACCGGCCTGGGCCGGCACGCCGCCCGCATTGCCCGGATACCAGGGACTGCTGGCCGGCAGCACCAGGCCGATTTGCGGTGGCGGCGCCGTGCGCGCCTTGACCTTGTTTTCCGAATGCAGATATTCAAACGTCGCCAGGTGGCCGCCTCCCAGCTTGACGCTGCCCTTGCCGAACAGCGCCAGTTGCCGCTGCGCCGGCAGGTCGTCGATCTGGCGCGTGTAATCCTGGCGGCAGGTGCCGTTGGCGGCGGCCACCGACAGCGGCGGCAAACAGCCGCCGGCCGCGTACGGGTTGCCGGCCAGGCCGGCGCCGCCGTTGGCGGCCGCATCAAAATAATTGCCGGGAAAGGTGGTGCCGCTGGTGACCGACAGGCCGCGGCCGGGCACGATGCCGGTGCTGGAAAAGGCCCGCTCCTGCGAGGTCAATACGTCCTGCTGGTGATAGTCGATGACGCCAAACAGATTGTAGCCGTCGCTATTGAGCTGGCCCACGCCCGACGACAGGTTGAGCCGCTGCTCGTCGGCGCCGCGGTGCTGCGGTGCCACCACTTCGGCCGTGATATTGGTGGTGTTGACGGAGCGCTTGGTGATGAAGTTGATCACGCCGCCGATGGCGTCGGTGCCATAGATGGCCGAGGCGCCGTCGCGCAACACCTCGACCCGGTCGAGCGCGGCCAGGGGAATGATGTTCAGGTCGACGCTGGCGCCGTCATACGGATGGTTGGCGATGCGCCGGCCATTGAGCAGTACCAGCGTCTTGTCGCCGCCCAGGCCGCGCAGGTCGGCGCTGGCCTGGCCGCCGGTGGGCAAGCCGCTGGTATTGCCGCCGACGGCGTTGCCGCTGCCCATGCTCGACGCGTTCGACGGTATCTTGCTCAGCACCTCCTGCGCGGTCGACAGGCCTTGCCGGGCGAAATCGTCGGCCTTGAAGATCGACAGCGGTGTGGCCGTTTCCGACACCAGCCGCTTGATCGAGGAACCCGTCACTTCCACCCGCTGCATCGTCGGCGCGGATGGGTCGTCGGCCGTTTGCGCCAGCGCTGCCGGCAGCCAGGCGGCCAGCAAGGAGGCGCACAGCAGGCGCAGCGGTGGAACGGCGTGTGGGGTGATCGGCATGCTTGCTCTCCTGGAAAAGTTGAGGGACCAGCCAGCAGTTTTAGCAGTTGCAATTGGTTAACGATTTGAGTTGGCGCAAAGGCCCGGACAGTCGGGGGCCAAGTCGGTACGGTGTGTTGCAAATACAGCTTTCTGCCCAGGCGGCAAAATATGCGTTATCGTTACGCGTTTTTCCGCCAGTTATCTGGCGGCTGCGACAGCCGCAAACAAGGCACAGATCTTGCGAGGATGGACTGGTTTTGGCGGTGGACTCCTGTATCCCAGGGCGAAGCCAGTACAAGCGCACCAATGCGGTGCGACAGATAATCGAGATGAAGGGTATTACATGAAGTCACCATGGATGCGGCGCCTGGCGCTGCTCGCCTGCCTGAGTTCGCTGCCGCTGCTGGCCGCCGCCGACGCGCCAGCGGCCGCCAAGCCGGCCAAGACGCTGCGCTACATCCTGCCGGCCGCCGAGACCGGGTTTGATCCGGCCACCGCGCGCGACCTGTATTCGAACCACATCACGCAAGCCGTGTTCGACACCCTGTACACCTACGACTATCTGGCGCGCCCCGTCAAGGTGGTGCCGCAAGCGGCTGCCGCCATGCCGGAAGTATCGAGCGACGGCAAGACCTATACCATCCGCCTGAAAAAAGGCATCCTGTACACGCCCGACGCCGCGTTCGGCGGCAAGCGGCGCGAACTGACCATGGCCGACTATGTCTATTCGTGGAAGCGCCTGTTCGACCCGCGCCTGGCCTCGCCGCACAGCTGGCTGTTCGAAGGCAAGGTCGTCGGCCTCGACGACCTGGCCAAAGAGGCGGCCAGGACCAACAAGTTCGACTACAGCAAGAAGGTGGCGGGGCTGGAAATCCTCGATCCCTACACCTTGCGCATCACCCTGACCAAGACCGATTTCAACTTTCCCATGATCCTGGCCTATGTGCCGACCGCCGCCGTAGCGCGCGAAGTGGTGGAAAAATACGGCGACGTGAAGGGCGAAGTCGGTTCGAACCCGGTCGGCACCGGCTACTACACCCTCGGTGAATGGACGCGCGGCAACCGCATCGTCCTCAATAAAAACCCGCAGCACCTGCCCGAGACCTGGAACTTCCTGGCTGGCGACGATCCCGACGACCAGCGCATCGTGCGCCAGATGCAGGGCAAGGCTATCCCCGCGATTGACCGCATCGAAATCACCGTGATGATCGAAGACCAGTCGCGCTGGCTGTCGTTCCAGAGCGGCGGCACCGACGTATTCTGGCTCGACGGCCCACTGGCGCCGAAAGCGCTGCTCAATGGCAAGCTGCGCCCCGAGCTGGCCGAGAAGGGCGTGCAGTTGTCGCGCCTGCTGGACCCGGAGATCAGCTATTACTACTGGAATATGGAAGACCCGGTGCTCGGTGGCTTCAGCAAGGAAAAGATCGCCCTGCGCCGCGCGATTGCCATGGCGCACAATATCGATGAAGAAATCCGCATTATCTGGAACGGCCAGGCCAAGCGCCTCGACTATCCGATACCGCCGGGCGTGGTCGGCTACGATCCCCATTACAAGAGCCTGCTGCAATACGATCCGGTGCTGGCCAACAAACTGCTCGACAAGTTCGGCTACAAAAAGGGCGCCGACGGCTGGCGCACCCTGCCGGACGGCAAGCCGCTGCTGATCCGCTACGCCTCGCGCAACGAAGCCAATGGCGTGCTGCAGGCCGAAATGTGGCGCAAGACGTATAACTCGCTGGGCATCCGCATGGAAAACGACCGCATGATCTTTTCCGATATCTTGAAGACGGAAAAGCAGTGCAAGATGCAGACGCGCACCGCGCCCTGGCTGGCCGACTACCCGGACGGCGACAATTTCATGCAGCTGTTCTACGGCCCGAACACGCACCAGAACAACAACGGCTGCTACCAGGACCCGGAATACGACAAGTGGTATGCCGCCAGCCAGGCCATGCCGGCCAGCCCCGAGCGCGACGAGCTGTACCATAAAATGGCGCGCCGCCTGGAGGTCAATGCCGGCGCCCTGATCGGCTACGCGCGCTACCGCAATATGCTGGCGCAAAAATCGGTGCTGGGCTACAAGAAGCATCCGATCCTGTTCCAGGAATGGGCTTTCATGAATATCGACAGCAACGGCGCGCCAGTCGCGCCGGCGCCAGCGACCAAATAAACGCGGCTTATAACAACAAGGAATCATGATGTTTGCTTATATCCTGCGCCGCCTGTGGCAGATGCTGCCAACCATGCTGGGCGTGGTGCTGCTGGTATTTATATTGTTCAACTGGGTCGGCGGCGATCCGGCGTACATCCTCGCCGGCAAGATGTCCAGTGCCGAAAGCATCGCCAATATCCGCCGCCAGCTTGGCGTCGACCAGCCGTATTACGTGCAGCTGTGGATCTTCATCAAGCAGATCGTCACGTTCGACTTCGGCCAGAGCTGGGCCACCGGCGAGAGCGTCTCGCATATCATCACTTCGCGCCTGGGGCCGTCGCTGATGGTGCTGATTCCCCTGACCGTGCTGGAAACGTTTTTCGGCGTGGCGCTGGCGCTGGCCATCGCCTTCGTGCGCGGCTCGCTGACGGACCGCGCCGTGATGATCGCCTGCACGGTTGGCATGTCGATTTCCATCCTGGTCTACATCATCGTGTTCCAGTATGGCTTCGCCTACAAACTGGGCCTGTTCCCGGTGCAGGGCTGGGGCGACAGCTTCTGGGAAAACCTGCTGCGCTATTCGACCTTGCCGATTCTGATCGGCCTGGCCGTATCGATCGCGCCGACCCTGCGCCTGTTCCGCACCTTCGTGCTCGATGAGGCGAACCAGGACTATGTGCGCACGGCGCGCGCCAAAGGGCTCAAGGAAGGGCGCATCATGTGGGTTCACGTGCTGCGCAATGCCGCCATTCCCATCATTACCTACGTGATGTCCAACCTGCCGGCGCTGCTGATCGGGGCCTTTTTGCTGGAACGCTTTTTCGGCATTCCCGGCATCGGGCGTGAAGTCATTTTGGCCGTCGAACGCAGCGATTTTCCGGTGATCAAGGCGATCACCGTCTATGTCGCCGCCGCCACCATGCTCTTCAACCTGCTGACCGACCTGATGTACCAGGCGGTCGATCCACGTGTCCAACTGAAGTAGAAAGTGACGATGTCGAAACCTCATACATCGCCGGGCCTGTGGGCCCTGGCGTGGCGCCGTTTGCGCGGCGACAAAATCGCCATGGTATCGCTGGCCGTGGTCGGCGCGTTTTTCCTGCTGGTGCTCGCTTCAGCCGGCGGCCTGGTCGGTGCGAACTGGGAAGATGAAGTGGCCGTCAGCTATGCGCCGCCGACCTTTGCCGGCGCCGACCCGGTCGCCGCCGGCATCGATGGCGCCATTCCCGTGACCGACGAGCGCAGCCTGCCGACGCCCGTCAACGTGCTCGACCCTTTGGCCGGCGATATCGCCGAACTGCGCGCCCAGATGGGCAGCAATCCATCGGCCGGCGTCGAGATGTACGGCGTGACGGACCCGCTGGCCGACGATATCACCGCCTTGCGCGGCAGCATGGGCAAGACCAAAAAAGTGATTGCCCACAAGGCGACCACCTTGCCGTTCGGCGCCGACAAATGGGGCCACGATGTGCTGCAAAAAACCATCAAGGGCGGCGAAACGTCGATCGTGGTGGGGCTGGTGGCGGCCTTGCTGGCGGTCGTGCTGGGTACCATCTTTGGCGCCGTGTCCGGCTACTTCGGCGGCCTGGTCGACGATTTCTTCAACTGGTTCTACAGCATCTTCACCTCGATTCCGTCGATCCTGATGATCTTGACGGTGGCCGCCGTGCTGCAACAAAAAGGTGTGCTGACCATCGTGCTGATCCTGGGCCTGACCGGCTGGACCGGGCCGTATCGCCTGATCCGCGCCGAATACATCAAGCACAAGGCGCGCGAATACGTGATGGCGGCCGACGCCATCGGCGCTTCGCACTGGCGCAAGATGTTCTCGCATATCTTCCCCAACGTCAGCCACGTGGCGCTGGTGCAGATGTCGATCCTGGTGGTGGGCTTCATCAAGGCCGAAGTGATTTTGAGTTTCCTCGGCTTTGGCGTGCCGGTCGGCACCGTCTCGTGGGGCAGCATGCTGAACGAGGCACAAAACGAACTGATCCTGGGCAAATGGTGGCAATTGACGGCCGCCGCCACGGCGATGGCCGTGCTGGTGACGGCGTTCTCGCTGTTTACCGATGCCTTGCGCGATGCGCTCGACCCCAAAGTGAAATAGGACTGCCCATGGACCAGAACAATCTGTTGGAAGTGCGCGACCTGCGCGTCACCTTCCGCCTCGACAAGAAAACCACCTTTGAAGCCGTCAAGGGCATTTCGTTCAATGTGCCGCGCAACAGCACGGTGGCGCTGGTGGGCGAATCGGGCAGCGGCAAGTCGGTCAGCTCGCTGGCCGTGATGGGCCTGCTGCCGCCAGACAACACCATCATCGACCCGCAATCGGGTATTTTCTTTGGCGGGCGCGACTTGCTCACATTGTCGATCGCCGAGCGGCGCGAGATGTGCGGCAAGGATATCTCGATGATCTTCCAGGAGCCGATGTCGTCGTTGAACCCGGTGTTTACGGTCGGCTTCCAGATCGCCGAAGTGCTGCGCCAGCACATGGGCATGAACCGCAAGCAGGCGCGCGCGCGCACCCTGGAGTTGCTCGACGAGGTCGGCATTCCCGACCCCGCCAACAAGATCGATGCCTATCCGAGCCAGATGTCGGGCGGCCAGCAGCAGAGGGTGATGATCGCCATGGCGATCGCCTGCGAGCCAAAACTGCTGATCGCCGACGAGCCGACCACGGCGCTCGATGTGACGATCCAGAAGCAGATCATGGACCTGATCGCCGCGCTGCAAAAGAAACATCAGATGTCGGTGCTGTTCATTACCCACGACCTGGGCCTGGTGGGCGAAATCGCCGACCACGTGATCGTCATGCGCCACGGCGAAGTGCGCGAGACGGGCGAAGTGCGCCAGGTATTCGAGACACCCAAAGATGCCTACACCAGGGCGCTGCTGCATTGCCGGCCGTCGCTGGACGAACGCCCGTGGCGCCTGCCCGTGATTGCCGACTATATGGAAGGCAAGGCCGGCCCCGGTGTGGAAATCAAACAACGCTCGCGCGGCTACACGCCCGGTGACGAACCGGTGCTGGTGGTCAAGAACCTGAGCAAGAGCTTCTATATGCGCGAAGGCCTGTTCGGCAAGCGCGAGTTCCAGGCTGTCAAGGATGTGTCGTTCACCCTGCCACGCGGCAAGACGCTGGGCGTGGTGGGCGAGTCCGGCTCGGGCAAGACCACCGTCGGCCTGACCCTGCTGCGCTTGCACCAGGCCACCGGCGGCACCGCCATGTTCCACGGCAAGGACCTGATCGCCATGCCGAACAAGGAATATTTGCCGTACAAACGCCGCATCCAGATCATCTTCCAGAACCCGTATGCCTCGCTCAACCCGCGCTTTACGGTGGGCCAGATTTTGCTCGAACCGATGCGCATCCACACCATCGGTGCGAATGACCAGGAGCGCATCGCCAAGGCCTACTGGCTGCTCGATAAAGTCGGCTTGCCGGAACAGGCTTTCCACCGCTATCCGCACGAGTTCTCGGGCGGCCAGCGCCAGCGCATCGCGATTGCGCGCTGCCTGACGATGCAGCCGGAAATCCTCGTCTGCGACGAATCGGTGTCGGCGCTCGACGTGTCGGTGCAGGCGCAGGTGCTGAACCTGCTGCAGGACCTGCAGGATGAATTCGGCCTGTCGTATATTTTCATTTCGCACGACTTGTCGGTGGTGAAATATATCGCCGACCAGGTAATGGTGATGCATCAGGGCAAAGTGGTGGAACTGGCCGATTCGGACGAGTTGTACCGCAATCCGGTCCATCCCTATACCCGCACCTTGCTCAGCGCCATACCGAGAGGTGTACAAATTTAACGCCGCACAAAACCTGCTGCGCGTCGAGATTTGCGGCCTGCGATGCTCACTGTACTAAAGTACAGTTCCGCTTCTTAGCCACAACTCTCTTCCGCTCGCGACGGTTTTGTGGGGCGTTATGACCGTGCTTTTGCGGTAAGATAGCGCCATGCCCAACCTTATCTTTCTGCTCGAACATTACGGTATCCTGATTGTCTTCGGGATCGTGCTGGTGGAGCAGCTCGGCCTGCCGATTCCCGCCTTTCCCATCCTGGTGGTGGCCGGCGCCCTGTCGGTCGATGGCGACATGAATGGGGCACTGGTGCTGGCGGCGGGCCTGGCCGCCTGCCTGATCAGCGACCTGACCTGGTTCAGGGCAGGACGCCATTTCGGCAAGCGCATCTTGCGCCTGCTGTGCCGCATTTCGCTGTCGCCCGACTATTGCGTGAGCCAGACCGAAGACAAATTCAAGCGCTGGGGTCCGAAAGCGTTGATCGTCTCCAAGTTCGTGCCCGGTTTTAACACCATCGCCGCGCCGATGTCGGGCGCCATGGGCACGCCGGCCTCGCGTTTCTTCATGTACGCCGGGCTCGGTGGTTTGCTGTGGTGCGGCACCGGCATCCTGATCGGCGTGATCTTCCATGCCAGCGTGGAAAAAGTGCTGGATCTGCTCAGTACCATGGGCAGCACCGCGCTGCTGATTCTGGCCACCTTGCTGGGGCTGTTCCTGCTGTATAAATACCTTGAGCGCCGCCGCTTCCGCCAGGCCTTGCAGGTCGAACGCATCAGCATTGCCGAATTGCTGGACCTGATCGACCAGGGCCATGAACCGCTGATTGTCGACGCGCGCAGCGCCACGGCGCAAGCGCTGGAGCCGGCCGTGCCAGGCGCCTTGTTCTTCAATGGCAAGGAGCCGGTGCCGGCCCTGATCGGCCTGGACAAGGACCGCCATATCGTTGTCTATTGCAGCTGCCCCAATGACGTGACGGCCGCGCAAGTGGCCAAGCTGCTCAACGAACACGGTTTTCATCGCGCCAGGCCGCTCCATGGCGGCCTTGACGCCTGGAACGCGGTCTACCGCTCCGACGAACCGGCCAGTGCCGGCCTGCTCAATGAAGGCCTGGTGTCGTGAAACTTGTTGTCGGAATTTGGTAGTAATCCTACGAAAACAGGGGCAAACCGTCATGCCTGATGGCGCCGCGCCGCCTGCCTGTCATGACGGCCGCATCGTCTGTCTCTGCTGCTGCGCAACATGGTTTGATGGCCTGCGGCGAGTGCGTGTACTTACTTCCATTGCGCGCCTTCTGGCGCGATGTCGCATTTGGAGTGGAACTACCGTTAAATGCGGCTTTTGCTGTACTTAAACTACAAACTTTGCTTGCCTCGAAGCTCATTCATCCTTTAAGCTTGGCGTCCCATGCGTCCCACTTACACTTAAAATCATGAGCGCTTCGTCTACTCCCGCATTGCCCACTTCCGCCTACGCCGATGGTCCGCGCCTGCTGGCCGATGTAGGCGGCACGAATGCCCGTTTTGCCCTGGAAGTGGCCGCCGGCCAGGTCGGCCAGGTGGAAGTGCTGCCGTGCGCCGACTATCCGAGCCTGTCCGCCGCCCTGCAAGCCTACCTGGCGCTGCCGCAAGTGGCCGCCGCCGGTGGCCAGGCCGTGCGCCACGCCGTGATCGCGATCGCCAATCCGGTCGCCGGCGACTTCCTCAGCATGACCAATCATCACTGGTCGTTCTCTATCCGCGCCATGCGCGAAGAATGCGGCTTCACGACCCTGGACGTGGTCAACGACTTCACCGCGCTGGCGCGCGCCGTGCCGATGCTGTCCGAGCACGAGAAGCGCCAGGTCGGCGCCGGTACCGCGCGTCCGAACACGGCCATCGGCCTGATCGGCGCCGGCACGGGCCTGGGCGTATCGGGCCTGATCCCGTCGCATGGCGGCTGGATCGCGCTGCAAAGCGAAGGCGGCCATGTCAACTTCGCGCCCTTCAATGAGCTGGAAGTGGCGATCCTGCAGTTCGCCTGGCGCGAATTCGAACACGTCTCGGCCGAGCGCCTGATTTCCGGCGATGGCCTGGAGCTGATCTACCGCGCGCTGGCCGAGCGCGCCGGCGTGGCCGATGAAAAGCTGCCGGCCGCCGAAATCACGCGCCGCGCGCTGGCCGGCGAATCGCCATTGTGCGACGACGTCATCGAAACCTTCTGCTGCATGCTCGGCACCGTGGCGGCCAACGTCGCCGTGACCCTGGGCGCGCTGGGCGGCATCTATATCGGTGGCGGCATCGTGCCACGCCTCGGCGAGCGTTTCGACCGCTCGGGTTTCCGCGCCCGTTTCGAGCGCAAGGGCCGTTTCGCCAATTACGTGTCGCAGGTACCCACTTTCGTGATCACCGCGCAATACCCGGCCTTCCTCGGCACCTCGGCCATCCTGGCCGAGAAACTGTCGTCGCACTGAGCGCCACGCCACAGGCGAACTGGTCTGTAGCGTTTACGCCGGGCAAAATGCTGTTTTGCCCGGTTTTGCGCTTTTCCGCTTTTTATCAGGTACAATTGGCATCGTTGGGTGAAACGACGACTGTCTCACACGCCAGGCGCCCGGCGCCGGTACGGATGAAGCAGCTGCTCCGGAGAATCGTTTCATTGCTGGTTATTTAAGGCCAGCGCCATGGATCGCACAATTTTCATCGCATCCGCAAGACTCCCGCTTTGCGCGCTTAGGCCAAGGCGTCGGAAAAACAGCCTCAACTTGTAACCCAGCATGACATCGTCAGCGATGCCTGCCATCTGTTACGTTGAAATGAACGTTTTGATTTCTTTCTCTGCATACGAATTGCAATACATATCCGCACAGAATTGCTATGAACACCATTGAGGCCAAGAAAGTCCTCGAAACAGCGCTGCTGTGCGCGCGTGAGTCGCTGACCATCCACAGCCTGAAAAAGCTGTTTGTCGATGCCGACGACAATGGCCGCGTGCGCGGCGTGGGCGTCGGCGCCGATACGATCAAGCAGCTGCTCGAGGAATTGCGGCAGGAATGGGAAGGGCGCGGCATCGAAGTGGTCAGCCTGGCGTCGGGCTGGCGCTTTCAGAGCCGTCCTGAAATGAAGATGTATCTCGACCGGCTGACGCCGGAGCGCCCGCCCAAGTATTCGCGGGCAACGCTCGAAACGCTGGCCATCATTGCCTACCGCCAGCCCGTCACGCGCGGCGATATCGAAGAAATTCGCGGCGTGGCCGTCAATTCGCAGACGATCAAGATGCTGGAAGACCGCGGCTGGGTCGATGCCATCGGCTATCGCGACGTGGTGGGCCGGCCGGCCTTGCTGGCCACCACCAAGCAATTTTTGGACGACCTGGGTTTGAATTCGCTGTCCCAGCTGCCGCCACTGCAGCAAATCAGCGAAATGCAGGGCAATGGGCTCGAAGCCCTGGAAGCGGCCCTGCAGGAAAATTTTGACAAAGCAACCAATGACGTTGCAGTACCGCTTGGTGCAGGTAGCAGTACGGCTGTGACAATAGTGACAGCAAGCCCTGATGCCGGCCCCGATGCTTCGCCCACGGACGAAGCCTATACTCACGACCCTGCGCCAGAACTAACGGCTGACGCTGCGCCAGGTCAGCACAGCCAAGAAACGAACAATGAATAATCCGAACACACCCGAGACAGTACCCGCCAGCGACGACGCCATCGTTGCCAAGCCCAAGCGCCGCACCAAGGCTCAGATCGAAGCCGCCGCCGCCGGCAACACCGCCGCCGCGCCTGTCGTTGACGCCGCGCCAGCGGCCAAGCCGAAGCGCCGCACCAAGGCCGAGATCGCTGCCGATGCCGGCGTTGCGCCAGCCGCCGCCGTCCCAGCAGCTGATGCTGCCGAAGCTGCGCCAGCCGTGAAAAAGCCGCGCGCCAAGGCCGCGCCAAAAGCGCCGGCCGACGTTGCCGCTGACGCGCCTGCGGCTGAAGCTGCCGCGCCAGCGCCGCGTCCACCGCGCGCCCGCGCCGCCGCCAAGGCCGCCGCTGTCGAGGCCGAAGCCGCGCCGCAAGCCGCTGCCGAAAAAACCGAAGAAGCCCGCACCACCCGTGGCCCGCGCCAGATGCGCGGCGTGCAAGCTGAACGCGCGCTGCGCCAGCCGCCGCGCCCGAAGGCTGACAAAGCCGACGTTGCGCCGCAGGAAGCCGTAGCCGAAGCTGCCGCACCGGCTGCCGATGTGTTTGACGCCGAAGGCAACCTGGTATCGGCGCCGCGCCAGCCGCGCCAGCCACGCAACGATATGCCGGGCACCGGCAAGAACGCCGGCAAGAGCCGCAAGAAAGGCAAGGGCCGCCAGGCTGCGCCAGGCAAACTGAACGAAGCCGACGCGATCTTCTCGTTCGTCACCTCCGACGCCTTCGACAGCGAAGAGGCCGGCGCCGGCCGCGTGCAAAAGACTGCCGTGCGCCGCGACCTGACCTCCGACGACGATGCGCCCAAGCTGCACAAGGTGCTGGCCGAAGCCGGTCTCGGTTCGCGCCGCGACATGGAAGACCTGATCGTTTCGGGCCGCGTCTCCGTCAATGGCGAGCCGGCCCATATCGGCCAGCGCATTTTGCCGTCGGACCACGTGCGCATCAACGGCAAATTGATCCAGCGCCGCGTCAGCAAGAAGCCGCCACGCGTGCTGGTGTACCACAAGCCAGCCGGCGAGATCGTCAGCCATAACGACCCGGACGGCCGTCCGTCCGTGTTCGACCGCCTGCCGACCATGAAGGCCGGCAAATGGCTGGCCGTCGGCCGCCTTGACTTCAATACCGAAGGCCTGCTGCTGTTTACGACATCCGGTGACCTGGCCAACCGCCTGATGCACCCGCGCTACGGCATCGACCGCGAGTACGCCGTGCGTACCCTGGGCGAGCTGGAAGAAGGCATGCGCCAGAAGCTGCTGGCCGGTGTCGAGCTCGAAGACGGCCTGGCGCAGTTCTCGAAGATTGCCGATGGCGGCGGCGAGGGCATCAACAAGTGGTATCGCGTGGTGATCGGCGAAGGCCGTAACCGCGAAGTGCGCCGCATGTTCGAAGCGATCGGCCTGACCGTCTCGCGCCTGATCCGTACCCGCTACGGCGCGATGACCTTGCCAAGTGGCCTGAAGCGCGGCCGCTGGGAAGAGATGGATGAAAACACCGTGCGCGACCTGCTGGCCGCCTACGGCATTGAAAAGAAAATGCCGGCTTCCGGTGATCCGCGCGCCGCTGGCGCCGCCAAGGGCCGCGAAGCGCGCAAGGTCGACCGCAAGGAGCGCGATGACGAGCCGAACGGCAACCGCATCGATGTCAGCAACCGCAACGCCGATCCGTTCCCGGTCGCACCGCGCCGTGGCCAGCCAGGCGGCGGCCAGTTTGCCCGTCCGCAAGGCCAGGGTCAGGGCCGCCCAGGCGGCATGGGTCGTCCCGGCGAAGCGCGCGGTCCTGGCCGCGGCCAGCCGCAAGGTCCGTTCCAGGGCGGCCAGCCGCGTTCGGCTGCTGCCTTTGAGGGTGCGCCGCAAGGCCGCGCACCGCGCGTGGCCGGACAGGGTGGCCAGGGTGGTCGTCCAGGTGGCGCGGACCGTGCGCCGCAGCGTGGTCCGCGCCAGCCCGATCCGCTGCAAACGGCGTTCGGCTTTGCCAATACCGGCCCGCGCCGTACTGGCGGTGGCGGTGGCGGTGGCGCCGGCCAGGTGCGTTCCGGTGGTCAATCGCGTGGCGGGATGGATCAGGGCATGCCACGCCGCCGTGGCAACAAAGGCTAAAAAGGTCTTTCTGGTCGTGCGCACCGGGGTCGGGCCCTGGCCGCGCACGCTCTTGTAACTGTTGTAAGTCGTGCATGGTCGCATGTGCGGGATTGCGGCGAAGTTAATAAGAGGTTATAATCTGCAGCCTAATAAAAGTTCTCCGCAGGGTTGTTCGGTAGAGAGTGCTTTCATCTGGTTGGGGAAATACAGGAAGATGGGCAGATGCCCATTTTTTTTTTGTTGAACCGTTTGTAATGGCTCCGAGAGGGGCCATATATGATTGAATGCGTGTTTTTGCCGGTCTGCGGCGCTCCCTGAGCGCGATATCGGGCGAAAACGGGCCTTATTTCTGGAGAATTTCTTGCAGCAGTTGGGATTAATTGAAAAGACAGTCACAGGTCTGGGCTATGAGCTCGTTGATGTCGAACGTGCCGAGCGCGGAATGCTGCGCGTCTTTATTGATTTCAGCGCCGCCGATGCCGCTGAAAAAGGTCCGATCACGGTCGAAGACTGTGCCACGGTCAGTCACCAGTTATCGCATGTGTTGACGGTAGAGAACGTTCCTTACGAACGCCTCGAGATTTCTTCCCCGGGCCTGGACCGGCCGGTGCGCAAGCTGGAAGACTTTGTCCGTTTCGCAGGCCAGGAAATCATCGTCAAGCTGCGCGAGGCGATGCCGGGTACGAACAACCGGAAATCGTTCCAGGGGATCTTGCAAGAACCCGTGGGCGAGAATTTGTCGTTGGAATTTGAAGGTAAGGATGGTCCGGCGATGTTGGAATTTACGCTCGCCGACGTGGATAAGGCACGCTTGGTGCCGCAGGTGGTTTTTAAGGGACGCAAAGCATGAGTCGCGAAGTTTTATTATTGGTAGACGCGCTGGCGCGTGAAAAAAACGTCGATAAGGATGTCGTCTTCGGCGCCCTTGAATTCGCATTGGCGCAAGCCACGAAGAAACGATATGAGGGTGAAGTGGACATCCGCGTTTCGATCGACCGCGATTCGGGCGAATTCGAATCGTTCCGCCGCTGGCACGTGGTGCCTGACGAAGCCGGCCTGCAATTGCCGGATCAGGAGATCCTGCACTTCGAGGCGAAAGAACAGATCGCCGATATCGAAGTCGACGACCATATCGAAGAACCGATCGAATCCGTCGAATTTGGCCGCCGCTTTGCGCAAGACACCAAACAGGTGGTCCTGCAGCGCGTGCGTGACGCCGAGCGCGAACAGATCCTGGTCGACTTCCTGGAGCGCGGCGACTCGCTCGTCACCGGCACCATCAAGCGCATGGAACGCGGCGATGCAATCGTCGAGTCCGGCAAGATCGAAGCCCGTTTGCCACGCGACCAGATGATCCCGAAAGAGAATCTGCGTATCGGCGACCGCGTGCGTGCTTTCATCCTGCGCATCGACCGCAATATGCGCGGCCCGCAGGTGATCCTGTCGCGCACCGCGCCGGACTTCATCATGAAGCTGTTCGAGTTGGAAGTGCCGGAAATCGAACAAGGCATGCTGGAAATTAAATCGGCCGCCCGCGATGCCGGCGTGCGCGCAAAAATCGCCGTCTACACGGCCGACAAGCGCATCGACCCGATCGGCACCTGCGTCGGCATGCGCGGTTCGCGCGTGCAGGCTGTCACCGGTGAGCTCGGTGGCGAACGCGTCGACATCGTGTTGTGGTCGGAAGATCCGGCGCAGTTCGTCATTGGCGCCCTGGCGCCGGCGAACGTGTCGTCGATCATGGTCGACGAAGAAAAACACGCGATGGACGTCGTCGTCGACGAAGAAAACCTGGCCATTGCGATCGGCCGTTCGGGCCAGAACGTGCGCCTGGCCGCCGACCTGACCGGTTGGAAGATCAACATCATGACGGCCGAAGAATCGGCCGACAAAGCTGCCCAGGAAACGGCTGCCGTGCGCATCCTGTTCATGGAAAAGCTCGATGTCGACCAAGAAGTTGCAGACATTCTGGTGGAAGAAGGTTTCGCCAGTCTGGAAGAAATCGCCTACGTGCCAATTTCCGAGATGCTGGAAATCGAATCGTTTGACGAAGATACCGTCAATGAACTCCGTACCCGTGCGCGTGATGCGCTGGTTACCGAAGCGATCGCTTCGGAAGAGGGTCTGGAAGGCATGGACGAGGCGTTGGTGGGTCTGGAAGGCATGGACCGCGTCACCGCTGGCAAGCTGGGTCTGGCTGGTATCAAGACCGTTGAAGCATTTGCAGCACTGGCATACGACGAATTTGGCGCAATCCTGGCCTTGTCTGCGGACCGTGCGCGTGAACTGATTACAAGTGAATTTAAAGATGTGACCGACGATGAGATGAAGTTGGTTGACTCGAAATATGACGATCGTGCCAAGGCGCTGCAAGCCAAGGCATGGAGTCTGGCTGAATCCGCAAAGGCTTAATTTGAGTATCTTTATCATCTCCGCGACACATAGAAAAGAGGACTGAATGGCGAGTAACAACGTAGCCCAATTTGCCACCGAACTGAAGATGCCTGCAGATTTGCTGCTGACGCAGCTGCGTTCTGCCGGCGTCGAGAAAAGTTCGACGTCAGATCCATTGTCGAAAGATGATAAGGACAAGCTTTTGGATCATCTGCGCCGCACCCATGGCGCAGCGGCTGACACAGAAAAGAAAAAAATCACCGTGACCCGCAAGGAAACGACTGAGATCAAGCAAGCCGATGCAACCGGCAAATCGCGTACCATCCAGGTGGAAGTGCGCAAGAAACGCACCTTCGTCCAGCGTGACGAAGCGGCGCCGGTCGCTGCGCCTGAACCGGTCGCGCCTGCCGCGCCGGTGATCGACCCTGCCGAAGTGGCGCGTCGTGAAGAAGACGTTCGCAAGCAAGCTGAACTGATCGCACGCCAGGAAGCCGATCTGCGTGAAAAGCAGGAACGCCTGGCCAAGCTCGACGCGGAAAAAGAAGCCCAGGCGAAAGCCACGCAACAGGCTGAACTGACCGCCAAGAAAGAAGCCGAAGCCGAAGCGAAGAAAGCCGCCGCCAAGGCCGCCGCCGCGCCGGTCGCCAGCGCTGCCGCGCCAGTGGTCGACGATGCCGCCGCCGAAGCGAAAAAAGCCGCCGCCGCCGAAGAAGCCAAGAAAAAAGCCGCCGCCGCCGCTGTCGCCGCCAAGGAAGCCGCTGAAAAAGCCGAAGCCACCGACCGCGCCCGCAAGGCCGTGGCGGACGAGGTCGCCCAGATCAAGGCCATGATGAACGCGCCACGCCGCGCCATCAAAGCCCCTGAGCCAGTACCGGTGCCGGTCAAGCCGAAAGCGCCGGAAGGCACGCTGCACAAGCCGGCCGACAAGAAACCTGGCGACAAGCCGGGCGACAAGAAGCCTGCCGTGGCGGACAAGAAATCGATCAAGTCGGCCAATGTGTCGTCCACCTGGTCCGATGACGCGAAAAAACGCGGCACCACCGGTGGCCCGAAACCACGCGGCAACAGCGGCCCTGCGGGTCGTGACAGCTGGCGTGGCGGTGCCAAGGGTCGTCGCCCGACGCACCATGACGACCGCGAAACGAATTTCCAGGCGCCGACCGAAGCCGTCATCAAGGATGTGCACGTGCCGGAAACCATCACGGTGGCCGAACTGGCGCACAAGATGTCCGTCAAGGCGTCCGAAGTCATCAAGCATTTGATGAAACTGGGCCAGATGTGCACCATCAACCAGGTGCTGGACCAGGAAACGGCCATGATTCTGGTCGAGGAAATGGGCCACAAGGCGTTTGCCGCCGAACTGGACGATCCGGAAGCGCTGCTGGCCGACGTGGGCGAACACGCGCACTTCGAAACCAAGCCGCGCGCACCGGTGGTCACCGTCATGGGTCACGTCGACCACGGCAAGACCTCGCTGCTCGATTACATCCGCCGCGCCAAAGTGGCGTCGGGCGAAGCTGGTGGCATTACGCAGCATATCGGTGCTTACCACGTCGATACGCCACGCGGCATGATCACCTTCCTCGACACCCCGGGCCACGAAGCGTTTACCGCCATGCGTGCCCGTGGCGCCAAGGCAACCGACATCGTCATCCTGGTGGTTGCCGCCGACGATGGCGTGATGCCGCAAACCAAGGAAGCGATCGCCCACGCGAAAGCTGCCGGCGTACCGCTGGTGGTGGCGATCAACAAGGTCGACAAGCCAGGTGGCAACGTTGACCGCGTGACGCAGGAACTGGTCGCCGAACAGGTCGTGCCTGAAGAGTACGGTGGCGAATCGCCATTCGTGCCGGTGTCGGCCAAAACCGGCCAGGGTATCGACGACCTGCTGGAGCAAGTATTGCTGCAGGCCGAGGTGCTGGAACTGACGGCGCCGGTCGATGCGCCGGCCCGTGGCCTGGTGGTCGAAGCCCGTCTGGACAAGGGCCGTGGCCCGGTCGCAACGATCCTGGTGCAATCGGGTACCTTGCGCCGTGGCGACGTGATACTGGCAGGTTCCTCGTATGGCCGCGTGCGCGCCATGCTGGACGAAAACGGCAAGGCGATTGCCGAAGCCGGTCCATCGATCCCGGTCGAGATCCAGGGCCTGACCGAAGTGCCGGTCGCCGGTGAGGAAGTGGTCGTGATGGCCGACGAGCGCAAGGCGCGTGAAATTGGTCTGTTCCGTCAAGGCAAGTTCCGCGACGTGAAACTGGCCAAGCAGCAAGCCGCGAAACTGGAAAACATGTTCGACCAGATGGCCGAAGGCGAAGTGAAAAACTTGCCATTGATCATCAAGACCGACGTGCAAGGTTCGCAGGAAGCGCTGGTTGGTTCGCTGCAGAAACTGTCGACCTCCGAAGTGCGCGTACAAGTGGTACACGCGGCCGTCGGTGGCATCACGGAATCGGACGTCAACCTGGCGGTGGCCTCGAAAGCGGTCATCATCGGCTTTAACGCCCGTGCCGACGCCCAGGCGCGCAAGCTGGCCGAGTCGAACGGCGTGGACATTCGCTACTACAACATCATCTACGATGCGATCGACGAGATCCGTTCGGCGTTGTCGGGCATGTTGGCACCAGAGAAGCGCGAAACGGTCATCGGCCAGGTCGAGATCCGCCAGGTTATCCTGGTCTCGAAAGTCGGCGCGATTGCCGGTTGCCTGGTCACCGATGGTGTCGTCAAGCGTGCTTCGTCGGTCCGCCTGTTGCGCAACAACATCGTGGTCTGGAGTGGCGAGATCGAATCCCTGAAACGCTTCAAGGACGACGCGAAAGAAGTGCGCGCCGGTCTGGAGTGCGGCCTGTCGCTGAAGAACTACAACGACATCCAGGTTGGCGACACCCTGGAAGTGTTCGAAGTCCAGGAAATCGCTCGTACCCTGTAATCTCGGCAAAAACGACAGCGCGGGCATATCGATGTCCGCGCACAACACGTGGGGCGCATTGGTCAACGGGCAACCGTTTGACTCATGCGCCCTGCGGCACTTAGGACAGCATAATCATGGCCAAACATAGTAAAACCATGCCGGCGCGCGGCTTGCGCGTGGCAGACCAGATCCAGCGCGATCTGGCCGAAATCGTCGCCTACGAACTGAAAGACCCGCGCGTGGGCACGATGATCACCATCACCGAAGTGCAGATCACGCCCGACTACGCGCATGCCAAGGTGTTTTTCACGATGTTGAAAGACAGCAAGGAAGCGATCAAGAACACCACCGAAGGCCTGATGGCCGCCGCTGGTTTCATTCGTGGCCTGCTGGGCAAGCGCCTGCACATCCACACCCTGCCGATGCTGCATTTCGTGCACGACAGCTCGACCTCGCGCGGCATGGAAATGTCCTTGCTGATCGACAAGGCCAACGCCACGCGCGCGGCGGACGCCGAGCCGGATGCGAAACCTGAAGCGGACGAGCAATAAACGTGGCGGGACCGAAACGACCACCCGGCATCAAGCGCGTACGCGACCTGGTCGACGGCGTGCTGCTGATGGACAAGCCGGTCGGCTGGTCCAGCAACGATGCGCTGATCAAGTCCAAGCGCGTGCTGAACGCCAAAAAGGCCGGCCATACCGGCACCCTGGACCCGTTCGCCACCGGCCTGCTGCCGCTGTGCTTTGGCGAGGCCACCAAGTTTTCGCAGGACCTGCTCGAAGCCGACAAGACCTATGAAACCCTGGTGCACCTGGGCGTGACGACCGACACCGGCGACACCGAAGGCGCGGTGCTGGCAACGCGCGAAGTGAACGTCACGCAAGAGCAGATCGACGCCGTGCTGGCGCAGTTCCGCGGCGACATCCTGCAGGTGCCGCCGATGTACTCGGCCCTGAAGCGCGACGGCAAGCCGCTGTATGAATATGCGCGCGCCGGCATTACCCTCGAGCGCGAAGCGCGCCCGGTGACCATTCACCAGCTGGAGTTTTTAAGCTACGAGGCGCCGTTTCTGAAACTGTCGGTGATGTGCAGCAAGGGCACATATATCCGCGTGCTGGGCGAAGACATCGGCAACGCCCTGGGCTGCGGCGCGCACCTGAACGCCTTGCGCCGCACCCGGGTCGGTGACCTGACCCTGGACGGCGTGATCACCTTGGACGAACTGACGGCGCATGCCGAACCTTTGAGCCTGCTCGCGCCGGTCGACGCCTTGCTGTCGAGCTTTCCGGCGGTGCAATTGACGGAAGAACTGGCCAAGCGCTTTTTGCATGGCCAGAGGATTGCGCTGGGCAAGGAAGAGGTCGCCGTGCCGGATCAGCCGGGCAGGGTGCGTGTGTATCACGACGCCAAGCTGCTGGGCACCGGCCAGTTGCAGGAATACAGCATCCTGGCGCCCGAGCGGTTGATTGCTACCGCACAATGAATTGTGTTGCATTTTCAATGTATCACCCGACGAGACTTCGACCCGCCAGCAATTTTAAATAGCGCCGCAACGCAACATGCTATACTACGCGGTTCCAGTTTCAGCCAATATCGAAACGCACCGTACACCCCGTACGCACCCTGCAGTTTTTCAGCAAATATAACGACCATGTCTACTACAAAACGCGCAATTCGTAATATCGCCATCATCGCTCACGTTGACCACGGTAAAACTACCCTCGTGGATCAGCTGCTGCGCCAGTCCGGCACCTTCCGTGAAAACCAAGCGGTCGACACCCGAGTCATGGACTCGAACGACCTGGAAAAGGAGCGTGGCATTACGATTTTGTCGAAGAACTGCGCCGTTGAGTACGAAGGCACCCACATCAATATCGTCGACACCCCAGGCCACGCCGACTTCGGCGGCGAAGTGGAACGCGTGCTGTCGATGGTGGACTCGGTCTTGCTGCTGATCGATGCCCAGGAAGGCCCGATGCCACAAACCCGTTTCGTCACGCGCAAGGCGCTGGCACTGGGTCTGAAGCCGATCGTGATCGTCAACAAGATCGACCGTCCAGGCGCGCGCCCGGACTGGGCCATCAACCAGACCTTCGAACTGTTCGACAAGCTGGGTGCGACCGACGAACAACTCGATTTCCCTATCATCTACGCTTCGGGCCTGAACGGCTACGCCGGCCTGACCGAAGACGTGCGCAGCGGCGACATGAAGCCGATGTTTGACGCCATCCTGGAACACGTGCCAGTGCGCGACGACAATCCGGAAGGTCCGCTGCAGATGCAGATCACCTCGCTGGACTACTCGTCCTACGTCGGCAAGATCGGCATTGGCCGCGTCAACCGCGGTACCGTCAAGGTCGGCCAGGACGTGCTGGTCATCAATGGCCCAGGCGCAACGCCAGTCAAAGGCCGCATCAACCAGGTGCTGAACTTCAAGGGCCTCGAGCGCGTGCTGGTCGACGAAGCCGTTGCCGGCGACATCTGCCTGATCAACGGTATCGACGAAATCGGTATCGGTTCGACCCTGTGCGCACCGGACACCCCGGAACCGCTGCCGATGCTGACCGTCGACGAGCCGACCCTGACCATGAACTTCATGGTCAACAACTCGCCACTGGCTGGCCGCGAAGGCAAGTTCGTCACCTCGCGCCAGCTGCGCGACCGTCTGGACCGCGAACTGAAAGCCAACGTTGCGCTGCGCGTTTCGCCAACCGACGACGACACGATCTTTGAAGTATCGGGCCGTGGTGAGTTGCACCTGACCATCCTGATCGAAAACATGCGCCGCGAAGGCTTCGAGCTGGCCGTATCGCGTCCGCGCGTGGTGTTCAAGATGGTCGATGGCGTGCGCCACGAGCCGTTTGAAAACCTGTCGGTTGACGTCGAAGAAGCCAACCAGGGTGGCGTCATGGAAGAACTGGGCCGTCGTCGCGGCGACCTGCAAAACATGGAATCGGATGGCAAGGGCCGCGTGCGTCTCGAGTATCTGATCCCGGCGCGTGGCCTGATCGGCTTCCAGGGCGAATTCATGACCCTGACCCGCGGCACCGGCCTGATGAGCCACGTGTTCCACGAATACGCACCGGTCGACAACACCCGTGGCGAAATGGCTGGCCGCCGCAACGGCGTGCTGATCTCGCAAGACGACGGCGCTGCCGTTGCCTACGCGATCTGGAAACTGCAGGACCGCGGCCGCATGTTCGTGTCGCACAACGATCCAGTCTACGAAGGCATGGTCATCGGCATTCACTCGCGCGACAACGACCTGGTCGTCAACCCGATCAAGGGCAAGCAGCTGACCAACGTGCGTTCGTCGGGTACCGACGAAGCGGTACGCCTGGTGCCACCGATCCAGATGTCGCTGGAATACGCGGTCGAATTCATCGAGGACGACGAACTGGTCGAAATCACCCCGAAATCGATCCGCCTGCGCAAGCGCTTCCTGAAAGAGCACGAGCGTAAAAAAGCGTCGCGTGACGCGTAAAATGTAGTGCAAGCATGGCCGCCTGGCCATGCTGCTCCAAACCCGCTGCGCCGCATGACACTCACCGGTGATGCGCGCAGCGGGTTTGTCATTTGCAGCCCTGTTTTTGATCGACACCATGACTTCTTCCTCCCTGCCTTCCCGCCGCCTGTCCGTTGCCCCGATGATGGACTGGACCGACCGCCATTGCCGCAAGTTCCACCGCGAAATCACGCGCCACACCTGGTTGTATACAGAGATGGTGACCACCGGCGCGCTGGTGTATGGCGATGTGGAGCGCCATCTGCGCTTCAACGAGGAAGAGCATCCGGTCGCGCTGCAACTGGGCGGCAGCGATCCGAAAGACCTGGCCACCAGCGCGAAGCTGGGCCAGCAGTGGGGCTATGACGAGATCAACCTGAACTGCGGCTGCCCGTCCGAGCGCGTGCAAAAAGGCGCGTTTGGCGCCTGCCTGATGGCCGAGCCGCAACTGGTGGCCGATTGCGTGAAAGCCATGCGCGACGTGGTCGATATCGACGTGACCGTCAAGCACCGCATCGGCATCGACGACAGCGAGTCGTACGATTTCGTGCGCGACTTCGTCGGCACGGTGGCCGAGGCCGGCTGCAAGACGTTTATCGTGCATGCGCGCAATGCGATCCTGAAAGGCCTGAGCCCGAAGGAAAACCGCGAAGTGCCGCCGCTCAAATACGAGTACGCCTACCAGCTCAAGCGTGACTTTCCGCAATTCGAGTTCATCATCAATGGCGGCATCAAGACCATCGACGAGATCGACCTGCATCTGCGGCATCTCGACGGCGTGATGCTGGGCCGCGAGGCCTACCACAATCCGTATGTGATGGCGCAGTTCGACCAGCGCTATTACGGCGCCGAGGCGCAAGTGAAAACGCGCGAGCAGGTGCTCGAAGCCATGATCCCCTACATTGCTGCGCAGCTGGCGCAAGAAGAGCGCATGAAGCTCAACAGCATCACGCGCCACATGCTGGGGCTGATGCAGAACCTGCCCGGCGCGCGCGGTTTCCGCCAGACCTTGTCCGACGCGAAAAAACTGGCCTCGGGCGACCCGCGCCTGCTGCTCGAAGCGGCCGCGCGCCTGGCGCCGGCGCATGCCTGATGCACGGCAAGGCGCGCCAGCTGCACGGCTATCTGCAGGCGGTCGGTGCGCTGAAGGACGACGGCAGCGCTTTTCTGTGTGAGTATCTCGGCGCCGTGTCGCCCGATGCGGCGCTGACGGCGCTGTGCGCTGCGCTGGACTTGTCGCCCGAAGGCCTGTCGTTGCCGCGGCTCGAGGCGGTGAAGTGCACCGGCGCCGCCTGCACGCCGCGCCAGTGGCTGCTCGAACGCTTGCGTCCCATGGGGGAGGCCGACCAGCAGCCGCTGGACGTGCGCCTGTTCGACGGCTTCGAGCGCGAAGTGTTTGACCTGTTCGATGCCGAGCCGCAATGGCATCGGCTGGTGCTTGACGGCCGGCGCAGCCTGGCCGGACAACTGGGCGCCATCTGGAGCGTATATGTCTTTGGCGTGGCTGGCCACGCTTGTTTGCTGCATTGCAGCTGGGACAGCTGAAACGCTGTTTTTCTGTCATGCGCAGGTCCGCCATCGTGCTTTTTGCGCACTTCCCCACACCCTTCCTGTTCACCTTTTCCTGCTGAAAAAATGCACTTTTGAATGGCGCCGCATGTTGACAATGTGCCGTTTTGGCACATCGTTGCACAGTCTTGGGGCATTTTCACGGTGCAAGAAACGGTGATGTTGTCATTTCCCCGAAGAAAGTTAATCTGCAACTTATTCGGGCAGTTAATGCTTGCTTTGAGGCAAAATTTACACCTATAATTGATTATAGACAAATATTTCTCATATGAATTTTATATGTCACGGCGGAATTAGTCGTATATAAAAAGCAATATCGGAAGCAAATTTGCATGCGCAGTCACTGGGTGTTGACAGGGCTGTCGGGGACAGGAACCACACCGTGTTGCACGCAGCCGGATACCGCTGGTGGCTGATCAGGCCGTTGGCGGATATTGGCGTTGCGCAGCGTTCATCTTGTCGTGCCGGGCAAAATCCTTATCAATAGTTTCATTTACGAAGAGCCGAAATGAATTTAGCAAAAATGAAGGTTGGTACACGCCTGGGCCTGGGGTTCGCCCTGGTACTGGTTCTGCTGGTGGCCGTGACGATACTCGGCATTGCGCGCATGGCGCAAATCCAGGAACGTCTTGATCACGTGATCAATGTCAACAACGTCGTCACCCGCCTGGTGATCGACATGCGCGGCAATGTCAGCGACCGCATCACCTCGCTGCGCATCCTGACCCTGATGACGGATGCCGGCGACATGGAACCGGAAATGGCGCGCATCAAGACGCAGACCAATACCTACCAGGAAACCCAGAAAAAACTCGAAGCCAAGTTCGCCATCGAATCGACGGCGGAAGAAAAGACCCTGCTCGCCTCGATCAAGGAATATGAAGCGGCCGCCATGCCGGCTATTGCCAAGGCGTCGGCGCTGTGGATGGCCAACGATGCCGAAGGCGCGACGCGCGTGATGATCAAGGAAATCCGCCCGGTGCAGAAAAAATGGATCGATGCGCTGGAACACCTGGCGGCACTCGAAGACCAGCTCAACGAACAAATGCAGGCCGACGCCCGCAAGGCCTTCGACAGCGCGCGCCTGTTCATGATCGTGCTCGGCATTCTGGCCGTGGCGCTGGGCGTGGCGGCGGCGCTGGTGATTACCCGCGGCCTGCTCAAGCAGCTCGGTGGCGAACCCGACTATACGGCGTCGATTGCCGGCAGCATCGCCAAGGGCGACCTGTCGATCGGCATCGAGACGCACAGCGCGGACAATTCCAGCCTGCTGGCGGAAATGAAGGAAATGCGCAACAGCCTGGTCGGCGTCGTCGGCCAGGTGCGGGTCGGCACGGAAACCATCGGCACGGCCTCGCATGAAATCGCCGACGGCATTGTCGACCTGTCCTCGCGCACCGAAATGCAGGCCAGCGCGCTGGAAAAAACCGCCTCCGCCATGGAAGAGCTGACCTCGACCGTGAAACAGAACGCCGACAATGCGCGTGAAGCCAACAAGCTGGCCGCCACCGCCTCGGATGTCGCCGTCAAGGGCGGCTCGGTGGTCTCGCAAGTGGTCGATACCATGAGCTCGATCAACGAATCGGCCAAGAAGATTGTCGACATCATCGGCGTGATCGATGGCATCGCCTTCCAGACCAATATCCTGGCCCTGAATGCCGCAGTGGAAGCGGCGCGTGCCGGCGAGCAGGGCCGCGGCTTTGCCGTGGTCGCCTCGGAAGTACGCAACCTGGCCCAGCGTTCGGCGGGCGCCGCCAAGGAAATCAAGATCCTGATCGACGATTCGGCCGAGAAGACCGAGCGCGGCACGCGCCTGGTCGGCCAGGCCGGCGTGACGATGGGCGAGGTGGTTGACAGCGTGCGCCGCGTCACCGACATCATGAGCGAGATCGCCAGCGCCAGCGCCGAACAGAGCGCGGGCATCGAGCAGGTCAACCTGTCGATCATCGAAATGGACGGCATGACGCAGCAAAATGCGGCGCTGGTCGAACAGGCTGCCGCTGCGGCGCAAAGCCTGCAGGACCAGGCGGCCGAACTGTCGCACGTGGTCAGCATCTTCAAGCTGGTCGAGGGCGAACAGCGCCTGGCGGCCCCGGCGCCGGCCGCGAAGGTGGCGGTGGCCGCCTTGGCCGCCGCTCGCAAGCCGGCCGCGCCTTTGCGCCCGGTCAAGTCGCTGGCACGCCAGGCTGAAACGGCAGCGCCTGCCGCGCCGAAGCCCAGCAAGCGCGCCGCCGCAGCCAGCACCAGCAATGACGAGTGGGAAGAGTTTTAAACGGTAGCAAGCAGTAGCAGCAGTGCCATGGTGGCAGTAGAGTCCCGGGCTGCGCGGCCAGTCGCGCAGCCGGTTTTACGATTTTGTTTAACGTTGTTGAAAAGTGTAACTATGAATAAGCGTAGTGTTATCGCAGCTTTGCTCCTCTCCGGCGTGAGCGCCGCCGTCCTGGCCAGCGAAGTGCCAGCGACCTTCGATGCAAAAAACTGCAAGGCGGACTATCCGAAAGCCTCGCTCGTCAATGAAGAGCAGGGCGATGTGGCGATGTCGTTCCTGGTCTCGGCCGACGGCAAGGTGGTCGATTCGAAAATCGACAAAAGCAGCGGCTTCAAGAATCTGGACAAGGCCGCCATCAAGGCCATTACCGCCTGCAAATTCAAGCCCGGTACCAAGGACGGCAGCGCGGCACAGACCTGGGCCAAGGTCGATTATTCCTGGAAGCTGTAATTACACTATTTGATCTTTATGGGGAAGCACATGTCTAAAAGTATGCGTCTTGTGAGTGTTGCAGCAGCATTGCTGTTTTCTGTCTCGTCCGCCAGCTTTGCGGCAGAAGTTCCCGCATCCTTCGATGCCAAGTCCTGCAAGGTCGATTATCCGAAAGCGTCGCTGATGAACGAGGAGCAGGGTACGGTATCGATGTCCTTCCTGGTCAACGCCGACGGCACGGTGGCCGATTCGAAAGTCGATAAAAGCAGCGGCTTCAAGAACCTCGACAAGGCGGCCATCAAGGGCTTGTCGGCATGCAAGTTCAAACCGGGTACCAAGGACGGCAGCGCGGCGCAGACCTGGGCCAAGGTCGACTACGCCTGGAAGCTGGACTGATCGCCGCCGGCCAGGCGTGCCCTGGCCGCGTCGATGTTGGTCACCCATGACGGGCGGCGCCGTGATTGCGGTGCCGCCCGTTTTTGTCAGGAAAGCCACGCTTGCACGCGCCTTATCTGTTACGCTCGGCACTATACTGCCGTGTCTATTTCATGCCCCGAGGCCATTATGCATTCCATATTGAAACTATCTCTTGCCGCTGCCACCGTTATTTCCCTGTCGGCCTGCGCCGGTTTCAGCACGCCGCCCGGACTGGAATCGGGGCAGACGGTGGCGCTCGTCAATAGCCTGAGCTGGGTCAATCCGATGAGCGGCAAGCGCGATGGCGTGCGCACCAGCTGGCCCATCAAGCATGGCAAGGTGGCCGCCGAGTATTTTCCGCTGGCGCAACTGAAGCGCTGCGAGGCACAGGACAAGCAGTGCGCCTGGGGCGTCATGCGCGCCCAGCGCAGCGCGCCGTCGTTTGCCTATGCCGACGGTGGCGTCAACATGACGTTTGCGCTGGCGATCGACGTGGCGCGGCGCCAGGAAGCGCGCCAGGGCGAGGTGCAGACGGCGATGGCGATTCCGAAAGACGTGGCGGCGCTGGCCGGCAAGCAGCAGGTGCAGCATGTGATCGGTTTGAAATATGGCAAGGTGGAGCAGATCGAACTTGATTTCGGCGTGCGCTACCAGGTCTGCGCGCAGCGCCATGACGCGTCCGGCAAGGCGCTCGACCAGTGCGACATTCCCTACATTTGACGATGCCAGCGCAGCCGCAGGCGCCGCTTGTGGCGGGCGCGCCACGTTTCATGTTGCGCTCTGCTTCGGGGTGTAACATTCGGTAAATCCGCGGCAAACGGTGACTATATTTCTTACACTACCAGCTTGCAAAAGGAGTGTCCGATGAAAACCTTGTTGGCAGTAATCTCGATGGCCGCGCTCGGTGGCTGCGCCGTGGCGCCGCCCGGCCCGGCCTACTATGGCACGCGTGCGCCGCAGGCGCCCTACAATCCCTACGAGTGGCATACGGTCTCGTCCGAGCCGGTGCAGACCGCGCGCGTGGTCAGCGCGCCGCGCGTGGAATATACGAATGAACCGGTGTATGTGCAGCAGCGGCCCGTCTACGTGCAGCAGCCGGTGTATGTGCCGGCGCCGGTGTATGCGCCGCAGCCGTATTATTACAATCCGCCCGTGTCGATCGGGCTGGACTTCATGTTCGGTTTCGGTCGTTCGGGCTACCGTGGTCCGCGTGGCGGCTGGGGTGGCTACGGCCGCTATCATGGCGGCCGCCGCTGGTAAGCCTGCCAGTGATCAGTGGAAGTACACGGCGCTCTGGTGCAGAACGTCCGCCGAGCACAGGAGGTACATCGCCGCGCCAGCCAGACTGATTTGGAAGGCACCAAAGCTGATAGGGATAAGGCGGGACATGATGGACTCCTGATGGTGGCGGGTTGAGCGCTTCTGCGCTAACGGTATGACGCCATCATAGGTTCGATTAGTTCCTACAGGAATCAGATGAATGTCCGCCATCCTGTAGGACAAATGCTTGCGAACTGAGCTATAGCTGGCTGACAGCCGGTTTCAGCGGTTTTTCCAGCGCACGACCGGTTCCTCCGGCGCCGTATCCGGCAGGTTCGACATGGCCAGCCATTGCGCCAGTCTTTCCGGCTGTTTCAGATTGATGCCCATGCCGTCGATGATGCCCACCTGCTCCAGGAAGCGCGCATCAAACTTGCCCTTCGACACCGTTGGCGCACCCATCACCATGCGGTCATACGCCTTGCGGGCCTTGTTTTCCCATTTGTGCAGGCTGCTTTCATCGAAGCGGTTCGATTCGAAATACACGGTCAGGGTACCATCGTGATTGCCGAACCCGACAATGCCGGCGCCCTTGCGGAAGGTAGTGCTGTTGTTGATGTCGAATTCATCGGTCGGCACGAAAACGCCGGCGCGCCCATCGATATCGGGACGGCCCACCGGGGTGTCCTTGCCGTAGGAACTGGTTTCAGTAATCGGTTTTTCTTCAGCCATGGTCGGTACTGATGGCAATCGCCATCCTGCTCAATAAGTGGGTCGGGTGATCAAGGCGCAGTGCTGGCCTTGGCGTAACAATGCGCACTTGGCATTATTTGACATAAGTAAAGTATTGTAGCCCTAATCTAATTCTATAGGGCAACGACCACGGACTTTCAGGCGAGACTCCCATGAAAAAAGCCACCCGGCATTGCTGCTGGGTGGCTTGCCAGGAAGCGCTGGGTGTCGCGCTCTGCCGTTTGCGTGAACTGATTAAAACGCCAGCCGCCCCTGCAGGTAGACCATGCGCGGCGCACCGACCATCTTGCCCAGGTTACCATCCGAGGTGCGCGTGAAATAACGCTTGTCGGCCAGGTTGTTGACGCCCGCCAGCAGTTCCAGGCCGGGCTGTCCCGGCACCTTCCACTTCATTTGCGTATTCCAGGTGCGGTAGCCGGGAATGGCGCCCAGGTCGCCGGCGCGGTTTTCCTGCAGCGTGTTGGCGTCGTCGGCGAACTGGCGCGTCTGATGCGTGCTCGACAGGTCGAAGCCCAGGACCCCGCGCTGGTAGTGCAGGCCCACCGTATCGGTATTGCGCGAGTAATACGGCACGTCATTGCCCGCATGCGCGCCTTCTTCCAGGGTCGCCTTGGTATAGGTATAGGTGGCATAGGCGTTCAGGCCACGCCAGGGGCCGGACGCGTCGAAGCGGTAGTCGAGCGCCGTTTCCAGGCCCTGGTGGTGGGTCGCGCCACGGTTGAAGAAGGTGGCGTTAATGCCGCTGCCCACCGACTGGATCTGGTTGTCGAACCTGATGTTGAACAAGGTGGCCTCGGCCGACAGGCTGGCGCTTTTCCAGCGGCTGCCCAGTTCCATGGTTTTCGCCAGTTCCGGCTGCAGCGGGTTCCTTGCCGATTGCGCGTTGAGCTGGGTGTTCTGCACGGCGCCAAACGAACTGTTGTAGTTGGCAAACAGCGTCACATTATTGCTCAGCAAATAGGCCACGTTCAGCGAGGGCAGGGCCTTGTTATTGAGCAACTCGATCTTCTCTTCCTGCGGCAAGTGGTTGATGCGCTGCGTCCTGATATGTTCGTAGCGCACGCCCGGCGTGATGCGCCAGGCGTTCACGGCGATCTTGTTGTCGATATAAATCGCTTGCGCATCGGTGCTGTTGTCGGCAAAGCGCGTCGGCGCCTGCTGCACGCCGGTCGCCACCACCACGTTGAAAATCGTCTCGTCGGCGCGCTCGCGCAGGTAGCGGTAGCCCACCGTCACATCGTGCGTCATGCCGCCGGTCTTGAAGCGCTGCGTGTAGCGCGGCTCGAACGCGGCCGTCTCGTAGTTGCGCGGCTGGTGGCCCAGGCCGGTGCCGGCCGCATTGATCAAGGTGCTCTGGCGCGAGCTTTCGTTGTAGTAGGCGCGCACTTCCAGTTCCTGGGTGGCGGACAGACTGTTCAGGTAGCCGACGTCCAGCGCCTTGCGCTCGCCGCTCCAGAAGTCGCTGCGGCGCGTATTCTGGAACGGGTCAAGCCGGTATTGCGCCTGGGTCAGGCCGCCCGGCGTGCGCGAGGTCACGTCGTAGTACGACAGCTTGCCGTAGACCTCGGCCGTGGGGCTGATGTCGTAGCGAAACTTGAGGGCGAAGTCGTTCAGCTTCTCATCGCTGGCGGCGCGCCAGTCGCTGCCCGTCATGCCCGAATACAGCACGGCCAGGCCCAGGCCGCTGTCCTGCTGGCTGCCGGCAAATGCGCTGTACTGCGTGTTGTGGCCGCCTTCGCCATAGCTGTTGTAACGCACGCTGGCGTCGGCCGTGACGCCGGCCGTGGTGGGAACGCGGCGCGTCTTGAAGTTGATGATGCCGCCCACGTTTTGCGGGCCGAAGCGCACCGCGCCGCCGCCGCGCACGACGTCCACGGTTTCCACATTGGCCAGGCTGACGGGCGCAAACGACAGCTGCGGCTGGCCGTAAGGCGCCACCGACATTGGTATGCCATCGAGCAGCACCGTGCTGCGCGGCGAGTAGCGTCCGGGCAAGCCGCGCACGCCGATATTGAGCGACACGGCGCTGCCCGAGCTGCCCGAGTTGTCGCTGATCTGCACACCGGGAATGCGGCGCATCACATCGCTGACGCTGGACGCGCCCGAGTTCTCGATCTCTTCCTTCTGCACCACGCTGCGCGCGCCGGCAAAGTTCTTGGTGCTGGCCGCCATGCTGGTGCCGAGCAGGTTGCTGCTGACCTGGATGGCTTCGAGCACCGGGCCGGCAGCGTCGGCCGAGCTGCCCTGCTGCGCCTGTACGCCGAGAGGAAGGCCCAGGCTGGCGAGGGTGATGGCCAGCGCGCACGGGCGCAAGGCAAACGGAAGAGGACGCGGCATGGTGCTAACTCCAGAAGGCAGGGGACTGGATGATAGTGATTCTCATTCTCTTCGTCAATGCGGCAGGCTGGCTTGTTGTGGCGGTGGTACGCGTCTTGCTGGCGCGGTAGGGGACTGGCGTGCGATGGGCAGGCGCTGCTTCTTGTATACTGCCGTTTTCGCCGACGCCAGAAAATACACCGACATGAGCCAAACAATCGAAAACCAGTCCACGGAACGCCGCCAGGGTGGCGACACGACAGCACCGCCGCGCAAGCTCAATTTGCTGGTGGTCGACGACAACCAGGAAGTGGGCGAATCGCTGGCCATGCTGCTGGAAACCTTTGGTCATAACGTGGTGGTGGTGCGCAACTGGCAAATGGCGGTCGAGCAAGTCAAGCAATGCGTGCCCGACGCCGTCTACCTCGACATCGAAATGCCCGGCATCAGCGGCATCGAAATCGGCCGCCGCCTGCGCAACAATCCCGACACGGCCAACGCCGTGCTGGTCGCAGTCACCGGCCACAGCCTGCCGATGTACATGGACGACGCGCTGACGGTGGGCTTCCGCCATTTCCTCGTCAAGCCGGTGCGCATGGAAGACCTGGCGACGACGGTGCAGTCGGTGCTGGCGGGGTAAATAAACAAAGTGGAATGAAGTGAGCCGGCTGCGTGCCGGCTTTTTTGCATGTGCAAACGGTGTGTGAAAAACCGGCGCGAAAATAGAAAAAGCCCGGTTCGAAAACCGGGCTCATCTTTATTCTGTGGGGTGGCTGATGGGGAACCATCACCCCATTTCTTCAACTACGCAAAAATGCGGGTCTCAGACCAAAAGTTTCAGTTTTAATAGCATGCAAAAAATCATCATAAGTTTCCTATTGGCGATTATTTAAGAAGTAGTCAAACGTTAAAACTTGGCATAGCAGATACGTTTTGGTAGCATTGAGTGTTGCCGCGAGACAATGACAGGAGATTTCTTATCGGCAATGTTTTGGGTGAATGCCATTCGCGCCGAAGTTGAGCCAGTACCCGGCCATTGTCATGTACGAAACCGGCCCTGAACTCGATAGGAGTTTGCCCCGATTCCGCTTATCTCAAAGAAGCATAAACAAGCTGCCATTCTAGAGTGGCCGCCGCGTACGAGGTTCTCGGGAGCCCAATACGGGTTTGCATTCTGCGAAACTTATTTTAAGAAATACAGAAAACCGTCATGAAGACCTCCCACGCCATTCTGAAATACATTGCCGCGCTGACCCTGACCGCCAGTGTTGCTGGCTGCTCATCTACACCAGTCTCGAAAGCGATTACGAAGGCTTATAACCTCGGACAAGAACTGCCGGCTGACATGGTAAAAACCAATCAGGCCGCTATGGTTGGCTTCGATGAGACCTGGGTTGGCAACTATGGCGTAGCGGCACGCAACTCGCTGTATGGTCAAGGTGTCGAAAAAGACACTCCGGAGTACAAGCTGCGCGCCGCCCGAGTCAACCTGGCAATTTCGGGACCGGGCGTGCTCTGGGTCTCGGAGGGCGGTTTGCTTTACACCGGCGGTGCATACGTGCCGGACCAACTGCCTCAGCTGCGCGCTGGCGATATCGTTGAAGTCCGCCAGACTGGCACATGGGACACGATGAAGGATTTCTCCAAGACCGGTGAAGGTAACATCGTCGTCCGCATCATCTGCCGTAAGAGTGACCCAGCCTATGAAAAGTGCTTCGAGGATGCACCTCGAATCAATAAGACGAAAGGGGTTGGCCGAACCAATACGCCATATCCCGCCAGCGTTCGCGACTACGGCTTCACCTTCACTCCGATGTTCGACCACAAGGGTCAGGCCCTGCGCCCCTACCCTCAAGAAGATACTTCGGCTGCGCAATAAGACTTGCCATATCGCTTACGTTGAATAGGACGGCCAGCGCTGGCAGCGACCCACGCCAGCAGCCCCACGGCGGCCATGCCGCCATCATGACCGCTGGCGGGATCGGCGCGGCCGTCACCGTCTCGCATGGACGGCCCTCTGCGACAGCCCGCTGGCACGCCACTGTGCCACCCGTTCCTCCCACACCTTCTGCCGATCCTTGTTTGGCACCGTTACCTCCCGTAGTGATCGAGAGGATAGTTTGGCGATGCCGATCAGGAATTCATGGATGGGACGGCTGGACGCTTGCGAAGCAAGGTATTTGGAAACCAGTACGCGCACCCGCGCCCGCGAGCATATCAGCGCCCGGTAAGTTCGGCATTACGGAAGAACTGCATGGCTGCACGTTGGAAAATTAGAAAAACCGTTGGAAAATGCAAAAAAAGGTTACAAGCCGAAGCATGTAACCCTTTGATTTTCCTACAATTCTGTGGGGTGGCTGATGGGGCTCGAACCCACGACAACAGGAATCACAATCCTGGACTCTACCAACTGAGCTACAGCCACCACTGTCTTACTGCTTGTTCAACGCGTGTTTTGCTGAACAGGTGCCGAATTATACAAAGAACTCGGCGAAGTGGCAAATCTAAATGCAGTCTTTTTTAATTATTCGAAAGATTGCCTGAAAACGCCGTGTTTGCCTCAGATCGACAGTTGCGCCACCGGCGGATGCCAGCCGAGCAAACCGGCGAACGCCGTGTTCAAGGCTTCGACGCCGGCGGTGGTATAACCGTGCAGTTGCGGCGCGAGGTTGGAATCGCGGCGCAGGCCGGCGGCGTCGAGCAGGCGGGCCAGCTGGCGCGCCACGGCGTCGCCGGTGTCGATCAGGGTCACCGGCAGCTGCGTATGCGCGCGTACCGTGCGGGCGATGGCGTCCTGCACGAAAGGGTAGTGGGTGCAACCGAGCACCAGGGTGTCGACGCCTTGCGCCAGCAGCGGCGCGATATAGCGTTCCAGCATGGCGCTGGTGGCGTCGCCCGGCTCGTTGCCCATGGCGCACTGCTCGATGCGTTCGACCAGGCCGATGCAGGGCTGCAAGATAAAGGTGGCGCCGGTGGCGGCGCCGACCTGCTCGCGCAGGGCCAGCAGCTTGGCGCCACGCAAGGTACGCTCGGTGGCCAGCACGCCGATCTTGCCGTTGTGGCTGGCGGCGGCCGCCGGTTTCAGGCCGGGCTCCACGCCGACGATGGGCAGCTCGGGGTAGCGCGCGCGCAGCGCCTTGATGGCGGCAATCGTCGCCGTGTTGCAGGCCACCACCAGCGCCTTGACGCCTTGCCGCACCAGCCAGGCGGCCACGGCCAGCGAGCGGTCGATCACCTGCTGTTCCGTCTTGTCGCCATACGGCGCATAGCCGGAGTCGGCCACGTAGATCAGGTCTTCGTGCGGCAGTTGCGCGCGGATATGGCGCAGCACCGACAGGCCGCCGACGCCGGAGTCGAACACGCCGATGGCGGCGTCGCGTAAAGTAAAAGTCATGGTAAGCCGGAGCCAATGAAAATGAAAAACGCCGCGCAAGCTGTGTGCCGCGCGGCGTTCATGGTAGTGCCTGTTTAAGCAACCGTCACAGGAATCTTGCTGACGCTGTTGAGTTGCTCGATTTTGGCCTGCCATTCCTTCGGCCCGGTGTTGTGCACCGAAGTGCCTTTCGCGTCCACCGCCACCGTCACCGGCATGTCGACCACGTCGAATTCATAGATCGCTTCCATGCCCATGTCGGCAAAGCCCAGCACTTTCGCGCCCTTGATGGCTTTCGACACCAGGTAGGCTGAACCGCCGACCGCCATCAGGTAGGCCGACTGGTGTTTCTGGATCGATTCGATGGCAACCGGGCCGCGCTCGGCCTTGCCGATCATGGCGATCAGGCCGGTTTTTTCCAGCATCATGTCGGTGAACTTGTCCATGCGGGTAGCCGTCGTCGGGCCGGCCGGGCCCACCACTTCGTCGCGCACCGGATCGACCGGGCCAACGTAGTAGATGACGCGGTTCTTGAAGTCCACCGGCAACTCTTCGCCCTTGGCCAGCATGTCCTGGATGCGCTTGTGCGCGGCGTCGCGGCCGGTCAGCATCTTGCCGTTCAGCAGCAAGGTCTGGCCTGGCGTCCACGAAGCGACTTCTTCTTTTGTGAGCGTGTTGAGGTCGACGCGCTTCGATTTTTCGGTGTCCGGCGCCCACGATACATCAGGCCAGGTCGACAGCGGCGGCGGCGTCATGTAGGCCGGGCCCGAGCCGTCCAGCACGAAATGGCCGTGGCGGGTGGCGGCGCAGTTCGGGATCATGGCGACCGGTTTCGAGGCGGCATGCGTCGGGTAGGTCATGATTTTCACGTCCAGCACGGTGGTCAGGCCGCCCAGGCCCTGCGCGCCGATGCCCAGCGAGTTGATCTTGTCGCACAGTTCGATACGCAGTTCTTCCAGCTTGTTCTGTGGGCCGCGCTGTTTCAGCTCGAACATGTCGATGTCTTCCATCAACACTTCTTTTGCCATCAGCATGGCTTTTTCGGCCGTGCCGCCGATGCCGATGCCCAGCATGCCAGGCGGGCACCAGCCGGCGCCCATGGTCGGCACGGTCTTCATGACCCAGTCCACCAGCGAGTCGGACGGGTTCATCATGATCATCTTCGACTTGTTTTCCGAGCCGCCACCCTTGGCCGCGACCTTGACGTCAACGGTATTGCCTTCGACCAGTTCCATGTGCACCACGGCTGGCGTGTTGTCCTTGGTGTTCTTGCGGTCGAAATGCGGGTCGGCCACGATGGACGCGCGCAGCTTGTTGTCGTCGAAGTTGTACGCGCGGCGCACGCCTTCGTTGACGGCGTCGGTAACGGTACCGCTGAAACCTTCAAAGCGCACGCCCATGCCGATTTTCAGGAAGACGTTGACGATACCCGTGTCCTGGCAGATAGGACGCTTGCCTTCCGCGCACATGCGCGAGTTGGTCAGGATTTGCGCGATCGCGTCTTTCGCGGCCGGGCTCTGCTCGGCCTCGTAGGCGCGCGCCAGGTGCTCGATGTAATCGGCAGGGTGGTAGTAGCTAATGTACTGCAACGCTGCGGCGACGGATTCGATCAGGTCTTCTTGCTTTATGACAGTCATGGTGTTCTCGCGAGATATAAGAAGGATGAAACTGGTTGCTGCATGAACTTAGTGCGGTGGACGCGCCTGGTTCTGCGTCACGGTCATGATGCGGTCGGTGTAGGCGATCGCCATGGCGGAGACGATGAAGACCATATGGATCACCGTTTGCGCGATGATCACGTCCATCTTGTAGGAACTGGCGTTGATGAAGGTCTTCAACAGGTGGATCGACGAGATGCCGATAATGGCCATGGCCAGCTTGGTTTTCAGCACCGAGGCATTCACGTGCGACAGCCATTCCGGCTGGTCCGGATGGTCGTCCAGGTGCATGCGCGAGACGAACGTTTCGTAGCCGCCGATAATCACCATGATCAGCAGGTTCGAGATCATCACCACGTCGATCAGGCCCAGCACCACCAGCATGATGGTCGCTTCATTGAGCTTGGTCGGCAGCGGGTTGCCCGGTACGGCGACGGCGGTGAGAATATGCTGCAGGGCCGCATCATTGCCGAACACGGCGCCGATCAGGTCGGACAATTCCACCCAGAAATGAAATACATACACGCATTGAGCAAGGATCAGGCCCAGGTACAGCGGCAATTGCAGCCAGCGTGACATGAAGATAAAAGCGGACAAGGGGTGCAGCTTGGTATGTGTAGGCTTGGTTGAGTGGTCGATCATGAGGAGAGGTCCCGGGATTAATGCTTTTTTCAGCATGCCCGACATTTTACACTTGCTGATAGTCACTGCGCATGTCCCCATGTCGAGTTCTTGGTCTTGATGAAACACAAGCAAGCCCAAGATAAACAGACAGTCGGGGCTTTTCGGGCCACTATATGGGGCGTCACATGCTTGACGCTCATCAATGCGGGCGAGTATGGTAAAGACAGGAACATGAAAAAAACCAGGCTGTAAGGCGTCCGTAAGACGCCGGGAATATGGTATTGGCAAACAATTACTACACTGGAGATCAGCATGGCCGCTACAGAAAACCAAGGCACGCAGCAGCAGGGACCGGAAGAGTCCCGCATTTTTGATCCTTCGCCGCAATTCGCCGCGCAGGCCACCATTTCCGGCATGGACGCCTACCAGGCCATGGTGGCGGACGCCGAGCGCGACTACGAAGGCTTCTGGGCCAGGCTGGCGCGTGAAAACCTGAGCTGGAAAAAGCCGTTTACCCGCACCCTCAACGAAGACAACGCGCCGTTCTACAAATGGTTCGAAGACGGCCAGCTGAATGTCTCGTACAACTGCCTCGACCGCAACATTGAAAATGGCTTGGGCGACAAGACCGCCATCATTTTCGAAGCCGACGACGGCACCGTCACCAAAGCCACGTATAGCCAACTGCACGAAAAAGTCTGCAAGTTCGCCAACGGCCTGAAAGCCAAGGGCATCGCCAAGGGCGACCGCGTAATCATCTATATGTCGATGTCGGTCGAAGGCGTGGCCGCCATGCAGGCGTGCGCGCGCATTGGCGCCACCCACTCGGTGGTATTCGGCGGCTTCTCGGCCAAGTCTTTGCAGGAACGCATTATCGACGCCGGCGCCGTGGCCGTGATCACTGGCGACGAACAACTGCGCGGCGGCAAGAAGCTGCCATTGAAATCCATCGTCGACGAAGCGCTGGCGCTGGGCGGCTGCGAATCCGTCAAGAATGTGATTGTCTACAAGCGTACCGGCAGCGATTTGCCGATGGTGGACGGCCGCGACACCTGGCTGCATGACCTGGTCGACGGCCAGAGCGGGGAGTGCGAGCCGGAATGGGTCGATGCCGAGCATCCATTGTTTATTCTGTACACGTCCGGCTCGACCGGCACCCCGAAAGGTGTGCAGCATTCCAGTGGCGGCTACCTGCTGTGGGCGGCGCTGACCATGAAGTGGAGCTTCGACATCAAGCCCGACGACGTGTTCTGGTGCACCGCCGACATCGGCTGGGTAACGGGCCACAGCTACATCGCCTATGGCCCGATGGCCGTTGGCGCCACGCAAGTGGTGTTCGAAGGCATCCCGACCTACCCGAACGCGGGCCGCTTCTGGGAAACCATCAAGAAGCACAACGTCAGCATCTTCTACACGGCGCCCACGGCGATCCGTTCGCTGATCAAGGCGGCCGACGTGGACCCGAAAGTGCATCCGCAACATTATGATTTGAGCAGCCTGCGCCTGCTGGGCACGGTAGGCGAGCCGATCAACCCTGAAGCGTGGATGTGGTACTACAAAAACATCGGCGGCGAAAAATGCCCGATCGTCGACACCTTCTGGCAAACCGAAACCGGCGGCCACATGATCACGCCGCTGCCGGGCGCGACGCCGATGGTGCCGGGTTCCTGCACCCTGCCACTGCCAGGCATCATGGCCGCCATCGTCGACGAAGCGGGCCAGGACGTGCCGAACGGGCAGGGCGGTATTCTGGTCGTAAAACGCCCATGGCCATCGATGATCCGCACCATCTGGAACAACCCCGACCGTTTCAAGTCGAGCTACTTCCCGGAAGAGCTGGGCGGCAAGATGTACCTGGCCGGCGACGGCGCGATCCGCAACAAGGACACCGGTTACTTCACCATCACCGGCCGCATCGATGACGTGCTGAACGTTTCCGGCCACCGCATGGGCACGATGGAAATCGAATCGGCCCTGGTCGCCAACCCGCTGGTCGCCGAAGCGGCGGTGGTGGGCCGCCCGGACGACACCACGGGTGAGTCGATCTGCGCCTTCGTGGTGCTCAAGCAAGCGCGCCCGACCGGCGAGGAAGCGAAAAAGCTGGCGCTGGAGCTGCGCAACTGGGTCGGCAAGGAAATCGGCCCGATCGCGAAACCGAAAGAAATCCGTTTCGGCGACAACCTGCCCAAAACCCGCTCCGGCAAAATCATGCGCCGCCTGCTGCGCGTGCTGGCCAAGGGCGAGACGATCACGCAGGACGTCTCCACCCTGGAAAACCCGGCCATCCTGGATCAGCTGAAAGAGGCGTCGTAAGAGCGGCGAGTCACTTTTACTGCCAGGGGTAAATATCTTTGGCAGTTTGGTGATTCCTTGCTATAATCTGCGGCTTCGCGACAAGCGGAGCCAGTAGCAATGCAAGTAGTACGCCAGCATTGCATGCAGGAGAGATGGCTGAGCGGCTGAAGGCGCACGCCTGGAAAGCGTGTATAGGGTAATACTCTATCGGGGGTTCGAATCCCCCTCTCTCCGCCAAAGATACAAATTGGCCAGTTCAAGGAAGTCCAAGAACGTCCACAAAAAACCGTTTTAGCCCGTGCTAAAGCGGTTTTTTTGTATTCTGGCGTCCAGTACTGTCCAGCTGCAGCCAAATTTTTTGGGTGTTTGTTTGGGATCAATCCCTAGTTCACACTGGGGACCATTCCCCGGTTAGTCGCCTATAGTGGTTTCTGACGCTTACGCAGAGGAGACCATCATGCCCAAGCTCATTCCACCCCTTACCGAACTCCAGGTCAAGAACGCCAAACCCCGGCCCAAACCGTACAAGATGTTCGATGGTGGCGGCCTGTACGTTGAAGTGATGCCCAGCGGCTCGCGAATCTGGCGCTGGAAATTCCGTCATGCAGACGGCAAGGAAAACGCGCTGACGTTTGGCCCGTATCCGGAAATTTCAATGCAGGATGCGCGAGAAAAGCGCCTGGAGGCGCGCCGCTTGCAGCTGCAGGGGATCGACCCTGCCAAGCATCGCGATGACGCCAAGCGGCTTGCCGCCGAAAAGGCCGCCAATACCTTCGAGAAGGTGGCACGCGAGTGGTACGCAAACAAGGTGCCAACCTGGAGCGAGCGCACTTCCAAGAACATGCTGCAGCGCCTGGAGGCCGATATCTTTCCAAAGATTGGCAGCAGACCAATCGCGGAAATCAAGCACCGCGAACTGATTGTCATGCTGCGCAAGATCGAGGAGCGCGGCGCCACCGAGATCGCGCATCGCCTGAAGGCCGTCTGCTCGCAGATATTCAGCTACGCCATCCAGTGCGGGCTGGCCGACCGCAACCTGATGGCGGACATGAAAGACGTCCTCAAGACCAAGCGCGCGTCGCATTACGCCGCCATCAGTGCTGATGAATTGCCGACCTTCTTGGACATACTGTCGCGCAACGAGGCGCGCATGTTCGAGCCGACGCGCATCGCGCTACGCCTGATGCTGCTGATCTTCGTGCGCACCAGCGAACTGATAGAAACGCCATGGAGCGAAGTCGATCTGGAGAAGGGCGAGTGGATCATTCCCTGGCAGCGCATGAAGCGCGGCAAGCTGACCGTCAATCCCGACATGACCAATCACCATGTCTGCCTTTCGCGCCAGGCGCTGGCCTTGCTGCGCCAGCTGCACACCATTACGGGCCATGGTATTTATCTGTTTCCAAACCAGCGCGACCACGACAAGCCTCTGAGCAACAACACGCTGCTGGTGGCGCTGGCCCGCATGGGGTACAAGGGCCGCATGACCGGCCACGGCTTCCGCGCACTGGCCATGAGCACCATCAAGGAGCGCCTGGGCTACCGCCATGAAGTGGTGGACCGCCAACTGGCGCATGCGCCGAAGGACAAGGTCGCCAGCGCCTACGACCGCGCCCAATTCCTGACGGAGCGCCGCAAGATGATGCAGGAGTGGGCCGACTACCTGGAAGCGGTAGAGCGCGGTGATACGCCGCAGCCAGGCCATCATGGATCGCTGGAGCTAGTCTGGCCAGCGCCGCATCGTTAAGGGAGGCCGCCATGGCAAAACTGATTGCTTGTCTTACCGAACAACAAGTGGCCGAGGCGGAGCCTCGAAGCAAGTCTCACAAATTGTTCGATGGTTCAGGGCTGTATCTTCAAGTCATGCCAACCGGAACAAAGGTGTGGCGGATGAAATTTCGTCAGCTAAATAACAAGGAACAGACGTTGACTTTCGGCCACTACCCGGAAGTTTCTCTGGCGCTTGCGCGGAGCCGCCGCTCAGTTGCTCGCAAGATGCTTGAGGAGGGAAAGGACCCACGCCCAGAGTTCAAGGTCGTGCATACGTGCCCGCCAAAGCGGCTTCGGCAAAATCGCCCGTTGCCTCCTGCCATGAATGCCAGAAAAGTGGAGCGCTGCGCAACCCACATTGGTACGCAGGCGGTGGAGTGGATGTGGGCGCTGGTCTTCCCTGCACTGAGCCGCGTCTCCGCCGACGAAAGAGTGCGAAGCGACATGCTTGCCATGGTGGAGAAAATCCAGAAAGAGCGCGCCAACGAGGTGATTGAAATGCTGTATGGCTACTGCGCCGACATCATCTTCAGTTGCCTCGAATTTGGAATGGATGAAGATGCATTAATCGAAGCCATGACGGACGCCAGGGTGATGCAACGGCGCAGGTGAGCGTATCTATGCCGCAGGTATCCGGGTATTTTCCCGGCTTCATTCGGCTCGGGTTCCTTTGTTGCCGATGTGCCTGCTGCCCGAGGAATGCTCGATTGCTGAGGATGCCGTGCTTGCTGGCCTGCTCGCCTCGATACACGCTTGCATCCAACGTAGCACCTCGCTTCTGAGCCAGGCAGAGGAACGTCCCTGCAGCTTTATAGGGGCGGGGAAGGTGCCTTCCTTGATGCCCGCATAGACGCTGCTGCGCGACTTGCCGCAAGTCGCCAGCACTTCGCCCAGGCGGATAAAACGCTCTTCGCCCACGCGAGGTGCAACGCGGCGCTCTTTCAGGTATTTAGCTATTGCTGGTTTCATGGTGTCCCCCTCCTGAATCAAAAATGCCAGCGGCAACACCGAGGCGAATGGCACAGACTGCAGGCCTTGCCCTGCCACCAATTCGTCCATCGTTCGATCACGCTCGCAATCATTATTCCGAAAACACGAGTCCAGTATCGAATGCTGGAATCGCTGCCGCAACAGGAATCGACCTGCTATGCCAGCTGGATCAAGCCTGCCGCGCACTATGTGTGAGATCAAGCCTGTACACGGGAGCAGGTCTGTGGAAGCTTTAGCAGCTAAAAATTGGACAATCGACAGCGCATTCTTCATGCGATAGATGCATTGCCATCAACTGGATTTCATTGGCCTCTTTGCTGTACTGCCGCCACATGCGCATGCGACTGCTTGCATCCCGCGTCATCAATACCTTCCAGCAATCGTTCGACCCGCCTCCAGCGGTAGGTCTTTCTGTCCATGCAGAAAGGCGCAGTCATCGGAGGAGAAGCACGCTATTGCGGTGTAGTGCTCGCAGAGCAGACGATGAAAATTTGTTGCTGACATTGATCAAGGGTCGGCACAGATGCGTGTCAAATTTTCCCAGTTTGACGCTGTCTATTACCGCTGATCTACCGTGCTAGTTTCGGTAGACATTCCTGCTAAATCTGCTCTCTTCCCTGCAAAAAAATGGTTCGGTCGAAGTTGCGTCCGATGATTTTTGTGCTTCAGTCGCTGCGTGAACCGGGGCAGGATAGGTGAAGTTAGCTAACCTTCGGTTAGCTAACTTCACCACCTGCTTATTCGCACTTTGTGCTCAACGGTCATACGCGCCCGTCCCTGCTGTTGCAGGCGGCGTTTGGATTGCGGCGTGAGGAAAGCATCAAGATCAAGCCGGGATGGGCCGATGGCGGGAACATCCTGCGGTTGCAGGATAGCTGGGTCAAAGGTGGCAAGTACCGGGAGGTGCCGATTGCCACCATGCAGCAGCGCGCCGTACTTGATGCGGCCAAGGTGCTGGCGGGCAAAGGCAGCTTGATTCCGGCGCAGTTGCGGTATCGGGCCCAGTTGAACCGCTTTCGTGCGCAGTGCGACAAGGCGGGCATACATGGTGTGCATGGACTGCGTCATGAGTACGCGCAGCGCCGCTACGCGGAGTTGACTGGCCGACCTAGTCCTGCCAGTGGCGGGGCGCCGTCGAGGCAGCTGGATGCTTCGCAAAAACTCGCAGATCAAGCTGCGCGGCTGAAGATTTCGACGGAGATGGGACATGGACGTGAGCAGGTCACTTCCATCTATCTAGGCCGATGACCGTTCACTTGAATCAGGGGTGCAGCGCATGGAATAGAAGAGATGCAGAAGGGACAGCGCTGGAGCTGCCGGAATGATCGCGGAGAGTCGGCATGACTCTTCATTGTTTGCTGTTCATTAATCGAAGGAGAATCTTATGACCACGACTAAAAAATTCCTCCGCTTGCATGCGGTAGTCGAGGCTACCGGCTGGTCCCGTGCCACAATCTGGCGTAACGTGAAGGCAGGCGTATTGCCAGCGCCGATTCCCATTGGCCCCAAGTCAGTCGCCTAGGACGCTGAGGAAATCGCTCAATGGCAGCAGCGCTGTATAGATGCCAGCCGTAGGGGCGTGCGGACGAGGGAATGAGCAACGGCCGGATTGGTAGTAACTCGCAAGCTTGATCTGGAGGCTGGGTGTGGGTAGGAAGCGTGACGGAGATCGCACAGGGCAAGCTCTGTCCCCGCTAAATGACAGAACATGATACAGATTCCACAGTAATGGCGCGAAGTTGTTCGCCACTATATCTAGCCGGAATTGTTTTGCTGGCATACAATGCGAGGTTGTCGAACCGATCGAGGACACAATCTTGCTTGACCAACTTGTACAATGTGGTTTTGAGATTCGCCTCCTCTCGCATGCGGCTGCGATCTTGGAAAAAGACTTCCCTACGGTTCTGAATGAGCTTGAACAGAGTCTGGCCAACTTCGAAATTCCCATTACTGAGATTATTGGTTCCGGTGGCGGGGAGACTAAAGGCACTCAACGCTTGCGGCGTAGTCTGGCAGATTTTGGCTGGGTGAAGACGAATTTTGAGATCAAGAAGACCATCAACGGCAGAGTGCTTGAGTCGATTTCTCATGAGGTCGATCATGTCAGAACGTTTCCTGATGGTACTGTGGTAGCGCTTGAAATTGAATGGAACAATAAGGATCCGTTCTTTGACCGCGACCTCGAAAACTTCAAGCGCCTTCATGCTGAGGGGGCAATTAGCGTTGGAATTATTATTACCAGAGGGACAACTCTGCAAGATGATATGCGTGCTTTGGTTTCCAGGTTCACTCGAGAGCGAAATATTCGTTCCTATGAAGATTTGACCGCGATTGGACTAGACCCAACTACAAAACAGCGGGCCGCAGTCAACAAACGGGTTTCGCGAGTGAAAGACCCTCTAACTTTCGCTGAAGCTTGGATGCAGAACTTTGTGTCGAATAAATTCGGCGCAGCCCAAACGCACTGGAAGAAGTTAATGGATCGGGTTGATCGTGGTGTTGGCAACCCCTGCCCATTGCTACTAATCGGTATGCCTGCGTCGATCGTGACGTTCGATCGAAACGCAATCATCGAAGTTGTCGAAGACGAGCAAGATGAGCAAGACGATGAAACGGATGCGGTCGTGGCGGCCCCTTCGGCTGATCCTTTTGAGGAATTCATCTAGTATTGTGCCGGACGATGTAACTTCCCTCCTTACAAGGGCCGCGGGTATCGTCCTCTCCGTGTAGTTACCGTTGGCATGGCCACACATTGCGGTTGATATGCGTGTAGCTGTTTTGCGCTGCTCGCTTGCCATTTCTCCTTTGTGTTGACATGGCGCGATGCTACGCGCCAAATTCGGGCGACCGTGCGAGAAAACAACTCCTGCATGCCATCAGCACTGCAAGTTGCAGAGTGCCGCATTTTGCCAATAAATACCTAAGAGTGCCTGACAGAACCGTAGCGAGCGGCAGTGAGGCTCGGCGTCCCCGTTGGTCTGAGAAGCGCAGCTGTGCGAATGCACGGGGACGCCGAGTCAGTGAGTGCGTATTCCGGCGAACGTGACCAGCCATTCCGGCGAACGTGACCGCTGCGCAGCGGATGGCGTTACGCGGTCAAATTCTAATCCCTGCGGTCACGATGGGTCGATATTTTTCTCCTTTTTGGCTGTTTTAGGTCGCTGAGCACGCAGCGAGTCGCCGGTCAGCGTGAAGCGGTGGTTGCGCTGCATGACGCGGTCCAGGATGGCGTCGGCGATGGTGGCATCGCCGATCCATGCATGCCAGTGTTCGACCGGCAGTTGGCTGGTGATGATGGTGGCCTTGTTGCCGGCGCGGTCGTCGATGATCTCCAGCAGATCCGAGCGCGTCATGCTGTCGATGGTCCCCATGCCCCAGTCGTCGAGCACCAGGACGTCGGTCTTGGCCAGTTGCAGCAGCCATTTGCCGAAGGCACCGCTGCCGTGCCGGATGCGCAGTTCTTCCTGCAAGCGCGGTACACGCTGGTAGATCGCCGAGTATCCACGCCGGCAGGCGTACTGCGCCAGCGCGCAGGCCAGCCATGATTTGCCGGCGCCGGTGG
>NZ_LOCQ01000051.1 GCF_001677885.1 Janthinobacterium psychrotolerans | reverse complement strand
AACCCCAGCACACTGAGCAGGAATCCTTTGAGATCAACGACTTACAGAATTGGTTGCGGGGACAGGATTTGAACCTGTGACCTTCGGGTTATGAGCCCGACGAGCTGCCAGACTGCTCCACCCCGCACAAGAATTATAAGCGCAAACGGGCGGCTTAGGCAATAGCTATCTCAAGATTAACCGCAATAGCGCCATTTAATGGAAAATACCGGCGCGTGGCTGGCCTGGCCGGCACGCCACGGCGCATGCAATCGGTGTACAGTAGGCGTTACACTAGCGACCGAACATCCGCCATTTTTACCTGAAGCCCGCCCATGAAATTCTGCTCCGAATGCGCCCATCCCGTCAGCCTGTCGATACCGGATGGCGACAACCGCCTGCGCCATGTCTGCCCCAACTGCGACACCATTCATTACCAGAACCCGAAGATGGTGGTCGGCTCGATCCCCGTCTGGGAGCGGGACGGCCAGTTGCAGGTGCTGCTGTGCAAGCGCGCCATCGAACCGCGTTACGGCTACTGGACCCTGCCGGCCGGCTTCATGGAAAACGACGAGACCACCTCGGATGCGGCCGAGCGCGAAACGGTGGAGGAAGCGGGCGCGCATATCGAACTGGGCAAGCTGTTTTCGCTGCTGAACGTGCAGCGCGTGCACCAGGTGCACCTGTTCTACCTGGCGCGCCTGCGCGACCTCGATTTCGCGCCCGGCATCGAAAGCCTTGAAGTGCGGCTGTTTACGGAAAGCGAAATCCCCTGGGACGAGATCGCCTTTCCCACCGTGCGCACCACCCTGGAACTGTTCTTTGCCGACCGCGTGAAGATGCGCGAAGGCGGCAGCTACGGCTTTCACACGGGCGACATCAACCGCCCGATGGCCATGCCCGCCGATGGCGTCCATCAACCTTGAGCGCCCTGACCGCCCTGACCGCATGATTCCCTGGCTCGATCTCCATACCCCGTTTCCCGATGTATCGCGCGCGCTGACGGGCGAAGCGCCTGGCCTCTTGGCGGCCGGCGCCGACCTGTCGCCGCGCCGCCTGCTCGACGCCTACCGGCACGGCATCTTTCCCTGGTTTTCCGAAGGCCAGCCGATACTGTGGTGGAGCACCGATCCGCGCATGGTGCTGATGACCGACAACTTCAAATTGTCCGACAGCCTGCACAAAGCCATCCGCAAGGTCGAGCGCAGCGCCGCCACGGACGGGCGCTGGCAGCTGCGCTTCGACGGCGACTTCGAGGGCGTCATGCGCGCCTGCGCCGCGCCGCGCAAGGACGGCCCCGGCACCTGGATTTCGGACGAGATCATCGACGGCTATACGGGCTTGCACAAGCTCGGCTATGCGCATTCGTCGGAATTGTGGTGCGACGGCGAACTGGTGGGCGGCGCCTATGGCGTGTCGATCGGCCGCATGTTCTATGGCGAATCGATGTTCGCGCGCGTGACGGACGGCTCGAAAATCGCGCTGGCGCAACTGGTGCGCTTTCTGAAGGAACGCGGCGTGAAAATGATCGACTGCCAGCAGGAGACGCGCCACCTGGCCTCGCTTGGTGCGGCGCCGATTTCGCGCACGCGCTTTCTGGCCCATCTGCGCGGCGCGATTGAAGAACCACAAATCACCGACTGGCGCACTGCGGCCACGCAGTAGCTATGCTATCGTTGCAGGCAACACCGCTGCCTCATACTGGACCGCCATGACGCACCTGAACGAATTACCGTTTGCCACCCTGCAGTTCTATACGACGGCGCCCTACCCCTGCAGCTACCTCGAGCAGCGCCAGGCGCGCTCGCAGGTAGCCACCCCTTCGCACCTGATCAACAGCGATGTGTATTCCGAACTGGTGCGCAACGGCTTCCGGCGCAGCGGCATCTTTACCTACCGCCCCTATTGCGACGGCTGCCAGGCCTGCATTCCGGTGCGGGTGGCGGCGCAAGACTTTGCCGCCAGCCGCAACCAGCGCCGCGCCTGGAGCCGCCATGCCCAGCTGCAGGCCGGCGTGGCCAGCCTGTCTTTTCTCGACGAGCACTACGAACTCTACCTGCGCTACCAGAGCACGCGCCACGCGGGCGGCGGCATGGATCAGGACAGCCGTGACCAGTACGCCCAGTTCCTGCTGCAAAGCCGGGTCAACACGCGCCTGGTGGAGTTTCGCGACCCCGACGGCACCCTGCGCATGGTCAGCATCATCGACGTGCTGGCCGACGGGCTGTCGTCCGTCTACACCTTTTTTGATCCTGACGTGCCGGGCGCCTCCTACGGCACCTACAACGTGCTGTGGCAGATCGCCCAGGCGCGCGAGCTGGGCCTGCCGTATGTCTACCTCGGCTACTGGATCGCCCAGAGCCCGAAGATGGCTTATAAAATCAATTTCAAGCCGCTGGAAGCCAGAATCAAGGGGCAGTGGCTGGTCATGTGAAACCAACCGCATGTCGGTGGGGCGGTAGGTCGGATTAGCGCGCAAGCGCGTCATCCGACAACATTGTTGACGCTGACCGTGGTAGGTCGGATTAGCGCGCAAGCGCGTAATCCGACAACATTGTTGACGCTGACCGTGGTAGTTGTCGGATTACGCGCGAAGCGCTAATCCGACCTACGCCTTTTACTTGCTTTTGTCCGGATACGCAGGCCTGTTTGGGCGCACTGGCGGGTTTTTCGCCAGCTCGGCCTGTATCACCTCGATGGCTTTTTCCAGCTGCGGATCACGGCCGGCGATCACGTCGGCCGGGGTCTGCTCGACCTCGATATCGGGCGGCACGCCTTCGTTTTCCACGCCCCAGCCGTTCTCGCGGGTCCAGAACGCCAGGTTGGGCGCGGTGATGCTGCCGCCGTCCATCAGCACGGGGAAACCGAGGATGCCGACCAGGCCGCCCCAGGTGGCCTTGCCGATCAGGGGCCCCATGTTATTTTTGCGGAACATCCACGGCAGCAGGTCGCCGCCCGAACCGGCGGTCTCGTCGATCAGCATGGCGCGCGGGCCCTGGATCGAGGCCGACGGCGTCTTCATGTCGGCGCCATAGCGCATGGCCCACCAGGCGATCTCCTTCTTCTGCAGGATCTCGATGTAATAATCGGCCACGCTGCCGCCGCCATTGAAGCGCTCGTCGACGATGATGGCCTGCTTGTCGGCCTGCGGAAAGAAATAGCGCTTGAAGTAGGTATGGCCCAGGCCCGCCGTATTGGGCACGTACACATAGGCCACCTTGCCGCCGGTGGCCGCGTTCACCTTGCGCATGTTGCCTTCGATCCAGTCGCGGTTGCGCAGCGCGTCTTCCGTCGGCACCGGCACCACCGTGACGGTGCGCGCCCCCTTGCCGTCGGCGTTAGGCCCCACCGTGATATCGATGGCCTTGCCGGCCGTGTTTTCAAACGCACTGTAGATATTCGTTGGCGGCGCGATCGGTCGGCTGTCGACGGCCAGCAGATATTCGCCGGCCTTGACGTTCAGGCCCGGTTCCGTCAGCGGCGCGCGCAAGGTGGGGTTCCAGTTCAGGCCGCCATACACTTTTTTGAAGCGGTAGTGGCCGTTGCTCACTTCGTAGTCGGCGCCCAGCAGGCCGCCCGGCACTTTTTTCGCGTCGATAAAGTCGTCGCCGCCGCCACCGCGGTGGTGGCCCACGGCCAGCTCGCTGCACATCCACTGTATCAGGCGGTTGAGGTCGGCGCGGCTCGACAGCTCGGGCAGAAAGGCCGCGTACTTGTCGCGCATGGCCTTCCAGTCCACGCCGTGCATGCCAGGGTCATAGAAATAATCGCGGTTGATGCGCCACACCTCGTTGAAAATCTGCGTCCACTCGGCGCGCGGATCGGCCTTGACCTCGATCGCCTCGACCTTGATCTTGCCTTCGCCGGCGGCCAGCATCTTGCCGGTGGCGGACCCCATGGCCCAGTTGTCCTTCTGCCGGTACAGCAGCTTCCTGCCGTCGGCCGAGACCTCGAAATCATCGGCTTCCGCCACCATGGTGTCGGCCTTGCGATCCTTCAGATCAAAGCGCTGCACCGCCTTCTTGCCGTCGTTCTCGCGCAGGAAAAAGATCTGGCCGTCGCCACCGGCAGCCAGGCTGGAGAACTGCGCGGCCGGCATCGGCAGGTCGACGATGCGCGTGGCGATGCCGTCGAAGTCGATGCGGATCGGCGCCACCGGCGCGACGTTCACTTTCGGATCGTCGCGGCCCGTCTTCGGGTCGATCTTCGGCTCGTTTTTCGCTTCGCTGTCGGCCTTGGCGGCGTCCTTCTTCGGCTCCGCAGCCGCGGCTTTCTCCTCGTCGCTTTCCTTGATCAGGGGCGACGGCAAATCATTCCTCAGCACCGCCATCCACACCGTGCGCGTGACCAGATTGTCTTCGTTCTGCTGCGAGAACCAGTTGTTGCTGGGGCCCGCATTGGTCGAGGCCAGGAAGTACAGGTATTTGCCGTTCTTGTCGAACACCGGTTCGGCCACGTCCGACAGGCCGTCCGTCACCGGCATCGACGTGTTCTGCTCGACCGAATAGATATAGGCGCTGCGCGTATAGGTGGGCGAGTTGAGCGTGTAAGCCAGCCAGCGCGAATCGGGCGCCCACGAGGCGCGCATGCTCTTGTCGACGCCGTACATCGGTTCGGTGGCTATTCTTTGCACCTTGCCGCTGCCGATATCGATCACATACAGGCGCCAGCCGTTGTCGGCAAAGGCGATCTTTTTGCTGTCGGGCGACCAGACGGCGCTGTCGTAGAAGCCGCTGCCATTGAGCTTGAACTTGCGCACCGCGCCCTTGCCGTCCTGGGCCCGCACATGCAGTTCGTATTCGCCCGACTCGTCCGAGAAATACGCCACCGAGCGGCCATCGGGCGACCAGACCGGCGTGCGTTCGTTGGCCCCCGGTGTCTGCGTCAGGTTGCGCACGTCGCCCTTGTCGGCCGGGATGGTGACGATCTCGCCGCGGTACTCGAACGCCACGCGCGCGCCCGACGGCGAGATCGACACATCGCGGATATATTTCGCGCCCTTGACCCAGCGCGGGCGCGTCTGCCCCAGGTCGCTGGCCACGCCAATGACCAGCTTTGTCGACTGGCCGCTGGCCAGGTCCAGGCTGTGCAGATAGCCGGCCTGCTCGTAGACGATGGCGCCATTGGCGGCCGAAGCGTTCAGCACCGGGAAGTCCGTATGCCGCGTCAGCTGGCGCACCGCCTTGCTTTTTACATCGTAGCCATACAGATTGAATTCGCCATTGCGGTCCGACCTGAAGTACACGGTGTCGCCGAGCCAGATCGGATCGACATCGTTCGAACGCGTGGCCGGCTGCGGGATTTTCTCTATCGATTTGTCGGCGGAGGAAAACAGCCACAGCCAGGAATTGGTGCCGCCGCGGTAGCGCTTCCACTGCTTGAACGCCGGCGCCAGCGGGTTGTAGGCGATGCGCTGGCCATCGGGCGAATACGTGGCGCGCGAGGCGTTGGGGATCTCGAGCTGGGTTTCCACGCCGCCCGCCACCGGCACCGTCAACAGCTTCTGGAAGCGGTTGTTGAAGGCGGCGCGCGGCGAGGTGAACATCACCGCCTTGCCGTCCGGCGTGAACGCCTGCGCCAGATCGGCACCGGGATGAAAGGTCAGGCGGCGCGGCACGCCGCCGGCCGCCGCGATCACATACACGTCGGTGTTGCCGTCGATATTGGCGCTATAGGCGATCAGGCTGCCATCGGGCGAAAACACGGGGTTCGACTTGCCACCGAGATCCGACGTCAGCCGCCGCGCGCCGCCGCCATCGCGGTTAGTCAGCCACAGGTCGCCCGCATAGATAAAGGCGAGATGGCTGTTCGAGACGGCCGGCTCGCTCAGCATGCGGGTGTCGGTGGTATTGGGCAGCGCAAAGGCGGTGACGGGATGGCCCAGCAGCAGTGCGGCAGCGGCGGCGATGGCCGTCAGAATGGGTGTCTTGTTCAATCGATGTCTCACTTATGATGTAAGGAAGCAGGAAGGTACATGGCGCCGATACAACTTGGTAATGAATCAATAATTGCATTAGGCCAACAAGAACTATACACCGATGGCCATGTGGAACACGGTAAAATACGCCACCCACAGATAGCACCCATGAGTACCCATGACCGCATCACGCCCCGCGCACCATCTCTGAAAAACCCATGTCCAAAAAATTCCTGTACTCCCTCGCCCGCCCGCTGCTGTTTTCCATGGATGCCGAAGCGGCCCACCATTTCACCCTGCCCGCCCTGAAACGCGCGGCCGCGCTGGGCCTGACGAAACTGGCCGGCAAACCGGCGGCGGACCCGCGCACGGTGATGGGCATCACCTTCCCCAATCCGGTCGGCCTGGCCGCCGGTCTGGACAAGGATGGCGCGTTTATCGATGCGCTGGCCGACATGGGCTTCGGCTCGATCGAAGTGGGTACCGTCACGCCGCGCGCGCAGGCCGGCAACCCCAAGCCGCGCATGTTCCGCCTGCCGCAGGCGCAGGGCATCATCAACCGCATGGGCTTCAATAACGGCGGCGTGGACGCCTTTGTGGCCAATGTGCAGGCCTCGAAGTTCTACCAGGAGCGCGCCGGCGTGCTGGGCCTGAACATCGGCAAGAACGCCGATACGCCGATCGAGAAAGCGGCCGACGACTACCTGCTGTGCCTGGAAAAAGTCTATCCCTACGCCAGCTATGTGACAGTGAATATCTCGTCGCCGAACACCAAGAATTTGCGCCAGCTGCAGGGCGCATCGGAACTCGACGCCCTGCTGTCGCAGTTGAAAGCGGCGCAGGCGCGCCTGGCCGACCAGCACCAGCGCTACGTGCCGCTGGCCCTGAAGATCGCGCCGGACATGGACGGCGAACAGGTAAAAAGCATCGCCGACTCGCTCACGCGCCACGGCATCGACGGCGTGATCGCCACCAATACCACGCTCTCGCGCAGCGCCGTGGCAGGCATGGAGCATGGCGCCGAGGCCGGTGGCCTGTCGGGCGCGCCCGTGTTCGAACTGTCGAACACCGTGATCCGTTTATTGAAAGCGGAACTGGGCGATGCGCTGCCCATCATCGGCGTGGGCGGCATCATGCAGGGCGGCGACGCGGTGGCCAAGTTCGAAGCGGGCGCGCAACTGGTGCAGCTGTACAGCGGCCTGATTTACGCCGGCCCGGCGCTGGTCGGCGACTGCGCGCGCGCGCTGCGCGGCAAACAGGCGCGCTAAGGAGACAGCATGGACAAGATCACCCTCGGTTCGAGCAGCCTGCAGGTCAGCAAAATCTGCCTGGGCACCATGACCTTCGGCGAGCAGAACAGCGAAGCGGAAGCGCACAGCCAGCTCGATTACGCGCTCGAGCGCGGCATCAATTTCATCGACACGGCCGAGATGTATCCGGTGATGGCCAGCGCCGAAACGCAGGGCAGCACCGAGCGCTATATCGGCTCCTGGCTGAAGAAAAGCGGCAAGCGCGGCAACATCGTGCTGGCCAGCAAGGTCGCCGGGCCGAACAGCCGCATGCACTGGATACGCGGCGGCAAGAACAACCTCGACGCCGTCAATATCCGCGCCGCCGTCGAAGACAGCCTGCGCCGTTTGCAGACCGGGCATATCGATCTGTACCAGCTCCACTGGCCCAGCCGCAATGTGCCCATCTTCGGCGCCAACAGCTACCACCCGCAGCACGAACGCGATGCGGTCGCCATCGAAGACACCCTGGCGATCCTCGGCAAGCTGGTCGACGAAGGCAAGATCGGCCATATCGGCGTGTCGAACGAATCGTCGTGGGGCGTGTGCGAATATATCAAGCAGGCCGAACTGAAAGGCCTGCCGCGCATTGCGTCGATCCAGAACCTGTACAACCTGACGGCGCGCCAGTTCGAGACTGGCCTGCTGGACGAAACCTGCCACCGCGAGAACGTGGGCCTCCTGGCCTACAGTCCGCTGGCGTTCGGCCAGCTGACGGCCAAATACCTGGACGACCCGCAGGCGCGCGGACGCCTGACGATTTTCCCGCCCGGCTGGAGCCCGCGCTATATCCGCCCGGCCACCATCGAAGCGGCCCGCCAGTACGCGGCGCTGGCGCGCGCCAATGGCCTGACGCCCACCCAGCTGGCGCTGGCCTGGTGCTACTCGCGCTGGTTTGTCGCCTCGACGATTATCGGCGCGACCAGCCTGGAGCAGCTGGCCCACAATATCGACGCCTACGCCATCACCCTGTCGCCGGACATCATCAAAGCCGTCGACGCGATCCACGCCAGCCTGACCAACCCCGGTCAATAAGCGCATCGTCTACGCCGGCGGCCATCCGCGCCGCCGGCAGTCGTTTTTATACAACAAGCAGCAAACCGCCGCAGTGCACCATTGCGGCTTTGCCATGGCCCGCCGTATGCTGGAGAGCAAGACGATATGCGCACGACCCGCATATCGCCCGCGCATTATCCGTTTATCGCATAACGATACGCTGAAGCATTCGTAAGCGGGCCTGGTCCCCACTGTTACTCTTGTTTATCGCAGAACCGCCCGAGTTCGCGCACACCGTTACACTAACCGAAGAGATCGTCGATGAGTTCCCCACATATCCGTAGCGCCGTTCGCGCCCTCCCCGTCAAGACCGTCATCGCCGCCAGCCTGGTGGCCTGTTTCGCCCTGCCCGCCCACGCCCAGCAGGAACTGCCGGCCGAAGGCGAGCTGCAATCGGTGGTCGTGACCGGCACCTTTGCGAAAAACCGCCGCACCATCGACTCCGAGTCGCCGATCGATATCCTGACCTCGCGCGACCTGCAAAGCACGGGTTCGGCCGAACTGGCCACCGTGCTGAGCCGCTTGCTGCCCTCGCTGAATTTTGCCCGCGCCACCGGCGCCGACGCCAGCGACGCCGTGCGTCCGGCCCAGCTGCGCGGCCTGTCGCCCGACCAGACCCTGGTGCTGGTCAACGGCAAGCGCCGTTATACGTCCGCCGTGGTCAACGTCAACGGTTCGCTGGGCCGCGGCTCGGCGCCGGTCGACCTGAACGCGATTCCCCTGGCCGCCATCGACCACGTGGAAGTGCTGCGCGATGGCGCCGCCGCACAGTACGGTTCCGATGCCATCGCCGGCGTGATCAATATCATCCTGAAAAAAGGCGCGGCCGGCGGCGACGTGGAAGTGGGTTATGGCCAGACCCAGGAACGCGATGGCAAGCAGAAAAGCATCAAGGGTTCGGCCGGCTTTGCGCTCGGCGAAGACGGCTGGCTGCGCCTGTCGGCCGAAGTGGCCGACCGCGATCCGACCAACCGCGCCGGCGCCGATTTCCGCAATCCGCTCGAGCCACGCTACGGCAAGGTCAACCAGCGCTACGGCGACGCCGAAAGCCAGCCGGCCACGGTGTTCTTCAACAGCGAATACCACCTCAACGACAATATCGACTGGTATGCCTTCGGCAACTACGGCAAGCGCGACACCTCGGCCGCCGCCACCTGGCGCACGGCCTTCAACGGCACGGCGCTGCGCACGCCCGTCTATCCGGAGGGCTTCTTGCCGCTGCAAAACAGCACCCTGACCGACCAGTCCCTGGTCACCGGCCTGCGCGGCGAAGCGGCCGGCTGGCGCTGGGATGCCAGCCTGAACTACGGCAGCAACAAGTTCGAACTCGATCTCGACAACACCATCAACCTGTCGATCGGCCCACTGGGCATCAACAGCCCCACGCATTTCTACGCCGGTTCGCTGAAAAACGAACAGAGCGTGTTCAACCTCGACGCCGCGCGCGAATTTGCCGTGCCGGCCTTGACGGGACCGCTGACGGTGGCCGTCGGTGTTGAAGCGCGCCGAGAGAAATACAGCATCGGCGCCGGCGACGAAGCGTCGTACTCGGGCAGCGGCGCGCAGGGCTTTGCCGGTTTTCGTCCAGCCAACGCCGGCAGCCACTCGCGCCACAATGAATCGGTCTATGTGAACCTGGAAGCGGAAGTCACCCGGAAACTGTCGGGCGGCGTGGCCCTGCGCCATGAACGCTACAGCGACTTTGGCAGCACCACCTCGGCCAAGGGTTCGGCCCGCTACGCATTTACCGACGCGCTGTCGCTGCGCGGCACGGCCTCGAGCGGCTTTCGCGCGCCATCGCTGGCGCAGCAGTATTACACCATCACCACCACCAACTTCCAGGTGGTCAACGGCACCAATACGCCGATCGAGACGGGTACCTTTGCCGTCAACACGCCGCAGGCGCGCGCCCTGGGAGCGCAGGACCTGAAGCCCGAAAAAGCCCGCAACTACAGCCTGGGCCTGCAGTTCCAGCCGGACCGCAACTTCACCACCTCGATCGACGCCTACCGCATCGACATCGATAACCGCATCCTGTTCTCGGCCAACCTGGCGCTCAACAGCGCACTGCAGGCCCAGCTGGCGGCGCAAGGCACGGCCGTCGGCGCCGCGCGCTACTTCACCAACGCGGTCGACACGCGCACCGAAGGCGTGGACATCGTCAGCACCTACCGCATCGAGCTGCAGGAAAAAGACCGCCTGGACTTCACCGTGGCCTATAACCACAACAAGAGCTCGGTACAGAAAATCGCCGACAATCCGGCCATCCTGACAGCCAACAAGCTGCTGCTGATCGACCGCCAGACGGTGGCCCGCGCCACCGTCGCTTCGCCGAAGGACAAGTTCAGCCTGGCCGCCGACTACGGCTTCGGCAACTGGAACGCGCACGGCGTGGTCACGCGCTACGGCAGCTTTACGGTGCCGCAAAACAATGTCGCGCTGGACCAGCATTACGATCCCCAATGGGTGCTCGACCTGTCGGGTTCCGTCAAGCTGGGCCAGAACTGGCGCCTGGCGGCCGGCATCGACAACGTCACCAACCGCTACCCGGCGCAAGTGACCAGCGCCGGCAACCTGAACGTGGCCGGCACCCAGCCATACAGCATCTTCGCGCCGAACGGTTTCAATGGGCGTTATTACTATGCGAAGGCGGGGTATAGCTGGTAATCATCTCTGGCAATGGTGGTGTCGGATTACGCGGCGTGCCGCCGCTAATCCGACCTACTGCCCCGACAAGATCGTCGGATTAGCGCGCAAGCGCGTAATCCGACAACATTGTTGGCCATGACCTACCGCTCGTATTGCGCCGCGCCCCAGCGGACTCCAGGACGCGATCACGATGCCCTGGCGCGCATGCCAGGCGCGCAGCGCCGCTTGCGTGAAGTCGGGGTGCAGCTCGATCTGGTTGACGGCCGGCAGCACGCCAGTTTCCGACAACAGCCGGTCGATATGCGCCGGCTGGAAGTTCGACACGCCGATCGAGCCGATGCGGCCTTCCTCGCGCAAGCGGACAAAGGCGCGCCAGGTGCTGTCAAAACCGTGTTCGCTGCCGCGCAGCTTGCTGGTCAGTTGCACCTCGGAACGCGGCAGGCCGCTGGCGGCGATGCCGCGTTCGACACCTGGCCTCATTGTCGTAGCGCGCCTGCGCGTCGTCCAGCGGCCAGGTGCCAAAGCCGATCTGCGCCAGGCGCTGGCCATCGTTGAGGGTCAATTGGGGAATGGCAGCCATCATGTCGGTCCTCTGCAGTGGAAGGGAGAGACCATCATAAGGCTTCAAGGCCGGCTGTGCCGTCAGCAGTGCACCCTCCAGCTTGCTACTTTCGCAGTGCGCCTTGCGCCAGCGCAGAAGCATCGCAGTTCGATCGCGCGAACAGGCATCAGGGCAGACTATCATCAATGGCCATCCCCTTACGGAGAAAGCCATGCTGTCATTGAGCAAACTGAGCCCGTCGATTACCGACATGATCCGCTTCGACCATAGCCACGTGCTGCTGACCTTTCACCAGTACACGAGCAGCAAGAGGCCGGCCGTCAAGAAGGCCCTGGCCGACACGATATGCAGCGCGCTGGAAATCCACGCCACCCTGGAAGAAGAGATTTTCTATCCGCGCATGCGCCAGTTGAACCCTGCCCTGCCAGTGCTGCAAAAAAGCGTGCCCGAGCACCAGGAAATGCGCCGCCTGATTGGCGAACTGCGCGCCTGCGATGCGGCCAGCGCGCGCCACGACGCCTTGCTGCTGGAACTGATGCGCGATGTGCTGCACCATGTGGCCGAGGAGGAAACCGTGCTGCTGCCGGAAGCGGAAAATGCGCTGGGCAGCGAGCGCTTGAGCGAGCTGGGCGTGAAAATGAGCAAGCGCCGCCTGGCGCTGCTCAAGCCGCAGGCCGGCAAGATCGCCGCCAATACCGCCATCGGCTTTTCCGGCAGCAGCACCGCCTGGATCGTGGGCGCGGCCGGCGTGCTGCTGGCGGCCAGGTTGTTTACCCGCAAGGCGGCCTGAAGAAATTCGCCTACGGCGCTTCTTCGCCGCCCATGGCGCGGTCGATATCGGCGCGCGTCAGGTCGGGCGCCAGCTGCAGGATGAATTCATACGCATAGGCGCGCAGATAGGCGCCGCGGCGCACGGCCAGGCGGGTGGTATTGGTGGCAAACAGATGCGACGCTTCCACCGCCCGCAGCCCCTGGTCGCGGCCATGGTCGAATGCCATCGAGGCGACGATGCCCACGCCCAGTCCCAGCGCCACGTATTGCTTGATGACGTCCGAGTCCATGGCGGTGAGGATGATGTCGGTGGCCACGCCTGCCTTGGCAAACGCGTCGTCGATATGGCCGCGCCCCGTAAAACCCTTGTCGTAGGTAATCAGGGGGTATTTGGCCAGGTCTTCCAGGCGGATCGGCGAGTGCCCGAGCAGCGGGTGGCCGTCCGGCACCACGATCAGATGGCTCCAGCGGTAGCACGGGAACGACACCAGATCGGGAAACTGGCTCAGGCCTTCTGTGGCGATGCCGATATCGGTCTTGCCGGACAATACCCATTCGGCGATATGTTCGGGCGCGCTTTGCTGCAGCGCGATGCGCACCTCGGGAAACGCGGCGCGAAAGCCCTGCACCACTTTCGGCAGCGCATAGCGCGCCTGGGTGTGGGTGGCGGCCACCGACAGGGTGCCGCTGGTCTGGCCGCTGTATTCCAGGCTGGCCTGCTGCAGGTTTTCCGCTTCGATCAGCAGCCGGTCAACGATTTTCAAAATACCTTTGCCAGGCTCCGTCAGGCCCGTCAGCCGCTTGCCGTTGCGCTCGAAAATGACCACGCCCAGCTCGTCTTCGAGTTCGCGGATCTGCCGGCTCACGCCAGGCTGCGACGTAAACAGCGCGTTTGCCACTTCCGTCAGGTTATAGCCGCGGCGCGCCGCCTCGCGGATCGAGCGCAATTGTTGAAAGTTCATGGCATTCCCATCAGGTTCGTGTCGGTTCGACAAAGACGTGCAAACGCTTCGGCCGCACGACCAGGGTTTCGCCCTCTTTCAGTTGCAGATGGCTGTAACGCTCGTTCGACATCACCGCTTCGATCAGTTCGCTGTTATCGACGCGCCGCAGGTCCAGCTGGGCCAGCGGGCCGATCGCATGGGCGCGGCTCAGTTTGACGACAATGCCTTCGGCGCCCGGCGTATAGCGGTCGATTTCCAGGTCGTGCGGCCGCACATAGGCCGTGCCCTTGCTGTCGCTGACACCGGCATAATCGGGCACATCGAAACTGGCGTCGCCGGTGGCCATCACGCCATCATGCACGCGGCCATGGAACAGGTTGACGTTGCCGAGGAAGCCGTAGACAAACGGCGAGGCCGGATGGTTGTAGACCTGCTCTGGCGAGCCCAGCTGTTCGACCGTGCCCTTGTTCATCAGCACCACCTGGTCGGCCACTTCCAGCGCCTCTTCCTGGTCGTGCGTCACAAAAATGCTGGTCACATGCAGGTCGTCGTGCAGGCGGCGCAGCCAGCGGCGCAGTTCCTTGCGCACCTTGGCGTCGAGCGCGCCGAACGGCTCGTCGAGCAGCAGCACGCGCGGCTCGACCGCCAGCGCGCGGGCCAGCGCGATACGCTGGCGCTGGCCACCCGACAACTGCGGCGGGTAACGGTCGGCCAGCCAGTCGAGCTGCACCAGTTCCAGCAAATCCTTGACCTTGCGGCGGATCTGGTCCTCGGACGGGCGTTCGCTGCGCGACTTCACGCGCAGGCCGAAGGCCACGTTTTCAAACACCGTCATGTGCTTGAACAGCGCGTAGTGCTGGAACACGAAGCCGACCTGCCGCTCGCGCACATGGCGGTTCGAGGCATCTTCGGCGTCGAGCAGCACCTGGCCGCTGTCCGGATGTTCGAGGCCGGCGATAATGCGCAGCAAGGTGGTCTTGCCGCAGCCGGACGGGCCCAGCAGCGCAGTCAGTTCGCCGGCGGGAAAGTCCAGCGAGATATTGTCGAGGGCGACGAAATCGCCGAAACGCTTGTTGATGTTTTTAACTGCGATGGTCATGTCAGTGCTCCGTGGAACGTAAGGCGGAATCGTCGGCGTCGCTCTCGTTCAAACGCCACTCAATAAAGGCTTTCAGGGCCAGGGTCACCAGCGCCAGCAGGGCCAGCAAGGACGCCACGGCAAAGGCGGCGGCGAAGTTGTACTCGTTGTACAGAATCTCCACTTGCAGCGGCATGGTGTTGGTTTCGCCGCGGATATGGCCAGAGACCACCGACACGGCGCCGAATTCGCCCATGGCGCGCGCATTGCACAAAATCACGCCATACAGCAGGCCCCACTTGATGTTCGGCAAGGTCACGCGGCGGAAGGTATTCCAGCCCGAGGCGCCGAGCACCAGCGCCGCCTCTTCCTCTTCGCTGCCCTGCGACTGCATCAGCGGAATCAGCTCGCGCGCGACGAACGGGAACGTAATGAAGATGGTGGCCAGCACGATGCCGGGCACTGCGAACAGAATCTTGATATCGTGTTCCTGCAGCCACGGACCGAACCAGCCTTGGGCGCCGAACATCAGCACATAGATCAGGCCGGAAATCACCGGCGAGACGGAAAACGGCAGGTCGATCAGGGTCAGCAGAATGCTTTTGCCGCGGAACTCGAACTTGGCGATGCACCAGGAAGCGGCCACGCCGAACACCAGGTTCAGCGGCACGGCAATGGCGGCCGTGATCAGGGTCAGCTTGATGGCGGAAATCGCGTCCGGATCGACAATCGCGGCCACATACGCTTCCCAGCCCTTCTTGAACGCTTCGGCAAACACGGCCACCAGCGGTACGATCAAAAAGGCGGTCAGGAACAGCAGCGCGACGGTGATCAGGACCGTGCGTACCCACAACGGTTCCAGCACCACGGGAGCGGCGGCGGGTGCGATGCGGCGCGCTGTCGGCAGCGCATCTTCCACATTGGCAATGGCGGAGACTTTGGTGTTCATTATTTCTGGCCCTTTCCGCGCGTCCACGCTTGCAGCAGGTTAATCGTCAACAACAGCACAAACGAGATCACCAGCATCACGACGGCAATCGCCGTGGCGCCCGCGTAGTCGTATTGCTCCAGCTTGGTGATAATGAATAGCGGCGTGATTTCCGACACCATCGGCATATTGCCGGCGATAAAAATGACGGAACCGTATTCGCCGGTGGCGCGCGCAAAGGCCAGCGCAAAGCCGGTCAGCAGCGACGGCAGGATGGTCGGAAAGATAACGCGCGTAAAAGTCTGCAGGGAATTGGCGCCCAGGCTGGCGGCCGCTTCTTCAAGTTCTTTTTCCGCGTCTTCCAGCACCGGCTGCACCGTGCGCACCACAAAGGGCAGGCCGATAAAGGTCAGCGCCACCACCACGCCCAGCGGCGTGAACGCCACCTTGATGCCCAGCACGCCTTCGATAAACTGGCCGAACCAGCCGTTCGACGAGTACAGCGCGGTCAGGGTAATGCCGGCCACGGCCGTCGGCAGGGCGAACGGCAGGTCGACCAGGGCGTCGACAATGCGTTTGCCGGGAAATTTGTAGCGCACCAGCACCCAGGCCAGGATGCCGCCGAAGATGACGTTGAGCAAGGCGGCAATCAGCGACGCGCCGAACGTCAGGCGATAGGACGCCATCACGCGCTCGGAAGTGACGGCTGTGAAAAACGCCTCCCACGTCATCGTGAAGGTCTTCAGGAACACCGCCGACAGCGGAATCAGGACGATCAGCGCCAGGTAGAACAGCGTAAAGCCCAGCGACAGCTTGAAGCCGGGCATGACCCGGAACGGCGCACCCCGCGCCTTGACCGGTGCTAGTGTTGCTGCAGACATAGAAACCCCTTCTTATTACATTTTCGAGTAACAGGGCGCCATATTCACATGCAACCGTTATAAAAAGAACGAACCATTTCTCATTTGCTTAGATGGGAAATGCATACATAAGCTGATAAACCGTTGGGCGAAAAAAAACGCACCGGCGAGGTGCGTTTTGAGCAGCAACAGCTGACTTATTTGTTTGGCTGCGGCGTCAGGCGCAAGTACGGTTTTGCGGCCGTATAGCCTTTCGGGTATTTCTGCTTGATCACTTCCGGGTCCTGCACCGGCAGCGGGATGATGACGTCATCGCCATCTTTCCAGTTGCCTGGCGTGGCGACCGTGTAGCCGTCCGTCAGTTGCAGGGCGTCGATGACACGCAGGATTTCATCGAAATTGCGGCCGGTGCTCAAGGGGTACGTGAGGATCAGGCGCACTTTCTTGTTCGGATCGATGACGAACACCGAGCGCACGGTGGCGGTCACCGATTGTTCCGGATGGATCATGTCGTACAGCACCGATACCTTCTTGTCGACGTCGGCGATGATGGGGAAACCGACCACCGTGTTCTGCGTCTCTTCGATATCCTTGATCCAGCTTTTGTGCGATTCGGCCGCGTCGACCGACAGTGCCACGGCTTTCACGTTGCGCTTGTCGAATTCCGGTTTCAGCTTGGCGGTCAGGCCCAGTTCGGTAGTGCAGACAGGGGTAAAGTCGGCCGGGTGGGAGAACAGCACCACCCACGAGTCGCCGGCCCATTCGTGGAACTTGATTGGACCGGTCGAGCTGTCTTGTTCAAAGTCGGGGGCGGTATCGCCCAGGCGTAAAGTCATCGTGATCTCCTCAACAGGTTTTAGGGTTGGACTATCAGGCTGCATGACGGTGGCGCGTGCTACTTTGCGCCAGGTCAAACAGCGTTTGCAGCTGCGCCTGGCCATACACCCAGTCACCCAGATGGGACTCGGCGTTGATATGGCCCAGCGCACCGCCATCAATATACTTGCAATTCCAGCGCCTTGCCCACTGCGCCGCGTGTTCGGCCGTCATCCACGGATCGGTCTGGCTGGCGATCAGGATGCCGGGACAAGGCAGGCGCTTGTGCGGCAAATGATCGGCCACGCCGAATTTGTCGGGGTCGGCCGGCCCCACCAGCAGCACGCCGGCCACGCCCTGCGGATCGCGCGCCAGGCTATGGGCCGTCGTCAGGCAGCCGAAGCTGTGGGCGACGATCAGGGTCGGACGGCTGTCTTCGCGCCGCGCCCGGTCCAGCCTGGCCGACCAGGCCGCCAGGTCGGGCTGTTCCCAGTCGTCCTGCTCGACCCGTTCGAACTGCGGATACAGGCGCTGCCAGCGGCTCTGCCAATGCTCGGGACCGCTGTTATGCAAGCCCGGCACGATCAGTACCCGGTAATCCGAAAAGCTGCGCAGCGCCATGATGCTTCCCTTGCGATCAATGCAATCAAGTGGGGCAGGCTTGCGCCTGCCTGTCGCGATTACTTCGGTTGGTAGATCTGGTCAAAAATGCCACCGTCGGCAAAGTGCGCCTTCTGCGCCGCCGTCCAGCCGCCGACCTGGTCGATGGTGAACAGATTGACCTTGGCAAACTGGCTGGCGTATTTCTGCGCCGCCTTGGCGGTGGCGGGACGGTAGTAGTTCTTCGCGATAATGTCTTGCGCCTCATCCGTGTACAGGTATTGCAGGTAAGCTTCCGCCACCTTGCGCGTGCCGCGCTTGTCGACCACCTTGTCGACCACGGCCACCGGCGGCTCGGCCAGGATGCTGATGGACGGGGTGACGATGTCGAACTTGGTCGGACCCAGCTCCTTGACGGCCAGATAGGCCTCGTTTTCCCAGGCGATCAGCACGTCGCCGATGCCGCGCTCGACGAACGTGGTGGTGGCGCCGCGCGCGCCCGAGTCCAGCACCGGCACGTTTTTGTACAGCTTGCCGAGGAATTCTTTCGCCTTGGCTTCGTTGCCGCCCGGCTGGCGCAGCGCATAGCCCCAGGCTGCCAGGTGATTCCAGCGCGCGCCACCCGAGGTTTTCGGATTCGGCGTAATCACGGACACGCCAGGCTTGACCAGGTCGCTCCAGTCCTTGATGCCTTTCGGATTGCCCTTGCGCACCAGGAAGACGATGGTCGAGGTGTAAGGCGCGCTGTTGTGCTGCAAGCGCTTCTGCCAGTCCGCCGCCAGCAGCTTGCGCTCGGCCAGGGCGTCGATGTCATAGGCCAGTGCCAGGGTGACCACGTCCGCTTCCAGGCCGTCGAGCACGGCGCGCGCCTGCTTGCCGGAACCCCCATGCGATTGCTTGATCTTGACGTTGTCGCCCGTCTTGCCTTTCCATTCCTTGGCAAACGCCGTGTTCACGTCCTGGTACAACTCGCGCGTCGGGTCATACGAGACGTTGAGCAAGGTGATATCGGCGGCTTGCGCGGTGTGCAGGATGGCAAAGGCGCTGATGGCGGCGGCAATGATTATATTTTTCGACAACATCGATGATCCCCGTGTGGTTAAGCGTTCAGAGCCACCAGATTACGGTACGGTAATCATAAAGAGAACGAAGCGTTTCACCATTTGATATGCGTTTTCCGCATATGAAGGGCCATCAAGGAGATGGTTGCGGTCAATAAAAACGGTTGAACAGCACCACCGCCCAGGTGGCGAAGGCCAGCAGGCAGGTCAGCAGCACGGCGGCGCTGCCGAAATCCTTGGCGTTCTTCGACAGGTCGTGGCGCTCGAGCGAAATGCGGTCGACCACGGCTTCCAGCGCGGAATTGATCAGTTCGACAATCAGCACCAGCAGCAACACGCCGATCAGCACCAGCTTTTCAAACGCGGACACGCGCAGCAGCAAGGCGACCACCGTGCCGGCCACGAACAGGCCCAGTTCCTGGCGGAACGCATGTTCGCCGCGCCAGGCCGCTTTCAGGCCGTCGAGGGAATAAAAAAACGCGGAAAAGATACGTTTCAAGCCACTTTTGCTTTTGAATTCATTTACTGGTTGCATGGATTTTCGTGTTCTGGCCGATGTAGGAGTCTGATTATGCCTTGGCACCGTAGGAATGTGACAATTTTTCCTGCAAAGCCACAGCGGCCATTCCCCTCTTTCACATCATGGTATAAAGTACGGCATGAATACTGCATCGCACCAAATCCATCATGAAAATTGAACCCGTCGCAACGACCAAGACGACGATACAGGTGATCGAGCGCATGGTCGCGCTGCTCGACGCACTGGCCAAATATACGGACCCGGTCAGCCTGAAGGAATTGTCAAAAGTCTCGGGCCTGCATCCCTCCACCGCCCACCGCATCCTGAATGACATGGTGCTGACGCGCTTTGTCGACCGCATCGAGCCCGGCACTTACCGCCTGGGCATGCGCCTGCTGGAACTGGGCAATGTTGTGAAAAGCCGCCTCAGCGTGCGCGAAGCGGCGCTGGACTTCATGCGCCAGCTGCACAAGAAAACCCAGCAGACCATCAACCTGTCGGTACGCCAGGGCGACGAGATCGTGTATATCGACCGCGCTTTTTCCGAGCGTTCCGGCATGCAGGTGGTGCGCGCCATCGGCGGACGCGGGCCGCTGCACCTGACATCGACCGGCAAGCTGTTTTTGTCGGTCGACGAACCGAAGGCGATCCGCGCCTATGCCACGCGCACGGGCCTGGCTGGCCACAACAAGAATTCGATCACGGATCTGCTCAAGCTCGAACGCGAACTGAGCCAGGTGCGCCAGAACGGCTATGCGCGTGACAATGAAGAGCTGGAACTGGGCGTGCGCTGCATGGCGGCCGGCATCCGCGACGATTCCGGCAAGCTGATCGCCGGCCTGTCGATCTCGGCGCCGGCCGACCGCCTGCAGGACGAGTGGCTGGAAGACCTGGTGGAAACGGCCAACCAGATTTCCGTGACCCTCGGTTTCATGCCGCAGAATTAAAAAAGGCAGTGAAAACTGCCATGTAACAAGTCAGCGTCCCTGCGCCATATGCTACAGTCGTCCGCACAGGCCACCCGGGCCAAGCGAGCCTGAAAAATGTCGAGGGCAAGGCGCAGCGACGAAGACAGTACGCATGTACGGCGAGGAGCTGCAACGCCGCCATCGGCATTTTCTCAGGCCCGCGTCTCCGGCCCGCCATTTTTACGCCTTGCTTTTAATACATCGGTCAGCTTAACTTACGGCATTACAATAAAAACTGCCTTTGTAATCAACCGCCTGGCAGAACCAGATTACCTGGCTTCAAAGCCTCCAGCCACTTGCGCATCCGCCCCGCATCGGCCGTGCGCGACTGCTTGCCCTTGGAATCGAGAAACACCATGATCACGGAGCGCCCTTCGATCACCGCCTGCATCAGCAGGCAGCGGCCTGCTTCGTTGATAAAGCCGGTTTTCTGCAAGCCGATATCCCAGCCCGGATTGGCCACCAGGTGATTGGTGTTACCGAATTGCATGGGATGGCCGCTCGCTTCGACGATGGCTTTCGGATCGGTCGAGAACTGGCGCAGCAGCGGCTGCTGGAAAGCGGCCATGGCCAGCTTGGCCAGGTCGTGCGCGCTGGCCACGTTCATTTTCGACAAACCGCTCGAATCGACATAATGGGTATCGTTCATGCCGAGCTTGCGCGCCTTGGCGTTCATGGCGTTGACAAAGGCCGGCAAGCCGCCCGGATAATTGCGGCCCAGCGCGGAGGCGGCGCGGTTTTCGGAACTCATCAGCGCGATATGCAGCATATTGCTTCGAGTCAATTGTGAACCAACTTTCAGGCGCGAACTGCTGAACTTGGCGCGATCGACATCGTCGTCCGTAATCGTCAGCACTTCTTCCATGTCCTGGCCCGCTTCGACCACCACCAGGCCCGTCATCATCTTGGTAATCGAGGCGATCGGCAGGGCCACATTGGAGTTCTTTTCAAACAGCACTTCCGCATTGCTCTGGTCGAGTACCAGCGCTACGCTCGATTTGAGGTCGAGCGGATCGCGTGTCAGGTTCAGGCCGGCCAGGTCGCCCATGGTCGGCATCGGCGCGGCCATCGGCACGGCGGCACTGGTGACTCTTTGATAGATGACCTTGCGCTTGCCGCGCACGGTGACAACGCGGCGCACGGCCTTGTCGCGCGCCGCGGCCTTGGTGCGTGTGCCAGTGGCGCGATCGCCCTTGCGCAGCACGACTTTGACTTTTTTGGTCTGTTGTTTCTTGGCGGCTGAAGACTTGCTGGCCGCTTCCTTGGCGTGCACGGCCGCAGCCGGTGCCAGCGCGAACAGCAGGGAAGCCAGCAAGCCCAGCGCGAGTTTAAACTTAGCCATTCAATGATTCCCCGTGAAGCTGTTGCATTATTGCAGTGTAGCGAAATGCAGAGTAATCGCAAGCCTATTTAACACTTGAGACAGTATTTATTGCGGCAATGAAACACAAAGCATTAACTATCAGCAAATGAATTTCCTTTTCATTATGCAATTGCTTGCGTTAATCGTACACAGTGTTATTTCTTGACGACAAACACCACGCCGATCACCGCCACCAGCATGCCGGCAAGACCCAGCATGTTAAATGCCTCGCCAAACATCAGCCAGGCCATTATGGCCGTGGTCGGTGGCGTCAGGTACAGCAGGCCCGTCACCTTGGTCGCGTCGCTGCGCCGTATCAAGGCAAACAGCAGGAAGATGGCACCGATCGACAGCACCAGTACCGACCACAGCAAGGCGCCGATAAAGTTGCTGGTCCATTGCACCTGGCTCAGGGCCAGGTCCAGGCCTTCGTAATACAGGGCAAACGGCAGCACCACCACGATCGAGGCGGCAAACTGCACCACCGTGCCGGTGCGCAAATCAAACTGCGGGCAATGGCGTTTCTGGTACATGGTGCCTGCCGTCATCGACAGCAGCGCGAACACGCACAGCAGCACGCTTTCCACCGTCAGTCCCACCAGGTTGATCTTGGCATAGACCACCAGCGCCACGCCCAGCAGGCCGAAAGCCAGGCCCAGCCACTGGCGCGGGCGCACCGATTCGCCGATCAGAGGCGCCGCGCATGCCGTCAGCACGGGCTGCATGCCGACGATCAGGGCCGACAGGCCGGCAGGCATGCCCAGCTTGATGGCGCACCACACGCCTGCCAGGTAGCCGGCCTGCATCAGGATGCCGGCCACGGCGATCTGGCGGAACTGCCCCACCGGCCAGGGCGCGCGCAGCAGCAGCACCAGCGGCAGCAGGATCACCAGCACCCCCAAAAAACGCAGCAGCAAAAACGTCAGCGGCGGCGCATACGGCAGGCCGAACTTGGCAACGATAAAGCCGGTACTCCATAACAGCACGAAGAAAGCCGGCAAGGCCATGGGCGCCAGGCTGGCGGGAAACACCGGTTTGTTGCTGGCGCCTGGCGCGGCGGGAAGATTGGACATGAATGACTCGAAAGACGTGGCGGCACCATCGGCTGGCGCCAGTGCGGAGAGCCAAGTCTAGCATGCGGCGGCGCCTGGCGTGCCGCCCTGGGCCGAGGGCAACAATTTCCGAAAGATAATTAACGAAAAGAATCAAAAATTTTTCTTTAGAAACAATGGTGTTTGACTCAAATCTATTCAATTGTTGCATCGCACAAAATTCGCTTGACTTAACTTTTTTTCACCGTAAAATAGGGTTTGTTGCGTTGCACAATTGCTTGTTCAGCTAGATAAAACAGAGTCAACTGCTTCCCCCTTTTACGGTAAACGCAGCATCAAATTAACCAGATTTCAATATTTTGGAGATTCACAATGTTTTCAATCCCTGAGCAATTCTCGTCCGCCACCAAAGCCAACCTGGAAGCCCAATTCGCCCTGTTCTCGTCGCTGACGGGCAAGGCATTTGAGAGCATCGAAAAGATCGTCGAACTGAACCTGACCGCCGCCAAGGCAACCCTGGAAGAGTCGACCGCGACCACCAAGCAATTGCTGGCTGCCAAAGATCCACAAGAATTCTTCTCGCTGACCGCTGCCCAGGCCCAGCCGACCGCTGAAAAAGCCATCGCCTACGGCCGTCACCTGGCTGCGATCACGTCCGGCGCACAAGCCGAATTCAGCAAAGCTGCTGAATCGCAAATCGCTGAAACGAACCGCAAAGTCATCTCGCTGGTCGAAGAAGTGACCAAGAACGCGCCTGCCGGCTCGGAAAACGCTGTCGCCCTGTTCAAAAGCGCCATCGGCAACGCCAATGCCGGCTACGAGCAGTTCACCAAAAGCAGCAAGCAAGCCGTGGAAACCATCGAAGCGAACCTGGCATCGGCCGTCAGCCAGTTCACGCAAGCCGCTGCCAAAGCCGCACCGCACGCTGGCAGCAACTAATCAGCCGCCGGGTAATACCGTTTGACTCCGGGCCGCCCAGGCGGCCCAGCTGAACCAGCTCCTCCAGGCATCCATCCCGTGCTTCCCCGCGGATGCCATTATGCCCCGGTCTCCCGGGGCATTTTTTATGGGCGCAGACTGTTCCGCGCTTTATTCGCCCAGGTAAGCCGCCTTGACGCGCGGATCGTCGAGCATGTCGGCCGCATCGCCGCTCATCGTCATCAGCCCCGAATCCATCACATAGCCGCGGTGCGCCGCCTGCAGGGCCAGGCGGGCATTCTGTTCCACCAGCAAGATGGTAATGCCTTCGCCCGAGACCTTGCGGATCACCTCGAAGATCTTCTCGACCATGATGGGCGACAAGCCCATCGACGGCTCATCGAGCAGCAGCAGCTTCGGATGGCTCATCAAGGCGCGCGCCATCGCCAGCATCTGCTGTTCGCCGCCCGACAAGGTACCGGCCATCTGCACCGCCCGCTCCTTCAGGCGTGGAAACACATCGAACCATTTGCCGATATCGGCTTCGACGCCGGCCGCGTCCGTGCGCGTGTAGGCGCCCATCATCAGGTTTTCGCGGATCGACATGCGGGTAAACACGCCGCGCCCTTCCGGCACCATCGCCAGCTTCTTTTCGACCAGGTGAAACGACTTGCTGCCCTTGAGCGACTCGCCCATATAGCTGATCGCGCCTTCGACCTTACAGGTTGGCAAAGTGCCGGTAATGGCTTTCAGGGTGGTGGTCTTGCCGGCGCCATTGGCGCCGATCAGGGCGATCAGCTCGCCCTGGTTGACTTCCAGGTCGATGCCCTTGACGGCCTTGATGCCGCCGTAGGCCACGCTCAGGCCTGCTACTTTCAAAACATTACTCATGCGTGCGATCCTCCCAGGTAAGCCTCGATGACGGCCTGGTTTTGCTGTATTTCGGCTGGCAAGCCTTCGGCGATGCGCTTGCCGTATTCGAGTACCGTGATGCGGTCGCACAGCCCCATCATCAGTTTCACGTCGTGCTCGATCAGCAGCACGGTCTTGCCCTCGGCCTTGATTTTCACCAAGAGCTCGCGCAGGGCCAGCTTTTCGGTGGCGTTCATGCCGGCCGCCGGTTCGTCCAGCGCCAGCAGTTGCGGGTCGGTGGCCAGCGCGCGGGCAATTTCCAGGCGCCGCTGGTCGCCGTACGATAAAAAGCGCGCCGTGCGGTTGGCGAACTGGGCAATGCCGACAAACTCCAGCAGTTCCAGCGCACGCCGGCGTATCGACGCCTCTTCCTCGCGCGCCGCCTTGTGGCGGAAGATGGCGCCGAACACACCCTGGTGCGAGCGCACATGGCGGCCCACCATCACGTTTTCCAGCGCCGTCATGTCGCCGAACAGGCGGATATTCTGGAACGTGCGGGCGATGCCGGCCTTGGCCACCTTGTGCGGCGCCGACGGCGAATAGGGCTTGCCGGCCAGCTCGAAGGTGCCCGTGTCCGGCTGGTACAGGCCGGTGATCACATTGAAAAACGTCGTCTTGCCGGCGCCATTGGGGCCGATCAGGCCGTAGATCTGGCCCTGCTTGATGGTAATGCCCACATCGGTCAGCGCCTGCAGGCCGCCAAAGCGCTTGTTGACGCCGGCGATATTGAGAATGATCTGTTCGCTCAAGCCGTTCTCCTTAAGCCGACACGACATCGGTCGATTTGTTGGGCTGGTCGACATCGTGGTCGGGCCGGTCTTCGCTCTTCGGCGACGGCCACAGGCCGGCCGGGCGATTGAGCATGATCAGCACCATGGCCAGGCCGTACAGCAACTGGCGCAGCACTTCCGCTTCGATCACCACCTTGCCGAACAGCGCCTGCTGGGCCGGCTCGACCACATGGCGCAGCAGTTCGGGGATCGACGCCAGGATCACGCCACCGAGGATCACGCCGGGGATATGGCCGATGCCGCCCAGCACCACCATCGCCAGCACGGCGATCGACTCGGTCAGCGAAAACGACTCCGGCGACACAAAGCCCTGGAACGAAGCGAACATGGCGCCGGCCACGCCGCCAAATGAAGCGCCCATGGAAAACGCCAGCAGTTTGACATTGCGCGTGTTGATGCCCATGGCTTTTGCCGCGATCTCGTCTTCGCGGATGGCGACCCAGGCGCGGCCCAGGCGCGAATGCTGCAGGCGCTTGGTGACGAACACCACGGCGATGCACAGGAACAGGAACAAAAAGTAATAGGCGTTTACGGACGGCATGGAAAAGCCGCCCACCACCACGGTGCTGTTGGTGCCCGCCTCGCCGGCCAGGTTGACGCCGAACACGCGGATCGGATCGATCAGGTTGATGCCCTGCGGCCCGTTGGTGAAATTGATCGGGTCGTTCAGGTTATTCATGAAGATGCGGATGATCTCGCCAAAACCGAGCGTGACAATGGCCAGGTAGTCGCCGCGCAATTTCAAGGTCGGCGCGCCCAGCAGCGCGCCGAACAGGCCAGCGACCGCGGCGGCCAGCGGCACGATCACCCACACCGACAGGTGGATGCCGTTTTCGCGGATCTCCGGGCCCATCAGTTGCACCAGCGACTCGCCGAACACCGGATACTGGTTGATGATCGATTCGAGCAGGATGGCGAACTGCGGTGAGGCGAGCAGCGCCGTCAGGTAGGCGCCCACCGCATAGAAGGCGATATAGCCCAAGTCCAGCAGGCCGGCAAAGCCCACCACGATATTGAGGCCCAAGGCCAGCATGATGTACAGCAGCGCCATGTCGATGATGCGTACCCAGGAGTTGCCGAACTGGGCGGCAAAGAACGGGAAGATCAGCAACAGCGCTGCCAGGCCGACCATGCCGGCATAGGCCTTGGCGGGGTTCCTTTTGACGTCGAAATCGAGTATTGCCATGATGTCAGTCTCCCAGTTTCACGTCAGGCACGGTCGGCCACGCGTTCGCCCATGATGCCGGACGGACGCAGGGTCAAGACGATGATCAGCACGATAAAGGCAAAGATGTCCTGGTAGTGGCTGCCGAGGAAACCGCCGGTCAGGTCGCCGATATAGCCGGCGCCCAGGCTTTCTATAATGCCCAGCAACACGCCGCCTATCATGGCACCGTAGATATTGCCGATGCCGCCCAGCACCGCCGCGCAGAATGCCTTCAGGCCGGGAATGGCGCCCATCGAAAATTGAATGGAAGCATAGTTGGCGCCCCACATCACGCCGGCCACGGCGGCCAGCGCCGCGCCGATGGCAAAGGTGGCGACGATGACCTTGTCGGAATCGACCCCCATCAGGCCGGCCACGCGCGGGTTTTCCGCCGTGGCGCGCATGGCGCGGCCCATGCGGGTTTTTTCCACCAGGATCACCAGCGAGCCCATCGAAATGGCGGCCAGGGCCAGCAGCAGCACCTGCGTCTGTGAAATCACGGCGCCGCCGATCTGTATCGGGTCGGTCGACAGCAATTGCGGAAACGGCAGCGGATTGCGGGTCCAGATCATCATGGCGAAGGTCTGCAGCAGGATGGACACGCCGATGGCGGTAATCAGGGGCGCCAGGCGAGGGGCGTTGCGCAGGCGGCGGTAGGCGACCCGCTCGATGATGATGTTGATGAGGATACAGGCGGGAATCGCGCCGAGGATGGCGGTGGCCAGTTTCAAATAGCCGGGCCAGTCCGGCACATAAATGCCCAGCAGCTTCAGGATGGAGAGACCCACCATGGCGCCTATCATGAGCACGTCGCCATGGGCGAAGTTAATCAGGTTCAGCACGCCATACACCATCGTGTAACCGAGGGCGACCAGGGCGTACATGCTTCCCAGCACCAAGCCGTTAATGATTTGCTGGATGAATGTATCCATGTCAGATTGCCCTATCGAGTTGCATTTTTCGGGAATACCTTCCACTCGCCATGCCGCCGATAAAAAAACGGCACCGAAGGAAAAAATCCTGCAGTGCCATCCCTGGACCGTTTTCACCAGCATGGTGCGCGCACTAAAAACGTGCGTACACCTGCTTAGTCATAACGACAACATATTCAAGCTTGTGACCATCATAACGATCTTTTGCAAAAACTTAGCTTGGAATAATGTCGAAATCAAAAAATAAAATTCAGTTTTCGCTGGAAGTTGCTCCAAAGCTCACTTGCTCGACCACTCTTTTCACACCGTCGAGCCCTTTCGGCATCGGGAAGGTCACCGCTTCCTGCACCCCGTCGAGCGGGCGCACGCTCTTCACGCCGCATTCTTTCAGCCGGTCGATCACGGCTTGCACCAGCACCTCGGGCGCCGAGGCGCCGGCCGTCACACCCACGCGCAGCTTGCCGTCCAGCCAGGCCGGATCGATCTGCGAGGCGTTATCGACCATGTAGGCAGGCGTCCCCATCTTGTCGGCCACTTCGCGCAAGCGGTTCGAATTGGAACTGTTCGGGCTGCCAACGACGATCACCAGTTCCACCTGCGGCGCCATGAATTTGACGGCTTCCTGGCGGTTGGTGGTGGCGTAGCAAATGTCGCCTTTCTTGGGCTCGGAAATATTCGGATATTTTTGTTTCAGCGCCGCAATAATGTCGCTGGTGTCGTCAACTGACAACGTTGTTTGCGAAACATAGGCCAGGCTGTCCGGATTGGCCACCTGCAAGGCCGCCACATCGGCCAGCGTTTCGACCAGATGCATGCCCTGCTCGGCCTGGCCCATAGTGCCCTCCACTTCCGGATGGCCATCGTGGCCGATCATGATGATCTCGCGGCCTTCGCGGCGCATCTTGGCCACTTCCATATGCACCTTGGTGACCAGCGGACAGGTGGCGTCGAAGATGCTCAAGCCCCGCGATTCGGCCTCGGCACGCACGGCTTTCGACACGCCATGGGCGGAAAACACCAGCGTATTGCCAGACGGCACATCATCGAGGTCATCAATGAAAATGGCGCCCTTGTTGCGCAAGTCGGCCACCACATAGGCGTTATGGACAATTTCATGGCGCACATAGATCGGCGCACCAAATTGTTGCAGCGCGCGCTCGACGATCTCGATCGCCCGGTCGACGCCAGCGCAAAAGCCGCGCGGCTGGGCCAGTAACAGTTCCTTGTCCATCGTCATCTCCTTCATCTCTTACAGCACCGAAATCAACTGGACTTCAAAGCGCAGCGGCTGTCCGGCCAGCGGGTGATTGAAATCAAACAGGGCGGAGTCTTCGCGCATTTCACGCAGCACGCCGGCAAAGCGGCCACCGCCGGGGGCGGCAAAGTCGACCAGGTCGCCGATCTTGTAGTCGGCGCCCGGCACCGAGTTTTCGTCCAGGGTGGCGCGCGTGACCGATCGCACCAGGTCCGGGTGGCGCTCGCCGAAGCCTTCGCCGGCGGCCAGCTCGAAGGTGGTATGCGTGCCTTCCGGCAAACCCAGCAAACGCTGCTCCAGGAACGGCGCCAGCTGGTTCTGGCCCAGCATCAGGGTCGCCGGATTTCCATTGAAGGTAGTGACAATATCAGTACCGTCCAAAGTGGCAAGACGATAATGCAGGGTGAGGTAGGCCTCTTTGGTAACGACAGCTGGTTGCTGGTTGGACATAGTGATGTTTTCAGATAACTGATGCAAAGCGATATTGTAAGCCACACTGGCCGCGCCCGCCCCATCGCGTCGTCAAAGAAGCGGCAGGGGCGGCAAAGGAAGGGACAGGGAAGATGGCGGGGCCAGGCAGGCACGGCATGGCCCGCCCGCTTACTGCAAAAACACTGCCGGACTCAATTCACCGCAGCGGTTTCCGCCACATTCGGCAGGCTGTCGAGCAAGGCGACCACATCCTGGCGCGACTCGCTGGAAAACCCCATCTGCGCCGTCACATTGATCTTGCCATGCGCGTCCTGGGTGGCGGCAAAGCTGGCAATGCCCAGCGCACGTTCGAACAGCACCACTTTCTTGCCACTGTTCAGATCGGTGGCCGTCACCTTGCCCAAGCCGCCTTCCTGCGAAACCAGGACGGGACGCCCCGGCACATTGAACCAGTTGATGCGCCAGAAATAGTGGCTCATGTTGCGCGTGCCATTCGGTTCGAAGGCGCTCTCAAATGACTCCATCTGCGCGCACTTGGCAATCAGGAAATTTTTTTGCTTGCAGGCGCTCATCACTTGCACCTGCTTGCTTTCCAGGGAAATATTAACCGGCACCATGCGGCTGTTCTGCATGTTGAGCAAGGCATAGTCTTCTTTCCTGCCAACGCCCACCACGCTGCCCAGCGATTGCACGGCGCTGAACAGCGCCCCCAGCGAATTGCCGGGCTGCGTGCCGTTCGAGGTCGGCGTGCGCTCCAGCAAGATATAGCCGGTATTGGCGATATCGCCATTTTGAAGGGCCGCGATCGAAAACTCTTCCGGCGCGACGATATTCGTGCTGCCACTGCCCGGTATATAACGGAAACCCGTGTTGTCGCGCGCGATCACGAAGCCACGCGAAGACGGGATCAAGCGGTAGCCGTTGAACTTCTTGCCCGTCACTGCCGTGACTTGCCAGATCATGCCCTGTTTCTGTGCAGTGGCAATCGTGACGGGCTCGCTTTGGGTCATGGCACGGCCTGCCTTGAGCACGTATTCTCCGGGATGGGTTTCCGCCAGATACGTAAAGTCGCCCGATTGCGCGTCAACAGCATAGGCCGTGATCTTGCCCTCGGCGTCGATATAGCGCTGGCCGTTGATGGCAAAGCCATCGCGGAAACGCTCGAATTGCACCCCTTGCGTCAGGGTCGGGAATTGATTGAACTCGGCAGCCAGACTGGCTTCCGTGCGCTGTGGCAGGCCATTGTTTGCCGCGGCCGGCAAGGCCGCCGGCGGCAGCTGCAAGCCGCCCTGCTGCTGCTTGAGCAACAGCGTCAGCAGTTGTTTCTGCTGTTCCGGCGTCAGGTTATTGATATCTTGCGCTTGCAAGGGTAGCGCTGACAGCAAGCCGGCAGCAAGAAACAGTGCAATTATTTTCTTCATCATCTCTGTATTGATCAGTACCCATAAAGTAGCCACGCCATCGCAGTACTGGACGGCCATGACCTCAAGTTGGCAATTGTACATTTTAATAATTGCCTTTTGGAAATAATATTTCTCTGCCAACCACATCCACATCAAGTTCTTCCTGCTTTTTCACACAATGCTTTGACCAGATCAGCAAGACCATGGATGACAGGACGATAATCAGGAATCCGGCAGCCACTGCCCTCCAGGAGACAACCATGGGTATCAAGGACTGGCCTGCCCGCGAGCGGCCCCGCGAACGGCTGATCGAGGACGGCGCCCACACGCTGTCGGACGCGGAACTGCTGGCCGTGTTCCTGCGCACCGGCGTGCGCGGCAAGAGCGCGGTCGAGCTGGCGCGCGACACGGTCGAGCACTTCGGCTCGCTGCGCGGCCTGTTCGGCGCCAGCCTGGTCAGTTTTTCGGCCGTGCACGGCATGGGCAGCGCCAAGTTCGCGCAATTGCAGGCCGTGATGGAGCTGGCGCGGCGCGCCATCGTCGAAGAGCTGCACTCGGGCCAGGCTCTGAGTTCGCCGCACGCGGTCAAGGATTACCTGCGCATGACCATGGGCAACCTCGGCCATGAGTCATTTTATGTGCTGTTCATGGACGTCAAGAACCGCTTGATCACGGCCAGGGAAATGTTCAGGGGCACCCTGACCCATACCAGCGTCTATCCACGCGAAGTGGTGAAGCAGGCGCTGCAGCATAACGCGGCCAGCGTGATTCTCGCGCACAACCACCCTTCCGGCACGCCCGACCCCAGCGAATCGGATCTGTTGCTGACCCGCTCGCTGGTGCAGGCGCTGTCGCTGGTCGATGTGCGGGTGCTCGACCATTTCGTGGTGGCGGGACGGCAGGTGCATTCCTTCGCAGAACACGGGCAACTCTAGCGTGCATGCGCGTTTGCGGCAGTTTACCTGTGTAAACAAGGACATACGTGCGCCTGCCCCGATGCTTGCCTAACAGTAAATCATGAGGTTTACAAGGTTTTTCATGACTGAAACCATATCACCGCACAATGTTAAATAAAATCCAATCAAAATGACACAATTGTTTTTCGCAAGTCATTGATAATTCTGATTTTTTTGGATATACTCTCGTTTTTCCAATTTGGAATGTCTTTAAGGAGTGCGCCATGGCACGTGTTTGCCAAGTCACTGGGAAGAAGCCGATGGTCGGCAACAATGTTTCCCATGCAAACAACAAAACCAAACGTCGTTTTTTGCCTAACTTGCAAAATCGTCGTATTTTTGTTGAATCTGAAAACCGCTGGGTCTCCCTGCGTTTGTCCAACGCCGGTCTGCGCGTCATCGATAAAGTCGGCATCGACGCCGTATTGGTCGACATGCGCGCTCGTGGCGAAAAAGTCTAATTAGCAGAACAAGGGAGCTATCATGGCAAAATCAGGCCGCGACAAAATCAAGTTAGAATCGACCGCCGGTACGGGTCACTTCTACACGACCACCAAAAACAAGCGTACGACGCCTGCGAAAATGGAGATCATGAAATTTGATCCCAAAGCACGCAAGCACGTAACGTACAAAGAAACCAAGATCAAGTAATCGATCTTTGCTTCGACGAAAAAGCCGCTTCCGAGCGGTTTTTTTTCGTCCAGAAGTTTTGCCGCCATCGGCAAGGCGAAAAAAAGGCCCCGCGCTGCGGAGCCTTGATGAAGCCAGTACCGCTTACGCGTAACTGCGCAGGCGCAAGGAAAATTCCTGCAGCGACTTGATGCCCGACGCTTCGGCGCGTACGCACCAGTCCTGCAGCTTGTGCAGCAACTGTTCGCGCGTAAAGTGCGAACGTTCCCAGATGGCGCCCAGTTCGACGCGCATATGGTGCATGGTTTCCAGCGCCTTGCTGTGCTGGAACAGCTCGGACAGCTGCTCGTGATGCGCGTCGGCCAGCTTGCCCGGCTCGCGCTGCATCAGCTTGCGCGATGATTTCAAAAAGCGCTTTTCCAGCTCGGCCTTGTCCTTCAGGTGTTCCAGCTCTTCCTTCCAGGCCGACTTGATCGACTTGGCATACTTGGCCATCACGTCGTAGCGGTTGGCGATCACCGACTGCAGGGTATCGAAATCGGCTTCCAGCTTGCCGTGGGAAAACTTCGGCGCCGGCGCCAGCTTTTTCACCTTGGCCAGGCCCAGCATTTCAAGGCCGCGGATATACGCCCAACCGATATCGAACTCATACCATTTTGACGACAGCTTGGCCGACGTTGCATACGTATGGTGATTGTTATGGAGTTCCTCGCCGCCGATCAGGATGCCGAACGGGATGATGTTGGTGGCCGCGTCGGCGCAGTCGTAGTTGCGGTAGCCCCAGTAGTGGCCGATGCCGTTGATGATGCCGGCCGCCGTCACGGGTATCCACATCATCTGCACGGCCCACACGGAAATGCCGATTACGCCAAACAGCGCGAAGTTGATGAAGAACAGCAGCACCACGCCCAGCCAGCTGTACTTGGTGTACAGATGGCGTTCGATCCAGTCGGTTGGCGTGCCATGGCCGTATTTGGCCATGGTTTCGAGGTTTTTCGACTCAGCACGGTACAGCTCGGCGCCTTCCCAGAACACTTTCTTGATGCCGCGCGTGACCGGGCTGTGCGGATCTTCTTCCGTATCGCACTTGGCGTGGTGCTTGCGGTGGATGGCCGCCCACTCCTTGGTGACCTGGCCGGTGGTCAGCCACAGCCAGAAACGGAAAAAATGGCTGGGAATGGCGTGCAATTCCAGCGCGCGGTGCGCCTGGTGGCGATGCAGGTAAATCGTGACGCTGGCAATGGTGATATGGGTCACCGCCATGGTATAGGCAAACACCTGCCATGCCGACAGATCGGTCATACCGGTTGCCATGAACTGCAGAACGTCGTGTAAAACGGAACTCAATGTCATTACTACTCCAGAGTGGATGGGGCTTGTTCACGGTCGCGCCAGCAAGGCACCAGCGGTCCGGCATCGTCAATTTTAGGCGTGATTGTACGCCCTAAAGGGTGTGATGAGGCAACTTTGAAAGCAGCAGCGAGGTCAGGGCTGAGTGCCAGGAGGCGTGGGCGCCCCTTCTGTTTCGCCGGCCAGCGTGGCGGGCGGTGTGCCGATAATCCGCAATTCGCGTTGCGGGAATGGTACGGATACCTTATGTTGCTGCAACGTCCGCCAAATCGCGCGGTTCACATTCGATTTCACCCCGCCGGTGCCGTTTTCCGGGTCGGAGATCCAGAAGCCGATCTGCAGGTCCAGGCCATCGGCGCCGAAGCGCACCAGGGTCGCCGACGGTGGCTTGCTTGTTGAAACCCGCGGCACGCTGGCGGCCGCTTGTTCCAGCAGCGGGAAGATGACGTCGATATCGGTCTCGTAGCCAACCGATACGGTGGCAGACAGCCACACCATGCGATTGCTGAGCGACATGTTCTGCACGCCGCCCGAGATCAGCATTTCATTGGGCACGATGGATTCAACCCCATCGCCGCCCAATAACACAGTATAGCGCGTATTGATCTGGGTGACTTTACCGCTGAACTGGCCGACCGTGATCATGTCGCCGATGGTGAGGCTGCGGTCAAGCAGGATGATAAAGCCGGACACAAAATTGGCGGCGATCTTCTGCAGGCCGAAACCGAGCGCCACGCCAAAGGCGCCGCCGAATACCGACAAGACCGTCAGGTCGATGCCCACCAGCGACAGGCTGACCAGCACGGAAAACAGGATCAGCACGGCGCGCCCCATGCGCGAGACCACCACCTTGAGCGACGAGTGCAGACCCTGCATTTTCATCAGGCGCTCGTCCAGCGAGGTGCCGGCCCACATCGCCAGCACCATCAGCACGGCGACCGAAATAGCGGCTTGCAAGATGGCGGCGACCGACACCTTGTTGCGGCCCAGTGGCACGATGATGCTTTCCAGAAATTCATGCAATTCCGGCCACAGGCCCGTGATATACAGGGCCATGCCCAGCCACACCACCACCGTAAACACTTTTTCCAGCAACTGCATGGCGGGACTGATGTCGCCACGACGGGCAAAGATGCGGCGCAACACATAAAAGCCGAAGCGCACCAGGGCCATCGAGGTACACAGGGGAATGGCGATACTGAGCAGGTTGACGCTCTGGAACCTGGCCAGGAAATGCTGGGATAGGCCCAGCAGCAAGGCCGTCAGCACCGGCGTCAGGATGCGGATAAAGCTTTCGGTGCGAGTACGTACTTCGGCGCTGGCAGGCGGCGTGGAAGCATCGGCACGTTTGGCCAGCACCGCGCGCAGCTGGCGCACGAAGGCCCAGCTCAAAGCCAGGCAGGCGACGATGACGAGCGCCTGCCACAAAATGGCGGGCTGGCGGAAATCATCGACAAAGTCGGTGATCAGGTTGAGCAGCGGAGTCTGGTTCATGGCGGAGGCGAATGGAAGGCATTACAGGATGAGCGAGTGCTCACGCCAGGCGGGCTGGCTGGAAACAACAGCGGCCGCTGCGAGCGCAGCGGCCGCCAGTAAAACAATTACTCCGCAGCGTAGGCGGCGTCGGCCTCGTCGGCCGGTTTTTCGTCAGCGTAGACTTTCTTCGGCATCGGCTTGCGCTCGAACACGGCGGCAAAGAAGCCGTCGGTCTGGTGCAGATGCGGCAGCAGTTTCAAGTAGTCGCCCATGTCCAGCTCGATCTTCTGCTCGGCCAGTACCTTGTTCATCGGCACCAGGGTGAAGTCGGGGTTCGCCGCCAGGAACTGCTCGGCGATCACATCGTTTTCTTCATTGAGGAAACTGCAGGTGGCGTACACCAGGCGGCCGCCGCCCTTGACCAGGCGCGCCGCGCCGGCCAGGATCGCAGCTTGTTTCGCTTGCAACTCGACGATGGAGTTCGGCTGCTGGCGCCATTTCACGTCGGGATTGCGGCGCAGGGTGCCCAGGCCGCTGCATGGCGCGTCGACCAGCACGCGGTCGATCTTGCCGGCCAGGCGCTTGATCTTGGCGTCGCGCTCATGCGCGATCTGCACCGGATGGACGTTCGACAGGCCGCTGCGGGCCATGCGCGGTTTCAGCTTGGCCAGGCGTTTTTCGGATACGTCAAACGCGTACAGGCGACCGGTGTTGCGCATCAGCGCACCCAGGGCCAGCGTCTTGCCGCCGGCGCCGGCACAGAAGTCGACCACCATCTCGCCGCGCTTGGCGCCGACGATCTGCGACAAAATCTGGCTGCCTTCGTCCTGCACTTCAATGGCGCCGCTCTGGAACAGGGGCATGTTTTGCAGGGATGGCTTTTTCAGCACGCGCAGGCCCAGCGGCGCGAACGGCGTCGGCGTGCTGAGAATCGGTGCTTCGGCCAGCGCCAGCATCACATCTTCACGCGTGGACTTGAGCGAGTTGACGCGCAGGTCCAGCGGCGCCGGCGCGTTCAGCGCGTCGGCCAGCAGCATGGTTTCGGCTTCGCCGAACTGGGCGATCAGCTTGTCGAACAGCCACTTCGGCATGTTCGAGCGCATATTGGCCGGCATCAGATTGCGGTCGATCTGCTTGATGCGTTCCAGCCATTCCACTTCTTCTTCCGTCAGCCCGCCCAGCGAATCGGCGCCCATCGCTTCGGCCAGGCCGAGGATGGTCAGGCGGCGCATGGTCGGGCCATTGCCCGCTTCGGCGAAATCGGTAAAAAACGATTTGTTGCGCAGCACGGCATAAATGCCTTCGGCGATGGCGCCGCGTTCGCGCGAACCGAGGCGCGGATGGTCGCGGAAATAGCGCGACAAGGTAGTGTCGGCCGGCGCCGTGAAACGTAAAATTTCGCGCAACACTTCTTCAGCATTGGCAAGTATCGCTGGTGGCAATCTCATTGTTATTCTTCCTGTAATATTTTATTGAGGGTCCACGCGGACCTGGCCATGCTCGATCGACAGTTTATCGTCAATGAACAGGCGGATGGCGCGCGGGTAGAGCAGATGTTCCTGTACCAGCACGCGCGCCGATAAGCTGTCTTCTGTGTCGCCCGGCAAGACCGGGACGGTGGCGCTGGCCACGGCCGGGCCATGGTCGAGTTCGGCGGTGACGAAATGGACGGTCGCGCCATGTTCCGTCACGCCGGCGTCGAGCGCCTGCCGGTGGGTCGCCATGCCCGGGAACAGCGGCAGCAGCGACGGGTGGATATTGAGCATGCGTCCCGCGTAATGCTCGACAAACGGTTCCGTCAGGATACGCATGAAACCGGCCAGCACCACCAGGTCGGGGGCAAAACCGTCGATCACTTGCTGCAGGGCCGCGTCAAATTCGGCGCGGCTGGCGTAATCCTTGTTGGCAACGACTGCGGTCGCTATCCCCTGTTCCGCAGCAAATACCAGGCCCTGTGCGTCGGCACGGTTGCTGATGACGGCGGCGATACGGGCCGGCCATTGCTCGGCTTTTGCCGCGCGCACGACCGCTTCCATATTGCTGCCGCGTCCGGAAATAAGGATAACGATATTTTTCATAGCGCGCATTGTACCCGCTATGGCGACGTGAATCTAGAAAGGCCGGCATTATTGTTGCGGCGCAGCATGCGCCAGCGCGAACCGCGATAGGCAGGAACGGCGGCTATTCGAAGGAGTAAAAGACGCGGAACGGGACTTTTTTCTCGGCCCAGTAGTCGGCCGCATCGCGAAACACGTCGAGCAGGGTTTCACGCGCTTCCTTGTCGAATTTCTGCGTATTGGGCAATTGCTCGAGCACTACCAGGAAACCTGTCTGGGGGCCGGCCTTGTGCATGGTGTCGGTCAGGCACAGGCGCAAGGCGTCAAAATTCTTGGCCAGGCTTTTGGGAAACAGGAACGCTTCCGCGATCAGACCGATGACTTGCTGCTTGGTCAGGCCGGTGTTGCAGTAGGCATATAAGAAGTGCTGCCCGAGACGAGCCGCCTCGTCTTGTAACTCGGTCACGCGGAAGGCGCGGATGGACTGGACAAGGTTGGGCGGCACGGTTATTAACAAACTCATTTTTCCCTCAAATCGACCTGTTATGTATGGATCTGTTGTGCTTGTTGCATTTGCCGCCTGCGGGTCAATACGCACGCGGTGTACCGGTCGCCATGCTGGCACGACGGACTGCGTTTTTTTAAAACCATACGCGTATTAGGGTAACGTGTTGTCCTCTGTGAATCAACCCGAATATGATATCAAACGCAAGATTTGTTACAAACCACGAGTTTCAACCGGGTTTCAATCTTTTGTATCGATTGAAAGTGCATGTTACAGACTGAGGGGCAAGGTGCTGTTGCTGTTACATTTTGTTGCCAGCAGTATGACACTCGCGGGCGCAGGCGGATTACACTGGATTCATGTTGTCAAATCCAATCGAACAACAGTCCAGCTGCCAGACCCTGAAAGTTCTCCACATAACGAGGTAAGAAATGAACCTGCAAGCCAAATTGATCATGTCAGTCCTTTGTATCGGTGCTTTGCCACTCGCCCAGGCTACCGACTTTGAAGATTTCGGCAAGGTCGTGCGCGTCGTGCCGCAAGTGGAGCAGATCAACCGCCCGCGCCAGGAATGCCGCACGGAATACGTGCAGGTTCAGGCGCCGCCGCAACAGCGCAGCGCCGGCGGCTCCATCGTCGGCGGCATCGCCGGCGCCCTGCTGGGCAGCCAGGTCGGTAGCGGCAATGGCCGCACGGCCGCCGCCGCCGCCGGTGCGATTGCCGGCGCCGTGGTGGGCGACCGCGTCGACAACCAGAACAACTACCAGGGCGGCAGCCAGGAACAGGCCATCAAGCAATGCCGCCAGGTCGATCATTGGGAATCGCGCAACAACGGCTATCAGGTCACGTATGACTACCGCGGCCGCAACTACACCAGCATCATGTCGTACGACCCGGGCGAGCGCATCCGCCTCAGGGTGTCCATTGAGCCTGCACAGCAATAAGCGGCGCCATATCACTTGATGCAATGCCGGTCCCGCGGGGCCGGCATTTTTTATGGCAAGTTATAATGCGGCACACTTCCAGGCCCGCCTTATGCTTATCAAACGAAAATCCATCGAACAAGTCGAATCCTCTCGTCCGGCGCGCAAGCCGCGCTATGCGCCCGTCACCCTGTCTGAAATGGATGGCGTGCGCTATCTGCATTTTGGCACCGAATGGGTGCAAGGGGCGATGCGCATCCGCAAGCCCGACTGGCCCGAGCTCGAATATGCACAGCAGATGATGGCGTGGATGCTGTGGGTCAATGAACCGCGGCGCGTGGCCCAGCTGGGCCTGGGCACGGCCGCGCTGACCAAGTTCTGCTACCGCACGTTTGCGCAGGCGCAAGTCGATGCGATCGAACTGAACCCGTCCGTCATTGCCATCTGCGCGTCCATGTTCAAGCTGCCGCCGAACGACGAGCGCCTGCATGTGCGCGAGATGGATGCGCTCGATTACGTCAACGACGACGCCCACCATGGCAGCCTGGACGCGCTGCAGGTCGACCTGTATGACGCCACCGCGCGCGGCCCCGTGCTCGACAGCGCCGACTTCTACAGCGCCTGCTGCGCCTGCCTGGCGCCACACGGCATCATGACGGTCAACCTGTTTGGCGACCACCCCAGCTACGCCAAGAACATCAAGGCGATGAAATTTGCGTTCGAACAGGTGATCTGCCTGCCTGAAGTCCATGATGGGAACGTGGTGGCGATCGCTTTCAAGACCAGGGTGGCACTCGATGCCGATGCGCAAGCGGCCTTGCTCGAACGCGCCAAACAGATCGTCGCCGACACCAAGCTGCCCGCCAAGACCTGGCTCAAGGGCATCCAGAGCACGCTGTAAGCCGCCCTGCTTTCACCTTGCCGGCGGCCATGAAAGGCGCCGGCCATGTCCCCTCCTCCCGCTTCGTCTGCCCCGCTCGATCTGCAGGAAATCATTTCCTGGCTGCTCGACGACGGCCACCTGGCCGGCGCCGGCCTCGCCGCGATCCGCACGCGCGCGCAAACGGTTTTGCAGCACAGCAAGGCCATCCACCCGCTGTGCGCACTGGCCGACTGCCAGCTGCGCTCGGCGCTGGCGCCACATGCGCCGCTGGACCTCGACACCCTGTGCGCCTGGCTGGCCGGGCGCGCCAACCTGCCCTATCTGCGCCTCGATCCGCTGGCCATCGACTTCAGCCAGGTGGCCGACGTGATGACGGCCAGCTACGCGGCCCGCTTCAATATCCTGCCCGTCGAAAGCACTCCCGAGCGCATCGTCGTGGCGACTGCGCAACCGTATGCGCTGGCCTGGCAGGCGGAACTGGGCCGGCTGGCGCCGCGCAAGCTGAGCCTGGTGATCGCCAATCCTGTCCTGATCGCCGACTATATCGCGCAGTTTTTCAGCCTGGCCGGTTCGGTCAAGGTGGCGCGGCAATCGTCGACGCAGGATTTGTCGCTGCGCCATAACTTCGAGCAACTGGTGGAACTGGGCCGTGGCAAGAGCAGCCTGGACGCCAACGACCAGCACGTGGTGCGCATCGTCGACTGGCTGTGGCAATACGCGTTTGCCCAGCGCGCCTCGGACATTCACCTGGAGCCGAAACGCGACGCCGGCCTGGTACGCCTGCGCATCGACGGCCTGCTGCACCAGGCCTACCAGGTGCCGCCGGTGGTGATGCTGGCCATGACGGCGCGCATCAAGTTGCTGGGCCGCATGGACGTGCTGGAAAAGCGCCGGCCGCAAGATGGCCGCATCAAGACGCGCAACGCCGACGGCCGCGAGATCGAGCTGCGCCTGTCGACCCTGCCAACCGCCTTTGGCGAAAAGCTGGTGATGCGCATTTTCGACCCCGAGGTGGTGCTGAAAAGCCTGGACCAGCTGGGCTTTCCACCAGCGGACGCCGCGCGCTGGCAGGCCTTGACGGCGCGCACCCACGGCATCGTGCTGGTGACAGGCCCGACCGGTTCGGGCAAGACCACCACTTTATATAGCACCCTGAAAGCGCTGGCGCGCAGCGAAGTCAATGTGTGCACGGTGGAAGATCCGATAGAGATGGTCGAGCCCGCCTTCAACCAGATCCAGGTGCAAGCCGAACTGTCGTTTGCCGACGGCGTACGCGCGCTGCTGCGCCAGGACCCCGACATCATCATGGTCGGCGAAATCCGCGACCTGGCTACGGCCGAGATGGCCATCCAGGCGGCGCTGACGGGCCACCTGGTGCTGTCGACCTTGCATACCAACGACGCGCCCTCGGCCGTGACGCGCCTGCTGGAACTGGGCGTGCCCGGCTATCTGCTCGAAGCGAGCCTGATCGGCGTGCTGGCCCAGCGCCTGCTGCGCTGCCTGTGTCCGCAATGCAAGCAGCTGGCGGCGGCGCCCGGCGACGCGCAATGGCACAGCCTGGCAGGCGATCATCTGGCGCGCCCCGAGTCCTGCTACCGCCCGGTCGGTTGCGCCAGCTGCCGCCACAGCGGCTACCGGGGCCGCGCCGGCGTGTATGAACTGTTGAGCGTGACAGAACGCTTCAGCCAGCTGATACGCGACGGCGCCGACATCCACGCGCTGCGGCGCCAGAGCATCCTCGACGGCATGACGCCGCTGCGCCTGGCCGGCGCGCAGCAGATCGTGGCGGGCTTGACCACCATTGAGGAGGTGCTGAAGATCACGGCGGCCCTGCATTGAGTTGGACTGCGGCAGCAAAAAGGTTTTGCATTCTTTCAAAAGCCATATATAATGCGGCCTCTTTCGGGTCGTTAGCTCAGCTGGTAGAGCAGCGGACTTTTAATCCGTTGGTCGCAGGTTCGAATCCCGCACGGCCTACCACGAATGCGCAGTACAGAAAAGCCCATCCTCACGGATGGGCTTTTTTCGTTAACCGTGGCGCGGCTGGCGCGGTGATACCATGTTCCACCGCCCCCTCCACCACAAAGGCCATCGTGAATCTTGCCCTCCTGTTTCTGCTCGGCGCCTCCCAACTGTATATACCGCCGGAAAAACCCATCGTGCTCGACGGCCAGTACAGCCAGCGCTCGGACGAGACGAGCTTGCAGCTTATCGGCGAGCGGGTCTGCTTCGCGCCGGTCAAGGCGCAGTGGGGCCGATTGCCGCGCCCGGCGGCCACGCATGACGCCTGGTTCTGCTTTGCCAACGACGCCGAAGCGCGCAAGCTGCTGCGCGTGCCCGCGCGCCAGCTTGATAACTGTGGCTGGCAGGCGCGCGCCCGCATCATCATCGATACCTACCAGCCGTATCTGCAGGAAGGCGACGGCAACGACATGGCGCGCCTGGTGTCGGTGGACAAGGTGGCGCAGCCGAACGCCATCGCCTGCGAATAATTTAAGGCTATGTCAGCGAAAACGGTGGGAACGCCGTGAAATTTCTGCGCTCTAAACCGGTCAGGTATTGCCTTTCAAGGAGCCGATCATGGATAGAGCCCAGTGGCACGCCTTCGCCAGGCAATTCCCGCAACTGTCGCACCGCCAGCGCGTTGCCAGCGGCGATCTGTTGCGCAGCAGCGCGCCACAGGCTGCGGCCGTCACCCTGATCGAGCAGACAGCGCAGGCGCAACTGCATTGTCCGGCATGTCTATCGACACATTTCCACCGGCATGGCCAGGCCCATGGCTTGCAGCGCTATCGCTGCGTGCCCTGCCGTAAAACCTTCAACGCCTTGAGCGGCACGCCGCTGGCGCATCTGCACCACAAGGAACGCTGGCTGGCCTATGCCGATTGCCTGCTCAACTCGTTTTCGGTGCGCAAGGCCGCCAGCCAGGCAAGCATCCATCGCAACACCAGTTTTCGCTGGCGCCACCGCTTCCTGGCGCTGGCCAAGACTGACCGGCCACGCTGCCTGCACGGCATCACCGAGGCCGACGACATGTATCTGCTGGAGTCGCAGAAAGGTTCAAGACACATGACGCGGCCGGCGCGCCAGCGCGGTGGCCGCGCCAGCCAGCGTGGCATTTCCAACGAGCAGGTGTGCGTGCTGGTGGCGCGCGACCGCACCGGCCAAACCATCGATTTCGTCACCGGCATGGGCCGGCTGACCAAGGCCACACTGCACGCCTGCCTGCCGCCGGTGATCGACCGTGACATTTTATTGGTCAGCGATGGCCATCCTGCCTATCCCGCTTTTGCCAGGGAGATCGGCATCGAACATGCGGCGGTCAACCTGCGGGCCGGCATCCGCGTGCGCGGCACCGTGCATGTGCAGAACGTCAACGCCTATCACAGCCGGCTGCGTGGCTGGCTGCGCGCCTTTCATGGCGTGGCCACGCGCTACCTGCCCAACTACCTGGGCTGGCGCTGGATCCTGGACGCCAAAAGAATATTGTCGCCCGAAAGCTTGCTCAGGGCCACTTTGGGGACGTTCCCACATTTGATGGTGACATAGCCTAATTTAATCCAGCTCGTATTCCTGCAAATAGCGCGCAAACAGTGCCCGGTCCGACAGCGGGCACGCCAGGCCCGCGTTCCAGTCGGCCAGCAGCAGTTGTTCCTGCAGCGGCAAGCTCAGCAGTTCCGGCATGCCGTCGCTGCACCATAGTTCGTCGACGATTCCGTGCTCATCAATACCGGCAAACAGGGTTTCGGTGTTATCGCCGCCAAACGCCAGCAGATTCCTGCATTGCACGCGATAGCTGCTGTAGCCGGTAAAGACGGCGTCGTACGGCGGCAGCACCGCCATCAATGCGAGGCGCAACTGCTCGCCCGTGATGCCCAGCGCACTCAGTTTTGACGGCGCTGCCTCGCGCACATACATTTCGGTCCAGCCGGCCCCGCTCTGGTGGGCGTCGGCGAAGGCCTGCTGCTCGCCCATCTGCGTCAAGCAGTGTTGCAGGTTGTCGAGCGGCAGCAGCTGGACCTGGCCCTCGTCGTCTTCGTGAAAATAGGCCTCGCGCATCATGGCTCCAGCAGTTCTTGCAGCTGCGCATTACGGCGCGCCGTCAGCACGGCGGCCCAGGTGTGGCTGGTGACGGACGGATAATGCACGGCGCCAAAATCCATCCAGGCGTCGCGATACTTGAGCCATAAACGCTGGGTGTCGCGGATGCCATCCTTGTCGACGGCGCCCGCATAGTCCGGCTTGGGCTGCTTCATCAGCTTGCCGTAGATCACATTCAATTGCTTGTCGAGCGCCTGCGCCTGGGCTTGCGTCATGCTGGACGGCAGCTTGCCCGCCTCGTATTGCTTGACGTCCCGGGCCAGCAAGTCCAGCTCGGCCGTACGCGCGGCAATGCTCATGGCGGCGCGCGCCGTGCCGCCCAGGTCGGTTTCTTTTCCGGCGCGGGCGTCGGCAAATTTGGCACTGGCCGCTTCCAGCTTCTGGTACGACGCTTGAGCGGCGGCCGGCCACGCTTGGGTCGCCTTGCCGCTGGCCTGGTTGCGCACGCGGTTTTTCTGGCGCGCATCGATGGCGCTGCACACGCCCATCATATAGCCGCTGGTGATGTCGTCGCACAGGTCGATATTGCCCTGGCCACTGGCGGCCAGCTTTTGCAGATGCTCGACCCTGATCGCCATTTCGGCCGGCGCGGCGGCAATGCCGCACGCATATTTCATGGCCAGCGGCGGCGCTTTCGTCACGCCCTGCCCGTTCTGGTACAACATCATCAGCACTTCGCTGTTATTGGTGGCCACGGCGCAATGGCGCACCTGGCGCCAGTCGTCGGGCTTGGGCGCGGACATACTCCTGGTATCGTAATAAAGGTCTGCTGCCTGGCATTGCTGCAAGGATGCCGCGGCGCTGGGCGCTGGCAGGTCGGCCGGTGGCGGCGCGGCCTTGGCCACTTTCATGCAGGCGGCATACCAGGCTGTGGTTTCCGCCTGGCCGACGCCCATCGCGCTGGTATTCGGATAAGGCGCGGCGTCGGCACCGATCGCCAGGCTGGCCAGCAGGGTGCCGGATACAAGAAAAGCCGTTTTCAACAGGGAGTGATCAATTTTCATGAGCGGCAATGCAAGCATATATAAAGCGGCAAGTTTAGCCGATTGCCGGCCATGCTTGCGCACCACAGCGGTGGCAAGTAACGGTACCCCGCCTTGGCAGCGGACAAACTGATGGGTAATAATATTGCTCGTCATCTACATTCAATCAGGATCCAGCACATGACATCACCGCGTCTTCGCCCTTCCCTCGCCGCCTTGCTGATCGCAGCGGCGTGTGTTTCGCTTGCCCACGCCGCCGAACCCACGGCAGCGGCACCAGTTACCGCCACGCAGTCCGCCAGACACGCCATTACCCATGAAGCCGTGTGGCTGATGAAACGGGTCGGTGCGCCCGTCGCCAGCCCGGACGGCAAATGGGCAGTATTTGCCGTGGTCGATAGCGCCTACGACAGCAAGGAGCAATGGTCGGACCTGTGGATCAAGTCGCTGACCGACGACAGCGCGCCGCGCCGCCTGACCTTTTCCAAAGGCGGTGAAAGCGCCGTGGCCTGGTCGCCGGACAGCCGCCAGCTGGTATTTGTCGCCAAACGCGATGGCGACGAGGCCGGCCAGATTTACCGGCTGGACGTGGTGGCCGGCGGCGAAGCACAGCGCCTGACCAGCTTGACGATGGGCGCACGCATGCCGAAATGGCGTCCGGATGGCAAGCAGTTGCTGTTTACCAGCGATATCTATCCCGGCAACAAGACCGAAGCCGACGTCAAACAGAGCGCGAAAGAGCGCAAGGAACGCAAGTACAGCGCACGCTCGTATGAAACCACGGCGCCGCGCCACTTCGACAAATGGCTGACCGACAAGCAGGTGCGGCTGTTCATTGTCGATGCGCAGGCCGATGCCACGCCACGCGATATGTTGTCCGGTACCCAGCTGGTGACCCTGCCCGGCTTTGGCGGCGGCAACGGCGATGAAGGCCAGTCGCTCGACGCCATCTGGACCCCGGACGGCAAGGCCATCGTTTTCAACGCCGCCACCAACCGCGATGCGGCCCAGCGCGCCGCCACCTATTCCCAGCTGTACCTGGTGCCGGCCGCCGGTGGCGAGGCGCAGCGGCTGACGCAGGACCAGCGCAGCTATGGCTCCCTGAAATTCTCGGGCGATGGCAAGACCCTGTTCGCCCTGAGCGACGCCGAAACACCGGGCAAGGTGTACGACGTGAAACGCCTGGCCAGCTTTGCCTGGCCAATGGTCAGCCCGGCGCCGGTCATCCTGACGGACAAGCTGGACCGTTCGATCTCGCGCTTCGTGCTGCCAGACGGCGGCAAGCGCGTCATCTTCAGCTATGAACATGCGGGCCTGGAAAAGCTGTATTCGATGGACGTGAAAGGCGGCGAGGTGCGCGAGGAGCCGTCCCTGGCGACCGGCAGCATCAGCTCGCTCAGCAGCGGCGGCAAGGCCCTGGTCGGCGTGTGGGAGTCGAGCATCAACCCGCCCGAAATCTATGCCTTCAACGGCAAGCAGCCTGAACGCCTGACCAATTTCAACACGGAAAAAGCTGCAACGATCGACTGGCAGGCGCCCGAACATTTCTGGTTCAAGACGGCGGACGGCCGCCAGATCCACAATATGATCGTCAAGCCGGCCAACTTCGATCCGGCCAAAAAATACCCGCTGTTTACCGTGATTCACGGTGGCGCGGCCAGCATGTGGCGCGACCAGTTCGTGCTGCGCTGGAACTATCACCTGCTGGCCCAGCCCGGCTATATCGTGCTGCTGACCGACTACAAGGGTTCCACCGGCTATGGCGAGGAATTTGCCCGCTCGATCCAGTTCGACCCTCTCAAAGGCCCGGCCGACGAGATCAACCAGGGTGTCGATGAAGCGATCAAGAAATACCCGTTTATCGACGGCGGCAAGCTGGCGGCCGGCGGCGCCAGCTATGGCGGCCACCTGGCCAACTGGCTGCAGGCCACCACCACGCGCTACAAGGCCATCGTCTCGCATGCGGGCGAAATGGACCTGATCATGCAGTGGGGCACCAGCGACGGCGGCTTCGGGCGCGAAGTCAATGCCGGCGGCCCGGCCTGGTCCGGCCTGCCCGTCTGGCGCGATCAAAGCCCGATCATGCAAGCGGGCAACCACGACAAAGGCACGGGTTTCAAGACGCCGATCCTGATTACCGTCGGCGAGCTCGACTACCGCGTGCCGGCCAATAATGCGCTGATGAACTTTGCCGTGCAACAGCGCCTGAACGTGCCGGCCAAGCTGCTGGTGTTCCCGGACGAAAACCACTGGATCATGAAGGGCGAGAACAGCCGCTTTTTTTATAGCGAAGTGCAAGGCTGGCTGGCGAAGTACTTGAACTGATCGCCAGCACCAGCAGCGCCGCCTCGCAGGCGGCGCCGGCCGCGCACAGGGCCGGATTGTAGGCCAGCATCAGGGTGCGGATGCGGCCGGCGCCATAGGCACGCAGGCCCACCTCTTGCGGCCGGTCGCGCATGCAGAGAAACGCCAGCATGGCGACCAAGGCGCAGCTGACCAACACGGGCATGACGGCCATGCGCCAGCCCACGTGTTCGATCAGCCAGGCGCCGACCGGCAAAAATAGCAATTGTCCGGTGGCCGAACCGGCCGCCAGCACGCCGACCAGCAGGCCGCAGTGCGTATCGAACCAGCGCCACTTCAGGCGCCGCGAGTACGCGGCGGAGAGCCAGGGCCGGACGGGAACGCCTGGTCCCGACGGGGTAATACGCCCCAATGGGACGTATTACGATCGCGCAGCGACTGAGCCCGGACTTTCGCTGCAACTTGCTTACTTCACCTTCAAGCCATTCTTCACATCCGTCACGCCTTCCACGCTGCGCGCCAGGTCGGCCGCTTTCTGCACCTGGGCCTGCGACGGCACGAAGCCGCTCAGCATGACGACGCCGTTCACGGTTTCCACGTGCACGTCCATCGCTTTCAGGTCTTCATCCTTGACCAGGTCGGCCTTGATCTTGGTGGTGATGACGGTGTCGGCCACCACATTTTTGGTGCTGCCGGCGGCGTTGCGCGTGACGCAGGCGGCTTTGTCGGCCGCATCCATGGCGTCGCAGTTTTCGCGGCTGGCAGGCGCGGGGGCTTGCGCCACATTGGTGCCGGCGGCGGCGCCCGTGCTGGCGTCGGCCAGAGCGGCGCGTTGTTTGGCCTTGGCGTCGGTCATGCAGGTGGTTTTGTCGGCCCCGCTGCGGTCGCCGCACTGGGCCTTGGCCAGGTCATACTCGGCATTGGCGACGTCCTTGCGGGCCTTGGACAGTTCACGCGGCGTGTTGCGGTGCTGGGCCACGGCATCGGACTCGGCCTTGGCTCGGGCGACCTTGGCTTCTTCCACGCACACTTTTTTCGCATTGCCGGACTGGCTGTCGCAGGCGGCCCTGGCCTGCTTGTAGGTGGCCGCCGCCTGGTCGGTCAGGGTTTTATAGGAGGTATCTTGCGCATACGCCGGTGCGGCGGCAAGCAGGGCACTGGCGCTGGCGGCCAGCACGAAGGAGAGCATTTTGTTCATGATGGGACCTCTCGGTTTGGTTAGTGCCCCGATTAAACCCCTGTCGCGCGCAAACCTCTGTGCGACAACGCACCCAGTTCAGTCTTCCTGAGTGACAACTATCACTCCCCCAGCCCCTGGCGCCATAGCAGATCAGCCTGTTTGAACGGCGTTTGCGCCGTATCAAACACCGTGCTGTCGCCGGCCAGCGCCAGCCAGGCCCGGGTGTCGTGTGAGCCACCCTCCTGGCGCACCGAACGCAACCAGGCCAGCACCTCCTGATATGCGTCACGGTGGCGCGCATGGACCCAAGCCAGCGCCACCAGGTCGGCATAGCCCTCTTCGCGGCGCGTTTCGCCTTGCTCCCGCAGGTCGCTGCGCACAATGCCGCGTTGGACAAAACCGCCCCCCTGCGCATGGCGCTGGCAGTGGCCGATCTCGTGCGCCGCCATGGCGGCGATCATCAGGCCCTGGCGCGCGGACGGCACACCCTGCAGCACCGCTTCGGCCTGCGCATTGCCGCGCATCGACAGCACCAGCTTGCAGCGGCCACCGTCGAAACCGAGCGCCAGCGGCACGCTGCCGGGCGCCTCCTGCGGCTGGACCACGATATCGAGCGGCAAGCCTTGCTCGCGTGCATAGCTGACCACGGGCGCGGCCGCTTTCAGCCAGCGCGTTTCCAGCGCAGTCAGCGAAGAAGCAGCCACTGCAGGCAGGGAAAACAGAACCAGGCTCAACAGCGGAAACAGTTTCAACATGGGTGGCACAGTCATCAGGGAAGAGAATTGATACTGCAGAGTAAGCGGGAAAAATATTTCCACAAGGAAAAAGTAGCAACTTTCCGAAAAAAAACTCGCAAAAAAAGCCGGCGTGTCGGCCGGCTTCAGATAGTGCTGACAGTTGCTGTTTCAACGGTTTATTTGGCGGCCCTGACGGCCTGGTCCAGCACGCGCGCTGTCACGAAGGCCGGGCGGATATCGTTGGGCACGGCTTTCATCCTGTCGAGCGCGACCTGCACCTCGGGACGGATCACCACGTATTTCGTCATCAGGGCTTGCGCGCGCGCATAGTCGCCAGTCGCTTCGATGGTCAAAAATTCACGGTCCAGATCGATCACGGCCTGCTTGATCTTGCCGAAATCCACACCGAACTTGCCATCACCGAGGGAAACAAAACCGCCCTTGTCGAGGATGTAGTTGATCTGGATCGCCATGCCGCGCGCATGCGCATCGGTCAGGCCGAAATGCAGGGTACGGAAACCGGAAGCCAGGAAGGTGTTGTACAGCTTGCGCTCGGCCAGTTCGCCCTGCCCCAAGGTGTCGTTCAGTTGCCCCTTGTCCATCATGTAGCGCAGCGCAAACAGGCCGGTGATATCGGCCTTGGCTTCTTCGATGGTGGAATAGGTTTCCTTCAGGTCCTGGCGCGGCGTGGACGCCTTGCCGTCGACGGTGGTCGCATGCGGGCCCAGGCCATGCATGATTTCATGCGCGAGGATATGCGTGAAGAAGGAGTTGAAGTCGACGTCCTGCTGCGCCTCGGGCGTCAGCACCAGCCTGGAGATCGGCGTCAAGGTGGCCTTGAACTTGGCTTCCTGCACGTTTTTCAGCATCACGCGCTTGGAGCCGCGCGCGCTGATGATGCGCTCGTCATTCGGCAGGTTGTAGGCAGCCGTCTGCACCGCCATATTGCCGTCGCCGGCGCCATACACCTGGTTGACCACCACCATCGGCGCCAGTGCACCCACTTTTGGATTGCGGTATTGCGCGTCAAGCGGCAGGTTGTCTTCCAGCTCCTGCATGTGCCTGGCAAAGAAATTCAGCTTCTGCGTTTCGGCCTGGTCGCGGATATTCACATACGCTTCGAAAGCGGCCTTGTAGCCGAACAATTCGTCGTTATAGGTCTCATACGGGCCAATCGTGATGTCGACCGGCGAATCGAGATCCATCCAGGCGAAGTCGGACGGCAGGTAGTCGTTGTCGAGGAAAGCCCTGGCGCGCAGGGTGAGGAATTTTTTCAAGGACGCATTGTCGGTGGCGGCCGCCGCCTCGTCGAGCAGCTTGGCCAGCTGCGTCAGCTCGGTCCTGTACTCGTCCGAGTACTTGACGGTGGCGTACTTGCCATCCTTGCCCGCCCGGATGGTGGTGAAGAACCACTGCGCCTGCTGTTTATCCTGCGCCGACAAACCGTTCATCCAGCTTTCCAGACTGGCCTTGGTGGCGCCCTGCGGATAGAAGTTGCCCGCTTCGGGTTTATGGGCGGGAATCGTGATGCCGGCATAGGACGGCGGCATGAACGAGGCGTGGCCGTCGAGCACCGACCACGGGCCCTTGTTGATCCAGAAATAATTCAGGCGGGCCCGGCCCAGCGCGGACTTGTCTTTCTTCAGCGCCGCCCACAGCGCTTCATTGCCGGACCAGCGCTGGCGCAGTTGCAGCACATCGACCAGCCTGGCCGCTTCGATCAGCTTGGCAATCGCCTGGCGGTCGCCGGCCGACAGGTGGCTGGTGTCGGCCGTCAGCTCGACCGGCGCATAGCGCGCGCTCATGGCGGACAATTGTGTGACGCTGGCGGGGGTGCTCGCCGAAGTGGGGGCGGCGGCGGCGCAGGCGCTGCCGACGGCAGCGGCCATCAGCAGCGGGAACAGGAAGTGTTTCATGGGGACCTCGACAAACGATGTAAGGTCCGCATTGTATGCGCATGGTGCTTAAAACTCTTCCCATGCGTCATCGGCCGGCGCCTTGGCGGCCAGCTTTTTGGGTGCTGGCTTGCTCGCCGGCTTCAGTGCGGGCTTGCTGGCCGCCACCGCCGCCTTGCGTACCGGCGCGTGTGCTTGCGCTCGTGCCTGCACCGGCATCTGGGTATTGTCGAGCTTGAAGATGCTGACCACCTGCGACAGGCTGCCGGCCTGCTCCTCCAGCGACGAGGCGGCCGAGGCCGACTGCTCGACCAGCGCCGCGTTCTGCTGCACCACTTGGTCCATCAGGCCGATCGCCTGGTTCACCTGCTCGATGCCGGACGACTGTTCGCGCGTGGCGACGCTGATTTCGCCCATGATGTCGGTCACGCGCTTGACGCTGTCGACAATGTCTTGCATGGTCGTGCCAGCTTCATCGACCAGGCGCGCGCCCGTGTCGACCCGCTCGACCGAATCGTCGATCAGCGACTTGATCTCCTTGGCGGCCTGGCTGGAGCGCTGGGCCAGGCTGCGCACTTCGGTGGCGACCACCGCAAAACCGCGGCCCTGCTCACCGGCGCGCGCCGCTTCCACGGCGGCATTGAGCGCCAAAATATTCGTCTGGAAGGCGATGCCGTCGATCACGCCGATAATATCGACAATCTTTTTCGACGACTCGTTGATGGCGGCCATGGTCTGCACCACCTGCGCCACCACGGCGCCGCCCTTGACGGCCACGCCCGAGGCCGAGACGGCCAGCTGGTTCGCCTCAATGGCGTGCTCGGCGTTCTGCTTGACGGTGCCCGTCAATTGCTCCATCGAGGTGGCGGTTTCCTCGATCGAGCCGGCCTGCTGCTCGGTGCGGTTCGACAGGTCCAGGTTGCCGGCGGCGATCTCGCGCGAATTGGTGGCGATGGTCTGCGTGCCGGCGCGTACCTGGCTGACGATATTGACCAGGCTGTCACGCATGCCGCGCATGGCGTACAGCAGGCTGTTGCGGTCGTTCGGCTGGGTGGTGATGGTCACTGCCAGGTTGCCGGCGGCAATTTCACCGGCGATGGCGGCTGCATAGTCGGGCTCGCCACCAAGCTGGCGCAGCAGGCCGTGGCTGATGCGCCAGGCGGCGGCCGTGCCGATGGCGATCGCGCCCAGGCACAACAGCACCATGAAGAAGAAGAAGCTGCGCGCCACGGTGCTGGCGCTGTCGGCCTGTTCGCGGCTCATCTTTTCTTCCAGGTCGATCAACTGGTTGACAGACGCCAGCCAGCCCGTAAAGGCGGCTGCGCCCTGCTGCTGCAGCAAGGCGGTGGCGCCGGCCACGTCATCGGCCAGGCGCAACTGGATCACCTTGGCGATAATCGGCTGGGCCTTCGCTTCGCTGGCCTTGATGGCGGCCAGCGCCGTGCGTTCCGCTTCGGTCACGCCCTTGCCGCTGCCGATGATCTGGTCCAGCGGCGTGGCGGCCTGCGCGTAATTGGCGGCCAGGGTCTCGATGCGGGCGATCTCCGGCTTGGCGGAAGCGGCGTCGGCCGCCAGCACCACGTCGCGCAGGGCGATCGCGCGGTCATGCACGCTGCCGCGGAAATTGATCGCATGACGCTGCTTGACGTTGTTGACGTCGCTGATACTGGTGAGGATGGCGTCGATCTTCTGCACACGGTTGATGCCGAGTGCGGTAACTATGATCAGCAGCAACAGGACCAGGCCGAATCCCGTATACAGCCGGGTGCTGATTTTGGTGCTTTGCATATTCATTTATCCATGAAAGTGTCCAAATTCACCATCACCATGATGTTGACGTTTGGAAATAAAAGTTAATTTATCATGAATGGCGGCAGCCTGCCCGAGGCGGTTCAAAAGTCATGGTTTTTACATCTGATGACCTTGAACTCCTGCGCAACGCTACGGGCCGGCGGCGACACCGCCACCGGCCACGCTCACGTAAACGGTGGACCTCAGTTGGACACCACCTTGGCCAGGTCGCCCTGCGGCTGCCAGCCGGCGCCCAGCGAGCGGGCCACGGCCACGGTGGCCAGCAGTCGCTGGGTCTTGATCTGCACGGCGGCGCGGTCGGCCGCCAGCGAGCTGCGCTGGGCGTCGGTGACGTCGAGGTAGTTCGATACGCCGCGCTCGTAGCGCGTGCGCGCCACCAGGTAGGCGCGCGCCGCCGCCTGCTGCGACAGGGCCTGGGCGTCGCCCTGCAACTGGCGCTGCTCGACGTCGGACAAGGCGTCTTCCACTTCGCGCAAGGCCGTCAGCAGTTTCGTTTCATGGTTGGCCAGCGCTTCGTTGTAGCGCGCCTTCGACAGGTCGAGATTGGCCTGGTTGCGGCCGCCGTCAAAGATCGGCAGCGACAGCGCCAGCGGCCCCACGCTGAACTGGCGCGAACCGCCCTGCGCCAGGTCGCGCAGCTTTTCCGAGGCGTAGCCAAAATTGCCCGTCAATTGCAGCGACGGATAAAACGCGCCTTCGGCCACGCCCACCTGGGCATTGAGCGCGCGCAGCCCCGCTACGCTTGACACCAGGTCCGGACGATGCGACAGCAGGCTCGCCGGCAGGCCGACGGGAATGCTCGGCGGCTGCGGCAAGGCGGCCGGATCGGCGGCCAGGGGCAGTTGCAGCGCCGCCGGCGGCTTGCCGGTCAGGGTCGCCAGGCTGTTTTCCAGCTGGTTGCGCTGGCGTTTCACCTCGTGCAGGTCGGCCTGCGCGTTCTGCAGTTCGACCCTGGCGCGCGCCAGGTCGAGCTCATTGGTCAGGCCCGCATTGAAGCGCGCCTCGACCAGCTGCGCCGACTCGCGGCGGGTGTCCAGGGCGCCATTGAGGATGGTGATTTCCGCGTCCAGGCCGCGCAGCTGCCAGTAGTTGCTGGCCACTTGCGCCGACAGCATCTGCAGCACGCCGTCGCGCTCGGCCTGTGAAGCGAGTACCTGCGCGTCGGCCGCTTCGACCATGCGTTTGACGCGGCCCAGCAAATCGATCTCGTAGGACAGCGAACCACCGACCGAAAAATTGTTGCCGCTGATCGAACGGTTGCCCAGCGCCAGGCCCTGCGAGGTATTGGCCGAGGTACGCGCGTTCGAAATGCCGGTGCTGAGGTTCACGCTCGGGCCCTGGTTGGCGCGCGCCGTGCCGCTTTGCGCCAGCGCCTGCAGCAGGCGTTCGCCGGCCGCTTTCACGCTCGGGTTGTCGCGCAGCGCGCTGTGTTCCAGGCCGTTCAGCGTGTCGTCGCCGAACACGCTCCACCACTGAGCCGGCAACTGCGCCGCGTCCGCCGCGCCCGAACCATGGCGGAACGTGGCGCTATCGATGCCGGCCACGTTGGCGGGCGCCTTGAAGTCCTGGCCCACGGTGCCGCAGGCCGAGAGCAGCACGGCCAGCGAGGCCGCGGCGGCGAGTTTGGTCATAACTGTATTCATGATGTGTACCTTCTTGTTCTTGAGTGGGCGCAGTGGGCGCAATCGCCGCAATACGCGATCAATGACCGCCGCCACCGCCACCGGGGGCTTTGAGTTTGTCGGCCAGCCACAGGGGCACGATGCAGCCCAGCAGGATGGCGCCGATCAGGAAAAAGCCGTCGTTGTAGGCCATCACATACGCTTCGCGGCGCACGATGCCGTCGATCGCCTGCAAGGCCTGGTTGCCGGCCGTGACCGGATCGAAACCCTTGGCCATGAACGACGACGTCAGCTGGTCGAGGCGCAGTTGCGTGGCGCTGGAAAACGAATTGATCGCTTCGCCCAGGCGCTGCGAATGAAAATGCTCGCGGGTGCTGAGCGCCGTGGCCAGCAGCGCGATGCCGATCGAGCCGCCCAGGTTGCGCGTCATGTTGAACAGGCTCGAGGCCGACGCCATGTCTTTCGGCGCGATGCCCTTCATGGCGAAGTTCGACAGGGTCAGCATCACGAAGGGCTGGCCCAGCGCGCGCACCACCTGCGACCACAGCAGCTGGTCGTAGCCGGTCGAGGCGTCCATGTAGGCGTTCATCATGCACGAGCCGCCGAACAGCAGCAGGCCGATCGAGCACAGGATGCGGTTGTCGACCACGGACGACAGCTTGGCGACAAACGGCATGATGAACAGCTGCGGCAGGCCGACCCACATGATGACTTCGCCGATCTGCATCGGCGAGTAGCCGGCGATCTGGCCCAGGAACAGCGGCAGCAGAAAGGCCGAGCCATACAGGCCCATGCCGGTCACGGCCGACAGCACGGTGGCGACCAGGAAGTTGCGCTGGCCATACAGGCCGAGGTTGACGAACGGTTCGGCGCGCGTGGCGCTGGTCACCACCCAGCCGAGGATGCCCGTCAGGGCCAGCGCGGCAAAGGCGATGATGAAGCCGGAATCGAACCAGTCCTTCGAATTGCCCTCTTCCAGGAAGATCGTCAGGCAGCCGAGGCCCAGCGCCATGAAGAAGATGCCCAGCCAGTCGGCCTTCCAGAACAATTTGAGGTTGGTCGGCTCGCGGTCCAGGCCATAGATCATGCCGACGATCAGCAGCAGGCCCGGCACCCAGTTGATGTAGAAGATCGACGGCCAGCCATACAGCTCGGACAAATAGCCGCCGAGGGTCGGCCCCATCGCCGGCGCCAGGGTCGCCGTCAGGCCGAAAATGGCCATGCCGGTGGCGCGCTTCGACGGCGGCAGCTTGAGCATCACCAGCGTGAACGCCATCGGGATCAGCGCGCCACCCGTAAAGCCTTGCAGCATGCGGAACACGATCATGCTTTCCAGGTTCCAGGCCGCGCCGCACAGGGTGGAGAACAGCAGGAAGAACGAGGTGGTGCCGATCATGTAGGTGCGGATGCCGAACACGCGCGCCAGCAGGGCCGTGAGCGGAATGACGATGATCTCGGCCACCAGGTAGGCGGTGGAAATCCACGAACCTTCTTCCTGGGTGGCCGACAGCGAGCCCAGGATATCCTTGAGCGAAGAGTTGGTGATCTGGATGTCGAGCACCGCCATGAAGGCGCCCAGCATGCCGGCGGCGACCGCCAGCCAGGTGCGCCCGGAGACTTTGTCGTCCAGCACGGGGAAGGCCGGCGGTGTCGCCAGCGTGGTTGTGGGGCTGCTCATGGGACGTTAGCGGGCGGTGTTGGCGGCAGGTGCGTTGGCAGGTGCGGCCGCGTGGCGCGCGGGCTGATTGTCCGGCTGGTTGATTTCCACTTCGGCGATCACCGACATGCCCGGCACCAGGCGGCCGTTCATGGCCTTGATGTCCTGCGGCTGGAACACGATCTTGACCGGCACGCGCTGCACGATCTTGGTGAAGTTGCCGGTGGCGTTATCGGCCGGCAGCAGCGCGAACTGGGCGCCCGAGGCCGGCGCGAAGCTGTCCACGGTACCGACCAGTGTCTTGCCCGGCATGGCGTCGACCGACACATGCACGCTCTGGCCAGGGCGCAGGTCGGCCAGCTGGGTTTCCTTGAAGTTGGCGGTCACCCACACGTTATCCTGCACGATGGCCGTCAGTTGCTGGCCGGGCTGGACGCGCATGCCGGTTTCCACGTTGCGCTTGCCGATGCGGCCGGCGACCGGGGCCAGGATCTTGTTGTATTGCAGCTGCTGTTCGGCGTCCTTCAGCTGCACCCGCAGCACGTCGACCTGGGCCCTGGCCACGTCGCGCGCCGCTTGCGCCGCACCGATCTGGGCCTTGGCGGCCACCACGCTGTCACGGCGGGCGGCCAGGTCGGCCACGGCGCCGGAACGGGCGGCGTTGGCGGCGTCCAGTTCCGCTTTCGACACGGCCTTCATCTGGCTGGTGTAGAGCTGGCCGTAACGGTCGGCATCCTGTTTGCTGCGCAGCAACTGAGCGTCGGCCTGGGCCACCTGGGCCTGGGCGGCGCTCGCCTGCGCCTTGACCTGGGCGATCTGCGCGTCGGCCTGCAGCACCTGCTGCTCGGCGCTGGCGATCTGGGCGGCGATCTGTTCGGTTTTCACGCGCTGGTCGAAAGGATCGAGTTCGGCGATCACGTCGCCTTCCTTGACGATCTGGTTGTCGTCGATATAGACCTTGGTCACCACGCCGGCGATGCGCGACGACACCGGATGCACGTGGCCGGCCACATAGGCGTTTTCCGTTTCCACGAAATAGTGGCTGCGGTACCACATGCGGGCGCCGGCGCCCAGCGCGACCAGCACGATCAGGCCGGCGATGATCTTGACGCGGTGATTCGGCGCGGCGGGAGCGGCAGCTGGCGCGGGCGCAATACGGGCGGCCACGGGGCCTGCTGGCGGGATGGCGCCGGATGGCTCGGCGGAACTGGACGGGGTGGACATGCTGCGCTCCAAAAATGAAATGATATAGGTTCATTATTGGACAAACAAATCCGCTTGTCAAGAAATGAAACGATTGCATTTCATTTTAATTTGCCTTACAGTGTGAGCCATTACTTACCTTCCACGAGACCCAGACCATGTCCGAGCCAGGCCTCAGCGACACCCTTCCCCTCGACCCTGCCGACAGCGCCGACCATGACACCATGGAGCAAGGCTGCTGCGGCAAGAGCGCCGGCCGGCCACGCGCCGCCGACATGGAGGCGCGCGCGGAAAACCTGCTGCATACGGCGGGCAGCCTGTTTCTGGAAAAGGGCTATGGCAAGGTCAGCCTGGAGATGATCGCGCGCCAGGCCCATGTGGCCGTGCGCACCATCTATGTGAAGTTCGGCGGTAAATCGGGCTTGTTCAACGCGGTGGTGGAGCAGAAACGCGCGGCGTATTTTTCCACCATGCCGGCGCTGGAAACCGACATGCGTCCGCTGCCGGTCATCCTGGCCGACTTCGGTCTGCTGTTCACGCAGCTCGTCACCATGCCGGCCGCCATCCACCTGAACCGCATGGTGATCGCCGAGGCGGCCAATCATCCTGAACTGGCGGAAACGTTCTACAAGGTGGGACCGGGCCAGACGCGCGACATGCTGACCCGCTTTTTCAGCCGGCCCGATATCGCGCCGCTGTTCCGGCCAGGCCTGACGCCGGACCTGCTGTCCATGCATTTGCTGAACTGCCTGCTGGGCGACCAGTTGTCGCGCCTGCTGTTCATGCCGCCGGCCCAGCCCGACGTGGCGCAGCTGCGCAAGCTGGTGGCGGTCAGACTGGATCTGTTCCTGCGCGGTACCCTGCAGGACGCGGCGGCCTGATCAGGAGCGCTTGCAGGCCTGCCGCGCCGCTGGCGGCGTGCTGCGTTCCGCATCGAGACCGAGGGCGTTGAGGAAAGGCCGCGCCGCCGATACCCCGCCCTGCTGCAGCGCGTACACCGCGCCATCGCGCCGCTCGGGACCATAGGGCATCAGGCCGAACGAGGTTTCAAAGCGCTGCACCAGGAAATAGGTACGGAAATAATCGTAGGCAAACACCACCTGGCCGCCGGCCTGCAGCAACAGGCCCCGCTCATACAGCGGCGCCAGCCATTGTTGCGCGGACAACTGCCAGCCCTTGACGGCGCAATAGTCGCCGGCAAAGCGTTCCAGCGCATCCTGCTGCAAAAACAGGCTGCCGGCGTCGAACAGCACGAACGCGAGCTCGATCAGGAAGTTGCGCGCCGCCTGCGGATCGCCGGGCTCGTCACACTGTGCCGGCGTCCGCTTGCCCAGCAGGCCATCGAGATACGCGCTGTCGGCAGCCAGCCGCGGCAGCAAGGCGGAAAACACATGGGCGGCGTCGCGTTCGGCCGTGTCCTGGCCATTCGGCGTGTACAGCACCGACAGGCCGAAAACCTTGCCCGCTTCGTCGAATTCGTGCACGGCCACGCGCCACTGCGCGGCGGGTACATCGGCATCGAAGTCGAGCAAGGCATAGGCGGCGCGTTGCGCCGGGCCGCCATACAGGCTGCCCGGGCAGCTCTTGTACAGAATGGCCAGCGATTTCATCAGCGAACGGCTGTCGCCGGTATGGCTGTTGCCGTGGAATACGGCATGGATATTCTTGTACCGCGCGCGCTGATCGCTGGACGCCTGCTCACCGGCGGAAAAAAAGCTGAAGCCGCTATGCGCGGTGGCAACGGCCATGCCAGCGTGCGCGCGGCTGCCTGGCACCAGGTAAAAGCGCGCACCCGGCGCGCTGGCCGCCTGCAGCAGCGGGCGCAGCAGGTATTCGTAGACATAGCCGGGCGTGGTGGCGGCGCAGGCATCACGCGCCACCAGTTCGCCCGTAAAGAAGATCGCATCGATCTGCTTGCCCGCCTCGCGCAAGGCGACCAGATCCTGGAACAGGGCATGCAGCACGGGGGCGTGGACTTGTTCGTCGCCATGGCGCAGGCGCACGTCAGCAAGATGGAGGGCGGTAAATTTTTTCATCGTTGCACTATTTTCTCATCACAGTCAGCTTGACCGGAGACCCACAATTGACAATCGCACCACTTGGTCAAGCACAGCGAAACCTCGCCTGGGACGTGTATTGTGCCATTTTTTCCATGGAGCAATACTCTCCAATTTTCACCAGCGGCAAGTGTGCGCGCATGATCGCGTGTATAGTTGTTTGCTCCCCAATGTTGCAACCATAAAATAATGTTAATTAATACACTTGGCATTCCCGCCAGCCGTCCCGGCCGTAGCGTGGCCGCGCTGCTCGGCTTCCTGGCCACCCTGTCGCTCGCCTGCTGGGTCGGCTATGGCCACGACCCGCACCTGGCCGATGAAAACCAGTTGATGGAAAACATCCAGTCCGTGGCCCTGCTGCTGGCTTTCCTCGTGCATGGCTGGCGCGCCAGCAAGCTCGACAAGAAAAGCGTGGGCTTCATGCTGCACGCCGGCCTGTCGCTGCTGATGTATTCCTTCCTGCTGCGCGAAGTGGTCTTCCGCGACTTCGGCGCACCGGGCAACCAGTTCTGGCCCTGGGCCGAGCATGTCCTGCGCGGCATCGGCTGGAGCTGCTGGGTGATCTACCTGGTCACCTTCGCCTCGCGCATACGCGGCATCTGGGCACTGCGCTGGCAGCTGCTGGCCACCCCGGTCATCATCACCGCCCTGTGCGGCGCCGTACTGATGGCGTCCGGCTGGCCCTTCGACAAGAAAAAGTTCGACTCGCTGTCGGCACAGGATTCGGGCTTCATGGAAGAACTGCTGGAGATGAACGCGTATATCATTTTGCTTGTCGGTTCGGCGTCGGCGTCGCTGCGCGAGGTCCGCGAAAGCGAGGAACGTAGGTCGGATTAGGTCCGCAGGACCGTAATCCGACAACATTGTTGGCGCCAACGGTGTTGTCGGATTACGCGAGGCAAGGCCTCGCTAATCCGACCTACGCACTGCCCCGGCATTCTGCCCATAAAAAAACCCGCAATCGCTTGCGGGTTTTTTTGCATGCACAGCCTTGAAATCAACGCTTGCGCGGTGGCGGCAAGTCGGTGCACACGCCTTCGTATACTTCCGCCGCCATGCCGATCGATTCGCCCAGGGTCGGGTGAGGATGGATGGTCTTGCCGATGTCGGTGCCGTCGCAGCCCATTTCGATCGCCAGGGCGATCTCGCCGATCATGTCGCCGGCGTGGGTGCCAACGATGGTGCCGCCGATGATGCGGTGGGTTTCAGCGTCGAACAGCAGCTTGGTGAAGCCTTCGGCGCGGCCGTTGGCGACAGCGCGGCCCGAGGCGGCCCACGGGAAGTGGCCCTTCTCGACCTTGATGCCCTTGGCCTTGGCTTCGTCTTCGGTGATGCCGGCCCATGCCACTTCCGGATCCGTGTAGGCGACCGATGGGATCACCTTGACGTCGAAGTGCGACTTCTGGCCAGCGGCCGCTTCCGCCGCCACATGGGCTTCGTGCACGGCCTTGTGCGCCAGCATCGGCTGGCCGACCAGGTCGCCGATGGCGAAGATGTTCGGCACGTTGGTGCGCATCTGGCTGTCGACTTCGATGAAGCCGCGGTCGGTCACCGTCACGCCGGCCTTGTCGGCGGCGATCTTCTTGCCGTTCGGGCTGCGGCCCACCGCGACGAGCACCAGGTCGTAGATCTGTGGCGCCGGCGCGGTGGCACCGGCTTCGGCCGCTTCGAAGGTGACCTTGATGCCTTCCGGCAGCGCTTCCACCGCGACCGTCCTGGTCTTGGTCATGATGTTGTCGAAGCGCTTCTCGTTGAACTTCTGCCACACCTTGACGGCGTCGCGGTCGGCGCCCTGCATCAGGCCGTCCATCATTTCGACCACGTCGATGCGCGCGCCGAAAGTCGAATACACGGTGGCCATTTCCAGGCCGATGATGCCGCCGCCGATGACCAGCATGCGTTTCGGGATCTGGCGCAGTTCCAGCGCACCGGTCGAATCGACGATGCGCGGATCTTCCGGCACGAATGGCAGTTTCACCACCGACGAACCGGCGGCGATGATCGCCTGCTTGAACTGCACCACTTTTTTGGTGCCGTCGGTGCCGGTCACTTCAATGTGGTTGGCGGACAGGAACTGGCCCACGCCGGTGACCACTTGCGTCTTGCGCGCCTTGGCCATGCCGGCCAGGCCGCCCGTCATGTTCTTGATCACGCCTTCCTTGTACGCACGGACCTGGTCGATGTCGATGGTCGGCTTGGCAAACGTCACGCCGGTATTGCCCATGTGCGCCGTCTCGTCGATCACGGATGCCACGTGCAGCAGCGCTTTCGACGGGATGCAGCCGACGTTCAGACACACGCCGCCCAGGGTCGCATAGCGCTCGACGATGGCCGTGGTCAATCCCAGGTCGGCCGCGCGGAAGGCGGCCGAATAGCCGCCAGGACCGCCGCCCAGCACCATCATGTCGACGGTGATATCGACCTGGCCCGAGTAGCTGCCGGCCGGGATGGCGGCAGCGGCTGGCGCAGGCACAGGCGCTGCCGCCGGAGCCGGAGCAGCGGCAGCCGGAGCAGCCGCAGCCGGTGCAGGCGCCGCAACAGCAGCCGCGCCTTCAGCCGCTTCCACCACCAGCAGCGCGCTGCCTTCGGCGATCTTGTCGCCGACCTTGACCTTGACTTCCTTGACCACGCCGGCGTGGGTCGAAGGAATCTCCATGCTGGCCTTGTCCGATTCAACGGTAATCAAGGACTGGTCCACCTTGATGGTGTCGCCGACCTTGACCATCAGCTCGATCACTTCGACTTCCTTGAAGTCGCCGATATTCGGTACTTTTACCTCTACTGTGCTCATAGTCGCTCCTTACAGCAGAATTTTGCGCATGTCGGCCAGCACTTCGCCGAGGTACACCGAGAATCGCGCGCCCATCGCGCCGTCGACCACGCGGTGGTCGTACGACAGCGAGGTGCCCATCATCAAGCGTGGCTGGAAGGCCTTGCCGTCCCATACCGGCTTGATCGAGGCTTTCGACAGGCCCAGGATCGCCACTTCGGGTGCATTGACGATCGGCGTGAAATGCGTGCCGCCGATGCCGCCCAGCGACGAGATGGTGAAGCTGGCGCCCTGCATGTCGGCCGGTTTCAGCTTGCCTTCGCGCGCCTGCAGCGACAGGTCGGTCATCTCCTTGGCGATCTGCGAGACCGATTTCTGGTCGGCGTTCTTGATCACCGGCACCACCAGGCCATTCGGCGTGTCGGCCGCAAAGCCGATGTTGTAGTACTGCTTGAGGATCAGGTTTTCGCCCTTGGCGTCCAGCGACGAATTAAACGCCGGGAATTTCTTCAGCGCCGCGACGCAAGCCTTGATGACGAAGGCCAGCATGGTCAGCTTGGCCGCATCCTTGTTCTTGGCATTGGCCGCGTTGGTGTCGACGCGGAACGCTTCGAGGTCGGTGACGTCCGCTTCGTCGAACTGCGTGACGTGCGGGATCATGACCCAGTTGCGGTGCAGGTTCGGGCCCGAGATTTTCTTGATGCGCGACAGCGGCAGCAATTCGGTGGCACCGAACCTGGCGAAGTCCAGCGACGGCCATGGCAGCAGGTCCAGGCCGACGCCCGAACCGCCCTTGGCGGCAACCGGCGCATTTGGCGCGGCAACCGCGCCCGACATCACGCCCTTGACGAAGTTCTGCACGTCTTCCTGGGTGATGCGGCCTTTTGGACCGGAACCGCCGACGCGGGCCAGTTCCACGCCCAGTTCGCGCGCGAACTTGCGGATCGATGGCGAGGCGTGCGCCAGCTTGCCGTTGACGGCAGGCGCCGCCGGCGCGGCTGCAGGAGCTGCGGCTGCAGGAGCAGCAGCGGCAGGCGCGGGTGCCGAAGCGGTGGCTGCGGCCGGTGCGGCAGCGGCTTGCGCCGGTGCGGCGGCAGCGGCTGGCGCGGCGGCGCCACCGGTGGTTTCCACCACCAGTACCAGAGAACCCTTGGCCACCTTGTCGCCGACCTTGACTTTCAGTTCCTTGACGACACCGGCGTGGCTCGATGGAATTTCCATGCTGGCCTTGTCCGATTCGACCGTCAACAGCGACTGTTCGACGGCGATGGTGTCGCCGACCTTGACCATCAGCTCGATGACTTCGACTTCCTTGAAGTCGCCGATATCGGGCACGGTCACTTCGACCAGACCGCCGGCGGCTGCTGGTGCTGGTGCGGCGGCAGCTGGCGCAGGAGCGGCGGCAGGCGCGGCTTCAGCGGCAGGCGCGGCAGCGGCGGCAGGTGCCGGCGCGGAAGCATCATCGGCCACTTCCAGCAGCAGCACCAGCGAACCTTCGGCAATCTTGTCGCCGACATTGACCTTCAATTCCTTGACGACACCGGCGTGGCTCGATGGAATTTCCATGCTGGCCTTGTCCGATTCGACCGTGATCAGGGACTGGTCGACCTTGACCGTGTCACCTGGCTTGACCATCAATTCGATAATCTCGACTTCCTTGAAATCGCCGATATCCGGGACTTTGACTTCCACAATGCTCATAGCTTGCTCCGTTATTTTATGTGTCAGATGGACCCGCAGACACGCCAGGGCGGCGCATGCGCACTGCCCTGGCGTGATCGGGAATCCCTTTAACGATTACTGGGTCACCGGATTCGGTTTGTTGGCGTCGATGCCATACTTGGCGATCGCCTGCTCCACGACCGACACGTCGATCTTGCCTTCGTCAGCCAGCGATTTGAGCGCGGCCACGGTGACATAATAACGGTTCACTTCGAAGAACTCGCGCAGCTTGGCGCGGCTGTCCGAGCGGCCAAAGCCGTCGGTACCCAGCACTTTGTAGGTGCGGTCTTTCGGCATGAAGGCGCGGATCTGTTCTGCAAACGCGCGCATGTAGTCGGTGGTGGCGACGATCGGGCCGTCGGTGTTTTGCAACAGCGACGTCACGTACGGCACGCGCTGCTCTTTCGACGGGTTGACCATGTTCCAGCGCTCTGCATCCTGGCCATCGCGCGCCACCAGGGTCAGCGACGGCGCCGACCAGACATCGGCGGCCACACCCCAGTCGTTCTGCAACAACTCGGCGGCGAAGATCGATTCGCGCAGGATGGTGCCGCAACCGATCAGCTGCACGCGCAGCTTGGCGTCCGCACTGCCTTCCTGCAGCTTGTACATGCCTTTCAGGATGCCTTCTTCCTGGCCCGGTTTCAGGCCTGGCTGGGCGTAGTTCTCGTTCATGATCGTGATGTAGTAGAACACATCTTCCTGGTTGGCGATCATGCGGCGCAGGCCGTCCTGGATGATGACGGCGACTTCATGGCTGAAGGTCGGATCGTACGGCATGCAGGTCGGGATGGTGGCGGCAAAAATATGGCTGTGGCCATCTTCGTGCTGCAGGCCTTCGCCGTTCAGCGTGGTACGGCCGGCGGTGCCGCCCATCAGGAAGCCACGGGCGCGCATGTCGGCCGATGCCCACACCTGGTCGCCGATGCGCTGGAAGCCGAACATCGAGTAGAAGGTGTAGAACGGGATCATGATGCGGTCGTTGGTCGAGTACGACGTCGCCGCGGCGATCCACGAGCTCATGCCGCCCGCTTCGTTGATGCCCTCTTGCAGGATCTGGCCGGCCTTGTCTTCGCGGTAGTACATCACCTGGTCCTTGTCGACCGGCTCGTACAGCTGGCCTTTCGGATTGTAGATGCCGATCTGGCGGAACAGGCCTTCCATGCCGAAGGTACGCGATTCATCGACCAGGATAGGCACCACGCGCTGGCCCAGGGTCGGGTCTTTCAGCAGGGTGGAAATGACGCGCACGAACGCTTGCGTGGTCGAGATTTCACGGCCTTCTGGCGTCGCGTCGAGCACGTTCTTGAACGCGTCCAGTGCCGGCACCGGCAGGGTTTCTTCCGCTTGTCGGCGGCGCTGCGGCAGGTAACCGCCCAGGGCCTTGCGGCGCTCGTGCAGGTAGACCATTTCCGGTGCGTCGTCGGCTGGCTTGAAGAAAGGAATATCGGCCAACTGGTCGTCAGGAATCGGCAGCGAGAAACGGTCGCGCATTTCCTTGATGGCTTCGTCGTCCAGCTTTTTGGTCTGGTGCGCCGTGTTGCGCGCTTCGCCGGACTTGCCCATGCCGTAGCCCTTGATGGTTTTTACCAAGAGGACGGTCGGCTGGCCCTTGTGTTCCTGGGCGATCTTGAAGGCCGCATAGATCTTGTGCGGATCGTGGCCGCCACGGGTCAGGCGCCAGATGTCGTCGTCGGTCATGTTGGCAACCATTTCCAGCAGCTTCGGATGCTTGCCGAAGAAGTGCTTGCGCACGTAGGCGCCGTCTTTCGCTTTGTAATTCTGGTATTCGCCGTCGACGGTTTCCATCATCACGCGCTGCAGGATGCCTTCCTTGTCTTGCGCCAGCAGGGCGTCCCAGCCCGGACCCCAGATGACCTTGACCACGTTCCAGCCGGCGCCACGGAATTCGCCTTCCAGTTCCTGGATGATCTTGGTGTTGCCGCGTACCGGGCCGTCCAGGCGCTGCAGGTTGCAGTTGACCACGATGACCAGGTTGTCGAGCATGTCGCGTGCAGCCAGGCCGATCGCGCCCAGGGATTCCGGCTCGTCCATCTCGCCGTCGCCACAGAAGGCCCAGACCTTGCGGTTGTCGGTCTTGGCGATGCCGCGTGCGTGCAGGTATTTCAGGAAGCGCGCCTGGTAGATCGCCATGTGCGGGCCCAGGCCCATCGACACGGTCGGGAACTGCCAGAAGTCAGGCATCAGTTTCGGGTGCGGGTACGACGACAAGCCCTTGCCGTCGACTTCCTTGCGGAAGTTCAGCATCTGCTCTTCGGAGAGGCGGCCTTCCAGGAAAGCACGTGCGTAAACGCCCGGCGAGGAGTGACCCTGGATGTACAGCAGGTCGCCGCCATGATCGGCGGTCGGCGCGTGCCAGAAGTGATTGAAGCCGATACCCAGCATGTTGGCCAGCGAAGCGAAGGACGACAGGTGGCCGCCCAGGTCGCCGTCGGCGCGGTTGGCCTTGACCACCATGGCCATGGCGTTCCAGCGCATCCACGAACGCAGGCGCTCTTCGTATTCCAGATTGCCCGGGCAGTGTGCTTCTTGTTTGGTGGGGATGGTGTTGACGTAGGCGGTGGTGCTGGAGAAAGGAATCTGGGCGCCGCGGCGGCGGGCCAGGTCGACCAGGCGCTCCATCAGGTAGTGGGCCCGTTCCGGACCTTCATTTTCCAGTACCGCTTCGAGTGCGTCCAGCCACTCCTTGGTTTCCTGCATATCCGGGTCGGCGCCGATCTGTGTCGTTACCTGGTTCAGTTGATCTGACATCTGTTGAGTCTCCTTTGTGAGCGCCCCACGCCGATTTTCCGGATCGCTGTCGGACGGTATTTCGCTGATTATTTACTATTAAGGTCGATAAGTGTGGGGATTCTAACAGTGTATTTTGTATTTTTCAAATTACGATATAAGATTTCATATTATGAAATTTCCCTATGCGATTATGCTGCACTGCCGCAAATTCTGACCGGAAATTAGCGTGATCAAAGTACCAAAGGTGACACCAAAAACTCACAGGCCCTCGCCCCCCCCTACTCCACCAGCACACCTGCGAAACCATTAACGCCCCAGGCGCGCTCCAAGGCGCTCCGGGCCAAGCGGGCCTGAAAAATGTCGAGGGCAAGGCGCAGCGACGCAGACAGTACGAATGTACGGCAAGGAAGCTGCAACGCCGCCATCGGCATTTTCTCGGGCCCGCGTCGCCGGCCCGCTGTTGTTACGACTCTGCGCGCCAAAACCGCCCCTTTGCGCCGCCCGGCTTTATAATCTGGTTTTCCCTGCCACAGCTCTCAGCCACCACTATGCCAGCACAACTGATCGACGGAATCGCCCTCTCCCAAAAACTGCGCAGCGAAATCGCCACCCGCGCCGCCGCCCTGACCGCCAAAGGCACCCAGCCCGGCCTGGCCGTGATCCTGGTCGGCGAAGACCCGGCCAGCCAGGTCTACGTGCGCAACAAGGTCAAGGCCTGCGGCGACGTCGGTTTTCATTCCGTGCTGGAAAAGTATGAGGCGGATCTGTCGGAAGCAGATTTGCTGGCGCGCATCGCCAGCCTGAACGCGGACCCGGCCATCCACGGCATCCTGGTACAGATGCCGCTGCCGAAACACATCAACCCGCACAAGGTGATCGAAGCGATCGCCACCACCAAGGATGTCGACGGTTACTCGGTGCTGAGCGCCGGCGAACTGATGACGGGCCTGCCGGGCTTTCGCCCCTGCACGCCGTATGGCTGCATGAAGCTGATCGAAAGCACCGGCGTCGACCTGCGCGGCAAGCACGCCGTGGTCATCGGCCGCAGCAACACGGTCGGCAAGCCGATGGCGCTGCTCCTCTTGCAAGCGAACGCTACCGTCACCATCTGCCATAGTGCGACACCGGACCTGGGACACCATACGCGCAATGCCGACGTGATCGTCGCCGCCGTCGGCCGCCGCAACACCCTGACGGCCGACATGGTGCGCCCGGGCGCCATCGTGATCGACGTCGGCATGAACCGCGACGACAACGGCAAGCTGTGCGGCGACGTGGACTTTGCCGGTGTGCAAGAGATCGCGTCGCATATCACGCCGGTGCCGGGTGGTGTCGGTCCGATGACCATCACCATGCTGTTGATGAACACGGTCGAAGCCGCCGAACGCGTTTAAGAGGAGCACCTGAGAAAACGCCCATGGCTGCGTTGCATTGCCTCGCCGTACTATTCGTACTGTCTTCGGCAATGCGCCTTGCCCTGAACGTTTTTCAGGCGCTCTATTTAGTGCAGGCGGCGCCGCCTGCAAAACAGAATGGATGAAATGACGATGACCACCAATCCCCTGCTTGATTTTTCCGGACTGCCCCGCTTCGACGCGATTACGCACGAGCATGTCACGCCCGCCATCGACACCTTGCTGGAGCAAGCGCGCGCCACCGTGGCGCAGCTCGAAGCGCCGATGGAAGAAGTGAACTGGGATAACTTCGTCACGCCGCTGGACCAGATCGGCGAAACCCTGGGCCGCGCCTGGAGCATCGTCAACCACCTCAACAGCGTGGTCGACACGCCCGAGCTGCGCGCCGCCTACAATGCGAACCAGCCCAAGGTGACGGAGTTCTGGACCGAGCTGGGCCAGAATGAAATCCTGTTCGGCAAATACAAGCAGTTGCAGGCCAGCGCCGCCTTTGCCAGCCTGTCGCCGGCGCGCCGCCGCATCGTCGACAACGCCGTGCGCGACTTCCGCCTCGGTGGCGCCGATCTGCCGGAAGATAAAAAGGAGCGTTTCGGCGCCATCCAGGAACAACACGCGGCCGTCTCGACGCGCTTTTCCGAAAACGTGCTCGACGCCACCAACGACTACAAGCTGCTGGTCGAGAACGAGCTTGAGCTGGCCGGCCTGCCCGACGACGTGAAAGCGGCCGCGCGCGCCGCCGCCGAGAAAGCCGGCAAGCAGGGCTTTGAATTCTCGCTGCATTTTCCTTCGTATTTCCCTATCCTGCAATTCGCCGACAAGCGCGAATTGCGCGAAACCATCTACCGCGCCAACGCCACCAAGGCCTCGGACCAGGGCACAGTGTTCAGCAAGAAAGAGGACTGGGACAATACGCAAAACATCGTCACTCTGTTGAAACTGCGCGACGAGGAAGCAAAACTGCTGGGCTACGCCAATTTCGCCGAAGTGTCGCTGGTGTCGAAAATGGCCACCTCGCCGGACCAGGTGATCGCTTTCCTGGAAGACCTGGCCCGCCGCGCGCGCCCGTACGCCGAGAAGGATCTGGCCGAACTGAAACAATTCGCCCGTGAAGAACTGGGCATCACCGACCTGCAGGCCTGGGACGTGCCGTACGCGTCCGAAAAGCTGCAGGAGCGCCGCTATGCGTTCTCGGCCCAGGAAGTGAAACAGTATTTCCCTGAACCCAAGGTCATCGACGGCCTGTTCCGCCAGATCCAGAACCTGTTTGCGGTCGAGATCAGGCCGGATACGGCCAGTGTCTGGCACCAGGATGTGCGCTTCTACCGCATCGAGCGCGACGGCAGGCTGATCGGCCAGTTCTACCTGGACCTGTACGCGCGCGCCGGCAAAAGCGGCGGCGCCTGGATGGACGACGCGCGCGGCCGCCGCGCCGACGCCCATCACGTGCAAACGCCGATCGCCTACCTCACCTGCAATTTCACGGAGCCTGCCGTGGTCGGTGGTCAAGCCCAGCCGGCCCTGTTCACCCACGATGAAGTGATCACCCTGTTCCATGAATTCGGCCATGGCCTGCACCATATGCTGACCGCCGTCGACGAACTGGGCGTGTCGGGCATTTCCGGTGTCGAATGGGATGCGGTGGAACTGCCGTCGCAATTCATGGAAAACTTCTGCTGGGAATGGGAAGTGCTCGAACATATGACGGCGCACGTTGTGACCGGCGAGCCGCTGCCGCGCGCGCTGTACGACAAGCTGCTGGCGGCGAAAAACTTCCAGTCCGGCCTGCAGACCCTGCGCCAGGTCGAGTTTTCCTTGCTCGACATGCATCTGCACTATGACTACGATGCGGCCTCCGGCCAGAGCGTGCAGCAGCTGATCGACAGCGTGCGCGCCAAATTCGCGCTGGTCATCCCGCCCGCGTTCAACCGCTTCCAGAATTCGTTCGGCCATATCTTTGCCGGCGGCTACGCGGCCGGCTACTACAGCTACAAATGGGCCGAGGTGCTGTCCGCCGACGCTTATGCCGCCTTCGAGGAAGCCAGGGCGCTGGGGCCGGACGCATCCACCGAAACCGGCAAGCGCTATCTGCAGGAGATTCTGTCGGTTGGCGGTTCGCGCCCGGCGCTGGAATCGTTTACGGCCTTCCGCGGCCGCGAGCCATCGATCGACGCCCTGCTGCGCCATAGCGGCATGGCGGCTTGAAAGGCGACATGACGCGCGTCGACTTTCATACCAACGTGCCGGACAAGCTGGCCTACGCCTGCCGCCTGGCGCGCAAGGCCTATATGGCCGGCAACAAGATCGTGGTGCTGGCGGGCAACAGCGCCCAGCTTGACGCCATGAACGCGGCCATGTGGACGCTCTCGCCGACCGACTTCGTGCCGCACGTGCTGGCCGGCGACCCGCTGGCCGCGCAAACGCCGATCGTGCTGACCGACAGCGAAGACGTGGCGCTGCCGCACCACGATATCCTGGTCAACGTGTCGCAGCTGCCGCCTGCCAGCTACGCGCAGTTCCAGCGCGTGTTCGAGATCGTGTCGATGGACGAGCAGGACGCGCAAGCGGGCCGCCAGCGTTTCCAGCACTACCGCAAGCTGAATGTGCAGCCGACCCATTTCGTGGCGGGCAAATGATGAGCGAGCAGCCATTCGACCAGGGCATCCCGCTGCTGACGGAAGTGCTGTCGGGGCCGGAAGCGCTGCATGAGATGACGGCCGAACCGGAAGACGCGCCGCCGGCCAGGATCGCCGAGCCGGCCCCGTTCCTGGGTCCCGTAGTGCTGCAGCCGGACTGGGACGCCATTGAAGCGCGCCTGACCCAGCGCATCTTGCACCAGGTGCAGGGCAAGATCGACCATCTGCTGGAAGAGCGCATCGCCCACGTGCTGCAAACGGCGCTGCAAAACGCCCTGATCGGCATGAGGGGAGCGCTGCGCGAAGACTTGCAGCAGTCGCTCGAGCAGATTGTGGCCAATGCGGTCAGTCATGAGCTGGGGCATTTGCATCCGCCATCAGTGCAGTAATCAGGTCAATTCACCCCCAACGTCGCAAGGCCGGGGTCAGACCCGGCGGGCCTGACCGCGGATGTTGTTGGGGGGCGAAGAATGCAGCGTTCCCTACACCCATCTCTTCCCCAACGCCATTGTTTGGTGCACTCGTACCCGAGAAATCGGTGCATCGCGCCTCACTTTGGTGATTGTCGCGACAAAATGCAAAAAGCCGCATTTGCGGCTTTGCGCGGCCTGTTTTTTATTGTACCTTCTTGACACGCACCGCCGCATATAGCGGTTTTCGCGAGACGCCGCCGTACCTATTCAATGGAGAATGTTCATGCTGCTCAAGACCACCACCGTTTCCCTCGCCATCGCATACGCCTTTGCCGGCCATGCCGGCGCGCAGGAAATCATCAAGATAGGCCATGTCGCTCCGGTTTCCGGCGCCAGCTCCCACTTGGGCAAGGACAATGAAAACGCGGCCAATATGGCGATCGAGGATTTGAACGCCAAGGGCTTCAAGATCGATGGCAAGGCCGTGAAATTCGTGCTGATGGGCGAAGATGACGCGGGCGACCCGAAACAGGGCACGGCCGTGGCGCAAAAGCTGGTCGACGCCAAGGTCAACGGCGTGATCGGCCACCTCAATTCCGGCACCACGATTCCCGCCTCGCGCATCTACTTCAACGCCGGCATTCCGCAAATTTCGCCGGCCGCCACCAACCCGACCTACACCCAGCAAAAATTCAATACGGCCTTCCGCGTGGTGGCCAATGACAACAAGCTCGGCGGCACCCTGGGCGCTTACGCCGTGGGCAAGCTGGGCGCCAAGAAGATCGCCGTGATCGACGACCGCACGGCCTATGGCCAGGGCGTGGCGGAACAGTTCGTCAAGGGCGCGAAAAAAGCCATGCCGGGCGTGCAAATCGTCGGCAAGGAATTTACCAATGCTAACGCGACCGACTTCAACGCGATTCTGACCAGCATCAAGTCCAAGAATCCCGACCTGGTCTTCTTCGGCGGCATGGATTCGGTGGGCGGCCCGATGCTGCGCCAGATGAAGGCGCTGGGCATCAAGGCCAAGTTCATGGGCGGCGACGGGCTGTGCACGGAGCCGCTGGGCAAACTGGCCGGCGACGCCATCGGCGAAAACCTGGTCACCTGCGCGGAAGCGGGCGGCGTGACGGGCGCGCAGCAAAAAGGCATGGACGAATTCCGCGCCCGCTACAAGCAGAAATACAATATGGACGTGCAGCTGTATGCGCCGTATGTGTACGACGCCGTGATGACCATGGCCACCGCCATGGCCGACGCCAAATCGTCGAAGCCGTCCGTCTACCTGCCGTTCCTGGCCAAGGTCAAATACCAGGGCGTGACCGGTCCGATCGCGTTTGACGCCAATGGCGACATCAAGGATGGCGCGCTGACCCTGTTCACCTATCGCGACGGCAAGAAGACGAAAATGGAAGTGGTCAAGTAATCAGGCTGCATAAGCTTGTAACCCTGCCACCAATGCATCGAAGGCCGCCCGGCAGCCCAGGCTGGCGCGCAGGTCTTCATGCATGGTCACCCAGGTTTCCAGCGGCAAGGTAAAAGCGTCTGGCAGCACCCGCCGCAAGGCGGGATCTTTTGCCGCCAGCAGCGTCTGGCAGCCGCCGATGCCGGCCCCAGCCCGTATCAGCGCCAGCTGCGCCAGGTCACTGTCGCAGCACAGGGCAAAACGGTCGCGTGAAAACGCCTGCCAGTTGCCGTCCGCGCTGCGCACCAGCGCACTGGGCGTGTCGTAGCCGATCAGCGCATGGTTTGCCAGGTCCGCCACCTGCACCGGTTCGCCATGGCGGACCAGATAGTCGCGATGGGCAAACAGGCCCACCTCGATCACCCCCACCTTGCGCATCACCAGCCGTTCCTGGCGCGGGCGCACCATGCGCACGGCAATATCGGCTTCGCGCCGCAGCAGGTCCTGCACCTGGTTGCTCAGCACCAGTTCCACCACCAGCGCCGGATGGCGTTCACGCAGGCGCGCCAGAATAGGCGGCAGCACTTCCACCCCCACCACTTCGCTGGCCGAGATGCGCACCACGCCGGCCACGCCTTCGCCCGCATTGGCGGCCGCGCGTTCCATCAGGCTGGCCGTGTGCGCCATCGCCTGCGCATGGGGCCGCAAGGCCAGCGCGGTATCGGTCGGCAGCAAGCCCTGCTGCGAGCGTGTAAACAGGGCCACGCCCAGCTCCTGTTCCAGCGCGGCAATATGGCGGCCGGCGGTGGGCTGCGTGATGCCGAGCGCACGCGCGGCGGCGGACAGCGAACCGTGGTTCAGCACGGCCAGCAGCGAACGGTAATATTCCCAGGCGATATTTTTGGTCATGCATGAATGTATAGCCGATGGTCGATGTTCGTCAATTCCCAACCAACCCGCTTCGGCCGATACTGGCTCCATCAACCACAGGGAGCACAGCATGATGAATAACACGGCATTGGTCTTGGGGGCCACGGGCGGCATCGGCGGCGAAATGGTGCGCCAGTTGCTGGCGGCGGGCTGGCAGGTGCGCGCATTAAGCCGTGGCGAGCCGCCCTCGCCACGCAACGATGGCGTGACATGGCTGCGTGGCGACGCCATGGCGGGCGCCGACGTGCTGGCGGCCAGCGCGGGCTGCTCGGTGATCGTGCATGCCGTCAACCCGCCCGGCTACCGCGACTGGGACAAGCTGGTGCTGCCGATGCTCGACAACACGATCGCCGCCGCGCAGGCGCAAGGCGCGACCATCGTGCTGCCCGGCACGGTCTACAATTATGGAGATGATGCCTTCCCCGTGCTGACGGAGGAATCGCCCCAGCACCCGGCCACGCGCAAGGGCGCAATCCGGGTCGAACTGGAAGCGCGGCTGGAGCGTGCCGCCAGCGCCGGCAAGGCGCGCGTGCTGATCGTGCGCGCCGGCGACTTCTTCGGCCCCCATGCCGGCAACAGCTGGTTTGCGCAGGGCCTGGTCAAGCCTGGCCAGCCGGTGCGCAGTATCACCTATCCGGGCAAGCAAGGAATCGGGCATCAATGGTCGTATTTGCCCGACGTGGCGCGCACCATGGTCGCATTGCTGGCGATGCGCGACAGCCTGCCGCCCTTTGCGCGTTTTCACCTGGCCGGACACTGGGATCAGGACGGGCGGCAGATGACGGACGCGATTGCGCGCGTGGTGGCGCAGGCTACGGGTGGTACGCCGCGCGTGAAGGCGTTTGCGTGGTGGCTGATGGCATTGGCGGCACCGTTCGTGGTGACCTTGCGCGAGCTGCGCGAGATGCGGTATTTGTGGCAGACGCCGGTGCGCATGGACAATGCAAAACTGCTGGCGGCGCTGGGGCACGAGCCGCATACCCCGCTGGAGGCCGCGGTCAAGGCGACGCTGGAGGGGATGGGCAATCTGCGGGCATAAAAAAAACGCGCCGGACATGCCGGCGCGCTGTTTGCGATACTGTTATTTCGGCGCAGATTATTTCTGCGCCAGAATCCATTTGACCAGGGTGCGCGCTTCCGCTTCGCTCACCTGCGGGTTGGCCGGCATCGGGATCGCGCCCCAGGTGCCGGAGCCGCCCTTCATGACTTTCGCCACCAGCTTGTTTTCCGCGTCTTTTTGACCGGCATACTTGGCGGCCACGTCTTTGTACGCAGGACCGACCAGCTTGCTGCCAACCGCATGGCAAGCCATGCAATTCTTTGCTTTCGCCAGGTCAGGGTTGGCCATCGCCACTTGCGAGGTCAACGCCGACACAGCCAACACACCTACCAACATCATGGAACGTTTCATTGTCTTTTCTCCAGAGTAACTTCCTGCCGGCATTCTACCGTGTTTCGGCAGGTTCACCACGAGCCCGGATCAAGCGATTGAGATATCAAAACACTTGGGGTAAAGCTATTTTGCCCCAAGCGCGCGCCAATTCCCATGTTGTTTGTAAGGCGATGTAACGCCTGCGGCACCGCCCCGGGAAACGGCGCGGCGCTGCGGCGTTTTTACAACGATCAGCGCTTTTTCAGCTGCGACAGGTCGCGCACGGCGCCACGGTCGGCCGACGTCGTCAGGGCCGCGTAGGCCTGCAAGGCCTGCGACACATAACGCTCGCGGTTGACCGGCAGCCAGGCCGCATCGCCCTTCGCTTCCATGGCCGCGCGGCGCGCGGCCAGTTCGGCCGGCGTGACGCGCAGGTTGATGGTGCGCTCGGGGATGTCGATATCGATGAAGTCGCCCTCTTCCACCAGGCCGATGGCGCCGCCTTCGGCCGCTTCCGGCGAGGCGTGGCCGATCACCAGGCCCGAGGAGCCGCCCGAGAAGCGGCCATCGGTAAACAGTGCGCAGGCCTTGCCCAGGCCTTTCGATTTGATGTACGAGGTCGGGTACAGCATTTCCTGCATGCCGGGGCCGCCTTTCGGGCCTTCGTAGCGGATGATGACAACGTCGCCTTCATGCACGGTGTCTTCCAGGATGGCTGCGACAGCCGAGTCCTGGCTTTCGAACACGCGCGCCTTGCCACTGAATTTGAGGATGCTTTCGTCGACGCCGGCCGTCTTGACGATGCAGCCCTTCTCGGCGAGGTTACCGTACAACACGGCCAGGCCACCGTCCTGCGAATAGGCATGGGCCTTGTCGCGGATGCAGCCGGTGGCGCGGTCGGTGTCGACGGACGCAAAGCGCTCGGACTGCGAGAACGCCGTCTGGGTCGGCACGCCGCCCGGCGCGGCGCGGAACAGCTCATGCACGGCAGGGTCGTCGGTGCACTTGATGTCGTTTTGCGCGATGGCGTCGGCCATGGTCGGCGCGTGGATGGTCGGCAAGGTGGTGTTCAAGAGGCCGGCGCGCGCCAGTTCGCCCAGAATCCCCACGATGCCGCCGGCGCGGTGCACGTCTTCGATATGGTATTTGTCGGTCATCGGCGCGACCTTGCACAGGCAAGGCACCTTGCGCGAAATGCGGTCGATGTCGGCCATCGTGAATTCGACTTCCGCCTCGTGCGCGGCGGCCAGCAGGTGCAGCACGGTGTTGGTCGAGCCGCCCATCGAGACGTCGAGCGCCATCGCGTTCTCGAACGCGGCCTTGGTGGCGATCGAGCGTGGCAGCACCGAATAATCATCCTGCTCGTAGTGGCGCTTGGCCAGTTCCACGATCAGGCGGCCGGCGCGCAGGAACAACTGCTGGCGGTCCGAGTGGGTGGCCAGGATGGTGCCGTTGCCGGGCAGGGCCAGGCCCAGCGCTTCGGTCAGGCAGTTCATCGAGTTGGCGGTAAACATGCCCGAGCACGAACCGCAGGTCGGGCAGGCCGAGCGTTCGATTTCGGCCACGTCAGCGTCGGAGACGCTGCTGTCGCCGGCCTTGATCATGGCGTCAACCAGGTCGAGCTTGATGATTTTCTGCGTGCCGTTGACCACCTTGACGACCTTGCCCGCTTCCATCGGGCCGCCGGAAATGAAGACCACCGGAATATTGATGCGCATGGCGGCCATCAGCATGCCCGGCGTGATCTTGTCGCAGTTCGAGATGCAGACCATGGCGTCGGCGCAGTGGGCGTTGACCATGTATTCGACCGAGTCGGCGATCAGGTCGCGCGACGGCAGCGAGTACAGCATGCCGCCGTGGCCCATGGCGATGCCGTCATCGACGGCGATGGTGTTGAATTCCTTGGCCACGCCGCCGGCCGCTTCGATCTCGCGCGCCACCATCTGGCCCAGGTCCTTCAGGTGCACGTGGCCGGGCACGAACTGGGTGAACGAATTGACCACGGCGATGATCGGCTTGTCGAAGTCGCCATCCTTCATGCCGGTGGCGCGCCACAGGGCGCGGGCGCCGGCCATGTTGCGGCCGTGGGTGGTGGTGCGTGAGCGGTATTGCGGCATGATGGTCTTTCAAAAGAGTTGCCTGGCTGCCGGGCTTGCGTGGGCAAGACCCTGTGCGCAGTGGGGGTACGCCAGATTGCCTTGCGCACGCCCATGTGTCAAATATATGATGCACATGGCTGTGAGTCGAAATAAATATCACAGCAATTGTTCAACATGGAAATACATATCAATGATGCCGATTGAATTGCGCCAGCTGCGCTATTTCGTTACCGTCGCCGAAGAGCTGCATTTCGGCCGCGCCGCGCTGCGCCTGCACATGACGCAGCCGCCGCTGTCGCAAACCATCATGGCGCTCGAAGAACTGCTGGGCGCGCCGCTGTTCGTGCGCACGCGCCGCGAAGTGCGCCTGACGCCGGCCGGCACGGCCCTGCTGCCCGAAGCGCGGCGCCTGCTGGCCCAGGCACAGGACCTGCCGGCGCTGGTGCGGCGCGCCGCGCAGGGCGAAGCTGGCCGGCTGGCGCTGGCGTTCGTGTCGTCGGCCGACTACAGCGTGCTGCCGCCGCTGCTGCGCGCCTATCAACATGCGTATCCGCAGGTGCGGATCGCGCTGCAGGAAGCGACGTCCGATTTGCAGCTCGAGGAACTGCTGGCGGGCCGGGTCGACGCCGGCCTGCTGATTCCGCCGCTGCCCGACAAGGCCAGACTGGCGCTCGACTACCTGCCGGTGCTGGCCGAACCCCTGGTGCTGGCCGCGCCGGCCGGCCTGGAGGTCCTGAACACGCCGGGGCCGGTACGGCTGCGCGACCTGCCGGCCCTGCCGTTGATCATTTTCCCGCGCGCGATCTCGCCGGCCCTGCATGACGCCATCCTCGGCGTGTTCGGCGCGGCCGGCATCACGCCCGCGATCGGCCAGCAGGCGATCCAGATGCAAACCATCGTCAGCCTGGTCTCGGCTGGCATGGGCATCGCGCTTGTGCCACAATCGGTATCGAATCTGATGCGCCCCGGCGTAGAATACAGGCCGCTGCAAGACCCAACGCCGCTGGTCGAGACGGGGCTTGCCTGGCGCCGCGACAATACCTCGCCCGTGCTGCAGGGTTTCCTGGCCCTGCTGCGCGGCACCCTGCCCAATCTTTAGAAAGTACACCGATGCTGATACACCCGATGCCCAACCCGATAGCCGTTCAGATCGGCCCGCTGGCCGTGCACTGGTATGGCCTGATGTATGTGCTGGCCTTTGCCCTCTTCATTGCGCTGGGCCGCGTGCGCATCAGGCAGCCCCATATCTTTGCATTGGGCTGGAAAAAGGAGGACCTCGACGACATGCTGTTCTATGGCATGCTGGGGGTGGTGATCGGCGGGCGCCTGGGCGAAGTGCTGTTCTACCGCCCCGAATACTTCTTCCACAATCCGCTCGAGATCTTCATGGTCTGGCATGGCGGCATGTCCTTCCACGGGGGATTTTTGGGCGTGATACTGGCGATGTACCTGTGGGGCCGCAAGGCCGGCCGCAACCTGTTCGACGTGCTGGACTTTATCGCGCCGCTGGTGCCGCTGGGCTATGCCGCCGGCCGCCTGGGCAACTTCATCAATGCCGAACTGCCGGGCCGCATCGCGCCCGAGACCCTGCCGTGGGCCATGCAGTGGCCGGGCATTCCCTACCCCGTGCACCCGTCGCCGCTCTACCAGATGCTGGTCGATGGCATCCTGGTGTTCATTATTCTGTGGCTGTTTGCGCGCAAGCCGCATCCACGGGTGGCGGTCGGCGCCATGTTCACCCTGCTGTATGGCTGCGCGCGCTTCTTTACCGAATACTTTCGCACGCCGGACTGGGAAGTCGTGTGGTTCGGCGTGCCGATCACCTCGGGCCAGATGCTGTCGCTGCCGATGATCGTCGGCGCCATCGCCCTGCTGGTATGGTCCTATAAAAGCCGCATCATGGCCACGCCGCCAAGCAAGGCGCGCGCCGCCGGCGCCTGAGCCGCCGTCCTTTTCCTGCTTCACATCTCTGCCCCACCCGGCGCGGCGCGCCGGCGTGGTCGCGTCCGGCGACAAGCGCGGATGCGGCCACCAATACTGAAATTATTTTTTCCCAATAGAAAAAAATCGAAATTTCTTTCTATTTGCGGCATTCAATTCTATAATTTATGCAGCAAGTGGGCGCCCGCCATGCCTTGCCCACAGCCAATACAAGAGAGTACAAGAGATGGCACAACCCGCCGCGATCGACCAGCTAATGCAGCAAATCGTCGATGAATACGACAGCCTGTCGCGCCAGTTGAAACTGATCGCCAAGCATGTCGAACAACACCGCGCCAGCCTGATGCTCGAGCGCATCAGCGACATCGCCGCCGCCTGCGACGTGCAGCCGTCGGCCATCGTGCGTTTCGCCCAGCGCTTCGGTTTTTCCGGCTTCAGCGAAATGCAGGATGTGTTTCGCCAGGCCTATACCGAGCAGGCGCGCGCCGCGCCCAATTACCGCCAGCGCATCCGCAAACTCATTTCCTCGCGCGACAGCAAGGTGCGCACGGGCGACCTGACGCGCGAATTCATCGGCGCGAGCCGCAGCGGCCTCGACGAACTGGCGGCCGGCCTGGACGACGAACAGCTCGAAGCGGCCGTCACCTTGCTGCAGCAGGCCGACAATATCTATGTGGTGGGGGTGCGGCGCGCGTTTCCGGTGGCCTCGTATATCGCCTACGCGCTGCAGCACACCAGCAAGCGTGTGCACCTGGTGACGGGCCTGGGTGGCGGCCACCGCGACCAGATGCGCAGCGTGCGCGAAGGCGACGTGGCCATTGCCATCAGCTTCGCGCCGTATGGCAAGGAAACCCTGGAGTGCGCGCGCATGGCGCACGACAATGGCGCAAAAACGCTGGTCATTACCGACAGCAAGCTCGCGCCCCTGGCGCGCAGCGCCGACGCCCTGCTGACGGTGACCGAAGGCAGCGCCTTTGCCTTCCGTTCGCTGACCGGCACCATCTGCCTGTGCCAGGCCTTGTTCATCGCGCTGGCCTACCGCCTGGAGATCGATATCGAGGAAATCGGCACGCAAGCGCCGGACTAATCCGCCAGCCGCGCCTGGATGGCTTTCCACTGCGCCGGCGTGACCGGCGCGATCGACAGGCGGCTGCCCTTTTTCAGCAGCAGCATGTCTTCCAGCGCCGGCATCTGGCGTAATTCCGACAGCGGCAGCAGCGCCGTCCTTTTCAGGCCGCGCACGTCGACGCTGACCCAGCGCGGCTGTTCCTGAGTGGCCTTGGGGTCGAAATAATGGCTGTTCTTGTCGAACTGGCTGTGGTCCGGATAGGCCGTGCTGGCCACCTCGGCCACGCCCACCACGCCCGGTTGCGCGCAGCTGGAGTGATAAAACAGCACGCCGTCGCCTTCGCGCATGCCGTCGCGCATGAAATTGCGCGCCTGGTAGTTGCGCACGCCAAACCAGGGCATGGTCTGCCCGGGCGCGGCCATCAGATCATCGATGCTCACTTCGGTGGGCTCGGATTTCATCAACCAGTACTGTTTCATAAGCAACCCTGAGTCAAGTGCGGACGTAAAAAAACGGTTGCGCACAAGTGCTGCAACCGTTTTTTCTGCATGAGGCCCCGCCTGTGCCGCTATGCCGGCATCCCGAACCAAACGGTTCAAGGTGGTCACGTTAGTTCAATTTCGGGTTCGTCGAACGAGCGACGCTCACTCCCATCAAACAAAATTCGCAACCGATGCGCATAAATGGTTCAAGGAATATATGGCAATCGCGAACACCGCAGGGTAGCCAGAAGTTTACTCCTTAGTCCGCACATCGCAAAGCAAATTCGTACAGAACATGCGGCCCCGGCACTTAAAAGCTGCTTAAAAAAGGTTTTCCTGGGGCGTCAGCGCGCTGTCGAGGACCATATGCATGGCCGAGATTTTTTGCTTCACTTCCATGATGGTCAGCTCCGACAACGGTCCTTGCGGTGACTTGACGGACAGGAACTCCGCCGCCACGCCCAGCGCCGCCAGCACGGCGATGCGGTCATTGCCCTTGACCTTGCCCGCATCGCGGATGGCCTTCATCTTGCTGTCCAGATAGATGGCCGCTTCGCGCAGCGCACGTTCCTCGCCTTCGCGGCAGACCATGCTGTAGGACTGGCCCATGATATTGACATCGACACGCGCCATTACGCTTCCTTCCCGTTCTCGGCCGCATGGGCCATGGCTTCGGAGGCCGCCTGCTCCAGGCCGGCCTGCACCAGCTCCGGAATTTTTTCCAGCAGCGCCTCGACCCGCTCCTGCGCCTCGCGCATGCGCTGCACATACTGCGCATTCTCGGCGGCAAGGGCGGCATTGTCCTTGCGCAGTTGCGCGTTTTCACGACGCAGCGCATGGGTCATTTCGGCCAGCAGGCCGATTTTGTCGGATAATTCGTTGAATTCGGAAATCATGCCGCCACTATAGGGCGGACGTCACTCAGGCGTCAATCGAATCGCGTTGCTGTCACACATAATTACATCAATGCCGTGTAGTTAACCGGAAATAGGAGCTTTTTATCATCATCGGTGACCTAACGGTCTTCCTTGTAGTCCGGTTCGATGTCCAGCGCGCCATAGCGGTTTTCGCAGGAACGGCGGCGCAGTTCCTGCTTGCCGTTCCTGCCATCGAATACCATCGTCAGGTCGCGGCACGTGGTAAAACTGCCGGGCCTGGTTCCGGTGTCGGACGGCGTCAGGCTCACGCGCAAGGGCACGGTGTTGCCCATGCCCTGGTTGCGCCACTGCCTGGTCTTGCCATCTTCCTCGTCTTTCAGGGTGCGCACGGCCGCGTTGAGCAAATCCTTTTTTTCTTTCGCGTTCAACTTGGCCACCGTCACGTCGGACAGGAACGGCGGATAGGTGACGGGCGGCGCATCCTTGCCCTGGATATCCCAGCGCCCGCTGTTTTGCGAGCAGGTGCGACGGCTCAGGTCCTGCGTCTTGCCGCCGGCCGTGACGACGAATTTCAGGTCGCGGCACACATGCGCCTTCAGGCTCTGCTCGGTCATGCCAGAATTGCTGAAGCTGTAGACGGCCTGCATGGTCGCTGCCTCGTCGTCGCTTTCCCACACATGCGCTTCCTGGTCGTCGTCATCCTTGTTCAAATCGTTGAACAGTTCCCACATCAGCGCCTCCTTGTCCCGCGGCGACAGGTTCACCACCGTCAGTTCGTCGAGAAAGGTTTGCGCAGCGGCACTGGCGGAAAAGGCCAAACCGAAGGCGGCGAAGGACAGGCAAATGGCATGACGGGAAAACAGGCTAGGCATAATAGTGAAGTGTTTGATAAGCGATACCGATCATCTTAGCAAATTTGATCGCAATGCAATGTTTCCTGTGTGTACAGAAACCACGGTGCCAGCTCAACCGTGCTAGAGTCGCCTCCGCCGCTGACGCCCGGGCAAGCGGCTTGCGCCAGCGCAAAACCCTGTCACTATGCCGCCTGCGCGGATCGTGTATCTATATGTTCCCCTTGAATAAGCCACTTGCCGTCCCTATAATTAGCACTCGTTAGTAGAGAGTGCTAACAAACTCTTTCGTAGCAATCCTCATGACAGACCGATGCTTGCCTGCTGTCCGGCAAGAAGTACGCGCGGTGGGCGACACCGCGGCGCACTTCCGCCAGACGCGGGCAGGCACGGGACGAACGGGGTTTGCTTGATTCGTTGCATGCCGTCGTGATACGGCGGTCGGTCGACAGCGGGCCTGGCGCATGCCGGGCTGGCGAGGATCGAGCAACACTTATCCATTGAACTTTAAGGAGTTTTGTATGAATCTGCGCCCATTGAACGATCGCGTCATCGTCAAACGCCTCGACCAGGAAACCAAGACTGCGTCCGGCCTCATCATTCCTGATGCAGCTGCTGAAAAACCGGATCAAGGCGAAGTCCTTGCCGTAGGCAATGGCAAGATTCTCGACGACGGCAAAGTCCGTCCTCTGGATGTCAAAGTGGGCGACCGCGTGCTGTTCGGCAAATACGCCGGCCAGACCGTCAAGGTCGATGGCCAGGAACTGATGGTCATGCGCGAAGAAGACATCATGGCGATCGTCGTTCAGTAATTCGTTTCCACGTTTTAAATAGATCTATTCCGAAATTTCTGGAGAATTGAACATGGCAGCTAAAGAAGTAGTATTCGGCGACGCAGCGCGCGCCAAGATGGTCGAAGGCGTAAACATTCTCGCCAACGCAGTCAAAGTGACCCTGGGCCCGAAAGGCCGCAACGTGGTCCTGGAGCGCTCGTTCGGCGCCCCTACCGTCACCAAGGATGGTGTTTCGGTAGCGAAAGAAGTCGAACTCAAAGACAAGCTCATGAACATGGGCGCGCAAATGGTCAAGGAAGTTGCTTCCCGCACCAGCGACAACGCCGGTGACGGCACCACCACCGCCACCGTGCTGGCACAAGCCATCGTGCGCGAAGGCATGAAGTTCGTTGCCGCCGGCATGAACCCGATGGACCTGAAGCGCGGCATCGACAAGGCTGTCGCCGCGACCGTGGAAGAACTGGCGAAAATCGCCCGTCCTTGCACCACCACCAAGGAAATCGCCCAGGTTGGCGCGATCTCGGCCAACTCGGACTACTCGATCGGCGAGCGCATCGCTGAAGCGATGGAAAAAGTCGGCAAGGAAGGCGTCATCACCGTGGAAGACGGCAAGTCGCTGAACGACGAGCTCGACATCGTGGAAGGCATGCAGTTCGACCGCGGCTACCTGTCGCCGTACTTCGTCAACAATCAAGAGAAACAAGTTGCCATCCTGGACAATCCATTCGTCCTGCTGTGCGACAAGAAAATCTCGAACATCCGTGACCTGCTGCCGGTACTGGAACAAGTGGCCAAAGCTGGCCGCCCACTGCTGATCATCGCCGAAGACATCGAAGGCGAAGCGCTGGCCACCCTGGTGGTCAACAACATCCGCGGCATCCTGAAAACCTGCGCAGTGAAAGCACCTGGCTTCGGCGACCGCCGCAAAGCCATGCTGGAAGACATCGCTGTCCTGACCGGCGGCCAGGTAATCGCCGAAGAAGTCGGCCTGACGCTGGAAAAAGTCACGCTCGAAGAGCTGGGCCAGGCCAAGCGCATCGAAGTGGGCAAGGAAAACACCATCGTCATCGATGGCGCCGGCGAAGCTGCATCGATCGAAGCACGCGTAAAACAAGTGCGTGTACAGATCGAAGAAGCGACCTCGGACTACGACCGTGAAAAACTGCAAGAGCGCGTGGCCAAACTGGCCGGCGGTGTTGCCGTGATCAAGGTTGGCGCAGCCACCGAAGTCGAAATGAAAGAGAAAAAAGCCCGCGTTGAAGATGCACTGCACGCGACCCGCGCTGCCGTCGAAGAAGGCATCGTGCCAGGCGGCGGCGTAGCCCTGCTGCGCGCACGCGCCAACATCACGGTCAAGGGCGACAACCCGGACCAGGACGCAGGCATCAAGATCGTCCTGCGCGCCATGGAAGAGCCACTGCGCATGATCGTGCAAAACGCCGGCGAAGAAGCGTCGGTCGTCGTGGCAGCCGTACTGGCTGGCTCGGGCAACTACGGCTACAACGCTGCCAACGGCACCTATGGCGACATGGTCGAAATGGGTGTGCTGGATCCAGCCAAAGTGACCCGCTCGGCGCTGCAAAACGCCGCTTCGATCGCTTCCCTGATGCTGACAACCGACTGCATGGTCTGCGAAATCGCTGACGACAAAGCAGGCGGCGGCATGGGCGGCGGCATGGGTGGCATGGGCGGCATGGGTGGCATGGACGGCATGATGTAAGCCCTGCGGCCCGGCGCGCAGGCGACGGCGTCGCCGGGCCGCATCGCCGCACGATAGCGGGCAGGCCAAAAGCTGCTCTTTTATCCGCGGCAACCCTAGAGCCATCTTCCAAGGAAGGTGGCTTTTTTTCGCCCATTTTCTGCCGTCAACGGGCGATTGCCCGCGCCCGCATTTTGCTTTAGCATGGCCGCCATCATCCACCTTCCGCACGCCACCATGCCGCCACGCGCCTCGTCTTCCAAAACCGCCATTACCGCCGGCATCCTGGCAGGCCTGCTGGCCGCCGCACTGGGCGCTTATTATGTGTACCAGCCGCCTTCGGCAGGCCACGCCACGCAGGACACCGCCGGCGCTCAGCCGGAGGACAAGGCCGTCAACGCGCTGCTGGCGCTGCCGGAAATCCGCGCCTGGTCGGCGCATATCGAAAAAGCCTCGGGCGGAAAGTCGCACGGCGCCGTGATGGAAACAACGCCGGAGCAGCGCCTGGTCGACGGCCAGGCGTATTTTCAACTGAGTTTTTTCGAGAACGGCCCCGATGCGGCGCATCGCTGGGAAAGCTTTCTCGTCACGCCGGACGGCAAGCGCATCCTGGTCGAAGACATGGTCGAAGGCGATTTGCTGAGCCTGGAGCGCTGGCGCAAGGAAAGCGCGCCCATGAAACGCGTGCCGAACTAGGCTTTCAGGGGCAATGCTGGCGCCGCACCACTGACGCGCGCCGCCCACCACACCGTCAGCAGCGACAAACCCGCCGCCAGCCAGCCATTGATGCCGTAGCCGCTGATATGGCCGGCCGCGTCCGTCTGCAGGGTCAGGCCGCCAAGCCAGGCCCCAAGGCCATTGCCCACGCTTTGCAGCGCCGAATTGGCGCTCAGGAAAGCGCCGCGCTTGTGTGGCGCGGGGATGGTCGTCAGCAGCGCCTGCAGCGGTATGGTGCGGCCGGAAACGAAGACCATAAACAGCGGAAACACCAGCATCAGCGCCAGCAAGGGCAGCTGCGGCAAATGCGTGATCAGCAGCATCGGCACGATGGAAAACAGCGCCATCCAGCGATACACCGTCTGCTTGCCGGCGCGGTCGGCCCAGCGCCCCACCATGCGCGCCGTCACCAGGGTGGCGCAGCCGCCCGCCAGATAGACCCAGGTCACGTCCAGCGGCGCCAGGCCCTGGTTGCCCACCAGCATGGGCGACACAAACGGGATCAGCAGCATGCCTGCCGTCATATTGACCACTGACAAGGCAAACGCCTGCACATGGCGCGGTTCGCGCAACAGCGCCAGCAGATTCGGCAACACCTCGCGCAGCGGCACGGGCGTGGCGGCCAGGTGGGCGGTAAGCGACGGCAGCACGCGCGCAGCGCCCAGCCAGACCAGCAGCGACAAGACGACCAGCAGGAAGAATGGCGAGGCCCAGCCGAAATGCGCGGCCAGCACCACGCCGATCGGCACGCCGCCCACGGCCGCCATGGCAAACGAGGTCATGACGATGCCGGTCGCCGCGCCACGCCGCCCGGCCGGAATCACGTCGCCGATAATGGCCATCACGATGGCGCCCAGCACGCCGCCGGTCAGGCCGGCAAACGCGCGCGACCACAGCAGCACATGGAAATTCGGCGCCAGCGCGCAGGCCAGGTTCGACACCGTAAACAGGCAGAACATGGTCAGCAGCAGGCGCTTGCGGTCGTAACGGTCGATATAGGTGGCCGCCAGCAAGCCCGACAGCCCGGCGCACCAGGCATAGGCCGAGACCGCGCCCGACACGGCGGCCGGGCCGATATGAAAGGCCTGCATCAGCTGCGGCGCCAGCGGCATCATTACCATGAAATCCATGATGACGGTAAATTGCGTCAACGCCAGCAGCCACAGCATCCAGCGTTCGCGCGCGGGATCGAGCACAGCCACCGGATGGACGGCGGCCTTCACGCCAGCGCCTCGACAGCGTGGCGCGCCTGGCGCAGGATGGCGCGGATCGATTCCAGCCGGGCCTGGCCCGGCTCGTCGCGCGATTGCGCGATCACCACGGCCTTGAGTTCATGCATCAGCTTACGCAAATCGTCATCCCTGTCGACGCCATCGCCGACGCGGGCGGCAATGGCGTCGACATAGGCGCGGTTGGCGTCGAGAAAAGCCAGCCCTGCGGGCGTGATGCTGTGCAGCTTCTTGTTGCCATCCAGGCTGACGGCCACATGGCCCTGCCCGACCAGGCCATGCATCAGCGGGTAGATGGCGCCCGGACTCGGCGCGTAGCCGCCGCCGGCGCGCCGGGCAATCGCCTTGATGATGTCGTAGCCGTGGCGCGGCTGGTCGGCGATCAGCTGCAGCACCAGGTAGCGCAAGGTGCCGGCGTCAAACATTTTCGGGCCGCGGCCGGCGGCCGGCGGCTGGGCAGGGGCATGGCGCATCAGGGGAGACATGGCTATCCTTAAGATATATCGCAATAAGATATATCTTATGCAAACACCGGCCACAGCGCAAGGTTTACTTTCACGTCACAAGCCCCGATACTGATCGCCATGCCTGAGCTTTCTGTCCGCCCACTCAACCCCGACGACGCGCCCGCCTATCGCGCGCTGCGCCTGGCCGCCATCGCCGAACTGCCGGCCGCCTTCTGCACCACGCATGCGCTGGAAAGCAGCGTGTCGATGGCGCAGATGCGCCAGCGCCTGCAGCCCACCCGATTCCAAATAATATTTGGCATTTTTGATGATACACAGTTGATCGCCATGGCCGGCCTGCGCCGCGAGACAATTGCCGTGGTGCATGACAAAGCCAGCCTGTGGGGCGTGTATGTGGCGCCGCAGGCGCGCGGCCACGGCCTGGGCCGGCAGCTGGTGCAGGCGGCGGTCGAACACGCTGGCACCATCGCCGAGCTGGCCACCGTGCGGCTGGCCGTGGCGCACGACAACGCTGCGGCCCTGACGCTCTATCTGTCCTGCGGTTTCGTGCTCGACGGTGCCGCGCCGCAAGCCGCGATGCTGCAGATGCAATTGGCCCTGCCGCGCCCTGCCGTGTCCGCCGCGACGGCGCCACAAAACAGTGTCTTTCTGAAAATCAAAACTTAACAAATCCCTGCGAAATAGCGCAGGAGCCGTTTTTTCTGTTGCCAGCAAACGCGGCAGGCTTTAGCATCGCGGCTTACAAAAAAACTACTTGGGAGAGCCAATGTCAACGGCCGAGACACAAACCGCCACCGGCAAGATGCCGCGGCAGATTCCTTACATCATCGCCAACGAAGGCTGCGAGCGCTTCAGCTTTTATGGCATGCGCAACATTCTGACCGTATTCCTGATCAGTACCTTGCTGCTGCAACTTCCGGCCGAGCAGCGCACGGGCGAAGCCAAGCATGTGTTCCATACGTTCGTCATCGGCGTGTATTTCTTCCCGCTGCTGGGCGGCTGGCTGGCCGACCGTTTTTTTGGCAAATACAACACCATCTTGTGGCTCAGCCTGGTCTACTGCGCCGGCCACGCTTCGCTGGCGATTTTTGAAAACAACGTCAAGGGCTTCTACTTCGGCCTGTTCCTGATCGCCTTCGGCTCGGGCGGCATCAAGCCCTTGGTGGCTTCTTTTGTGGGCGACCAGTTCGATCAGACCAACAAGCACAAGGCCAAGGTGGTCTTCGAACTGTTTTACTGGATCATCAACTTCGGCTCGTTCTTTGCTTCCTGGCTGATGCCGATGTTCCTGCGTGACTACGGCCCGGCCGTCGCCTTCGGCATTCCCGGCATCATGATGCTGGCCGCCACCATCGTCTTCTGGATGGGCAGCAAGAAATATGTGCATGTGCCGCCGGCGCCGCCGAATCCGCATTCGTTCACGCGCGTGGCGCGTACCGCGCTGCTGGCGCAGGTCGACGGCGGTTCGCGGCCAGGCCTGTATGTGGCCTGCTTCGGCGTGCTCGGCGCAATTTACGCGTTCTACCGCATGCCCGACCTCGGTTTCGTCATTTCGGCCTGCCTGGCGCTGGTGCTGCTGCTCGCGTTCGGCAGCATCGGCACGGCCATGCAACTCGAACGCGCACGCGGCGCGCATCCCGACGAAGCCGTCGAAGGCGTGCGTGCCGTACTGCGCATCCTCGTCATCTTTGCCCTGGTCACGCCGTTCTTCTCGCTGTTCGACCAGAAAGCCTCGACCTGGATCGTGCAGGCCGAATCGATGACACGCCCGGAAAACTTCCTGCCATCGCAGATGCAGGCCTTGAATCCGCTGCTGGTGATGCTCTTGATCCCGTTCAACAATCTGGTGCTCTACCCTTCGCTGCAGCGCTTCGGCTGGCAGCCGACGGCGCTGCGCCGCATGACGGCCGGCATCGGCTTTTCCTCGCTGTCGTGGGTGGTGATCGGCATGCTCCAACTGTCGCTCGACAGCGGCAATTCGGTATCGATCTTCTGGCAGATCCTGCCGTACGCGCTGCTGACCCTCGGTGAAGTGCTGGTGTCGGCCACCGGCCTGGAGTTTGCCTACAGCCAGGCGCCGGCGTCGATGAAAGGCGCCATCATGAGCTTCTGGAACCTGTCGACCACGGTCGGCAATCTGTGGGTGCTGATCGTCAACAAGAGCGTCATGAACCCGGGCGTGATCAGCAAGATTTCCGAAAGCGGCATCAGCGTGACGGCCTTCCAGATGTTCTTCTTCGCCGCCTTTGCCGCCGTGGCCATGCTGGCCTTCGGCCTGTATGCGAAGAACTACAAGATGGTCGACAACTACCGCAAGGCCTGACAAGGCCGTCGGATGACGCGTGGCGGCGCCACGCTAATCCGACCTACGCGGCGGCAACAAGAAAGGGCGCACATGGTGCGCCTTTTTTTACGTCGTCACCGTCGGCGCGTCGCGCCCGGTGCGCTCGCTGATCTGCGCCAGCTGCCCGGCGATCGCGATCAATCCTCCCAGCGCCTGCTGGGTCGGAATGCCGTGCTGGGCCGGGTCGGCCTCATAGCGCTCCAGGTACAGGCGCAGCGTGGCGCCCTCGGTGCCGGTGCCCGACAGGCGCAGCACGATGCGCGAGCCGTCCGTCATGATGATGCGGATGCCCTGCTTGTACGACACCGAGCCGTCGACCGGATCGGTATAGCTGAAGTCGTCGGCCAGCGCTACCGTGTACTGCCCCAGCTGCCGGCCCGGCAAGCCGGCCAGCTGGCCGCGCACGGCGTCCATCAGTTGCGCGGCGGCGGCGCTGTCGATGCCCTCGTAGTCGTGGCGCGAATAGTAATTGCGGCCATACGTGGCCCAGTGCGCGCGCACGATTTCTTCCACCGACTGCTGCTTGGCGGCCAGCAGGTTGAGCCAGAACAGCACGGCCCACAAGCCGTCTTTTTCGCGTACATGGTTCGAGCCGGTGCCGTAGCTTTCTTCGCCGCATAACGTTGCCATGTCGGCGTCGAGCAGGTTGCCGAAGAATTTCCAGCCGGTCGGCGTTTCAAAGCAGGGAATGCCCAGCGCGGCGGCGACGCGGTCGGCCGCGCCCGAGGTCGGCATGGAGCGGGCGATGCCTGTCAAGCCTTCCCGGTAGCCGGGCGCCACGGTGGCGTTGGCGGCCAGGATGGCCAGGCTGTCCGAAGGCGTGACGTCGAAGCGCCGGCCGACGATCATGTTGCGGTCGCCGTCGCCGTCGGAGGCGGCGCCAAAGTCGGGCGCGTCGTCCTGCGACATGCGTGCGATCAGTTCGTGTGCGTTGACCGGATTCGGGTCCGGGTGGCCGCCGCCGAAGTCTGCCAAAGGCAGGCCGTTGATGACGCTGCCCTTCGGCGCGCCCAGCATGTCTTCCAGGATGGCTGTCGCATACGGGCCGGAGACGGCGTGCATGCCGTCAAAGCAGATGCGCAGGCCGCCCGCGAACAGGGCGCCGATGGCGTCGAAATCGAACAGCTGCTGCATCAGTTCGGCGTAGTGCGCGACCGGGTCGATCACTTCGACCACCATCTGCTCGATGCGCACTTCGCCAAGGGTGTCGAGGTCGATATCGGGCGCGTCGCTGATGCGGTATTGCTTCAGTTCTTTGGTGCGGGCAAAGATGGCGTCGGTGATTTTTTCCGGCGCCGGGCCGCCGTTGGCGATGTTGTACTTGATGCCGAAGTCGCCGTCCGGGCCGCCCGGATTATGGCTGGCCGACAAAATCAAGCCACCGCTGGCGCCGTGCTTGCGGATCACGCAGCTGACGGCCGGCGTCGACAGGATGCCGCCCCGGCCCAGCAGCACGCGCGCGTAGCCGTGCGCGGCCGCCATGCGCAGCACGGTCTGGATCGCGGTGCGGTTGTAATAGCGGCCATCGCCACCGAGCACCAGGGTCTGCCCGTGGCAGTCGCCCACGGTGTCGAACACGCTCTGCACGAAATTTTCCAGGTATTGCGGTTCGCTGAACACGCCCACCTTCTTGCGCAAGCCCGAGGTACCCGGCTGCTGGCCGGCGATCGGCGCCGTATTGATCACTTGAATTGCCATCTTGCCTCCTTATCAAGCCGCCATGCTAGCGCATGCGGCAAGGATGGCAAAGCGTTGCACGCTTGCCACGGTGCGGCAAGCCACCAACAGCATCGCAACCTTGCAGCTTTCGCATCATTAAAATATAATAAGAATCGTTCTCATTAAGATTTAATCATTCCACGCCAGCCAGCGCCTCCACGCCCAGCAAGCCTTCCATACCGATAACAGCCCGCCGCCTGACGGCAGGCAGACGAGAAGAAAGATTTTTCATGGCGCGACCACCCTCGCTGGACGGCAGATGTGCCGGTACCACTCCTTTTGCCACCCGCCCGCTGGCGGCCGCCGTGCGCTCGGCCCTGCTCCTGATGGCCCTGGGCGCCAGCGGCATGGCGCTGGCTGAAGAAGCTCCCGCCGCGGACACTACCATGGCCGAGATCAAGGTGCTGGGCCAGCAGGACAAGGCGTCGACCGAGCACACCGGCTCCTACACCACCAGGGAAATGGCCACCGCCACGCGCATGGGCCTGTCGATCCGCGAGACGCCGCAGTCGATTTCGGTGGTCACGCGCCAGCGCATGGACGACATGGGCCTGACCAGCCTGGCCGACGTGCTGGTGCAGTCGACCGGCGTGACGGTGCAGGAAAACGACAGCGAGCGCACTACCTTTGCCGCGCGCGGCTTTTCGATCGGCAATTACCAGATCGACGGCGTGGCCGTCAATTCGGGCGCCAACGCATTGTTCGACACGGCCATTTATGACCGCATCGAAATCGTGCGCGGCGCCACGGGCCTGGTCAGCGGCAACGGCGATCCGTCGGCCACCATCAACATGATGCACAAGCGCCCCGGCAAGGAATTTGCCGCCTCGGCCGGCATGACGGTCGGCTCGTGGAGCAAGGTGCGCCTCGAAGGCGATCTCAGCACCCCCCTGAACGCCGACGGCAGCATCCGCGGCCGCCTGGTGGTGGCCGGCCAGAACCGCCACTCGTATATGGATTTCTACAAGGAACGCAAACTGGTCGGCGCGGTGGTGGTCGAAGCGGATCTGACGCCCGACACCATGCTGACGGCCGGCATCGACTACCAGAAGAACACGCCGAAAGGCACGAGCTGGGGCACCACACCGCTGTTTTTTGCCGACGGCACGCCGGCCAACATGCCGCGCTCGTTCAATATGGCGGCCAAATGGAGCAGCTGGGAGCGCGAGTTCCAGAACAGCTATGTCTACCTCGACCACCGCTTTGCCAACGACTGGAAGATCAAGGCCGCGTATGGCCGCCTCGACAGCTCCTCGAACGGCAAGCTGTTCTACGGCGGCAACGGTTTCCCGAACCACGACGGTTCCGGCCTGGCCGTGTGGAGCGGCGGCTTTCCCTACGATGAAAAACAGGACAATCTCGATCTGTCCGCCAACGGCACCTTTGCGCTGTTCGGCCGCCAGCACGATCTGGTGATGGGCGTCAACGGCTGGAAGCGCACCGGCACCACCAACGAGGTTCAGCTGCAAGACCCGCTGCCGTTCTCCAGCATCATTCCTGATTTCCGCCACTGGAATGGCGACGTGCCCGAACCGTCCATGCTGCGCACCGGCGCGCGCGACGTCGCCACCACCAAGCAGTCGGGCGCCTTTGTCGCCACCCGCATCAACCTGGCCGACAACGTCAAGGTGCTGGCCGGCGCGCGTGTTTCCAGCTGGAAGACGTACAGCGACCGCTACAACACCAGCAAGGTGTTCGTCAAACGCAGCGCGGCCTATCAAACCGATGATGTGGTCACGCCGTATGCGGGCCTGGTGTGGGATGTCAGCAAGACCACCTCGCTGTACGCCAGCTACACCGACCTGTTCAAGCCGCAAAACCTGAAGGACAAGAGCGACGCCTTCCTCGACCCGATTACGGGCAGCAATGTCGAAGGCGGCGTCAAGAGCGAACTGTTCGACGGCGCGCTGAACGCCTCGTTTGCCGTCTACCAGGCCAAACAGGACAACCTGGGCGAGGAAGACATGTCGGTCGCGCCCACTTTTGTCCTGCCGGACGGCAGCCGTCCGTACGTAACGACCGGCAAGGGCAATACCAGCAAGGGCTATGAAGTGGAAGTATCGGGCAGCCCCTTGCGCGGCATGCAATTGTTCGCCGGCTACACGCACGGCAAGACGCGCACCGCCAAGGGCGTGCTCACCAATACCATCCAGCCGACCAATATGCTGCGCCTGACGACGACCTGGCGCCTGCCCGGCGACTGGCAGGACCTGACCGTCGGCGGCGGCCTCGGCGTGCAGAACAAGATCTGGGCCACCAACGTCGCCCTGCCCGACGGCAAGCGCGGCAGCGTCAGCCAGGGCGGCTACACCCTGCTCAACCTGATGGCGCGCTACCAGATCAGCCCGCAACTGTCGGCCACCATGAACGTCAACAATGCGCTCGACAAGAGCTATTTCCGCCGCGTCGGTTTCTATAGCGGCGGCTATTACGGCGAACCGCGCAGCGTGGCGCTGAACCTGCGCTACCAGCACTGATGCGGCCTCTTCCGATTCACCACACTACACCCGGGAACCACCACATGACCATCACCTCCATCGCGCGCCTGTCCGCCCTCGCCACTGCCCTGATCAGCGGCTCCCTGCTGTCCGGTACGGCCGGCGCCCACCAGATCTGGCTGGAACAGAACGGCCAGGCCGCCAGCATCTACTTCGGCGAGTTTGGCGACAACCTGCGCGAAGCCTCGCCCGGCCTGCTCGACAAATTTACCTTGAAAAACGTCAGCTGGATTGCGGCCGGCGCCAAAAAGCCGCTGCAGGCCAGCAAGACGGCCGGCGCCTTCGTGCTGAACGGCAAGGTGGCGCCGGGCGAAACCATCATCGCCGAAGAAAACAGCTATCCGGGCTGGGAAAGCAAGAAGGATGGCAAGGTGCTGTTCTCGATCTGGACCCCGGCCGCGCGCATCGTCGCCGACCATAGCGCGCAAGCGCCAGCGCTGACGCTGGACCTGCTGCCGACCGGCACGCCGGGCCAGTTCAAGGTGACCTACCAGGGCAAGCCGCTGGCCAAGGCCAAGGTCGGCGCCGTGGTGCAGTCGGGCTGGATGCGCGAGGCCTACAGCGACGAGCAGGGCCTGGTCAGCTTCCCGCTGCCCTGGCAGGGCGGCTATGTGCTGGAAGTGCACCATGAAGACAAGACCGGCGGTGAACGCGATGGCAAGAAATACGACCACGCCAGCTACGTCACGACCCTGAGCCTGGTGCAGCCGCAAGGCGTGGCGCCGTTGCCGGCGCCGGCCCCGGTGGCGCCAAGCAAGGACCACGGCTGATCATGCCAGCGCCCGCCACCACATCAAAACTGCCGCGCCTGCGGCTGTCCGCCGGCGCCATCTACCGCCTCGGCGTGGCCTCGCGCGGCGTGGCCGCCATCGTCGGCGGCTATGTGCTGGCGGCGCTGGTCACCATGCTGCTGTCGGTGAGCTTGCCGATGCCGCGCTCGGAAGCCGTCATGACGGCGACCCTGCTGTCGTTCACCATCTACACCTGCGCCGTACTGTGGGTCTTCGCCACCAGCAGCGCCCTGCGCGCCTGGCTGGGCCTGTTGATCCCGAGCGCCGTCATCGCCGCCATCCTGCAATCGATGGACGTACTATCCTGGAGTCTCGCATGAAAGAAGGTTTCCGCCAGTCGATGGCATGGCTGCACACCTGGTCGGGCCTGCTGGTCTGCTGGCTGCTGCTGCTGGTATTTTGCGGCGGCACGGCCAGCTACTACCGCAGCGAAATCACCTTGTGGATGCAGCCGGAATTGCACGCGGCCGCGGCCAATCCGGTCAGCGGCGAAGTGGCCGCCACCGCCGCCCAGGCCGCGATGACCGAGCGCGCGGCCGGCGCCACGCGCTGGTTCATCGGCCTGCCCGACGAACGCAATCCGGCCACCCAGCTGGGCTGGAGCAAGCCGCCGAAACCGGGCGAGAAAAAGAAAGGACGGCGCGGCAACTTCCATAGCGAAAAGGCCGACCCGGCCACCGGCGAGGTGCTGTCCAGGCCGCGCGACACCCGCGGCGGCGAATTTTTGTACCGCCTGCATTTCGACCTGCACTATATGCCGGCCATCTGGGCGCGCTGGATCGTCGGCTTTTGCGCCATGTTCATGCTGGTGTCCATCATCAGCGGCGTCATTACCCACAAGCGCATCTTCAAGGACCTGTTTACCTTCCGGCCGAAAAAAGGCCAGCGCTCGTGGCTGGACGCGCACAATGTGACGGCCGTGCTGGCCCTGCCCTTCCACCTGATGATCACCTACACCGGCCTGGTGACGTTGATGTTCCTGTACATGCCGTCCGGCGCCACCGCCGCCTACAAGGGCGACCAGGAAGCCTTCTTTGCCGAAGCGTTTCCGCGCGCCGAAGAGCGCAAGGCGGCCGGCGTGGCAGCGCCCCTGACGCCCTTCGCGCCGCTGGTGCGCCAGGCCGAACGGCAATGGGGCGGCAAGGTCGGCCGCATCGCCGTCAACGCGCCCGGTGACGCCAACGCCGTCATCACCCTGAACCGCGCGGCGGGGCGCGACATGTCGAGCCGCCAGCCGTCGATGGATTTCGATGGCGTCACCGGCAAGCTGCTGTCGTCGAACGGTGAGGCCATACCCGGTGCGGCCGCCACGCAAGGCGTGATGGTCGGCCTGCATGTGGCCCATTTCGGCGCGCCGCTGCTGCGCGCCCTGTTCTTCCTGTCGGGCCTGGCCGGCTGCGCCATGGTCGCCACCGGCGCCCTGCTGTGGGCCGTCAAGACGCGCCAGAAGCAGGCCAAGGCGCTGGCCGCCGGCAAGCGCGCCAGCTTCGGCTTGCGGCTGGTCGAAGCGCTCAATATCGGCGCCATCGCCGGCATCCCGATCGCCTTCGGCGCCTATTTCTGGGCCAACCGCCTGCTGCCGGTGGTGATGGAAGAGCGGCCGAAAGAAGAAATCGCCTGCTTCTTCGGCGCCTGGGCGCTGGCCGCCATCGTCGCCCAGCTGCGCCCGACGCGCGCCATGTGGCGCCTGCAGCTGACGGCCGGCGCCATCCTGCTGGCCGGCCTGCCGGTGCTCAATATCTTCACCACCGGGTCGCACCTGGGCGTGACCCTGTTCCTCGGCCGTGGTCCCGTGCCGGTGGCAGCGTTCGACCTGGTGCTGCTGTCGCTGGGCCTCTTGCTGGCCTACGCCGCCTGGAAACTGAAACCGTTGGCGGCAAAGGCAAGAAAAGCCGCGCCAGCCAGCACCAGCGCCCACGTGGCGGGAGCGGCATGATGGACCTGCTGTCGAACTTCCTTGTCTTCGCCCTGTGCTATGCGGGCCTGTCGTGCCTGTGCCTGGCGATGGACCGCCACCATGCCGACCTGCACGGCCGCGGCATGGAGCCGCCGCCGCAATTGCGGCGCCGCCTGCAATGGGGCGGCGCTCTGGCGCTGGCCTTCGCCCTGGCCTGGGCCATGCATATCGCCGGCGCCGGCTACGGCGCCGTGTTCTGGATCGGCAGCCTGACCGGCTGCGGTTTGCTGCTGATCTGGCTGCTGCCCTACGCGCCGCACCAGGCGAGGCGCCTGGCGCGCGCGAGCGGCGTGGCGGCGCTGCTGGCGGCGGTGATGCTGGCGGTGCTGTAATGCAGCTGGAGAGCTGCTACAGCGCCTACCACGGCTGGCTGGCGCACTGGCTGCAACGCCGCCTGGGCAATGCCTTTGACGCGGCCGACCTGATGCAGGACACTTTTGCGCGCCTGCTGGCCGGCGCACCGGCCCAGCCGCAAACCCCGGCCCTGCGCGCGCCCAGGGCCTACCTGGCGACCATCGCCAAACACCTGCTGATCAATCATCTGCGGCGCCAGTCGCTGGAGCGCGCCTGGCTGGCCGCGCTGGAAGCGCTGCCGGAACAGCATGTGCCGTCGGCGCAGCAGCAGGCCGAGATGCTGCAGGCCCTGCAAGCGGTCGACGCCATGCTCGACGGCCTGAAACCCAAGGTGCGCGCCGTCTTCATCATGGCGCAGATCGAGGGCCACACCTATGCGAACATCGCCGCGCGGCTCTGCATCGGCGAGCGCTCCGTCAAGCGCTACATGGCCGAGGCGCTGACCGAATGCGTGCTGCTGGCATGAGCGCCAGCGAGCTGCCAGTGCCCAGCGTGCCGCCGCTGTCGCGCAAGGTGGCGCGCCAGGCCGTCGAATGGTTTTTGATCGAGCAGTCGGGCCAGGCCACACCCGCCGAGCTGGCGGCCAGCGCACGCTGGCGCGCGCGCGACGCCGAACACTTGCGCGCCTGGCACAAGGTGCGGCAGGTCAGCGGCCAGCTGGAGCATGCCTCGGCACTGCTGCCGCCAGGCGTGGCGGCGCCCGTGCTGCGCCGGCCGCAGCGCCGCGCCGCGATGCAGGCGCTGCTGGCGCTGATGGCCTTGCCAGGGGCCTGGATGCTGTACCGGCAAGAAGTGCTGGCTGACTACCGCAGCGCCGTCGGCCAGCGCCGCGAGCTGTCCCTGCCCGATGGCGGCCGGCTGCTGCTCAACACCGACAGCGCCGCCGATGTGGACTACACGGGGCACGAGCGCCTGCTGATACTGCGGCGCGGCGAGCTGCTGGTAGAAACCCGGCCTGACCATGCGGGGAAGCGCCCCTTGATCGTCGCTACGCCGCATGGCCGCATCCGCGCGCTCGGCACGCGCTTTATCGTGCGCCTGGACGATGCGGGCAGTTGCGTGACCGTGCTGGAACACGCGGTGCAGATCGCGCCGCGTGCAAGCTCGGCCACCGTGCGCCGGCTCGAAGCCGGCCAGCAAAGCCGCTTCGACGCCGACCACGCCAACCTGCCCGTGGCGGCGCCACCGCAGGCGCACGCCTGGACGCAAGGCATGCTGATGGCGCAGGACATGCGCCTGGACGCATTTGCCGCCGAACTGGCGCGCTACCGCCCCGGCCTGCTGCGCGTCGAACCCGCGGTGGCCAGCCTGCGCCTGAGCGGCGCCTTCCGCCTCGACGACACCGACATCGTGCTGGACAACCTGACGCAGATGCTGCCGGTCGACGTGCTGTACCGCAGCCGCTACTGGGTCACCATCGCGCCCCACGCAAAATAAATCCGTTTGTAATCCTTACGCATAGACATGCGTCGGACAGCTTAACTGAACGGCATTACCGTTCTTTGGCCCTTTTTTCATGACTTGCCTGTCCTGTGGATGTCTGTCACTTAACGTCACCGGAAAGGCACCACCATGCATCTGCATCACCTGCACCCCACTCCCCTCGCCCGCGCCGTGGGCGGCGCCCTGTTGCTGCTGTCGCTGGCGCATGCGCCGGCCAGCGCCGCCGATGCGCCAGGCGGCGCCAGCGCCGTGCAAACCCGCTACAGCGTGCCGGCCGGCGAGCTGTCCGCCGCCATCGCCGCCTTTGGCGTCCAGGCCAGGGTCAACGTGGGCGGCGCGGCCGACCTGCTGCAAGGCGTGCGCTCGCCCGGCCTGCAGGGCAGCTACACGGTGCCGCAGGCGCTGGCGCAGCTGCTGGCCGGCACCGGGCTGGAGGCGGTGCCCGGCGGGGATCGCAGCTATGTGCTGCGCAAGAGCGGTGCCGTTGCGCCCGCTGCGCCGATTGCCGCCACCCTCGGCGAAGTGGCGGTCAGCGCCAGCGCCCTGCGCGACGGCACCACCGAAGGCAAGCGCGGCTACGCGGGCCTGACCAGCGCCACGCGCCTGAACCTGTCGCTGCGCGAAACGCCGCAAGCGGTCAGCGTCATCACGCGCCAGCAGATCGAAGACCAGGGCCTGCGCACCTTGCAGGACGTGCTGGTGCAGTCGCCCGGCATCACGGTCGACCGCTCGTCGAGCACGCGCGAATACGACCAGGTATTCTCGCGCGGCTTCGAAGTGACGTCGTATATGGTCGACGGCATACCGACCAGCAAGAATCTCGAAGCGCGCACCTATGACGCCGCCATCTATGACAGGGTCGAGATCATCCGCGGCGCCACTGGCCTGATCAGCGGCATCGGCAGCCCGTCGGCCGCGGTCAACCTGGTGCGCAAGCGCCCTGGCCGCACGTTTGCCGCATCGGCCGGCGTGCAGGCTGGCTCGTGGGACCGCTACCGCATCGATGGCGACCTGTCGACGCCGCTGAACCAGGGCGGCAGCGTGCGCGCGCGCGTGGTGGCGGCGCATGAAGACCAGCATTCCTTCATCGAGCGCTACCGCCAGAAAAAGGACGTGCTGTACGCCATCGTTGAAGCCGACCTGTCGCCGTCGACGGTATTGAGTGCGGGCGTGAACTACCAGAAGGAAAAACTCAACGGCGCGGGCCGCGAATTTCCCGTCTTTTACAGCGACGGCTCGCGCACCAGCTTCAAGCGCTCGATGAACGGCACGGCGGCGTGGAGCACGTATGACCGTGAACAGACCATGCTGTTCGCCACGCTCGACCATTATTTCGACAACGACTGGATCGCCAGGCTGGCCGTCAGCCGCAGCAGCAACCAGTACGACGCGCTGCAGGGTTTTGCCGGCAACGGCTATGCGGACCGGGTCAGCGGCGCCAACCTGAAACTGTGGCTGGCCAACTGGCACAGCAAGCCGCAGCAAACCGCGCTCGACGCCTACGTCAGCGGGCCGTTCCGGGCCTTCGGCCGCCAGCATGAACTGGTGTTCGGCGTGAGCGCCTCCGAACTCGAAACCAACAGCCCGATCTATCCAGGCTGGCGCCTGGCAGGCTACGACTACAGCATCCCCGACATCAATGCCTGGAATGGCGCCATGCCGGTGCCCGACTATCGCGGCACGCGCATGGGTACGTCGTACGACAAGGAGCGCGAAAGCGGCCTGTATTCCACCTTGCGCCTGCGCCCGACGAACGCGCTGTCGGTGATCCTCGGCGCGCGCCTGTCGTACTGGAAGCGCGACATCCGCAGCGATTACGACGCCGACACCGACCTGTACGACAGCATGCGTGAAAGCGGCAAGATCACGCCGTATGCGGGCCTGGTCTACGACCTGGGGCCGCACTGGTCGGCCTACGCCAGCTACACCAGCATCTTCACGCCGCAAAGCCAGCGCGACGTCAACAGCCGCTTCCTGCCGCCGCTGGAAGGCAAGAACTACGAGGCCGGCGTGAAGGGCGAATTTTTCAACGGCGCCTTGAACACCAGCGCGTCCGTGTTCCAGCTGCGCCAGGAAAACCTGGCCGTAGCCGATCCGGGCAATATCTGGATCATCGGCACCGGCGGCGGCTCGTACGCCTATCACACGGTCAAGGGCGCCACCACGCGCGGCTTCGAGGCGGAGGTGTCGGGCCAGCTGCAGCCTGACTGGCAGCTGACAGCCAGCTATGCCTACAGCCGCATCCGCAACGCCGCCGGTGAGCGCATCCAGACCAGCCAGCCGCAAGCGATGGCCAAGCTGTGGAGCACCTACCGACTGTCGCAAGGCGTGCCAGGCTTGACGCTGGGCGCCGGCGTCAACTGGCAAAGTGGCATCTACCAAGACGACCGCGGGCCGAACGGCGAACGCTTTGCGCAAGACGGCTACGCGGTGGCGGGCCTGATGGCGCAATACCAGTTCGATGCGCGCCTGGTGGCGACCATGAACATCAACAACGTGTTCGACAAGCGCTACCATTCGACCGGCATGGGCGGCTACTACGGCGACCCGCGCAACGCCATGCTGTCGCTGCGCTACAGGTTCTGACCACCTTTTTGCCGGCACATCTGCTACTCTCACGGCTTGTCATTCGCCAAGGTTCCAGCAGATGCGCCAGCAAATCCGGCAGGAAGTCGCCGCCATCGTCCCCCTGGACCAACTCGAACGCTCACAGCTTGCCGACACGCTGGCCTGGATCGCCGGCGGCGACGAGCTGTTCCGCCTGGCCAAGCCGGCCACGCCGCCGAAACACCTGGTGGCCTACTTTGTCGTCGTCGATGACGGTCACGTGCTGCTGGTCGACCATCGCAATGCCCAATTGTGGCTGCCGCCCGGCGGCCATGTCGATCCCGGCGAGCATCCGCGCACCACGGTGCTGCGCGAACTGGCCGAGGAACTGGGCCTGGCGCCCACGCATGCCGTCGCCGCGCCGCTGATGCTGACGGTCACCACCACCGTCGGCCTGAGCGCCGGCCACACCGATGTGTCGCTGTGGTATGTGATCCATGCCGACCGCCGGCAAGCCATCACCTGGGACGAGAACGAATTTTCGGGCATACGCTGGTTTGCCTTTGACGACGTGCCGTTCGGGCGCAGCGAGCCGCATCTGCGGCGCTTCCTGGCCAAGCTGAAGGCGCTCAGCCCATGATTTTTTCAAGCGGGAGCAAGCATGCAATACGCTGCAAGTGAAATGGACTATGTGGGCTTCTGGCCGCGCATGGGCGCGACCCTGATCGATACCCTGTTGCTGTTGCTGATCACGGAGCCGCTGATGCTGGCCGTGTATGGCCGCCATTACTGGGCCGAGGAGGTCTGGATCCATGGGCCTGCGCACGTGCTGATTTCCTGCGTGCTGCCTTTTTTGGTGCAACTGGCGCTGTGGCTCTGGCTTGCCAGCACGCCCGGCAAGATGGCCGTCAAGGCGGTCATTGCCGATGCGCGCACGGGCGGCAAGCCGGCCGCCTGGCAGTTCGTCGTCCGTGGCCTGGCCTATTATCTGTCAGCCCTGCCCCTGTTCCTTGGTTTTATCTGGATCGGCATCGACGCGCGCAAGCAGGGCTGGCACGACAAGCTGGCCGGCACTGTCGTGATACGCCGCCAGGCCAGAGCAGTAATATAAAAATCGGCAAGGCTTTTTTGCCCGTTCGGGCCGCGCTGGACTGGGTCAATTGTCCCGACGACGGCCGTGGGGCAGCATGCGCGTCAGTACATCGTCCTTGCGCACCCGGTGATGGTACAGCGCCGCCAGCACATGCAGGCCCACCACGCCCCAGGCCACCCATTTGCCCAGGAAGTGGTGCACGGCGTCGACCGGCGGCTCGAAGCTTTCCCAGTCAAAGCCGAAGAGGGACGCCATCGCGTCGAACAGCGCGGTATCGCGAAACGAGGGCACGGCAAACAGGCCAAAGTCCGTGTGCAGGCTGGTGCCCGCATAGCCGGTCAGGGGCAGCACGATCAGCAGGCCGTACAGGCCCCAGTGCGCCGCATGCGCCAGCCGGTGCTCCAGCGCGGAGCCGGGCGGATCGTGCGGCTGCACGTCGCACAGCCGCCAGGCCAGGCGCGGCAGCACCAGCGCGCCCACCAGCAGGCCCAGCATCCAGTGCACGTTCAGCACCGCCAGGGTGCCGGGCGCCTCCTCGTCCAGGAACCAGATCACATAGTAGACAACGATATAGGCGCCGATAAAGGCGGCGGCGCTGGTCCAGTGAAACAACTTGGCCAGCGCGCCAAAGCGCTCACGGCTATTTTTCCATTGCATGGTGTTTTCCTGGTATTAAAGATGAGAGGGTGGGCCAGCCAGCAGGCCATTGAGGAGCATGTCGAGCGCGGCCGTGGATACGGCCAGACGCGCCGGCGGATCGCCGTCGGCTTCGGCGATCCAGAACGCCGCTTCGGTGACGGCGCCGTACAGCATGCGCGCCGTCACGCCCGCATGGGTGGGGCGCGCCACGCCGTCATCGATCAGCGTCTGCAGGGCCGATTCGAGTGCGGCGATGCCGATGCGCTGGTGCGCCTGCGGCACGTCGCCGAACATGGCGCGCGCGTCCTGCAGGATGATGCGGCGCAGCTCGGGTTCGAGCGCCAGCTCCAGGTAAGCCTGGCAGCGGCGGCGCAAGGCTTGCCAGCCATCGGGCGCGGCGTCCGCCACGGTCTGCAGGTGCAGGCCGACCTCGCCTTCGAGCTGGTCGATGACGGCCAGCAGCAGCTTTTCCTTGCTGCCGAAATGGTGGTACAGCGCGCCGCGCGTCAAACCAACGGCGGCCGTGAAATCGTCCATCGAGGTATGCGCGTAACCGTGTTCGGCAAACGCCTGGCGCGCCGCCGCCAGCAGCCTGGTGCGGGTGTCCTCCAGCATGGCGCTGCGGCTGCGGCGCACGGTAGTGGCGGTTGAAACAGACACGGGCATTCCTTTCGCATACGAAACGTATGTGAAAGCATGTTATTGACATACGCTTCGTATGTCAATGCAAAATTGAGCTACCCTCAGCGCGCCGCCGCGGTCGCTCCCGCAAACTCCTCGCGCAGCAGCGGATACAGGCGGCGGTAACGGCCCAGGCGGTCGGCCAGCACGTTCGACGCCTGCGGCGCGATGGTTTCCTGTACTGCGGGGCGGGTGCACACCTCGGCCGGTGCGCGGCCGGTGACGCCCATCTGCGCCAGGCGCGCCGCACCCATGGTGCCGCCGGCCACGCCATGGTCGTGGCGCAGCACGTCCAGGCCCGAGGCGCTGGCGCACAGCTGCGCCCAGAAGCGGCTGCGCGAGCCGCCGCCGACAAACGACGCCTGCGTCAGGTGGGTGCCGGCGCTGCGCAGCGCCTCGTTGCCGTCGGCCATGGCAAACGCCACGCCCTCCATCGCCGCATAGGCCAGGTCGGCGCGGCCATGTTCCGTCGACAGGCCGAAAAACACGCCGCGCGCGGTGGCGTCGTTGTGCGGCGTGCGCTCGCCGCTCAGATACGGCAGGAAGAGCGGCGCCTTGCGCGCATCGACCTTTTCGGCCAGGCCGGCCAGCTCGCCGATATCGTTCGATTGCGTCAGCTGCGCTACCCAGGACAGGCTGGACGCCGCGCTGAGGATCACGCTCATCTGGTGCCAGCGCTCGGGCAGGCAGTGGCAGAACGCATGCACGCCCTGGCCCGGATTGGGCGCATAGCCGTCGCTGCCGGCAAACAGCACGCCCGAGGTGCCCAGCGACAGCAGGCCCGCGCCCGGCTCGACCACGCCCAGGCCGACGGCGGCCGCCGCATTGTCGCCGGCGCCGCCGGCCAATATCACCGGGTGATGGATGCCCCACTCCTGACACAAGGAGCTGCGCACCTGGGCGGCGGCGGCGCTGCCTTCGACCAGGCGCGGCATATGCTCGCGCGACAGGCCGGTGGCCGCCAGCATGCGGTCGGACCAGTCGCGTTTGGCCACGTCCAGCCACAGGGTGCCGGAAGCGTCGGACATGTCGGACACGCATTCGCCGGTAAGGCGCAGCGCCACGTAATCCTTGGGCAGCAGCACGGTGGCGGTGGCGCGGAACAGCGCCGGCTCGTATTTTTGCAGCCACAGCAGTTTCGGCGCCGTAAAGCCCGGCATGGCCTGGTTGCCGGTGATGGCGCGCGACTCGGGCACCAGCGCTTCGAGTTCCACGCATTCGGCAAACGAGCGCGTGTCGTTCCACAAAATCGCCGCGCGCAGCACGTGCTGCTGCTTGTCGAGCAGGGTCGCGCCATGCATCTGGCCCGACAGCGCAATGCCGCGCAGGCCGGAAAACGCCACCGGCTGGGCGGCGCGGATGGCCGCGATCACATCCAGCGTGGCATGCCACCAGTCCTCGGGATTCTGCTCCGACCAGCCCGGATGCGGGCTGGCCACGCGCAGCGCCACGCCGCTGCTGGCGAGGATGGTTTGCGCATCATCGGTGAGGATGGCCTTGACTTCGGAAGTGCCGATATCGATACCAAGATAAGTCATGTGATTCCAAAAAGTGATCTAGGGGCCGTCAGGCTGACGGTTCGGACATATTCATCAGCAGGCAGGAGCGAAACTTCGATGGCGACATCTGCTTGTGCGCCAAAAACTGGCGGTTGAAATTGGACAGGTTGTTAAAGCCAGTGCGGTAGCAGATATCGGTCACCTTCAGGTCGGTGTTCATCAGCAGCTCGCAGGCCAGCGCGATGCGCTCCTGGTTGACGTACTGGATAAACGAGGTGCCCGTGTGCTTGCGGAAGAAACGCGTGAACTTGAGCGTGTTCATCTCGGCCACATCGGCCACGTCCTGTTCGCAAAAGTCCAGGGTGATGTTCTGCTTGATATACGCCAGCACCTGGTTGATGGTGGACGACATATAGCGCCCCGCCTGCGCCATATAGGTGACGCTGGCCAGCGCACGGCGTTCGCGGCATTCGCACAGGGCGCCGAACAGGCGCGCGAACAGCTCGACCCGACGCAGGCCCTGCGCCGTCGTCAGCTCGCGCATCAGCGGCACCAGGCGCAGGCCCAGCGCATCGGGAAACTGCAGGCCCCGCGAAGCCTCGCCCATCAGCGACTTCAAAGGCGCCAGTTCCGGGAACAGCAAGGTGCAGCGTTCGATGAAGTCGCTGGAAAACTGCAGCACCAGGTCGCGCTCGGGCAGCACCATGCCTTCGGGCAGCTCGCTGACCCAGTTGTGCGGCAGGTTCGGCCCGGTCAAAATCAGATTGCCCGGGCCGTAGCTGCCGATATGGTCGCCGATAAAGAACTTGCCGGTCGAGGTGATAATGAAGTGCAGCTCGTACTCGGGGTGAAAATGCCATTTGGCCACCGTGTGCGGAAAGCCGTGGGCCCACGCACGAAACGATTCGTGTAATGGTTTGTAGATCACTTCCAGGTCTGGTGTCACGGCGTCTCCCCTGCACGGTCTCGATGGCGGTATTCTAACGGTTTGCCGCCAGCGCCAGCCCGCTTTCGGCGTCGAACAGGTGGATATGTTCTTCATCAAAGGCCAGCGCCAGCGACTGTCCGATTTGCGCCACGCTGTTGGCGGCGTTCGCCGGCAGCAGCGCCGACAGGCTCAAGTCGCCGCACTGGAAACTGATCAGCGCTTCGGCCCCCAGCAACTCCACCAGGTCGATGCTGCAGTCCAGGCCGTGGCTGGTGCTGCCCTGCTGCCGGTCCTCTGCGGTGGCGGCGCGCAAGTGGTTCGGGCGCAGGCCGAACACCACTTTGGTGCCGGCCGCCAGAGCAGCAAAACGGGCGGAGCTCAAGTTCCAGCGCCGGCCGGCGCACGCCAGCACAGCTTGATCCCCCTCCTGTTCGATCACGCCATCGATGACATTCATGGCCGGCGTACCGATAAAGCCGGCCGCAAACAGGGTGCGCGGATGGTTGTACAGTTCGGCCGGTGTGCCGATCTGCTCGATATGGCCGCCCTTCATCAGCACCACCCGGTCGGCCAGGGTCATCGCTTCGAGCTGGTCGTGCGTGACGTACAGGGTGGTGGTGCGCAGGCGGCGGTGCAAACGCTTGATGTCGGCGCGCAGCTGCGCGCGCAGCTTGGCGTCGAGGTTCGACAGCGGCTCGTCGAACAAAAACACCTGCGGCGTCTTGATCATCGCGCGCGCGATCGCCGTGCGCTGCTGCTGGCCGCCCGACATGGCGCGCGGCTTGCGCTCGAGCAGCGCATCGAGGCTGAGGATGGCGGCGACTTCGCGCACGCGGCGATCGATCTCGCCGTTCGGCACCTTCAGGCGGCGCAGGCCGAAGGCGATATTGTCGTACACCGTCATGTGCGGATACAGCGCGTAGTTCTGGAACACCATCGCCACATTGCGCGCACGCGCCGGCAAGTCGTTGACAACGGCGCCGCCGATATGCAGCTCGCCGCCGCTGATGTCTTCCAGGCCCGCGATCATGCGCAGCAGGGTCGATTTGCCGCAGCCCGAAGGCCCCAGCAGGACGATGAATTCACCGTCGGCGATGTCCAGGTCGAACGGCTGCAGCACGGCCGTCTTGTGGTCATAGGTCTTGTACAGCTGCCTGCAGGCGATATGGGCCATGTTCTTGTCTCCTTGATGACCGGCTCAGGCCAGTTCTATCTGTATCTTGACGTCGCCGGGCAAGGCCTTGGCCGCCTCGTCAAACGCCTGCACGCCATCGGCAAAACCGAAGGTGCGCGAAATGAAGGGCTTGACGTCGATCTTGCCCGAACCGAGCAAGGCGATCGCGCGCGGGAAGATATTGGCGTAGCGGAACACCGACTCGATGCGCACCTCCCTGGCCTGGATGGCGACGATATCGAACGGCACTTTATCGGGCGGCATGCCGACCAGCACCAGGCAGCCGTTGGGGCACAGCAGGTCGGTGATATTGTCGTAGGCGCGCATGCTGCCGCTGGCTTCGAAGACGATATCGGCGCCCCAGCCTTCGGTCTGCTCGCGCACCGTATCGAACAGGCTCGCCTGGCGCACGTCGACCGTGGTGACGGCCGGGTTGCCGGCAAACAGCGCCAGTTTTTCGGCCACCAGGTCGGCCAGGATCACGCGCGAGCAGCCGCCCGCCAGGGCGGCTAACGCAGTCATCGCGCCGATGGTGCCGGCGCCGATCACCACCGCCACGTCGCCCGGCTTGATCGCGGCTTTTTTTGCCGCCTGCAGTCCGATCGCCAGCGGTTCGACGATCGCGCCTTCGCCGAAGCTGACGTTGTCGGGCAGCTTGAAGGTAAAGGCGGCCGGATGCACCACGTAGGGGGTCAGGCAGCCGTGGATGGGCGGCGTGGCCCAGAAGCGCACGGCAGGGTCGAGGTTGTACAGGCCGCGCATGGTGGCCGGCGAATCGAACTGCGGCACGCCAGGCTCCATGCAGACGCGGTCGCCCACCTTCAGGTGCGTCACCTCCGCCCCCACTTCGGCCACCACGCCCGACGCTTCATGGCCCAGCACCATCGGCGCTTCGACCGCGAACGGGCCAATTTTTCCGTGCTTGAAGTAGTGCACATCGCTGCCGCAGATGCCCACCGTGTGGACCTTGATCTTCACGTCGCGCGGGCCGACCGCGAGGGCGAGGTCGATATCGCGCAGGGTGATGGAATGCGCTTGTTCCAGTACGAGAGCTTGCATGATAAATCCTTATTTATGTTTGAGCATGGAGTTGAGCAGCCGGCCCAGGATGCCGACGAACAGCAGTGGCGGCAGCGCCAGCAGCACGGTGGAGGCGTTGACCACGCCCCACGGCACTTCCTGGCCCATCGAGGTAAATGCCGAGGCGATCACCGGCAAGGTGACGCTTTTCGACGACGTCAGCGCCAGCGCGATCATCAGTTCATTCCAGACCAGCACGAAGCTGAAGACGATGCCGCCCATCAGGGTTTTCGACGCCACCGGCAGGGCCACTTTCCAGAACACCTGGTAGGGACCGTAGCCGTCGAGCGCGGCCGCTTCCTCGATCTCTTTCGGGATGCGCGCAAAAGCCGGAATCGACAGCCAGATAATCGTCGACAGGGTCACCAGCAGATACGTCACCACCATCGACAGGCGCGAGTCGTACAGGCCCAGGTCGATCCAGATCGAGATCAGGGGTATCGCCACGGCTACCGGCGGCAGAAAGCGCAAGGACAGCAGGAAGAACTGGATGTCCTTCTTGGCCGGCACCGGATAGCGGGCGATCGCATACGCGGCCGGCACGCCCAGCACGGCGCCGAGCAGCACGGCGATGCCGACGATGGCCACGCTGTTGCCCAGGCCCGTCAATACTTCGGGGCTGGCCAGCACCTGCCGGTAATTGGCCAGCGTGGGGCTGAAGACAAAGCGCGGCACCGGCGTGACGATGTCCATCAGCTCCTTGAAGGAATTGAGCACGGCCCACAGGATCGGAAACAGCGCCAGCAGCACGATGGCGGTGGTAATCGCGGTAGTGGCGACGGCGTCCATGCCACGTGTAATCGTCAGTTTTCCCATTTGGCGACCCGTTTCCAGAGCAAGGTAAAGATGATGGTGGTGGCGATCATCATCAGCACGGCCATGCTGGACGCATACGAGATCTTGCCCATCAGGCCGATGCCCTGCGCATACGCATACATGTCCAGCGTTTCGGTGGCGATGCCGGGGCCGCCCTTGGTCATCACATAGATCAGGTCGAACGAGCGCAGCGACTCGACCATCTTGATGAACACCAGGCTCATGATCGGCACCTTGAGCATGGGCAGCGCGATATACGCATACACCTGCAAGGTAGACGCGTAATCGAGGCGCGCCGCTTCCAGCGGTTCGGGCGGCAGGGTTTCCAGCAGTTTCAAGATCACCGCGCCGAAGAACAGGCCCCACTGCCAGATGTCGACCAGCGCCACCGCATACAGCGCCGTGGCCGGATCGGACAGCAGCGCCGTGCCGCCCAGGCCCACGCATTCGAGCATCCAGTTGAGGATGCCCATCAGCGGCGAGTACATGAACTTCCAGATAAACGCCGCCGACACGCGCGGCAGCAGCACCGGCACGATCAGGAGCAGCGCGATCACGTCACGCGTGCGGCCCTTCACTTTCTCGAACAGGAACACGGCCAGCAGCACGCCGGCGACCAGCGAACCGGCCACGGTCACCACTTCCCACACGGCCGAGACCTGCACGGCGTTCATGAAGCGGCGGTCGCCAAACAGGCGCATGAAGTTGGCCAGCCCCACATACTCGCTGTCGCTGTAGCGCAGCACGCGGTTTTGCAGGGCCAGGTTGATGGCGGCAATCGTGGGCACCAGGCCCAGGATCAGCAACACCAGCAGCGGCAGCGTGAGAAATACCGCTGGCAGCCAGGTATGGCGTTTTTTTCGGATGGAATGCGGCATAAGGAGGGCTTTCAGACGTGAAGATGCAAGCGCTGGCTTTACCCCAAAAGCAAGAGCTGGGGATCGCCAGCGCTACCGGCTTATTTACGCTTCTTCGCCCGCGCCATCACATCGGTCGCGTACTCATTGGCCTCATCGAGCGCGCTTTGCACGTCGCCGCGCGTGCCCGTGAATACTTCTTCCAGCACCACGCCCAGGTTGTCGCCAATGTCCGGCCACTCGGGGCTGGGCCAGATGGTCAGGCGCGACACCGGCGTGGTGTCGGTCAGGCCGGCCTGGATCTGCGGCTTGACGTGCTTGCGGAAGTAGTCGCTGTTGATGGTGCTGCTGCGGTTGTAGTCGCTAAAGACGTTGTCCTTCAGGCGCGCCTGCTCCTGCTCCTTGCCGGTGGCAAAGGCGATGAACTTGCCGGCCGCCTGGCGCGTGCATTCGTCTTTCGCGCCCGAGGTGGAAATGGCCAGGCCGTGACCATAGGCGGCCGAGGCCAGCGGCGCCGGCGGGCGCACATAGCCGACCTTGTCGACCACCGACGATTTTTTCGGGTCCTCCATCCAGTCGGCAAACGGCGTCGACTCGATCATGAAGGCCACCTTGCCCGACCTGAACGCTTCGAGCGCATTGCTCCAGTCATAGGTGGCGCCGCCCGGGGGCGCGTACTTGAACAGGTCGCGGTACAAGGTGGTGGCCTTCACGGCCTGCGCCGAATTGAAACTTGGCACGCCGTTGTTTTCCCACTTGCCGCCAGCGGCCAGCATGAACGGCGCCCAGCGCCACACATTCATGCCCGAGCCGCGCTGGCCCCGCGCCGCCCAGCCATAAACGCTGGGAGGACTGTGCATTTTTTTCACCGCCGCCACCAGCTCGTCGAGCGTCCTGGGCACCGCAATGCCGGCCTTTTCGAGCAAGTCGCGGCGGTAGAACAGGAAGTCGCTGCCACCGATCAGCGGCGCGAAATAGGCCACGCCGTTGTACGAGGCGACGGCGCGCCGGCCCGGCAGGAAGTCGTCGTAATCGGCTTCTTTCGGCAAATATTTAAGCAGTGGCACCACCCAGCCGGCGGTGGCAAATTCGGCCACGTTGGCTTCGTCGATGTAATAGACCTGGTAGGAGCCGGCCTTGGTGGAAGCGTCGAGCCTGGCCTTGGAGCGGCGGTCGTTCTCGCCGAAATAGCTGATTTGCACCTTGGTGCCGCTGGCTTTTTCATAGTCGGCCAGGGTCTTTTCCATCACCGTCAGCCCCAGGCTTTTTTGCGCCAGCACCTTCAGCACCGGCACCTTGCAGCTTTGCGCCGAGGCGTCGGCAACAGCAGCGGACATGAGGGCGCCGCATGCGATAGCAGTCATGATTTTCATAACACGTCTCCATTTTTATAGTCCGGCGGTGTTCCACCGGTAAGCTCACTATAAAAACAAAGCCGGCCCGCCACCACTGCAAAAGCGGCCAGTTTTCAAATACTATTTTTCAGCAAAACGACAGCCATGGAGGCGGTGTCGTGCTGATATTTTTCGGCCACAATAATATATAAAGCCGCTTGATTTATTAATTTTCCGGGAGTATATTCGGCTCGGGTACCGCGATTCGCGGCGGCCCCGAGGCCGAGGCATACGCCCTGCCGGTAAAAAATAAATAGATCTGGAGATAACACAATGAACGTCAAACAATGCCTCGCACTGGCTATCCTTGCGGCAACCAGCAGCGTCGCCATGGCCGATGAACCGATCGTCGGCCTGATTACCAAGACCGATACCAACCCCTTCTTCGTGAAGATGAAAGAAGGTGCGCAGCAACGCGCAAAACTGAAGGGCGCCAAGCTGTTGACGGCGGCCGGGCGCGCCGACGGCGACAACGCCGGCCAGGTCACGGCGATTGAAAACATGGTGGCCGCCGGCGCCAAGGCGATCATGATCACGCCGAACGATTCGAAAGCCATCGTGCCGGCCATCAAGAAGGCGCGCGCCGCCGGCGTGCTGGTGATCGCCCTCGACAGCCCGACCGAGCCGCAGGACGCGACCGACGCGCTGTTCGCCACCGACAACTACAAGGCCGGCACGCTGATCGGACAATACGCCAAGGCCGCCTTCGCCGGCAAGCCTGCCAAGATCGCCATGCTGGACTTGTTCCCGGGCCATCCGGTGGGAATTGCCCGCCATAACGGTTTCCTGGCCGGCTTCGGCGCGCCGGGTATCAGCGCCAAGACGGTCGGACCGGCGAAAACCGCCGACGTGGTGTGCATGGCCGACAGTTTCGGCGACCAGGGCAAGGGCCAGACGGCGATGGAAAACTGCCTGCAGAAAAATCCCGACATCAATCTCGTGTACACCATCAACGAACCGGCCGCCGCCGGCGCGTACAAGGCGCTCAAGGCCCTGGGCAAGGAAAAGAACGTGATGATCGTCTCGGTCGACGGCGGCTGCGCCGGCGTGCGCGACGTCAAGGCCGGCGTCATCGCCGCCACCTCGCAGCAGTATCCGCTGAACATGGCAGGCCTGGGCGTCGAAGCCGGCGTCGAGTACGCCAAGAACGGTAAGAAGGCCAGCGGCTACGTCGACACCGGCGTCACCCTGATCAGCGACAAGCAGCAGCCAGGCGTCGAGAGCCGCGACACGGCGTTCGGCCTGAACGCCTGCTGGGGCAAATAACTCCACGCAGGCGGTCGCGTTCGGCAAGGCTGCGTGCCCTGCCGGCGCGCGGCCGCCTGCGCGCCGCCTTCTCCCCTCTTGAATATGGATAACAGATGCGTTCCACCGTCCCGACATTTCTACCGCCGCTCTCGACACTGGGGCCACTCATTGCCCTGCTCGCCGCCTGCGCCTTCTTCGCGTCGCAGAGCGACCGCTTCCTCAGCAGCCAGAATTTTTCCCTGATCTTGCAGCAAGTCATGGTCGTCGGCATTATCGCCATCGGCCAGACCCTGATCATCCTGACCGCCGGCATCGACCTGTCCTGCGGCATGGCCATGGCGCTGGGCTCGGTCATCATGACCAAATTCGCCGTCGACCTCGGCATGAATCCCTATCTTGCGATCGGCTGCGGCATCGCCGTCACGGTGCTGATCGGCTTCATCAACGGCGCACTGGTCACCTCGATCAAGCTGCCGGCGTTTATCGTCACGCTGGGCACGATGAACATTGCCTTCGCCGTCACGCAGCTGTACTCGCAGGCCCAGACCGTCACCGGCCTGCCGGAAACGATGGGCTTTTTCGGCAACACCTTCCAGCTCGGCCAGGCCACCTTTACCTACGGCACCGTGCTGATGCTGGGCATGTACGTGCTGACCTGGCTGTACCTGCGCGAGACCGCGCCCGGCCGCCACCTCTACGCCGTCGGCAACAATCCGGAGGCGGCCCGCCTGACCGGCATCGCCACCAATAAAGTGCTGCTGGGCGTGTATATGATCGCCGGGATGTGCTACGGCATCGCCGCACTGATGTCGGTGGCGCGCATGGGCGTGGGCGACCCGCAGGGCGGCCAGACCGACAACCTCGACAGCATCACCGCGGTCGTGCTCGGCGGCACCAGCCTGTTCGGCGGACGCGGCTCGATCATGGGCACCCTGGTCGGCGTGCTGATCGTCGGCGTGTTCCGCAACGGCCTGACCCTGATGGGCGTGTCCTCGGTGTACCAGATCCTGGTGACGGGCATCCTGGTCATCCTGGCGGTAGCCACCGATCAACTGACACACAAGAAAGGTTGATGAACATGACGACGCATGTGCAACCGGTATTCCAGGCCCGTGGCCTGGTCAAGCGCTACGGCAGCGTGACCGCGCTCGACGGCACCGATTTTGACTTGCTGCCGGGCGAAATACTCGCCGTGATCGGCGACAACGGCGCCGGCAAATCCTCGCTGATCAAGGCGCTATCGGGCGCCGTCGTCCCGGACGAAGGCGAGATGCTGCTCGATGGCAAGCCGATCCACCTCAAGTCGCCGATCGACGCCCGCCGCTACGGCATCGAGACGGTGTACCAGGACCTGGCAGTGGCGCCAGCCATGACGATCGCCGAGAACCTGTTCCTCGGCCGTGAACTGCTGCGCAAGGGCATGTTGTCGCGCTTCCTGCGCTGCATCGACAAGAAGCAGATGCTGGCCGAGGCGGAAGCCCATATGCGCGATCTGAAAATCGGCATCCGTTCGATGAAGCAAGCCGTCGGCACCCTGTCTGGCGGCCAGCGCCAGGGCGTGGCCGTGGCGCGCAGCACGGCGTTTGCCAGGCATGTCGTGATTCTCGATGAACCAACCGCCGCACTCGGCGTAAAGGAGGGCAATATGGTACTGGAACTGATACGCAATGTGCGCGACCGCGGCCTGCCGGTGATTTTGATCAGCCACAACATGCCGCACGTGTTCGAGATCGCCGACCGCATCCACGTGCAGCGCCTGGGCAAGCGCGTCGCCGTGCTCAACCCCAAGCACATCAGCATGTCCGACACCGTGGCGGTGATGACAGGCGCGAAGAGCGCCGAAGAATTTCCGGAGGAAGCTCATGCTTAAAGGAATCGATCCGCTGCTCAGCCCGGAATTGCTGAAGCTCCTGTGCGAAATGGGCCATGGCGAGGAAGTCGTGCTGGTCGACGCCAACTTCACCAGCCAGACCCTGGGCCAGGGCAAGCCGCTGGTGCGCCTGCCCGGCATCAGCCTGCAGCGCGCCAGCGCGGCGCTGCTGTCGGTGTTTCCGCTCGACGCCATGGTGGACCAGCCGGTCGCCTTCATGAAGGTATGTAACACCGCCGATGGCTATCTGTCGGCGGTGCAGCGCACCATGCTTGATCAGATCGCCGCCAGCGGCGCCGCCACGCCGGCGCAATGCGAGGCGGTCGAGCGCTTCGCCTTCTACGAACGCGTCAAGAACGCCTACGCCATCGTGCAGACCGGCGAAATGCAACCTTACGCCAATTTCCTGTTCAAAAAGGGTGTGATCAGCGATCCGCTGGCAGCCTGAGCAACCTGCAAGAAACAACTCCCCGATTCGGACGCGCCTGGCGGTATCGGCGCGGAGGTTGCACGCAGCCGGCCTGCGCACGCCTGAACAAAATATAAAGATAAAGGAGACACCATGTCAAAGCACCTCCCTATTCTCGCCTCTTGCCTTGCCACCCTGCTGGTGGGCTGCAGCAGCGGCAATGACAACACCAGCGAACCCGCGCAGTCCGGCTATCTGGAAACCTATCGTCCCCAGCTGTCGTACACCGCCGCCAAAAACTGGCTGAACGATCCCAACGGACTGGTCTACCACGACGGCGAATACCACCTGTTCTACCAGTACAACCCGAACGGCAATACCTGGGGCGACATGTCCTGGGGCCACGCCGTCAGCACCGACTTGCTGCACTGGAACGAGCTGCCCGTCGCCCTGACGGCCGAAAAGGACGCGGGCGGCAAGCTCACGCAAATGTTCTTCTCCGGCAGCGTGGTGGTGGACACCAACAATACCAGCGGCTTGGGCAGCGCCGGCAATCCCGCCATGGTAGCCATCTACACCAGCGTGTACCCGCAAGGAAAAGCGCTGGCCAACGGACAGGTGCTGGCCCCCAATGCCCAGGCCCAGTCCATCGCCTACAGCCTGGACCGGGGCCGTACCTGGAAGCAGTATGCGGCCAACCCGGTGATTCCCGTGCCACCGGCGCCGTTTGAAAGCGAGGGGCAAAATTTCCGTGATCCAAAAGTCTTCTGGTATGCACCGGAGCAAAAATGGGTGATGGTCGCCGTGGCCTCGGAGCGGCACCAGGCGCTGCTGTTCTCGTCCAAAAACCTGCGCGACTGGACCTACATGAGCGCCTTTGGCCCGGCCAACGCGGTCGGTGGCATCTGGGAATGTCCCGACCTGTTCGAGCTGCCCGTCGATGGCGACGCCAGCAAACGCAAATGGGTGATGAACATCAACATCAACCCCGGCTCGGTGGCCGGTGGTTCCGGAGCACATTATTTTGTCGGGAAATTCGACGGCAAGCAATTCGTGGCCGACGCCAACAGCGTGATCGACAAGAAGCCGCCGGCAGGCACCGTCTACCAGGACTTCGAAGCGGCCAGCTTCGACGCCACCGGCTGGGCCTCGACGGGCGACTTTGCCGGCAAGACGCCGGTGGCCCCCGCGCATGGCGTGGCCGACAACCAGGGCAGCGAGCTGCTCGACACCTACCGGCTGGGCAAGGACGACGCGGCCACCGGCACGCTCACCTCGCCCGCCTTCACCGTCACCAGCAAGTACATCAATCTGATGGTCGGCGGCGGACGCCATCCACGCGTGCCCGAGGCGGGCGACGGCACGGTCCCTGCGGGAACCTTGCTGTTTCCGGGCGCCGGTTTTGAAGGCCCGGCCAATGCGACCTACGCCGACCTGGGCTGGACGCCCACCGGCGACGTGGTGGGGCAAAAGGTTGCCGCCGGCAGCGACGCCGACCGGCAAGCGGCAGCCGGCAAGCTGGGCGCGGGTGTGTTCAATTCCCTCATCGGGGCCGGTGACGTGGCCAAGGGCAGCCTGACGTCGCCCACCTTTACCATCTCCAGGGCCTATATCAACTTCCTCATCGGCGGCGGCAACCATCCCTACAGCAGCCCCAATCCCACGGCGGTGGTGCTCAAGGTCAATGGCAAGGTCGTGCGCAGCGCCAACGGCGCGGACTCCGAACTGAACTGGACAAACTGGGACGTGCGCGAGTTCGCCGGACAGCAGGCCCAGATTGTCATCATCGACGACAACGACGGCGCCTGGGGACACATCGTTGCCGACGTGTTCGAGGCGTCGGACCAGCCGGCCAAGCCCGTCAGCCATGAAACCACGGTCAACCTGCTGGTCAACGGCCAGGTGGTCAAGAGCGAGACCGGCGCCAATGCCGAAGCCCTGAACTGGCGCAACTGGAACGTCGACGCCTACCGCGGCAAGAGCGCGCAGATCCAGGTGGTGGACAAAAACACGGGCGGCTGGGGCCATATCTTGGTCGACCATATCGTTTTTTCGGACACTGCCAAGGAAGAAGCCAACTGGCTCGACTACGGCGCCGACTTTTATGCCGCCGTGACCTGGAACGGCATCCCCGATGGCAAGCGCATCGGCCTGGGCTGGATGAGCAACTGGGACTACGCCGGCAACACGCCCACCACCCCATGGCGCAGCGCCCAGACTTTCGCCCGCGAATTCACGCTGCGCACGATCGGCGGCCAGGTGCGGCTGGTGCAGCAGCCGGTGGACAACTTCAGCACCCTGCGCGACAAGGCGCTCTACAGCGTCCAGGACCGCTCGCTGGCCGCCGGCGTGCAAAAGCTCGATATCGCCCCCGCCCCGGGCCAGGCGCTGGACATTGTGGCAAAGATCCAACCCGGCAGCGCCACCGGTTTTGGCCTGAAGGTGCGCACCGGCGCGAATGGCGAAGAAACCGTCATCGGCTATGACGCGGTGGCCGGCGCGGTCTATATCGACCGCAGCAAATCGGGCGACGCCAGCTTCAACGCCAGCTTTGCCGCCCGCCATACCGCCCCGCTGCCGCTGCGCACCGGTACGGTGGAGCTGCGCATCGTGGTCGACACTTCGTCGGTGATGGTGTTTGCGGGCAACGAGGTGGTGTTGACCGACCAGATCTTCCCGCAACCGTCCAGCACCGGTGTGGCGCTGTTCACCGTTGGCGGCGCGGCAACGCTGAAAGAGCTGACCATCTGGCCATTGAAGTCGATCTGGGCCAAGCGCTGACGCTGCGCAGCAGCTGGAGCTCCATGCATGCGGAGCTTCACTGGCGGGGCGGCGCAGATGTAATAAAATGTCGTCCTTTACGCCTGTAGAAACCGGACCCGCCCCACCATGTCAGACAGCTTTACCGAAGAAGCGCACGCGTCGCAGGCGGCCATCGACGATGTCCGATGGCTGCAGCCGCGCGGCTCGAACCAGATGGGCATGAGTCAGTTCAACGAGCGGGTGGTGCTGCAGGCCGTGCGCTTGCACGGCAGCATGCCCAAGGCCGACCTGGCCCGGCTGACCAACCTGAGCACGCAAACGATTTCCCTGATCATCAACCGCCTGCTGGAAGAAGGCCTGGTCAGCAAGCGTGCACCGGTGCGTGGCAAGGTCGGCCAGCCGTCGGTGCCCATCATGCTCAATCCGGACGGCGCCTTCTCGATCGGCATCAAGATCGGCCGGCGCAGCCTCGACGTGTTGCTGGTCGATTTCGTCGGCAATACGCGCGAGCGCCTGTCCTTGTCCTATCCCTTTCCCGTGCCCGACACCGTGTTCGCCCAGATCGCCTCGGCGCTGAACAGCATGGCCGTGCTGCTGGGACCGAAGTTGCTGCCGCGCCTGTGCGGCGTCGGCATCGCCGCGCCGCTGGGCCTGGGCGGCTGGCAGAATCTGCTCGAGATGGCGCCGGAGCAGGCCAACGCGTGGGACAGCATCGATATCGGCCAGCGCGTGCAGGCGATGACGGCCTTGCCGGTCGAGTTCGCCAAGGACACCGCCGCCGCCTGCGTCGCCGAGCTGGTGCTCGGGCGCGGGCGCAGCATCAAGAGCTTCCTGTACGTCTTCGTCGACATCTTTATCGGCGGCGGCCTGGTCATCAACAGCCATTTGCACGGCGGCCTGCACGGCAATGCCGGCGCGGTCGGCTCCCTGCCGCTCGGCATGGCCACGGCCGGCGCCAGGAACCCGCCGGGCCAGTTGCTGGGCGACGCCTCCCTGTTCAACCTCGAGCAGCTGTTCATCCTGGCCGGGCTGGACCCGACCGCCGCCCACGACGGGCGCGCGCTGCAGGAACCCTTCGCCACGCACACCACAGCCTGGCTCGACGACGCGGCGCGGGCCATTGCGCTCAGCATCAACAGCGCCACCTGCCTGCTCGACCTGGAGGGGGTGATTATCGACGGCTCGTTCGACCGCGGCCTGCTCGATCGCTTGCTGGACGAGGTCGAGCGCGCGCTGGAATGCTACAGCTGGGAGGGCGTCGCCCGGCCGCAGGTACTCGGCGGCACCGTCGGCTCCGACGCGCGCGCCATCGGCGGCGCCTTCCTGCCGCTGTACGCGCATTTCGCGCCGGACCGCGATCTGTTTCTCAAGTAAGGGCGCTGACGCCTTGTTCCCCAGATGCTCTTGACCTGGAGCAGCCCGGCTTGCCTGAGTTTCAGATTGGGATGACCTTCGTTATCATTTGCTTCGATGTCTGCAGATCGAGAGAGTAGGTATACACTTCCTGGTCCAGGGTGTTGCCACAAAAAACGCCGGAGCCCCCCATCCCGCCTTTCATAGATTGCAGTTTACCCATATCGGCCGCGGACAGGCCCACTTCCGAGGTGCTAAGGTAAGAGCGCGGAGTCGGCGCGGGTCCGCTACCGACGTCCATATACGCCAGCCCCTTTGAGGTGAAGATGTCGTTATTGCTGAGGCAGAACAACGGGCCCAGAATAGCAGAGACTCCCCCGCTTACCTGGGCATAGGTCGACAGGGAATCGTTGTCGAGCCTGTAAATGGTGTCGCCAGTGCCTACCCACATCGCGCCCAATCCTGCCTTGATGACGGTAATGCGGCCGGGGAGCGTCCAGGTGGAGACCTGGCCCTGCGGCGTCACGCGCACCAGATCGCTGCCGCTGCTGGCGAACAGCACGACATCATCGTCCATCGACGCGGCGGCGGTTTGACCCAGATAGGCCATCTTTGTTTGCGCGACCAGCCGGTAATTGGCTTTTGCATTGCTGGCGCTGCTGCTGGTCGATTTGAGCCAGACCTCGCCGTCTGTGGTAATGGCCCAGTTTAGCGTACTGGTGCTGCGCGCGCCGGCGGGAACAATGGTTTCGATACCGATGTCGTCAATGCCTTTGGCATTGGCGAATCCAAACATATTCTTGACCGTGGAACGGTCAAAACCCGCCCAATAGACGGCCGGGCCAGCGGTGGACCCATTGAGAGGCGGCGCGAAGGTCGCCCCGTTGACTGAGAGTGCTCTGCTCAGCCAACCGGCCGAGCCGGAACTGACTTCATATTTTTCGATTGTATCGGTCCCATTCTCGGAATACTTGCGTAGATATAAGCCGCTCGATGTCGCGAACAGATCCGACCGGTCCATGGCTTCGGCGATATAGTCGATCTGCGCGATGCGCCCGGCTGCCGGCGTGGCCGGCGCGGTCACCGTTGGCGATGACGTGCCACCGGTACCGGCTCCGCCGCCACATGCGGTCAGGTTCAATCCCGGTCCGAGGACGAGCAGGAAGGCAAGTGCAGAGTATGAGCGCATGGTCTTGTTCCAGTCCAAAAAAATGTCGATAAGCTACTTTAATGACAAATTTTTGGAATCTCGTCCCTCAAATGGGCGATGCCGTTCAATAATCACTGGCGGACGAGGTATTCGCGGCTCGGCACTGCCGATTTTGGTGTTTCCCTCACCACATGCCGGGACCAGGGAAATCCTTGCGATAGATATTGATGTCCTTGCCAGCAATCGGCTGGCGCGAAAAACGCTCGAAGCGCAAACCGAGCTTGTTGATCAGCTTGATGGAAGTCTGGTTCTGCGGCGACACCAGGCCGTACACCGTGGGCAGGCGCAGCACGTCGCGTGCGTGGCGCAGCACGCCGCCGGACGCTTCCCAGGCCAGGCCCTGGCCGCAATACGCGGGCAGCAGCGCGTAGCCGATGTCGGGGCCAGGCATGGTGGCGCGCTTGATCAGGCCGCACATGCCGATCGCCACGTGGTCGGCGCGGTGTTCGACGATATAAAACGAGTAGCCGAGTTCGCGCTGCTGCGCGATCGGGCCCGTTTCCAGCGCCGCGCGGGCGGCGTCCACCGTATGGATCTGGCGGTCGCCAATGGTAGCCAGCCAGGTCGGCTCGTTGACCAGCCCGAGGAAAAATGCCGCGTCGCCGCCGCTGGCGGTGCGCAGGCGCAAACGCGGTGTTTCAATCACGGTCATGCCGGCCACTGCATCGGATCGCTGAGCAGCCGGTACATCACATAGGCGTCCACATAGCCCAGCTGGGCGTGGCGGTAGGCCATCGGCAAGGTGCCGACGACCGTAAAGCCCAGTTTTTTCCACAAGGTGACGGCGGCCAGGTTGGTGCTGACGACAAAGTTGAACTGCATCGCCAGGAAGCCGGCGCGCTGCGCTTCCGCGATGCAGTGCACGCCCAGCATGCGGCCCACGCCGACGCCCTGCGCGGCCGGGTCGACCATGAAGGAGGCGCTGGCCACATGGTTGCCGTGGCCGGCCTGGTTGGCCACCAGCTTGTACATGCCCAGCAGGCGCTCGCTGCCCATCATGGCCACGAAGCTTTGTACGCCGGGGCCGAACCAGTAAGCATGGCAGGCCTCGCGCGTGGTGGCGGCATCAAACGTGTAGGTGTCGCCCGCAGCGACCAGGGTGCGGAAGATGGCCCACATGGCGTCGAAGTCGGCTTCGACGGCCGGACGGATCTCGATTTCTTTCAAGGTGCTGCTCCCGATAGCAAGTCATGGCCGATTGTATCAGCGCCCCTGGCGGAAGTTGACCGTTTCGGGCCGGCCCGGCAGTTGCAGGCGGGCGCTGGCGCGCGGCGACTCGCTGATCACCTGCCCACGGCGCAGCACCAGGCGGCGCGCCGCGCGCAGGCGCAGCGCTTCGACGGTCGAGCCGCAGTCGAGCATCACCAGGTCCGCATGGCAGCCGGGCGCGATGCCATAGCCGTCCAGGCCGAGGATGGCGGCCGGCGTTTCGGTCACCGCCAGGAAGCAGTCGTGCATGGCCTGCTGGCCCGTCATCTGCGCCACGTGCAGGCCCATGTGCGCCACTTCCAGCATGTCGCCCGAACCGAGGCTGTACCACGGGTCCATCACGCAGTCGTGGCCGAAGGCGACCGGGATGCCGGCGGCCAGCATCTCGGGCACGCGCGTCATGCCGCGCCGCTTCGGATAGCTATCGTGGCGGCCCTGCAGGGTGATATTGATCAGCGGATTGGCGATGGCCGCCACGCCCGCTTCGCGGATCAGCGGCAGCAGTTTGCTCACATAATAATTGTCCATCGAATGCATGGAGGTCAGGTGCGAGCCGGTCACCCTGCCCTGCATCCCCAGGCGCTGCGCGTGGAAAGCCAGGGTTTCGATATGGCGCGACAGCGGATCGTCCGATTCGTCGCAATGCATGTCGACCATCAGTCCCTGTTCGCAGGCGTATTCGCACAGCAGGCGCACCGATTCGGCGCCGTCGGCCATGGTGCGCTCGAAATGCGGAATGCCGCCGACCACGTCGACGCCCATGGCAATGGCGCGCTTGAGGTTGTCGAAAGCGCCCGCGCTGCGCAGGATGCCGTCCTGCGGAAACGCCACCAGCTGCAAGTCCAGATACGGCGCCACTTGCCGCTTGACGTCGAGCAGCGCTTCGACCGCCAGCAGGCGCGGATCGCAGATATCGACGTGGGAGCGGATCGCCAGCAGGCCGCGCGCCACGGCCCAGTCGCAATACTGCAGCGCGCGCTCGACCAGCGCCTGCTGCGTCAGTGCCGGTTTCAGTTCGCCCCACAGTGCGATGCCCTCCAGCAAGGTGCCGGAAGCATTGACGCGCGGCAAGCCGTAGCTGAGCGTGGCGTCCATATGGAAGTGGGCGTCGACAAACGGCGGCGTGACCAGGTCGCCCTCGGCGTCGATTTCGCGCGCGCCCGTGACGGGCAGGGCCGGGCCGACGGCGGCAATGCGGCCCTGGTCGATGGCGATATCGATGGCGGTGCGTCCATCGGGCAGGCTGGCGTTGCGGATAAGGAGGTCCATGGGATTCCTGGCAAGAGAGTGGCAAAATGTTGCACTGCACGAATATAAAGTAAAAACGCTTTACAAGCATAACCATAAAACAAGCATCTTGCGTCGCCGCAAATCGCCATGAAAAACGGAAAAGCCAATCAATTGGCCTGTGGCGCGGCCACCGCACCGTTCGAAATAGCTTTCAACCAACACGAATCACCGCTAGAATATTCATATTGCGTTGCATCAAAAAAGATATCGACAACGCGTATACACGCTTAAGCATCATCAAACTCTACAAAACGCGGACTGCATGTGAGCAGCGTTTTGCCAGCATTTTAATCCGGACAAGGAGTAAATATGTTTCCGCTTCCACAACAATTATCCAGCGCGGCAAAATCGCAATGGGAAACGCAGTTGCAGCTGTTCAGCACCTTCGGCCATACCGTGTTTGACGGTGCCGAAAAAATCATCGCCCTCCACCTCGGCGCCAGCAAGGCCGCCATTGCCAGGAGCACCGGCACCGCGCAGCACCTGCTGGCCGTAAACGATGCGCGCGAGTTCCTCAGCTACAGCACCAGCCAGGCCCAGCCGGGCATCGAAAGCGTGCTGGCCTATAGCCGTGAACTGTTCGGCATCGCATCGCGTACCCAGGCCCAATTGCTGGAAGCGGCCAAGGCCAGGCTCGATCACGCCAGCCCGGCCGCAGATACAGCCGCTGCGCCGGCAAACACCACCGCGCAGGTCGAGGTGGAAGCCGTCATCGAGGTGCCGGCAGCGGTGTCTGCGCCGGAAGCCGAGCCTGCGCCGGCATCCGAGCCGGCATCCGAGCCTGAATCTGCGCCAGCGCCGGCCGCCGTGCTGGCCCCGGTGGCCGAACCGTCACCGGCCGCGCCTGCGCCGCTGCCGCTGGCCGCCACCCTGCCGATCGCCGCCTCGGCGCCGGCCGCCATCGCCGCGCCACCGGCCAAAGTGCCGGCCGCCGTCAAGGCCACGGCCAAGGCGGCACCGGTGGCCAGCAAGCCGGCCAACAAGCAAGGCGGCCCCAGCAAGGCAGCGATACAGCCTGCGGCCAAGGGCAAGCGCAAGTAATCGCCGGGCAACTCCGGCGCACCACCACAACGGGCTACGGCCCGTTTTTTGCCTGTTTTTCCTGCGCGGTTTGCACCGTCACGCGCAGCGCGTTTTCGCGCCTTGTTGTATCCTGTGCGAACTTTCCGTCCGCGCGCCTCTTCCGTCCGCCCCGCGACACCCCGCTAACAAATCAATACAAGACAAAGGTAACCATGAGTTTATCGAGGCTCATCGCCGGCTTCGTGCGCCAGCATTGGCCGGCCTACGCCGCCGCCGCCGTCATGCTGACCGGCGTGGCCACATTGACCGTGTGGATACCGCGCCGCATCGGCGCCATCATCGACGCGCTGGCCGCCCACACCATGAGCACGTCCCAGCTGTGGCTGGAATTGCTGACCCTGCTGGCGGTCGGCGTGGTCATTTATTTCCTGCGCGTCGGCTGGCGCATCACCCTGTTCAAGGCCGCCTACCAGCTCGGCGTGATGCTGCGCACGCGTTTCTATACCCGCATGTCGCAGCAGGGCGCGGCGTTCTACCAGGGCCAGCGCACCGGCGACCTGATGGCGCTGGCCACCAACGATATCGACGCCATCGAAATGGCGGCCGGCGAAGCGATGCTGGCCGGCTTCGACGGCACATTGACCTTGCTGATGGTGCTGGGCATCATGCTGCTGGGCGTGGACTGGCGCCTGGCCTGCATCGCCCTGTTGCCCTTCCCGCTGATGGGACTGGCCTTCTGGCGCATTTCCAGCCATATCCACACCGCGTCGACCGACTCACTGCAACGCTTTTCGGCGCTGAACGACCATGTGCAGGAATCCGTGTCGGGCGTGCGCACCTTGCGCGCACTGGGCCTGGAACAGCGCAGCAGCGCGCAGTTTTCCACCCTGGCCGGCCATGCGGCCAACGCCAGCCTGACGGCGCAGCGCTGGGAAGCGGCGTACGAGCCGGCCGTCGGCCTGACCCTGACCGCCGCCACCGCATTGACGCTGGGCCTGGGCGGCTACCTGGTCTGGCACGATCAATTGACCATCGGCGCGCTGACCAGCTTTTCGATGTACCTGGGCCAGCTGATCTGGCCGATGTTTGCCGCCGGCTGGGTACTGTCGCTGATCGAACGGGGCCGCGCCGCCTGGCAGCGGCTGCAACCGATGCTGGACGCGCCGCTGGCCATCGACGACCACGGCACCATCGCCACGCTGCCGCCCGGCCCTTTGCAGCTGGAACACATCGGCTTCGCTTATGCGGGCCAGACCGCGCCGGCGCTGGCGGACATCGCGCTGCGCCTGGAGCCGGGCCAGACCCTGGGCCTGGTGGGCCCGACCGGCAGCGGCAAGTCGACCCTGCTGCGCGTGCTGCTGCGCCAGGTCACGCCGCAAGCGGGCCAGGCCACCTGGAGCGGCCAGCCGCTGGCCGCCTACACCCTGCATGCGCTGCGCGCGGCGATCAGCTGGGTGCCGCAGGAGTCGTTTTTATTCTCCGCCACGATTGCCGACAATATCGCCCTGGCCCGCCCCGGCGCCACGCGCCAGGAAGTGGAGCACGCGGCTGAACTGGCCGACATCCACGACGATATCCTGCAGTTCCCGGACGGCTATGAAACCCAGGTCGGCGAAAAAGGCATTACCCTGTCCGGCGGCCAGCGCCAGCGCGTGGCAATCGCCCGCGCGCTGCTGGCCGACAACGATTTGCTGCTGCTCGACGACGCCCTGTCGGCGGTCGACACCGGCACCGAGACGCGCATCCTGCAGCACCTGGAACAACTGCGCCGCGCGCGTCCCGAGCGCAGCGCCATGATCGCCAGCCACCGCCTGAGCGCCGTCGTCAACGCCGACCTGATCCTGGTGCTGCGCAATGGCCGCATCACCGAAACGGGCAGCCACGAACAACTGCTGCAGCACGATGGCTGGTATGCCAGCCAGTGGCGCTATCAACAACTGGAGGCCAGCCTTGATGCCAACTGACACCGTGCCGGCAACGGACACGCAAGACCAGGTCCGCCGCCAGGCGATGCAGGCCATCGGCCTGCTGCGCCGCGCCGCCGCGCCCGACCTGCGCCACCTGTACTGGGCCACGCTGTGGCTGATCATCGCCGCCGCGCTGGAAGTAACCGGCCCCATCCTCGGCAAGGCGCTGATCGACCAGCACCTGCTGCCGCGCAACCTGGACTGGACCCGCATGTCGCTGCTGCTCGGCGGCTGTCTGCTGACCGGCTGGATCGCTTCGGGCCTGCGCTACCTGCAGCTGGTGCGCCTGTCGGGCCTGGCGATGCGCTCGGTGCAGCGCCTGCGCGAAACCGTCTACCAGCACGTGCTGCGCCTGCCGATGGCGTTCTTCGACCGCGCCATCACGGGCCAATTGGTCAGCCGCGTCACCAACGACACCGAAGCGGTGAAATCGCTGTACGTGCAGGTGCTGTTCGTGATCCTCGACAGCTCCATCGTGCTGATCGGCACCATGGCCGCCATGGCGTTCCTGGACTGGCGGCTGATGCTGATCGTGCTGGCGCTGCTGCCGGCGGTGCTGGTGATCGTCTTTTTGTACCAGCGCTGGAGCGCGCCGGCCGTGACGCGCGCGCGCGCCCTGCGCAGCGAGATCAACGGCCAGATCGCCGAATCGATCGGCGGCATGAGCGTGCTGCAGGCGAACAATGCCGAACGCCGCTTCGGCCAGCGCTTCACCGGCATCAACCAGGATCATTACGCGGCGCGCATGCACGAACTGCGCGCCAACGCCTGGCTGCTGCGCCCCGCGCTCGACATGCTCAATATCGTGCTGCTGGCGGTGGTCATCTTCAGCTTCGGCCAGCGCGAGATGGGCGCCGTCGAAGTGGGCGTGCTGTATGCGTTCATCAGCTATATCGCGCGCGTGATCGAACCGCTGATCCAGATCACCATGCAGTTCAGCCAGCTGCAGCAGTCGGTGGTGGCCACCGCCCGCGTCTCGGCCCTGCTTGACGAACACCAGGCGCTGGAACACGCGCCAGGCAAGGCCGCCGGCGCACCGGAAAGCCCCGTCGCCGCCGGCACGCCGGCGGTCGATATCGCGCACCTGACGTTCGCCTACGTGGAAAACCAGCCGGTGCTGCACGACCTGTCACTGACCATTCCCCAAGGTGCGTTCTTCGGCATCGTCGGCCATACGGGCAGTGGCAAGTCCACCCTGCTGTCGCTGCTGCTGCGCTTTTATCCGGTCACGCAGGGCCGCATCGCCATCAACGGCATGCTGCTTGACAGCATAGACAACGAGCGCTTCCGCGCCGACGTGGGGCTGGTGCCGCAAGACCCCTTCCTGCTGGCGGCATCGGCGCGCGACAACATCGACATGGGCCGCGGCTACAGCCAGGCGCAGATCGAGCAGGCCGCGCGCGCGGCGCATGCGCACGACTTTATCGCGGCGCTCGAAGATGGCTACGACACGCCGCTGGGCGAAGGCGGCTCGCGCCTGTCGTCGGGCCAGAAGCAGCTGATCGCGATCGCCCGCGCGCTGGCCGGCCAGCCGCGCATCCTGCTGCTCGACGAAGCGACTTCGCGCATCGACAGCCAGACCGAGCAGATCGTGCAGCTGGCGCTGAACGAATTGCGCGGCAAGGTGACCATTATCGCGATTGCGCACCGGCTCTCGACCATCCGCGACGCCGACACCATCATCGTGCTGAACCATGGCCGCATCACGGAAGCGGGGCCGCACGAAGAGCTGATGCAGGTCGAAAACGGTTTATATCAACGACTTTATTTGTTGCAACAACTGGCACAGTAAAGTGTGCACTTTGCTGAAAATATAACGCGCGCTCGAAATTTCTTTGTTGCAACATAATATAATTACTTGCAAAGAAATAGGAAGTCGGGAGTGGCGCATTGGCAGGCATGGCATTGAACAGGACAGCACGGCAAGGCAGGCGGCGCGCAGCATGGCTGCTGGCGCTGTGTTGCCTGCTGCCCGCGCTGGCCGGCGCCAGCCCGCAGTTGCAGCAGCGCCTGGACGCCTTGCGCGAGGACGGCCGCTTCGTGCCCGAGCGCGCGCTGCAGCGCCTGAAAGACATCGAAATCGAGGCTTTCAGTGCGCCGCTGACCTTGCGCGCCGAATATATTACCCAGCTGAGCAATGCCCATATGCGGCTGGGGCAGAACGATATCGCCCTGCAACTGGTCGAAGACCTGATCCTGGACGCCACCCGGCGCCACAATGACGTGGCGCTGGCCAAGGCGCTGCTCAGCAAGGCCTATATCAGCTTTGCCCTGAGCGAGCGCCGCGCCTCGCACTTGTTCGCCTTCGAGGCCGAAACCATCGCCAACCGCACCGGCGACTTGCAGCTGCGCGTGCAGGCCACCATCAGCGCCGGCCAGTCCTGGGCCGAGGAAGGCAATTTTCCGGCCGCCCTGGCCAAGCTGCAGACGGCGGTGGACCTGGCGCGCCAGAGCGACTCGCCCGCCACCCTGGCGGCGGCCCTGAATGCATTGACCTTGCTGTACACGCAGATGCGCGAGTACGGCAAGGGCTTCAGGGTGCTCGACGAATTACTGGCCGTGGCCGGCAAGCTCGATTCGCCTGGCCGCCTGGCGCAGGCAAAAAATACCGAATACGGCCTGGCGCTCGACGCCAACCAGCCGCAGCGCGGCCAGCGCGCGCTGCTCGAGGCACTGGCCCTGGAACGCCGGCTGGGCGCCAGGACCATGGTGGCGACCACCCTGGTCAACCTGTCGGACAGCTACCTGAAACAGGGCGATTTCCAGCGCGCGCTGGGCTACGGCAACGAGGCCCTGGCGGCCGCGCGCCTGGTGCGCAATGACGACGTGCAGGCGACGGCGCGCCTCAATATCGGCCAGGCCCTGATTGCCATGGGGCGCCACGAAGAAGGCAAGCAGATCGTCGAGAGCGGCCTGGCTTACTACAACCTGATGGACAACAAGCCCGACATGCAGGCGGTGCTGCTTGAATATGGCATGGCGCTGGAAAAAGCCGGCGACATGAAGGGCGCCGTGACGGCCTATCACCGCGAGCGCAAGCTGTCCAATCAGCTGTTCGAGCAGCAGCGGCAAAAAGCCGTGTATGAATTGCAGGAAAAATACGAGACGGAAAAGAAGCAGCGCCAGATCGAGTTGCTGAGCCGGGAAAACCAGGTCAAGAGCGCCGAACTGGACAACCGCCGCCTGCAGCAGCGCGTGTGGTGGTTGCTGGCGCTGGTGATGGCGCTGGCGGCCGTCATCGTCGGCTTGCTGTACCGCAAGGTACGCCACGCCAATGTGCAATTGCAGGAAAAGAACCAGGAACTGGCGCACCAGAGTTCGCGCGATCCGCTCACGGCGCTGTACAACCGCCGCCACTTCCAAGAGTTCATGCGCCACCATGCCGTGACCGTGCCGGCGCCCGGCGCGTACAAGGACAGCGACCTGGTGGCGGCCATGTTCCTGCTCGATGTCGACCATTTCAAGCAGATCAATGACCGGTACGGCCATGCGGCGGGCGACCTGGTGCTCACCACCATCGCCGCCACCTTGCATGAGGTGCTGCGCGAAACGGACATGATCGTGCGCTGGGGCGGCGAAGAGTTCCTCGCCTTTTTGCCGTCCGTCACGCGCGGCAGCCTCGACCATATCGCCGCAAGGGTGCTCGACGGCATCGGCGCACAGCGCGTCGTCTACCAGGGCCAGGCCATCCAGGTGCACGTGTCGATCGGCTTCGCGCCCTATCCATTGACGCCGCTGGGACAACCGCTGTCATGGGAACGCAGCGTCAACCTGGTCGACATGGCGCTGTACCTGGCCAAGGCACACGGACGCAACCGCGCCTATGGCGTGCGGGGAGTTCAGCAAATGGAAGGCATGACCCTGGAAGTGGTGGAGCAGGACCTGGAACGCGCGTGGCGCAACGGGGTGGTCGACTTGAATGTGGTGCCGGGACCACAAAACGGCTTGCCGCGCGCGGCGGCTTGAACAACGCTGCGATGGCCGGGCGGGCCGGCCATCGCGGACAGCGCTGAACTTAGTTCTTTGCGGACTCTTGCATCTTTTCGCCTGCGCGTTCGACTTTCTTGCCGACCGCGTCTGCCGCCTCATTCATTTTGGCGCTGGCGTCGGCGCCAACCTGGTCCATCTTGGCGCTGGTTTCCGCTGCGGCTGCGCTCATCTTGGCGTCGGCGTTGGCGGCGGCCGCCTTCACATCGGCTTCGGCCTTGGCGGCGGTGGCGTCGATTTGCGCGCCAGCCGTCTCGGCCGGGCCCTTGGTCGACATGTCATCCTTCTTCTGGCATGCGGCCAGCGCCACGACCATCATGCCGGCGGCGCACATCGTCATCAGGTGTTTAGTTGCTTTCATGATATTCCCTTTCATTGTTATTAAAACCAACAGATCAGGCTGCAATATACACTGCGGGATTTTTTTTCAGCGTACGCCACCGCACATAAGCATGGGCTTTTGGTCACCAGTTTGTAAGCAATGGTTTCAGCGCCCCTGCAAGGCTCAGGGCGGCGCTGCGCCGTCCAGCAGCGCGCGTTCGAGCAGCTGCGACAGCGCGGCGCGCAAGGCTTTGGTGCGGGCCGCCAGTTCGGGACGCTTGTAGCGCTCGGCCGCCAGCAGGCTTTTTTCCATGCAGCGATGGTCGGCCCCGGCCAGGCAAGCGTCCGCCTTGTCGAGCTCGCGGCTGGCCAGCGCCACCTTGATGCGCGCGTCCAGTTCGATGGTGTCGGCATCCTCGCCCCAGCGTTTGACATAGGCCGCCAGCCGCGTGGCCGCCAGCTCGGGCTTGCCGGCGTCAAACGCCTGGGCGCTGGCCAGCACCACCTGCTCCCAGGCCTGGGCGCGCTTTTGCCGCTTGTCGCAGCTGGCGGCCGCACCGGTGATGCTGGCCTGCAGGCGCTTGATCTGCGCCGCTGGCGCCTTGGCGCTCTTCAGCACGGCCAGCGCGCTGCGCGCACCGTCGAGGTCGCACTGCTGCGCCAGCGCCGTGGCCGCCTGCACCTGCTCGGCCACGCTGGCCGGCTTGTCGACGGGCTTGTTGACGAACCAGATACCGACCAGGGCGGCGGCCGCCAGCAGCCAGGTACGCAGTCGCACCGGCGCGCGCGGTGGCGGCACGGAGCGAAATACGGCAGGTTTTTGGGGCGCGTCCCTGATCGGCGGTGGCGCAGGCGCGGGATCGCTTTGCGGCGCGACAGGTGGCGCAAGGACGGACGCCGGCGGCATCGGCCGCCATTGCGGCGGTATCGGCGGCGGCATCACGGCCGGCGCGACGGGCGGCGGCGCCACCGCTGCGGGCGCCGCCGCCTGGGCCGTGCCGCAAAACGGGCAATACGCCACGCGCAGCAGCAACGGCTTGCCACAGGCGGCGTTGATGCAACGATTGTTTACGGGTTCAAGCACGTTCTACCTTTTTTACTTTTTTCAAGCATCCATCATGGTGAACGCCGCGGCCAATGCTGTCGCCAGATCCCGGCTGCGTTCTGCTGCAATATTACCCTACGGGACCCTGGCGGCGCGTGACGCCAGCGCTTTGACACCGATCAATCGCCACTGGGCGCGGCGGCCTAAGCTGGTAGCACGCCAACCACGGGAGAATGAAATGCCAGCCCACCTGATCATCGAAGACGGCCAGCCCTGGTGGTGGGACAGCGCCGCTATCTGGGTTGTGCCTGGCAATGACCCGAATGGCGCGCCGGGCGCACCGGTGGCCGGCAGCAACAACTACCTGTGGGCGCGTGTGCACAATACCGGCAACAGCAGCTCCAACGGCGTGCGCGTGGATTTTTACTGGGCCGACCCTTCCGGCCAGATCGCCGTCGGCGTCGCCACCAGGATAGGCTCGGCATTTGCCGACCTGGCGCCCGGCGCCAGCCAGGACGTGCTGTGCCTGGTGCCCTGGTTTCCCGTCATCGTCAACGGCGGCCATGAATGCCTGCTGGCCGTCGCGCACGGGCCGGGCGACGTCAACGCCCTGCCCGACCCGCTGCCCACCGGCTTTGCCTTCCAGCCGCAACACCACGCACAGATCGCCCAGCGCAACGTCACCGTGGTGCAGGCGGCGCGGCGCGCACAGCTGCTGGCCATCAGCGTGGCGGCGCTGCCGCGCCAGGACAAGCGGGTGGTGCTGCAACTGGAACAGGGCGGCGAACTGCCCGAACCCGTGCTGGCCACCCTGGGCCTGGAAAAGTGGCGCCCCGCCAGGGCCGCAAAGATCGAGGCGGGCCTGTCACGCACGCCGTATTGCGACGATCAACAGGGCGAGCAGAAACTGGACGTCGCGGTGCCGCGCGGACGCGCCGTGCCCGTCTACCTGAACCTGCGCGCCAGCGAACTGGCGAACGGTGAATACGCGCTGCTGCGGGTGCTGGAAACCATCGATGGCAAGGTCATCGGCGGCGTCAGCTATGTGCTGGTCGACGCCGTCGAAGACGGCAAACAGGAGACTCCATCATGAGCGACACCCCCATGCAAGTGCTGACGCGGCCCTTCGCGATCGAACCCGTCACCAATATCATGATGCCCGACGGCATCTTCGACAATGCCCTCTATCATCTGCGCATCGCCGCCCACATTAGCAATATGTCGGGCGCGGCGCTGACCAACGTCACGGTCTACCTCGAAAGCGTGGGCGACCCCGGCATCGTGCCGGTGGCGCGCACGTTTTTCTTTGCCAGCATCCCGGCCGGCGCCGCCATGCTGGTGATGTGGGACGCCAACTTCGAGCATGCGGCGCCGGGCAAGCGCCTGGTCAGCTTTGTCGCCAGGGCCGACGGCCACACGCCGCGCCGCTCGATCCAGCAGATGTTTGTCTCGCAAACGCGTTTCGACAGCACCAGCAATACCTATACCTGCGCCATCGAGGAAGGCACGTTGACCCTGTCGAAGCCGCAGGGCCATTTGCCCGGCAAGGGCTGGGGCACCTCCGACGGCAAGCAATGCCGCTGTCCGCCCTGGCTGGGGCCGGTGGTGCCGACCGGCTTTACGCTGGCCTGGGCGCCCAATCCCGCCTATGCGGGCACGCATGGCGAACTGCCGTTTTCCGATCCGTGGTGGAAGGTGCTGGCCATTATCGTCGCCATCATCGCCGCGCTGGTGGCCATTATCGCGGCGGCCCAGGGCGCGGGCCAGGCCAGCTTCAGCGTGGGCGGCGAAGTCGAGGAGACCGACCCCAGCGTCAATTGCTGCTCGCCAGAAGGAGCCGCGTCCGGCGCGCCCGAATACACGGTGGCCGGCGTGGCCTCGGCGATTGCCTCGGGCGCGATTGCCGTGGCCTGTTCGGACGCGGCCGATCCGTTCTGGCGTGGCCAGGCAGCCACGCCGCCTGCGGCCGGCGAGCTGACTTTGGGCGAACGGGTGGTGGCGCAATGGGTGTTGCCCGAAGCGCCGAATGCGGGCCGGCCCTACACGGCCGACGTCAAATGGCAATACGAACGTTTTACCAGCGGCGGCAACTACCAGCATGCGGTCAGCGAAACCCAGGTCAATCTCCATGTGGCAGGCCCGGTGGAAACCGACACGCCGGCCGTGGTGCCGGCGTTCGAGCCGCTATGGCTGCGCGCCAGCTTCCGGCGCGAACACAACGAACTGTTCCGAGGCAACGAGCTGTATGCGTTTGCCCTGTTCCAGGCGCCGCAGGGGCTGTACTTTGTCCAGCCGCTGGTCGACGATGGCCTGGGCTTCGACCCGGGCGCGAACGATGGCGTCTATGCCGCCAGCCTGAACCTCAAGGAAGCCTATCGCTTGCTGCTGAAATACGGCCAGCAGGTCCATGGCGCCTGGAGGGTGTTCGTGTTTGCCCAGGACGTCAACCTGACCAAGCCCGGCACCCCGCCCGAAATCGCCGCCCAGCATATCGGCGGCATGTTCGTCGCCAGCGCCATCGAACTGACGTTTGACGACAGCCTGCCCTGCCCGCTCAAGGCGCAGGCCAGCATCACCGTCGTTTGATGGGGCTTATGCCTTGACGACGTCAACCTTGGCGACGACCGTTCGGGGCACGATCTCCGTTTCCGGGCACGAGGCCATCGCATCGGAATATTCGAGCCAGCGCTTCAGGCTCTCCATGCGGCGGATGGTGATGCCCTTGCCGTTGATATAGCCGACCTGCTCGAAGTTGGCGGGGCTGGTGGTCATTTTTGACACCGTGGGCGAGTTCTCGACCAGGCGGTCATAGGCCTTGCGCGCCTTGTGTTCCCATTTGGCCAGCATGGGATCGTCGAAGCGGTTGCTCTCGAAATAGACGGTGACGGTACGGTCGTGGTTGGCGAAGCCGACAATGGCGGCGCCCTTGCGTATCGTCATCAGGACATCTTCCTTGACGCCGGTAACGGGCACCAGCAGGGCAGCGCGGCCGTCGGTATCGGGCCGTTCCATCGGGATATCTTGTCCAATCAAGCTCATCGCAGCACTCTTAACATTACTCTGTTGATGTCGCACTGCCACTGTCGGCGGCAGGCTGTTTTACAAATAATACATTGCCCCTAAGCACTACACAAGGTAATCAGATGGTCGGTATCGTTCTGATGGCCAATGGCGAGACAGCCGGCCTGCGCCTTATAATGCACGGTTCCCGCCTACCTGCCCCGACTTTCCCATCATGACGCTTCCAGACAATGACACCAGCCGGCTCGACGCCATCAGCGCCGCCGCCACCGAAGTGGCGGCGCAAAACGTGGCCGACCTGCTGGCCATGGCCATCTGCCACCGGCCCGACGAACCGGCGCTGGTCGTGTGCGACAAGCACAGCTGGCTCAACCTGGTGCTGACCGACGCCTACCGGCTGGCCTTGCCTGACGCCACCTTCATCGATTTCGACGACGTCACGCCAGAGGCCGTCCTGGCCGCCTTTGCCGCGCTGCCGGCCGGCAGCCTGGTGGTGCTGATCCAGTCGACCAGCTTCCGCCTGGAAGCGTTTCGCATCCGCATCGAACTGTTCAAGCGCGGCCTGAAGGTGATCGAACACGTGCACCTGTCGCGCATGCCCGGCGTGCAGGGCTTGCACTATATCGCCTCGCTGGCCTACGACCCCGCGTATTACCGCGGCGTCGGCCATGCATTGAAAACACGCATCGACCGCGCCCGCCACGGCATGGTCGACAGCGGCGGCGAACAACTGGTGTTCGCTTCCCCATTCGAATCGGCCAAGCTCAATATCGGCGACTACAGCGGCATGAACAATATCGGCGGCCAGTTTCCGCTGGGCGAGGTCTTTACCGAGGCGCAAGACCTGGAGGCGGTCAACGGCCGCGTACGCATCTTTGTCTTTGGCGATACCAGATTCATGGTCAACCGCCCGGACACGCCGGTCACCCTGATCATTGAAAAAGGCCGGGTCACCGGCACCGAACACGCCACGCCGGCCTTCCTGGAAATGCTGGACATTATCCGCGCCCACGAAGGCGAAGTGTGGGTGCGCGAGCTGGGCTTCGGCATGAACCGCGCCTTTACGCGCGAGCAGCTGGTCAACGATATCGGCACCTACGAGCGCATGTGCGGCATCCACCTGTCGCTGGGCGCCAAGCATGGCGTCTACAGCAAGCCGCAATTCAAGCGCAAGGAAGCGCGCTACCACGTCGATATCTTTGCCGTGACCGAAGCGGTGTATCTCGACGACGAAAGAGTCTACGCCGACGGCGCCTGGCAGGTCTGAGCCGTTTTCCACCACGTTCATTCTTCCGGCTTCCCTGCCAAAAGACAGGGAAACGCCGTCTGCTGCGCCGACATTCAACATCGATACAACACCTGCATGTCAAAATGAGATATTAATTACATAAACTTTTCCTTAGGGAAAGTAGTTGAGCTATATTCTGCGCTCCGCAGTGTTGCCCCCTCCCAGCCCACCGAGCGCCAGCCCTGACCATCCAGGCCGGCCGGCAAACTGCATTCCGAACAAAATCATCCCCTGGAGTCAGTTCCATGCTTTCCTCTATCAATAACATCACCATCGGCAGGCGCTTGCTGCTCGGTTTTGCCGTCGTCCTGCTGTGCTCCCTGCTGGCGATCGGCATCGGCATTGCCCGCCTGCATACGGTCGCCGAATCGACCCGGCAGTTGCTCGACGAGCCGCTGGCCAGCGAGCGCCATATCAGCGACTGGTACCGCAATGTGTTTGCCGGCATCCGCCGCAGCCTGGCCATTGCCAAGAGCAGCGACGGTTCGCTCAACGAATTCTTTGCCGCCGATGTCGCCGAATCGACGCGCAACTCGTCGGCATTGCAAAAGCTGATCGAGCCATCCATCAATACGCCGGAAGAACAAAAGATCTGGGGCGAGCTGGGCGAGCTGCGCAAGCAGTACCTGTCCTCGCGCGATGAAATCCTGGCGCTGAAAAAACAGGGCGAATCGGAAAAAGCCTCGACCCTGGTCGACATCAAATTTTCGCCGGTCGCAAAAAACTATGCCGACAAGATCAAGGAACTGCTGCAATTCGAACGCGAGGACATCAACCGCCGCGCGCAGGAGATCCAGCAGATCTATGAAACCAGCCGCACCCTGATGCTGGTGCTGACGGTGCTGATGGTGCTGTTCGTGCTGGTATGCGCGTCGCTGCTGGCGAACTCGATCACGGTGCCGCTGGCCAAAGCGGTGCAACTGGCGCGCCAGGTGGCCGACGGCGACCTGACCTCCACCGTCACCAGCACGGCGCGCGACGAAGCGGGTCAATTGCTGCGCGCGCTGGCCGAGATGAACGGCAAGCTCTCCAGCATGGTCAGCGACGTGCGCGGTTCCAGCGACACCATCAACACGGCCTCGCAGGAAATTGCCGCCGGCAATGCCGACTTGTCGAACCGCACCGAATCGCAGGCCAGTTCGCTGGAGGAAACCGCCAGTTCGATGGAAGAACTCACCTCCACCGTGCGCCAGAATGCCGACAACGCGCGCCACGCCAATCAGCTGGTGATTTCGGCCAGCACCGTGGCCGGACGCGGCGGCCATGTGGTCGAGCAGGTAGTGACCACCATGAACGGCATCAAGGACAGCTCGCGCAAGATCGCCGACATTATCGGCGTCATCGACGGCATCGCCTTCCAGACCAATATCCTGGCGCTGAACGCCGCCGTGGAAGCGGCGCGCGCCGGCGAGCAGGGCCGCGGCTTTGCCGTCGTCGCCACCGAAGTGCGCAACCTGGCCCAGCGCAGCGCGGGCGCGGCCAAGGAAATCAAGACCCTGATCGGCGACTCCGTCACGCAGATCGAGCAAGGCGGCGCACTGGTCGATGAAGCGGGCAAGACGATGGAAGAAATCGTCACCAGCGTGCGCCAGGTGGCCGACATCATGGCCGAGATCACGTCCGCCAGCGCCGAGCAGAGCGCCGGCATCGAGCAGGTCAACATGGCCATCACGCAGATGGACCAGATGACCCAGCAGAACGCGGCGCTGGTCGAGCAATCGTCGGCGGCGGCCGAAAGCATGCAGCAGCAGGCGGGCACGCTGGCGCAGGCGATGGCGGTGTTCAAGACCGGCGCGGCAAATTCCCCTGCCTTGCAGCGGCCGGCGCCGCCACGGCGCGAACGCCAGCGTTTGGCGCCGTAATTACACAATCCCGGCCGCCGCCAGTTCGCGGTCCCATAGCGGCACCGGCTGGTACTCCAGCACCAGGAAATCGATCAGCGCGCGCACCTTGGGCGACAATTGCCGGCTGGCCGGATACAGCGCGCTCAGGTAGTTCAAGGGTAGCGACCAGCCCGCCAGCACCGGCACCAGGCTGCCGTCGAGCAAGGCCCGCCAGGCAAGGAAGGTGGTGCTGTAGACGATGCCCAGGCCCTGCTTTGCGGCCTGCTGCAGTACCAGGCCGTTATTGGCCGTAAAGCCGGCCTGCACGCGCACGCTCATCTCTTCCAGGCCGCTTCCCTCGCCGCGTTGAAAATGCCAGTTCGTGCCGTCGGTCAGGTGGCTGAAATGCAGGCACTGGTGGCTCAGCAAATCCTGCGGCGTGCGCGGCACGCCGTGTTGCGCCAGGTAGGCCGGGCTGGCGCACAGCACCGCGCGGCACGGCGCCAGCGGGCGCATCGCCAGCGCGCTGCTGTCGGGAATGCCGCCGACGCGTATCGTCAGATCAAAGCCATGGCGTATCGGGTCGAGCAGGGCGTCGTCGACAAACAGTTCGGCGCGCAGTTGCGGATGCAGCAGGCTGAAGCGCGCCACGGCGTCGGCCAGCCAGGCGCTGCCAAAGCTGGACGGCGCCTGGATGCGCAAGGGTCCGGCCAGCGCCGCGCCCGCCTGCGCCACATGGGCCACGCTGCGCGCCGCTTCCTGCGCCTGGCTGACGGTGGCCATGCACGGCGCCAGGTAGGCGCGCCCGGCGTCCGTCAGGCTCACTTCGCGCGTCGAGCGGTGCAGCAACCGGGCGTCAAGCTTGTCTTCGAGCTGCATGATGGTCTTGCTGACCATGGCGCGCGACAGGCCCAGGCGCTGGCCGGCCGCAGTGAAGCTGCGCTGCTGCGCCACTTCCACGAAAATTTCCATCGCTTGCAATTGATCCATATCAAAGATTGTCTTCGTTTTGGCGACAATCTGTCAACCGATGCCCGATTGTCTGGCGTCCTCGCCCAACCTACAATGGCGGCTTCCATCACCTTCCGGAGCCGCCGCCATGCTGACAACCGCACAACAAGAACAATACCAACGCGACGGCTATCTGGTGCTGCCCGGTTTCAAAAGCCTGGAAGAAATCGCCGCCCTGCGTGCGCGCGCCGAGCAGATTGTCAACGAATTCGACCCCACGGTCAGCCAGTCGATCTTTACCACGCGCGACCAGGCGAAAAACACCAACGATTATTTCCTCGCCTCCGACAACACCATCCGCTGCTTTTTTGAAGAAGAAGCGTTCGGCCCGGACGGCCAGCTGAAACAGGCCAAGTCGCTGTCGATCAACAAGATCGGCCACGCCATGCATGACCTGGACCCGGTGTTCCGCGCCTTTTCGGCCGACCCCGAACTGGCGCAAGTGGCGCACGACCTGGGCCTGATGGAGGCGCAGGTATGGCAGTCGATGTATATCTTCAAGCAGCCCGGCATCGGCGGCGAAGTGCGCTGGCACCAGGACGCCACGTATTTCGAAACCACGCCGATCAGCGTGACCACCTTCTGGTTCGCGCTCGAAGACGCGACCCTGGAAAACGGCTGCCTGTGGGCCGAACCGGGCGGCCACCGCGGCCCGCTGCGCGAGCGCTTTATCCGCAACGGCGACCAGGTGCGCGTGGAAAAACTCGACGCCACGCCCTGGCCCGACGACAGCACCGCCGTGCCACTGGAAGTGAAGGCCGGCGCCCTGGTCTGCTTCCACGGCCTGCTGCCGCACTACAGCGCGCCGAACCGCTCGCCCGTGTCGCGCCACGCCTACACCCTGCACGCCACCGACGGCCAGACCGAGTATGCGAAGCACAACTGGATACAGCGCGACGCGTCCTTGCCGGTACGGGGCTTTGTCTGATGCGCCTGCAATTTTTCGCGCCGCAGTGGGGCAATAACGCCCTGCCGGCCGCCGCATTTATCGACAAGGTGCTCGACGCCGGGTTTGACGGCATCGAAATGTCGCTGCCGCTCGATGCGGCCCTGCGCGAGGAATGGACCGGCCGCATTGCCGACGCCGGCCTGGCGCTGATCGCCGCGCAGTGGGAAACGGTGTTCCATACGGATTTTGCGCAGCACCGCGCGGCCCTGGCCGAACTGCTGGAAAACGCCTGCCTGGCGCGCCCGCTGCTGGTCAACACGCACACGGGCAAGGATTACTACAGCGTCGCCCAGAACGCCGACCTGATCGCACTGGCGATGGACATCTCGGCCAGACATGGCGTGCCCATCGTCCATGAAATCCACCGCAGCCGTTTCAGCGGCCATCCGATGCTGCTGCTGCCCTACCTCGACCGGTTCCCGGAGCTGGCGCTGACGGCCGACCTGTCGCACTGGTGCTGCGCCTGCGAATCCTTGCTGGCGGACCAGCCAGTAACGCTGGCGCGCACCCTGCCCCGGGTGCGCCATATCCATGCGCGCGTGGGCCATGCGCAGGGCCCGCAGGTGGCGCACTTTCGCGCACCGGAAGCGAAGGAGGCGCTCGACGCCCACCTGGCCTGGTGGGACACGGTGGTGGCGCTGCGCCGCGCGGCCGGTGCCGAGCTGCTGACGTTTACGCCCGAATTCGGCCCGGCGCCGTACTTGCAAACGCTGCCTTGGACGCAGCAGCCGGTGGCCGACGCGTGGCAGCAGAACGTGGCGATGCTCAATCTGCTGCGCCAGCGCTACGCAAACACCTAACAAAACCTACTGCGCGTCGCGATTTGCGGCCTCCGATGCTCACTGTGCATTCGCACAGCTCCGCTTCTCAGCCGCAACTCACTGCCGCTCGCTACGGTTTTGATAGGTGTTCTAAACCATCGGTTGAGCAAAATTGGCCTGCACGAAATCGATAAACGCGCGCAGCGGCGCCGGCAAATGGCGCCGGCCTGGATAGTATATAAACGGCCCGGGAAACGGCTTCGCCCAGTCCTGCAGTACCGGCTGCAATTGGCCCGCATCGATATACGGCTGCAGCCATTCTTCAAACAGATACACCAGGCCATGGCCGGCGACGGCCATGCTGACCGCCATGTCGGCGGCCGTCGGCGTGACGATCAGGGGACCGCCGGGCGCCACGTTGATGGCCTGCCCGTCGCGCTCGAACTCCCACGGCGGAATCGCGCCGCTCAGGAATTTCCCCAGCAGGCAGGCATGTTGCAGCAGATCGCGCGGATGCGTGGGCACGCCGCGCCGCGCCAGGTAGGAAGGCGCTCCCGCCACCGCAAAACGCTGGGTGCGCGGGCCGATCGGAATGGCGATCATGTCCTGTTCCAGCCGCTCGCCGTAGCGGATGCCGGCGTCGCAGCCGCTGGCGACGATATCGACGAAATTATTATCGACCACCAGTTCGACCACGATGTGCGGGTAGGCGCGCAGGAACTGGTCCACCATCGGCTGCAAGAAGAAGCGCGCCGCGTTGACCGGCACGTTCAGGCGCAGGCTGCCGCGCGGGCTGTCGCGCAAATCGTTCAGCACGTCGAGCGCGCCGGCCACCTCGTTCAAGGCAGGCCGCAAGCGCGACAGCAGCAGCGCACCAGCTTCTGTCGGCGTGACGCTGCGCGTGGTGCGCAGCAGCAGGCGGATGCCCAGTTGCTGCTCCAGCCGGCGCACCGCCTCGCTCATGGCCGACGCCGACTGGCCCGACAGGCGCGCCGCCTGGCGAAAACCCTGGTGCTGGGCCACCTGGGCAAAGGTGGCCAGGTCGGCCATGGAAGGTGTGGAGGGAGTCATGATGGATTGTGCGTAAATGCGCACAGCCTGTGCGCGATTGCCCCGATTATCACACAGCGCCATCGGGGCTACCATGGTTGCCATCACATCCCATCACCCCACAGGAGCCGCCATGACCACCTACCAGCCATCGCATGACCAGTTCACGCCCGCCGCAAGCGGCCTCGTTTTCAACCGGATCGGCTACGGCGCCATGCAACTGGCCGGTCCGCACGTGTGGGGGCCGCCAAAAGACCGCGCCAGCGCCTTGGCGGTGCTGCGCGAGGCGATTGAGCTCGGCATCAACCATATCGACACTTCGGATTTTTACGGCCCGCACATCACCAACCAGATCATCCGCGAAGCGCTGCACCCTTATCGCGATGGTCTTGCCATCGTCACCAAGATCGGCTTCGTGCGCGGCGCCGACCAGTCATGGCTGCCGGCCGCCTCGCCACAGCAGCTGCGCGACGCCGTGCACGACAACCTGCGCAACCTGGGCCTCGATGTGCTCGACGTGGTCAACCTGCGCGCACCGGGCATCGCCGGCCCGGACGGCTCCGCGCTGGCCGAACCGCTGGCGGCGCTGGTGCAGCTGCAGCGGGAAGGACTGCTGCGCCATATCGGCCTGTCCAATGTCGATGCGGCGCAAGTGGCCGAAGCGCAGGCCATCACGACTATCGTCTGCGTGCAGAACCAGTACAACCTGGCGCACCGCGGCGACGACGCGATGATCGACACGCTGGCCGCGCAAGGCATCGCCTATGTGCCGTTCTTTCCCCTGGGCGGCTTTTCGCCGCTGCAGTCCGATACCCTGAACCAGGTGGCGGCCCGCCTGCAGGCGACGCCGATGCAGGTGGCGCTGGCCTGGCTGCTGCAGCGCGCACCGAATGTGCTGGTGATTCCCGGCACCTCGTCGGTGGCGCATTTGCGCGAAAACGTGGCGGCTGGCGCGCTCAGGCTCGATGCGCAAGCCTTGACAGCACTGGAGTCGCTTGCAAATCGCTTGTAAATCGATTGCAACTAAGTAGCGCACTATATATACTGTGTGCATGGATACCAACAACCCCCTGCACCAGGTGCCACGCCTGGACAGCCAGCTATGCTTTGCGCTGTACTCGACCTCGCTTGCCATGAACAAGCTGTACCGCAAGCTGCTGCGCAAGCTGGGGCTGACGTATTCGCAATACCTGGTGATGATGGTGTTGTGGGAACGCGACGGCCTCAGCGTGTCCGAGGTGGGCGAGCGCCTGTTCCTCGACTCGGCCACCCTCACGCCCCTGCTCAAGCGCATGGAGCAGGCGAGCCTGCTGAACCGCGCGCGCGCCGTCAGCGACGAGCGCCAGGTCATCATTACGCTGACCCCGGCCGGCAGCGAACTGCGCGAGCAGGCGGCGTTGCTGCCCGAAGCCATCCTGACGGCCAGCCAGTGCAGCGTGGCCCAAGTTGTAGATATGAAACAACAACTGGACCAGCTGCGTGCCAGCCTGATGAAAAGTTAGTAAATCGCCGGTTTTCCCGAGCAAAATAAAGTGAAACGTGGCGAGTACCGCGCATGGCAAAAGCTGGCGCGATATTCGCCTTTTTTTATTACAAATCGATACAAGCAACAGGCCGCCCCGGATATAGAATAGTCGCCACTATTTCTTTACAACAATATCAGGGTGAACATGCGCATTCTTTCCGGCTCCGCGGCCTGCCTGGCTTTTTGCTTTACCGTTTCCGCCTTGGCCGCCGAACCCTTCGACGACAAGTTCCGCCAGCTCGAAGAAGTGCTGCCCACCCCGAACACCTACCGCACCGCCTCCGGCGCGCCGGGCCACGCCTACTGGCAGCAGCGCGCCGACTACACCATCCGCGCCACGCTCGACGAAGCCAGGCGCACCATCACCGGCAGCGGCACCGTCACCTACCATAACCAGTCGCCCGACACCCTCGGCTACCTGTGGGTGCAGCTGGACCAGAACATCTACAAGCCGGACTCCGACGCGCGCCGCATGGCCACCGCGCCCTCGCGCCAGGCCTGGGCCAAAACCATGGGTGAAGACACCATGAAATTCGAAGGCCTGCGCGGCATCCTGGCGCGCGGCGACTTCCAGGGCGGCTTCAATATCCGCGCATTGAAGGGCGCGGACGGCCAGAGCCTGAAACACGTCATCAACCGCACCATGATGCGCATCGACCTGCCCCAGCCTTTGAAACCGGGCCAGGATTTCGTCTTCCAGATCGAGTGGGACTACCGCATCAACGAGCAGAAGGTGCTGGGCGGGCGCGCCGGCTTTGAATATTTTGAAGAAGACAAGAACGCCCTGTTCGAGGTGGCGCAGTGGTTCCCGCGCATGGCCGCCTATTACGACGCGGCCGGCTGGCAGCACAAGCAGTTCCTGGGCTCGGGCGAATTCACGCTGGAATTTGGCGACTACGACGTGCAGCTGACCGTGCCGGCCGACCATATCGTCGCTTCCACGGGCGCACTGCAAAATCCGCAGGAGGTGCTCACGCCGGCCCAGCGCGCGCGCCTGGAGCAGGCCCGCGGCAGCGACAAGCCGGTGATCATCGTCACGCAGAAGGAAGCCGAAGCGGCCGAAAAATCGGTCAGCCGCGCGCAGAAGACCTGGCACTTCAAGGCGGCCAATGTGCGCGACTTTGCCTGGGCGTCGAGCCGCAAGTTCATCTGGGATGCGCAGGGCTACAAAAAAGGCGGCAGCGACGTGATGGCCATGTCCTACTATCCGAAGGAAGGCAATCCGCTGTGGGAAAAATACAGCACGCAAGCCATCGTGCACACCATCGAGCAGTACAACAAGTACAGCATCGACTACCCGTATCCGACGGCGATCTCCGTCAATGGCCCGGTGGGCGGCATGGAATACCCGATGATCTCGTTCAACGGCCCGCGCCCGGTGAAGGACAAGAAGACCGGCGAGCTGACCTATTCGAAGCGTACCAAATATGGCCTGATCGGCGTGATCATCCATGAAGTGGGCCACAACTACTACCCGATGATCATCAACTCGGACGAGCGCCAGTGGACCTGGATGGACGAAGGCCTGAACACCTTCGTGCAATACCTGGCGCAGCAGGCGTGGGAAGAAAACTACCCGGCCTCGCGGGGCGAGCCGCGCGAGATCGTCGACTACATGCGTAGCCGCGACCAGGTGCCGATCATGACCAATTCGGAGTCCCTGCTGCAGTTCGGCAACAACGCCTACGCCAAGCCGGCGGCGGGCCTGAACATCCTGCGTGAAACCATTCTGGGGCGCGAGCTGTTCGACTACGCCTTCAAGGAATATGCGCAGCGCTGGAAGTTCAAGCGTCCCACGCCGGCCGACTTTTTCCGCACCATGGAAGACGCTTCCGGCACGGATCTCGACTGGTTCTGGCGCGGCTGGTTCTACACCACCGATGCGGTCGACATCAGCATCGACGGCATCAGCGAATATGGCGTGAGCAGCAAGAATCCGGAAACCGAAAAAGCCTGGAAAAAATCGCAGAAGGCGGCCCAGCCGGAGTCCGTGACCGAGCGCGCCAACAAGGGCATGGCGCGCCGGGTCGACGCGCACCCGGAGCTGAGGGATTTCTACAACCAGCACGACGACTACACCGTCACCAACAAGGACCGCAACGCCTATGCCGAAGCGATCGCCGGCCTGGAACCGTGGGAAAAGGAACTGCTGAAACAGGGCAAGCACTTGTACCTGGTCGACCTGTCCAACCTGGGCGGCATGGTGATGCCCTTGATCCTCGAGATCGAACTGAAAAGCGGCAGGAAATACATCGAGCGCGTGCCGGCCGAAGTATGGCGCTACTCGCCGAAGAGAATCACCAAGGTCGTCATCACGGACGAGCCGATGGTCGGCCTGGTGCAGGACCCGTACTGGGAAACGGCCGACATCGACACCAGCAACAACAGCTGGCCGCGCAGAATCACGCCGTCGCGCCTGGAGCTGTTCAAGAGCGAGAAGTCGCCCAGGGAAAACCTGATGCGCGACTTTAATACGCCGTTGAAAAACAAGGGCGCGGCTGGCGGCAAGGACGGCGAGGCATGAAGCTGCGGCGTTACTGCGTGACGGCGCTGCTGGCCCTGGCCAGCGGCGCCGCCTTCGCCCATAACTACCATATGGGCATCGCCGACATCAGCTACAACCCGTCCAGCGGCAGCACGGAGATCGTCCACACCTACACCGGCCACGACGTCGAGGCGCTGCTGACCCAGCTCTACCAGCGCCAGGTCGACCTGGGCCAGAAGGACAGCGAGGCGGCGCTGCGCCGCTACGTGGAAAAGCAGTTTTATATTATCGGCGCCAACGGCAGGCGCTTGCGCCTGGACTGGGTCGGCATCAAGGTCAATGCCGACAATGTGGTGATCTTCCAGGAAATCGAACGCACGCGCCTGGCCAGCGGCGCGCGCATCCACAACGCCCTGCTCAGCGACTTCTTGCCCGGCCAGCGCAACACCCTCAACGTGCAGGACGGCGCGAAGATACAGACGCTGTTCTTTGACCAGAAAAATGTGGAATTGCCTGTCAAGTAGGTCGGATTAGCGCTTGCGCGTAATCCGACAACACCTTCGGCGCCAACAATGTTGTCGGATTACGGCCTGCGGCCTCGGCGGCCCCGCCTAATCCGACCTACGCATGCTCTCCCCCATATCAAGAAATGCCTCTCACCCGCCACACGATGTGCGTCCAGGTATTAGAATGCCTGCCTGGACAACCTGATAACGGCCGCCCCGCGGCCGGCACCGACATGAGCACTGCCGCACCGATCTTCAACGACCCGTCCCACCTTGCCAGCGCCCTGCGCAACGATGGCTATGCCGTGCTGCGTCCGCAGGACGTGGCGGCGCTGGCCGGCTGCCCCCTGGCGGCACTGCGCGCGCTCGAACCGAGCTGGGATGACCTCGCGCTCGACAACTACCTGAAGGATGGCGGCCGCTATCGCCGCCGGCGCCATTCCTGCTTCGTGCAGAACGGCGCCGCGCTGGCGCAGACGCCGCACCGCGCGCACTGGCAGCCGGTCGAATACAACGCCCTGCATGGCGGCATGCACCGCCTGTTCGAGCCAGTGGACGCCGCCGTTGCCGCGCAGCCGGCCTGGCGCCAGCTGATCGTCGCTCTGGGCGGCGTGTGCTCGCAGGTCAAGGGAGACCAGCCCTGGTACATCGAGGCGCACCAGTTCCGCATCGACACCACCGACGGCATCGGCCGCCCCACGCCGGAAGGCGCGCACCGCGACGGCGTCGATTTCGTCGCCGTGCTGCTGATCAACCGCCAGTCCATCAAGGGTGGCGAGACGCGCATCTTCGAAGCCGATGGCCCCAACGGCAAGCGATTTACCCTCAGCGAACCATGGTCGCTGCTGCTGCTCGACGACGCTGCCGTGATCCACGAATCGACGCCGATCCAGCCAGTCGGCGAAGCGGGCCATCGCGACACGCTGGTGCTGACCTACCGCGCCGGGCAATTCCAGGGTGAAAACTGAGACACGGACAGCCTGCGCGGATGACCAAAATAGTTACTTTGAAGTTACTTTTAACCCGCCAAATCCGATATAGTCACAGGATATCCATACTGGCCGCTGATCGTGTCCGGCATTCAAATACCTAGAAGCGAGGAGAGGTCCGTGGACTCCAACAACCAGATCAAGCCCGACGAAATCGAAATCCTGATCGTCGAAGACAGCCCGACCCAGGCCGAGCGCTTGCGCCGCCTGATACAGTCGCTGCACTACAACGCGCGCGTGGCCGCCAACGGCCAGCTGGCCCTGGCCGCCATCCGCGAGCGCAAGCCGCACCTGGTGCTGTCCGATATCGTTATGCCTGAAATGAACGGCTACGACCTGTGCCGCGCCATCAAGGCCGATCCGACCCTGCGCGATATCCCGGTAATCCTGGTCACCTCGCTCAACGACCCGAAAGACATCATCCGCGGCATCGAGTGCGGCGCCGACAATTTCATCCGCAAGCCGTATGCGGAAGACTATCTGCTCAACCGCATCAGCCACATGCTGATGAACCAGAAGCTGCGCAAGAACCAGAACGTCGAAATCGGCATCGCGCTGTACCTGGGCGACCAGAAGCATTTCATCAATGCCGAGCGCCAGCAGATCCTCGACCTGTTGATCTCGACCTATGAACAGGCGGTGCAGGTCAATGGCGAGCTGCAGGCGCGCGAACGCCAGGTGATCGAACTGAACATGCGTCTGGCCCACCATGCGGCCGAACTGGAAACGACCAACCGCGAAATCGCCCTGAAGAACCTGGAACTGGCCGAAGCGAGCCGCATGAAGTCGGCCTTTATCGCCAATATGTCGCACGAGCTGCGCACGCCCCTCAACGCCATCATCGGCTTCACGGGTGCGCTGCTGATGAAGCTGCCGGGGCCGCTGACGGTCGACCAGGACAAACAGCTGACCACCATCCGCGCCAGCGCGCGCCATCTGCTGTCATTGATCAACGATATCCTCGACGTGGCCAAGATCGAGGCCGGCAAGCTGACCTTGTCGATCGAGCCCGTGCCCTGCCACGATCTGATCGCGGAAGTGGCCGAAACCCTGCGTCCGCTGGCCCAGCAAAAGGGCCTGACGCTGGAAGTCGATGCGGGAGCGCATGCGGTGGTGATCGACACCGACCGCCGCGCGCTGACGCAAATCCTGATCAACCTGCTCAACAACGCCATCAAGTTCACGGAACAGGGCAGCGTGCGCATCCGCCTGGCCCAGCGCGAGGAAGACGGCGCGCGCGTGACCGAAATGAGCATCACCGACAGCGGCGCGGGCATCAAGGAGGAAGACCAGGCCAAGCTGTTCCAGGCCTTCTCGCAGCTCGATTCGACCTCCACCCGCCATGCCGAAGGCGCAGGCCTGGGCCTGTACCTGTGCCAGAACCTGGCCAACGCCATCGGCGGCGCCCTGTTCTTCAACAGCGACTATGGACAAGGCAGCACTTTTACACTGGCGCTGCGCAACTGATGGCGCCCATGTGTGCAGCGCAATACAAGCGTTTCGATAACATGGTCGAATCGTCACCGTAGTTCTACGGTATTGCACTGCACCATTTTTAGCGCTATAGTGTACTTGTCTCCTCCAAGTCGTTCTCCGAACATTTGGATTCAGCCCGCGCCGCAAGGTTCGCGGGCTTTTTTTTGCCCGGAATTCCATAAGTGAATCAAACGATTAAGTTATATCATTTGTTTTAGTTATGTGATTAAATTCCCGGCATGAGAAAACCTTCTTCCCCACCGCCAGCATCCACAGCGCCGGCCGATGACGAGCCGCCCTGCCAGCCGGGCTGGCGCAATCTGTTCGGCCATTGCGTGGCGCGCAAGCCGCGTTCCGACGGCGAGCAGTCGCGCGAGCGCCTGCTGCGCAGCGCCATCCGCCTGTTTGCCGAACAGGGTTATGCCCGCACCTCCACGCGCGAACTGGCGCAGGCGGCCGGCGCCAATGCGGCCGCCATCAGCTATTATTTTGGCGACAAGGCCGGCCTGTACCGCGCCGCCTTTGCCGAACAGTCGAGCGACCCGCTCGGCAATATCGCCCTGTTCGACCAGCCCCACTTCACCCTGCGCCAGACGCTGCAGGGGTTTTATGCGCAGATGCTCGCGCCGATGCAGCAGGGCGAACGGGCGCGCGACGTCATGCGCCTGTGGTGCCGCGAAATGCTGGAACCCACCGGCTTGTGGGCGCGCGAGATCGAGCAGAATATCCGCCCCGAACACGAGGCGTTCGCGCGCGTGCTGGCGCGCCACCTGGGCGCCGACGCCGATAGCGACGACATGCACCGGCTGGCCTTTTCGATCGCCTCGCTTGCGCTGCAGCATATGGTCGGCGCCGAAGTGGTCCACGTGCTGCGCCCGCAGCTGATGGCCACGCCGCAGGCCGCCGACACCTGGCTATCGCGCATGGTCGATTATGGGCTGGCCATGGCCGAAGTCGAACGCACCCGCCTGCACCCCGTCACTCCATTTCAACCATCGATACCGCAAAAGGACCAGCATGAGGAAGTCTGAATACGCCCTGGCCGCCAGCATGATGCTGGCGCTGGCCGGCTGCGCCGTGCAGGGGCCGCCGGCCTCCGTGGCGGCAAGCGCCCCCGCCAACTGGCATGCGCCGCTGCCGCACAACGGCAATGTGGCCGACCTGGCCGGCTGGTGGCAGCGGCAGGGCGACGCCCTGCTGGCCGAACTGATCACCGACGCCCAGCAGGTGAGCCCGACGATAGCCACCGCCCGCACCCGCATCGTGCAGTCGCGCGCCGACCGCGTGGCCAGCGGCGCGGCGCTCGGACCCGTGCTCGACGCCACCGGCAGCGTGGTGCGCACCAGCCAGCAGTCCGCCCAGCCGGGCGGCACCACCTCGCAGGCGGCGCTGCAGGCCTCGTGGGAAATCGACGTGTTTGGCGCCAACCGCGCCAACCGCGACGCCGCCCAGGAGCGCTATGACAGCGCGCAGGCCGGCTGGCACGACGCACGCGTGTCGGTGGCGGCCGAAGTGGCGAACCAGTACTACAGCCTGCGCGCCTGCCGCGCACTGCAAAGCGTGGCCGAGCAGGACGCCGCCTCGCGCAGCGACTCGGCGCGCCTGACGCAACTGAGCGCCGACGCCGGCTTCCAGGCGCCGGCCAATGCCGCGCTGGCGCGCGCCAGCGCCGCCGAAGGCGCCAGCCGCGCCATCGAACAGCGGGCTGTGTGCGACGTGGGCGTGCAGGCGCTGATGGCCCTGTCGGCCATGCCGGAGGACACCTTGCGCGCCAGACTGGCCGCCACGCCGCTGGTGGCGCCGGCGCCGGTGGCAATCAGTAACTTGCCGGCACAGACGCTGGCGCAGCGGCCCGACATCTTCAGCGCCGAGCGCGAAGTGGCGGCCGCCAGCTTTGAAGTGAGCGGCGCGAAAGCCCAGCGCTATCCGCGCTTGAGCCTGGCCGGGTCCATCGGCAAGGGCAATATCCGCGCCGGCGGCCAGAGCATCACCGGCAGCACCTGGAGCATCGGCCCGCTGGCCGTAACCCTGCCCATCTTCGACGGCGGGCGCCGCCGCGCCCAGGTCGACGCCGCCGTGGCGCGCTATGACGAAGCCGTCGTCAAGTACCGCGCCGGCGTGCGACAGGCCGTGCGCGAAGTGGAAGAAGCGCTGCTGAACCTGCAAAGCACGGACGCTCGCAGCAGCCATGCGCAGACGGCGCTCGAAGGCTATCGCCTGTCGTTCGTGGCGACCGAAGAGCGCTACAAGAATGGCCTGGCCAGCCTGATCGAACTGGAGGACGCGCGCCGTACGCGCCTGGCCGCCGAAAACACCGTGGTCAATCTGCAGCGCGAACGCAGCGCCGCCTGGGTGGCGCTGTACCGCGCCGCCGGCGGCGGCTGGAACGCCAGCCAGGCCGCCATTGCTCCCTGATACCCCGCATACCATCTGACGGACCAGAACATGAAAACACTGACATTCAAACCGCTTGCCGTGGCCATCGCGGCCTGTTGCGTCCTGGCCGGCGCCGGCGTGGCGCTGTATTCGGCGCCCTCCACCGCCGCCGATGAAAAAGACAAGAACGCCGTGCAAAAGCCGGCCCTGACGGTCACCACCACCAGGCCGCAAACGAGCAAATTGCCGATCAAGCTGAGCGCCAACGGCAACGTGGCCGCCTGGCAGGAAGCCCTTATCGGCAGCGAGTCGAACGGCCTGCGCCTGACGGACGTGCGCGTCAATGTCGGCGAGGCGGTGCGCGCCGGCCAGGTGCTGGCAGTGTTCTCCAGCGACACCGTCAACGCCGACCTGGCGCAAACGAAAGCGGCGGTGCTGGAAGCCGAAGCGAATGCCGCCGAAGCGTCGGCCAACGCCGCGCGCGCCCGCTCGCTGCAAACCACGGGCGCCATCAGCGCCCAGCAGATCAGCCAGTATCTGACGGCCGAACAGACGGCCAACGCCCGCATCGCATCAGCCAAGGCGCAACTGGCGGCACAGCGGTTGCGCCTGAAATACACGCAGGTCACCGCGCCCGACAGCGGCGTGATCTCGTCGCGCTCGGCCACCGTCGGCTCGGTGGTGGGCGCCGGCACGGAGCTGTTCCGCATGATCCGCCAGGGCCGCCTGGAGTGGCGCGCCGAAGTGACGGCGGCCGAACTGCTCAATCTGAAACCGGGCACGCTGGCCGAAGTGAAGGCCGCCAATGGCAGCGTATTGACGGGCAAGGTGCGCATGATCGCGCCGACGGTCGACCCGCAAACGCGCTCGGCCCTGGTGTATGTGGACCTGCCGGCGTCCGCCGCCGGCAATGCGCCGTTCAAGGCCGGCATGTATGCCAGCGGCGCGTTCGAACTGGGCACCTCGGGCGCATTGACGGTGCCGCAGCAGGCGATCGCCGTGCGCGACGGCTTCAGCTATGTGTTTCGCCTGAATGCCGACCAGCGCGTCAGCCAGATCAAGGTGCAGCCGGGCCGGCGCCTGGCGGACCGCATCGAGATCGTCTCGGGCATCACGGCCGACACCACCATCGTCGTCAATGGCGCCGGCTTCCTGAACGACGGCGATCTGGTTCGCAATGTCGCCACCCCGGCCGCCGCCCCGGCCGCGGCCACCACGCCGGCAAAAAAATAAGGACGGGCCATGAATTTCTCTTCCCTGTCGATCAAGAATCCGATCCCGGCCATCATGCTGTTCGCGCTGCTGACCCTGGCCGGGTTGCTGGCGTACAAAGCCAATCCGGTGCAGGATTTCCCGGATATCGAACTGCCCATCGTCACCGTCAGCGCCTCGCTGCCGGGCGCCGCGCCAGCCCAGCTGGAAACCGAGGTGGCGCGCAAGATCGAAGACTCGGTCGCCACCTTGCAAGGCGTGAAAAACATCTACACCAAGGTGCTCGACGGCGTGGCCACCGTCACGGTCGAATTCGTGCTGGAAAAGCAGATCGCCGAAGCCGTCAACGACGTGCGCGACGCCGTCGCCAGGGTCAAGGCCGACATGCCTGCCGAATTGCGCGACCCCACCGTCACCAAGGCCTCCACCGCCGGGCGCGTGGTGCTGACCTTTATCGCCATGTCGAAGGCTGGCGTCGACAATCCGCTCGACGCGCCCGACCTGTCCTGGTATGTCGACAACACGGTCGCCAAGCGGCTGCTGACGGTGCCCGGCGTGGGCGCCGTCACGCGCCTGGGCGGCGTGTACCGCGAGATCCAGGTGGAGCTCGATGATGCGCGCATGGCGGCGCTGAAAGTGTCGGCGCTGGACGTGTCGCGCCAGCTGCGCCTGGTGCAGCGCGAGGCGCCGGGCGGACGCGGCGACGTCAGCGGCGCCGAGCAGTCGGTGCGCACCATCGCCACCGTGAAGACGGCGGAGGAACTGTCGCGCGTCGATATCCCGCTGCCGGACGGGCGCCATGTGCGCCTCGACCAGGTGGCGAACGTGCGCGACACGATCGCCGAGCCGCGCGCACTGGCCGAGCAGGATGGCAAGACCGTGGTCGCCTTTGAAGTGTTCCGCACCAAGGGCGCCAGCGAAGTGGCGGTGGCCGATGGCGCGCGCGCCGCGGTGGCCGACCTGCAAAAGGAAAACCCCAGCGTGGTGATCCGGCAGTCGATCGACAACGCCTTCCCGGTCGAGGAAAACTTCGACGGTTCGATGGAGCTGCTGTACGAAGGCGCGCTGCTGGCCGTGCTGGTGGTGTGGTGGTTCCTGCGCGACTGGCGCGCCACCCTGGTGGCCGCCGCCGCCCTGCCGCTGTCGGTGATGCCGGCTTTCCTCGGCATCTACTGGTTCGGCTATACGCTCAACACCGTGACCCTGCTGTCGCTGGCGCTGGTGGTCGGCGTGCTGGTCGACGACGCCATCGTGGAAATCGAAAATATCTCGCGCCACCTGCGCATGGGCAAGCCGCCGATGGAAGCGGCGATGGAGGCGGCCGATGAAATCGGCATGGCGGTGATCGCCACCACGTTCGCGCTGGTGGCCGTGTTCCTGCCGACGGCCTTCATGAGCGGCATCCCCGGCCTGTTCTTCAAGCAGTTCGGCTGGACCGCCGTGCTGGCGGTGCTGGCCTCGCTGGTGGTGGCGCGGCTGCTCACGCCCATGATGGCGGCGTATATATTGAAACCGCTGCCGCACAAGGAAGAGCAGGACGGCTGGCTGATGACGCGCTACCTGAACACCATGCGCTGGTGTTTGAACCATCGCGGCATCACGGCCATCGCCTCGCTGGTGTTCTTTGTCGGCTCCATCATGCTCGTGCCGCTGCTGCCGACCGGCTTCGTGCCGGCCGCCGACCGCGCGCAAACGCAGATCAACCTGGAACTGCCGCCCGGCTCCACCCTGGCCGAAACCCGGGCGGTGGCGGCGCAGGCGCGCAATGCGGCCATGCAGGTGCCCGGCATCAAGGGCGTGTTCAGCTCCATCGGTGGCGGCTCCAGCGGCGACGCCTTTGCGCCGGGCGCGGCGGCCGAAGCGCGGCGCGCCGTGCTGACCTTGACCACCGTGCACCGCACCGAGCGCAAGGAATCGATGGCCGGCCTGGAGTCGCAGCTGCGCAGCAAGCTCGACAACATCCCCGGCGCGCGCTTTACGGTCGGCCCGCCCGACACCGGCGTCAAGATGCAGCTGGTGCTGCGCTCGGAAGACCCGGTGGCCCTGATGGCGGCGGCGCAAAAGGTCGAGCGCGAATTGCGCGGCCTGCACGGCATCGGCAACGTCAACTCCAGCGCCTCGCTGGTGCGCCCGGAAATCATCGTGCGGCCCGACTTTGCGAAGGCGGCGGACCTGGGCGTGACGGCGGCGTCGATAGGCGAAACCGTGCGCGTGGCCACGGCCGGCGACTACGACACCGACCTGACGAAAATGAACCTGCCCGAGCGCCAGGTGCCGATCCGCGTGAAGCTGCCCAACAGCGTGCGCGCCGACCTGGCGGCCATCGAACGCCTGACGGTACCGGGCAAGAACGGCCCGGTGCGCCTGGCCAATGTCGCCACCGTCACCATGGAAAGCGGCCCGGCGCAGATCGACCGTTTGAACCGCAGCCGCAACGTGACCCTGGACGTGGAACTCGGCTCGCGCACCCTGGGGGAGTTGAACCAGGAAGCGCGCGCGCTGCCGTCGATGAAGAACCTGCCCGCGTCCGTCAAAATCGCCGAACTGGGCGACGCGCAGGAGATGGCCTCGCTGTTTGCCAGCTTCGGCCTGGCCATGCTGATCGGCGTGCTGTGCATCTACTGCGTGCTGGTGCTGCTGTTCAAGGACTTCATGCAGCCGGTGACGATTCTGGCGGCGCTGCCGCTGTCGATCGGCGGCGCCTTTGTCGCGCTGCTGATCACCGGCAGCGCGCTGTCGATGCCGTCGATGATCGGCCTGATCATGCTGATGGGGATCGTCACCAAGAACTCGATCCTGCTGGTCGACTATGCGATCCTGGCGCGCGAAGCGGGCATGGACCGTTTCGACGCCCTGGTCGACGCCTGCCACAAGCGTAGCCGGCCGATCCTGATGACGACGATCGCGATGGGCGCCGGCATGATGCCGCTGGCGCTGGGCTGGGGGGCCGACCCGAGCTTCCGTTCGCCGATGGCGATCACGGTGATCGGCGGCCTGATCACCTCGACCTTGTTGAGCCTCTTGGTGGTGCCGGCCGTGTTCACCTACATCGACGACCTGGAACACTTGCTCAAGCGTGCCAGGGACAAGCTGCGCCGCCACCCGGCACCGAAGATGGAAGGCAAGGTGGCGCTCGATAAACCACACGCGTAGGTCGCATTAGCGGCGCCCCGCGCCGCGTAATCCGACAACATCGTTGACGCTGCAAGTCAAGAGAAGCGATGGCCAGGCCTGGACCCTGCGCCATCGCTTTTGTCTATCTGGCATACTGCGCCAATTGATAATGACGCAATCGGCCCCACCCATGAATGTATCGTCCCCCCTCGCCTTGCTGCTGGCCTGCTCGCTGCTGGGCGCCTGCTCCGATAAAACCGCCACCGCGCCGGCGGCGCCTGCTCCTGTGCCAGCGCCTGTGGCCGCCGCCCCGGTCGAGGCGCCTGCCGCCAGCGCACCGGCTGTCGCCAAAAACGACGAGATGAGAACGCCCGAAGCGCGCGCACGCGACAGGAAGCTCGAAGCGGCCATGATGCTGGCCATCTTCGGCAAGCACTACCGCCCCGGCAGCGAAGACGCGCTGGCCGACCTGCGCGACCCGGACAGCAAGGAAGCGAAGGCCGACAAGCTCAGTTACGTGCTCAGCGCCGTCAGCCACAAGCTGCTGCCGGACGGGCGCGCCATCCTGGTCGCCAATGCGGAAACGGCCAATACCGAAGGCCAGGCCGAGTCCAGCCACGCCTCGCCGGGCCTGCTCAATGTGTTCTACCTGGCGCCCAAGGGCAAGCCTGGCGACGAAGCCTGGCAGGTGGTGACGCGGCTGGAAAATATCACCGCCCTGGGTTCGTCCGGACAGCTGGGCGATGTGCACTGGGTGATGCTGGGCGCCGGCAAGCAGGGCATGGCAATCCGCAACGGCTACACGGGCCAGGGCTACACCATTACCCAGCTGGCGCTGTTCGAGCTTGGCGCCGACACCGTCACCGAGCTCGCTGGCAGCATCGACCTGCACTCGGACAATGACGGCGCATGCGGCCCCGAGACCCAGGATTGCTGGTTAGTCGACGGCAACTGGCATTTTGCGGCCGCACGCGATGGCGGCGCCTATGACGACCTGCTGGTCGACTTCACGGGCGCCTCGCAGAAAATCAAGCCCGGTGTACAAGTGAAGGAAAACGAAGATCCGCCCCGCGTGATCACCCAGCTCAATGGACGCGCGCGGTATGCGTTTGATGGCAAGACCTACAAGCTGGTCGAGGGAAAGAATATCGTGCCGGGGGTATAAAACACCGTCAACGGCAAATACCGGGGCCAGACCCGCCGGGTCTGACCCCAGCCCTTGCGCCTGGGGTCATGGGTTCATTTCCGCGCTGCCTCCAGCCGCGCCAGCAACGGCGCATACATCTCGCGCGTGTGGCTGTTCCAGCGCTGCATGGCGCTGTCGATATCCTGGCACAGGCGTTCCGACAAGATGGCATCGCCCTGCTGCAGCGCCCAGATCGCGTATTCGGCGCGCGCCTCGAAGCTGCCGTGGCGCGTCAGCGCGTCATCGAATTGCGCCTTGGCTTCGGCCTGGCGTCCACTTTGCGCCAGCGCGCGCGCCGTCAGCAAGGACACGATCTCGGGACGGAAGTGAATATCGCTGCGGCGGATGAATTCCAGGTGCGTCAACGCTTCCGCACCGCGCTCGCATTCCAGGTAAGCGCGCGCGGCGCCCATGCGAATTTCCAGGTCCGAGGCAAAGGCGCCCTGCAGGCATGCTTCATAGGTGCCGGCCGCCGCCTGCGGGTCGCCTGCTTCCAGCTGCGCGCTGGCCAGGCGCATCTGGTTTTGCGCCGTCGGCGTGTAGTCGTAGGCGGCGCGCGCTTCGCGCAGTTCGCGGTGCGGATCGAGCACCTGCACCGCCTTTGATGCCACCTTGCGCGCGCCTTGCGGCAGGCGCGAATTGGGCAGGAAGATGGCGACGAAATACACCAGGCTGCCCAGCAGCGGGAACAGGAACAGTATCAGCAGCCAGTAGATCGGTTGCCCATTGCGCACCGCATGGACCGCAAAAAATAGTGCGACCAGAATATGCAAGCCTACGCCAAAAATTTCCATGCCCTTTTTTCTCCGTTGGTCATCAATAAAGCCGATCTTACACCGGCAGTTGCCGGCCAGCCATGGCCGCAGACTTAAGGAACAGGCTGCCAGCCGCCACCCATCGCACGATACAAGTCGACCGAGGCGACCAGGATGCGCGTCTTGAGCTGCAGCAAGCCGACGTCGGCGCTGTACAAGCTGCGCTGCGCATCGAGTTCTTCCAGGTAGGACGCATAGCCGTTGCGGTAGCGGTTGTGGGCGATGCGCAGTGTTTCGGCGGAAGTGGCGCGGCGCGCGGCGTTTTCCACCGCCTGCTGGCGCAAGCGGTAGATGGCCCCCAGGCTGTTCTCGGTTTCGGCAAAGGCGTTGCGCACCACGTTTTCATAGGTGTAGACCAACTGGTCGCGCTGGGCGCCGGCGATATCGGTCTGCGCCTGCACCCGGCCGCCGTCGAACAGCGGGCCGGCCGCCAGCGCCGTCAGGCGCCACAGGGCCGTCGGCGCATGCAGAAAGTCGCTCAGGGTGGTGGCCTGGCCGCCGCCGGTGGCGGTCAGCTTGAACGACGGCAGCAGCTGGTCGCGGGTGGCGGCCAGGCTGGCGTTGGCGGCCGCCAGGTTATGCTCGGCGCGCGCGATATCGGGGCGGCGGCGCAGCAGTTCCGACGGCAGGCCGGCCGGCACCGCTGGCGCGCTCAAGTCCTGCAGCGGCAGGCCGCGCGCGATCGGGCCGGGGTTGCCGCCAACCAGCAGCGCCAGCGCGTTTTCCTGTTCAAAGATCTGCCGCTGCAGCTGCGGCACCAGTTCGGCCGCCGCATGGTATTCCGATTGCGCCTGCTGCCACTCCAGCTGCGAGCTGTAGCCCACTTCGAACTGCTTGCGGGCCAGCTCGCGCGACTGCGCGCGCAGCGCCAGGGTCGCCTGCGTGAGCGCCAGCTGGGCGTCCAGGCCGCGCAGGTTCAGATAGGCCGTGGCCACGCTGGCGGCGATCGACAGGGCCGCCGCATCGACGCTGGCCTGTTCGGCGCGAAAGCTCTCGCCGGCCGCGTCGGTCAGCTTGGCCAGCCGGCCCCACACATCGATTTCATAGCTGGCCTGCAGCTCGGCCTGGAAAACATTGGTCACATACGGCGCGCCGTTCGAAGCCAGGGTGCGGGTGCGCGTCGGCGAGCCGTCGAACGACAGGGTGGGCGCATGGTTGGCGCCGGCCTGCGCCAGGCGCGCGCGGTATTCCTCGACGCGGGCGCGCGCCACGCGCAGGTCGCCATTGCGGGCCAGCGCGCTGGCCACCAGATTGCTCAATACCGGGTCGCCAAAGGCCTGCCACCACAGCTGCTCGACCGGGGCGCTGCCGACGCCGGCGGCCTGCGCGCGCCAGTTTGACGGCAGCTGCAGGTTTGACGCCGGTTGCGGCGGCGCCTTGGCCGCGCAACCGGCCAGCGCCATGGCGAAAGCCGTGACGATGAGGGACGGACGCATCATGGCCTGGCTTTCTTCGGCGGTGGCGGCGGCGCCGGATTGTCGGCCGAATCGTTCAGCACGGCCGAGGTGTCGACGCTGACCACCACCGACATGCCCGGCACCAGCCGGCGCGCGTTGGCCTGGCCCGCATCGATGCGGATGCGCACGGGGATGCGCTGGGCGATCTTCAGGTAGTTGCCGGTGGCGTTATCTGCCGGCAGCACGGAAAACTCGGAACCGGTGGCCGGCGAAATGCGCTCGACCTGGCCCGTCAGCACGGCGCCGTCCAGCGCATCGACGTGGAAGGTGGCGCTCTGCCCTTCCTGCACGCCGTTCATCTGCGTTTCCTTGAAGTTGGCGATCACCCACAGCTGGCGCGGCACCACGGCCATCAGCTGCGAGCCGGAGTTGACGAACGCGCCCTGGCGCACCGCCACCTGGCCCAGCTGGCCGTCCGATGGCGCGACGATGCGCGTGTTATCGAGATCGATCTTGGCCGCCTTGACGGCCGCTTCGGCATTGGCCACGGCGGCGGCCAGCGCCTGCTTGTTGACCACCACCGATTGCACGCTCTGCTGCGAAATGTCGACATTGGCCTTGGCCTGCGCCAGCGCCGCCGCCATCTGCGCCTGGGTGGCGCGCGACTGGTCGAACTCGCGCTGCGACAGCGAGCCGTCGGCCACCAGCTGTTCCACGCGATTGAGGTCGGCGCTGGCCTTTTTTGCCTGCGCTTCGGCGTTCGCCAGCGCGGCGCGGCTGACCGCGATGCCCGCTTCGGAGCTGGCGCGCTGCTGCGCCCAGTTCGACAGCGCCGCCTCCTGCGCGGCCAGCTGGGCCTGCGCCTGCTCGTAGCGCTGCTGGTAGATGCGGTCGTCGATGCGCACCAGCAGCTGGCCTGCCTTCACGTCCATGAAGTCCTGTACATTCACTTCCACCACATAGCCCGACAACTGCGTGCCGATCACCGTCACCTGGCCGCGCACGGTGGCGTTTTCGGTGGTGACGATGGGGCTGGTAAAGGGCGGCAAGCGCCAGGCATACAGCACGATCAGCACGCCCACCAAAGCGACGGCGGCAAAGGCCAGGGTCGAGAGCCATTGCAGGCGCCGCTCGGGCGGCGCGGCGGCAGGCGCAGGGGCTGGAGCGGGAGCCGGCGTTGGCACAGTCGTGGCGGGTGGCGGCGTGTTGTTATTTTCTGTCATTGCTCGGTTCCGAATTGGTAATGGGGACGATGGACATGGCGGTCTGCGCGTCGTGCACGGGACCGACCAGGCGCCGCGCGCCGGTGGTGATGCTGGTCCAGCATTGGCTGACCAGCATCCACAGGAAGGTCACGATGGCAACCACGGCGATCATCAAAAACACATCGTTATAGGCCAGCACATTGGCTTCGCGCGTGGCGGCCGCGCCCAGGCGGGCCACGCCGGCGGCGCTGCGCAGCACCGGGTCGGTCAGCACGCCGCCATAGGCATTGGCGCCGGACTGCACGCGCGCGGCCACGTTCGGGTCGAGCAGGGTCAGGTGCTCGACCAGGTAGCTGGAATGGTATTTTTCGCGCGCCGTCTGGATGGTGCCGACGATGGCTGCACCGAGCAGGCCGCCGAGGTTCTGCGTCATGGTAAACATCACGGAAAAGCTGACCAGGTTGCGCGGCTCGGCGATCACGGCGCCCATGCCGGCCACCATGGTGGGACCGAGAAAATACGTGCCGCCAAACGCCAGCAGAAACTGGCTCACGTACATATTGGCGGGCCGCGTCTGGCTGGTGGCGTGCGCGTCGATCAGGGCGCCGGCGGCGATCAGCAGCAGCGCGAACATCAGCGAGCGGTGGATGGTGGCCGGATTGATGGTGATGGCGCTGACCACCAGGCCCGCCACGCTGCCCAGCAGCACGACAACGAACAGGTTCTGCATCTGGTCGGTATTGAGGCCCAGCGCCTGCAGGAAGCCCACCGCGCCGGTCGACTCGGACAGCACGATGCGAAACAGCAGCACCGACAGGAACAGCTTGGCGATCTTGCCGGTCGACAGCCAGCGCGTATTGAGCAGCGGCCGCGTGCGGTTATGCTCGATGGCCAGCGCGGTGACGATCAGCAGTATCGACGCGGCCAGGCACACGCCCACCCACTGCGAGTCCATCCACCATGCCGTGCGGCCCTGGGCCAGCACCGCGCACAGCAGCGCCACCCCCGGCGCGAACAAAATGAAGGTCAGAAAGTCGAGCGGCTCGAACGTCTGCATGCGGTCGCCCGGCGGCAGTTTCAGGGCCAGCACGCAGCCCAGCGCCAGCAAACACATGCCCAGCTCGAACAGGTACAGGCCATGCCACTCGCCCAGTTCCAGCAGTTCCGAAGTAAAGATGCGCGCCAGCGGCAGCGCCAGCTGGGCAAAGCCCAGGCCCAGCACCACGCCTTTCAAACGGTGCTTTGCAGGAAAGGCCTGCAAGGTGTAGTACAGGCCCAGCACGCCCAGCGCGCCACCGACCATGCCATGCGCGGCGCGCACCGCGATCGCCGACGACAGGGTGTTCGCATACAGGTGGGCAAAGGTGACCAGCGCGTACAGGATCAGGAACGCTTCCGTAAACAGGCGCAGGCCGAACTGCTGGCGAAACTTCACCAGCAGCAGATTCATCGACACTATCGTCATCACATAGGCGGCCGGCAGCCACTGCATCTGGTAGGCGTAGGCGCCCAGCGCGCCTTGCAGATTGAGGATGTTGGCCGTCACCAGGCCATTGCCCAGGCCACCGGTCAGCGCCACGATCAGGCCGACGATAAAGTACGCGACGCGCTTCGGCGTCGAATGTTCGGGCGTCGATGGCGAACCGGGCAAGGTCGGGCGTTCTCCCGGATTCCAGGTTCGTGGTGTGTACTTGTCCATGCGGCTATCGTGATCGGGTTGCTGGCGCGTTTCATTGCTGCACGGAGGCACCAATCGCTACAGTCAGCAGCATATCACCGCCGGGAATTTTTATTGTTTTCAATGTATAAACGCCGAACCAGGCAAGAAAAAGGGCAGATCCGATGGATCTGCCCCTGGTGCTGCATCTACACAATGATCAAACCATCATCAGACACGCGGCGGATCCGTTTCGCGCGCATATGCACGCTGCCCGGCCAGCGCCTGCTTGAACGCCGCCACCGCCTTTGCATCGCCGGCGGCGGCGATGATGATGGCCGGGTCGGCGCTACCGTCCGGCAAGGTCAAGGGCACGCCGGCCTTGTCGAGCAGGGCCTTGCCGGCGTCGATCACCAGCAGCGGCTTGCAGTGGCGGTACTGCTGGCGCACGAAGTCGAGCGCGTTGGCGTCCAGGCTCAGTTGTTCGATGGCCGCTGCGCCGTCGGGGATGACGACGGCGTCGAACAGCACGCCCGGTGCCGTTTCCAGCGTCACTTCGACAGCCAGCGGTGCGCCGGCCTGGGTGTCGACCGGGCCCAGGGCGCTGCCCACCAGGCGCGGCACGGCGCCGTCGGCCAGCAGCGCGCCGTAGATGTCGCGCACCTGCGCCGCGTCCACGCCAGGGCCGACCAGGATGGCCACGCGCCTGGTATGGATGCCGGTGCTGCCCGGACGGTGTGTCAGCGACAGCGACGGCGCCGGCGCGTAGTCGGGAATCGGCACCAGGTCCAGCGTCGGCATGGCTGGCGGCAAGGCCAGGCCCAGCCCATCGGCCACGCGCTGCGCCAGCGTCTCATCGACATTGCGCAGCATGGCCACGATGCGCTTGCGAATGGCCACGGTCTGCACCTTGGTCAGCTCGAAGCGGAAGGCGTTGACAATATGGTCCTGCTCGGGCGGCGTCTGGCTGATAAAGAACAGGCGCGCCTGGCCATAATGCTCGGCAAATTTCTCGGGCTTGCCGCGCACCTTGTCGCCATCCGCGGCTTGCGGAAAGCTGTTGAAGCCGCGGCCGCCAGCCTGGAACGGCGCGCCGCCGGCCAGCGAGTTCGGCTCATACGCCACGCGGCCACGGTTGATGGCCTGGCGGTGCATGCCGTCGCGCTGGTTGTTGTGCAGGGGTGCGATCGGCGAATTGATCGGGATCTCGTGGAAATTGGCGCCACCGAGCCGGCTGATCTGCGTGTCCACATAGGAGTGGATACGCCCTTGCAGCAGCGGATCGTTGGAAAAATCGATGCCGGGCACGATATGGGCGGTACAGAACGCCACCTGTTCGGTTTCGGCAAAGAAATTATCAGGATTGCGGTTGAGCACCATCTTGCCGACCGGTGTCAATGGCACCATTTCTTCGGGAATCAGCTTGGTCGGATCGAGCACGTCGAATTCGAACGCTTCGGCCTGCTCTTCCGTAAACACCTGCAACGCCAGTTCCCACTCGGGATAGGCGCCCGCTTCGATCGCTTCCCACAGGTCGCGGCGGTGGAAATCGGAATCGGCGCCACTGATCTTGACGGCCTCGTCCCATACCAGCGAATGCGTGCCGGCCATCGGCGACCAGTGGAATTTACAGAACACGGATTTGCCTTCGGCATTAACCAGGCGGAAGGTGTGCACGCCGAAACCCTGCATGGTGCGATAACTGCGCGGAATCGCGCGGTCGGACATGGCCCACATCAGCATATGGGTAATTTCCGGCATCAACGAGGCGAAATCCCAGAAGGTATCATGCGCGCTGGCCGCCTGCGGGATGCCGTTGTGCGGCTCGGGCTTAACGGCGTGCACCAGGTCCGGGAACTTCATCGCGTCCTGGATAAAGAAGACCGGCATATTATTGCCGACCAGGTCCCAGTTGCCTTCGTCCGTGTAGAACTTGACGGCAAAGCCGCGCACGTCGCGCGCCGTATCGGTCGAACCGCGTTCGCCGGCCACGGTGGAAAACCGCACGAACACGGGCGTGCGCTTGCCGGCCTTGGCAAACAGCGAGGCGCGCGTCAGGTCGCTTTGTTCCTTGTAGCATTCGAAGTAGCCATGGGCGGCCGAACCGCGCGCATGGACCACGCGCTCGGGAATGCGCTCATGGTCGAAATGCGTGATTTTTTCACGCAAAATGAAGTCTTCCATCAGCGTGTAGCCGCGCAGGCCCGCTTTCAGGGAATTCTGGTTGTCACCGACCGGCACGCCCTGGTTGGTGGTCAGCACGCGGCCGCTGTCGTCGGCGCGCACGCGGTCCAGCGGCGCCGTGCCGGCATTGGCGCCCAGCGCAGGCTGGCCATTGCCGGTTTTCGGCGAGGCCGTGGTTTCGCCGGTGGTGCTGCCGGTGGCGGCAGGGTCGCTGGCCGACACATGCACGCCCTCTTGCGGCGTGCGCGCCGCCGCGCCGTACTGGCCGGCGACATTCGGATTGCCGGGCATGGCGTCGGCCAGCGCCTGGCTGGCGGCGACCTTGCGCAGCAGGGTGGCGGCCGCATCATTGCTGCTGCCCAGGCTTTGCGGCGGGGTGGTGTCGGACGGACCGCCCGAGCTGCTTAACACGGAACCTGCGCCATCGACCGATGGGGGGGTTTGTTTGGTAGCCATATATCTCCTGTGGACATCAAAGGGAACTCGGATAAAACAATGAACAAGACCAACAGTTTCAAGCGGGTAGGAATTGCGGGCTCAAAAGCAATGGGCGCCGGACCGGTACGCCATCAAGGCAAACCGGGCCAGCGCCCATGGCAGACACTGTCTGGACAGCGTCAGTGATTACCTGCGTGCACCGAGCAGTTTCGACAGGCCATAACCGGCTGCCAGGGCGACCAGCAGCGAGGTGGCCGGGCGTTCGCGTACGTAGGTGCGGCCCGTTTCGCCGGCGCGCTGGGCGGCGGCGGTCCACTCCTTGCTGCGTTCCATCAGCTTTTCCGATGCCGAGCTGACGGAATCGGTGACGGCATTGATTTTTTCGCCGACCTGGTCCACGCCGCTGTGTACGCTGGCAGCGACTTTGTCGACCATCGGCTGGGCTTTTTCGGCCGCTTTGTCGACGGCGTTGTGCACGTCCTTGCGGGCATCCTGGGCGGTGTTGTTGATGTCGTTGGCGGCTTTGTCGATTGCGTTTGCGTTCATGATGGTTTCCTTTTAGTGTAAATAAAATCCAACCATGCTCGATGCCTGACCGAATCATGATTTTCCTCGCCTCCTGCAACAGGAGGCGACTAAACGCTGCCAGGTTGATGGATATCAGTCGAGGACACAGAACTGCGTCTCGGTATAAGCATCAACAGCGAGCTGTTGTAGCTACCTTAACCGCGTCGCGCAGCCCTAACCGTGCGGTGCTTCACCTAGTGAGCGATAGCAAAATTCCTGATGGAAAGAGTCACGCCATGCACGACACCGGCGTCCTCAGGAGCGCCAGTGCGCATCGACCGAATACTTGCCCGCGCCACTGACGGCGATGGTGCCGAAGACGATGATCAGCAGCCAGCCGAACTGGCCGTCGGCGATGCTCCAGTCCGGGTGCACCAGGAACATCGACACCAGCAGCAGGAACAGAAACGGCAAGGCGGCCAGGCGCGTGAGCAGGCCGACGGCCACCAGCACCGGGCAGACCAGTTCGGCGAACAGCGCGCAATACAGGGTCAGCGCGCGGCCCATGTGCAGCGGGTCGTCGATATGCGCCAGTTCATCGGAAAAATGCAGCAGCTTGGGCAGGCCGTGCACATGCAGCACCAGCAGCGCGCCCGTCACGCGCGCAAACAGCAGGCCCGCATCGGGGGTAAATGGGCCGATCAGCGTTGACAGCCAGTGGGATGGTTTCATTGTCTTGCTCCAGGAAAGGAAAGGCGCCACGCGCCATGACTTTCCATCATAGGCAGCCCGCCTGCCCCCAGCGCCTGCCAAAAGGCCAGCGCGGCAGGCGAAAAAGTGCGCGGCCACTGGCCTTTTGGCAGGAGTGTTTTTGCAGGCCGCTCACTACACTGCTTCATGCCGTCCCCACCCCAACCCATACTGAAGGAAACATCATGTCCAGGAAAATCGAAGCCGAAGAAATCACCTCGCGCCGCAAACTGCTGGTCAGCGTCGCTGGCGTTGCCGCCGGCGCAGGCCTGCTGGCCACCGGCGGCGCTGCCGCCGCTGCCGCCAAACCCGCCGCCACCGCAGCCGGCAAGCCGACCGTCAACAGCATCACCGTCAAGGACGGCACCGTGATTCACTTCAAGGACTGGGGCACCGGCACGCCAGTGGTGTTCAGCCACGGCTGGCCGCTGCAGGGCGACGCCTGGGAAGACCAGATGATGTTCCTGGCCAGCCACGGCTACCGCGTGATCGCGCATGACCGCCGCGGCCATGGCCTGTCGAGCCAGCCTTGGCAGGGCAACGACATGGACACCTACGCCGACGACCTGGCAACCCTGCTCGACGCGCTCGACATCAAGGGCGCAACCCTGGTCGGCCACTCGACCGGTGGCGGCGAAGTGGCGCGCTATATCGGCCGCCATGGCGAAAAACGCGTGGCCAAGGCCGTGCTGGTGGGCGCCGTGCCGCCGCAAATGGTGCAGTCGCCAACCAATCCGGGTGGCCTGCCGATGTCGGTCTTCGACGGCATCCGCGCCGGCGTGCTGGCCGACCGCTCGCAGTTCTTCAAGGATCTGTCGGGTCCTTTCTATGGCGCCAACCGTCCCGGTTCGAAAGTCACGCAGGGCCAGCGCGACACGTTCTGGCTGCAAGGCATGCAGTGCGGCATCAAGAATGCCTACGACTGCATCAAGGAATTCTCGGAAGTCGACTACACGGCCGACCTGAAGAAAATCACCGTGCCGACCCTGGTGGTACACGGCAGCGACGACCAGATCGTGCCGATCGACGCAGCGGGCAAGGCGTCGGCCAGGATCATCAAGAACGCCAGGCTGATCATCTATGAAGGCGCGCCGCACGGCCTGCCGACCACCCACAAGGATCGCCTGAACGAAGACCTGCTGGCCTTCATCAAGTCCTGATCATTGCTTGACAACATCGCCGGCGCCCGCCGGCGATGTCCTGCGCCTCTGCTGCGCTGCAAAAAAACTCCCCGTTCCCCCATTCGTATAACAGCGATACCGGCAAGTCCATGCATACTCGGTGTGATCGCGGCATCCGCCGCAACGACCGACAGGACCTTCACGATGAACGCCCATTCAGTCTGCCGCAGCACCGCCACCCGTCGTATTGCCTGACACCATGGCCAGCATCCTGTACCAGGCCACGCCCCGCTCCGCCAATGCCAGCGTGCCCCATGCACCGGCCCAGGCCGAACAGGCGCGCACGGCGCGCATCAATACCATGGGCCAGTTCGCCGCCTCGATCGCGCATGAGGTGAACCAGCCACTGTCCGCCATCGCCCTGAACGCCAGCGCCGCACTGCGCTGGCTGGAGCAGGACCCGCCACGCCTGGACCATGTGCGCGACGCCCTGAACATTATCGCCAGCGCCGGCAGCCACGCCAGCGACATGATACGCAGCCTGCGCTGCCTGGCTTGCAAGCATACCGGCACGCCCACCACCTTTCCGGCGGACGAACCCGCCAGGGAAGTGCTGCTGTTGCTGCACACAGAACTGCAGCAGCAGGGCATCGCCATCGAAAGCCTGCTCACCCTGGGCCAGCAGGCACTGCGCGCCGACCGCGTGCAAGTGCAGCAGGTGCTGATGAACCTGGCGACGAACGCGGTCGACGCCATGCGCGCCAATCGCGAGCATCCGCGCACCTTGCGGCTATCGTCGCGGCGCGACGGCGCCATGCTGCATTTCAGCGTGGCCGACAGCGGCAGCGGCGTCGCGCCCGAGGCGCAGCAGCGCATCTACGAGGCCCTGTATTCGACCCGGCCGGACGGCATGGGCCTGGGCCTGGCGATTTGCCGCGCCATCGTCGAAGCCCATGGCGGCCAGCTGTGGCACGAAGCGGCCAGGACGCGCGGCGCCATCTTCCACTTTACCGTGCCGGCGCCCTGACCCCGCGCCGATCCGCACGGCGCCGTCAAAGGCGCACCCTGAAGGAAAGCACCATCATGCAAAACAATTACGATACCGAAGCAGAGACCGATACGCCGATCTCCATCCTGATCGCCGACGACCATCCGCTGATCCTGGCGGGCCTGGCCTCGCTGATCAATTCCATGTCCGGCTTTCGCCTGCTGGGCCAGGCCTCCACCGGCCAGCAGGCCCTGGAGCTATACCAGCGCCTGCGCCCGGACGTGGTGCTGATGGACCTGAACATGCCGGAGATGAATGGCGTGCAGGCGATCGAACATATCTGCGCTTTCGACGCCGACGCCCGCATCGTCATCCTGACCACCTACCAGGGCGAGGAAAACGTGCACCGCGGCCTGCGCGCCGGCGCGCGCGGCTATCTGCTCAAGGCCTCGGGCTTCAACCAGCTGACCGACTGCATCACCACGGTGGCGGCCGGCAAGCAATACCTGCCGGCCGAACTGGCGGCCCAGCTGGCCGAGCGCATCGACGCCAACCGCCTGTCCAGGCGCGAACTCGACATCCTGCAACATTTATCGGCGGGAAAAAGCAACAAGATGATCGCGCGCAGCGCCGGCATCGAAGTGGGCACGGTGAAATTTCACGTCAATAATATCCTGTCGAAACTGAATGTTTCGAGCCGCACCGAGGCGGCGACGGTGGCGTCCCAGCGGGGCTTGCTGGGCGCCTTCTGATCAAACTGCGGTATCTTCTTTCTTTTGCGGCGCTGGCACTTCCGCCAGCGTCGGCTTCGCCTCCACGCCACTGATCTTCGGCACGCATTCGCTGCGCAGCCACGACACGGTGATCTTCTCGCCTTCCATCAGCCGCTTGACGCTCGGCACGATCTGTTCGCCGATCAGCATGCCCAGCAAACCGATCAGGGCGATCGCCGGCGGCGCCGGCGAGCGTACTTGCAACACGGCATAAATAATGCCGACCAGCAGGCCGACGGCCAGCGAAATCACATACAGTTTCATGATGAAATCCTCTCGATAAAAAAAACCGCCGCGCACGGGATCGGGCGCGGCGGCAAAGACAGCAGGGGGTAATGCGTGTGGCTTGATATTACTTGTTGGCAGGAACCGGCGCCAGGGTGGTATGCTCGGTGGTGGTGCGCTGTGCTGCCTTGTGCACCATGGTGTAGGCGTAGTCGACGCCCATGCCGTAAGCGCCCGAGTGTTCCTTGACGATCTTCATGACGGCATCATAGGTTTCCTTGTGCGCCCAGTCGCGCTGCCATTCCAGCAGGACTTGCTGCCAGGTCACCGGCACCACGCCAGCCTGGATCATGCGCTGCATGGCGTAGTCGTGCGCTTCTTTCGAGGTGCCACCCGAGGCATCGGCGACCATGTAGATTTCGTAGTCGCCTTCGAGCATTGCGCACAGGGCGAAGCTGTTGTTGCACACTTCCGTCCACAGGCCCGACACGACGACTTTTTTCTTGCCGTTGGCGGCCAGCGCGTCGCGCACTTTCTGGTCGTCCCACGAGTTCATCGAGGTGCGTTCCAGGATGTCCTTGCCCGGGAACACGTCCAGCAGTTCCGGGTAGGTGTGGCCCGAGAAGCTTTCGGTTTCAACGGTGGTGATAATGGTTGGAATGTTGAATACCTTGGCCGCTTTCGCCAGGCCCACGGTATTGTTTTTCAACGCCTGGCGGTCCATCGACTGCACGCCGAAGGCCATTTGCGGCTGCTGGTCGATAAAGATGATCTGGCAGTTGTCGGGGGTAAGGACTTCGAGTTTCGGGTTGGTCATGATGGCATCCATAATAAAAAATGTGGGGGTGGGTTACTGCTGCCCATCGTATGCCTGACAAGCATTTCGCACCACTATCTAAAGTTATAGGCGGACGATTTTCCTGCACCAAAAGCGGCGCCCGAAAGCCGCTGCTGCATCGCGGCAAGCGCTGATGTAAAATGCCTTTCACTCACTATTTTCCAACGACTCTTGATCGATTTATCCTCCATGACGGCCAGCACGATGCACAGCGACAGCCAGGCGATACGCGTGTTGATTGCTGACGACCATCAATTGCTGCTCGACGGCATTGCCACCCTGCTGCAGTCGTTTCCCGGAGTGGAACTGGTGGGCCAGGCCAGCAATGGCCAGCAGGCGGTGCAGCAGTTCCTTGCGCTGCAGCCGGACGTCACCCTGATGGACCTGCAGATGCCGGTGATGACCGGCCTCGACGCGATCACCGCCATCCGTGCACACCACCCCCGGGCGCGCATCATCGTGCTGACCACCTACAAGGGCGATACCCTGGTCGGGCGCGCCGTGCAGGCGGGCGCGTGCGGCTATCTGCTGAAAAGTTCGCTGCGCCATGAGCTGCTGGCGGCGATACAGGCGGTGCATGCGGGCCGCCGTTATATCGCGCCCGAAGCCCAGGCCGAGATGGCGCGCTATGCCAGCGCCGACGTGCTGTCAAACCGCGAACTGGAAGTGCTGCGCCTGGTCGCGCAGGGCAATTCCAACCGCGAGACGGGCGCCCTGCTGTCCATCAAGGAAGAAACCGTCAAAGCCCACATGAGCACCATCCTGGCCAAGCTGGGCGCCAAGGACCGCACCCATGCGGTCACCATCGCGCTACGGCGCGGCATCCTCGATACCTGATCAGCTTCGGCGGCGCCAGCGCTGCAGCCAACGCCGCTTCCAGTCGAGCGGCACGCGCAAGCGCCAGTGCGTGCCGCCGCCTTCGCGCGTGATCAGCGCCAGCTCGGCGCCGATAGCCGCGGCGCGCTCGCGCATGCCGGGCAGGCCCCAGTGGCCCGCCACCTGGCCGCCAGACGCCAGCGCCGGCGGCAAGCCGCTGCCATCGTCGCGCACGTCGAGCTGCACCATGGCGCGCGCATGGCGCAGCTCCAGCTCGATCAATGCGGCGCGCGCATGCACAAAGGCGTTGCGCAGCGCTTCGCCGGCGATGCGGCGGATCTCGTGGCGGGCGGCGGCCGGCAGCGCCTGCGGCCTGCCGCTTTCAAGATAGCGGAAGGCGACGCCATGCAGCGCCGCCAGGCGTTCGCCTTCGCGCCGCAGGGCGTCCGGCCAGGGTTCATCATCAGTGTCACCGGTGCGCAATTGATGCACCTGGTCGCGTCCCTCTTCCAGCACGCGGTCGGCCGCGTCGAGCGCGCGCAGCATGGCCGCGCGCGCTGGCTCGTTGGCCGGCAAGGCCATGCTGGCATTATGAAAATGCAGGATCACCGCCTGCGTGCCCTGCAACAAGGTGTCGTGCAGCTCGCGGGCGATACGTTCACGCTCGGCCTGCTGCGCCTCCATCCGCGCCCGCAGCCGCGCGCCATGGCGGCGCACGCGCCAGCGAAACGCCGCGTACAGCGCCGCCAGCAAGGCCAGTGCACACAACAGCCGGAACCACCATGTCTGGTAAAACGCGGGCAGCACCCGGAACGGCAGTTCCGCCACCGGGCTGGCCACGCCGTCGCCGTTGAACGCCATCACCTTGAAACGATACCTGCCCGGACCCAGGCCCGTGTATTGCGCATGGCGAAGGCTGCCCGCGTCGTGCCAGTGGCGGTCGTAGCCGTCGAGCAGATAATGAAAGCGCAGCCGCGACGGCGTACCCAGGCTGCTGGCGTTGTACGTCAATTGCAGGTCGCGCGTGCCAGCCGGCAGGCGGTCATGGCCGGCGTCCACCTGCACGCCTTCGGCCGACAGCGCGCTGATTTCAGCGTGCGGCGCCGGCAAGGTGGCGGGCGGCTGGCGCGGATCGATCCAGAAGGTCACGCTCTGGCGCGAGAACCAGAGCTTGCCATCGCCGGCTTCGGCAATCGACTGGTTGTGCAGCATGCCGATCTTGCCGGCCACGCCATCGCTGGCGTCGTAAATACGCGTGCGCATCGGGTAGGCGGGGTCGCGCAGGGCCTGCGCCACCTCGCTCGCCACCACCTGCACGGCGCCGGCGGCGGCATTGAGCCACAGGCTGCCGTCGCGCGCGCGCAGCAGGCTGACCACGCCCTCAAAAGCATGGGCATCGGCACTGCGCAAGGTGGTAAAACGGCCATCGCGCCACAGCGCCAGGCCATGCTCGCCAGCCACCCACACCTGGCCCGCCTGCTCGAACAGCGCGGGCACCTTGCCCAACTGTAGTGGGTAAGTCCGCACGCCACCCTTGTCGAGCACGGCCACGCTGCCATCGGCATACGTCAGCCACACGCGCCCGGCGCCGTCCACCAGCAGCGCCAGCGGATTGCGCTGTCCCTCCAAGGACAAGGCAGGTTCGCGCCGCCATTGTCCATTGCGATACTGGAACAGGCCGCCGCCGCTGAAACTGGCCCAGATGCTGCCGTCGGGCGCAGTGACGGCGCGGCGCGTGCGCCCGATCGGCCTGGCTTCGGGTGGATAGGCGATCGTGCGCAGCACGCGACCGCTGACCGAATCGATCTGCGCCAGCCCCGCAGGCAACGCCACCCACAAGCCCTGCGGCGACATCATCAGGGTCGACAAGGACGGCAGCTCGAAGGAACGCAGCACCTTGCCGTCAGCGCCAACCAGCGCCAGCGGCATCAGTTCCGACCTGGCCAGCCACATTGCGCCATCTGGCCCGGGCAGCAGCTCCTGCTCGCGAAACGCTTCGGGCTGGCCTGGTTCGCCGCGCGTGCGCAGCACCACCGGCGCGGCCTGGCGAAAGCGGTCCAGGCCCGCATAGGTGGCGACCCACAGATTGCCTTCATTGTCTTCGCACAGGGTGGCGACCAGGGAATTGCTGAGGCCATCTTTCGGTAAAAACGATTCGGTGTCGCCGCTGATGCCCAGCGCGCCCGGCGCCAGCGTGCCGCTGCTGCGCGTGCGGTGCAGGCCGTACTGGCTGTCGAACCACAGGGTGCCCTGGCGGTCGACCAGCATGCTGCCGCTGGTGCCGCTGGTATCACGGTAGATCCAGGGATGATTCACTTGTTCGTATTGCGCCAGCGAGTCGATGATGCGGATGCCGCGCAGTTCCAGCAGATAGATGCGGCCATCGGGCCCCTGTTGCGGCGGGGCGCGCAGATCGAGCTTGCCGACCGGCGGCGCGAAGCGTGCCTGGCCTGGCTGCCACAGGAACAGCCCTCGTTCGGTAAACACGCCCAGCTGGCCATCGCGGTCGGCAAACACCGCCGAGCCCTTGCTGGCCGTAAAACCCTGGGCAGGGCCCATGGTCTGCCAGCGCTTGCCGTCGAAACGCGCCACGCCGCCCGCGCCGGCGGCCCAGACGGCGCCCGTGCCATCGATGGCAAAGCCCCACACGGTGCCGATGCGCACGCCCTGCGCTTCGCCGAAATTGCGCACCACGCCGTCTTTCACGTGGCTGATGCCGCCCACCTGCCAGCCGACCCACATGCCGCCATCGCGGGCGCGCTTGATGCCCAGCACCACGGTATCGGGGTAGCTGCCCTGGCGCGCGATCACGGGCTCGAAGCGCAAGCCGTCAAAGCGGATCAGGCCGGCATGCGTGCCCAGCCACAAAAAGCCGTCATGGCCCTGCGTCATGACGGAGATATCGTCCGGCGCGCCGTCCCTGGCGGTCCAGCTGCTGTGCTGCAATTGATGAAGGCCGCGCGCGGCGTCGATCGCCAGTCCGCAGGGACTGGCCAGCATCAGGATTAGCCACCACAGGAACCGGCGCATGGAAACGAACCCTACATAGATCAAGCCGCCGGCAAGGCCGGACGCACGCTGCGCTGCACCAGGATCACCACGCCCAGCACGATCAGGGGCACGGCCAGCGCGACAAAGCCGAACGACAGGTAGGCAAACGCGGCGGCAATCGCCCCCACCGCGAACGCCACCAGCGGCCACAGGGTTTTTACGCAGCGCGCGGTGGTGGTGGCGTCGGCCGCGCCGCGCAGCACATCGACCGTATCGAGCACGATCTGCGTGACGTTACCGGTCATCATCGAGGTCGGCGCCAGGTGCGCCAGCAGCAGCCGGCTGGTGGCGCTGTGCACGCCCATCGCGGCCGTGCCCAGCAGGCCGGCGATCATCGCCATGTCGCTGACATCCTTGCCGATCGGTTCGGCCAGGCAGCCAACAACCATGAAGGCGGCCAGCAGCGCCCATTGCAGCACCAGCGCCGGCACCAGCGACGCGCCGCCGCGGCGGTCGATCGCCAGCACCATCAGGCGCGTGACGGCCACGCCGATCACAAAGGCCGGGAAAGCGAGAAATTTCAACAGGATCGACACGCGCGACGGGTCCGCCAGGGCCGCGCCGATCAGCACGAAGTTGCCCGTGACATGGGCGGTAAACAGGCCGAACAGGGCGATAAAGCCCAGGGTGTCGACATAGCCGGCCAAAAAGCCCAGGCTGGCGCCGAACAAGCGGCTGTGTGGTGGTAGATCCATGGTGATGCTCCCTGCATTTTTGAACGGCTGAAAAAAGCGCCGGCACTGAAAAAACGGGCCCGGCGCGGCATGCCTGCATGGTAAAACAGGCGACGCGCTATCGCACCACCCATTAGTCCAGTTCATGCCTCCGGTAAAGGGCCGGCCAACTGATCTTTTGGCCCGTGCGCAAGCTGGCCCGCGCGGCTACACTGAGGAACGAGATTATCGCCTGCCGCGCTTGCGCTTCCTGCCTGCGCCGGCCCTTCCTCACCTACCATGGAGCTGCACCATGACCGCACACACCACCCCGTCTTCCCCCGGCGCGCCATCGAAAGAAGCGCCGCTGATCCTGTTCAACGGCCGCTTCCACACGGTCGACAAGAGCCGCCCGCAAGCGAGCGCCGTGGCGATTGCCGATGGCAGGTTCCTGGCCGTCGGCGACGCCGATGAAGTCATGCGCCACCGCACAGCCGACAGCCGCGTGATCGACCTGAATGGCCGCACCGCCATTCCCGGCCTGAACGACTCGCACCTGCACCTGATCCGTGGCGGCCTGAACTACAACCTGGAACTGCGCTGGGAAGGCGTGCCGTCGCTGGCCGACGCGCTGCGCATGCTGAAAGAGCAAGCCTTGCGCACGCCGAACCCGCAGTGGGTGCGCGTGGTGGGCGGCTGGAACGAATTCCAGTTCGCCGAAAAACGCATGCCGACGCTGGAAGAAATCAACGCGGCCGCACCGGACACCCCGGTCTTCATTCTGCACCTGTACGACCGCGCCCTGCTCAACCGCGCCGCCTTGCGCGTGGTCGGCTACGACAAGAACACACCGAACCCGCCGGGCGGCGAAATCGTGCGCGACGCCTCGGGCAACCCGACCGGCATGCTGATCGCCCGACCGAACGCGATGATTTTGTACGCCACCCTGGCCAAGGGCCCGACCCTGCCGCGCGAACTGCAGGTGAACTCCACGCGCCAGTTCATGCGCGAACTGAACCGCCTGGGCCTGACCAGCGCGATTGACGCCGGCGGCGGCTTCCAGAACTACCCGGAAGACTACGCCGTGGTCGACCAGCTGGCCAAGGATAACCAGCTGACCATCCGCATCGCCTACAACCTGTTCACGCAGAACAAGGGCCGCGAACTGGAAGACTTCCAGCAGTGGACCGAGATTGTCACGCCGGGCCAGGGCGATGATTACTACCGCCATAACGGCGCCGGCGAAATGCTGGTGTTCTCGGCGGCCGACTTCGAAGACTTCCTGGAGCCGCGCCCCGACCTGGCGCCCGGCATGGACGACGAGCTGGAAAAAGTCGTGCGCCACCTGGTATCGAAACGCTGGCCGTTCCGCCTGCACGCCACCTATGACGAGTCGATCGACCGCATGCTCACTGTGTTTGAAAAGGTCAACCGCGACATGCCGTTCGACGGCCTGACCTGGATGTTCGACCACTGCGAAACCATCACGCCGCGCAATATCGACCGCGTCAAGGCGCTGGGCGGCGGCATCGCCATCCAGCACCGCATGGCCTTCCAGGGCGAATACTTTGTCGACCGCTACGGCGCGCAAGCGGCCAAGCTGACGCCACCAATCCAGCGCATGCTGGCCTCGGGCGTGCCGGTCGGCGCCGGCACCGACGCCACCCGCGTGGCCAGCTACAACCCGTGGACGGCGCTGTACTGGCTGGTGTCGGGCCGTACCGTCGGCGGCTTGCGCCTGTACGACGCAGGTTCGCGTTTGTCGCGCGACACGGCGCTGGAACTGTGGACCACCGGCAGCGCCTGGTTCTCGAACGAGAAAGACAAAAAAGGCCGCATCCAGGAAGGCATGCTGGCCGACCTGGCTGTCTTGAGCGCGGATTTTTTCAGCATCGACGAAGAAGCGATCAAGTCGGTCGAATCGGTGCTGACCATCGTTGGCGGCAAGATCGTCTACGGCCAGTCCGAATTCACCACCCTGGCGCCGCCAGCGATTCCCGTGCTGCCGGACTGGTCGCCGGTGAAAAACGTGGCCGGCCACTACCGCAACGCGCCGCCGCAAAAGACCGGCGTGCTGCAGCAGCACCAGTGCCAGGGCGCCTGCGGCGTGCATGCCCATGCGCACGACGTGGCGCGCAAGAGCTCGGTGCCGGTATCGAGCCACTCCGGTTTCTGGGGCGCTTTGGGATGCAGCTGTTTTGCGTTCTGATGTGCTGCTCGATGCGGGATTATTTCTGAGCCGGCTTCAATCCCAGCACACGGAAAACACCATGTAGCCAGGCGAGGGCTCGGGAGCGTTGCTCAGGATATGGACGTCTTGCGCTGGCGGAAAATTCTGACATGGATGGAACTCCCTTCGGATTCAAGGCAAGAGCGGGGCCAGCCAAGGGGAAAGATCGGCCGCGCCCAGCTGCGACACGGCCGACACGCCATGCGCCTTGCCCCACACCTGCTGGCCGGCGGCCAGCTGCACCGCATGGTCGGCGGACTTGGCCGTGACGTTGTCCACCCGTACCCTGCCCTGCTCGACGGCGACGCGCACCTGTTCATGGTGCGCGGCATCGGGCGCATGGCGCACGGCAAAGCGCGCGCCATGCGCCATGGCGCGCAGTGGACCGGCCCGCACCTGGAAAGGACGATCGTCGTCGTCCTGAACCGCAAACAGGGCCTGGCCATCGAACAGCGTCACTTCGCGGTGCGTCGGGTAATAGCGCACTTCGAGCCGGGTGGCGCCATCGAGCCGCAGCCGGCTGCCATCGTCCAGCTGCACCTCCGACTGCTCGCCGCGCGCGGTGCTGCAGGCTTTGACCATCAGCGGCTGCGCCAGCCAATGGCTCCAGGCTCGCACGCCCATGGCGCACGCCAGCACGGCGCCCGCCGCCATGGCCAGCACCGGCCACAGCCTGCGCGATGCCGCTTTGCGTGGGCGCTCAAGGTCGGGAGAGATGCTCATGGAATCGCTGGCCTGGATAAAGTCGGACACACGTGGTTATGCCACCCTGGCTTGCGTCAGCACGCTCAGGAAGGCCTCATTGAACGCCGGGATATCGTCCGGCTTGCGGCTGGTGACCAGATTACCATCAACCACGACTTCCTCGTCGCGCCACACGGCACCGGCATTGCGCAGGTCCGCCTGCAGGCTGGGCCAGCTGGTCATCTGCTTGCCCTGCACGGCTTGCGCGTCGATCAGCGTCCACGGGCCGTGGCAGATCGCCGCAATCGGTTTGCCCGCATCGGCAAATTCCTTGACGAACGCCACCGACGCCGGGTCGATGCGCAGTTCATCGGGATTGGCCACGCCGCCCGGCAGCAGCAGCGCATCATAATCGCGCGCCTGCGCCTCGGCCACGGTGAGATCGATATCGAAGGAATCGCCCTCATCCTTGTGATGCATGCCGACCACCTGCTTGCCCTTGGCCTTGGGCGAGACGATGGTGATCACCGCGCCATGCTCCTGCAGGAAATCGCGCGGTCCGGTGAATTCGACCTGTTCAAAACCGTCCGTCATCAATACCGCGATGCGTTTGGCGTCGAGGGGGGTGTCTGGTAGGTTTGCTGCCATGGTGAGCTCCTTTGCTGGTGGGGCATGCGCGAAGCGGCATGCCGTAAGGGCTTACCTTAACCGGCGACGGCAATGGCGTATGTGAGCGCACGCACCCAAGACGTGCTTGGCTTGCAGAGCCTGCGTTCTGGAGAAAACAGCGTTTATCCGAGCGATGGCATCGGACCGGCGAGTGTCCACATAATGTAGGGCCACAAGGCGACGCCAAGCAGAATGAGCAGAAATAAAATCACCCAGACAAAAACGCCGTTCCCCGGTTTCGCTGGCTTTGCATGCGCTTGCACCGTCGCGGTGCTGGCCGTCTTCGAGCATGCGTCACATGGGCCGCCATCCACGGCATTGGCGGCGTTACAAACTGGGCATCGGTTCATCTGCTGATCCTTGAATAAACTCAAATTCGAATAATTATTTCAGATGGCTCGCATCGGAATAAGTTATGTTACGGTGGCCCCGGGCTGTCGCGCGCCGGCCAGGCTGCGCGTGCCGATACCTGAACCTATCATATAAAAGGCCCTATGGTGAACGTGATTTCAAGCTGCCTTGGCGCAGGCAAGAAGTACCTGGTTCGCCGGCGATCCACCGGTCTGTTGCTGTGCGCCGCGGCGGGACTGGCTGCCTGCAAGCCGGATACGCAAGGCTCCTACGCCATCTACAACTATTCCGGCAAGCCGGTCATCTCGGCTAACGTGCTGGGGAGCAGTGGCAATCATGCCGTCTCCAGGGATCGTATTGCGGATCAAAAAATCGGCGTCTTTGGCAGCGTGGGATCGTTCAAAAAGGAAGGTTCCATCACGCTCGAATGGATCGCCGGCGAAGGCCGCGCCACCTGGTACAGCGTGAGCTTGCCGGTGAAGGTCGAACAGGCCGGTGGCAAGATGGTCGAGATTTACATGCGCCCTGACCACTTCATCTGCGCCAGCCTGATCGCCGATATCCGGCCAGGCACGGACAGCGAAGAGCTGGCCCGCGCCCGCCAGGACCGCAGCAAGCTCTCCTGCGCACAAGCGGTCGCCTTGCCCCCCTTGCGGCCAGGCATGGCGAGCGGCCTGCGGCGCAGCACCGCAACATACAGCCGGCTACGGCTCGAAGATGGCGGCACGGACAAGATCAGCTACCCGATCCTGATGCACCACAGTGGCCAGGTGGCCTTGCGCTACGAGAAGAAATACCGGCAGCAGGACGTGCCCGGGTATATCGACGAATTCCAGGCGCTCGATTTGCTCGGCAAGAACGCCGGGTGGCTGGTCACCGCGGACCTGAAGGACAACCGTGCTGGCTGGTTTATCGTCAGTGGCGACAGTTCGGCATGGAAATCGCGTTTTGTGGGCGAAGTGCGTGGCGCGCAGCGGCGCCTGTCGGATGACCGGCTATATTATGACGCCGATGTCGTGGTCGATACGAAAACAGCCGATGTTTTCATGCTGCCCGAGCTGCGCGGCATCGACTACTCGGTCATGGGGCAAAGTCCCGATGGCCGCCATCTTGCCATCTACTGGCGGCGCGACAACATGGTGGCGCATGCTCCCGGCCTGCCGGCTTTCAATATGGGAATGATCGAGCTTGAAACGGGAAAGCTGCTGGACGTACAGATAGCGCACCTGCCGCCATTGCCCGAAAAGCAGTATGCAATGGTCTTTTATGGTGCATGGTACAAGCAGCATTGCAGCTGGGCGCCGCTGCTGACGTGTCGATAAGCCGCTAGCGAATATCGACCAGCCCCGGTGCGCAGGCAGGCAGCGGACCAGTTTGGGGCGCGGACACCGGCGCCGGATCGGGCTTCAACAGCAGCAACTGCTCGTCGAGCACGCGAAACTCCAGCGGATTGCTCATGTAGCTCACCTCGCCATCGGTGGCCACCTTGATCTTGCGGCGCCGCGACAAGGTTTTTACCTTCACCTGCATGCGCTTGAAACTGAAGGTGGCCAGCTGGTCGGCCTGGTTCAGCCGCCCCAATTGCCCCAGCGCGCCATGCAGCATCAGCCACAGCATGCCCAGCTTGCCTTTGGTGCGCGGCGCCACGGCGGCCAGGTGGCCATCTTCCAGCGCGGCGCTGAGCGGTGGAATGCCGACCTGCTCCATCTGCAGGCGGTTGTTACCGACAAAAAACGTGGCGGTGCGCATGCGCTGCAATTTTCCGTCCAGATTCAATACCAGGCGCAGGCGGCGATGCGGGCTGAGGATGGTTTTCAGGGCCGACAATGCCGCGACAAAACGGCTGCGGCCAAACTGTTTCTTGTCCACTTCGCGCTCTTCCAGCATCTTCGGGTACAGGCCGATGCTGGCATTGACCAGGAACACGCGCTCGTTGACCATGCCCACCTGCACCGGATGCAAGCGCGAGGCGAGCAGCGCGTGCACCGCCTCGCTCAAATCCTCGGGGATGCCGTGGGTGCGGCCAAAATAATTGAAGGTGCCTTGCGGCAGTACGCCGAAGGCACAGCCATGATTGATCGCCTGGCGCGCCACGGCGTTGATGGTGCCATCGCCGCCGGCCGCCACCAGCACCCCGCCAGCGTCCGCAGCTTGCCGCGCCAGCTGGGCGGCGACTTCGTCGATGGTGTCGGGCTGGTCGATCATCGTCAGCTGAAACCGCCGCCCGGCGGCCCCCAGCACTGATTCGATGGTCGAACGCCGCTCCTCGGTCTCGTCATGGCCGGAGCCGGCATTGAGGGCGATGAAAAACGTGGCGTCGGGTGCAACAGTGGTCGTTGGCATGGCAGGGTCGCTTGATCATCGTCACCGGGGCGGTGCGTGCACATATCGTAACGTGAAAAGTGCTGCGGGCTGTGGGCGCTAGCGTACGCAAGCGACAAGTCGCTACTGGCGTGTGGCCACCGGCATGCGATAGCCCAGGTAAAGGCACAGCAGGCCGGTGGCGGCAAACGCGCTGTCGAAGCCGACAAACAGCGCGCGCTGCGGCAGGCCGGCCAGGCAGGCGTCAAGCACCGGCAGCACGCACCACAGCGCCGCCGCCAGCCACCACAGCGCGCGCCAGGCCGCCGCGCCGCCACGCCACGCCGCGTACAAGGCGGTGGCGGCCCAGCACAGGAAGAAGCCGTGCACCTCCCACTGCGCGCGTTCGGCCAGGCCCGGCGGCAGCAGCCGGTTGGCCAGCAGGAAGCCGGCCACCGCCGTGATGAGCCCCGCCACGCAGGCCGCATTGCCGGCCTGCGTGAATCGCAGCCAGGCCAGCGAGGCGCCGGGCCGGGTGCGGCGCTTGACCGTCCACAGCACCAGCCCGGTGGCGACCATGGCCGCGCCCAGCATGCTGCTGAAAAAGTACAGCCAGCGCAAGGCCGGATCGGCATAGCGCCCGAGATGCAGGCCGTAAGCCGTGCCCCAGGTGGCGAGGGCCGGGCTGCTGTGCGCGCGCTCGGCCAGCAGCGCGCCGTTCGCGCCATCGAACAGCAGGTAGGCCGGCGCGACCGAGATGCGCCCGCCATCGCCCCGCACGATCGCCACGCGCGATGCCGCGTCGCCGGGATGGGTGACGATCACGCGGCCAATATTGCCGGCGCCCCAGCGCGCGCCGGCCTGCGCCATCAACGGCGCCAGGGCAGCGGGCGGTGCCGCCACGCCGCTGCGCGCCGGCGTGTCGAAGCGCGCCTGCATCGCCTGCGCCATGGCGGGCCTGGCCTGCTGCTGGCCGAACACGGCCAGCGCGCCCCACGGCAGGTAGGTGAGCATCAGCGTCACCAGCCCGGTGTACATGATCATCACGTAAAACGGCAGGCCCAGCACCGAACTGACGTTATGCGCGTCGAGCCAGGAGCGCTGCCCTTTGCCGGGCCGGAAGGTGAAAAAGTCGCTGAAGATGCGCCGGTGGACGATCACGCCGCTCACCAGCACCACCAGCGCCATCATCGCGCACAGCCCGACGATCCAGCGCCCCAGCGTGCCGGGCAGGTAGTGCAGCGAGAAGTGAAAGTAATAAAAGAATTCGCCGCCATGGGTGGCGCGCGGGTGCAGCACGGCGCCGTCTACGGGCGACAGCAACACCCGTTCGCGGTCGCCGTCAGCGCCGTGCTCCCACGACGCCTCGATCACGTTGTTGCGCGGCCCAGGCAGGTCGAACTGCCAGCGGTCGGCGCCGGCCGCCTCGCGCGCCAGGGTGGCAAGCGCCTGCCGCGCTGCCGCCGCCTGGTCGAGCGCGGCCGGGCGCGCCGGCAGTTCCGGGCGCAGCCACTGGGTCAGCTCTTCGCGAAAGTAGCTGATGCCGCCGGTGATGAAGATCGCGTACAGCAGCCAGCCGGCCAGCACGCCGGCCCACACGTGCAGGCCGGCCATGCGCTGGCGCAGGCCGGGCGCCTTGCTCTCCATCAGAAGCGGTAGCTGGCGCTCACGTTGACGGTGCGCTCGGCGTTACGGTAGCAAAACTTGCCGTCGCAATCGAGCAGCACCTGCTTGTCGAGCACATTGTTGAAGTTGAGCGAATAGCGCCACGAAGCCTGTTCCAGCCCGAACGCCAGGTCCATCATGCCGAACGAGGGATTCGAGAGATTGACGTTGCCGTAATCGAGCGACGAGCGCGCCTTGCCGTAGTAGCGCAGGCCCAGGCCGGCGTTGGCCAGCCAGCGCTCGTTCAGTTTGTGCTGGTACCTGGTCCAGACCGAAGCGCTGTGCTTGACCGCGCTCTGCTGCGGCAGGCCGCGGTCACCGTTGTTGCTCTCGGTGATTTCGGTGTCGAGATAGGTGTACTGCGCCACCACGCTCAGGTTGCGCGCCAGATCGGCGCGCGCCTCCAGTTCCAGTCCGCGCGAGCGCACTTCGCCGCTCTGCACCAGCGAATCCGGGTCTTGCGAAGCGGCGGTGGTGACGTTCTTGCGCAGCAGCTTGAACACCGACGCCGTGTAGCTGACATTGCCCTGGTCGGGCTGGTAGCGCAGGCCCGCTTCGAGCTGGCGGCCGCTCGACGGCTTGAGCATATTGTTGTTGATGTCGCGGCCGATCTCCGGCGAGAACGAGGTCGACCAGCTTACGTACGGCGCCCAGCCCGACGGCATCAGGTACACCGCGCCCACGCGGCCGGTGGTCTTGCTGGCGCTCTGCTCGTAGGTCTGTTTCGAGGTGCCGGCCAGCGGCAGCTCCTGGGTGTTCGAGTTTTCGGCGCGGTCGCGGCGCAGGCCGGCCGTCACCACGAACTGGTCCCACTTGACCTGGTCCTGCAGGTACAGGCCAAGCTGCTTGAGCGGGTAGCGCTCGTTGCGCGGGTTGGCCGAGGCCACCGGCGCCTGGCGCTCGCCATAGACCGGGTGGTACACGTCCAGGTTGGACATCGGCGAGATCGCATACGGGAAGCGGTCGATGGTCTTGTTGTCGGCGTAGTCCACGCCGGCGAGCACATTGTGCGCCAGCGCGCCGGTGCGAAACGCCGCCTGCACGCGGGTGTCGGCCTGCAGGCCGCGCCAGTGCGAGCTGCGCGGATAGAACAGGCGCGTGATGGTGCCATCGGCCTGCAGCACGCGCGGGAACACATTGGTCTCGTCGCGATCGAGTTTGGTATAACGCACGCTCTGCTGCACGCTCCAGGTGTCGTTGAAGCGGTGCTCGAACTCGTAGCCGATGGCATAGTTCTCGCGCTTCCAGCGGTTGTCGCGCCCGCCCATGTTCAGGCTGGGCGCTGGCTGGCCGCGCAGGCCCGGGTTTTGCAGCTGGTTCGGCCAGGCGTAGGCCTGGTTGTCCTGCTGGTAGTGGGCCAGCAGGGTCAGGCGGGTGTTGTCGTCGGGTTGCCAGGTCAGGGCCGGCGCGAAGAACACGCGGTCGTCGCGGTCGAGATCGAGCCGGGTGCCCGATTCGCGCGCCAGCATCGTCACGCGCCAGGTCCAGACGCCCTGGTCGTCGATGACGCCGCCCAGGTCGGCCTTGATCTGCTTGCGGTCGTAGGTGCCGTATTCGACGCCCATCTCGCGCATCGCGCTGGCCGATGGCCGCTTCGACACCGCATTGATCATGCCACCCGGCGGCGACTGGCCGTACAGCACCGAGGCCGGGCCGCGCAACACTTCGAGCCGCTCCAGGCCATACGGCTCGATCGGCGAGGCATAGGCGCGGCCCGAGGTCAGCAGGCCGTCGCGAAAAATGCCGGCCGTGCCCAGTTCGAAGCCGCGCAGCATCGAAAATTCATCGACCGCCCACGGTTTCATGTTGGGCGTGACGCCGGCCGTGTAGCGCAGCGCCTCGTCCAGGGTTTCCACCTTGCGGTCGGCCAGCTCGTCGGCGGTGACCACCGAGACCGACTGCGGATTGTCGATCAGGCGGCTGTCGGTCTTGGTGGCGGTGGCGCTGCGGCGGGCCACATAGCCGTCCACGTGGCCGAGCGCCGTTTCGCGCATGCCGCTTATGCTCACCGCCGGCAAGGTTGGCAACGCGGCGGCGGCCGCGGCCGCGCCAGGGCGCACTGCCGCCTGCGGCGCCGCGCCCTGGCGCAGGATGAAGCGCCCGGCGCCCTGCGGCACCGCTTCCAGACCGCTGCCGGCCAGGAGGCGCGCCAGGGCCTCGTGCGGCGCCAGGGTCGCCTGCACGCCGGGGCTGCTCTTGTTGCCGGTGAGGGCGCCGTCGGCGGCCACGTACACGCCGGACTCCACCGAGAAGCGGGCGATCACCGCGTTCAGCGGGCCGGCGGGAATGTCATAGGTGCGCGGCACGGCGTCGGCGGCGCAGGCCAGGCTGGCGGTGGCGGCCAGCAGGCCGATCAGGGTGCGGGAGGCGAAATGCGTCATAGGAGTCGGGCAGGCTTTCGGAAAAGGAGGATGTCGGTCTTCACAGAGCTTTCCGAAGCAGGCGGCAAAAAGGGAACCGCTTTTTGTAAATAATTATGTCGGCGCCACCGTCACCCACCATGGCAGGGTAAATCGCACCCGCACCGGCAGCGCCGCCGCCAGCATGGCCAGCGCCTGGCCGGTATCGCGCAGGGGAAAGGCGCCCACCACGCGCAGGCCGGCAATCGCCGGATCGCAACCGAGGTGGCCCGGCCGGTAGCGCGACAGCTCCGCCAGGAACTGCGCCAGCGGCATATCCTGGGCGATCAGCATGCCCTGGGTCCAGGCCTGGCGCGCCGGGTCCAGCGCGCCGCCGGCGGCGATGGCGTGGCGGGTAAAACTGGTTTGTTCGCCGGCGGCCACTACCCGCGCCGACACTGACGCCGGTGCGTCGAGCGGCGTGATTTCCACCCTGCCCTCGCTCACGTCCAGCCGGGTATGGCCGTCGAACTGGCGCACCGCGAAGCGCGTGCCCAGCGCACGCATGGCGCCCTGGCGGCTGCGCACGATCAAGGGGCGCGGCGGGTAGACAGTATCGGCATGGGTTTCCACCATAATCACGCCCTGGTGCAGCACCAGCAGGCGCTGACTGCCGTCGTAGCGGACATCGAGCACGGTATCGGTATCGAGCCAGAGCCGGGTGCCGTCGGCCAGCAGCGCCTGGCGGCTCTCGCCCACGCCGGTGCGGTGCGAAGCGCCCAGGCCCGCCACCAGCGCCTGCACGCCGTCCTGGCGCGCCACCTGCCAGCCCGCGCCCACAGTAACCGCCGCCAGCGCCATGGCCTTGAGCAGCTTGCGCCGCTGGACTCGGTAACCGAGCTGGCTGGCCGCGTGCAGGGCCGCGCTGGCAGCCTGCGGCGCCTCGCGCGCGATGGCCACGCCGTCGCTGATCGCCTCCACCCTGGCCCAGGCCTGGCGATGACCGGCGTCGGCCGCCAGCCAGTCCTGCCAGCGGCGCCGTTCGTCGTCCTCGACCCGCCCCGAGCGGAAGACAGCAAACCATTCGGCGGCCTGCTCCAGTGTGGCGTAGGGTATCTCCTGCTCGTGGCGGCGTTGCATGGACATCAGGCCAGCGCGGCGCGGAAGTCGGCGCCGGCCGACAGGCAGTGCAACATGGCCTGCGCCATGTATTTCTTGACCATCCGCTCGGACACGCCCAGCCGCATGCCGATCTCGGCATAGGTCAGCTCGTGCAGCTGCGCCAGCAAAAAGGCCTGGCGCGGCTTGTCGGCCAGCGTGGCCAGGATGCGATCGACCTCGACCAGCGTTTCAAGCACGATGGCCTGGTACTCGGCCGACGGCTGGGTCGCTTCCGGACGCTCCAGCATGGCGGCCACCCACACCCGTTCGATCTCCGCCCGGCGCCAATGATCCACCACCAGCCCCTTGGCGATGGTGGTGAGATACGCGCGCGGATTTTGCCCGGCATCGAGCTCGCGCGGACGCACCACCAGCCGCAAGAACGTATCCTGCGCCAGGTCCTGCGCGGTAAACAGGCATCCGAGCTTGTTGCGCAGCCAAGCCTGCAACCAGTCGTGGTGCTCGGCGTACAGCGTGTGCAAGTGTGGCTGCCCGGAGGAAGATGCCGCCATGCGTGGTCACCATAGTTGAGAATAATTCTCATTATTATAGGGTCATTTGGCGCGGGGCTACAAGCGTTGCGAGGTGCTTGGCACATCCCGATTTGTGCGGGGATCATGGTTGCGCTGCGATGCGCAAGAGCCTTCTCCATCATCAACAACTGAATGCGCAGCCGCGGGACCATTTAATTCCTCGGCCTTTGGGAAAAACTGCGCAAAAAAAAGCTTAAACACCTCGCACAGCCAATCTGAAGAACAACGCAGCACCAGCGAGAAGCCAACCTAAGACTTTTATCTTAGGGTAAGCCCGCTTCTGCTTCAGCCAAAACTGAGTTAATTTTCTCTAAAAATGGTTTGATTCGCCAGTAGCCAGTTTTTGCCTGAGCGATCTCAACTTCGATTTGCTTTTCTGCCTCAGTCTCAATGTGAGCAAGATTTCGCAACTCATAAGTTTTCTTGATATCTTCGACATACGCTTCTTCGACGAAACCAATGCGAACTGCACAGTCGAGTTTGTCTCTGAAAGGAATGCTGCTCCTTGGCGTCTTAGCATTGCGATATACGCAAGTATGAATGTCTTCGTCCCCATATTTCATTGATGCCAGGCTCCCGAAGGCAGCAACAGGTTTGTATGCCTTGTGCGTTTGCAACTGTATTACTTCCGGATGATTAGCGTAATTTTTCCACAGTACATTTACAACGACCGCCTCATAGATTGAGGCATATTGCATTATTTGGAATTTAATGAATGGGTGAACTTCGTCGCCCGACGCTAGCAGTGCCTCCATCAATTTTGCCACATAACGCGCAGAATAAAATGCTCGCCCCAATCGCTTACGGAGTTCTTCGTTCTCAATAAAGGAGAATTGATCTATGTGCCATTGAAGATCGCCAGCAAGGTCACGCTTACAATACAAATCAATTTCGGTGCGAAGTGGTTCTTGGAGGGGCATGGTGATATACCTGTGTTTAATTTAGTTAAGCGTAACGCTGACGGTGAAACCCACCTGACGGAGTGAACCCGGCAACCCAACAAGCTTCCTTTATCGTCTCAACAAAGTCAACCTGCCAGTCTAGACACGAACTGCTCCATTAGCTACCGTAGGAGCACCTCCAACTGAGAAGTTTTTTAAACCATCACTTACATACCAAATTTCTAAAAGTTACCAAACCATCCTCATAACTGTTTGAACTGACGGTTCACCAAAATCTTCGAAGGACAGCATCCACTACGACAACCACCCCGAATCAAACACCTTGCCACTACGCGCAACGATAACCATGCGTGTATGCAGGCCATAACCCTGCTCGTCCCACGGCGCCGGCGTGGCATGAAACACCATGGACCTCAGATCGGCTACCTGCAAACCGTGGGTCTGCAATATGCGTAGTGCGGTGACATGCAGTGCCGCCAGCGCACTGCGCAAGGGCGGATGTTCGGCGACCAGCGCGGGGGTAAGGCGCAGGATCGAGCAGGTCCATCTGCGTCGTGGGCTGGTGTGCCGCGCGTAGCGCCAAGGCGAGGTGGGGCGACAGGTAACTGAGCGCGCTGGCTGCATGATGGGCGATGTCGTGGGCGACGCCCGCCAGAACGGCAATTCTAGCCATGTCATGCTCCTTGAAAACGGCCGAAAGCAGCATCAGGCCAGACGGCGAACTTTGAACGGACAACAAAAAACCCGCTTACCTTTGCAGATAAACGGGCTTTCTGATGAATCTTGGTGCCGCTTGCCGGAATCGCAATTTCAATTAAATCAATAAGTTAAAACAATTAATACCACTTTCCTGCCAAGAAATTTCTTAGCGGAAAAATTGCAAGGTTCCGCGATCAGGAATCGAATTGCCAGTGCCGGCCAGGCACGGCCGATCCGATGATCGAGCATCTATTCGGGTGGCGACATCATTACGAACCAGGCCTAGCCGTCCAGCTTCTCGCGCAATGTGGCGCGGAGAAGTCCGGGCGCGCCTACACGCGGGCCCAAGCTGCGCTCCAACTTATCAGCCCTGGATACGATTGCGCGCAGGCGCTTGATTTCCCACAGCACGGCGCGCATGTCGGCCGAGTCGCTGCTGAGCCGGATCTCCACCAGCTCGACTGTAGTTAGGGCCTTTCGAAAATTGCTCATGATCAATAATGAAATACTGTACATAAATACAGCATATCAATTTGATGCGTGTTGTACAGCAAACAAATTTTGCTTGGTGTTGACAATTAGTAATGTTCAACGTATGTTGCACTATTGATAGCTAAATTCTGAACATTGTGAACATTGACTTCTCGCCTGAAAAAAGTTTGTTTTCCTTACCCGTCGTGCGCTGGTGTGCTGGGGTATTTGCCGTTTTTGCAATTAGCATCGCGGTCGTTATTGCTTGCAATATGACGGCTTATCCATTTGATTTTAGCGGGACTGGCTTCAACAAATTTGCAGAACTTTATAAAGTCCCTGCCGCATTTTTGGCCATCGGTTTTACTTTAGTGGGTTTGTGTGCAGCGAATCATCGTTCTGAGCAGACAAAAAGACAGATTGAAAGAACGTCCCTGCAAATCACCCTCTCAAACGATCAGATTGCCCTAACAAAAAAACAAAATATTTTCTCTAATCACTATAAACATCGTGAAGAATTCGAAAAATTTCTTAAAAGACTTCATGACAATGAAGTGACATATTTAGAAAATAGGAAGAAATTTTTTGCAAGCAATAAACTTTTTTCAGGATTAGAAAAATCTGCCTTAATTGGGCCTCATATGGATATTGATCGATATCGCGATATCTACGCTGACATCTACCCAAATTCAAAAGCAGGAGATTTTGATTGCTCACCCATATATCAAGAAAGGCTTAATTCTTTTATATTTAAAATTTTTGAAATCCATTCTGAAATTTTAACAAAAAATTCAATCCTCCTTAGTCAAAATATGATAAAAATTCATGAGGCAACCGCGAGCTTCAAAGATATAAATCATATAAACATACCTCACGAAACAACAAGCCGTGTAACGATATCAAGCAAAAAAATTGATATCCCATCGTCAAATTTTAAATTTCTTTTTATTGAGGCATTTGAAGCTGCATTACTGATAATCAAAATTTTAAGTTTTGATATAGATTACAAAAAACCAAAGGAATTTCAACAATTATCAGACCTCAACAATCCTAATGCATTGCCGAATATGGACACAGAGGAATATGACGAGCTATCGTCTTTATTTAAAGAAAAAGGAATCACACCAGAAAATTTATTCCAATAGGCATCAATTAATCTTCGTAGGCAGATCGTTCAGTCTACATCCGGTAATGGCAGCCTCTAGCACCACCTCGTAAATCCGCCCACGCGACCAATCCCGCGCCAGCGCCAGGATGATCTCGCCATCAGTTGCTGTCGCCGGCAACTTGTCGAACTCGTAGGCCGGGCGCGGCGGCAGCTCGCCGATGCACGGCACCATCACCGGCACCTCGACACGAACCGGCGCCGACGGCGCGCTGGCGCAGCCGGTCAGCAGCACGGTGGAAATAATTTTTGGAATAATTTGTCGCGCTATATGGTGTTTCATCGCACGCCCTCCAGCATATGCCTGACGACCGGCATCGCCTCGTCGCAGGTCGTGGCGCGCACGCCGGCCAGCTGCGCCTGCGCCGCCTGATACTTCTTGCCAGCAGTAGCCGCAGCGGCCTTCGCTGCCTCGCCGCGCTGCTGGGCAAACAGCGTCGCCCGGGCCATGCCGTCTACGGCCAGGTTCTGCTCGGCGATCGATGCGCGCAGCTCGGCGCTGACACCCTGCTCTGCCTTCAGGTCGTCCAGCGCCTGGTCGCGGTCGCCAGCGGCCAGCCACCAGCCGGTGCCGGCGGCGCTGGCCACCGCCAGCATCAGGCTGGCCATCACGACGGCCGCCAGTTTCCAGATGCCGCTGACGCCGCCCGCCGCCAACGTGTCGAGCGCGCTCATACGATGCCCGTCACGTAGGTAGTGCCGCCGGCGCCGAATCTGGCCGTCAGCACCTGGTTGCGGGGTGCGCCCGTCGACAGGCCAATGTGTACCCACGTGCCCTCGTAGATCAGCTGATCGAACACGAGGCCAGACTGGCGTATCAGCATGGCCAGCGCGCGCGGCGACAGTTTGGGCGTGCTGATATCGGCGGCCAGGCCCAGCACGTGCGCGCTCGACGCGGCGCCGCCGATAGCGCGGTTGAGGGCCGGCGAGCGGTAGCCGCTCGACACCGTGAGCGGCGCACCGACCAGCGCGCGCACCTGCTCGAGCAATGCGGCGATGCGCGCGAGGTTGGCGATGACGGCCGGCGCCGGCGTGTTGTCGATATTTTTGCGGGTTGCGGTCTGCGACTCGACCAGCTCGGCCAAGGTGAAATTTTTGCTCAGTTGCATGGTGGTCCTTTCCAGAATGAGGCGCGCCTGTCGACACAGACCAGCGCGGCGATGCCGCAATGGAGCAGCACCTCGGGCCAGGCCGGCGCAACGCCGTACAGCAGCACTGCGGCGGCACCGGCCGTCAGCGCGATCCAGGTAATGCGGATCGCGGTGCTGGTGCAGGGCTGCATGTGATTGAGCTCGGCGAACAGGCCGCGCGCCAGCACGATGGCGGCCGCAGCCATGTCGATGGTGTACAGAATATTCATGGCAGGTCTCCCTTCTTGCGCAACCACGCGAAGGCCGCCGGGATAATGACCTGGGCGCACAGGCCCAGCCCTGCGGCGGCGGCGATGCGAATGCCCGACTCACCGGCAGCACTGATGAATGGAAAATAATTGCCAGCAGTGACGCTGGCCACCGGTGCGAACCAGCCTGCGATCAGGGCCGATCCGGCCACGCTGCTGGCAATCCGCGACCAGCGCATGGGTGGCAGGTAGGACAGCGAGACCAGGCCACCAGCCAGGCCGGCCAGCAGCGCGTCGTACTGCACGCCCAGGATGGACCCGGTCAGGGTGATGGTGCCGGCGGCGATGGCGATGCCGACGGTGGACGATGCGGGTTCAGCCATATTGGCCTTTCAGGTAGTGGAAAGGAAGCCCGTGTACGCGGGTTTGTGGTGGAGCGTTGAATTCGTTAAACAGCCTTGACCATCACATACGCCCGACCATCCGGCTCGATCGAGATCACACGCCCGACCGCGCGCAGGTACTGCGGCATGGTGATATCGTCCGCATGCACGGCGATGCCGGCAATGCCGTCACCATCCTGCACCGGCACAATGTAATCGCCAGGCTGGGCGCCCAGCACATTGACCGGCACGCGGCCGGCGATGGCGATGCGGTCGACTTTCTGGCGCTCGACCTCCAGGGCGGCGTCGAACATGGCCATGGCCTGGTCATCCTGCTGCGCAGCGGCGGCATGGCTGGCCAGTGCGGCGGCATAGGCGGCCTGTTTAGCCGCCCACTCGGCATCGGTGTCGCCAGGCGTCACCACCTCCGTGTACGCGGGCGGGTTCGTGCCCGGTACTGGCTGCTGCTCGATCAGCTCCATGCGGCGCGGTGGCGGTATCGGCTGCGGCCCGGCCTGTGGCGTTGGGCGCGGGCCAGCTGCGCT
>NZ_LOCQ01000052.1 GCF_001677885.1 Janthinobacterium psychrotolerans | reverse complement strand
TGCTGCTGGCGAAATTGCTCACCGAAGCGGGCCTGCCGGACGGCGTGTTCAATGTGGTGCAGGGCGACAAGGAAGCCGTCGATGGCTTGCTGCACCACCCCGATGTGCGCGCCGTCAGCTTTGTCGGCTCCACGCCGATTGCCGAATACATCTACGCCACTGGCTGCGCGCAGGGCAAGCGCGTGCAGGCCCTGGGCGGCGCGAAAAACCATATGGTGGTGATGCCCGACGCCGATATCCCGCAAACCGTCGACGCGCTGATGGGCGCCGCCTTCGGTTCGGCCGGCGAGCGCTGCATGGCGATCTCTGTAGTGGTGGCGGTCGGCAATGTGGGCGACCAGCTGGTCGAAGCCCTGCTGCCGCGCATCGCCGAACTGAAAATCACGCAAGGCATGGACCTGGCGGCCGAAATGGGTCCGGTGGTGACGCAAGTGCACAAGGATAAAATCAGCGGCTACATCGCCACCGGCGTGAAAGAGGGCGCAAAACTGGTGGCGGACGGCCGCGGCTTTGTGCTGCCGGGCCATGAAAACGGCTTTTTCCTCGGTGGCAGCCTGTTCGACCATGTGACGCCGGAAATGACCATCTACAAGGAAGAGATCTTCGGCCCGGTGCTGTGCATCGTGCGCGTGCCGGATTTCACGACCGCGCTGGACCTGGTCAACGCCCATGAATACGGCAACGGCACGGCGATCTACACGCGCGACGGCAATACGGCGCGCGAATACACGCACCGGGTGCAGGTCGGCATGGTAGGGGTGAATGTGCCGATTCCCGTGCCGATGGCTTTTCATAGTTTCGGCGGCTGGAAACGCAGCCTGTTCGGCGACCACCATGCGCACGGCCCGGAATCGGTGCGTTTTTATACCAGGCAGAAAGCCGTCACCCAGCGCTGGCCGGCCTCGACGGCGGCCGGGGCGGAGTTTGCCATGCCGACCATGAAATAACGCAGCCGGGCTGATCAGCCCGGTTTTCATTTCTCCCTGGATATAAACAGCCGCGACTGTGCCAGGGCGGAGCTTTGCCCGCAGCCTTGCGGCTGCCCGCAACTTACCGTTGCGCCAATAAGAATTGCCACATCCGTGGCATGAAAGGAGCCCTGTTGTCATAACGGGGTTCGATAACAGAGCATCAGCAGATGCTCGTATAACAAAGGGGATAGCAGTCCATGAAAACGCAACAATCAGCAATCTTGAAAAAAGCCTTGCTCGTCACCGGCTTGATGGTGTGCAGCCAGCCGTTATTCGCTTTTGAGTATAACGGCTACTTTCGCGGCCTGACCGGCACAAACTCGTCCAAGGGTGGCCCGACCTGTTTTCAGCTGGCCGGTGCCATGAGCAAGTATCGCCTTGGCAATGAGTGCCAGGTGTATGGTGAATTTGGCCTGGGGCAGGAAGTGGCGAAAACCGATGAAGGGGCCGTCTTCAGCGCCAATATCATGTTTTCCTTTAATAACAGTAACGCTTCCTCGGATACCGACCCGGTCGGACTGCCGCAAATCTTCGTTCAGGGTGACAAGCTGCCGGAATTGAACGGCGGCAGCGCATGGATGGGGCGCAAATACTACAAGCGTGAAGCCCTGAGTCCGAATGATTTTTTCTATTGGAGTGGCCAGGGCTTCGGCGGTGGTGTGGAAGACATCAGTCTGGGCGGCACCCTGAAATTCAGCTATGCCTGGCTGCGCAAGGATAATTTGATCGCCACCACCACCGGCGGCGGCTTGCCGGCTACCGGCGCACTGGCCAGCAATGGCAGCAATTCGGCCAGCCGTCACGACTTCCAGTTGCGCGGCATCGGCACCAACCCGAACGGCTCGCTGGAAATGGGCCTGAGCTGGATCGGCAAGGACTCGTCCGCGCCACAAGCTCAATCGGGTTACGGCCTGACCGTGCAGCATCGCCAGACCGGCATCAATGGCGATGGATGGAACAAACTCGCGCTGCAGTACGGCACCGGGCCTGGTACCGGCGGCACCGATTCGGCAATCGGCGCGATCGGCAACCTGACCCACAGCAAGGATGTGAAGCGTGTGCGCGTGCTCGATGGCCTTTACACCCAGATCACGCCAAAATTCGGCGTCGAACTGGTGGCCATCTATCAGAAAGATAGCGGCCTTGCGCCAGGCCAGACCATTATCGGCGTGACCGAAAACAAAACCTGGAGCAGCCTGGGCACCCATGTCGTGTATGGTCTGACGCGCCACATCAAGGTCGGTGCCGATCTGGGATTCGACGTGGTCAAGCCTGAAAATGGCCAGACTCGCCGCATGACCAAGTTCACCATCGCACCGACCATTTCGTCCGGCCCGGGAGTCAATGCCCGTCCTGATTTGCGCCTGTTCTACACCTACGCCAAATGGAATGATGCCGCCCGCCTTGCTGCCGACGTCTCCAATGCAGGCAGCGCATTGTCGACTACCGGCGCGTTCGGCCGCGCCACTTCGGGTTCGATGCTGGGCATGCAAGTCGAAACCTGGTTTTAAGGAAGCATTGCTGTCAGAGGCATGATGGTCCTAGTGGACGGTGTTATGCATGACCGTCCTTTTGCCCTTCCGTTTGCGCGGAAGGGTTTTTTTTCCTGCAATGGAGACATGATGATTGCTACATCGAACAAGGCATGCAAGATGCCGCTTGCTTGCCTGTTACTGGTGATGGGCGCCTGCCTGTCGGGCTGTGCAAGCGTGGGAGCGCTGGTCAATGGTAGCGACGGTGGCAAGACCGTCAGGCCGGCAGCCATGGCTACGCCGGCGCAAAATATGCCTTTGGGGCCGTACAGCTTCGTGCAGCGCGTGCCCAGCGAAACTGGCGCAGCGGCCAATCAGGGGCGCACACTTGATCAAGAAGCCTTGCGCCTGGCGCTGGCGGCGTTGCAGACGAGTACGGGAAGTGCGGTGTTTTCGCCGCAACAGCTCGATCAGCTGTCGCTCCCGCTCAGCGTGGCGCTGGCAGCGTCCGCAGCGGGAGAGGATGTGACGTTTGCGGTGGCGGCGGAGCCTGACGGTTTGCGGCTGATGTCGACCTATCGCGTCAGCAGCGGCCGCGCTTTTGTCCGCGACGGCGCATTGCAACTGCTGTTAGGCCTGGTGCAGTCGCCATTCGATCTGGAACGTGTGAGCCGCCAGCCGACCAAGGTATTTTTCACCGGTAGCCGCCTGCGCCCATCGCCGGATGTGCCGGCGTTAAAAGGTGATGGCTGGCGCCGCGTCCAGCCCGCACGTGGCGACTGGCTGGAGGTGTCGCTGGAAAGCCTGCGGGCGCGCACGCCGCCGCCGCCGCTGCCAGCCAGCTTGCCTTCAGCGCAGCAGGCACCGGCGCGCGTGATAGACGATATCGAACGTCGAATGGCAACCCTTGCACGACTGCGCCAGCAGGACTTGATCAGCGAAGACGAATACCAGGAAAAGCGCCGCCTGATCCTGAACGCCTTGTAGGCATGCCAAATCGCCCCGCCTCAGTCGGTTTCTTCGCCTGGCGGGGTAATTTCCTTGATATCGGATTCCAGCCGGTAGGCCAGGGCGATGAACAGCGCCTGGCACAAACAGATGGTGCTGGTCAGCGAGCGGAAGGCAAAAGCACTGCCTTCGGTGACCGTCAGCAAGGCATCGGCCGCGCGCGCCAGAGGCGCCAGCTTGCTGTCGGTAATCACCAGCACCTTGGCGCCATTGTCCTGCGCCAGCCGCGCGCATTGCAGGGTTTCCTTGCCGTAGGGCGCGAAGCTGATGGCAATCGCCACGTCGCCCCTGCGGATGCTGCGCATCTGGTCTCGGTGCATGCCGCCCAGGCCTGAAACCAGGTGGACCCGCTTGGCCGTATGTTCCAGTGCATAAGCGATATACGAGGCGATGGGAAACGAGCGGCGTACGCCGACCACGTAAATATTGTCGGCTTGCTGCAGCAAGGTGACGGCCGCTTCCAGCTGGACGTCGTCGAGGCCGGCCGCCAGGTCGTTGAGACCGGCATAACTGGCGCCGATAAAGGCGCGCGTCATGTCGCCGGCGCTCAATTGCCGGTCGCCGTCGACGATCAGCTTGCGGATGCGCTGCTGGTAGTTCGGCGGCGCGCTCGTCTGCTCGGTATACGCCTGGCGAAACACTTCCTGCATTTCACTGAAGCCCGAATAGCCGAAGCGCTGCGCAAAGCGCACGATGGCCGACGGCTGGACATCGCAGGCGGCGGCGATGTCGCTGATGCGCTCCAACATCAGGCTGGAGCGGTGCTGCTCGACGTACTTGGCGATCAGCTTGAGCTGGCGCGACAAGCTTTCGTATTCGTTGGCGATTTGCTGTATCAGTTGGTCGATCGCGGCGACTTCAGCCATGCTTGCTCCTTCTGTTTCCATTAATATAAATTATAGGCGCGATTCTATCGCATAGAAGGAAATTTCGAATTATGCCGAATCGGCAAAAAATATTGCATTGCACGTGCGACTCCATTATCCTGCCTGCACGATGATTCAGCATCATGCACGCGTCCCGCAGGAGAACCGTTGAACAAGCGCCCAACCATGACATCGGTGGCCCAGGCCGCCGGGGTATCCGTCGCCACCGTGGACCGGGTGCTCAACAGCCGCCTGCCCGTCAAGGACGGCACCGCCGACCGCGTGGTGCTGGCGGCGCAGAAGATCGGCTATCACGCCACGGAATTGATGCGCCGGCGCCTGCTCGAACGCGCACCACTGCTGACCCTGGGCTTTTGCCTGCAAAAACAGGACGATCCGTTCTACCAGGACCTGGCTGCGGCGTTGCGCGAAGCGGCCGAACAGCATGCCGGCCTGCGCTGCGAGGCGCGGGTGGAATTCATGGACCAGCTTGTGCCGCGCCTGATCGCCGAGCGCATCCACGCCGTCGGCATGGAGGTCGACGCGTTGGCCGTGGTGGCACTCGACCATCCTTACGTCAACGAAGCCATCAATGCGTTGCGCGCGCTGGGCAAACCTGTGTTCACCTTGTTGTCGGACGTCAGCTCGCCCCTTCGCAGCGCCTACCTGGGCATCGACAACCGCAAGGCCGGGCGCACGGCTGCCTGGGCTATTGCACGCATGGCGCCGCGCGCGGGCGAAGTTGGCATCCTGATCGGCAGCCAGCGATACTTGGGCCAGGAAAGCCGCGAGAGCGGCTTTCGCTCGTATTTCCGCGAACATGCGCCCGACTTTCGCGTGCTCGAGGCACACACCAGCCTGGAAGACCAGGACCTGTCGCAGGAAACCGTGCTCGACCTGCTGGCTGCGCATCCCCGGATGGTCGGCCTGTGCGTTGCCGGCGGAGGCTCGGCCGGCGTGGTGCGCGCGCTGCGGGAAGAGATGCCGGCGCAGGGCCTGGTGGTGGTGGTCAATGAGCTGGTGCCGGTAACGCGCTCGGCACTGATCGACGGCATTGTCGACCTCGTCATCGCCACGCCGCAGCAGCGCCTGGCGCAGGCCGCCGTGCGCGCCATGGCCCTGTCATGCGACGAGCACGGCCCATCCCTGGCGGCGCCAGAGCCGCTATCCTTTGATTTGCATACGGCCGAAAGCGTCTGACTTTTGCCCCGTGCTGGCCGTGCTTGCTGGCATGTCATGGCACTGCCTGGCAAAGCTGTCTTCCAAAATATGAAATATTTTTTCTGTATTAAAATAAAACTGAAATATTTATTGCATTTTGATTTTCCATGATCTACGATGGGTATCAGCTCATGAACAGTCCTCGCAAAGAGACGTATCTGAGTGATGAATGACCATAACGATAAACAATAATGGAGACAAAATGAAACTGAGCCGCCGCATCTTCCTGGCCTTCGCCACCGCTGCCATCCTGCCTGCCAGCGCCTTCGCCCAGACGCCGTCGATTGGCGTGTCGCTGTCGGCCTTCGACACTTTTTTGACCATCGTGCGCGGCGGCATGGCCAAGGAAGCGGAGAACCAGAAGGTCAAGATCCAGTTCGAAGACGCCAACAACGATGTCGGCCGCCAGGTCAGCCAGGTTGAAAACTTCATCGCCCAGCGCGTCTCCGCGATCGTCGTCAATCCGGTCGACACGGCCGCCACCAAGCGCATTTCCGCAGCGGCCCGCAAGGCCGGCATTCCGCTGGTCTACGTAAACCGCAAGCCGGACGAAAAAATGGGTAACGGCACCGTGTTTGTCGGTTCCGATTCGCTGGTGGCCGGCCGCTTGCAGATGGAAGAGCTGGCGCGCCGCCTGAACGGCAAAGGCAATGTCGCCATCATGGTCGGCGCGCTGTCGAGCGATGCGGCGATCGATCGTACCAAGGGCGTCAAGGAAGTGGCGAAAAAATTCCCTGGCATCAAGATCGTCGAGGAACAGGTCGCCGATTTCGACCGCAAGAAGGGCATCGACCTGATGGCCAAGTGGCTCAGTACCGGCGTGAAGATCGATGCGATTGCCGCCAATAACGACGAGATGGCGCTCGGTGCGCTGATCGCCATGAAGCAAGCCAAGGTCTCGCCGAAAACCGTGCTGGTGGCCGGCGTCGACGCTACGCCCGATGCACTGTCGTCGATGAAATCGAACGAACTGGCGCTGACCGTATTCCAGGATGCCAAGGGCCAGGGCACGGGTGCCGTGCAGGCGGCCATGAAAATGGTCAAGAAAGAAAAGCTGCCCGACATGAACATGATCCCGTACGAGCTGGTAGTGCAGGACAACATCGCCAAGTACATCAGCAAGAACTGAACTCCGCGTAACAAGCGCCCGCCGCCATCAGGCGCCGGGCGCGGCAGTCAGACATTCATGTTTCAGAGGGGTTAGAGATGACATTTCACGATGCCATGGCGCCAGCCATGCCGGCGGCGGATGCGCGCGAGTATTTGCTGCAGGCATGCGATATCTGCAAGCGCTTTCCCGGCGTGGTGGCCTTGAATAAGGTCAGTTTGCGAGTGCGCGCTGGCGAGGTGCACGCGCTGATGGGCGAGAACGGCGCCGGCAAGTCGACCATGATGAAGATCCTGGCCGGCAGTTATATTCCGGACGAGGGCACGCTGACCTTCCGCGGCAAGCGCCTGAAGCTGCGCTCGCCGCGCGAAGCGCTCGATCACGGCATTGCCATGATCCACCAGGAGTTGAACCTGCTGCCCGACATGACGGTGGCGGAGAATATCTGGATCGGCCGCGAACCGGTCAATGCCTTCGGCATCGTCAACCACGCCAGGCTGAACCAGGACACGCGCGATCTGCTGGGTCGTCTGAATATCGCGGTCGATCCCGAATGCATGCTGGGCGAGCTGAGCATCGCCAACCGGCAGATGATCGAAATCGCCAAGGCCGTTTCCTACGAGTCGCAAGTGCTGATCATGGACGAGCCTACCTCGGCCATCACGGAAAAAGAAGTCGAGCACCTGTTCGACATCATCGCCAGCCTGAAGCGCGCCGGCAAGGCCATCATCTATATTACCCACAAGATGAACGAGGTGTTTCGTATCGCCGATGACATCACGATTTTGCGCGACGGCTGCCATATCCTGACCGAGCCGGCCGCCAGCATGAACGCCAATTCGCTGATCTCGGCGATGGTCGGGCGCGAGATGGACCAGGTCTTTCCCAAGGGCCACGCCGAGATCGGCGCGGTAGCGCTGTCGCTGCGCGGCCTGTCCCGCAAAGGCTGGTTTAACGACGTCAGTTTCGACGTGCGTTATGGCGAGATCGTCGGCCTGGCCGGCCTGATGGGCGCGGGCCGCACCGAAGTGATGGAGTCGCTGTTCGGCATCGACCCGCCCGATTCCGGTCAGATTTTTATCGACGGCAAACCCGAGCGTTTCCGCACGCCCAAGCAGGCGATCCACGCCGGCCTGGCGTTGCTGACCGAAGACCGCAAGAAATCGGGCCTGTTCCTGGGCCTCGATGTGGCCAGCAATATGGATATCACCGTGCTGTCCGACTACACCTGGTGCGGCTTCGTGCAGCAGAAAAAACTCGATGCGGCCTGCCACGACATGAGCCGCCGCCTGAAGATCAAGACACCGAACTTGCAGGAAATTATCGGCAACCTCAGTGGCGGCAACCAGCAAAAGGCGCTGATCGCGCGCTGGCTGCTGAACCACCCGCGCATCCTGATCCTCGACGAGCCGACGCGCGGCGTCGATGTCGGCGCCAAGGCCGAGATCCACAAGCTGGTCACGGAACTGGCGCAGGCCGGTGCAGCCATCATTCTGATTTCATCCGAACTGCCCGAAGTGATGGGCATGAGCGACCGCGTCATCGTGATGCACGAAGGCCAGGTCAGCGGCGAGGTAATGCGCGCCGACTTTAGCCAGGAAGGCATTCTGTCGCTCGCTTCCGGCGTCGTGCCGGCGCCGCCCCCGGCGCCCACATTTCAATAAAAATCATCCGTCAAGCAGGAGACATCCATCATGCAATCGCAACAAGCCATTCTTACCGACGCGGTCAAGCCGCCCCTCCAGCGCGCCTTCAAATGGCCGCCCGAACTGGGCATCCTGTGCGTGCTGCTGGGCATCGCGCTGGCCTTCGAACTGCTGGGCTGGTATTTCCGCGGCCAGAGCTTTCTCGGCAACCCCACCGGTTTGCTGATCATGATCTTGCAGGTGTCCGAGATCGGCCTGATCGCCATCGGCGTGACCATCATCATCATCACAGGCGGCATTGACCTGTCGTCCGGCTCGGTAGTGGCGCTGGCGGCCATGGTGGCGGCCAGCCTGGCGCAATCGTCCGAGGCCTCACGCGCCATCTACCCCGGTTTGCTGGACCTGCCGGTGCTGCTGCCGGTGCTGGCCGGCTTGTCGGTAGGCGCCATGGTGGGCCTGATCAACGGTAGCCTGATCGTCAAGACGGGCGTGCCGGCCTTTATCGTTACGCTCGGCATGATGGTGTCGGCGCGCGGCCTGGCCAAGCTCTACACGCACGGCCAGCCAGTGAGCACCCTGACCGACAGCTATAGCTGGATCGGCTCGGGCGCCAATCCAGTGATCATTTTCCTGGTCACGGCGCTGTTCTTCCATATCTTGCTGCGCTATACGCGTTTTGGCAAGCGCACTTATGCGATCGGGGGCAATCCGGTAGCGGCGCGCGTGTCGGGCATCAATATCCAGCGCCACCTGGTGATCGTCTATACCATCGCCGGCGTGCTGGCCGGGGTGGCCGCGGTGATCGGCTCGGCGCGTGCCCAGACCGGCCAGTCCGGCATGGGCGTGTCGTATGAACTCGATGCGATCGCCGCCGCCGTCATTGGCGGCACCAGCCTGTCGGGCGGCGTGGGCCGCATCACGGGCACCGTCATCGGCGCGCTGATTCTGGGCGTGATCGCCAGCGGCTTTACCTTCCTCGGGGTCGATTCCTATTTCCAGGAAGTGATCAAGGGCGCCATTATCGTCATCGCGGTGGTCGCCGACCAGATCCGCAAACAGAAGAAGCGCTGATCATGGACGCCCTCGCTACCCCATCGGCGCATGCCGGCATGGTCATCATCGGCGCCGGCCACTGCGGCGGGCGCGCCGCGCTGGCCTTGCGCAACTTGGGCTGGACCGGCGCCATCACCGTCATCGGCGACGAGCCGCTGGCACCCTACGAACGCCCGCCACTGTCGAAATCGGTGCTGTCCGGCGAGACTGGCATGGACGCCATGCAGCTGGCCGCAGTTGACGCCTGGCACGAGGCCGGCGTCACCCTGCGCCTGGGCTGCCGCGTGAACGCCATCGACCGCGCCGCGCGCTCGATCACCCTGGACGATGGCGGCACCATCGCCTACCGCAGCCTGCTGCTGGCTACCGGCGGCGCGGCGCGCACCTTGTCGATACCGGGCGCGCAGCATCCGCGCGTATTGTCGTTGCGCACCCATGCCGATGCGCTGGCTCTGCGCGACCATCTGCGCCCCGGCGCGCGGGTCGTGCTGGTCGGCGGCGGCTTTATCGGCCTGGAAGTGGCGGCCAGCGCGCGCGAGGCGGGGTGCGACGTGGAGCTGGTCGAAGGCGCGCCGCGCCTGCTGGGCCGCGCCGTGCCCGAATCGGTGGCCAGCCTGGTGCAGGCCCTGCACCAGGCGCGCGGCACGCGCATCCGCTGCGGCGCGCAGCCGGTCGAGATCGTGCAGCGCGACGACGGCAGGCTGGCGTTGCTGCTGGCCGACGGCAGCACGCTGGTGGCCGACGTGATCGTGGCCGGTATCGGCATGGCGCCGCGCCTGGAACTGGCGCGCGCCTGCGGGCTCGACGTCGAGCACGGCATCGTGGTCGATCGCCATTTGCAAACGAGCGACGCGGCTATTTTCGCCGCTGGCGACGTATGCCAGTTCCCTTCAAGTCTATCGGGCCTGGCGATGCGCCAGGAAACCTGGCATAACGCCGAAACCCAGGCCTGCGTGGCGGCGGCCAATATGCTGGGCGCGGCCAGCGCCTATGGCGAGTCGCCGTGGTTCTGGTCCGACCAGTACGACCATACCTTGCAGGTGTCGGGCGAGCCGGCGCTGGCGGCCAGCTGCGTGAGCCGCGTGCCGGGCGAAGGCGCGCTGCTGTTGTTTTTTCTGGGCCGGGATGGCGTGCTGGTTGGTGCCAGCGGTTTCGGCCCGGCCAGCGTCGTCACGCGCGACCTGAAGATCATGCGCAAGCTGGTCGAAGGGCGCGTCCGGCTTGATCCCGCAGTGCTGGCCGATGCGGCCCAGCCGCTCAAGAAACTGCTGTCGATGATGAAGGAGGCGGCATGACCGGCAAGCGGCTGATGGCCATCGGCATCAATATCGATGGCGTACTGGAACATGATGGCTTACCGGCGCTGTCGTTCGATGAGCGTTTTGCGCGCGTGGCCAAGGCAGGCGTCTTCGATTACGCCGAAGTGAACCTGTGGCCGGGCGACGACGTGCTGCCCGTGATCCGCGCCAGCGAACGCCATGGCGTGCCGATCGGCGTGATGGGCGGCATATTTTGCCTCGGCGACGACACGCTGCCGGAATATGCGGCGCGCAACGGCGAAGCGGCCGCGCTGGGCTGCCGCGTGTTCAACTGCCAGGTGTTTGCGCGAGACCAAGCCGGCGTTGCCTTGACCTTACAGCGCATGGGCGAGTTTTATCTGCGCCTGATGGATATTGGCGTGCGCAGCGGTTGCCTGCCGTCGCTGGAAGTGCATGTCGACATGTGGACCGAGCAGTTCGGCCGGGTCGCCGAACTGGGCGACTGGCTGGAACGGCGCGGCGTGCCGCTGCGCCTGACGCTCGACCATTCCCATCTGCTTTTCAAGCTGGACAACCAGGAAGAACTGACGCTGTCCGGCCTGGCGGGACTTGACGATGGTGGCCATGCGCTGCTGCATCCCGATAGCGCCACCAGCCTGTACGCGCAATGGCTGGCGCGGGGCTGGGTCGTCCACGCGCATGCGCGCAGTGTGCAGTCGCCGGGCATGCCGAATCCCTGGATGCGGCGTGGCGAACTGGCGGGACGTGGCATCCAGTATCCGTTCACCGCACCGGCACCGGGCAGCTATCACGGCCCATGGGACGAGTCCGAACTGGCGCCGTGGAAGCTGGCGGTGACGCAATTGCTGGCCTGGAAAAAGGCCCGTCGCAGCAGCCCCCTGGCGCAAATCAGCTGCGAATTCATCCCGTTTGCCGATTACGGCGGCGCCACCCGCTATTCCATTCTTGAGCAAAACGTCGCCTGCGCCCGCTGGCTGGCGCAGCTGCAGCGAGCCTGATCCAACCCGCTTTCTTCGCTTTGCCACTTCGCTACCATAAGGACATACCATGGGTCTCTCGATCAAATCGCGCCTGCTTGGCGTTATCGCATTCCTGTCGCTGCTGGTCGTGGCCATTGGCGTGCTGGGTTTATACGGCATGGGGCGCAGCAATGAGGGCCTGAAAACCGTGTATGAAAACCGCACCCTCGCGCTGGAAAAAGTCACCGGCATCGAAAGCGCGTTGTACCTGAACCAGCTGGTCCTGGCGTCGATGCTGCAGGATCCTCGCGCCGACAAGGTGCAGGAAGGTAGCGCCCTGGTCGGCAGGCGCATCGCCGAGATGAAGCGCAACTGGCAAGCCTACCTGGCGGGCGGCTTGAGTCCGGAAGAAAAAGTATTGGCTGACAAGTTCGATGCCAGCCGCAGCCGCCTGGAGAAAGAATCGCTGCTGCCGGCGATTGCCGCGCTGGTCGATGGCCGACCGTATGCGGCGACCATGATCGGCAAGGAAACCGAAGCGCTGTCGCAGACGGTGGCGCAGAACGTGGCGGCGTTACGCAACCTGGAGGTGACGTTGGCACGCACCGAATACGAACATAGCCTGCAACGCCACGACGGCATCTTGCTGAGCATGGCGGCCAGCATCGTGATTGGCCTGCTGCTGGCGGCGGTGGTGGCGTTTTTCCTGGTGCGCGGCATCCTGCGGCCGTTGAACGCGGCCGTGGTCAGCGCCCGCCGCGTGGCTGGCGGCGACCTGAGCGCCGGCGCCGGGCGCCATGGCCGCGATGAAATCGGCCAACTGCTGCGCGCCATCGACGAGATGAGCGCGGGCCTGGCCGTGATCGTGGGTGAAGTGCGGCGCGGCACCGAGGCTATCGGCCACGCCTCCGGTGAAATCGCCGCCGGCAACCTGGACCTGTCTGGCCGCACCGAAGCCCAGGCCAGCAGCCTGCAGCAGACGGCCGCCGCGATGGAAGAATTGACGGGCGCCGTGCGCAAGAATGCGGCCAGCGCGCGCGAGGCCAATGCGCTGGCGGCGACCGCCTCGGCGGTGGCCGAGAAAAGCGGCGCCGTAGTGTCGCAGGTGGTCGGCACCATGGCGGCGATCGACGCCTCGTCGCGCAAGATCGCCGACATCATCGTGGAGATCGATAGCATCGCCTTCCAGACCAATCTGCTGGCGCTGAATGCGGCCGTCGAAGCGGCCCGCGCGGGCGAGGACGGCCGTGGCTTTGCAGTGGTGGCCAACGAGGTGCGCGCCCTGGCCCAGCGTTCTACCACGGCGGCGCGTTCGATCAAGGCGCTGATCGGCGATTCGGTGGAAAAGGTGGGAGCCGGTAATGTGCTGGTCATCCAGGCTGGTGGCAGCATGCGCGAAGTGCTTGACAGCGTGGCGCAGATGACGCGCATTATGGCCGAAATCACCAGCGCCAGCCAGGAGCAGAGCCTGGGCATCGAACAAGTTAACATGGCGATCTCGCAGATGGATGAAACCACGCAGCAGAACGCCGCGCTGGTGGAGCAGGCGGCCGCCACCGCGCAGGCCATGCGTGACCAAGCCGGCGAACTGCGCCGGGTGGTTGGTACTTTCAGGCTGGAGCGCGAGGACGATCAGGCCGCGATGGTGCGCCCCCTGGTCGGTGGAGCGGCCATGATGCGCCTTTTGTGAGGTCATAACAAGAGGGCAATCGAGGGCAATCGCGCCGGAGCTTGCGCGACTGAGGTCCCCTGATTATTTTGGACACGCCAGGTTGCTAAACTTCACCAACTGGAGAGCTTGTGACACGTTCAAAAACCTACATACCCGAGCTTCGGGGGAGATGCGGTAAACTGGTTCTGATCCAAGATCTGACGCTGCATTGCGTCTGTAGTGGTCACCCCATGCCGGACACTACGTTAAGTTTTTCTTCGGCGACAGCCGATAGGAGGCACACTAGACTGCCACCGGCGAATGGCCTTATCCCACCTCTCGAACTGATCCGTAAAAACGCCAAATAATCTTCATTTCAGTTTCCAGAAGTGTGGCTGCCACTGCCGCTCAATTATCGACCTCGAATCCACCAACCTACCCACGCGCAGCCCCAGAATCTCGCGGTAATCCACCAGCCAACCCCATCCATAGACGGCCAATCAAGCCGCTGAGCTCAGCAATACAAAATTAACCAAAACAACGGTCAGCAGCAAAATTTCCTCTGGTTTTAGCGTTGCTCCTGATGCAATTTTTAGGCTAAAATCGGGGTTTTGAAGGAACATGTTGATTCTAAAGGCAAAAAACGGCCTGCAAAGCCGTTTAGACGGGTTCGATTCCCGTCCTCGCCTCCAGATGAAAAAAATAGCCCACTTTCGAGTCCAATGCCGTTCAGTTAGCTCGCCTACGCTGTCAGGAACCTCGCAAAACGGATTGAGGCCTCGGTCTCCAGCACAGGCCCACCGGGCCAAGCGGGTCCGAAAAATGTCGAGGGCAAGGCGCAGCGACGAAGACAGTACGCATGGTCGGCCAGGAGCTGCAACGCCGCCATCGGCATTTTCTCGGACTCGCGTCTCCGGCCCGCCGTTTCTACGTTTTTAGGCCTTACGCATTTAATGCATCAGACAGCTTAACTGAACGGCATTACCACTTTCGAGTCGGCTATTTTCGTATGGGCGCGGCATAAGCCTTGCGCCTTTTCAGTTCAGGACGATGGGCGCCCGCCTGATGTGGTTTTCCTGTACCGTTGTCTGCAATCGAGGCCGTGGTGCTGGCTTATCTCGGCTCTCTTTCATCTCAACCAGGCGGCAGCGATGCCGACATGCAGAACAAGGAATGACATGACCCGCCGCTTCAAACAGATCGACGTGTTTACATCCGTCCCTCTCAAAGGTAATCCGCTTGCCGTGATCCTCGACGCTGACGGACTCGGTGACGAGCAGATGCAGTCGATCGCCCGCTGGACCAACCTGTCCGAAACCACCTTCGTGCTGCCGGCCAGCGACCCTGCGGCCGATTACCGCGTGCGCATTTTCACGACCCAGGAAGAATTTCCGTTTGCCGGCCATCCTACCCTGGGCACAGCCCATGCGCTGCTGGAAGCGGGGTTGCAGCCGAAGACGCCCGGCGTGCTGGTGCAGCAGTGCGGCATCGGCCTGGTGCCGGTACGCATGGCCGCCAATGGCGAGCATGGCGCGCTGGGATTTCGCGCGCCGCCAGCGCAGCTCGATGCCATGGAGATTGGCTTGTTGCCGCTGCTGCAAGCGACCCTGGGCATCGGCAGTTTGCCGGCGCAGCATCCACCGGTGGTCGCCAACATGGGCATCTGCTGGCTGGTGGTGCGCCTGGCCTCGGCTGCGGATTGCCTGGCCGTGGTGCCGGACGGCGTGGCGCTGGCCGAACTGATGCGGCGCAGCGCCAGCGATGGCGTGGCGATCTACGGCGCCCATGCCGCGGGCGGCCCGGCCGGGCTGGAAGTGCGTGCGTTCACGGTGGAAAACGGCATGCTGCTGGAAGACCCGGTCACCGGCAGCGCCAATGCCTGCATTGCCCGCTTGCTGCCGGGCCAGGATTACCGCGTGCGGCAGGGCACGGCAATCGGCCGCGATGGCCGCGTCACGGTGGTCCATGATGCCGATGGGCCGTGGATCTGCGGGCAGTCGGTGACCATCATCGACGGCACGCTGACATGCTGAGTGATAAAAAAGAGCGCCTTGCCAGCGAGCTTGTCATCGACTTGTCTTACGGCGTCGCAAGCCCCTTGACCACCGCCGGACGCTCGACGAAGCGCGCCAGCGCGCGCTGCACGTTCGGATACTGATCGGTGCCCAGCAACTCGGCCGCTTCGTAATAGCCGCTGAGGATGCGCACCCACGGAAAAATCGCGATATCGGCGATCGTGTATTGCTCGCCCATGATCCAGTCGCGGCCCGCCAGGCGCTGTTCCAGCACGGCCAGCAGGCGCTTCGCTTCCGTCACATAGCGCTGCAAGGGGCGTTTGTCTTCGTATTCCTTGCCGGCAAAGCGGTGAAAGAATCCCACCTGGCCGAACATCGGGCCGACGCCGCCCATCTGGAACATCAGCCACTGGATGGTCTCGTGGCGCAGCGCGGCGTCCGCCGGCAGGAACTTGCCGGTTTTTTCCGCCAGGTACAGCAAAATCGCGCCCGACTCGAACAAGGCCAGCGGCTTTCCGCCCGGGCCGGCCGGGTCGATGATGGCCGGAATCTTGTTGTTCGGGTTCAGTGACAGAAAGGCCGGCGACAGCACGCCATCCTGGTCGAGGGTGACGCGGTGGGCTTCATAGGGCAGGGCGGTTTCTTCCAGCATGATGGAGACCTTGACGCCGTTCGGCGTGGCCAGCGAATAGAGCTGCAGGCGCTCGGGGTGGGCCGCTGGCCATTTTTCGGTAATCGGGAAATCGGCAAGACTGTGCATGGTGGTAAGCTCCGCAAGAGTGGAATCGGGTGATATGCCGGTATTTTCGCCGATCTGCGCCGCCGGCGCAGGCGATGATGATGGCATGGCGCATCTTGTATAATGCCGGCTGGCCCAGCAGCGCCGCCCGGCGCGCGGTTTATCGTCCCACTCCGCCATACCGATGTAGTCATTGATCTTCCAGCCGTCAACGCCACACGCCGGTTTCCCCTGTGAAACTGACGCCTGCCTGCGCCTCGACGCACCGCACCGGCGCCCTCACTGTTACAACCCTGGATAGTTCAATGATCAACGCAGCGTTTCGGGCCGAATGGTTCCCGAATATACAAAAGAATTTTCTGGCCGGCCTCACTACCTCGTTTGCCCTGGTGCCCGAGTGCATCGCCTTTGCCCTGGTGGCCCAGCTCAATCCGCTCATGGGCCTGTATGGCGCCTTTATCATCTGCGCCATGACGGCCGTGTTTGGTGGACGCCCCGGCATGATTTCGGGCGCTGCCGGCTCGATGGCGGTGGTGATCGTGGCGCTGGTGGCCCAGCATGGCGTGCAATACCTGCTGGCAACGGTGGTGCTCAGTGGAATTATCATGGCGCTGTTCGGCATCTTGCGCCTCGGTAAATTGATCCGCATGGTGCCGCATCCGGTGATGCTGGGCTTTGTGAACGGCCTGGCCATCGTGATTGCCATGGCGCAGCTTGAACATTTTCGCCAGCATACGCCGCAAGGCCATGGCTGGCTGCAAGGCACGCCGCTGGCCGTGATGTGCGCGCTGGTGGCGCTGACCATGGCCATCGTCTACCTGCTGCCGCGGCTGACCAAAGCCGTGCCGCCGGCGCTGGTGGCCATCCTGGGCGTGGGCGTGCTCAGCTATACGCTGCAGCTGCCGACGCGCACCCTCGGCGACCTGGCGCATATCGCCGGCGGCTTGCCGTCGCTGCATTTCCCCACCGTGCCGTTCGATGGCGAGACCTTGCGCATCATTTTTCCGTATGCGGCGCTGATGGCCATGGTGGGCCTGCTGGAAACGTTATTGACGTTTAACCTGACCGATGAAATGACGGAGACGCGCGGCCAGCCCAACCGCGAATGCGTGGCCCTCGGTGCGTCGAACGTGGTGTCGGGCCTGTTCGGCGGCATGGGCGGCTGCGCCATGATCGGCCAGACCATGATCAATCTGAGCTCTGGCGGCCGTTCGCGCCTGTCGGGCATGACCAGCGGCGTGATGATCTTGTTGTTCATCCTGTTCCTGTCGCCGCTGATCGAGCGCATTCCGCTGGCGGCGCTGGTGGGCGTGATGTTCGTGGTGGCGCAGGAAACATTTGCCTGGGGTTCGCTGCGCGTGCTGGGCAAGGTGCCGAAACAGGATGCGCTGGTGATCGTCGCCGTCACCATCATCACGGTGTTGACCGACCTGGCGATGGCGGTGGTGTGCGGCATTATTATCGCGGCGCTCAATTTTGCCTGGCAACATGCGCGCGAAATGCGCGCCGAGATCGATGACAGCACGGCCGGCGAGCGCGTCTACCTGCCGCACGGCACTTTGTTCTTTGCCTCGACCGCGCATTTCCAGGAACTGTTCCAGCCCGCTGCCGACCCGGCGCGCGTGGTGCTCGATTGCAAGCATCTGCACATGGCCGACCATTCGGCGATCGCCGCGCTGGAAAGTCTGTACGAACGCTATGCGCGGGCCGGCAAGCATCTGCAGGTGCGGCATTTATCGAAGCGCAATGAAGCGCTGCTGGCGCGCGCCGGTGTCGACGTGGGCATGGCCTGATGTTGATCAACAATTTAGGGAATAAAGAGGTGGCAATGCTGACGAGTGAACAGGAACAACAATTGCAGCGCAGCCTGGCGGCGTTTGATATCTATTACGACGAGCTGGGCGGTGCGCTGGTCGGCTTTGTCGAGCGCCTGGGCATGCAGCCGGCGCATGAAGTGCTGGGCAATGCGGCCGAATACCTGCCGTATATCGATGCGGCCATGCGCACCATCGCCATCCGCGATGAAAGCTGGCAATGGGTGAAAACCATGCTCGGTTACTTTCTGGGCGAATATTTCGTGCAGACCTGCGCCGGTTGCTGGTACGTGGAAACGCGGCCCCAGTCGCCGCATTTCTGCCGCACCATGGTGGGCGGCTTTGAAACGGGGCTGCCGCTGGACGCGGCCATCGAGCCCGAGGCGCTGGCGCTGGCCTTCCTGGCGCAGGCCCTGCCGCGCGAACTGGTCAGCCTGGTTGCCGCGACGGAAGCGGGTCTGGCTGCACAGCATTGACTATTTGTTCATGACCGTGGTGCCCCAGGTCTCGTCATAATCGGCGTTGTGCGCACGGGTAAAACCCTGGGCATCGCTGCGGCCTTCGTCGACCTGTTGATTGTCGCGCAAAATGATATAGCGGCGATTGCCCGCGTCCTGGTCGCCCGGGTAGGCCAGCTGCATGCGGTAGACCACTTTGCTTTCTTCGCGTACCGGCGCCGGCTGCGTTTGCGTGGCGGCCGCTTGTACCGACCGCAGTTGCAGCAGCGGCGTACTCTGCTGGGGATGTGATACCAGCCATTGCATGAATGCCGCGTCCTGCTTCGCGCTCAAGTTGCCGGACTCGGGCCAGACATACAGGAAGGTGACGGGCGTGGCGTGTGATGTGCCGCTGGCCGGCAAGCGCCATTCCGCGATGCGCTTGCCGCCCGATGGCGTGTTGATGGTCAGCAGGCTGGACGTGTTGCTCAGTGCCTGCTCCGACACGGTGCTATCTTTCGTGCCACCGGCCAGTTCGGCCAGCACCAGGCGCTGGTTATCTTTTTCCAGCGCGTTCAGCGACAAGGAGCGCAGGTAGCGCGTGCGCAAGCTGAAGCGGTAGGGAACTCCCTCCAGCATGAACTTGCCTTCCGTGCGCGTGGCCTCGTGCCAGCCGGGCAGGGGAGCGAGCTTGACCATGCCGTGCATGATGCACAGGCCTTCCTGTGCTTGCGTTGCCGGCGGGAACGGCGTGGCGGACACCTCGCTGGCCGCCAGGATTTCCCTGGCGCGCTGTTCCGTCACGTCCTGAAGACGGCTGACGGCGCGTTTCTGGAAACGCAGGGTGGTGCCGTCGCGATGGATAAAGCCGGTGACCTGCACCACGTTCGGATCGAAGGGTTGCCTGTCTTCTTCTCGCGCGACGATCAATAGCCCGTGATTGTCCGGCAGGGTAGCCACCGGTTTCAACAGTTGACGCACGCGCGCGCCGTCGACCGGCGCTTGCGCAGCCTGCACGCGCCGGCGATAGCTGGCTTCGTCTTCGCGCCAGGTGTCGATATCGCCCCAGTAGAACTGGTAGGCGCCGCCCAGGAACTGCAAGGGCACTTGTGGCGTGACGGCCACGCGGCCGATGCAGTAGCCGGCGCTGGCCGGCGCGCTGGTTTGCTGGCGTGGGGCGTTGCTGCAACCTTGCAAAATGACGGCGGCCAGCAATACCAGCAGCAGCAGCAGGACCAGGCGGTTGACGGACAGATGCACGGTGCTTCCTTCAAAAAGATCGAAGCGCGATTGTAGCTGCGGGCGTGCCTTGTCCGCCGTTACTTAGACCCTGGTCAGAACTCTTCCCATTCGCCTTCGCTGCCGCCGGTCTTCGGCTTGCTGCGCTGTGCCGGCAGGCTCAGGGCAGGAGCAGCAGCTTTCCGTGCTGGCGCCGCTGGCGCTGCCGGCCGGCTGGTACGCACGGGTGCCGCTGCGATGGTGTCGAGCCGAAACACGCTGACCACCTTTGCCAGCTCGCTGGCCTGGTCCTGCATCGCTTCGGCGGCAGCCGAGGCTTCTTCCACCAGCGCGGCATTTTGCTGGGTCACCTGGTCCATTTCGGAAATGGCCTGGTTGACCTGTTCGATGCCCGCGCTTTGCTCTTCGCTGGCGTTGCTGATCTCGCTCATGATCGAGGTGACAAAACCGATGCTCTGCACGATTTCTTCCATCGTGCTGCCAGCCTTGTCGACCAGTTGCGTGCCGGTATCGACCTTTTGCACCGAGTCGTCGATCAGGCCCTTGATTTCCTTGGCGGCGGCGCTTGATCGTTGCGCCAGGTTGCGCACTTCGGAGGCCACCACGGCAAAGCCGCGGCCCTGCTCGCCGGCACGGGCCGCTTCCACGGCCGCGTTCAGGGCCAGGATATTGGTCTGGAAAGCGATGCCGTCGATGACGGAAATAATGTCGACGATTTTCTTCGACGAACTGTTGATGTCGCCCATGGTCGACACCACTGCGGCCACCACGGCGCCGCCGCGGCTGGCGATATCGGCCGCGTCGCCGGCCAGCTTGTTGGCCTGGCGTGCATTGTCGGTATTTTGCTTGACGGTCGAGGTCAGCTCTTCCATCGACGAGGCGGTCTCTTCCAGCGAGCTCGCTTGCTGTTCCGTGCGCGACGACAGATCCATATTGCCAGCCGCAATTTCGGACGAGGCCGTGGCGATGGTGTCGGTGCCGCTGCGCACCTGGCCGACGATGGCCACCAGGCTGTCGTTCATGGTTTTCAGGGCCTGCATCAGCTGGCCTGTTTCATCGCGGCTGGCCACCACGATGGTGCTGGTCAGGTCGCCGGCGGCCACGGTTTCGGCCACCTTGACGGCGGCCTGGATCGGCTGCGTGATCGAGCGCGAGATGCGCCAGGCAAACACGATGCCGACCACGATGGCCAGCAGGCCCAGTTCGATCAGCAAGGTGCGGGTGCTGGTGTAGCTGTCCATGATGCTGTTGGCGACGCCGTCGGCGGCGTTGATCTGCATCTCGGCAAAGCGTTTGACTTCCGCCAGGTAGGCGTTGGTGATCGGCGTCAGGTCCTTGTAGAACATCTGCTTGGCGGCGTCGAAGTCGCCATCGGCCTTGAGCTGGAAAGCGCGGCCGCGCACCGTGACGTAGTCGGTGCGGACCTTGCGCACGACCTGGAACTGTTCCTTGACGGCCGGATTGCGCAGCGAGGCGGCGATCTGGTCCTGCAGCTGGATCGAGCGCTCGGCTTGTACCTTCAGGTCCTGTTCCATCCTGGCGCGCGCAGCCGGATCGTTCATCTCGAAGGTGGCCACGCCACGCACGCTGTTGATCTCGATGATCTTGGCCCACTCGGCCACCATGCGCTGGTTCTTGATGCTGGTGTGGATCAAACGATAGGTAAGGTCGCTGGCGGTTTGCATGCGCACGATGGCGGTCACGGTCAGGGCGGTGAGCAACAGCAATACGACGGCAAAGCCGACGCCCAAGCGCCCGCCGATATTCAGGTTTTTCATGGTGGTCCTAGCAAGTTGAGTAATCATGATCGCCGCCGCCAGCAAAGGGCGGACAGGCGCCGCAAGGCGCAGGGGATCGGGGTCTACGGGTGCCGCGTGATTCGTTGCGGCAAGCCACATCAAGCGTGGCGATGGAGATAATGCTCAGGAAGCGGCGACTTGGTGGGTCGTCTTCCAACAAGCGTCAAGTATAGCATTGATGCAAAGAAATAGTTTTTCAAAGCAATTTAAATATTATTTTTGCAATTTTATTATGTGGTTTATTTACCTCAAGTGGCCTGTCTATAAGTACTGTTACTTACATGCCACTTACTTTACCGGGCCGGCGCTGTTATCATTGTCATGAGAATGGTTCTCATTCAAATACATCACGGGAGTCATATGCAGTCGCGCAACAAGCCAGTATTTACACCGATTACCATCGCCCTGCTGGGCGCCTTTGCCGCCAGCGTCGTGCCGTCACTGGCATTTGCCCAGGAAAGCCTGCCGGCCGTGACCGTCACGGCCGCCAAGGATGGCAATGCCTATGTGGCGGCCAGTTCGGGCAGCGCCACCAAAACAGACATGGCCTTGCGCGATGTGCCGCAGACCGTCAATGTGGTGCCGGCCGCCGTGATCCGCGACCAGCACGCGCTGTCGATCCAGGACGTCCTGAAAAATATTCCGGGCGTCGGCCTGTCCACCGGCGACGGCCAGCGCGACCAGGTGTTCATTCGCGGCTTCACGGCCATCGGCGACCAGTTTGTCGACGGTTTTCGTGACGACGCCCTGTATTTCCGCGACCTGTCGAACGTCGAGCGCCTGGAAGTGATCAAGGGACCTGCCGCCGTGCTGTACGGACGCGGCTCGTCGGGCGGACTGGTCAACCGCATCACCAAAAAACCTGGCCTGGACATCACCGACGTGGCGCTGAGCCTGACCAACACGGCAGGACGCCGTGGCGAAATCGACGTCGGCCGGGTGGGCGAGGATGTCTCCTGGCGCGTGACGGGTGCGCGCGAATTGTCCGGCAGCTACCGCGATCAGCAGTTTCTCAATCGCACGGCGCTGGCGCCCTCGGTGGCGATACGCCTGTCCGGCGACACGCAATTGCTGCTGCAGGGCGATTACCTGGAAGACCGCCGCCTGACCGATTTTGGCATTCCGTCGTACCAGGGGCGTCCCGTCGACGTCGACCCGCGCACGTATTTTGGCGCGGCCAATGCGCGCGATGCGGACTTTTCCCAGTCGCGCGTGGTGTCGACCTCGGCCACCCTGACGCACAAGTTCAGCGATACGCTGTCACTGCGCAACGCCTTCCGTTACTACGACTACCACCTGGACCGCAACAACACGAATATCTCGGGCAATGTCAACGAAGTGCGCGCCTCCATGAATCTCGGGCATGCCAAACTGAACCGTGATGAAAACGGCTGGTTCAACCAGACCGAGCTGACGCAAAAGCTGGTGACCGGCAACGTTCGCCATGAAGTGCTGTATGGCGCCGAATTCGGTACCCAGGGCAAGGACGCCAGCAACTGGGCCGCCACCGTGGTGGCGAACAACATTTCCATCTTCAATCCCGTGCTGCCGAGAGTCGAGCGCACCAGGCTGGGCGTGCGCAGCGACACCTTCGGCACCTATGACACGGCGGCCGGCTATGTACAGGACGCAATCACCTTCAGCGCTCAGTGGAAGGCGCTGGCCGGCCTGCGCTACGACCGCTACCAGCAGCAATCGCGTCTGCTCAATGCGGCCGGTGCTACCACGGCGAACCTGTCGCGCACGGATGCGGCCTGGAGCCCGCGCGCCGGCCTGGTCTGGCAGCCGGGCGCCACGCAGTCGTATTACGCCTCGTGGAGCCGCTCGTTCCAGCCCAGCGGTGAAAATTTCGCGCTGGCCGCCAACAACGCCGACCTGGCGCCGGAGTCGACGCGCAATACCGAAGTGGGCGCCAAATACGATCTGCTCGGCGGGCGCGCCAACGCCACTGTCTCGCTGTTCCGCCTGGAACGCGACAATATCAAGACCAGCGACCCGGTTAGCAACCGCATCGTGCCGGTCGGCACCCAGCGCACCGACGGCCTGGAGCTGACCTTCAACGCCGACCTGCACGGCGGCTGGAAAATGACGGCCGGCTATGCGTATCTGGACGCCACCATTACCGATTCGATCGCCGTCGACCGCAGTGTCAATGTGCCCGGTTCAACTACCGCCAGTGCGGTCGCCATCAAGGGCAAGCGTGCTACCTTGACGTCGCGCAATACCGTCAATCTGTGGCTGACCAGGGACCTGGGCCATGGCTTTACGGTCGGCGGCGGCGCCAACGCCATCGGCAGCCGGTATGCCAATCCGGGCAATACGGTGCTGCTGCCCGGCTATGTGACGGCCGACGCCATGGCCGCCTACCGCAGCGGCCGGTACGAGGTGCAGCTGAACGTCAATAATCTGGGCGACACGCGCTACATCGTCTCCGGCCACGGCAGCAGCCCGAACCTGAGCTTGCCCGGCGCGCCGCGCAATGTGGCGCTGACCTTGCGCTACAGCCTGTAGGCCAGGGGTTCGTGGGATACTGGCGTTTTGGACGAAAGGACCGCCATGACGCCACATCTTCCCGACCCACGCATCACCGGCCTGCTGGGCGTGGACCTGCCCGTGATCCAGGCGCCGATGGTGGCCGCCGCAATGCACGAGATCGTCATTGCGGTGGCGCAGGCCGGCGGCCTCGGTTCGCTGGCCTGCGCCGGTCTCGATGCGCAGCAGATCCGCACTGAAATGCAGGCGATCCGCGCCGCCACCGACAAACCCGTCAACCTGAATTTCTTTTGCCACCAGCAACCCGAAGCCGATGCCGCGCGCGAAGCGGCCTGGCGCGCGCGCTTGCTGCCTTACTACTTGGAGCTGGGCGTCGATCCGGCCTTGCCGATACCCACTTCCGTGCGCCATCCGTTTGGCGAGGAAATGTGCGCGCTGGTCGAAGAGCTGCGCCCCGGCGTGGTCAGCTTTCACTTCGGCCTGCCGGCACCGGCACTGCTGGCCAGGGTCAAGGCGACCGGTGCGGTGGTCCTGTCGTCGGCCACCACCGTGGCCGAGGCGCTGTGGCTGGAGCAACACGGCTGCGACGCCATCATCGCCCAGGGCTGGGAAGCGGGCGGCCATCGGGGCATGTTCCTGACAGATGATATCGATGCGCAAGTCGGTACCTTCGCTTTGGTGCCGCAGATTGTCGACGCCGTGTCACTGCCGGTGATCGCGGCTGGCGGCATCGCCGACGCGCGCGGCGTGCGCGCGGCGCTGGCGCTGGGGGCCTCGGCGGTGCAGCTGGGCACGGCTTATCTGCTGTGTCCGGAAGCGCGCACCTCGGCCATCCACCGCGCCGCGCTGGCCACCGCGCGCGACGACCAGACGCGGCTGACCAATGTGTTTACGGGGCGGCCGGCGCGGGGCCTGGCCAACCGGCTGGTGCGCGAAGCCGGGCCGATGTCGGCGCTGGCGCCGGCCTTTCCGCTGGCCGGCGGCGCCTCCCTGCTGCTCAAGCAAAAGGCCGAAGCGCAGGGCAGCGGCGACTTCAGCCTGCTGTGGTCGGGCCAGGCGGCGCGCCTGGCAGCGAGCTTGCCGGCTGGCGATTTGACCTTGCAGCTGGCGGCGGCAGCCGGGTTTGTTGTATAAAAGAAACTATACTTTCGTATAGGAAAATATTGTCGTTCATGAATCTTGATTTCGTGACTCAGCCGTATCTGTAATTGAGGCGTAAAATGCTGTTATATGGCACAAGCATGTTGTTTATATTTTATCGATATGACACTGGCTTGCCGTAATGACTATTATTTTTACTCACCTCATAGAGGCCTGATATGGTTCAGATGTCCAGGCGCCAGTTCCTCCGGGTAACTGGCGCGACCATTGCCGGCTCCAGCCTCGCCATGCTCGGTTTTGCACCGGGCCAGGCGCTGGCGGAAGTGCGGCAATACAAGCTGTCCCGGACCACCGAGACACGCAATACCTGTCCTTACTGTTCGGTAGGGTGCGGGGTCCTGTTGTACGGCCTGGGCGACGGCGCGAAAAACGCCGTCTCCAGCATCATCCACGTGGAAGGCGATGCCGATCACCCCGTCAATCGCGGCACTTTGTGCCCGAAAGGCGCCAGCCTGATCGACTTCATCCACAGCCCGAACCGCCTGAAAGTGCCCGAGTACCGCGCACCGGGTGGTACCGAATGGCAACCGATCTCCTGGGATGTGGCGCTCGACAAGATCGCGCGCCTGATGAAGGATGACCGCGACGCCAACCTGATCGAAAAGAATGCCGACGGCAAGACCGTCAACCGCTGGCTCTCCACCGGCATGCTGGCCGCGTCCGCCGGCAGCAATGAAGTCGGGTACTTGACCCACAAGACAGTGCGCAGCATGGGGATGCTGACCTTTGATAATCAGGCGCGTGTATGACACGGACCGACGGTGGCAGGTCTTGCCCCGACGTTTGGCCGTGGCGCGATGACGAATCATTGGGTCGATATCAAGAATGCCGATGTGATCCTGGTCATGGGCGGCAATGCAGCGGAAGCACATCCTTGCGGCTTCAAATGGGTCACGGAAGCGAAGGCGCATAACAAGGCCAGGCTGATCGTGGTCGATCCGCGTTTTACCCGTACCGCATCGGTGGCGGATTACTACTGCGCCACGCGTACCGGCACGGACATCGTCTTCCTCGGCGCGATCATCAATTATCTGCTGACGAACGACAAGATCCAGCATGAGTACGTGCGCAACTACACGGACATGCCGTTTATCGTGCGTGAAGACTATGCCTTTGAAGATGGCCTGTATTCGGGCTTCGACAAGGAAAAAGGCCAGTACACCGACAAGAGCACCTGGGACTACGAGATCGGCGAAGACGGCTATGCCAAGGTCGACCCGACCCTGGAACACCCGCGCTGCGTCTATCAGATGATGAAGAAGCACTATGCGCGCTACACGACCGAGATGGTCGAGCGTACGTGCGGCGTGTCGGCCGACAAGTTCCACAAGGTGGCCGAAGCGCTGGCGTCGACCGCCGTGCCGGGACGCGCCGGCACCATCCTGTACGCGCTGGGCTGGACCCACCATTCGACCGGTGCGCAAACCATCCGCACGGGCGCCATGGTGCAGCTGTTGCTGGGCAATATGGGCATCGCCGGCGGCGGCATGAACGCCTTGCGCGGCCACTCGAACATCCAGGGCCTGACCGACCTGGGCCTGATGTCGAATTTGCTGCCCGGTTACATGACGTTGCCGAACGAGGGTGAGCAGGATTTCGACGGCTATATCGCGGCGCGCGCCACCAAGCCGCTGCGGCCGAACCAGCTCAGCTACTGGAGCAACTACCGCAAATTCCACGTCAGTTTCATGAAGACGTGGTGGGGCGACTTTGCCACGGCCGAGAACAACTACGCCTACGACTACCTGCCCAAGCTCGACAAGCCGTATGACCTGATGCAGGCCATCGAGAATATGCACCAGGGCAAGATGACCGGCTATATCTGCCAGGGCTTCAATGTGCTGGCGTCCGCGCCGAACAAGCAGAAGGTCACGGAAGCGCTGTCGAAACTGAAGTTCCTCGTGATCATGGATCCGCTGGCGGTGGAAACCGGTGAATTCTGGAAGCCGCACGGCCAGTATCACGAAGTCGATCCGAGCAAGATCATGACCGAAGTGTTTCGCTTGCCGACCAGCTGCTTCGCCGAAGAGCGCGGGTCGCTGGTCAGCTCCTCGCGCGTGCTGCAGTGGCACTGGCAGGCGGCCGAACCGCCGGGCCAGGCGCGCAGCGACCTCGAGATCATGTCGGGCCTGTTCCTGCGCATACGCAGCCTGTACCAGAAAGAGGGCGGCAAGTTCCCGGACCCGATCGTCAACCTGACGTGGAATTATGCCCAGCCGCATAACCCGCAGCCGGAAGAGATCGCCCGCGAATTCAACGGCCGTGCACTGGCCGACCTGTACGATCCGAAGGACGCCACCAAACTGCTGGTCAGAAAGGGCGAGCAGCTGGCATCGTTTGCGCAGCTGCGCGACGACGGCACCACCACCAGCGGTTGCTGGATTTTCGCCGGCAGCTGGACGCAGGCGGGCAACCAGATGGGACGGCGCGACAATAGCGACCCGACCGGCATCGGCCAGACCCTGGGCTGGGCCTGGGCGTGGCCGGCGAATCGCCGCGTGCTGTACAACCGTGCCTCGTGCGACCTGAAGGGCAAGCCATTCGACCCGACCCGCAAGTTGATCGAATGGAATGGCAGCAACTGGACCGGCGCCGACATTCCCGACTTCAAAGTCGACGAACCGCCGGAAAATGGCATGGGTCCGTTCATCATGCTGGGCGAAGGCGTGGCGCGGTTCTTTGCGCGCGGCGCCATGGCCGAAGGTCCGTTCCCCGAGCATTACGAGCCGTTTGAAAATCCGCTCGGCTACAATCCGATGCATCCGAAAAACCCGCAGGCGACCAGCAATCCGGCCGCGCGCGTGTTCGCCGATGACCGGAAAATGTTCGGCACGCATGAGGAGTATCCGCATGTGGCGACCAGCTACCGCCTGACCGAGCATTTCCATTACTGGACCAAGCATGCGCGCCTGAACGCCATTATCCAGCCACAGCAATTCGTTGAAATCGGCGAAGAGCTGGCGAAAAGCATCGGCGTGGTGGCCGGTGGGCAAGTGCGCGTCAGTTCCAAGCGCGGCCATATCATCGCCAAGGCGGTGGTGACCAAGCGCATCAAGGCCTTGCAGATCGAGGGCAAGCCGGTGCACACCGTCGGCCTGCCGCTGCACTGGGGCTTTACAGGCCTGGCGCAGCCTGGGTATCTGATCAATACCCTGACACCGGGCGTGGGGGATGCGAATTCGCAAACGCCGGAATTCAAGTCCTTCCTGGTGAAGGTGGAAAAAGCATGATGGGAGCTCAATAATGGCACTGCAATCTTTGGATATCCGGCGCCTGTCCGCCACCACCGTCACCCCGCCGCAGGCGAGGACGCCGGTGACCGGCACGGTGGCCAAGCTGATCGATGTATCGAAATGCATCGGCTGCAAGGCTTGCCAGACGGCGTGCATGGAATGGAACGACTTGCGCGATGAAGTCGGCGAAAACCATGGCACCTACGACAATCCGACCGACCTGACGCCGCAATCGTGGACGGTGATGCGTTTTGCCGAACACGAAAGCAATGACGGCAATCTCGAATGGCTGATCCGCAAGGACGGCTGCATGCACTGCGAAGACCCGGGCTGCCTGAAAGCCTGTCCGGCGCCGGGCGCCATCGTGCAGTACACCAACGGCATCGTGGACTTCCACCAGGAAAACTGCATCGGCTGCGGCTACTGCGTGGCCGGCTGTCCTTTCGACGTGCCCCGCATTTCGAAAAAGGACGACCGCGCCTACAAGTGCACGCTCTGTTCGGACCGCGTGGCCGTCGGCCAGGAACCGGCCTGTGTGAAAACCTGCCCGACCGGCGCCATCGTGTTCGGCACCAAGGAAGACATGAAGGTCCATGCGCAAGAGCGCATCGTCGACCTGAAGTCGCGCGGCTTTGAAAACGCCGGCCTGTACGACCCGCTGGGCGTGGGCGGCACGCACGTGATGTATGTGCTGCACCATGCCGACAAGCCGCGCCTGTATTCCAACCTGCCGGACCGGCCGCGCATCAGCCCGATGGTCGGCTTCTGGAAAGGCTGGTCCAAGCCGCTGGCCGTGGCCGGCATGGCCGCGACCGCACTGGCCGGTTTCTTCCACTACACGCGTGTCGGTCCGAACGAAGTGAGCAGGGAAGAAGAGCGCGAAGCTTTGGCAGAGGCCAACCGCATCCGGGAGGAACAGCATGAATCATAGTGAACAGCACAATGATCCCTTGCGTGACAAGGACGGCAATCCGCTGATACAGCGCTACCACCCCAATGAGCGCAGCAATCACTGGATTACCGCCATCACCTTCGTGATGCTGGCCCTGTCGGGCCTGGCCATGTTCCATCCGTCGATGGCGTGGCTGGCGCTGCTGTTCGGCGGCGGCCAATGGACGCGCATTTTGCATCCGTTTGCCGGCCTGGTGATGTTCGTCTCCTTCGCGATCCTGGTGCTGCGCTTCTGGCACCACAACCAGTTCGAGGACGGCGACAGGCAGTGGCTGAAACAGATCGACGACGTACTCAACAACCGCGAAGAAAAGCTGCCGAAGGTCGGCAAATACAACGCCGGCCAGAAGATCCTGTTCTTCGTGCTGCTGTTCTGCATGGTTGGTCTGCTGCTGTCGGGCATCGTGATCTGGCGCGCGTATTTTGCGTTCTACTTCCCGATTCCCGTCATCCGGGCGGCGGTGCTGCTGCACGCGATCTGCGCCTTCGGCATCATCTGTTCGATCATCGTGCATATCTATGCCGCCCTGTGGGTCAAGGGCTCGATCGGCGCCATGGTGCGCGGCACCGTCACGTATGGCTGGGCGCGCAAGCACCATCCGAAGTGGTTCGAGGCGGTCATCCGCACTACGAGAAAGTAGGCAGCAGGGTAGCTCGGCTTAGCGCTGCGTAAGCCGACATGCTCCGCCGCCGGCGTGTCTGCATGCCAGGGCCGGTCCACAGGACTGGCCCCTTTCTTTTTATCGATTAAAATGCTTTACAGCACCGTTTTTTTGATGGGAACTCCATTGGTACAACGCATACTCCAGCCAGGCGAAATCGAAGGCCTGGACCACAACGCGATTGCGCGCCTGCTGCTGCCGCAGCCCACCAGCTTGTTTACCGCGCGCGCGCTGCGTCTGCGCGAACTGGCGCAGGGCAATATCAAGGGCATTCCGGTCGATGCCGGCATGCAGGGCTACCTGGTGCTGATGGCCGCGCTGGCCGATGCGCAGGCGGCGGTGGTCGCCAAACTGGCGCCTGGCACCGTGCCGGTGGCCGACGCCGATGCGCTGCGCCGCGCGGTCCAGCACCGCATGCCGGTGCTGCCGGTCAGCGGCGCGCGTCCGCCGGTCTGGCGCGACATCTTCCGTGACTTGCTGGGCGAACTGGCCGCCACGGCCGCCACCCAGCCGGCGCTGTCGGCTGGCTTGACGCAAGTGCTGGCGCAGCTGCGCGCGCTGGACAATGTGGCGCTGGACGCCTGCGCCGATGCCGTGCTCGATGAAAACGGCGACAACCTGAACCCCATGCACGCGCCGTTTGTCGCCGCCGCGCTGCAAATCCTGTGGTCCAGCTCGGCCAGCGGGCTGCGCGCGGCGCGCGTGCCCGACCTGGAGACGGGCGCGCTGTGCCCCGTCTGCGGCTCGCACCCGGTGGCCAGCGTGATCCGCATTGGCGGCCAGTCGCAGGGCTATCGCTACCTGCACTGCGGCATTTGCGAAAGCGAATGGCATATGGTGCGCGTGAAGTGCTCGACCTGCGAACAGAACGGCAAAATCGCCTACCAGGGCCTGGACGCCAGCGATGCGGCGCCGTTCGACCCGGTCACGGCCAGGGACGACAAGCTGGCCAACAAGGCGAACGACCCGAAAAAGGTGGCGCGCGCGGAGACCTGTGACGATTGCCATACCTACCGCAAGGTCTTCAACCAGGAGCACGATTACAACGTCGAACCGCTGGCCGACGACCTGGCCAGCCTGATGCTCGATCTGCTGGTCGGCGAAGCGGGCTACCGGCGCGCCAGCGGCAATCCGCTGCTGTGGCTGGGGAAGGGCGAGGATCAGCAAGCATGACGACCGGGCAAACCGTGCGTCTGCCGTCGGTGGACCGCATCCTGGGCGACGCGGCTTGCCTGGAATTGATCGCGCAATACGGCCGCGTGCAGACGCTGGCCTGCGCGCGCGTGCTGCTGGCCGAGTTGCGCGCCGCCATGCTGGCCGGCGCAGTCTGTGAAGAGGGCGCGTCAATCGCGTTGATCGCCGCGCAGATGGCCGAACGGCTGCAGTCGCAGTCGCGCTCGCAGCTGCGCGCCGTATTCAACCTCTCCGGCACCGTGCTGCACACCAACCTCGGCCGCGCGCTGCTGCCCGACGCCGCGGTGCAGGCCGTGGTGGAAGCGCTGCAGTGGCCGATGAACCTGGAATTCGACCTCGACACGGGCAAGCGCGGCGACCGCGACGACCTGGTCGAGCAGCTGCTGCGCGAACTGACGGGTGCCGAAGCGGCCACCATCGTCAACAACAACGCGGCCGCCGTGCTGCTGATGTTGAACACCCTGGCGCAGGGAAAGGAAGTGATCGTCTCGCGTGGCGAGCTGGTGGAAATCGGCGGCGCCTTCCGCATTCCCGACGTGATGATGCGCGCCGGCGCCGTGCTGCGCGAAGTGGGCAGCACCAACCGCACCCATGCGCACGATTACGCCGAGGGTATCAATCAACATACCGCCTTGCTGATGAAGGTCCATTGCAGCAATTACGCCATTACCGGCTTTACCAAAAGCGTGGAGCTGGACGAGCTGGCGCCGCTGGCGGCCAAGCATGCGATTCCCACCGCCGTCGATCTGGGCAGCGGCACCCTGGTCGACCTGGCCCCATATGGCCTGCCGCATGAAACCACCGTGCGTGAAACGATAGCGGCCGGCGCCGACCTGGTCACCTTCAGCGGCGACAAGCTGCTCGGTGGACCGCAATGCGGCGTGATCGTCGGCCGCGCCGACCTGATTGCGCAAATCAAGCGCAATCCCCTGAAGCGCGCGCTGCGGGTCGGCAAGCTGACCCTGGCCGCGTTAGAGCCTGTGCTGCGGCTGTACCGCGCGCCGGATCTGCTGGCCGAACGATTGAGCACCTTGCGCCTGCTCACGCGCCCGGCGGCCGCCATGCGCGCCCAGGCCGAAACCCTGCTGCCGCCATTGCAAGCGGTGCTGGGCGCCGCCTATGTCGTCACGATGGAGGCGATGAAAAGCCAGATCGGCAGCGGCGCCTTGCCGGTCGACCAGTTGCCCAGCTTTGGCTTGGGCGTCCGCAGCGCGCCAGGCGCGCGCCTGAGCAACCCCCTGGGCACACTGGAACAGCGCCTGCGCGCCTTGCCCCGTCCTGTCATCGGGCGCATCGCGCAAGACACTTTGTTGCTCGATCTGCGCTGCCTGGAAGCGGCGCATCAGGCTGCATTTTTGGCGCAACTCGGTGAGTTGCGCCCATGATCGTCGGTACCGCAGGCCATATCGACCATGGCAAGACTACCCTTACGCGCGCGCTGACGGGCGTGCATACCGACCGCCTCAAGGAAGAACAGGCGCGCGGCATCTCGATCGAACTGGGCTATGCCTACCTGCCGCTGGCGGACGGCACGGTGCTGGGCGTGATCGACGTGCCGGGACACGAAAAATTCATCCGCACCATGGCCTCGGGCGTCACCGGCATCGATTTCGCCCTGCTGGTGGTGGCGGCCGACGACGGCGTGATGCCGCAAACGCGCGAACACCTGGCGATCCTGCAGCTGCTGGGCGTGACGCGCGGCGCCGTGGCGCTGACCAAGATCGACCGTGTTGATGGCGAGCGGGTGCCGCAGGTCGAGCGTGATATCAGCGCGCTGCTGGCGGCCACGCCGCTGGCCGGCAGTCCGGTGTTTGCCACCAACGCCAGCGTGGACAATGACCCTGGCGTGGCGGCCCTGCTGGCGCATTTGTCGCAGGTGGCGCGTGATCTGCCACGGCGCGACGAGCGCCGTTTGTTCCGCCTGGGCGTGGACCGCGTGTTCACGTTGTCGGGGCAGGGCACGGTGATTACCGGCACGGCGCTCGCTGGCCGGGCCCAGGTGGGTGACAGCTTGCAGCTGGCGCCCGGTGGCGAGACGGCGCGCGTGCGCAGCATCCATGCGCAAAATCGCGCGGCGGACGCCGGCATGGCCGGCCAGCGCCTGGCGCTGAACCTGGCCGGCATCGAGCGTGAACGCATCGAGCGCGGCAACTGGATCGTCGCGCCGGAACTGGCGCAGTGCTCGGAACGCATCGACGTGGAACTGACCCTGCTGCCAGGCAGCGGCGTGCAGCTGAAAGCCTGGTCGCCGCTGCATGTACACCTGGGCGCGGCGCACCAGCTGGCGCGCGCCGTGGTAATCGATGGCGACACTTTGTCCCCTGGCCAGACGGCCCGCGTGCAACTGGTGTTCGATACTCCCATGCACGCCGTGCCCGGCGACCGTTTCGTGGTGCGCAATGCGCAGGCCACGCAGACGGTGGGCGGCGGCATGGTGCTCGATCCGTTCGGCCCCGCGCGCAAGCGGCGCAGTCCGGTTCGCCTGGCCTGGCTCGACGCCCTGGCCGCGTTCATTGCGCATGGCAACTATGCGGCGCTGCTGGCGCAAAGTCCCCTCGGCTTGAAGGAATCCTTGCTGGTGCGGCTATCGTTGCTGCCGGCCGCCGTGATCGCGCTGCCCGACGACACGCGCCGCATCGCCCTGCGTGGCGCCGACGCCTTGCTGCTGGCGCCGCAGGCACTAGGGGCTTTGCAAGCGCGCGTGCTGGCGGCCCTGGCCGCCTTCCATGCGCGCGCGCCCGACGAGGCGGGGCCGGAACTGTGGCGCCTGAAGCGCATCGTCGACGCCGACATGGAAGACGCGCTGTGGAGCCATCTGGTCGACGCCTTGCTGGCCAGCGGCGCCATCATGGCGCGTGGCGCCAGCCTGCACCTGCCTGGCCATAGCGTCGAGCTGACGCCCGAAGAGCAGGCCATCGCCGCGCCTTTCCTCGCTGCGCTGGAACAGGGCCGTTTCGAGCCGCCATGGACGCGCGACCTGTCGCGCCGGTTCGTCGTGGAAGAAGACGAAACCCGCCGCCTGCTGCGCAAACTGGCCAAGGCGGGCCAGATCAGCCAGGTGGTGCACGATCTGTTCTACCACCCGGCCGCGCTGGGCGAACTGGCGCTGCTGGTGCGCCAGCTGGCGCAACAGGCGGAAGGGGAGGCGGGCTTGCCGGCCGGCTCCGGCGCCGTGGGCGCGGCCACCTTCCGCGACGCCAGCGGCCTGGGCCGAAAGCGGGCGATCCAGGTCTTGGAATATTTCGACCGGGTCGGTTATACTCGTCGTGTTGGCAATGGGCATCTTTTACGCCCGAACGCGCAGTGGTCATTCACACCCGTCGCCGCCACTTAGTTCTTGCACTGCGGAAAGCACACTCATCCGGTGATGTGGCCGGGCTTCAAACCCGGTGGAGGGCGTCAGACGTTCTCCCGTAGGTTCGACTCCTACTGTTTTCCGCCATTTTCTGCAATATCATGCACATCAACGCCAACCATGTTGTCGGATTAGCGGCGCCATGCGCCGCTAATCCGACCTGCCATGCAAACACCCGCGTAGGTCGGATTAGGCGCAAAGCGCCGTAATCCGACAACACCACTTCAAGACGACCGCTTGCTGGCAAACACCGCCCCCGCCAGCACGATAAAGGTACCGACAATCACCTTCTGCCAGGTGCTCGGCACGCCGGCCAGAATCAGCACATTGTTGATCAGGGTGACCAGCAGCACGCCCAGCAAAGTGCCGCTGACGCTGCCGCTGCCGCCGGTGATGCGCGCGCCGCCCAGGATCACGGCGGCGATCACGTCGAGCTCCATGCCGACCAGATCAAAAGGGTTGGCCAAGCGGGTGCTCGATACGTGCACGATGCCGGCCAGGCCGGCCAGGAAGCCCGCGTAGCCGAACACGAAGATGTGCACGGCGCGCAGCTTGTAGCCCAGGCGTTCGGCGATCGGCAGGCTGCCGCCGATGGCGTACACGGCGCGGCCCATCAGGGTGCGGTTCAGCAGCCACCAGGTCAGGCCTGCCGCGGCGACCAGCACCAGCACGGTGGCCGGCAGCACCGCGTGCACGCCGGTGGCCGTGTCGTGGCGCCAGACGGCCAGCTTGCCGAAAGCGTCCATCGAGTGCGGCACGTTCATGAAGAACACGGTGCCGACAAAGGTCAGCAAAATGCCGCGGTACAGGTACTGGGTGCCGATGGTGACGATCAGCGACGGCGCTTTCAGCCAGTCGACCATCAGGCCATTGAGCACGCCGAGCAAGGTGCCGCCGACGGCGCCGGCGATCAGAATCACCGCCATGCTGGTCTCGGGGAACTGCGTCATCACCAGCTTGGTGATGCCGTACATGGTCAGCGCCGCGATGGCCGCGAACGACACGTCGATGCCGCCGGCGGCCAGCACGATCATCACGCCCAGCGCGAACAGGCCCAGCACGGTACAGGCGCGCACGATGTCGAACACCATCGCCAGCTGGAAGAACTCGGGGTTGATGGCGCCCACCACCAGGCAGACGGCGATGATCAGGGCCAGCGTGAACAGCTGCGGATGGCGCGCCAGGCGCTGGCGCACGGTGATTTTCGGCGCGCCCAGGTCGGCCGCTGTCATGGTCACCGTGCTGTTTTTCAGGGTACTCGTATTCATGCAGCCACCTTGCTGTCGGAGATAAGGGCGTGGTACAGGGTTTCTTCGGCCAGGCCTTCGGCGTCGAAGGTATTGGCGATCTGGCCCTTGCGCATCATCAGGATGCGGTCGCAGTTCTGCAGCAGCTCGGGCAGGTCGTCGCTGACCAGTATCACCGCCAGGCCGTCTTCGGCCAGGCGCTGGATGATACGGTAGATGATGTCCTTGGAGCCGACATCGACGCCGACCGTGGGGCCGTGCAGTATCAGCACGCGCGGGTGGATTGCCAGCCAGCGGCCGATCAGCACGCGCTGCTGGTTGCCGCCGGACAGCGACTGCACCGGACGGTCGACATCTGGCGTGGCGATCTGCAGGTCCTTGACGGTGGCTTCGGCCAGCGCCTGCGCGCGTCCCGCGTCGAGCGCGCCGAAGCGGCTGCGCAGGCTGTTGAGCACTGTCGTGATGATGTTTTCGCGGATCGATTTGTCGAGGAACAGTCCTTCGCTCAGGCGGTCTTCCGGCACATAGCCGATGCGCTGCGCAATCGCGTCGCCGGGATTGCGCAGGGTGATCTGCTGGCCGTCGAGGTAGATCGCGCCGCTGTCGGCGCCGTGCACGCCGGCCAGGGCCAGCGCCAGTTCGTTGCGGCCCGAATCGAGCAGGCCGGTGATGCCGAGGATTTCGCCCTTGTGCAGGCTCAGGTCGACGCCGGAGAAATAGCCGCGCCGGCCCAGGCCCTGCACGCGCAGCAGTACGCTGTCGCCGTCGGTGTGCGAACGGCTGCCGCGGTAACGCCCGCCGTCGAGCTGCTTGCCCGTCATCGCGTGCGTCAGTTCGGCCTTGGTGAAGTTGGCGATTGGCCCTTGCACCACCTTGGCGCCGTCGCGAAAGACGATGGCCTGGCCGCCGATGGCGTAGCACTCATCTAACTTGTGGCTGACGAACAGCACCGCCACGCCTTGCGCGCGCAAGCCTTCGATCACGGACACCAGATTGTCGACTTCCTTTTGCGTGAGCGAGGTGGTCGGTTCATCCATGATCACCATTTTCGCGCTGGTGGCCACGGCGCGCGCGATCGCCAGCAGCTGGCGCGTGGCGATCGGCAGTTCGTCGGCGCGGGTGGACAGAAAATGCGGATCGGACGGCAGGCCGACAGCGGCCAGCGCCCGTGCGGCGGTGGCGTCGACCACGCGGCGGTCGAAGCGGCGCGCCAGGCGGCCGTTGCCGGCGACCAGCTGCTCGCTCAGGGCCACGTTTTCGGCCACGCTCATGTTCGGCAGCAGCGACAGATCCTGGTACACGGTTTCGATGCCGAGGGCCAGCGACTGCAGCGGCGTCAGCGCCTCGTGCGGCTGGCCGTTGATGGTGATGCGCCCTTCGCTCGGAGCGTGGGCGCCGGAGATGATCTTGATCAGGGTGCTCTTGCCGCAGCCATTTTCGCCCAGCAAATGATAAATTTCGCCGGCTTCGATGGTGAGATCGATGCCGCGCAGCGCATGCACGCCGGCATAGCGCTTATGGATGCCTTCGAGCTGCAGGAATACCGAGGCCTTGGCCGCAGCCTTGGTTGCAGGATTGTGGGTGGTACTGGTCATGAATCGATTCTTTCTGCGATAGGCGTTGCCGCACGCGGCCAGCGCGTGATCGCGCCAGCCGCGTGCTCGGTCACTTAAAACGCGTATTTTTTGTAGTTACTCTTGTCTACTTCGACCCACGCCTTGCCCGTAACGATAATGCCCACGCCAGGACCTTTTTTCACGGTGACCGCGTTATAGCCCGGTACGCCCATGTCCATGCCGTTGGTGATCGTCTTGCCCTGCACCAGCATCAGCGCCGCCTTGTTCATCATGATGCCGGCGTCTTTCGGATCCCAGAAGGCGATGCCGCCGACCGCGCCCGACTCCAGGAACTTGGCCGCTTCGCTCGGCAGGCCGGTGCCGTAGACGCAGATCTTGCCGGTCAGGCCAGCTTCTTCGATGGCGCGGCCGATGCCCAGCACGTCCAGCGAGGACGAACCCTGGAAGCCCTTGATGTCCGGGTGCTTGCGCAGGATTTCCTTGGCCTTGCCGTAGGCTTTTTCAGCGTCGTTGGCGGTCTCGTTTTTCGCGTCGACCAGGGTCATCTTCGGATATTTCTTGGCGTTGTTGGCACCGCCGTCAGCCCATTGCACTTGCGACTGGCTGCCCAGGGAGCCCAGCAGGGACGACCATTTGCCGGTCTTGCCCATGCACTCTGCCAGGCGTTCGTTCAGGCGCGCGCCGTAGGCGGTGTTGTCGAACGCTTCGATGTCGACCAGGGTATTTTTCTGGTTATCCGCTTCGTGCGTGACGACCTTGATGCCGCGGTCCAGCGCGCGCTTGAGCACCGGTTCCAGGGTCAGCGGGTCCATCGAGACGACGGCGATCGCGTCGACCTTCTTGGCCACCAGGTCTTCCACCAGGCGCTGCTGCTGGGCGGCGTCGGACTGGGCCGGGCCGATCTGGCGCGCATTGACCACGCCGACGTTGGCGGCGCCGAATTCCTTGACGCCCACCTCCATGCGGTTGAACCAGCTCATGCCGGTGATTTTCACGACCGTGACGATATCGACCGGTTTTTTATTCTGTGCGTGCAGCACGCCGGCAACCGACAGGGTACCCAGGGCGATGATGGCGGCGGCGCATTTTGTTTTCGTAAGCATGTTGTCTCCAAACCCTCGTTATTTATTCGTTGAACCAGGAGGGGACTGGGTCAGCGTTGCGCTTTTGCGCGGTGTGAAAAAACGGTAATCAGCAAAATTGATGCGGGCCGAAGCCAGGAAGCACAGCAGCAGCAGGCCCCACGCGCAATCGCGGAAGAAATTCGAGATGTCGAGCAGGTTGAAAGTGCTCGACAGCAGTTGCAGGGCGGTGGCCGAGAAGAACAGGCAGACCATGCGGCCGTAACCGCCTTGCGGACGCACGCCGGCCATCACCGCCACCAGGATGGCGATCAGGAGATACGAGCTGCCGTAGTCGGCTTTGACGCTGGCGGTGCGGGCGGCGATGATCACCCCGGCCAGGCTGGCCAGCACGCCGCACAGGGCGTAGGTGGTGACCAGCATGCGCGTGCCGGGAATGCCGGCGTAGCGGGCCGCCTTGGCGTTGGTGCCCAGCAGGAAAAGGCGGATGCCGAAGGGGCTGTAGCGCAGCAGCCAGCCGATGGCCAAGAGCACCACCATGAAGATAATGAAGGGGATCGGCACGCCGAACAGGTTTTCATTGCCGATCATCGACATCGGCTCGGCGCTGGCCAGGCGCACGCTGGAACCGCGGCTCAACACGACGGCGGCGCCGGTAAAAATCAGCTGGGTGCCCAGGGTGCACAGGATGGGCGTCAGGCCCACGCCGGCGATCAGCCAGCCATTGAGCAGGCCACCGAGCAGGCCGGTGACCAGGGCGACCAGAATGAAGGTGCCGGTATAGCCCCACGGCGTGGCGTCGGCGTCGACCAGCAGCGGCACCACGGTGGCGGCGACCACGCCGGCCAGGTTGGCCATGCCCAGGCCCGACAGGTCGATGCCGCCGTTGCCAGCGATCATGGCCAGCGAGACGCCGATGGCCAGCAGGGCCAGTTCTGGCAGCTGGCTGGCCATCGACTGGAAGTTGTACACGTCGAGGAAGTCGCCATGCGACAGCACGGTCGCGGCAACCAGGATCAGGACGTTAATGCCCACCAAAAAATTCAGCTGTGGGTCGGAAAACTGGCGCTTCATGGCGACTCCAAAAGGTGTTCAAAAAACGTGAAAAACTCAGGCTTTCGCCAGCAGCGCATCGACATCCGCGCGCTGCGGCATCGACGGCGCCGTGCCGGCCCGCGTGACCGAAATGGCGGCCAGCGCGGCGGCGAAGCGGGCCGCTACGCGTGGCGTGGCGCCTTCGGCCAGTGCCGCCGCAAAGCCGCCATTGAAGGCGTCGCCGGCACCGGTCGTTTCCAGCACGGGGCCGGCATTGAACGGCGCGATCAGCACCGATTCGCTGGCGCTGTGCAGCAGGGCGCCTTGCGAGCCGAGCGTGATCAGGGCGCAGCCGACGCCACGCGCCAGAAAAGCGTCGCCGGCGGCGCGCGCTTCTTCCAGGTTGGTGACGGGCAGGCCGGTCAGGATCGCCGCCTCGTGTTCGTTGGGGGTGATGAAGTCGCACAGCGGATAGACGGCGTCGTCAAACGGCAGCGCGGGCGCGGGATTGAAGACGGTGATGGTGCCGGCCGCGCGGGCGATCTGCAGGCCGCGCAGGGCGGCGTCGGCAGGCTGTTCGAGCTGGGTAACAAAGACGCGCGCCTGTTCGATGGCGTCGGCGGCCGCTTCCACGTCGGCCACGCCGATCAGGCTGGCCGCACCGGACACCACGATGATGGCGTTGTCGCCGTTTTTCTCGTTCAGATAGATGAAGGCGGCGCCGGTCGGATGCGTGTCGACCTGGCTCACGCGTGGCGTGATGCCGTCGCCGCGCCACAGGGCCAGCGCATGGTCGCCGAACGCGTCACGGCCCAGGGTGCTGATAAAGGTCACCTCGGCGCCGGCGCGTGCGGCCGCCACGGCCTGGTTGGAACCCTTGCCGCCGGGGCCCATGGCAAAGCCGGAGCCGGCGATGGTCTGGCCCACGCCCGGCATGTGCGGCGCGCGGAAGGCCAGGTCGGCCACATAGATGCCGAGGATGGCGACGCCGCGCTGGTTGTGAACGGCGCTCATTATGCCTCCGGGGCGATCACGCCCTTTTTGAAGACGAAGCAGCCGTAGAAGCGGCGCTCGCCGGTGGCGATCACGCAGTAGGCGGTGCGCGCCACATCATAAAACGCAAAGCGCTCGATCGAACCCATGATGCGCTCGCGCCCTTCGGCGTGATTGATTTCGAGCTGCACTTCCTGCTGCACCGGCAGCACGTTGTCGGGCTCGCCGACCACTTCCATGCGGTGGGCGGCCACCTCGACGGCGGTGTCGAGCGCCATCACGGACAAAATGGCGCGCGCGGCTTCCCTGGTGCCGACGCCGTCGATGCGCAGCACCTTGCCCAGCACCGTCTGGCGGGCCACCGAATCGGCCGGAAAGTTGGCGTCGCACAGGACCAGTTCATCACCGTGGCCCATGGCGCGCAGGGCTTGCAGCACGTCCGCATTCAACAGCGGGTCGATATTCTTTAACATGTTGTCTCCAGACTATTATTCAATGTTGTGCAGTGTTTGCGCCAGCTTGCCCCTCTGCGGAGGCTTGCCTGGCACTGCGGTTACAGTTTGCGCTGATGTCGGTGGTGTTGTCGGATTACGCGCCGAAGGCGCTGATCCGACCTGCGCGACATGATCATTACTCTCCGTAAGGTACCCACACGTTCTTGATCTGCGTGGCGTGGCGCAGCCATACAGGCCCCTCGGCGGCCAAGGCATCGTTCCAGTCGGTGGCCAGGCCGTAGTCGACCAGGGTGCGTTTCAGGTTGCCGGTGGACAGGCGCTCGGCGGTGGCCGACAGGGCCGCGTCGCCAAACGTCCAGAGTGCGTCGACATCGTCGTGTTCGGCCAGGGTCGGCAGCAAAGTAGCCGCCGCACCGGTGACGATATTGATCACGCCGCCGGGCAGGTCCGACGTTTCCAGCACCTGGTAGAAATCGGTGGCGATCAGCGCATGGCGCGCACTCGGCACGACGACCACCCGGTTGCCCATCGCCAGCAATGGCGCGACCAGGCTGACAAAGGCCAGCAGCGGCGACTCGTCCGGGCAGACCACGCCGACCACGCCGATCGGCTCGACCATGGCCAGGGCCACGCCGCGCATCGGCGGTACGTGCACCGCGCCTTCGTATTTGTCGGCCCAGGCGCCATAGGCGAACAGGCGGCTGATCGATTGCTCGACTTCCTTGCTGGCCGCGTCCGTGCTGGCGCCGGTCAGTTCGACCAGGCGCGCGGCAAATTCCGCGGCGCGTGCCGACAGGTTCTCGGCCAGGTAGTACAAGGCTTGCGCGCGGCGGTGCGGCGTGGTGGCCGACCACGATGCGGCGGCATGCGCGGCGGCCACCGCGTTGCGGATATCCTTGCGGTTACCGAGGCCCACTTCGCCGGCCAGCTTGCCGTTGGCGCCGAATACGCCCAGCGATTGCTCGCCGTCGGAACGGGCCTGCTTGCCGCCCACATACAGCTTGGCGGTGCGGTCGACCAGCGGCAGGGAAGCACTGGCTGCCACGCTGTCGACGATGGCGGCGACCGGCTTGTCGTCAGCCGCCTTGCGCGCCACGCGCTTGGCCCAGGCACGCGGCTTCAGGTATTCGTAGCAGCCTTCGCGGCCGCCTTCGCGGCCGAAGCCCGATTCGCGCACACCGCCGAAACCGACGCCGGCGTCGAACAGATTGGTCGAATTGATCCACACCACGCCCGCCTTCAAGGCGGGGGCCACGGCCAGCGCCAGGCCGATGGTTTCGCTCCACACGCTGGCGGCCAGGCCGTAGCGCGAGTTGTTGGCGATCGCCAGCGCTTCATCGTGGGTGCGGAAGGTCATCGCCACCAGGACTGGTCCGAAGATCTCTTCGCTGGCCACGGTGCTGGCCGGATGCACATTGGTCAAGAGGGTCGGCGGGAAGTAGCTGCCGCCGACCGGCATGGAAATGTCGGGCTGGTAGCAGGTGGCGCCTTCCTTGACGCCGATCTCCACCAGCTTGCGCACGCGTTCGTGCTGCGACGGCGCGATCAGGGAACCGATATCGATGGTCTTGTCGAGCGGCGTGCCGGCACGCAGATTGCCCATGCGGCGTTTCAGGCGTGCGTAGAAGTCCTGCGCAATGCCTTCCTGGACCAGCAGGCGGGCGCCGGCGCAGCAGACCTGGCCCTGGTTGAACCAGATGGCGTCAACCACGCCTTCGATGGCGGCGTCGATATCGGCGTCGTCAAACACGATGAAGGGCGATTTGCCACCCAGTTCCAGGGTCAGCGACTTGCCGCTGCCGGCGGTTTTTTCGCGGATCAGGCGGCCGACGTCGGTCGAACCGGTAAACGCGATCTTGTTCACGCCAGGGTGGGCCACGATGGCCGCGCCGGTAGCGCCGTCGCCCGTCACCACGTTCAGCACGCCAGGCGGCAAGCCCGCCTGGGCGGCCAGTTCGGCGAACAGCAGGGCCGACAGCGGCGTGAATTCGGCCGGTTTCAGGACCACGGTATTGCCCAGCGCCAGGGCCGGGGCGATTTTCCACGCCAGCATCAGCAGCGGGAAGTTCCATGGCACGATCTGGCCGATCACGCCGACCGGCACCTGGTCGGCGAATTCGCGTTCCTGCAGTTGCGCCCAGCCGGCATGGTGATAGAAGTGGCGGGCCACCAGCGGCACGTCGATATCGCGCGTTTCGCGGATCGGCTTGCCGTTGTCGAGGGCCTCGACCACGGCAAACAGGCGGGCGTGGCGCTGCACCATGCGCGCCAGGGCGTACAGATGGCGGGCGCGCGCATGGCCGCCGATGGCGAACCAGCTTTCCTGGGCCGCGCGTGCGGCGGCGACGGCCGCGTCAACGTCAGCCTGGGTGCCTTGCATGATGCGCGCCAGCGGCTTGCCGGTGGCCGGCTCGTTGGTGTCGAACAGCGAGCCTGCCGTGGCGGGCGTGAACGCGCCGTTGATGAAATGGCCGAAGCCGTCGCTGTGGCGCGCCAGCCAGGCGCGCGCGTCGGTGTCGCTTTCAGGGGCAGGGCCGTAGTCCATGGTGTCGAAGTATTGTGAAACGCTCATATGAATTATCCGATCGCGTGGCGGTGGAAAGCCGAGTAACGGCCGGTAACGTGGTGTTCGAGCTGGCGTTCGATATCGGCCAGCAGAGACGAGGCGCCGATGCGGAACAGGTCCGGTTCCAGCCACTCGCGTCCCAGTTCTTCTTTCATCAGAATCTGGTAGTTGAGGATGTCCTTGGCCGCCGAGACGCCGCCGGCCGGCTTGTAGCCGACCTTGAAGCCGGTGCGCTGCTCGTAGTCGCGGATCATGCGCAGCATGATCAGGGTCACCAGCGGCGTGGCGTTGGTGCTTTCCTTGCCGGTCGAGGTCTTGATGAAATCGGCGCCGGCCATCATGCAGATCATCGAGGCCTTGGCCACGTTGCGCATGGTTTTCAGTTCGCCGGTGGCCAGGATGGCTTTCACGTGGGCGTCGCCGCAAGCGGCGCGGAAGTCCTGCATCTCGGCGTACAGCGCTTTCCAGTTGCCGGTCAAGACGTGTTCGCGGGTGATGACGATATCGATCTCGGCGGCGCCATCGCGCACCGACGCTTCGATTTCCTTCAGTTTCAGATCATGCGGAATCAGGCCGGCCGGAAAACCGGTCGACACGGCCGCCACCGGAATGCCGCTGCCGTGCAGCGCTTCGACGGCGGTCGCCACGTAGCGGTGGTAGACGCAGATGGCGCCCGTGTGCAGCTGGCGCTCGCCAAAGCCCAGCGCGTCGAGCAGGTCCTGGCGCACTGGCGTGATGGCCTTGGCGCACAGGCGCTTGACCCGCTCGGTGGTGTCGTCGCCCGACAGGGTGGTCAGGTCGATGCAGCTGATGGCCTTCAGCAGCCAGCCCGCTTGCGCGTCTTTCTTGACGGAACGGCGGCCGGGCAGGGTGGCGATGCGGCGTTCGGCAGCCGACAGGTTGACGCGGATATCGTCGAACCAGCTGCTGTCAAACGGCACGCCGGGATTGCGCGCATGGCCGTGGGTGCTGGCCGGCACGATGGCCGGTGCTGCTGCCGATGCAGGCGCAACTGCGGCCGCTGCGGTGCGGGCGGGCGCTGCCGGGGCGACGCGCGGTGATTTGGAGGTAGTTGTCATGGTTGTGGCGACGCCGCGCAGTGGTGCACAGGCCGGTCCGATGGGTGGTGGGCGGTAGGCATAGCTTGAATCTCCGTGAACGCACTGAGCGCGTTTCATTATTGTTACCAAGGGGTGGCAAATGGTTCCAAGGAAAACTCACACATTTGCACAACGGTTTTATGTTACGCCAATAACATTTATTTGTGCAACCACTTTTTTCTAATAACATGCAGATTAGTTGCTGCTACAATCCCTACTTACACGTTATCAAGAGCGAAAGTATCACCATGCGACAAACTGCGGGCGCCAAGGCGCGCCAACTGCGGCTGGAACGGATGCAGGCCCTGGTCAAAAGCTCGGGTCCTGCATTGTTGAGCCGTGTTGCCGAATTGCTCGGCGTGACGGAAATGACGATACGCCGCGACCTGGCAGGCGGCGACAGCACGCTGTCCTGTCTCGGTGGCTATGTTTTGGAAGCAACATTTCCAATTGCTGCGGAAAAATACGTGCTGGCCGAGGAGCTCGACCAGCATACGGTGAGAAAGCGCCTGGCCTGCCAGCGCGCCGCCACCTTTGTCAACGACGGCGACATGCTCTTCATCGATTGCGGCACGACCATGATGCAGTTCGCCTCGGTCTTGCCGGACGATATCGCCCTGACCGTGGTTTGTTACTCCATGAACATTGCCAACATCCTCAGCAAGCGCAGGAACACCCAGCTGATCCTGCTCGGCGGCCTGTTCCAGGCCTCGTCGGAAACCTATTATTCGGAAGAGGCGGTGCAGTACCTGGGCCGCCTGGGTGTCGGCAAGGCCTTCATTTCCGCCGGTGGCGCCGATCCGGTGCGTGGCGTCAGCTGTTCCCATTTTCATGAAGTGGCCGTCAAGCAGGCCGCCATCCGCAGCGCCAGCGAGCGCATACTGGTGGTTGACGAGAGCAAGCTGGGACGGGTGCGTACGGCGTTTTTCAGCCCGCTCGACGTGTTTTCGACCATCGTCGTCGGGGGCGAGCCGGCGCCGGCCGTGCGCGAGCAGTTCCAGGGCTGGCCGCTGGAGATTGCGGCCGCTTAAATACCGTTCAGGGCAGGAAAGCAAGCATGAAGCAAGGACTTATCGCATGGCTGCTGGCCGCGGTGCTGACGGCGCCGGACATGGTGGCGGCGCAGACGCCGCTGCGCATGGTCAGCGAATTCCTGCCGCCGGCGAGCATGATGGAAGGTAGCGTTGTCGTCGGCCGTGAAACGGCCAAGGTGCGCGACCTGCTGGCGCGCGCCGGCATTGCCTACACCATCGAACTGCTGCCCTGGAAGCGCGCCTATGCGCAAGCGCTGCGCGAGCCCGACACCTGTGTGTACTCCACCACCCGCACGCCCGAGCGCGAAGCATTGTTTCGCTGGGTCGGGCCGCTGAACGAAGCCGAATGGATCTTGTACGGGCTGGCCAGCCGCAACTTCAGCTTGCGCAGCCTCGACGATGCGCGCGGGCTGGTGATCGGCACCGTGCTTGGTGACGCGCGCGACGCTTATTTGCGTGCGCGCGGACTGGAAGTGGCGCCCGTCGCGCAGGAGTGGATCAACGCGCAAAAGCTGCTGCTGGGGCGTATCGACTTGTGGGCGGTGGGCATGGCGACCGGCAGCCGGCCGTTCGCCGGCAAGGAGTGGGAGGGCATGGTGGTGCCGCTGCTGACCTTCAACCGCGTGCAGACGTATCTGGCCTGTAACCGGCAGCTGCCGGAAAACCAGTATGCGGCCATGCAGCGCGCCGTGGCGGCCATGCGCCGCGATGGCGCCATGGCGCGCCACGATCTGCTCAAGTAATTAATCCAGCCATACGCGCACGCAATTGCGCCCGTCGCGCTTGGCCTGGTACAGCGCCTGGTCGGCATGGCTGTAGGCGTGTTCAAACGCGGTGCCGGCGCGGTTCCAGCTCACGCCCACGCTGACGGTGACCGGGCGCGTGATCGGCGCCGGCTGCGCGCGCGCGGCGATGGCATCGCAGATATCCTGCGCCACCTGCTGCGCTTCCTGGCGCGAGGAGGTAGGCCAGACCACCGAGAATTCTTCGCCGCCGACCCTGCCGATCGGCGTGTGCTGTCCCAGCAGGTCGTGCAGGCAGTCGACCACCGCGCGGATCACGCCATCGCCGGCCGGGTGGCCGAAGTCGTCGTTGACCTGCTTGAACAGGTCGATATCGAGCACGATCAGCGCCATGTCGCCGTGCGCCAGGCAGTGTGACGCCTGTTCGATCACGGCGCCACGATTGAGCGCGCCGGTCAGCGGATCGTGGGTGGCGCGGTATTCCAGCTGGCCGGCCAGCGCCTGCAGTTCGCGGTTCAATACATGCATGTCGCGCTCGGCGCGGTCGCTGCGGCGTATCAAACGGCGCGTCTCGCGCATCAGGCGTTCGTAGTGGACGATCAATTCACCGAGCATGCGGCGCTGCGCTTCGCCGCTGGCGCCGTCGTCGGCGTGCAGTTCGCGCGCGGCCGCCAGCGCTGCCGCTTCCTCGGTAAACAGATCGGGTTCCAGGCTGGCGGCGGACATCTGCGCACCCATGTGCTAGCCGCCCACGGCGTGGTCGTGGAAGTCCAGCGCCGTGAAGTCCTGCTGCAGTTCCTGGCCAAACTCCAGGATGGTGTCGTCGTCTTCGTCGTGGTACCAGTTCAGGCGCACGCGGTTGCCGTCGATGGCGGCCTGGTTCAGGATGTCGAACAGGGTAAACAGCATCTTGGTGCTGGAGCTGTTGAAGTAGGCCAGCGAGACATGCACGGTAATCTGCGCGTCGTGGCAGGTTTCCACGTAGTTGCGCACGGCGGCGTTCAGCGGCCCGTAAAAGGCGGCCGCGTTTTCGGGGTACGATTCACCCTTGATCGACAGGGTGTGCTGTTCGAAGCGGAAATCGATTTCGGGCGAACTCGGGGTCGCGGCGAGGAACAACGGTGGCAAAGGGGACGGTGATTGCATATGCTTTCCTGGGTCGGCTCTTTCAGATGATGGCTTTGATGCAGAAGATGGTGCTGCCTGGCTCTTGCGGGTCCTGCGCGAACTCGAATTCCAGCGGTTCGCTGGCGTCGCGCGCCAGTGTCAGGAAACCCAGGCCGGCGCCCTTGCTGTCGGACGGCGCTTCCTCGCGCAGCGCCTTTTTATAGGCCAGGCGGATTTCTTCCATCGTCATCGTGTGCAGCGGCTCCAGGCGGCTGCGGATCTGCGCCACGTTCTCGGTCGAGACGGGATTGGCGCACAGCAGGAAAAAACTGTCGCCGCGGGTGCCGATGCAAAACGAGCCGCGTCGCATCTGCTGGTCGAGTTGGGCGTTCGGCGTCAGGCTGTCGGACGAATAGTGCATGACGTTCTGCGACATTTCGATAAACGAGGAAAAGATGCGCCGGCGCGTGGGGCCGGCCGCGCCGGCCGTATCCAGGCGCGCCTTGATGGTTTCGGAAATGGCGCTCACCACGTGCTGCGAAAAATAGCCCGTGTAGAAAAAGATGATATTGCGCTTGCGCGCCACATCCCAAAACTCGTTGAATTCTTGATACAGCACGTCAGTGCTCCTGGAGGGTGATCGCTGCGGTGGGTAAAAGTGACACGCCGGGCTACAGGCGGAAACAGAAAAACGTCAGGTCGTCGCGGCGCGGCTGCTTGCCCTGCCAGGCGCCGAAGTCGTGCAGCAGGGCCGCCGCCACCTCGCCGGCCGGCGCCGCGCGGCGCGCCAGCAATTGCTCGCGCATGCGCCGCTTGCCGTAGGCGATATCGCGCGCGCCACCGATCTGGTCGAGCAGGCCGTCGGTGGTCAGGAACAGCAGGCTGCCCGGTACCACCTCGAGCACATGGTTCTGCCAGGCGTGGCCGGCCGGCGTGTCGACATAGCCGACGCCCATGCGCGCGCCATCCAGGCATTGCACCTCGTCCTGGCCGGGCGCGACCAGGTACAGCGACTGCTTGGCGCCGGCGAAATGCAATTGGCCGCTGGCGTCGTCATGGCAGATAAAGGCGCAGTCCATGCCGTCGTTCGAGCCGGCGCCGGCTTCGACAGTGGCGTCATCCTGGCCCAGCAAGGTCTTGATGGCGCGGCTGACGGCGCCGATCAGGGCGGCAGGGTCGTGCGGCCCGAGGTCGCGCAGCGCCTGGCTCAGGGCGGACGAGGCGATCAGGGTCATGAAGGCGCCGGGCACGCCGTGGCCGGTGCAGTCGGCCAGCGCCGCGAACCAGCCGCCCGCATGGCGCTCGAACAGGTAAAAATCGCCGCCGACCACATCGCGCGGCTGCCATTCCAGATGGGCGTCGGGCAGGGCGGCGCGCAGCTCGGCCGAGGACGAGCGCAGCAGCGCGCGCTGGATCACGCTGGCGTAATCGATGCTGTGCATGATCTGGCGGTTTTTCTCGGCCTGCAGGGTGGCCACCACGTTCATCAGCTGCAGGCCGAAGCCAACCCCGGCCAGCACGCCGTCTTCGGTGATGATGAAACCGTCGGCCAGCGCCTTTTCACCCGCCTCGACGGCGCGAAAAGTCAGGTCCTCGATGCTCATGGCGGCGTCGACGATCAGCGGCTCCTTGTCCATGAAGGCGATGCAGCTCTTCTTGCCATATACCTCGTGATAGAAGGGCTTGGACATCTGCGACATGAAAATATTACGGCTGATCAGGCCGATCGGCCGGTCCTGCTCCGTCACGGGCAAACTCATCATGTCGCGCCGTTCGGTAAACAGTTCCAGCACGGCAAAGTTATTGGCGTCGGCCTGTACCGATTCGGTGGCGATGCACAGGTCGGCCGCAACGGAAGAGCGATAACGGGGAAGATGCAATCGAGAGGCGTTGAACTCCACTGGCGGCTACCTTTACAAGACAATCGGCGCCTGCTTGCCAGGAGCGCAAGGCGGCTGGCAAAAAGGCAATGTCGATATGGTAGCCGCCGAATATGACAGGATGATTACCAGCTTGCCAAACGCTTATTTGAAATGGCTTCACGGCAAGCTTTACAGTCAGGCCAGTGTGCTGGCCAGCGCGCGCGCCTGGGCCAGCCAGCGCTCCCTGTTGGCATCGGTCGAACCGAGCAGCGGGCCGAAGCTGGCCACGCTCACGGGCTTGACGCCGCAAAATTCCAGGGTGGTCTTGCGCAGCTGATGAATGCCTGGCATGCGGTAGACCCAGCGGAAATACCACGGCGGCGTATCCATCGTCACCAGCAGCTGGGCCGTGCGGCCGCTCAGCAGCTGCGCCGGGAAGGCCTTGCCGGGACGGTATTTGAAGGCGTAGCCGGGCAGGAAGACGCGGTCGACGAAGCCCTTGAGCAGGGCCGGTGCGCCGCCCCACCAGATCGGATAGGCGAACACCAGATGCTGGGCCCAGCTGATCGCTTCCTGCGCTGCCACCAGGTCCGCTTCCAGCGGCTGCACCTGGCGGTAGCCCTGGTGCAGGATGGGATCAAAGGCGAGCTGGCCCAGGCGCAGTTCGCGCACCTCGTGGCCGGCGCTGCGCGCCGATGCCAGATAGGCGCCGGCCAGGGCGGCGCAAAAACTGTGGTTTGATGGATGGCCAAGGATGACCAGGATGCGTTTGCGCATGAGGAGCTTTCATGTAGTGAACAGCCGCCATGCTAAAGCCTGCCCCATGGGGCAGAGTCAAGCGCGTTGCAGGCAATCGATGATTTCCGTATCAATGGACTGCAGTTGCGCGTCGAGCCGTTGCAGGCGGGCGATCTCCTGGTGCAATTGCGCGCGCTTGTCGGCGACATGGCGGCGCAGGGCCGCCCAGTCGGTGTCGTCGCCGGCCAGGATGGGCAGCAGTTCGGCCAGCCTGAAGCCCAGCGATTGCGCCTGGCGGATCAACGTCACCTGCGCCAGGTCCTGCTGCGTATAGCGGCGGTAGACACCGGCGCGCCGCACGCCTTTCAGCAGGCCCAGGGTTTCATAGTGGCGCAAGGCCTTGGGGGTGGCGCCGGTCAGGCGCGCCAGTTCTCCGATATACATGCGGTTCCTTTCAGCGTTGCAGCATCTTGGCGCAAGGCTGTCGTCAGGGCTTGCGGGGAGGGACTTTTTTTGCCGTGCAGTCGGCGCAGGTGCCGTACAGCGACAAGGCATGCTCATGCAGCACGAAGCCGTGCTCGGTGGCGATCTCGTGCTGGCGCAACTCGATGCCTTCGTCGACGAATTCGTCGACCTTGCCGCAGCCGGTGCACACCAGGTGGTCGTGGTGCTGGCCTTCGTTGAGCTCGAACACGGCGTGGCCTGATTCGAAATGGCGGCGGAACAGAATACCGGCCTCGGCAAACTGCATCAGTACACGGTAAATGGTGGCCAGGCCCACATCGATTTTTTCAGCCAACAACAGTTTATAGACATCGTCCGCACTCAGGTGCTTGATGCTTCCTTCTTGAAACAGCTGCAGAATCCGCAGGCGCGGTATGGTGACTTTCAACCCTGATTCACGCAGTTCCCTCAATATATCCATGTCTCCCATCCCTTATATGAACGTCAGATAAGGGCGCATTATATCGCAAATGATAATCATTACTATTCTCATTTGTTGGGTACGGCCCAGCGGGATTACGTTGCAATGCATCATTTTCTTGACCTGTGCGAGGAAAAAAGGCGCTGTTTTATACCTTGCGGCACTCTTTGATGTGGATCAAAGTTTTTGCTGCACCGCACTCTTAGACTTCGTTGCGTTACTTAACGACAAAAAAGAGGGAAACAGAATGAACAAGTCCGCAACCAAAGCAGCGATCGTATTGGCCGCCATCGGCGCATTTGCCGGCAACGCCATGGCGCAGGAAAGCCCATGGCTGGTACGCGCCCGTGTGGTGCAAATCGATACGGCCAATAAATCTGCTCCGGTTGGTGGCGTCGGCGCATCCGACCGCCTTCATGTCAGCGATAAAACCATTCCTGAAATCGATATCTCGTATTTCTTCACTCCCAATATCGCCGCTGAACTGATCCTGACCTATCCGCAAAAACACGATGTGAAACTCGACGGCGCCAGGATCGGCACCTTCAAGCATTTGCCACCGACCCTGTCGCTGCAATACCACTTCATGCCCGAGAAACAATTCAGCCCGTATGTGGGCGCCGGCGTGAACTACACCAATATCTCGGACGTCAAACTGCTCGGTGGCGCAGGCCGCCTGGAGCACGACAGCTGGGGCTACTCGCTGCAAGCCGGTGTCGACTACAAACTCGACAAAAACTGGTCGCTGAACTTCGACGTCAAGAAAGTGCAGATCCAGAGCGACGTGTTTATCTCGGGGGCGAAAGTCAGCAAAGTCAAGGTTGATCCATATCTGTTCGGCCTCGGCGTCGGCTACCGTTTCTAAGCTTTACCGTCATCGTCATAATCCGGCTGCCTGCGGCCGGATTTTTTTTTGCCCGTTTTTTCCTGCCGCCGCATACAATTTATATTTGCAATCAAGCGAGACCACCATGCCCTTGAGTTCCTACCTGAATACGCGTCCCGTTCTCGGCGAGCGCGTCTACCTGCACGGCACGGCGCAAGTGATCGGCGACGTGCAAATCGGCGACGACTGTTCCATCTGGTGCAACAGCGTGCTGCGCGGCGACGTCAACCGCATCGTGATCGGCGAAGGCAGCAATATCCAGGATTTTTCCATGGGCCATGTGTCGCATAAAAATGCCGCCAAGCCCGACGGCTCGCCCTTGACCATCGGCAAATACGTGACCATCGGCCATTCGGTGATTTTGCACGGTTGCACTATCGGCGACGAATGCCTGATCGGCATGGGCAGCATCGTGATGGATGACGTGGTGGTGGAGAAAAACGTGATGCTGGGCGCCGGCAGCCTGGTATCGCCCGGCAAGGTGCTCGAAAGCGGCCATCTGTATGTGGGCCGCCCGGCCGCCAAGGTGCGCGCGCTGACCGAAGCCGAGATCGCGTATTTGCGCTATTCCGCCGAGCACTATGTGCGCGTCAAGAACAATTATCTTGAGGGCAAGGACGACGCCTGAAGCGCTGCGACATCAAGTTGCTGCAATTCCGGCCATTCGCCTGGAAACAGGCCCAGCCTGGCCGAACCCGGATAAGCATGGTGGTTGTTGTGCCAGCATTCGCCCATGGTCAGCAATGAGGTAAAACGGATATTTTTGCCTTGCACGGCGGCGCCGCACACATCGAAATGCATGGCGCCATGGTTGTGGGCAAAATAGCCGATCAGCCAGTGGCCCAGCACGCCGGCGCTGACGCGCGCACACACGCCCCACCACACGAACCCCCAGCCACCCCACAGAAAGAACAGCATGGCCCATGGCAGTTGCTGCGCCATGAAGCTGGTCTCCAGGAAGCGATAGAAGCGGTCTTGAGCGATGCGTGGCTCGATGGCGATCCGCGGCGGCTGGGCCAGGATCAAACGGCAGTGCAATTGCCACCAGCAATCGCGCCAGAAGCCGCCGCCATGGCGCAAATAAGGGTGGCAAACAGGCTGGCGCTGCGCATAGTCGCGCAGCTCATGCTGGCGCAGCAAGCCCAGCGGACCGCCCAGGCCCACCAGCACGCCCAGGTACACCAGCAAGCGCTCCAGCCACATGGGGCATTGAAAGCTGTCGTGGATCAGCTTGCGGTGGCTGCCCAGCGAGTGGCCGAACAGCAGCACGGTGGCCGTGCTGGCCACGAACAGCAGCAGCGCCGGCCAGCTGAAGGTGAGGGCGCCGCCAATCACCGCGCCGGCCAGCATGCCGCTCAGCCACAGCGACTGCAGCGGCGCATACCGCACCACGCCATCGACGACGCTGTCGGGCCCATCCGCGCTGGCGCGGTGCGCCATCATGGCAACGGCTTCTTCAGGGCCGCCGATTCGCGTTTCAGGCCACGCGCCACCGGACAGATTTCAAAGGCAAAGTTATTGAGGGTGTTGATCAGGCGATCCTGGTTCAAACGGTACAGCACGAACTGCCCTTGCCGTTCGCTGCTGACCAGGCCGGCATTTTCCAGGACCGACAAATGGCGCGAGATGGCCGGCGCGCTCATGGCAAAACGCGTCGCCAGTTCGGACGTGCTCAGCTGCGCTTCGGACAGATAGGCGAGGATCTGCCGCCGTGCGGTCGAGGCCAGCGCCTCGAAGATTTTGTCTGCCTGCATGGCCTGCTCCTCCTGGTTTTTCACGTATTAACTAATTCGTTAATAGTTTAATCGAGGATTGAATAAAGTCAAGCGTGCATCATGTTGTTGTAAAAAAACCGGCCAGGACGGCCGGCCAGGGGCTCATGCCTGCGGTGCGGCCGCAGGTTGGGTGTACTTGTCGAAGTTGGCGATATAGTCGTTGAAGTTGTCGGTCAGCATGCGCTTGTACTGCTCCGTAAAAAAGGCGACCGCATCGTCTTTTTCCTGCTGCATCTTGCTCACATCGTTGGTCTTGCTGGCCACCAGGAAGGCGTTGAAGCGGGCGGCCGCATACAGCAGCGAAGTGGCCACCTCGTTGGCGGGGCTGTGCATGCACTGCTCGTTGGCCAGGGCGATCACCTGGTCGGCGCGCTCCCAGAATTCGGGGCCCGGGGCGGGTTTGGTCGTCGGTGCGTTCATGGGATTCCTTGTTTAAGTGCGCGCCAGTCTACACAGCGCATGGCGCTCTGTCCAGCAACAGAGCACCCGTCACGGCGTGGTGATGGCGCGCCACGATTACTCCTCCAGCGTCGCCTCCAGCAGGTCGATTTCACGCAGCAGGCGCAGGTGGATGGCGTCTTCCAGTTCGCCGGAAATCCGCCTGCGGAACAGTTCGTCGCGTTCCGCGTTGAGCGCTTCGAGGCGCAGGGCGCGTTCGGCCCTGGCCAGTTCCTGCATGCGGGCCGCTTCGTCGTTGCTGCTTTCGCCATACGCCATGCGGCGCCGGTAGGCCTCGATCAGGCGGTTGGCCGCCTCGGTGACGACTTGCTCCTTGCCGTCGCCGCCCAGGCCCGAACATACTTTTTCCAGCCGCGTGACTGCGGCCTCGGCGGCGGCGGCACGGGCGTTGCGCTCTTCGCTGGAACGGCGCGTGGGCGGCGAGAACACCAGGCCCTTGGTCAGCAGCGGCAGGGTGACGCTGGCCAGCAGCAGCGACAGCAAAATCACGCCCATGGCCAGGAAGATCACCAGGTCGCGCGCGGGAAAGCGCGTGCCGTCGGGCAAAAACAGGGGCAGGGTCAAGATGCCGGCCAGGGTCAGCGCACCGCGCACGCCGGCAAACGAGGCCACCAGCAGCAAACGCAGGCTGGGACGGGTCAGATTGGGGCCATCCTTGCCTTCCAGGGCCATGCCACTTTTTTCGGCTTTTTTCTGGCGCCTGAACAGGGTCAGCTTCATCGAAATGGCCACCCACACAAACCGCATGAAGGTCAGGCCCACCGTGATGGCCACCACGTACAGCGGCAGCTTCCAGGCGCTGCCGGCGCCCACTTCGGCCGAGGCGGCCTGCAGGCTGGTGATGGTGGTCGGCAATTGGGCGCCCAGCATGACGAAGATCACGCCATTCAACACCAGTTGCACGGTATCCCACACGGCCTTGCGCTGGGTGCGGGTGGCGGCCAGGGGGCGGCCGATCAGGTCGGCGTAATGCATGGACACGCCGGCCGTGGCGGCGGCCAGGATGCCCGAGCCATGGATCTGCTCGGCGCCGAGATACGCCGCGAACGGAATCAGGATGCTGATCAAAATTTGCAGGCCCGGCTCTTCGCCGACTTTGCTGACCAGCCATTTGTTGGCCAGCCCCACGCCCCAGGAAATCGCCAGGCCGATCACGATGCCGCCGCCCGCTTCCTGCAGAAAGCTCAAGGACGCCGCGCCGATGGAAAAGCCGCCCGTCATCATGGCGCCCACGGCAAAGGTGAAGCATACCAGGCCGGACGCGTCATTCAACAGCGACTCGCCCTCCAGTATATGCATCAGGCGCGGCGGAATCGGATTGCCGGCCGCAATCGCCGACACCGCCACCGGGTCGGTCGGCGACAGGATGGCGCCCAGTGCAAAGGCAACCGCCAGCGGCACGGTGGGAATCAGCCAGTCGATGAAAAAGCCCATGCCCAGCACCGTAAACAGCACCAGGCCGATGGCCAGCATCAAAATCGAGCGCGCGTCGGAAAAAAACGCTCCCTTGGGGATGCGCCAGCCGTCGAGGAACAGCAGCGGCGGAATAAACAGCAAGAAGAAAATACCGGGATCGAGCGGCACTTGCAGGCCGAACAGGGCCAGACCGGTGCCGCCGGCGATCTGGATCAGCGGCAGCGGCAGCTTGATCCAGCGCGAGCGGGCGAGAAAGCCGCACAGGACGACGGTCAGGACCAGGACGAGAATGATGGTGACGGTATGCATGGAGGAAGAGGGCTGTTGCGTGTGCTAAACAAGGATTATATGCCGCCGCGCCCGCTGGCCGCTGTGCACTTGCCAGCAGCCAGTAGCTTTGCTTGCATACAACAAGTCGCAATCCGCGTAAAATCCCGCCTTTGGCGCACACCGCCTGTGCGCCTGTTTTATTATCTGAAAGTTCCTTTTTGTTCAAGAAAATCTGTACCGGCCTGCTGATACTGCTGGCCCTGTTTGTGCTTGCCGCCGGCGCCATTTGCGCCGCTTACTGGCGCCCCGCGCTGGCGCCCGTCGATCCGCCGCCATCGGCCTCGTTTTCCGCGCAGGAGATCGAGCAGGGCCGCATCCTGGCCGGCATGGGCAACTGCGCTGCCTGCCATACCGTCAAGGGTGGCGCCGCCTATGCGGGCGGGCGCGGCATGGCCACGCCGTTCGGCACCATTTACGCCACCAATATCACGCCCGATCCGCAGACCGGCATCGGCCGCTGGTCGTTGGCGGCGTTCCAGCGCGCCATGCGCGAGGGCGTGGCGCGCAACGGCGAGCACCTGTTTCCCGTATTTCCCTACACGCACTTCGCGCTGGCCAGCCAGGCCGATATTGCCGCCCTGTATGCCTGGTTAATGACGCGTCCACCCGTGTATGCGGTGACCCCGGCCAACACCGTGCCGTTTCCCCTGAACCAGCGTGCGCTGCAGGCCGGCTGGAAATTGCTGTTCTTCAAGCCCGGCAGCATGCCGCGCAATGCCGCCCAAGGCGCCGACTGGCACCGTGGCCGCTATCTGGCCGAAGGCCTGGCCCACTGCGCCGCCTGCCATACGCCGCGCAATGCGCTGGGCGCCGAAATTGCCGGCTTGGCCTACCAGGGCGCCGCCATCGACCAGTGGTATGCGCCACCGCTGACGGCCGCCAATACGGCGCCGCTGCCATGGAACAAGGACGAGCTGTATGCGTTCCTGCGCACTGGCGCCACCGCCCTGCATGGCGTGGCGGCCGGCCCGATGTCGGAAGTGGTGCATGAGGGCATGGAGGCCTCGCCCGACGCCGATATCCGCGCGCTGGCCGCTTATTTTGCCGACCTGGCCAGGCCGCAGGATGCGGACGGGCCGCCGGTCGATGCCGCCGCGGTGATCAAGTCCAACATCGGCCGTTCGCAAAAGGTCGCCATGGTCGACAACGACCGTGGCGCCAGCCTGTACGTGGCCGCCTGCGCTTCCTGCCACTCGAACAGCGATGGCCAGCCCTCGCTGCTGCGCCCGGAACTGAGCCTGAACAGCGCCGTCGGCGCGCCCGACCCGTCCAATCTGATCCAGGTCATCCTGCATGGCGTGGCCAGGGACGAGGGCCTGCCCGGCGCGCTGATGCCGGCCTTTGCCCACTCGCTGTCGGACGCCGACATTGCCCAGCTGGCAGCGTATTTGCGCCGCAGCCGCAGCCACCAGCCGGCCTGGATCGGTCTCGAAGCGAAAGTGGCGCGCGTGCGCGCCGGCAAGTAAATCTTTACGAAAGCAAGCCCATGCATCACGTGATCATTAATGGTGTACCCTTTGCCGCCGATGTCGACGCCGACACGCCATTGCTGTGGGTGCTGCGCGACGAAGCAAAACTGAGCGGTACCAAATTCGGCTGCGGCATCGGCCTGTGTGGCGCCTGCACCGTGCATGTCAATGGCCGCGCCGTGCGCTCCTGCATCACGCCCGTGTCGGCTGTGGCAGGTTCTGCCGTGACCACCATCGAAGGCTTGTCGCCCGATGGAAAGCATCCCTTGCAGCAAGCCTGGATCGCCACCCAGGCGCCGCAGTGCGGCTACTGCCAGTCGGGCCAGATCATGCAGGCGGCGACCTTGCTGCGCGACTATCCGCAGCCGACCGATGCCAATATCGATGCGGTGATGAGTGGCAACCTGTGCCGCTGCATGGCCTATGTGCGCATTCGCAAGGCGATCAAGCTGGCCGCCGGCATGCGGGAGACGCCGCATGCCTGAGCTGCCGCAACACCATGCCGCTGGCGCACCCCCTTCGCCGGGGCGGCGCGGCTTCCTGATCGCCGCCGCCGGCACCGGTTTTACGCTGGCCTTTTTGCGGGCCGACAGTACACTGGCGGCCAGCGGGCCGGCCGTGGCGCCGTCCGTGGCTCATGGCGCGTCCGTGTTCGATCCCACCATCTGGTTCGAGATCGACCGGCAGGGCCTGGTGACCATCAATATTGCCAAGGCAGAAATGGGCCAGCATATCGGCACGGCGCTGGCGCGCATCGTCGCCGACGAGCTGGAAGCGGACTGGACCAAAGTCAAGCTGCACTACGTGGACAGCGACCCGAAGTGGGGCCTGATGGTGACCGGCGGCAGCTGGTCCGTCTGGCAGAGTTTCGAGCCGCTGAGCCGCGCCGGCGCGGCCGGCCGCCTGGCCCTGATCGAAGAAGGCGCGCGGCTGCTGCGCGTGCCGGTCGCGGCCTGCTCGGCCAGGCTGGGCGTGGTGCATGGACGCGGGCGCTCGATTGCCTATGGCGATATCGTGCGGCGTGGCAAGCTGGGCCGCCACTATACGCCCGAGCAACTGGGCGCCATCGTGCTCAAGACACCGTCGCAGCGCAAGCTGATCGGGCGACCCGCACAGGCGCTCGACGTGCCGGGGAAAACCAACGGCAAGGCCATCTACGGCATCGATGCCGGCATAGCTGACGAGGTCGAAGGCCTGGTATATGCGCGGCCGAAGATTCCACCGACGCGCTATGGCGCCAAGGTGCTGTCCATCGACGACTCGGCGGCGAAAAAAATCCGTGGCTACCTGAAATCCGAAGCCTTGACCGATCCCAGCGGCACGGTGCCGGGCTGGGTGCTGGTGTATGCGGACAGCTATGCGGCGGCCAGCCGCGCGGCCGACCTGGTGCAAGTAACATGGCGCGCCGGTGCGGCGGCCCATGTGTCGGAGCAGGACATCCTGCATTACGGCGCCAGGCAAATCGCCGACCCCACGCTGGGCGCGCGCGTGGTCGATGACGACGGCGTGGAGCAGGCCTTTGCCGATGCCGGCCTCACGCTCGAGCGCCAGTACACCACGGCCACCGTGCTGCATTTCCAGCTCGAACCGGTGAACGCGATGGCGCAGCTGGCCGATGGCGTCTGGCATATCCATGCCGGCACCCAGTGGCAATCGCTGACCTTGCCGGTGCTGGCCAAGGCGCTGCAGGTGCCGGAAAGCCAGGTGGTGCTGCATACCTACCTGCTCGGTGGCGGCTTTGGCCGGCGCCTGAACGGCGACTATTGCATCCCGGCCGCGCTGGGCGCAAAAGCCCTGGGGCGGCCCGTGAAAATGATCTGTTCACGCGCCGACGATGCGCGCTTCGATTCACCGCGCTCGCCGTCGGTGCAGCACTTGCGCATGGCGTTTGACGGCGCCGGCAAGGTCACCGCCATGCAGCATGAAGCGAGCGCCGGCTGGCCGACGCAGGCGCTGGCGCCCGGCTTGCTGGCCAAGGACAAGCGGGGCCATCCTTACGACCCGTTCGCGATCGCCGGCGCCGACCATTGGTACACGGTGGGGGCGCAGCGCGTGCGCGCCATGTCGAATGACCTGGCCAACAGCAGTTTCCGGCCAGGCTGGCTGCGCTCGGTCGGTCCTGGCTGGACCAACTGGGCGGTGGAAAGTTTTATCGATGAGGCGGCGCAGGCGGCCAAGGTCAATCCTCTGGACTTCCGCCTGTCGCTGCTGCAGGCCACGGGCCGCAACGCGGGCAGCGCGCCGAACGCCGTTGGCGGCGCCCAGCGCCTGGCGCAAGTGCTGCTGCGCGCGGCGGAAAAAGCGCTCTGGGGCAAGGCGATGCCGAAAGACACGGGCCTGGGTATCGCCGCCACCTTTGGCCAGGAGCGCGATATGCCGACCTGGACCGCGTGCGTGGCGCGCGTGCGGGTCGACCGCAACACCTGCATGGTGCAGGTCGAAAAGCTGACCATGGTGATCGACGCGGGCACCATCATCGACCCCGATGGCGCATTGGCGCAGGCCGAAGGCGGCGCGCTGTGGGGTGTGAGCATGGCGCTGCACGAAGGCACGGCGTTCCTGAACGGCGAAGTGCGCGACACCAACCTCACCAGCTATACGCCGCTGCGCATCGCCGATGTGCCCGAGCTCGATATCGAATTTATCCACAGCACCGAGGCGTCGACCGGCATGGGCGAGCCGCCGACCACGGTGGTGGCGCCGGCGATTGCCAACGCCATCTTTGCCGCTGTCGGCGCGCGTGTACGTCACTTGCCGATCCGCCCCGAAGCCGTGCTCAAGGGGCTGGACCGCTACGGCGCGGTTTGAACATCGCGGCGATTTTGCTACACTGAGCATGCGGCCAGGCTCCCGCCAAGGTGCCGCCCGGAAGTCCGGTTCCTGTGCTTGGGAGGCAATCATGCAAGAGCAATTTGTCAGCATTACGGCAGACGAAGTGGAACTGGACGGCATACTCATGTTGCCGGAGCGGCCGGTCGGCGTGGTGCTGTTTGCGCATGGCGCCAGCGTCGATGGCGGCTACCGCAATGCCGCCACGCAAGCAACCGCCATTGACTTCGTGCGCGCCGGGCTTGCCACTCTCTGCTTTGACCAGTCCGGCATCGGGCCAGGCGGCGGCGATGGCGGCCACCGTTATTATGTGCATGCCGATATCGTCCAGCTGGCGCGCCAGCTCGAAAAAGCGCTGGGCTGGCTGCGCATCGATGCCAGCACGCGCAAGCTGCCGTGCGGCCTGTACGGCCATGGCGCCAGCGCGGCGGTGGTGATGCAATTGGCGGCCTGGCGTGCCGGCGATGTGGCGGCGCTGGCCGTGTGCGATGCCCAGGTGGAACTGGCCGGCAAGGCCGCGTTGGACAATGTGCGCGTGCCCTCGCTGTTGATCGTCGGCGGACGCGACCCCGACGTGGCTGGCCTGAACCGCATGGCCTTTGCCGCGCTGCGTTGCGACAAGCAGCTGGAACAGATCGCCGCGCCCGGCAGCGCCGATGCGCGCCACCAGGCCGCCTTGCTGGCCTGCGACTGGTACACCCGCCATTTCAACGGGCGCCCCAGCGGCGGCTGAGACTCAGGTGCCGCTGCGCAAGTTGCGCGCATGAAAGCGCAGATGGTCTTCCACGAAGGTGGAAATGAAGTAATAGCCGTGGTCATAGCCTGCATGGCGGCGCAGGGCCAAAGGCTGGCCGGCGTTGCGGCAGGCCGCTTCGAAGACATCGGGGAACAGCTGGTCGGGCAGGAATTTGTCGGCCAGCCCCTGGTCGATCAAGATGCCATCCGGAAACGGCACAGCATGGCCTTGCATTGCTGCCATCAGCGCGCTGGCGTCGTACTGCTGCCAGCTGCTCGCATCGCTGCCCAGGTAGCCCGTGAATGCCTTCTTGCCCCATGGGCATTGCGAAGGCGCGGCGATCGGGGCAAACGCCGACACCGAGCGGAACAGTCCGGGATTGCGCAGGGCCAGCACCAGCGCGCCGTGGCCGCCCATCGAGTGGCCGAAGATGCCCGTGCGTTGCGGGTCGATCGGCAATTCCTGCTCCAGCAGCGCGCGCAGTTCCAGGATGTAGCTGTACATGCGGTAGTGCTTGCTCCATGGCGCGACGGTGGCGTCGACATAAAAGCCGGCGCCGGCGCCGAAGTCCCAGGCATCGCTCTCGCCGGCGATATTGGCGCCGCGCGGGCTGGTGTCGGGGGTGATCAGGATCAGGCCTTCCTCGGCCGCCACGCGCTGGGCGCCGCCCTTGATCATGAAAGTTTCTTCGGTGCAGGTCAGGCCAGCCAGGTAGAACAGGGCAGGAGACTTGCGTGCAGTGTCCTTGGCGCTTCCTGGAATAAACACCGAGAAACGCATCGGCAAGCCGATCGCTTGCGCAGCGTGGCGATAAAAGCGTTGGACGCCGCCAAAGCAGGCATGTTCACTCAACAGTTCCAGCATGTATTCTCCTTGTTAATTGCATAGTATAGCCAGTGCGGCCATGCCGCGCAGCGTCATGCCAGCAAGGCGGCGACAAGCGGCAGGATGTCCTGCGCCGGGGTGTCGAGCTTGAACGCCAGCAGCGCATCGGCGCGCGTCTTGCCCAGGTTGATGGCGGCCACCGGCTTGCCGCTTTCCGCCGCCATGCGGCACAGGCGAAAACTCGAATACACCATTACGGACGAGCCGATCACCAGCAGGGCGCTGGCGTCCTGCATCTTTTGCGCCGCTTCGGCGGCGCAGGCGGCGGGGACGCCGTCGCCGAAAAACACCACGTCAGGTTTCAGCATGCCGCCGCAGTGCAGGCAGCGCGGCACGATAAAGCTGGCCAGCTGGCCCGGTTCGAGCAGGGCGTCGCCATCGGGCGCGGGCGTGGCGGTAGTCCCTATCATCTGCGGGTTGTCGTATTCGAGCATGTTTTGCACCGTGCGGCGCGCATAGTGGGCGTGGCAATCGAGGCAGACCACCGCATGTATGCTGCCGTGCAATTCGGTGACGCCGCTGCTGCCGGCCTGCTGGTGCAGGCCATCGACATTTTGCGTGACCAGGCCGCCGATGCTGCCCTGCTGGGCCAGCCGGGCGATGGCCAGGTGGCCGGGATTGGCTTGCGCGCGCGCCAGGGCGGGATAACCGACCATGCTGCGCGCCCAGTAGCGGCGCTGCACGGCCGGCTGGCGGCGGAACTCCGGTCCTTGCACCGGTGCATTGCCGCGCCGCACGCCATCGGTATCGCGGTAGTCGGGAATGCCGGACGCCGTGCTGATGCCGGCGCCCGTCAGCAGCAGCACGTCGGAATGGCGTTGCAGGAACTGCGCCAGTTGATCGGCGGCCTCGCCGTGGCTGGCGCAGGGCTGGCTGGGGGATAGTGGTGTATGCATGATGCCCACATGCTACGCCAAAAATCCCTTGCGCATGCGCTATGGTGTTACTGCAACTTCATGCCGAAACGGTCGAACCGTGGCTGCCAATGCTCCTGGATATTGGCCGACACGAGGATGCGCTCGGCCTTGCCGATCAGCAGTGCGCGCGGCACGAAGCCGAAGTAGCGCGAGTCGGCGCTGTTGTCGCGGTTATCGCCCAGCATCATGTAGTGGCCGGCGGGCACGGTGACGGCGGCGAAATTGCGCCGCGCCGGCAATTGCGGTAGCAACTGGATGCGATGCGCCTGCGCCTGTCCGCTGCCCTGTTCGCTGACCCGCCGGGCCTGCAACTGGCCGACCGTGGTGACGGTTTCGGCGACCGTGTCAAACGCGCCGTACTGCGCCGCCTGGCCATTGATGAACAGCTGTTCGTTGCGCATGGCCACCGTATCGCCGGGCAGGCCGATGATGCGCTTGATCAGGCGCGTGCCATCCAGGGGCGACGAAAACGTGACGATGTCGCCGCGTTCCGGTTCGCCCGTCTGCTGCAGCACGATGTCGGTCAGCGGTACCTTGACGTTATAGGCCAGGCGGTTGACGAAGACCACGTCGCCTTCGAGCAGGTTGGGGCGCATTGAGGCCGAGGGGATGGGATTCCAGTCAGCCACGGCCGTGCGGAATACGCCGAACAGCATCAGGAACAGGATAAAACCTTTGTTGGCGCGCAGCTAGGTGCTGATCGGCATGGTCATTCTTTCTCGTCAGGGTGGCATGGTGGGGCTGCTGTCTTGTTTGCAGCACATGGCCACGATGCCCGGCGAGACTGAAGCCATTCTTAAACGGCGCGCTGGCCGCTGTAAATTGCCTGAAGCTGTTGCGCGCCGGCCTCATGGAATGGGATCAGGGGCGCCGGCAAGGCGTGGCGCGGTCGTTTCCGCCGCCCGGCAATGGCTGGCCACGCAGTTCTTCCCACAGTTCGCCCAGCGCCACCAGCAGGCCGCCGACCACCAGGGGGATGGCCACCAGCCAGGGAGAATTGTCGAGCCATGGCGCGAGCACGATGGCGCAGATCAAGGCGATGGCGAGCGAGCTCAGCCAGAATCGGCGTGGGTGGCGCAGCGTGAATATCGGGTGTAACGTTGTCATATGTCCTCCTTCGACAAGAACTGGTACAGGCGTGCCGCGAGTATGCTGCTGGCCGCAATGACGACGCAGCCGTCGAGAAAGAACAGCACCATGCCGATCAGATGCATGCCGTAGACCAGGTAAGCCGGCAATTGCAGGGTTTCAGCCCATTGCGTCATCCAGGCCAGCACGATGGCGGCGCCGAAAATGGCCAGGGCCAACAGCAGCATCAGCAGCACGTGTTCAAACAGGCGATTGCGCAGTTTCATGTTGGACTCGCCAAGGTTGATAAGATTCCCGAACCTTGAGTCTGTCAGTCAAACGCATCCACGCTTTGCGCTGGCGCAAAGTCGCCAGTGCAAAGAAAAAAACAGTCTGGATGCCAGGAAAGCCGCTTATTTGAATGCCTTGATCATGGCATCGAGCTGGACCTTGAGCGACTTGTCGTGGTCATGGATGGGGGGTATTTCGCGCTGTATGTCGAGCAACTGGTACACGGCCGTCTGTGCGGCGCGCACCGAGTATTCCACCGTGAATACGACGTCATCGGCCAGTTCGACGAACTGGCTGACCATGGCCAGGTTGGTGGAACGCTCGGGCACGGGCAGCGGGCGGTCGCTCTTGTTGCGCGGCATAAACATGCTGGTGATATACGGCATGCGGCAGGGAATGCAAATGGCGCTGTCCATAATCGCCAGGTCGAAATTCAGGTGGCCGCACAACTCGCGCAGGATGTCGGCGCCGCTGCAGTCGGACATGGGCTTGGCGACGAAGTTGCCGATGCGGTCGGGGTGCAGCGCATAGCCCCAGAACACTTGCACACCTTCCGGCTGGCCGGCAAAGTGCGGCTGGTGCGCCAGCACCACCGACATCAACCAGTTGCTGTCCTTGAAAGTGACCAGGCCGCCCGTGCCGGCCTGGTTGCCCGTGAACTGTTCCATCTTGTCGAAAAACGCCGGGTCTTTCAGCGTGACCGTATAGGAGGCCCAGTACGATTCGGGAATGCTGCTGTTGAAGGCGGCAGGGCGGCCCAGGTCCGGGCGTCCCTGTGCCAGTTTTTCCCACAGGCGCCAGCCGCCGCTGTCGGCCTTGGTCAGCCTGCGCGGCGCGCTCTGCATCGAACCGTGGCTGGAAGCATCCGTCATCGAGCCATTCTGGAAAAATACCAGGTCGCCCTGCTCGACGGCGATCACGTCGGCCAGGCCCCGGCGCTGGCAGTGCAGGGCGGTGGCCGTCAGCTTGCCGTCCTGTTCGTCGATGGCGATGTCGGTCACCGTGCAATCGTGGATCACGATCACGCCTTGCCCGCGCAGCCAGGCGACTAGCGGGCGCACCAGCGAATCGTACTGGTTGTAGATGGTGCGCTTGACGCCGGCCAGCGTCTCGATGCGCGAAAACTCCAGCATGAAACGGTGGAGGTAGCGCTTGAATTCCACCGCGCTATGCCAGGGCTGGAAGGCAAAGGTGGTGGCCCACATGTACCAGAATTTGGTGTCGAAAAATTCGGGCGACAGCCAGTCGGTAATCGCGCTGTTGCCCAGCGCGCCTTCGCCGGCTTCCGTCAGTTTCAGCAGTTCCAGCCGGTCCTGCATGGAGAACCCCATGCTGCCGACATCGACCTTGTAACGGTTGCGGTCGACCAGGCGCGCGCGCGAGTGAGGCAGATGCCGCTGATTGAAGGCGATGGTTTCTTCATGGACGCTCTGGCCCGGGTTTTCCAGCGACGGGATGCTCTTGAACAAGTCCCAGGTGCATTCGTAATTGTCGGTGGTCAGCATGCGGCCGCCGCGCAAGGTGTAGCCGTCTTCGGCATTGCCGCCGCCGTCCAGGCTGCCGCCGGCAAGGCTTGCCGCTTCGAGGATGGTGATATTGCTGCCCTGCATGCCGCCGTCGCGCAGCATGAAGGCGGCTGCCGCCAGCGAGCCGATGCCGCCGCCAACCAGCCAGGCTTTTTTCGTTGTATGGGTCATGCTTTTTTCCGTAAAAGTGAGCGCACGCAGTGCGCAAGAAGACCAGGCCATCGAGCGCCGGGAGAGCGCGCCTTCATGCCCAGCTTATAACTTTTACGGAGAAAATCCCATTTTGCAGAGCAATTGCTCGGTTTTTCTTGACCTAGGTGAGGTCTTGCTGCCTGCGGCGTTCGAAATACAGCAAGTCGCGCCAGGCGCCGTCGAAATACATGGCTTGTTCCGACATGCCATATTGATGAAAACCATTGCGCTGCAGTACCTTCGCCGAGGCCAGGTTGGGCAGGCGCACGATCGACTCCAGGCGCCACAGGTCCAGCGGCCCGAACGCCTGTTCCAGCAGCAGCGCCACCAGGCGGCTGGCATAGCCGCGGCCGCCAAACTGGGCGCCGATGCGGTAGCCCAGCTGCGCCTTGTTGAAGTAGGGGCGCGTCACGCCCGTCAGATTGACCCTGCCGACGATCCGCCCGTCGAGCTTGGCCAGGAACTGGTAAGACTGGTCCTGCTCGCGTTCGCGCTGTGCCTGGTCGATCATGGCGGCGATCGCGTCCGCGCTGTAATACGACGGTGAACGGGCCGTGACCCAGGTTTCGAAATGGGCACGGTTGTCCAGTTCGAACGCCAGCAGATCATGCGTGTCGGCGGGGGTGGGGGGATGCAAGGCGAGGCGGTGGGCGTCGGTCATGGTGGCGTATCAAAAAGAGATGCGCCATTATAATCAGGCAAGGGTTTTACCGTTCGCACCGCCGCCTGTTGAAAGGAATTGCATGCTGTCCCATCTCTGTCTCGGTACCAATGATTTTGCACGTGCTTGCGCGTTTTATACTGACCTGCTCGGTGAACTGGGCCTGGTGCAGAAGTTTCACGACCCGGCCAAGCCCTGGGCGGGCTGGATGACGCCTGGCGTGCCGCGTCCGCTGTTCGTGCTCGGTGCGCCGCACGATGGCCAGGCGGCATCGCCCGGCAATGGCCAGATGACGGCGCTGCTGGCCAGCAGCCGCGCGCAAGTCGACCGCTGCTACCGGGCGGCGCTGGCGCAAGGCGCGGTGTGCGAAGGTCCGCCCGGCTTGCGGCCGCATTACCACGCGCATTATTACGGCGCCTATTTTCGCGACCTCGATGGCAACAAGCTGTGCGTGTGCTGCCACGAGGAGGAATAGTTCAGCGTGCGCCCCATACCTCCGGCTCGGTCCAGCCCAGCTCGGCAAAATCCTGCGCCCGTAGCTCCGCCTCGCCGGCACAGTAAAATTCGTCCAGTTGCGGCGGTTCGACGTGGGTGCCGGCCAGCATGGCATGCACCTGGCCCCGGTGATGGATCTGGTGCTGGAACAGATGCGCCAGCAGGCGCATGCGCGTATCGACCTGCGGCGTGTCGCGCAGGATGGTGACGGGGCGCGCCAGGTCGGCGTCGATGAGCTGGCGGCAGTGCGCGATCAGCCGTTCATCCGAAGCGCGCTGGGCCGCCTGCAGCGCAGGGCAATTGTCGAACGGTTCGTCTTGCGCAAAGAAAACGTAGCAATCGGGATGCGGCGGCTCGCCGCGCAGTTCGCGTTCGAGCGCATCGAGGTAAAACCAGTCGCACGTCAAGATATGGTTCAGCGTGGCCTGGATGGTGGGAAAAAAGCTGGTGCGCACGGCCCGGAACTCGGACGGCGACAACTGGCCGCACGCCTGGTACAGGCGATGGTTGGCCCAGGCATTGTTGTAGGCCTGGGTGCTGATGTAATGGGCAAGGCTGTTGTGCATGATGACCTCTGTTCAATTTCCTGGCGCGGCCCGGGATGCTTTGCGCGCAGGCGCCACTGTATCAGGTAAAATCACGGTTGGAATTTCCCGATAGTGATGCATACAGGGCTTGGACAGAATATGGGTTGGATAGGAAAATTACTGAGCGGCGGCGAAGACAAAAACAAGCCTGCACCAGCCACGACAGCGGCGGCGTCGCCCAAGGTCGAACACGAACCGGCCACCATTGCCGAAATCGATGCCATCTACTACCGCTGGCTGGCGGCTGTGGGCTCGGCCCAGGCGCCGGCGCAGGCCGAGCAGCATATTCTGGACGAATTGACGCGCCTGGCCACTGAACCGATCGCTGGCGCCGCCCTGGTGCCACGCATTCCGGCCATCATTCCGCAACTGATGCGTACCTTGCAAGAAGAAAACATGAGCGCGACCGAGCTGTCGCGCCAGCTGGCGCAGGATGTGGTGCTGGTCGCCGAGGTCTACCGCGAAGCGAACCGGCCCAGCTACCATTCGCGCTACAATTCCAGCCCGTCGATCAGCACCATGGAAGGCGCCATCACGCTGCTCGGGCAAAGCAATATGCGCATGCTGCTGGCCCGGGTCGCCTTTCGTCCCATCGTCAGCATGAAAAACGGCGGGCTGACCGTGCGCACGGCGCCGCTGATCTGGCGCCAGTCCGAAAAATGCGCGCTGGCCGCCAGCCTGGTGGCCCCCGGCATGCAGGCCAGCGCCTTTGACGCCTATCTTGCCGGCCTGATGGTCAATGTCGGCCTGGTGGTGGCGTTCCGGCTGATCGACCAGATGCACGTGCCCGAAGCCTTTCCCCAGTCGGATGCCTTTATTGCCCAGGTATTTGCGCAAGCGCGCATCCTGTCGGTCAGGATCGCCGAACTGTGGGAGTTTCCCGAGTCCGTCACCAGCGCCATTGCGCAGGCCGGGCAGGCCGGCTCGGCGCCGCAAGCCCAGGCGCTGGCGCTTGGCGAGCGCCTGAGCAAGCTGCGCATGCTGGTCGATGCCGCCCAGCTCGATGCTGACGACCCGTTCGTGGTGGCCGGCTTGGGCAGGGGCGCGCTGGCCGCGTTCGACAAGCTGGTCGACGAAGAGGAATAAAGATACTAACGGGCGAAATACAGCTCGTGCAGATGTTCGAGATCGACTTCGCTCGCCTTCTGCGACAGCGCCACCTTGCCGCTTTGCATCAGGTAGACGTGGTCGGCCACTTTCACCGCGCGCGCCGTGTTCTGCTCGACCAGCACGATGGTGCGCTGGCCGTCATTGAGCCGCGCCAGGATCTCGAACAGTTCGTTCACTACCAGCGGCGCCAGGCCCAGCGACGGCTCGTCGACGATCAGCAGCTGCGGGTCCGACATCAGCCCGCGCGCCATCGCCAGCATCTGCGCTTCGCCGCCCGACAGCGAGCCGGCCAGCTGTTTCCTGCGCTCGCGCAGGCGCGGGAACATGGCGTAGGAACTCTCGAGCCGCTCGCGCATATGGGCGCGGTGCGCCTTCGGAAACGCGCCCATGATCAGGTTTTCCTCCACGCTCATGTCGCGAAACGTCATGCGGCCTTCGGGTATCATCGTGACGGCCGCGTCGCTCATCTTCCACGTTGGCGTGCCGTTGAGGACCTTGCCATCGAGGCTGATGCTGCCCGCGCTGGCTGGCACCAGGCCCATGATGGCGCGCAGCAGGGTGGTCTTGCCGGCGCCGTTGGGGCCGATAATCGTCGTCAGCTTGCCCTTCTGAACGGTCAACGAGACGTCCCACAGCACATTGATGGCGCCATAGCCGGCGCGCAAATTGGTCACTTCAAGCATCCGCGGCTCCCGTATAACTTTTGATGACGGCCGGATCGCGAAACACCGCGTCCGGCGCGCCGTCGGCGATCAGCTGGCCAAAATTGAGCACCGCCACGCGCGGGCACAGATTGCTGATGGTTTCGATATCGTGCTCGATCATCACGATGCCGACCCCAAACTTCGCGTGCAGGTCTTTCAGCATGCCCATGAAGCGGCGCTTGCCCGTCGTTTCCAGGCCGGCCAGCACTTCGTCCAATAGCAGCAGCTTCGGATCGGTCGCCAGCGCTTTGGCCACTTCCAGCGCCTTGAGTTCCGTCAGCGCCAGTTCGCTGGCCGCATCGCGTCCGGCCTTGGCGGTCAAGCTGGTGAAGTCGAGGATTTCATCGATTTTGCGATGATCGACCTTGCCGGTGCCGAAGCGCTGTGCGACGACCAGGTTTTCGCGCACCGTCAGTTCATGCATGGGCTGCGGAATCTGGAAGGTGCGCCCGATGCCCAGGCGCGCGCGCTGGTACATCGGCGTGGCCATCACGTCGCGCCCCTCGAAGCGGATCGCGCCGCTGGTCGGACGCACCAGGCCGGAAATCGCATTGAACAGCGTGGTCTTGCCGGCGCCGTTCGAGCCCACCAGGCCGAGCACGTCATTGCTGGCGATCGAGAGGGTGACCGAATCGACGGCCGTCAGGCCGCCGAAGCGCACCGATACATGATCAAGTTCAAGCATGTTTTTTCTCCTTGCCTGACCATTTTTGCAGCAGCGGCAGCAGGCCGTTCGGGCTGAAGACGACCATCGCCACCAGCAGTACGCCCAGCACCAGCTGGTGGCCGGTGGGGATCAGCGACTTGAAGATCAGCTGGTCGACCAGGTAGACCACCACCGCGCCCAGCACGGGGCCGAGGATGGTGCGGTAGCCGCCGAAGATCGCCGCCACGATGGGCAAGGTGACCCACAGGCCGTTGAAGGCGTAGTCGGGTTCCAGGAAGTTGATGTAGTGGGCGTTGAAGGCGCCGAACAGGCCGGCCATGAAAGCCGACACCAGCAGCATCGCGCCTTTCAGCAAGGTGCTGTTGACGCCGACCACGCGCGTGGCATCCTCGCTGTCGTGCATGGCGCGCAGGGCGATGCCGTAGTGGCTCGAACGGATGCGGCTGTAGGCAAACGCACAGGCCACCACCAGCGTCAGCACCACCAGGTAGGCGCCGGTCTTGCTGGCCAGGTCCACGCCGAACACGGTGGGCAGGGTGGGAATATTGGCCACTCCGCCCGAGCCGCCGGTGAGCGAGCTCCATTCGGTGGCCACGATGCGGAAGATATGTGCGTAGGCCAGGATGGCCAGCGCAAAATACGGCCCGCGCAGGCGCAAGACCGGCAGCATGATGACGGCCGAAATCGTCGCGCCGACGCCGCCGAGCAGCATGGCGGCAAACACGGGCAGGCCCAGTTTGACGGTGGTGAGCGCCGAAACATAGGCGCCGACGCCGAAGAACGCCGCATGGCCGAAGCTGACCATGCCGCCCAGGTTGCCCAGCAAGGCCCAGGACAGCGCCACGCCGCCGATGATCAGGGCCGCCACCACCATGCTCATCACATACTGATTGCTGCCAAGCAGTAGCGGCACGGCCACGTAAGCGGCCAGCAGCAGACCGATGGTGGAAATGAAGGAAGAAGATTTCATCCGCGCCTCCGCACCGCGCCGAACAGGCCGTTCGGCATGACGAACAGCACCAGCAGGAACAGCACCATGCCGGACAACTCCTGCAGCGCCGAACTGGCCAGCGTTACCGTCAGCGCTTCGGCCACGCCCAGCAACACGGCGGCGATCAGCACGCCCGGGATCGAGCCGATGCCAGCCAGCACGGTGATGATGAAAGCTTTCACGGTCAGCGCGCCGCCGTAGGCCGGCTGGATCACGCCATAGCTGAACAGCGCCACGCCGGCAAACGCGGCCAGAATGCCCGCCACCAGGAACGACACCATCTCGGTGCGGCCCGGGTCGATGCCCATCAGCTTGGCCGCATCGCGGTTGCTGGAGACGGCGCGCACGGCGCGGCCATACCAGCTGGTGGCCAGCCAGCGCCACAGGGCCGCCATCAGCACCAGGCTGACGCCGAAGAAAATCACTTCGCTGCGCATGCTGAAAAAGGGCCCGATCTCAAAGCCTTCCTGCAGCCAGCTCGACGAGGTCGAACGGATGTCGGCCTTCCACACCAGCAAAATGAAATTGGTGAGGATGACGCCGATGCCGTAGGTGAGGATCAGCGAATTGATTTCGCGATCCTTCTTGATGCGGCTGACGATGTAGTAGACGCCGACCGAGGTCAGGCTGACGATCACCAGCGCGATGGGAATGGCAAACATCGGCCCCAGGCCCAGGCCGGACTCCACGCTGTAGGCGATATAGGCCGCCAGCAGCACCAGTTCGCCGTGCGCCAAGTTGATGATCTTCATGGTGCCGAACACCAGCGCCAGACCGAGCGCGATCAGGGCGTAGGAGCCGCCCTGCAGCAGGCCCGAATACAGGGCCTGCAGGATTAATTCTGTCATGTCGTTATCCCGTCAGGCAGCCGGCCAGTGTCCGCAAGGGACGAATGGCCGGGCTGTCGTTTATCGGTGCGCGGCCAATGCTGGCGCGCAGGACTGCTTACCAGGGCAGGGCAGGGTAGACCAGCTTGCCGGTGGCGTTTTCCTTCGGCCAGACGATCACCACTTTCTTGTCCTGGTGCTGGGCCATGCGGTGCACGAAATTCAGGTTGTCGCCGTTGGCGGAAAACTGCACCCGGCCAATCAAGGTCTCGCGGTCGGTCTTGCGCATCTCGTCGGCCACGCCGCCTTTTTTTACCGTGCCCTTGTCGGCCGCGCGCGCGATCGCTTCGAACAGCAGCATCGACTGCACATAGCCGAACTGGCCCAGGTAGTCCGGTTCCTTCTTGTACAGCTGCTTGTAGGCGTCGCTGAAGGCCTTGCCGTCGGGCGTCTTGAATTCGGTCGGGAAGGGCAACAGCGCCGTGCCGAACACGTTCGGCATCAGGTCGGGGAAGTCGGCCGCCATTTTCGGCGTCGCCAGCGACCACACGCCCACCATCGCCTTGATCTTCGGTTTCAGCACGCGCGCGGCGCGGATAATGCCCACATAATCGTTCTCATAGCCGACCATGGCGACCACTTCCGACTTGTCCTGCAGCTTGATCTTGTTGATGATGGGCTTGAAGTCGGTAATCGCAGGATCGAACGAATGCGAGGTCACTTTCACGCCTTTTGCGGCCAGCGCTTTTTCCACGTCCTTGGCAAGACCGGTGGTGGCGTCCTTGGTCGAATAGACGATGGAGACCGATTTTGCGCCCACGTCCTGCAGCATGCCCAGCATGGCTTTTTCGTAGCCGGCCGTGTTATTGATGCGGAAAAAATTCTTGCGTCCGCTGGTCACCAGGCTGTCGTCGACGCCGCCCGAGGTGATGTACACCAGGCCCAGTTTGTTCGCCGTGTCCGAGGCCGGCGAGATATTGTTCGAACCGTAGCCGCCGGTAATGGCCACCACGCCCTGGCTGGCCAGTTTTTCGACCGCAGCGATGGCTTTTGCCGGCGCCGATTCGTCATCGACGGTAATGATTTTCACCGTGTGCTTGCCGTTGGTCTTGTTGAAGACCTCGGCCGCCACCATGATGCCTTCCTGCATGCCGGCACCGACCCGCGCCAGGTTGCCGGTCAGCGGAATTTCGGCGCCGACCAGGAACTCCTCGGCGCCGGCGGTGGACATCCAGGCGCCCGCAACCAGGGTGGCCATGGCGATACGTGTCAGTGTGCGTTTCATGTTTGTCTCCTCTGTGATTCGTTCAAAGCAGCCCGCTGGTGTTTTATTGTCGGGTGTATTGGCGTTCAGTGCAAATCAATGATGCTTTCTTTGCTGCGCCATCTGCCGCAGCTGTCCTTTCAGGATCTTGCCGGTGGCCGCCGCCGGCAGCGCCTCCATCACGATAATGTCGCTCGGGCATTTGTACGGCGACAGCGTGCCGGCCAGCCAGGCCTGCAAGGCTTCCAGGGTGACCGGCTGGCGCGGATCGAGTTCCACATAGGCCACCACCTCTTCATTGCCATCGGCCGTGCCGCAGCCGACCACCGCCGACTGGATCACGGACGGGTGGGCGTTCAAGGCCGTTTCCACCTCCAGCGGATAGACATTGAAGCCGGAGCGGATGATCAGTTCCTTGGTGCGCCCGACGATGAACAGCGCGCCGTCCTCGCCTTGGCGCGCCATGTCGCCCGTATTGAGCCAGCCGCCGTCGCGCATGGTGGCGGCCGTCATTTCCGGCTCCCGGTAATAACCGGCCATCACGTTCGGCCCGCGTATCCACAGTTCGCCAGGCTGACCCGGCGCCACATCGACGCCATCGGCGTCGACGATGCGCGTTTCCACGCCGGGAATCGGCGCGCCGACCGAGTCATCCTGGCGCGGCGACTCCAGGCGCGTCTGGCTGATGGTGGGCGAACTCTCCGTCATGCCGTAGCCATTGTGCAGCGGCGTTCCCAGCAGCTGCTCGACCTCGTGTTTCAGCGATGGCGCCAGCGGCGAGCCGCCCGCATAGGCAAAGCGCAGTTGCGTCGGCAATGGCGTGCCCGAGCCGCCCACCGTCTGCAGCAGCCTGGCATACATGGCCGGCACGCCCTGCACGATGGTGAGGCCATCGTCCTTCAATGCCGACAGCAGGCCCTCGACGGAAAAACGCGGCACCAGGAACAGGGCCGCGCCCGCGTAAAGCGTGCCGAGCGCCACCGACGCCAGGCCATACACATGCGAGATCGGCAGCACGCCATAGGCGCGGTCAAGCTGCGTCAGGCCGCGCAGCTTGCTCGACACGGCGGCGATAAACAGCAGGTTGCGGTGCGTCAGCATCACGCCCTTGGGGTGGCCGGTGGTGCCGGTGGTGTAGATCAGTGCCGCCACCTGTTCGTTCCCCGGCTGCGTGGCTTCGGCCACCGCGTCGTGGTTCAGGGGGCCGGCCAGCAGCTCGCCCATGCCGTCGATGGTCACCGCGCTGCTGGCTACCCGCTGCGCATGGGCGGCCGCTTCTTTTGACGATGCGTGCAGGTACAGCACGCGCCGCGCCGTCGAATGCGCGGTGATGGTATCGATCTCGCGCGCCGACAGCCGCGCGTTGACATTGACGATCCAGGCGTCGAGGCGGGCTGCGGCGAAAATCAGCGCCACCTGCAGCGCGCAGTTTTCGCCGACCACCACCAGCCGGTCGCCGGGCCGCACATCGAGCTCGCGCAGCCGCCGCGCCGCGTCTTCCACGCTGTGCCGCAGCTGGGCATAGGTCCAGTGGCGGCCGCCTTCATGCAGCGCGGGCGCCTCGGGCGTGCTGGCGGCCCAGCGCTCTGGGATCGCCGACAGGCGCGCCGGCAAGCTGGCCAGCAGGGCGGGGATGTCGTCCATCGCGGCCTCCTTCACTTTTGCGCTGCCTTGATCATGTTGCGGGCGATGACGATCTGCTGGATCTGCGTCGTGCCCTCGTAGATGCGGAACAGGCGCACGTCGCGGTAGAAGCGCTCGGCCGCGTATTCTGAAATATAGCCGGCGCCGCCATGGATCTGCACCGAACGGTCAGCCACGCGGCCGCACATCTCGGAGGCGAACAGCTTGCAGCACGACGCTTCCGTCGAAATATCTTCCTTGTTGTCGCGCCGGCGCGCGCAATCGAGCACCATGCTGCGCGCCGCATAGATCTCGGCCTTGCTGTCGGCCAGCATGGCCTGGATCAGCTGGAATTGGGCGATCGGCTGGCCGAACTGCTGGCGCTCCATGGCGTAGGCCAGGGCGTCGGCCAGCATGCGTTCGGCCGCGCCCACGCAGACGGCGGCGATATGCAGGCGGCCCTTGTCGAGCACCTTCATGGCCGTCTTGAAGCCCACGCCTTCCTTGCCGCCGATAATGTTGGCGGCCGGTACGCGGCAGTTTTCAAAGATCACGTCGCAGGTGTGTGCGCCCTGTTGGCCCATTTTCTTGTCGATCTTGCCGAGCGAGAGGCCCGGCGTGTTTTTTTCCACGATAAACGCGGAAATGGCCGAGGCGCCACGCCTGGTCGGGTCGGTGCGCGCCATCACGGTAAAAATGCTGGCCTCGGGCGCGTTGGTGATATAGCGCTTGCTGCCGTTGAGGATATAGAAGTCGCCATCGCGCACGGCGGTGGTGCGCAGCGACGCCGCGTCCGAACCGGAGCCGGCCTCCGTCAATGCGAACGAGCCGATGATCTCGCCGGCCGCCAGTTTCGGCAGGTAGTATTGTTTCTGTTCTTCCGTGCCGTCGATGACGATGCCCTGCGAACCGATGCCGTTGTTGGTGCCGATCAGCGAGCGGAAGGCGGGCGAGGTGCGGGCGATTTCAAACGCCACGCGCACTTCCTCTTCCATGCTCAGCTGCAGGCCGCCGTAGGCTTCGGGAATCGACAGGCCGAACAGGCCCAGTTCGCGCATCTGCGCCACGATGGCCGGCGGAATGGTGTCGGTTTCGGCCACCAGCTGTTCGTTCGGCACCAGCACTTCGCGCACGAAGCGGCTGATGCTGTCGAGCAGGATATTGAGGGTTTCTTCGTCGCGTATCATGTGATCCTTTTGCGTAGATGGAAGGGCGCCTAGCCGCGGCCCAGATTGGATTCGATGTTTTTCACCAGCGCCACCAAGCGCGGGCCCAGGTCCGATTCGAGCTTGTCGCGCGACAGCAGAAAAGCCGGGCCGCCGCAGTTGAAGGCCATCACCTGCTCGCCATCAAGACCCAGCATGGGCACGCCCACGGCGTGGATGTCGTTCTGCCATTCGCCGGCCGAGATGCAAAAACCGCGCTCCTGGTAGTCCCTGAAACCCTGCTCGATGCCGGCCTTGATGCGCGGCCAGCGTTCGGTGTCGTGGGTGCGCGCATGGTCCATCAGGTAGTCGCGTTCCGACTGCGGCAGGATGCACAGCAGCGCCTTGCCCATCGCCGTCGTCATCAGGGGAATGCGCGAGCCGACGTCGAGGCGCAAGGTGACATTGGCGCTGCTGCGGCAGGTTTCCACGTACACCATGCTGAGCCGGTCGCGCGTGCCCATCGACACCGACGCCTGCGCATGCTCGGCCAGTTCCTCCATCAGCGGGCGCGCCATCTTGCGCACGTCCAGGTTCGACAGCATGCGGTAGCCCAGCGCCAGCACGCCGGCGCCCAACTGGTACTTGCCCAGCTGTTCGGAATAATTGAGGTAGCCCAGTTTCGTCAGGGTATAGGTCAGGCGCGAAATGGTCGGCCTGGGGATCGCCGTGCGCCTGGCCATGTCGGCGTTCGACAGGTAGATTTCGCCGGGACGAAAGCAGCGCAGCACTTCCAGGCCACGCGCCAGCGCATTGACGAACTGGCGGTCCTTGCCTTCGTCCTCGTCGCTGAAGACGACGATTTCCGGATCGATCGCAGGCTGCATATTGTTCAGATTGGCGTTCATTTTGTCTCGCTCCTGTCATTCAGTTTGCCCAGCGACACCCCCCATGTCAACCGTTTTGTGAAACATTCGTTCGCACAGCGAAATGGTGCGGCGCACTAAAAGCGTGCCGTAATTGCCTGCTGGCATCGCTTGTTTTTATGGTAACCATTTGTCGTCATCAGGCGGTAACAGACTGGTGCTATCGTGCCGGCACTGTCAACCCACCGTCCGGAAACCATCATGCCGCACCTGCCACGCCTGTCCCCGCGCCACCTGCTGATCCCCACCGCGATTGCCATCGGCGTCGTCGCCGCTGCCTGCGGCGGCGACGATACCTTCGTCGTGCCGCCAATCGCCCAGGGCCGCTGGATCGCCGGCGACCTGCACACCCACACCACGCAGTCGGCCGACGCCGACGTCAGCCAGACCCTGGACAAGGTATTGAGCAAGGCGTTCAATACCTATGGCCTGGACTGGATGGCGGTGACCAATCACCTGCGCGTGTCGACCCGTGACGACAAGGGCAATCTGCTGGCTGCGCCGATACCGATGGCGACCGGCGTCGAGCGCTACGAGCTGCCGCGCCTGGCCGCGCTGCAGGCGCCGGGCGCCGCTTACGCCAGCAAGCTGATTTTCTCGGGCTTCGAATGGGATATGCCGACCCATGACCATATCGGCATCGGCATTTTCGACGGCGGCGACAAGCTGGCCGTCAGCACCGGTGGCGTGCGCGAATTCGAATACCTGTTTACCACCCGCGACGCCACCATGTTCGATACGACCGACGTGGCGGCCTGGAAGGCCAAATACGGCGCGACGCGCTACAACAAGACCGGCGACGATGCGCTCAAGGCCATCGGCTGGCTCAAGGACAATTACCCGAACACCAGCTATGCGGTGATCAACCACCCGTCGCGCAACAAGGGCAGCTACACGGTGGAAGACTTCCGCCGCTTCAACGACCTGGCGCCCAACATCGTGTTCGCCATCGAAGGCATGGTCGGCAACCAGATGGAGCCGGACCGTGGCGGCTATACCGCCGCCTACACGCCCGAGAACGCGCCGCTGCGCGCCTATGGCGGCGTCGACTACGTGGTGGCGAAAGTCGGTGGCGTGTGGGACGCCTTGCTGGGCGAAGGGCGCCGGGTCTGGAACCTGACCGACTCGGACACCCACTTCAAGATCGTCGGCAACAACAGCAGCGGTTACTTCCCGGGCGAATACGCAAAAAATTATGTGTTCAACGGCGCCAGCGGCGCCGCCACCGCGAAAGACCTGCTGCAGGGACTGCGCTCGGGGAAAATGTTCTCCGTCTACGGTGACCTGATCAACGCGCTCGACTTCAACCTGGCCGGCGCCAGGGAACGCAAGGAAATGGGCGGCGAACTCCAGGTCGTCAGCGGCGAGAAGGTCACCATTACCATCCGCTTCAAGAGCCCGGCGAAAAACAACTACGAAAAGCCGGTCGACAGCGGCATGGCCGCCAGCGTCAAGCCGGTGGTCGACCATGTCGACCTGATCGCCGGCGATGTGGGCGCAAAAGCGGCGCAGGGCACGGCGGCGTATGCGGTGGCCACCAATGCATCTACCCGCGTGGTGAAGCGCTTTACCAGCGCCGACTGGAAGCTGGGCGCGGACGGCTATTACACCATCAGTTACGACACCGTCGCTTCAAAAAGCCAGTATTTTCGCCTGCGCGGCACCAACCTGGGCGTGGACGTGGCCGGCCTGACCCAGGGCGGCGAACCGCTGGCCGACCAGCGCACGGCCGGCGCCGACAACCTGCAGCGCTTCAACGACATCAACGACCGCAACTACCGCAGCCTGTGGTTCTATTCGAATCCGGTATTCGTCACGGTGCGCTGAACGCCCCCAGGTCCGGCGCCGTGCCCTTGAATGGCAGGCCGACATCGACGCCCTGGCCGATCAGGGCACTGCTGCTGCGCAGGTGATAGCTGCGCAGCACCGGCAGGCTGCCGTCGGCCTGGCGTGGCGCATCCCAGCCGGTGGCGCCAACGTCGTCGAAATCGCGGTCGGTCACCGTCGCCGGCAAGGTCCACGAATTGTGGTTCATGTCGAGGCCCTCGGCATGGACCAGCAGCCGGCCCTTGTAGGCCAGGTTGTTGCGCAGATTGCCAACGCTGATGGGCGAGCCATCGGGCGCGATGCCGAGCAGGTCGAAGTTGCTGCCGTTGCCAAACGCCGTATTGTTGAAGAAGTCGATCGCCAGCGGATGGTGGTTGGCATAGAAGCCCGCCGCCTTGTTCAGGAAGGCCACCGAAAAGCGCACCGTGTGCCTGACGCCGTTGGCCACATACACGCCGCCGTAGCCGCCGGCCTTGATGCCGTTGCCATTGCCGGCCGCCAGCGGCGTGGTGGTGCCCGGCAGATAGCCCTGGCGCCAGGCCCAGGACGATTCGATGGTGACGGGAGAATAGGCGTTGATCAGGTCGAAGCCGTCGTCGCTGTTGGCCCACGCGCGGCAGCCGCGAAACACATTGCCGGGCTGGTTGGCCTTGATATGGGCGCCGAAGCCGTCGGCGCTTTGCCCGGCGCCATTCGAGGTGTACGGGTCGTAGTTGTGGTGCGAGTCGCTGTTGAGCACCAGGTTATGGCTGCCGTTCTGGATGAACAGGCCCGGTCCCATATTGTGGTGCAGGTCGAACTGCTCGAAAATATCGTGGCTGCCATTGATCCATACGCCCCATGATTCGTGATTGAGGCGATTTTGCGGCTGCTGCGGCGCGCCCGTGATTTCCAGCCCCTTCAGGTGCACCCAGCTGGCGGTGACCGCCAGCCCCTTGACCCGGCAATCGTCTTTCATGGCGCTGAAGTCGAACACGGGCTTTTCGCCCGGGTAGGCCCAGTAGCGTATCGGCTGGCCGTCGCGGCCGCTCTTGTCGACGCGGATGGCGTCAACCACCGCCGTGCGGCTGGCGCAGGTGTTCACGCCGGCCATGATGGGGTAGCGTCCGCCGCGAAAATACACGGTGTCGCCCGGGTGCGCCTGCGACTGCGCATGCATGAACGAGGCCCAGGGCGCGGCCTGGCTGCCATCGGCCTGGTCATTGCCTTGCGGCGCGACATAAAAATCGGCGCTGTGCGCCGCGAGGGGAAGCATGCTGGCGCCAGCGAGCAGCAGGGCGGCGAGGTGTTTGTTCATGCCGCTTATTGTAGAGCGGGCGTGCCAGCCCTGGCGCAGGCTTGCATCACGATAGCCGCCGGCGCTGGCGTCAGCTTTTCACGTCGATCAGGCTGCCCAGCGCCTGGCCAGCGGCTTTTACCACATTGGCCGACAGGTTGAAGCCGGCCTGGTAGACCAGGGTGTCGCTCAGTTCGGACGCCAGGCCCACGCCGTTCGTACGGCTGGCAGCAGCTGCCTCGGATGGGGCGGCAGTGTTTTCGCTGGCCGACAGCCGGCGTCCCTCGGCGGACAGGGTCACGCCGCTGCCTGCCGGGCTGCTTTCCCGGAACTGGGTGCGCTGTGGCTGGAAGCCGGGCGTATTGGCGTTGGCGACATTGTTGGCGGCCACGTCCAGCGCGCGCTGGTTGGCGCTCAGGCCCGAGGTGCCGGTGGTGAGGGCGGAGATGGACATGATGGCTCCCTGAAGTAGACTGCCAGTTTACTCCTGTCTGCTGTTGCCGATAAAAAATGCCACCCGAAGGTGGCATGCTTGCATCAGAAATCAGCGGCGCATCAGGTAGGTGCGTGCGATTCCGAGGTCGACTTGATGTCGTGCGCGTTGGCGCGCTCGAAAATTTCCTTGACGACCTTGATCTGGTCCGACGACTCGGTATGCACCGAGATCAGGATATTGCCGTTGCGAACCTTGTCGTCGTACTGCTTGGCTTCCAGTTCGGGAATGCCCATGCCGACCAGGCCGCCGACAATCCCGCCCGCCGCGCCGCCGATGGCCGCGCCGCCGAGGGCCGCCATGATCGGGCCGGCCGCGATGAACGGGCCGACGCCTGGGATCGCCAGCGAGCCGATGCCCACCAGCCAGCCCAGCACGGCGCCGGTACCCATGCCGGCCACGCCGCCGGTGGCCGCGCCTTCCGGCATCTTGGTGTTTTGCTCATGGGCGAAATCGCGGGTGCCGGTCTTGTCCGGGAACAGCACCGAGATATCGTTGTTCGAGAAGCCGGCGTCTTTCAGCGAGTTGACGATGACTTCGGCCTGGGTGTGTTCCTGGGCGATGCAATAAACGGCGTTCTTGCTCATGGTGATACTCCTTGATGGGTGTTGTTTAATTGGTTTTGATATCGAGTTTGTTGTCGATGCGGTTCACGCCGGCCAGCGGCTTGATCAGTTCTTCAATTCTGGTTTTTTCCTCGGCCGATTTGACCGGGCCGCGCAGCGTCACGACGCCGTTTTTCACGAGGATCTTCACGTTATGGGCGGTGGTCGACAGCGACTCGTCCTTGACCACGGCCTTGCGCGCTTCGGCCAGCAGCGTGCGGTCGGTTTTGGCGTTCGACTGCTTCTGTGGCGTCTGGCTGGCGGTGCCCTTGTCGCGTTCGTTCATGTCCGAATTGTCGGCCGCCGGGCTGGCGACGCCAGGCTTGCTTTGATCGTTGGCATGCGGCGCCGTTTGCGCCGTGGCGATCGAGGCGCTGCACGCCAGTGCCAGCGTCAGGCTGATGAGTTTTATTGCGTTACGCATTCCATGCTCCTTGTAGGTACCGGCGGTTGTTGTGCCGAGAACTTCAGCATAGAACAGACAAGATTGACACGGTGTTAAGTACCTCACCTTGTGGGAAAGTAAATGGCTGCCGAGAAAAAACTTGCTGTCGATAATTCTTTAATATTGCTTTGAGTAATCCTTGAACTAGACTCGACGCTGGTGTTTTTTTCCGCTCCATGGAGTTGCTTATTTTCCCGCCTGCCTGCCGCCTGTCGCTCAGTCTCCCGCTCGGTCTCCTGTTCAGCTTGCCCATGCTTGTTCACGCATCGCCGTTGCCTCTGGATGCAGGCTTGCGCGAAGAAGTCATCATGCTGGCATCCGGCGACGGCGGCCATGAATCGCTGGAAACCACCGTATTTCGCCCGCCGGGCGCCGGGCCGTTCCCGCTGCTGCTGATGAATCACGGCAAGCAGCCGGGGCCGGCACGGCGGCAGCCGCGCGAACGTTTTATTTATATGGCGACCGAATTCGTCCGGCGCGGCTATGCCGTGATGCTGCCGATGCGCGCCGGCTATGCCGGCTCGAGCGGCAGCTACCGTGACCATGGCTGCGACATGGCGGCCAACGCCGCCGGCCAGGCGCGCGACGTGCGCGACGCGCTGGCCTATGCGCGGCGCCAGAGCTGGGTCGATGCCAGCCGCATCGTGCTCGCCGGCCAGTCGTATGGCGGCCTGGCGGCGCTGTCGCTGGCGACTCAGCGGCTGCCTGGCGTGCGCGGCGTGCTCAATTTTGCCGGCGGCCTGCGCATCGATGACGGCGCGTGCGACTGGCAGGCGGCGTTGACACAGGCGTTTGCCGCGCTGGGCGCGGCCAGCCAGGTGCCCAGCCTGTGGCTGTATGGCGAGAACGACGCCTATTTCGCGCCACCGCTGGTGCGGCGCCTGTACCAGGCTTATACGGCGGCCGGTGGCCAGGCCGAGCTGCTCGCCTATGGCGCCTTCAAGCGCGACGCGCACCTGACCCTGGGCAGCCGCGACGGCGTGGCCGTGTGGCTGGCGCCCACCGAGCGCTTCCTGCGCCGCATCGGCATGCCGGCCGCGCCGGTGGTTGCCCTGGCCGAACCTGCGCCGCTGGCGGCCACCCAATTTGCCAGCCGCGCCGATATCGGCGCCGTGCCCTACCTGGCCGAGAGTGGCCGCGCCGCCTACCGCGCCTTTTTGAACAAGCTGCGGCCGCGCGCCTTTGCCGTGTCGTCCAGCGGCGCCTGGGGCTGGGCCGAGGAGGGCGAAAGCCCGGACGTTCGGGCGCTGGACTCATGCCAGCAGGGCAGCAGCGCACCCTGTCAGCTCTATGTGGTCGATGACAATGTGGTGTGGCCGGCGGGCGGGCAATAGGATTGCGCGTACGATAAGACCTGCCGCGACTGCCCGCTTCGGTATAATCGGGGCAAGCCTACCCATCACTTGAGAACAAATCACTATGGCGTCATCCCCAGAAAACCTCAGCATGGCCGTGTTTTGCGACTTTGAAAACGTCGCCCTCGGCGTGCGCGATGCAAACTACGAAAAATTCGACATCAAACCCATCCTCGAGCGCTTGCTGCTCAAGGGCAGCATCGTTGTCAAGAAGGCCTATTGCGACTGGGACCGCTACAAAAGCTTCAAGGGCACCATGCACGAAGCGAACTTCGAGCTGATCGAAATCCCCCATGTGCGCCAGTCCGGCAAGAATTCGGCCGACATCCGCCTGGTGGTCGACGCGCTCGACCTGTGCTACACCAAGGCCCATGTGAACACCTTCGTCATCATCAGCGGCGACTCCGACTTTTCGCCGCTGGTGTCGAAACTGCGCGAGAACGCCAAGCAGGTGATCGGCGTCGGCGTCAAGCAGTCGACCTCCGACCTGCTGGTGGCCAACTGCGACGAATTCATCTTTTACGACGACCTGGTGCGCGAAAGCCGCCGCACGGCCGCCAAGCGCGGCGACGCGCGCGACGAGCGCGACACGCCGGCGCCGAAGCGCACGCCCGACGAGGAAGTGCGCCGCAAGGAAAAATACGAGTCGCGCAAGACCGAGGCGATCGAGATGGCCGTGGCCACCTTCGATGCGCTGGTGTCCGAACGCGGCGACAGCGGCAAGATCTGGGCCTCGATGCTGAAAGAAGCGATCAAGCGCCGCAAGCCCGACTTCAGCGAATCGTTCTACGGTTTCCGCACCTTCGGCAACTTGCTGGAAGAAGCACAGGCGCGCGGCCTGCTGGAATTTGGCCGCGATGAAAAATCGGGCGCTTATGTTTACCGCAGCAGCGGCCAGGTGGCGGCCGCCGCGCCCGTCTCTGCCAATGCGGACGCCACCATCGACAGCGTGGTGACAGAGGTCGCCGTCACGGCCGAAGAGAACAGCCGCGAGAATGGCAGCCGCCGCGATTCGCGCCGCAATGGCCGGGGCGGGCGCAAGCAGAATGAGCAGCGCCGTGGCGAGAACGCCCAGCCGGCCTTTGTACCGGTGGCCGAAGCCGAGGCGGAAACACCGGTCGCGGTGATGGACGTGGCCGAGGACGCGCCGGTGGTGATCGATGCCGTGACCGAGGTCGCCGCCGAAGAGAACAACGCCAAGCGCGGCTCGCGCCGCAATGGCCGTGGCGGGCGCAACAACCGCGAGGCGCGCGCCGCGGTGCCGGAGATAGTGGAAGCTGCGCCGGTGGTTGAATTCGTGCCAGAGCCGGTGGACGAGGTGGTCGTTGAGCCGGTGATTGAAACGCCGGACGAAGCCAAGCCTAAACCGAAGCGTACGCCGGCCCGCAAGGCGGCGGCTGCCAAGAAGCCGGCCAAGACGGCGGTGGAAGCGGTGGTGGAAGTTGCGCCGGTGGTTGAAGTCGTGCCGGTGGTGGAAGAACAGCCGGCCAAGCCGCCGCGCAAGACGCCGGCGCGACGTCCTGCGCGCAAGAAGGCTGAAGAAGCTTGATTGAGGCGGCGAATCAGGCTTAATCATGTACCCCGGCGAACGCTTCAACAGCATCTCCCACGTGGTCGGCGCGGCGCTGGCCGCCGTCGGTGGCGTGGTGCTGATCGTGGTGGCGGCGCTGACGGGCGACGCCTGGAAAATCGTCAGCTGCAGCGTGTATGCGGCCATGCTGCTGACCTTGTATGTCACTTCCTCGCTGTATCACAGCATACGCAGCGCCAGGGTCAAGGCCGTGCTGCAGCGGCTCGACCATTGCGCCATCTACCTGCTGATAGCGGGCACCTACACGCCCTTCATGCTGGTGACCCTGCGCGGACCGTGGGGCTGGTCGCTGTTCGGCGTGGTGTGGGGCCTGGCGCTGGTCGGCATCGTGCAGGAATACCTGTATGCCAAAGGCGCGCGCATCCTGTCGCTGGTGATCTACGTGATGATGGGCTGGCTGATCGTGATCGGCATCCAACCCTTGCTGGCGGCGCTGGAGTGGAACGGTTTCCTGTGGCTGGCCGCGGGCGGCCTGTGCTACACGGGCGGCATCGGTTTTTACGCCACCGACCACAAGCTGCGCCATGGCCACGGCATCTGGCATCTGTTCGTGCTGGCCGGCAGTATCTGCCATTTTGTCGCCATTTTGTTCTACGTTGCCTGATGTAGAAGGCAAACCCGGCATCTGGCCGGACTATTGCCACCATTCCATTATAATGCCCTGATCTGTGAAACAAGGGCAAGAATGGACATCAACTCGGACGACCTGAAAATCTTCGTCACCGTCATCGACAGCGGCACCCTGAGCGCCGCCGCCGTGCACCTGGGGCAAACCACCTCGGGCGTGAGCCGGGCGCTGTCGCGGCTGGAAGACAAGCTGGCCACGTCCTTGCTCACACGTACCACGCGGCGCATGGAGCTGACGGAAGAAGGGCAGTTGTTCCTGGCCCGCGCGCGCGCCATCCTGGCCTCGATGGAAGAGGTGGAAGAATCGATCCGCATCCGCCGCCAGAAGCCGGCCGGGCGCCTGTGCGTCGATGCGGCCTCGCCGTTCATGCTGCACTGCGTGGTGCCGCACGTGGCCGAGTTTCGCGCCATCTACCCGGAAATTCGCCTGGAGCTGACCAGCAACGACCAGATCGCCGACCTGCTCGAACACCGCACCGACATCGCCATTCGCATCGGCGCGCTGGCCGACTCCACCCTGCATGCGCGCGCCTTGAGCGCCAGCCCGCTGCACCTGCTGGCCACGCCGGCCTACCTGGCGCGCCACGGAGAACCGGCCACGCCGGAAGACCTGGCGCATCACGCACTGCTCGGTTTTGCCCAATACGACCTGGGCAACTGCTGGCCGCTGCGCCACGAGGCCGGCAACAGCCTGCAGATCGTGCCGGCGCTGGCCGCCTCCAGCGGCGAAACCCTGCGCCAACTGGCGCTGCGCGACCAGGGCATCGTGTGTTTGTCGGACTTCATGACGAAGGGCGATATCGCCGCCGGGCGGCTGGTGAAAGTGCTGCAGCCGTACTACACCGGCTACCGCCAGCAGATCCACGCCGTCTACTACCGCAACACGCAGCTGGCGCAGCGCATCAGCTGCTTCCTGGAGTTCCTGCAGCAAAAGCTGTAGGCAGGCGCGCCGTTACCGCCAGGCCGCCGCCTTGCCGGTTGCGGCAGGCCAGGTCGCCGCCATGCGCCTGGCAGATGGCGGCGGCGATCGCCAGCCCCAGGCCGCTGCCGCCGCAATCGCGCGCGCGCGAGCGTTCGGCGCGCCAGAAGCGGTCCAGCATGGCTGGTAGCTGGTCTTCAGCCACGCCTGCGCCACGATCGCCGACGCAGATTTCCACCATGGTTCCGACGCGCCGTGCGGTAATCTCCATCAGCTTGCCATCGGCCGCGTAGCGCAGCACATTGTCGAGCAGGACGGACAGCAGCTGGCCGATGCGGCCACGGTCGGCATGGACGGTGAGGGCGGTCGCCTCGGGCCAGAGCAGCAGCATGCCGGCCTGCTGCAGGCGCGGCGCAATCCAGCCCAGGCGCTCGGCCAGCAGCTCGCGCAGGCAAAATACTTCGCGTTCGAGCACCAGCTGCCCGGCGCGCGCCAGCGATACCAGGTACAGGTCGCTGATCAGGCGGTTGATTTCGTCGAGCTGCCGGTGCACGGCCTGCAATTGCGCCGCTTCCAGCGGAAACACGCCGTCGAGCATGCCCTGCACGCGGCCCATGGCGGCGTTCAGCGGCGTGCGCAATTCATGCGCCAGCACGGCGCTCGAGGCGCGCACTTCGCGTTCATACTGCTGCAGCCGCATCGTCATGTCGTTGAAGTTGTTGGCCAGTTCCGTCAGCTCCTGCGGCGCGGCCTTTGTGACGCCCACGCGCGTGGCGAAGTCGCCATGGCTGACACTGCGCGCCGCGTCGGCAACACGGGTGAACTGGCGCGACAGCGGGCGCGCCGTCCATAGTCCCAGCAGCACCAGCACCGGCACCGTCGCTGCCACCATCACCAGCAGCGCGATCCAGTCCGGATTGGCCAGGCCCGGCAGGAAGCGGTTGGCCGGGCCCTGCTTCTGGATCAGCTGCCACAGGCGCGCTTCATTCTGCTTCGGATGCAGGCGCAGCTGTTCGAACTCCTGGCGCTCGGCCACCGGCATCTTGCGCAGCAGGCGCTCGTCGTCGAGCTGGAAATACAGCCACATGCCGGCCGCGATGGCCAGCACGGCGCCGACCGCCAGTGCGCTCATGCGCAGGCCCACCCACCACCACAGCGGCGCGCTGATCGGCTCGCCGCGCCCGGAAGTGCCGGCCTTCATTGGTAGCGGTAGCCAAAGCCGCGCACCGTCAGCAGCACGCCGTCGATGCCGTGCTGCCCCAGCTTGCGCCGCAAATTGAAGATATGCACGTCGACCACCCGTTCGAGCGCATCGCTGTCCGGGTTGCACACGTCCAGCAGTTCCTGGCGCGTAAACGCTTTCGATGGCGTGCGCACGAACCTGGCCAGCAGGTTGAATTCGGCTGGCGTCAAGGTCAGCATGCTGGCCTGGCCTTCGCCATCGCTGACGCTGGCCTGCACGGCGTCGGTATCGACCGTCAGCAGGCCATGGCGCAGCAGCTTGCCGGCCAGTTGCGTCGGGCGGCTGCGGCGCAGCACGGCGTGCACGCGCACCACCACCTCTTTCGGGCTGTAGGGCTTGACCACATAGTCGTCGGCGCCATAGCGCAGCGCACCGAGCTTGTCCGACTCGTCGCCCACTGCGGTGACCATGATGATGGGCGTATCGCCGATACGGCGCACGGCCGCCAGCACGTCGGTGCCGCTGATCCTGGGCAGCATCACGTCGAGCAGGATCAGGTCCGGCTGCCACTGCGCGTGCATCTCCAGCGCCAGCGCGCCATCGGCCGCAATGCGCACCTCGAAGCCGTCTTTCAGCAGATAGCCTTCGAGCACGCTGGCGCTGTCGAGGTGATCCTCGACGACGAGAATTTTTTGTCGGGCGTAGTTCAAGGCAGGCTTCTTAATCAAATCCAAATAAAACCCGAAACGTCTCTTGATGAACGGGAGCGAAGATGGCCGCCGTTGATGTAACAACCCGGTGACCAGCATGTCTTTTCAATTTTCGCACAATTTCAGCTTGCGGCTGACGCTTTCGATGGCAGTTGCCTGCGGCATCGGCGGCTGCTCCATGGCGCCGGCTTACGAGCGCCCGGTGGTCGCGCTGCCGGCGACCCTGGCCCAGCCCCTGGGCACCGCGCCAGAGCTCCCGCCGGACGGGCAGCTGCCTGCCTTGAACGGCCAGGAGCGCAGCTTTATCGGCGGGCTGTCGCCTGGCCAGGATCTCGCGCCGCTGCTGCGGCGCGCACTTGCGCACAACGCCGACTACCGGCTGGCCGCCTTGCAGGTCGAGCAGGCGCGCGCCCAGTACCGCATCGAGCGCGCCGCGCGCCTGCCGTCCATCGGCGTGCAGGCGCAGGCCAACCGACAGCACTTCGACAATGCGGCCATGCAGGAACGCTACGGGCAGAATATCTACAGCGCCGGCGTTGGCGTGAACAGCCATGAGCTCGATTTTTTCGGCCGCCTCAAATCCTTGTCGGGCGCCGCCAGCGAGCGCCTGCTGGCCAGCGACGCCGGGCGCGAAGCGGCGCGCGGCGCGCTGCTGGCCGAAGTGCTGCGTACCTGGGCCTTGTACGGCTTTGCGGCCCAGGCGCACGCGCAGTGGCAGGCGATCGACGCCGACACCGCGGCCCTGCTGGCGTTCGCCACGCGCCAGGCGCAAGTCGGCCTGATCTCGCCAGACCAGCTGCAGCTGCAGCGCCTGCGCGCCGAACAGGCCAACCTGGCGGCGCGGCAGGCGGGCGACCAGGTGCGGGCGGTGCGCCGCGCGCTGCGGCTGCTGGCTGGCGAGCAGGCGCCCGAGGCGGCGGCCATGGCGCTCGCGGCCGGTCAGCCGCTGCCAGGCATCGCCGAGCTGCCGTCGCAGCTGCTGCTGCAGCGGCCCGATATCCGCCAGGCCGAAGCCGACCTGCGCGCCGCCAACGCCGATATCGGCGCCGCGCGCGCCGCCTTTTTTCCGATGATACGGCTCAGTACCTCGATCGGCAGCGCCAGCAGCGCCCTCGATGGCCTGTTCAAGGCCGGCAGCGGCATGTGGTCGTTCGCGCCCGAACTGCTGCTGCCGGTATTCGACGCCGGCCGCAACCAGGCCAACCTGGACCTGGCCATAACCCGCAAGCAGGCCGGCGTCATCGCCTACGAAAAAACCATCGAAGCGGCGTTTCGCGAAGTGGGCGACGCCCTCGATACGCATGCAACCGCGCTGCTCGGCGAGCAGCGCCTGCGCGAGCAGCACCGCCTGGCAGGCGTGCGCATCGAACGCGCGACACGCCGCACGGCGCAGGGCCTGGCTGCGCGCCAGGACCTGCTGGCCGAACGCATCGACGCCGGCCAGCTGGCGCTCGACTACCAGCAGGCGCGGCGCGACCTCATGGTCAGCCGCATCGCGTTGTTCCAGGCTTTTTATGGCGTTGCTCTACCCACAGCACTTTGACAGGACGAAACCGATCATGAAACACACCCCGAAGTATTTGGCATATTTGTTCGCGTCGACCATGGCGCTGCCGGCCGCCCACGCTGCGCCATGGTCGGACGCCGCCCCGTCCTCTGCCGATGCTGGCGCCAGCCGCTGGCGCGACCTGTTCGGCACGCCATCCGAACTGGTGCTCGGCGTGGGCGTGGGCTACGGCCCGCGCTACCAGGGCGCGGCAAGCGGGCGCGTGCAGCCGCTGCCGGTGCTGTCGTATCAAAAGGGCGTGCTGTTCGCCGATACGGCGCGCGGCGTGGGCCTGCAGTTCCCCTTGCATCAGAACTTGTATCTGTCGCAGTCCATCTGGTACGACCTCGGGCGGCTCGAGCGCGACAGCGACAGCCGGCCGGGCAGTGCGCGCCTGGCCGGCATGGGCGAGGTGCCCGGCTCTGTGACGGCCAGGACCCTGGTCATGGCCCAGCTCACGCCCTCGCTGTCGGCCAGCGCCGAAGCCGAACTGGCGCTGCGCGATGGCGCGCGCCGCAACCGCTACCGGCTTGGCCTGGAGCAGAATGTGTTCAAGGCCGCCGCGGATGCGGTGGTGATCAATGCCGATACCTGGTGGGGCGACGCGCGCTACAACCAGGCGTATTTCGGCGTGACGGCGCAGCAGGCGGCGCGCACCGGCTTTGCGCCGTTTGCGCCCGGCAGCGGCCTGCATGCCTGGTCGGTCGGCGCCACCTGGGAGCATGTCTTCGATGCCCACTGGGGCAGTTCGCTGCAGCTCACGGCCACGCGGTACCCGGGCAAGGTCAGCGATGGCCCCATCGCCCGTCATTCGGGGGTGGCGTCGACGGCTGCCATCACTTACACCTATTAATCCATGAATGCGGCGCGCAAGCGGCCGCAAGACCAGCCCATGCAAGTCAATACACTCCATTCCCTCGCCGGCAGCCTGCTGCTGGCCAGCGCCCTGTGCGCCTGCGGCGGTGACGCCGCACCAACGGCTGCGCCCATGCGCGCCGTCAAGCTTGAAACCGTGGGCGCCGATGCGCCGTCGGCCCAGCTACGCTACAGCGCCGTGGTGCGCCAGCGCGAGCGCGCCGAGCTCGGGTTCGAAGCGGGCGGCCGCGTCACCGCCATCCTGGTCGACGTGGGCAGCAGCGTGCGCAAAGGCCAGCTGCTGGCGCGGCTGGACGCCGAAGCGCCGCGCCAGCGCGCCGTCCAGGCGGCCGCCAATGTCAGCGCCGCCGAGGTCCAGCTGCAGGAGCGCCAGGCGCACATGCGCCAGCAGCAGGCCATGTTCGATGATGGCGCCATTGCGCAAGCGGGCTTGAGCACCGCCCGTACGGCGCTCGAAGCGGCGCAGGCGCAGTTGCAGGTGGCACGCTCGGAACGCGCGCTGGCTGCGCGCACGCAGCGGCTGACCGAGTTGCGCGCGCCGTTCGACGCCAGCGTGGTGGCACGTTTGATACAGCCGCAGGCCGAGGCGGCGCCCGGCCAGGCCGTGCTGCAGCTCGAAGGCGCAGGCCAGGCCCAGGCGGTGGCGCTGCTGCCGCCGGCGCAGGCGGCGCTGCTGCGCCCCGGCGCCAGGGTCGAGGCGCGCGACAGCGCAGGCCGGCCTTGGCCGCTGCGTACGGATGCGATCGCGAGCCGCCTGGAAAGCGGCGCCGCAGTGCAGGTGATTTTCAATGTCGAGCGGCGGCCGGCCGCGCTGCGCAGCGGTGAAAACCTGCTGCTGGACTTGCCGGCAGCGGCGGCGCCCGGCCTGAGCGTGCCATTGGCGGCAGTCTTGCCCGCCGTGCAGGGAGCCGCTGGCAAGGTGTTTGTGTATCAGCCTGCCGGCGCCATGGTGCGTCAGCGCCAGGTCAGCCTGGGCCGTATCGACGGCGACCGGATACAGGTCACCGCCGGCCTGGTGGCGGGCGAGCAGGTGGCGGCCGCCGGCGCCGCCTTCCTCGGCGACGGCCAGAAGGTCACGCCATACCAGGGCGCGTCACGGCTCAATGAAAAGGAGGCGCAATGAATCTGAAGCACAATATCAAGCCGGCCATGAGCCTGAACCTGACCCGTTTCGCACTGGGCCACCGCCGCCTGACCCTGTTCGGCGCGGTGCTGGTGCTGCTGGGCGGCATCGCCGCCTTTCTCAATTTTCCATCGCAGGAAGAACCGTCGATCACGGTGCGCGAGGCACTGGTGTCGATCGCCAATCCGGGCATGGGCAGCGAGCGCATCGAAGCGCTGGTCGCCCGTCCGGTCGAGGAAAGCCTGCGCGAGATCGCCGGCATCAAGACCCTCTCGACCGTGGTGCGCCCCGGCAGCGCCATCATCCAGCTGACTGCGTACGATGACGTGCAGGATTTGCCGGCCTTGTGGCAGCGCGTGCGTGCCAAGGCCGCCGAGGCCAGCGCGGCTTTGCCGGCCGGCAGCATCGGACCGTTTGTCGACGATGATTTCGGCAGGGTGGCGGTGGCCACCATCGCCGTCACCGCGCCCGGCTTTTCCATGAGCGAGATGCGCGCGCCGCTGCGCCGTCTGCGCGAACAGCTGTATGCCTTGCCCGGCACGCAAAAGGTCAGCCTGACGGGCGCCCAGGAGGAAAGGGTCTATGTGTCGTTCGAGCGGGCCAGGCTGGCCGAGGCCGGCATTTCGCCCGAGGCCATTGCGGCGCAGCTGCGCAGCCAGAACATGGTCGAGCCGGGCGGCCTGGTGGCGGCCGCCGGCCTGGCGCTGACGGTGGAGGCCAGCGGTGAAGTGCGCAGCGCGGCCGACCTGGAGCGCTTCATGGTCAGTATTCCAGGTGCCGCAGGCGCCAGCCGCGCAGTGCCGCTGGCGCAACTGGCGCAGGTGCGCGTGCTGCCGGCCGATCCGCCCGACAGCGCCGCCATCTACCAGGGCCAGCCGGCGGTGGTGGTGGCCGTGTCGATGATGCCCGGTTACAGCATCGAGCGTTTCGGCAAGGCGCTGCGCGCCAAACTGGGCGAAACGGCGCAATTGCTGCCGGTGGGCTACCAGCAGCATGTGGTGACGTTCCAGGCCGACGTCGTCGAGCGCCAGATGGGCCGCATGCACCACGTGATGGGCGAGACCATCGTGATCGTGATGGCGGTGGTGATGCTGTTCCTGGGCTGGCGCACCGGGCTGATCGTTGGCGCCATCGTGCCGCTGACCATCCTCGGCACCTTGATCACCATGCGCGTGCTGGGCATCGAGCTGCAGACGGTATCGATCGCCGCCATCATCCTGGCGCTGGGCCTGCTGGTCGACAATGGCATCGTGATCGCCGAGGATATCGAGCGCCGGCTGGCTGCCGGCGAGGAGCGCAGCCTGGCCTGCGAAGAGGCGGGCCGCACTCTGGCGATCCCGCTGCTGACGTCCTCGCTGGTGATCGTGCTGACCTTTTCGCCGTTCTTTTTCGGCCAGACCAGCACCAATGAATACCTGCGTTCGCTGGCGCTGGTGCTGGCCACCGCGCTGCTGGGCTCCTGGCTGCTGAGCGTGACCGTGACGCCCTTGCTGTGCGTGTATTTCGCCCGCGCCCATGGCGCAGCCGATGGCGGCGCCCATTACGACAGCCGCTTCTATCGCGCATACCGCACCGTGATCAAGGCGCTGCTCGAACACAAGGCGCTGTACCTGGGCGTCATGTCGCTGCTGCTGGCCGGCGCGCTGGCGGTGCTGATGCAGCTGCCGTACGACTTCCTGCCCAAGTCCGACCGGCTGCAGTTCCAGATTCCCGTCACCCTGCAGCCGGGCAGCGACGCGCGCGAGACCCTGCGCACGGTGCGGTCGCTCAGTCGCTGGCTGGCCGACCGCAAGGTCAATCCGGAAGTCGACAGCAGCATCGGCTACGTGGCCGACGGCGGTCCGCGTATTTTGCTGGGCCTCAATCCGCCGCTGCCCGGTCCCAATATCGCCTACTTTACCGTCAGCGTGCGCCCCGATACGGACATCGACGCGGTGATCGGCCGGGCCCGTGCCTACCTGCTGGCGAACTATCCTGCCGTGCGCGCCGAACCGAAGCGTTTTTCGCTGGGCGCCACCGAGGCCGGCGTGGCGGTCTACCGCGTGCTGGGTCCTGATGAAACCGTGCTGCGCGAGAGCGCCGCGGCGATCGGCAAGCTGCTGCAGCGGCTGCCCGGCACCGAGGATGTGCAGGATGACTGGCAGGCCAGGATACCGCGCTACACGGTGGCGGTGGACCAGCTCAAGGCGCGGCGTGCGCAGGCGAGCAGCGCGGACGTGGCGCAGGCGCTGCAGCTGCGCTACAGCGGCGTGGCCGTGTCGCAGGTGCGCGACGATGGCCAGCAGGTGCCCATCGTGCTGCGCGGCGACGCCGCCGAGCGCCAGCCGGCGGGCAACCCGGCCGACACCATGGTTTATCCGGCCTCGGGCGCCGCGCCGCTGCCGCTGGGTGCGATCGCCACGGTGCTGCGCGACAGCGAGCCGTCGAAGATCGTGCGGCGCAAACTGACGCGCGCCATCAGCGTCAGCGGCCATAATGCGCACCTGACGGCGGCCGAGATCGTGCAAAAGCTGGCGCCCGATATCGCCGCCTTGCCGCTGCCGCCCGGCTACCGCATCGAGCTCGGTGGCGAGCTGGAAGACACGGCCGCCGCCAACGACGCGCTGATGGAATTCATGCCGCATGCGCTGGTGGCGATCCTGCTGCTGTTCATCTGGCAGTTCGATTCCTTCCGCAAGCTGGTGATCATCGTCGGCAGCATTCCGTTCGTGCTGATCGGCGCCGCGCTGGCGCTGGTGCTGACGGGCCATCCGTTCGGCTTCATGCCGACCTTTGGCCTGCTGGCGCTGGCCGGCATCATTGTCAACAACGCGGTGCTGCTGCTCGAACGCATCGAAGCCGAACTGGCGACCGGGCTGGCGCGGCGCGAGGCGGTCATTTCGGCGGCCGTGATGCGCTTGCGCCCGATCGTGATGACCAAGCTGACATGCATCGTGGGCCTGGTGCCGCTGATGCTGTTTGGCGGACCATTATGGACCGGCATGGCGATCTGCATGATCGGCGGCCTGGCGCTGGGCACGCTGGTGACACTGGGCCTGATACCGGTGCTGTATGACTGGCTGTTCAGCCTGCGGCTTCGCCGCGCAGCAGCAGTTCCACCTCCTGCGCCGGCAGCGGGTGGCTGAAGTAAAAGCCCTGCGCCTCGTCGCAGCCGTGGCGGCGCAGATAGTCCAGCTGCTCCGCCGTTTCCACGCCTTCGGCTACCACGCGCAGTTTCAGGTTGTGCGCCAGGGCGATGATCGACACCACGATGGCCGCGTCGTCGGCATCGCTGGCGACGTCGCCGACAAAGCTGCGGTCGATTTTCAGCACGTCGATCGGGAAGGTGCGCAGGTAGGCGAAACTGGAGTAGCCGGTGCCGAAATCGTCGATCGACAGCTGCACCCCCAGCGCCTTCATGTCGTGCAGCTGGCTCACCGCCAGCGCCACGTCGTGCATGAACAGGCTTTCCGTCAGTTCCAGTTCCAGGCAGGCCGGCGCCAGGCCCGTTTCGGCCAGCACTTCGGCGATCGAGGCCACCAGGTTCGGTTCATTGAACTGGCGCGCCGACAGGTTCACCGCCAGGCGCAGCGGACCCAGGCCCGCCGCATGCCAGGCCTGCATCTGCGCGCAGGCCTGGCGCATTACCCAGGCGCCGATCGGCACGATCAGGCCGGTGTCTTCGGCCAGCGCGATAAAGCGGTGCGGCGCGACCATGCCCAGTTCCGGGTGGCGCCAGCGCAGCAACGCTTCGACGCCGACGATGCGCCCGCTGCCGAGGTCCAGCTGCGGCTGGTAGTGCAGCACGAACTGCTCGCGTTCGAGCGCGTTGCGCAGCGCCGTTTCGATGCGCAGCCGCTCCAGCGTGGCCTGGTTCATTGCCTTGGTATAGAACTTGATGCTGTTGCGCCCCTGTTTCTTGGCGCTGTACATGGCGATGTCGGCCTGCTCGATCAGATTCTGCGTCTCGCCGTTGAGCGTCACGTCGCCGGGCGCGTCGAAGCGCGCGATGTCGTAGACGGCCACGCCGATGCTGCAGGTGACAAAGAACTCCTTTCCGTCGAGCAACACCGGCTGCGCCACGGCGTCCATGATGCGCTGCACCACCGCCTGGCTCAGCACTTCGCCGGGCTGCTCGCACAGGATGGCGACAAATTCGTCGCCTGACAGGCGCGCCACGGTATCGCTGTCGCGCAAGCTCGCCTGCAGACGGGCGGCGATGGTTTTCAGCAGCAGGTCGCCGGCCTTGTGGCCGAGGCTGTCGTTGACGAACTTGAAGCGGTCCAGGTCGATCAGCAGCACCCACAGCGCGCGGTTCTTGCGGCGCGCCAGCGCCATCGCCTGCGCCAGCCGGTCGCGCAGCAGGCCGCGGTTGGGCAGGCCGGTCAGCACATCGTGGTGGGCGATATGCTGGATCTGCTGTTCGGCCAGCTTGCGCTCGGTGATCTCGGAACCGGTGCCGCGATAGCCCTTGAAGTCGCCCAGGTCATCGAATAGCGGCTCGCCATTGATGCTGAACCAGCGCAGCTTGCCGTCGCGGTCTTCCATCGCGTATTCGAGGTGGAAGAAGGGCAGGTGGGCCTGCAGGGTGGCAATATGCTGCTTGCCCCAGCGCGCATTGCGCATCTCGGGATTGTGGTCCCAGCGCGTGGCGCCGATAAAGCGTTCGAGCGGCATGTTCGACTTGTCGGCAAAACCGCTGGTGATATGCGTGAAGCAGAAGTTCGCGTCCTGCTCCCAGTACCAGTCCGAGGACAGCGCCAGCAGGCGGCGAAAGCGCTTTTCGCTTTCCTGCAGCGCGCGTTCGGTGCGCTGGCGCGCGCGCACATCTTCGCTGAGCAGCTCGTTGCTGCGTTTCAGGTCGGCCGTGCGCTGTTCGACCAGCAGCTGCACGCGGCGCGAGCGCTGCGTCAGCGATTGCACGAAGGCCGCCGTCAACAGGCTGAACAAGAGACCCGTGACCAGTGTAAACAGGGAGCCCAGGTGGTCGGCGAGGAAGGGGCGCGGGTGCGCCACCACGCGCACGTGCCAGGAGCGCCCGGCGGCGGCAAAGCCGCTGTCATAGTGGCTGTGATAGGCGAAGTGCAGCCAGCGCGGCAGTTTGTGCCAGCCCCTGGCCAGGTCTTCCTCGGCCACCGCGCCGTGCTGGAAGATGCGCGTGGCCGCATCGGCGGCAGGACCGGCGTAGACACTGATTTCCAGCTGCGGGTCGTCGAGCAGTTCGGCGCCGGACAGGATTTTCTGCACCAGTTCGCGCGCGCGGATGACGGCCGCCGTGTCGCCGATCACCGCCGCGCGGCGCTGCATGGGTGTATCGAGCGGCACGCCGTGACGGTAGACGGGGCGCAGGATGACGAAGCCTTTTTCCTGCCCCTGCCCCTGCGCCAGCTTCAGCAGGCTGGTCGCCACCGTCAGGTTGCCCGTCACGGCCTGCTCGAGGGCGCCGGCCAGCAAGCCGTCGGGCCGCACGTTCAGGCCGAAAGCGGGCAGGTTGCCCTGCATCGGTTCGAGGTAGTCGACCACCAGGTAGGTCGGGCGCTCCGGCGCCGGCAGCATGGCGCCGTCATGCATTTCAAGCATGCGGTAGCCGGGCACGATGGTGCGCAATTCGGCCTCCAGTGCGGCGCGCCCGGCATGCGGCACGCGGCGGTGGAAATTGAAGGCCTGGATAAACGGGTGGCGCTGCAGCAGCGGCGTGGTGAAATCGTGGAATTGCTGGCGCGTGACGGGCACGATGGCGGAAAACAGCTGGTTGGTGGTGGTCAGCACTTCGACCGCGTCGTCCAGGCCCTGCTCGATGGCGGCCACGCGCGCGCCGGCGCGCTGTTGCAGGCTCAGACTCATCTTGTCGTATTCGAGCTGGCTGATGGCGGCAAACAGCACGATGGTCACCGCCAGGCCGCAGGCAAACGTCAGCGCAGCCGCGGCGGAGATGGAATAGGGCAGGCGGCCAGGCAGCATGAAAGGGGATCTCGTTCAGGATAACCATGGCCCACGCAGACAGCGGGCCGGCAGAGCCGGTAGTGTGTCATAAACGCTGTCTGGCGTGCTGATTTTGCACCGGCTCGGTGCCAATATGCAACAACAATCCGCTGCCTTCCTACTGGCGCCGGCGCCGCAGGCGCCACAGCTGCCAGCCTGGCAGCAGCCGGTTCAGGAAACCCAGCCCGAACAGGGCGCGCCAGCGTACCAGCGCCACCGTGCGTACGGCGCGGCCGGGCTGCGACGCTTCATGCCGGGCGGCGAAGATGATGCGGTTGTTGCCGGCAATGCCGTCGAAGTGGCAGACCTGGCCGCGAAACGTCAGCATCAATCGCGCCAGCATGGCCGCGTAGTGCGGGTCGTAGTTGAACAGGTTGGCCACCAGCACGCCGCCCGGCACCAGCGCGCGCAGGCAGTCGGCATAGAAGCGCGCGCTGCCCAGCGCCGGCGGCAGGCCGCTGTCGTCGAAGCCGTCGAGCAGCAGCACGTCGGCGCTGCCAGGATGCCGGCGGATATAGCTGACGGCATCGGTCTCGATGATACGCAAGCGTGCATCGTCGGGCGGCACCATGAATTGCTCGCGCAGGGCGATCACGTCGGCGCGCAGTTCGAGCACCGTGATGCGCGCCGCGGGCAGGTAGCGGTGGCAGAATTTGAGCAGCGAGCCGCCGCCCAGTCCCACCATCAGGATATGGCGCGGGCGCGGCACGAACAGGGTAAAGCACATCATGGCGCGCGCATAGCGCAGCAGCAAATGGTCGGGGCGCGACAGCAGCATTTCGCTCTGGATCATGCCGGGACAAAATTCCAGCCGGCGCCGGTCGCCATCGGTATGCACGCGGGGAGGGTGGTCGGTGGCCTGGGTGTCGAGGGGCATGGACAAGTGGATGGAAGAGGCCAGGTTTTGTTGCAATCAAAGAAATCTGATAAGCTGCCGACAGCATACCCGATTTATCATCCCCATAGGGCTGCGGTGCTCCGGTTCCTGCCGCACAGCCGCACCATCGGGCACCATGGAGACAAGCATGTTTTTGGATCACCCCACCATCACCGCCACCAACAGTTTTACCGAACCCGACCGTATCGAACGGCTGACGCGCGTCTACGGTTATGCGGCGGCCATGGCCGACCAGGCCGGCAACGCACACTTTATCGAAAAAGTGGCGCAGATCCACGACCACAAGGGCACCCTGATCGTGTTCTGGTACGACGCGCCGACCGAGGATGAAAAACACTATTTCGTGCAGGCCTGGGCCAGCAAGGTGGGCGATGGCAGCACCAATGTCGAACACGAGATCTGAATTGGCGCGCGCGCGCGGGCTGGACTGAAGCATGGATATCAAGACCCTGGTCCTGGCGCTGGCGCTGGGCAACCTGAGCCTGTGCGCGGCGCTGTTCTTCTTCGAATACGAGCGCAAGAAATCGTTTGCCATGTCGACCTGGGCGCTGGCCAAGCAGTGCCAGGCCATCGCCTGGTGTCTGCTGTACCTGCGCGGCGTGGTGCCCGATTTCCTGTCGATTTTGCTCGGCAACAGCCTGCTGTTCGCCGGCATGGCGCTCGACGCCGGCGCCCTGTGGCAGGCGGCCGGCAAGAGCGGCTGGCGCCGGCGGTTGCTGCCGGCGCTGGGCGTGGCGCTGGCGCTGTTCGCGCTGTGCTACCTGTTCGAGGTGGCGCCGCTGCTGCGCAGCGCCGGCGGCTCGCTGATCGTGGCCGGCTTTTTCCTGTCCGGCGTGGCCGCCCTGTCGCTGCAGTGGCGCGAGGCGAGCATGCTGCGCCGCTTCCTGGCCGTCGCCATGGGTGTGCTGTCGCTGCTGATCGCCGCGCGCGGCGTGCTGGCCGCCTTCGTGCCCGAATTCGATGCGGAACGGATGCAGCTGGCCGGCTTCGGCGCGCTGTACCTGATGATGCTGACCAACGCCTTCGGCTACCTGCTGCTGTCGCGTGAAAAACTCGGCGGCGAACTGGCGCGCCTGGAAGTGGTCGATCCTGCCACCGGCGTGCCGAACCGGCGCGGATTTTACCAGGCACTGGCGCCGTGGATGGCGCTGGCGCGCCGGCCCGGCCTGCCCACCGCGCTGGTGGTGCTCAACCTCGACGACTTCAAGCGCGTCAACGACAGCTACGGCCATCCGGTCGGCGACGCGGTGTTGAAAAGCGTGGTCGACGTCTGTCGCCAGCAGCTGCGCGACAGCGACCTGATGGGGCGCCTGGGCGGCGCCGAATTCGCCATCCAGCTGCCCCGCACCAGCCTGGCGGACGCGCTGATGGTGGCCGAACGCATCCGTGCCGCCGTCGCCGCCTTGCCTGTCAAGACGGAAAAAGCCGTGCTCAGCCTGACGGCCAGCATGGGCGTGACCACCATCCGCGCGGAAGACAGCACGGTGGCCCTGTTCAAGCGCGCCGACGAGGCGCTGCAGGCGGCCAAGGAAGCAGGGCGCAACCGGGTGATGGCGGCACCGGAGAGCGCCGCACTGGACCTTTGATCGTCTAACTTATATTTAAGCCAAGCAAGTTATGATGCGAAAGACATTGTCTTTTGCATTCATTTTCCACTCTTGCCAGGCCTATCCATGAAAAGTCCCACTTCCCTGCCTGTATGGCCATTGGCCGCCCCGATCGCGGGCTGGCTGCTCCTGGGCGGCGCCAGTTTCGGCTTCGGCGGCGCCTACCAGATCCTGCTGGTGCTCGGCCTGATCGCCAGCGTGCTGGCCGCCGTCTATCACGCCGAAGTGGTGGCGCACCGCATCGGCGAACCGTACGGCACCCTGGTGCTGGCGCTGGCCGTGACCCTGATCGAGGTGGCGCTGATCGTCTCGCTGATGCTGGCCGGCGGACCCGAAACGACGGGCCTGGCGCGCGACACGGTATTTGCCGCCATCATGATCATCCTGAACGGCATCGTCGGCATCTGCCTGCTGCTGGGCGCCGGCCGCCACAGGGAGCAGACCTTTGGCCTCCTGGGCGTGAGCGCGTCGCTGGCTACCCTCGCGGCGATCGCGATATTGACCCTGGTGCTGCCGAACTATACGTCGAGCGCGGCCGGGCCGTACTACAATTCGAGCCAGCTGATCTTCATTGCCGTCATTTCGCTGGTGTTGTACGGCACGTTCGTGCTGGTGCAGACGGTGCGCCACCGCGATTACTTCCTGCCCAGGGAAGCCGTCGGCGACGAAGAAGTGCATGCCGAGCCGCCCACGCCGAAGGTCGCCTGGATCAGCGCCGTGGCGCTGCTGGTGTGCCTGGGCGCCGTGGTGCTGCTGGCCAAGTCGCTGGCACCGGCGCTGGAGACGGCGATTGCCGCCATGGGCGCGCCGAAAACCCTGGTCGGCATCGTGATCGCCGCCATCGTGCTGCTGCCCGAAGGCCTGGCGGCGGTGCGCGCCGCGCGCGCCAATCGCCTGCAGACCAGTTTGAACCTGGCGCTCGGCTCGGCCCTGGCCAGCATCGGCCTGACGATACCGGCGGTGGTGGTGGTGTCGCTGGCGACCGGCCTGACGATCACCCTGGGGCTGGACATCAAGTCGACCGTGCTGCTGCTGCTGTCGCTGATGGTGGCCACCCTGTCGCTGGGCACGGGGCGCACCACGGTGATGCAGGGCACGGTGCACCTGGTGATCTTCGCGGTCTACCTGTTCACTACCATCGTGCCGTAAAAACGCGCCGCTGGCTGTCACGATCCTGTCATGCCCCTGTCATATCATGGCGGTAGTGTGGTAGGATTTTTAAATCGTTTAAATGATTTATATAATTTCCCTGCCTGCCAGCCTGTTGCGGGCCAGCCGGCAGGGCAGTGACCAGACAAGAGGCCAGTATGTATGCAGCGGTGGACCTGGGGTCCAACAGTTTTCGTTTACACGTCGGCAAGCACGATGGCGACACCATCCGCGTCATCAAGAGCGTGCGCGACCCGATCCGCCTGGCGGCCGGCCTGGACGCCCATGGCGACCTGACCGAGGTGGCCATGCAGGGCGCGCTGGCGTGCCTGCAGCGCTTTCGCGCCGTGCTCGGCACCTATCAGCTCGACGCCGTGCGCGTGGTGGCCACCTCGGCCATGCGCGTGGCGCGCAACGGCGCCGTGTTCCTGCCGCTGGCCGAAGAGGCCATCGGCTACCCGATCGAGATCATTTCGGGCGAGGAAGAAGGGCGGCTGATCTACATGGGGGTGGCCAATTCGCTGGCGATTCCCGGCGAGCGGCGCCTGGTGATGGATATCGGCGGCGGCTCGACCGAGCTGATACTGGGCCGTGGCCAGGATGTGGAGCGGGTCGAATCGTTCAGCCTCGGCACGGTCAAGCAGAGCCTGTCGTTCTTTATCGGCGGGCGCATCGACGCGCCGTCGTTCGAGGCGGCGATACTATCGGCGCGCAGCCATTTCGAGGATGGCGCGCCGCCGTACATGCCGCAGCACTGGAAGAGCGCCTATGGTTCTTCCGGCACCATCCGCACGATAGCCGACATCATCGCCCGCAACAAGCTGGGCGACGGCCTGTTGACGGCGCCCAGCCTGGATGCGCTGGCGCGCCGCTTCATCGAACTGGGTCACACCAGCAAGATCGACCTGCCCGGCTTGCGGCCCGACCGTGCCGGCACCATCGTCGGCGGCCTGGCGATCCTGATCGGCCTGTTCCGCGAACTGGCGATACCGTCCATGACGCCGATCGAGGCCGGCCTGCGCATGGGCGTGATGTGGGACCTGTTCCTGCGCTCGACCAAGCGCGACCGGCGCGAGCAGTCGGTGCAGGCCTGCATGGAAAAATTCCATGTCGACCAGCGCCGCGCGCAGCGCGTGGCCGAGCAGGCGCAGGCCCTGTACGCGCAATTGAAACCGACTTCCGAAGCGCTGGTCAAGCCGCTGCGCTGGGCCAGCCTGCTGCACGAGACGGGCATGGTGGTGTCTCAGACCGGCTACCACAAGCATGCGGCCTACATCATTGAAAACGCCGACCTGCCCGGTTTTACCACGCGCGAGCAGAAGACCATGAGCCGGCTGATCCTGGCGCAGAAGGGCAACCTGCGCAAGATCGACGACGTGCTGGCCGATGCCGACTTTGCCAAGGCGGTGCTGGCGCTGCGCTTGTCAATCCTGCTGATGCACGCGCGCATCGAAGCCGATTTCAGCGAACTGCGTTTGCGCATGAAGCACCGCATCGACCTCGATATCAAGCGCGGCTGGGTGGCGCATCATCCGACGGTGTCGTTCTGGATCGAAAAAGAGCAGGAATTCTGGGATGAAGTGGGCGTCGATTTCACCATACGCGCCAGTGCCTGAGCGCTTGCGCGACTGTCACAAATTTTTTTCACGAGCAAAATTTTTAAAAACCGTATATATTGTTTATATTATTTACTTGATTGGATGACTCATGACCAAAACCGCGCCAGTAAAAAAACCCGTCGCCGCTCCCGCTTCGATGTTTCCCACCAGCGAATCGATCAAGGCGGCAGCCGCCGTTGACGCCGCGCCAGCAAGCGCCACGCCAGCCACGCCAGCAGCCAAAGCGCCGGCCAAGCCGCGCGCCAGGTCTGCGGCCAAGCCGGCGGCTGCTCCAGCCCCCGCAGCCGCGGCCGCAGCTGCCAAGCCTGCCGCCAAGCCTGCCGTGGCCAAGGCCGCAGCCGCTGCCAAGCCAGCCGTGAAAGCCGCTGTCAAGCCAGCCCCGGTCGCCACGAAACCGGTCGCCAAGGCTGCGGCCAAGCCAGCCGCAAAACCTGCTGCCAAAGCCGCGGCGAAGCCGGCTGCCAAGCCAGCGGCCGCGAAAAAAGCGCCAGCGGCCAAGGCCGCCGCCGTGGCCAAGGAAAAAGCCCGCAAGCCCAAGCTGGTGCGCGACAGCTTCACCATGCCGGAAGCCGAATATGAAGTGCTGGGTCAGGTGAAAAAAGCCTGCCTGAAAGCCGGCTTCGAGATCAAGAAAAGCGAATTGCTGCGCATCGGCGTGGCCCTGATCAGCCAGATCGACCTGGCCACCCTGCAAAACGTGCTGGCCGGCCTGCCACAGCTGAAAACCGGCCGTCCAAAGAAGGATTAAGCTCGGCCGTCCTGCCGGCGCGGCGATTCTGGTTTACCATGGGGCCTGCATCAAAATCCCATGGTAGCCATGTCAGCAGATACTGAAGTTCCTGAAATCGAGCGCGCCGGCTTCGTCGAGCGCGCCATCGTGCGCCATCGCGGCGACAGCAGCACCCCCGCCTTTGATCAGGTGGCCGAGGAAATCCCGGTCGCGCTGGTCTTCAACGGCATTTCCCACGTGGTCATGATGGCCACGCCGCGCGACCTCGAAGCGTTCGCCCATGGCTTTGCGCTGACCGAAGGCGTGGTGGCCTCGGCCGCCGCCATTTTCGACTGTGAAGTGTTCCTGCGCGACGACAGCGCCGAAGTGGCGATGACCATCGCCCAGGAGGACTTCGTGCGCCTGAAAGACCGGCGCCGCGCGCTGACGGGCCGCAGCGGCTGCGGCGTGTGCGGCATCGACAGCCTGGAGCTGCTCGACCTGCGCCCCGAAGCGCTGCCGCCGCCGGTGATCGCGGTCGACCTGCCGCAAGCGCTGGCGAAGGCGGCCGCCGGCCTGCGCGCGCACCAGGCGCTGATGGCGGCCACCGGCGGCGTCCATGCGGCCGCCTGGTGCACGCCGCAAGGCGAAATCGTGCACGTGTTCGAGGATATCGGCCGCCACAATGGCCTCGACAAGCTGATTGGCCACCTGGCCCTGCAGGGCGTTGATCTGCGGCGCGGCTTCGTGTTCCTGTCGAGCCGCGGCAGTTACGAGCTGGCGCGCAAGGTGGCGCGCATGCGGGTCCCGCTGCTGGCGACCATCTCGGCGCCCAGTTCGCTGGCGATCCGCATCGCCACCGAGGCCGGCATGAAACTGGTGGGTTTCTGCCGCCAGGATGCGTTTGTTGATTACACGCCACACATCAGCCTGTAGCCATGCTGCCGTCGCCATGGGCGTTTGACTTGCGTCACGGAAATGACATTCCACTGTCATTTTCCTGACATATTAGGCAAGTACGCTGGGGTCGTCTTGTTCACCAGGGATGACACCATGCAAAACATAATCACCACCAACGACGCCAAGTCACGGCCGGTACAACTGGTACTGAGCCAGGCCAGCACGCCTGAAGAGCTGCGCGAAGTCCAGCGCCTGCGCTACAAGGTCTTTATCGAAACCATGGGCTTGACCTCGCTGGCCAATGCCGACGGCCTCGACAGCGACGAGTTCGACGCGCACTGCGATCACCTGATCGTGCGCGACGCCGACACCCTGAAAGTGGTCGGCACGTACCGCGTGCTGAGCGCATCGAAGGCGGCCAAGCTGGGGCGATTGTATTCCGAGAATGAATTCGACCTCAGCCGCTTGAACCATTTGCGCGGGCGCATGGTCGAAGCGGGGCGCGCCTGCATCCATCCGAAGTACCGTGGCGGCAGCGTGATCATGCTGCTGTGGTCGGGCCTGGCGGAATACATGCGCCGCGAGCGCTGCGACTACCTGGTCGGCTGCGCCAGCATCAGCCTGGCCGACGGCGGCCACAATGCGGTCGCCGTGTACCAGGCGCTGGCGGAAAAACACCTGGCGCCGGCCGAGTACCGCGTCACGCCGCACCTGCCGTTCCCGATCCACAAGGTGGAAGCGGCGCACAAGCCGCAAGTGCCACCGCTGATCAAGGGTTATCTGCGTTCGGGCGCGTGGATCTGCGGCGAACCGGCCTGGGATCCTGATTTCGAGAGTGCCGACATGTTCATGATGATGCCGCTGGCAAACCTGGACGAGCGCTATGCGCGTCACTACGGAGTCACGCCGGTCTGATTGAATGTTGGGGTAGGACGAAGGAAAACCTGGTGGCAGAAACAGACAGCATGGTTTGGGCTGTGCTTCCTTGATGTTGCCAGGGTTGCTCTGCAAAGAGCGGACTGCAAACCGGATTGGCCGAAACGGGCGGCGCGGTCAGCGCGGGCCAGGCCAGGCAAGGACATGAAGATCAGTGGGTCGCGGTCGACGACAGTTCTTTCAGTTCGCGGATCGAGATCTCCGATTTCTCATGCATGCGCAACAGTATCGTCGCGCCCACGGCCAACTTGCCGTGGCGTATCTTGCTGATGATGGGCGGCTGCACTTCCAGCACGCGGCACAATTCCGCATCATTTTTCAAATTGAGCTTTTCGATCAGGGTGTCGAGCAGCTTGTTGGGAACGAAGCTCGATGGTTCCAGCGCACGCGCCCGGTTCATCGCTTCGATCATTTCCTGTTTCTTTTGCCGAACGTTCATATACTTCTCCTTCAGGCCAGGGTGGGGACGGAACCGGTTCCGGTTCCGCCGTGGTCGCTATCGTCGTACTGCGGTACTGCCTTGGGTGAACATATTATTAATTAACATTAGCACCAAGGCAATTTTAAACATAATACTACGATAACAAATTTTGTGATAGATAGTCGATAAAATTAACTGAGTGTTTCGCGCATTTTTGGGGCGGGTGTTGTATTTTGCAAGCCGTTGCGGGTCAGTATCATGGTCCGGTCGGCCATCTCGGCCGCCGCCAGCGAATGCGTGACCATGATGGCGCAGCTGCCGTTGGCCTTGATCTCGGCGCGCAGCAGCTGCAAGATGCCGTGCGCCGTTTCCGGGTCCAGATTGCCGGTCGGTTCGTCAGCGAGCACCAGCGCCGGCTTGTGCACCAGGGCGCGCGCGATTGCCACGCGCTGCATCTCGCCGCCCGACAACTGCTGCGGGAAGTCGCCGCCGCGCCCGCTCAGTCCCACCGCCTCGAGCATGCTGGCCGCGCGTTCCTGTGGCAGGCCGTTGAGCAGCAGCGGCAGGGCCACGTTTTGCAGCAGGGTCAGGTGCGGCAGCACGTGAAACGCCTGGAAAATGAAACCCATGCGGGCGCGGCGCAAGCGCGTGGCGGCGGCGTCGTCCAGGCTGGACATGGCGATGCCATCGATCAGGATGGGCTGCGATTCGGCGCCCGTATCGGGGGTGTCGAGGCCGGCGATCAGGTTCAGCAGGGTCGACTTGCCGACGCCCGAGTCGCCCATGATGGCAATGAACTCGCCTGCCTCGAAGCGGCACGACAGATTGGCCAGCACGGGGCGCGCGTTGGCATAGGACTTGGACAGATGGCGTAATTCAAGCATGGTGGCAACGATCTAAAAAGTGCGGCGCGCGGGGGGGAGGGGCGCCTGGGACATACATTGAAGCGCGGCGGATTGTTCGGCCGGCAATGTGGAGTATACGACAGGCTTGTTTCTTTTGCTTGCACAACTGCATTTACGCAACAAACTGCAAATCGGATTCAACTTATTGCAGGCCGCAGGTAAGTGAACTGCCGTACGGCTGGGGTGCGGATATTCGGCTATGATGGAAAAACGTCATCGGTATGCCAGTGCGTAGCGGGTGCGCCTTTTCCCGTTTCTCCTGTGACACGATGGCTGCGCCGTGCCGGTTTGCTGGCGTCGCCGCCAGTATTGTCCCCATCGTTTGCCAATTTTAACGCCAACCGCCAGCCCATGACCATGATCTTCGCGCAGCCATCGACCGACCTCCGCCAGCCCGCCGCCACGCCCCATTTGAAGGCGACAGCAACTACTGCAACGATAGCCGAGGTGTCGCAAGGCCTGCTGGCGCCGTCCGCCTGGACCTCGCCCAAGTACCTGTATGACGCGCTCGGTTCCAAATTGTTCGAAGCCATCTGCGCCTTGCCCGAGTACTACCCGACCCGCACCGAGGCGGCCATCTTCGCGCGCCACGGCGCCGATATCGCGCGCGCCGTCGGCCCTGCCAGCACCCTGGTCGACCTGGGGGCCGGCAATTGCGCCAAGGCCGCCAGCCTGTTTCCGCTGCTGCAGCCGGCGCAGTATGTGGCGATCGATATTTCGTACGACTTTCTCAGCGAATCGCTGGGCCGGCTGCAGCAGCGCTTTCCGGCGATCGACATGCTGGGCCTGGGGCTGGATTTTTTCAGCGGCCTGGACTTGCCCGGCACGGTGCGTGACAGCAAGCGCATGTTTTTCTACCCTGGCTCCTCGATCGGCAACTTCTCGCCGGACCAGGCGATTGCTTTCCTGCGCCAGGTGCGCGCCAATACCGACGCCGACGGCGGCCTGCTGATCGGTGTCGACCTGATCAAGGATGGCGCCGTGCTGGACGCCGCCTACGATGACGCGCTGGGCGTGACGGCCGCCTTCAACCTGAACATGCTGCGCCACCTGAACCTGCTGCTGGGCGCCGACTTCGACGTGCGCCAGTGGCGCCACCACGGCTTTTTCAATCCTCATGAAAGCCGCGTCGAGATGCACCTGGAGGCGCGCAGCGAGCAGCTGGTGCGCTGGCAGGGCGGCCAGCGGCGCTTTGCCAAAGGCGAACGCATCCACACGGAAGACAGTTATAAATATACGCGGGCCAGTTTTGTCGGCCTGCTGGAACAGGCCGGCTTCGCCGCCGCCAACGTCTGGACCGATGAACAACAGTGGTTTGCCGTGATCCACGCGCGCGCCATCCGCGATTAAGGAGCCGCCATGCACGCCATCCACACCGATGCCGCCAGCCACCCTTTGCTGCACCATTACCAGCGCGTGCGCCAGCACTCGCTGCAGCTGGCCGCGCCGCTGTCCGACGAGGATTGCGGCGCGCAGTCGATGCCCGACGCCAGCCCCGTGAAATGGCACCTGGCCCATACCACCTGGTTTTTCGAAACGTTTATCCTTGAAACGCTGGAACACGGCTTTGCGCCGTTCCATCCGGCCTTCCGGGTGCTGTTCAATTCCTATTACAACGGCATCGGCGACAAGCACCCGCGGGCCCAGCGCGGCCTGTTGACGCGCCCCGGCATGGCCCAGGTGCGCGCCTACCGCGCCGATGTGGACGCGCGCATGGCGCGGCTGCTCGAAGCGGGCCTGGCGCCGGCGCAGCAGCAACAATTGGCTACCCTGCTGACGCTGGGCCTGGAACACGAACAGCAGCACCAGGAGCTGCTGCTGACCGACGTCAAGCACTTGCTGGCGCAAAGCGCGCTGTTTCCCGCTTACCTGGAAGCGCCTGCCGCGCGCGCAGTGGCGGCGCCGGCCGGCAAGGGGGGCTGGATCGCGTTTGACGGCGGCCTGAGCGAGATCGGTTACGCGGGCGACGGTTTTTGCTTCGACAATGAACTGCCGCGCCACCAGCAGTTCGTCGCGCCCTTCGAACTCGCTTCCAGCCTGGTTACCAATGGCGAGTACCTGGCCTTTATCGATGCCGGCGGCTATCGCAACGCCAGCCTGTGGCTGGCCGAAGGCTGGGACTGGGTGCGCAGCCAAGGGCTCGCATGTCCGCTGTACTGGCGGCAAGATGATGCCGGCAACTGGCTGGAGTTCACCCTGCACGGCCTGCAGCCGCTGGACCCGGAGCTGCCGGCCAGCCATCTGTCGCTGTTCGAGGCCGACGCCTACGCCCACTGGGCCGGGGCGCGCCTGCCGACGGAAGCGGAATGGGAACTGGCGGCGCACGGCGTGCCGCTGCAGTGCGGCCAGCTGCATCCGGCAGCGGCGGTCTCAGGCGCCGGCTTGCGGCAGATGTTCGGCCACTGCTGGCAATGGACCAGCAGCAGCTATGCGCCGTATCCGGGCTACCGCACGGCGCCCGGCGCGCTCGGTGAATACAACGGCAAGTTCATGCTGAACCAGTATGTGCTGCGCGGCTCGTCGTGCGCCACGCCGGCCGGCCATGCGCGCGCCAGCTACCGCAATTTCTTTCCTGCCGGCGCGCGCTGGCAGTTCACCGGCCTGCGCCTGGCGCGCGAGGTCGATTAAGCCAGCGCCAGCTGGCGGCCAGCCGCTTGCCGCTGGTCCAGCTTGAACTGGCTGACCAGGCTTTCCAGTTCGCTGGCCTGGCCGTGCATGGCGGCCGCGGCGGCCGCGGCTTGTTCCACCAGCGCCGCGTTTTGCTGGGTGGTCTGGTCCATCTGCATGATGGCGGCGTTGATCTGCTCGATGCCTTCGCTCTGTTCGTGGTTGGCCGTGCTGATCTCGCCGACGATGGCGCTGACCCGGCCCACGCTGGCCACCACCTCGTCCATGGTGGCGCCGGCCTGGCTGACCAGCTGTGCGCCCTGGTCGACCTGGCTGACCGAGTGGGCGATCAGGTCCTTGATTTCCTTGGCCGCAGCGCTCGAGCGCTGCGCCAGGTTGCGCACTTCGGTGGCGACCACGGCAAAGCCGCGCCCCTGCTCGCCGGCGCGCGCCGCTTCCACCGCCGCATTGAGCGCCAGGATATTGGTCTGGAAGGCGATGCCGTCGATCACGCCGATAATGTCGACAATTTTCTTCGATGAGCTATTGATCGCATCCATGGTGCCGACCACCTGCGCCATGGCGGTGCCGCCGCGCTGCGCCACCTCGGCCGCCGAGCGCGCCAGCTGGTCGGCCTGGCGCGCGTTGTCGCTGTTGCTGCGCACGGTGCCCGTCATCTCGATCATCGACGAGGCGGTCTCTTCCAGTGCGCTGGCCTGCGCTTCGGTGCGGGCCGACAGGTCGGCATTGCCGCTGGCAATTTCGCTCGACGCCACCGCGATGGCGCCGGTGCCGCCGCGCACTTGCCCCACCAGCCCGGCCAGGTTGTCGTTCATCTCGCGCAGCGCCTGCAGCAATTGTCCCGTTTCATCCTTGCCATCGGCCACGATCTTGCTGCTCAGGTCGCCCGCCGCCACCGCGCGCGCCACGCTCAAGGCATAGGCCAGCGGGCTGGTGATCGAACGCGTGACGAGGAAGGCAAACGCCACGCCCAGCAGCACGGCGGCGGCGCCCAGCCCCGACATCAGCATATTGGCCATGGAAATGTTCTTCTGGATCAGCTCGCCACCTTGCAGCACCATGCCGCGCTGCAGGTCGTTCAGGGTGTTGACCGTCGCTTGCAGATTGGCCAGGGCGGGCAGGGTATCCTTGCGTACATGGTCGGCCGCCGCTTCGCGCTGGCCAGCCATGAGTAATTTGTCGGCTGCGCTGAACGAGGCGACATAGGCCTTGCGCTGCTGTTTCAGGGTGGCCAGCAGTTCCAGGCCCCTGGGCGTATGCACCAGCTGGTCGAGCACTTCCAGCGCCTTGGTGATGGTGGTTTTGTTGGCGTCGATCTCGCCATGGATGGCGTTCGAGCGGGCCGCATCGTCGTGGATGAACAGTTCCAGCACCAGCGCGGCATTCGAACGGGTGGTGCTGCGGATGGTGGCGATGGCGTCGGCCTTGGCCCAGTCACTCTGGATGATGGCCTCGCTGAGGCCGCCGATCTTGTCGAGGCGCAACAGGCCGGTGGCGATCAGCACCACCATCAGCAGCAAAACCGTGCCAAAACCCGCGCCCAGCCGCGCGCCTATCTTCATGTCTGTCAATTTCATGATGCTTCCTTCGGTAGCAGTAGCAAAGTTCCGTCTCCGATAATCTTTTTGTAATTTGATTATACGGTTTGCGATACTTCGATCGCATCAATAATTGATAGGCGGAAATGAAAAAGCGGAACGGCGATCAAGCCGTTCCGCTTTTTAGGCGACTGACACTCCTGTAGGAATGCGCCTACGCGGCGGTCGTGGATGTGCTGGCGGCTGTTGTTTTTTCGCCTTCCGTTTGCCCGATGCGGCGGTTCACGGCCGACAGCACGGCCTTGAACGAGGCGGTGACGATATTGCTGTCGATGGCTGCGCCGAACAGGGTCGGACCGTTGTCGAGGCGCAGTTCGACATAGCAGGCGGCCTTGGCGTTGGCACCCGAACCGATCGAATGCTCATGGTAGTCCATCAGCTTGATGTCGAGGCCCAGCGCATTGACGAAGGCATCGATCGGGCCGTTGCCGCCGCCTTGCAGCGCCAGTGGCGACTGGCGGTGCGACAGGCTGATGTCGATCTGCACCGATTCATCGCTGCTGGTGTCTTCCACCATGCGGTGCGAGCCATAGGCGTAAGGTGCAGTCTGCTCCAGGTATTCTTTCTGGAAGATCTCGTGGATGTCCTGCGCGGCAATCTCGCGGCCGGTGGCGTCGGCCACGGCTTGCACGGCGCGCGAGAATTCGATCTGCAGGCGGCGCGGCAAGACCAAGCCGTATTCCTGTTCCAGCAAATACGCCATGCCGCCCTTGCCGGACTGGCTGTTGACGCGGATCACGGCGTCATAGCTGCGGCCCAGGTCGGCCGGGTCGATCGGCAAGTACGGCACTTCCCAGATGCTGTCGGGCTGCTGCTTGGCGAAGCCTTTTTTGATCGCATCCTGGTGCGAGCCGGAAAACGCGGTGAATACCAGGTCGCCCGCATATGGGTGGCGCGGGTGGACCGGCAGCTGGTTGCACTCTTCCACGCATTTGCGCACGGTGTCGATATCGGAAAAATCGAGGCCAGGGTGCACGCCCTGCGTGTACAAGTTCATCGCCAGGGTGACCAGGTCGACGTTGCCGGTGCGCTCGCCATTGCCGAACAAGCAGCCTTCGACCCGGTCGGCGCCGGCCATCACGGCCAGTTCGGCCGAGGCGACGGCGGTGCCGCGGTCGTTATGCGGGTGCACGCTGATGATGATGGAATCGCGGCGCGCCAGCTTGCGCGACATCCATTCGATCTGGTCGGCATAGACGTTCGGCGTGCTGCATTCCACCGTCGAGGGCAGGTTGATGATCATCTTGTTGGCCGGGGTCGGCTTCCAGATGGCGCTGACGGCGTCGCAGATATGCTTGGAGAAATCGAGTTCGGTGGTGGAAAACGATTCGGGCGTGTATTCGAAGCCCCACTGCGTTTCCGGGTGCTGCGCCACCAGTTGCTTGACCAGCGTGGTGCCGGTGGTGGCGATATTGGTGATCTCTTCACGCGACATGCCGAACACCACCTTGCGGAACACCGGCGCTACCGAGTTGTACAGGTGCACGATGGCGCGCTTGGCGCCGACAACGGACTCGACCGTGCGGCGTATCAGCTCTTCGCGCGACTGTGTCAGCACGATAATGGTCACATCGTCGGGAATGCGCTTTTCATCGACCAGTTTGCGCACGAAGTCAAAGTCGGTCTGCGAGGCCGACGGGAAGCCCACTTCGATTTCCTTCAGGCCGATGGCGATCAGCATCTCGAAGAAGCGCAGCTTCTTTTCCGCGCTCATCGGCTCGATCAGCGATTGGTTGCCGTCGCGCAAGTCGGTGCTCATCCAGATCGGTGGTTTATCGATGATCTGGTTCGGCCATTGACGGTCGGTCAATTTAACGGGCGGAAAGGCGCGGTATTTGGCAGCTGGATTTTGCAACATCATGATCGGGTACTCCTGAAGATAGGGGAAAGTCGAAATTCGGTGTGGCGCAAGCTTGCCGGGCGGCCACGCAACGCTAGGCCAGGCAAGCGGTCGGTAGCAATAGACGGTCAAGCACAGCGGCAGTGGCTGCGGGGATTGCGGTGTGTATTGGGGATGGTGCAAACATCATCAAACCTTCCAGGTTTTTTTTCAAACACGCCGGCGTGTGGCCAGGCGCAGCAAAGCGGCAAACTCAAGCGCGTGCTAGTAGTAGTCGCGGTAGCGACAGCAGGGAAGGGGATGGAAGTTTGAAGGAGGACATGTGCTCAATGTAATGGAGTTTGTGTTTGGCTGTCAAGCGTTTCCTGGCGCCACATTTCAACCTCGGCGCAAGGTCACATGCGGCGCCAGCGACGGGAACTGCTGCGCCATGCGCGCCAGGCATTGCAGCAGCAGGGCGGCATCGTGCGGCAAACGCTGTTCCAGTGCGTGCCAGCCGAGCAGTTCCAGCTGTTGCGGCATGCTCACCAGGCCAGTGATGGCGTCCCAGAACGCATCCCAGTTGTTGCCGTAAAGGGTGGGAAAGTCGAGGGCCCTGGCCAGCGCCGCGTGCAGTTGCCGCGCCGAGGTCACCTGCGACAGGTCGATGCGGATGCAGGTCTTCCCATTCATGGCCGATCGCGCACTATCTCGTCGGCATGGAAAGTGAGGGACTGGACCGCTGCCTGTACGCGCGGCGTGCCATGCGCGGCCAGCCAGGCCAGCGCGCCGTCGGGCGGATGGCCAGCCCATGGTGCGTCAAACGCGGCGCGCAGGCCGCGCGAGTCGGGAAATCGCTGTGGTTTGCTCATGGCAATGATTCTAGCAGCCGGACTGACAGCGATATCGGCTCTTGCAGCTTGTTCCGGAAACTGGATGCCGCCGTCGCCGCTTACAAATCGAACGCCGCTGACAGCTGCACGGTACGCGGCGCCGATTGCGAGATGGTGCCATAAGACGCCACGCCTGCCCAATAATGCCGGTCAAAGGCGTTCATCAGTCCGGCGCGCAGCGTGGTGGCCTTGCCGGCAATGGCCGTGCGGTAGCGCAGGCCCAGGTCGGCCTTGGCCCACGACGGCACCGATTGCACGTTGCCCTGGTCGACATACTGTTTGCCGGTGTAGCTGATGGCGGCGCTTGCGGTGAGGCCGGGCAGGGCCGGCAGATCCCATTGTGCTCCCAGGTTGGCCATGACTGCGGGAACACCCACCGGCCGCTTGTCGATGGTGGCGGCGCTATTGGTCCTGACCAGCCGCGCGTCGAGCACGGTCAGGCCGGCAAGCAGGCGCACCGTTTTGCTGGCCGCCCCGGACAGGTTCAGCTCCAGGCCACGGTTACGCTGCTCGCTGTCCATGCGATACACCGAACCGTAGAGCTGGCCGCTGGGTTTGCTGACCTGGAACAGCGCGATGGTGGCCAGTACCTCGCCCATGTCCGCCTTGGCGCCGAGCTCATGTTGCCTGCTCTTGTACGGCGCAAATACCTGCCCCGCGTTGCTGGCGATATTGGGGGCGATATCGCCCTTGCTCAGGCCTTCGATATAATTTCCATACAGCGAAACATGGCGCCAGGGCTTGACCACCAGGCCCGCCAGCGGTGTCAGCGCGCCTTGCTTGTACCGCGTCTGCAGAGCGCCGCTGGCGGCGTTGTAGTTCTTCGATTCGACCAGCTGGCGGCGCATGCCCAGTGTCAGCTGGACACGCCCGTCCAGCATGCCGAGCGTATCGGCCACTGCCAGGCTCGACAGCGTCGACGCGGAGAGTTTCGGCGTGCGGCCCGGTGCCGGCACGCCGGGATCGGCGACGGCGACGGGCGCATGGATATTCGACGTGATCAGCTTGCCGGCCTGGCTGATACTGCCAAACTCGTCGCGATAGATATTGCCCATCACCACCAGTGCATGCTGAATCTCGCCGCTGCGAAAGCGCGCACGCACGCCGGTGTCGCCGCTGGCGCGTCGCACGCGGAATTTCCAGTTCATCGGGGTGACCGTCATATCGCCGGCGGCGGTCGTGATGGTCGGTGTCTGGTCCGAGTAGCGCAGCACATCCGAGCGGGTTCCCCCGGCGTCCAGGAACACGCTGATATTATCGTCGAGGTCGTATTCCAGTTTGCCCAGCGCAGCCAGATCGCTGGATTTCCACCAGCCCCAGGATTGCGTGATATTGCGCCGGCCGTCGGGCGCTTGCGGAACCGGGAGCCTGGCGGCGACCAGAAACGGACGCGTCGGCGCGTCTATCCATTGATATTGTTCGATCAGGTCGAACGAGGCGCGCAGGCGTGAACCACGGTAGTCGAGCGCCACGGCAGCCACTTCGGCCCGCGAGCGCTGGTGATCGAGTGGCGTTCGCCCCTGGCGATGCAGGCCGTTTACGCGCACACCGAAGCGGCGCTCCGCGCCAAACCGGCGGCTGACATCAAGCGCGGCGCCCAGCTGGGTATCCGAGCCATAGTCCAGCGTCAGCCGCGTCAGGTCGCGCGGCAACGAGCGCTTGGGTACCGCATTGACCACGCCCCCCACGCCGCCATTTGGCGACATGCCGTAGAGCAGGGCGGCCGGACCTTTCAGCACTTCCACGCTCTCCAGGTACTCCGTAAACAAATGGTAATTGGGCGAGACGCCATACACGCCATCGAATGCCACTTCGCTCAGATTGCCTTCGTTCAGAGGAAATCCGCGGATGAAGAAGGAGTCGGTGACGCCGCCGATCTGGCCGGTAAAGCGCGTCGAGGCATCGCCGCCGAGCACCTCCGCCAGCGTCAGTGCTTGCTGGTCGAGCATGCGTTCGCTGGTGTAGCTGCTGACACTGAAGGGCGTATCGAGCAGGTTTTTCTCGCCCAGCAGGCCGGCGCGTGCGCTTTTCGCGATCTGTCCGCCCAAATCGGGCTCGCTCTGGCCATTGACGCGCACCATGGGCAGATCGGGCTGTGCTTCGGCGCTGGTTTGCGCCCGGGCCTGCGGGGCAAGGCAAGCGCCCAGCATGGCGGCCAGCGCCAGCGTGTGAGTGGAGCGGGAAAAACCTGGATCTGTTTGCTTGATAGGCATCGGCTGAGTGGCATGAATTGTAACAAAATAGAATTATAAATGAGAATCATTTGCATTCATAGTTGATTCATGCAATATCGATGGGCGTCGACGGCTGCAAACCATGCCTGGCCTTTTCTTTAAGCGCCGACTCATCCCGCTTCGGTCCGCTTGCGCTACAATCGGCGCTTCCTTTTGCTGTCACCGCCGTGCGCGGTCTTTCCTGTCTACCATGCTCCCTAAACGCCTGACCCTGCTTGCCCTGGCCGCCTTTGTGCTGGCCGGCTGCGATACCACCGCCACCAAACCCGTACAAGTGCTGACGCCGCCCGAGCCGGTGGCCGCCGCGCCGCGCAAGATCAAGATCGGGCTGGCGCTGGGCGGCGGCGCCGCGCGCGGCTTTGCCCATATCGGCGTGATCAAGGCGCTCGAATCGCAGGGCATCGATGCCGACATCGTCACCGGCACCAGCGCCGGCAGCGTGGTGGGCGCCTTGTATGCGGCCGGCAACTCCGGTTTTGCGCTGCAGAAGATGGCGTTTGACATGGACGAAGCCGCCATATCGGACTGGGCCCTGCCGCTGTTCGGCAAGTCGTCCGGCGTGCTCAAGGGCGAGGCGCTGCAAAGCTATGTCAACAAGGCGGTCGGCGGCGTGCCGCTGGAAAAACTCAAGATCCCGTTTGGCGTGGTGGCGACCGACCTGAAAAATGGCCAGCCGATCCTGTTCCAGCGCGGCAATACCGGCATGGCCGTGCGCGCGTCCTCGGCCGTGCCCGGCGTGTTCCAGCCGGTGGCAATTGGCGGCCACACCTATGTGGACGGCGGCCTGGTGGCGCCGGTGCCGGTGCGCTTCGCACGCGACATGGGCGCCGACTTCATTATCGCCGTCAATATCTCGTCGCAAACCGATACGCAAAAAGCCATCAGCTCGATGGAAGTGATCATGCAGACCTTCGCCATCATGGGCCAGCGCATCAACCAGTTCGAACTGAAGGACGCCGACGTGGTGATCCAGCCCAGCCTGGGCACCATGAAAGGCAACGATTTCGCCAGCCGCAACCAGGCCATCCTGGCCGGCGAACAGGCCACTTTTGCGGTGATGGCGCAACTGAAGCAAAAACTGAAAGCCAGGCGCGAGCAGTAATACTATTGGTAGTACGGCCACTTCAGCTACAATTTTGAACCACCGAAACACCATCACAAGGAAGCATCATGCAATCGAAACCGATTTTGACTCTGGAAGACGTCAGGAAAATCGCCGCCGCCGCCGAAGCGGAAGCGGTCAGGAACAACTGGGCGGTAGCGATCGCCATCGTCGACGATGGCGGCCACCTGGTGTGGATGCAGCGCATGGACGGCGTGGCGCCGATTTCCTCGCATATCGCGCCATCGAAAGCCAAGACGGCCGCGCTGGGCCGCCGCGAATCGCGCATCTATGAAGAGATGATCAATGGCGGGCGCGTGTCGTTCCTGAGCGCGCCGGAAATCGACGGCCTGCTCGAAGGCGGCGTGCCGATCATTTATGAAGGCCACTATGTGGGCGCGGTTGGCGTGTCGGGCGTGCGCTCGAACGAAGATGCGCAGATCGCGAAAGCAGGGATTGCCGCGCTGACGGCTTAAGTAGTAGCCGCGATTGCCAGAAAAGCCGTTTCGCGCCTGCCGAACGGCTTTTTTCTTGGGCGAGGGTTTTATGCCGGCTTGAAAATGGTTCGCCGCGCATTGCTGTATTTTCTTCCTTGTGGAAAAGCTGCCTTTTGGTTATAATTCAAAGGTTTAGCCAATCACACACATACCGTAGCGACTACCCATCCCATCATTCAAAATGACCGTTGAAACACCCTGAGCGCAGGCAGCTCGGGTATCTTGGCGGTCGGTCTGACGTGGCGCAGCTACGGTAACTTTATCAGGAGTTGCCCTTGCCGCCATTTTTTTCTGGCCCTGCCGTTCCAGCCATATTAGCGCTTGCTGATGGAACGATCTTCAAAGGTTTTTCGATCGGCGCCGCCGGTCATACCACGGGCGAGGTTGTTTTCAATACCTCGATGACCGGGTATCAGGAAATCCTCACCGACCCCAGCTATAGCCGCCAGATGGTCACCCTGACCTATCCGCATATCGGCAATACCGGCGTCAATCCGGAAGACGTCGAATCTTCCAAGGTTCATGCTTCCGGCCTCATCATTCGTGACCTGCCTTTGCTGGCATCCAATTTCCGTTCCACCCTTTCCCTGTCCGATTACCTGAAAGCTGAAAATATCGTCGCCATCGCCGGCATCGATACACGCAAGCTCACGCGCATCCTGCGTGAAAAAGGTGCGCAGGGCGGCGCCATCCTGGTCGGCACGCAAGGCAATGAACCGTCCGCTTCGCAAGCGCTGGACCTGGCCCGCTCCTTCCCCGGCTTGTCGGGCATGGACCTGGCCAAGGTCGTCTCGACCAAGACCGCCTACGAATACCGCGAAACGGAATGGACGCTGGGCGAGGGCTACGGCCAATTGGCCGACGCCGACGCGAAATACCACGTGGTCGCGTTTGACTACGGCGTCAAGCGCAATATCCTGCGCATGCTGACGGCGCGCGGCTGCAAGGTGACAGTGCTGCCGGCGCAAGCGAGCGCTGCCGATGCGCTGGCCTTGAATCCTGACGGCATCTTCCTGTCGAACGGCCCCGGCGATCCGGAACCATGCGACTACGCGATCGCCGCCACCCGCGAGCTGATCGAGAAGGGCATCCCGACCTTCGGCATCTGCCTCGGCCACCAGATCATGGCGATCGCTTCGGGCGCAAAAACGCTGAAGATGAAGTTCGGTCACCACGGCGCCAATCACCCGGTGCAGGACCTGGAAACGAAACAGGTTCTGATTACCTCGCAAAACCACGGTTTCGCCGTGGATGCCGCCACCTTGCCGGCCAACTGCCGCGTGACCCATGAATCGCTGTTCGACGGCTCCCTGCAGGGCTTTGCCCGCACGGACAAGCCGGCCTTCTGCTTCCAGGGCCACCCTGAAGCGTCGCCGGGCCCGATGGATGTTGCTTACCTGTTTGACCGCTTCATCAAGCTGATGGACGCGGAGGAGAAAAAGAAAAATGCCTAAACGTTTAGATATCAAAAGTATTCTGATTATTGGCGCTGGCCCGATCGTGATCGGCCAGGCCTGCGAGTTCGACTATTCCGGCGCGCAAGCGTGCAAGGCCCTGCGCGAAGAGGGCTACAAAGTCATCCTGGTCAACAGCAACCCTGCGACCATCATGACCGATCCGGAAATGGCCGACGTCACCTATATCGAACCGATTACCTGGTCGGTGGTCGAACGCATCATTGCCAAGGAGCGTCCTGACGCGATCCTGCCGACGATGGGCGGTCAGACGGCGCTGAACTGCGCGCTGGACCTGTTCAACAATGGCGTGCTGGCAAAGTACAACGTCGAGCTGATCGGCGCGTCGCCGGAAGCGATCGACAAGGCCGAAGACCGTTCCAAGTTCAAGGACGCGATGACCAGGATCGGCCTCGGTTCGGCCCGTTCCGGCGTGGCGCACTCGATGGAAGAATCGTGGGCCGTGCAGCGCACGGTCGGCTTCCCGACCATTATCCGTCCGTCGTTCACCATGGGCGGCAGTGGCGGGGGCATCGCCTACAACGAGGAAGAATTCGAAACCATCTGCAAGCGCGGCCTGGAAGCCTCGCCGACCAAGGAATTGCTGATCGAAGAATCCTTGCTGGGCTGGAAAGAGTACGAGATGGAAGTGGTGCGCGACAAGGCGGACAACTGCATCATCATCTGCTCGATCGAAAACCTCGACCCGATGGGCGTGCACACGGGCGACTCGATCACGGTCGCGCCGGCGCAAACGCTGACCGACAAGGAATACCAGATCATGCGCAACGCCTCGTTGGCGGTCTTGCGCGAGATCGGCGTCGACACCGGCGGCTCGAACGTGCAGTTCTCGATCAACCCGGCCGATGGCCGCATGATCGTCATCGAAATGAACCCGCGCGTGTCGCGTTCGTCGGCCCTGGCGTCGAAAGCCACCGGTTTCCCGATCGCCAAAATCGCCGCCAAGCTGGCGGTCGGTTTCACCCTGGATGAGCTGCGCAACGAAATCACGGGCGGCGCCACGCCGGCCTCGTTCGAACCGTCGATCGACTACGTCGTCACCAAGATTCCACGTTTTACGTTCGAGAAATTCCCGACCGCCGACCACCACCTGACGACGCAGATGAAGTCGGTCGGCGAAGTGATGGCGATCGGCCGTACCTTCCAGGAATCGTTCCAGAAAGCCTTGCGCGGCCTGGAAGTGGGCGTGGACGGCATGAACGAAAAAACCAAGGATCGCGAGAAGATCGAAGAGGAACTGGGCGAGCCTGGTCCCGAGCGCATCTGGTACGTGGGCGACGCGTTTGCCCAGGGCTTTACCCTGGAAGAAGTGCACCAGCTGACCAAGATCGACCCATGGTTCTTGATCCAGATCAAGGAAATCGTTGACCTGGAACTGTGGCTGGACACGCAGAAGCTGGAAAGCCTCGATAAAACCACCTTGTACAAGCTGAAACAAAAAGGCTTCTCGGACCGTCGCCTGGGCTTTTTGCTGCAGACGACCGACACGGCCGTGCGCCAGCAGCGCCATGCGCTGAACATCCGCCCGGTCTACAAGCGCGTCGACACCTGCGCGGCCGAGTTCTCGACCGACACGGCGTACATGTATTCGACGTACGACGAAGAGTGCGAATCGAATCCGACCGACAAGAAAAAGATCATGGTGCTGGGCGGTGGCCCGAACCGTATCGGCCAGGGTATCGAGTTCGACTATTGCTGCGTCCACGCCGCGCTGGCCATGCGCGAAGACGGCTACGAGACCATCATGGTCAACTGCAACCCGGAAACCGTGTCGACCGACTACGATACCTCGGACCGCCTGTACTTCGAGTCCCTGACGCTGGAAGACGTGCTGGAAATCGTCGCCATCGAAAAACCGGTCGGCGTGATCGTGCAGTACGGCGGCCAGACGCCATTGAAACTGGCGCTGGACCTGGAAGCGAACGGCGTGCCGATCATCGGCACCTCGCCCGACATGATCGATGCGGCCGAAGACCGCGAGCGCTTCCAGCAACTGCTGCACAAGCTGGAACTGCGCCAGCCGCCGAACCGCACCGCGCGCACCGAAGCCGACGCTTTGGCGCTGGCGCAGGAAATCGGCTATCCGCTGGTGGTGCGTCCTTCCTACGTGCTCGGTGGCCGCGCGATGGAAATCGTCCACGAGCAGCGCGACCTGGAGCGCTACATGCGCGAAGCGGTCAAGGTCTCGCATGACTCGCCGGTGCTGCTGGACCGCTTCCTGAACGACGCCATCGAATGCGACGTCGACTGCATCTCCGACGGCGAAACCACCTTTATCGGCGGCGTGATGGAGCACATCGAGCAAGCCGGCGTGCACTCGGGCGATTCGGCCTGCTCGCTGCCGCCGTACTCGCTGGCCGCCGACACGATCGACGAGCTGAAACGCCAGACGGCGCTGATGGCCAAGGGACTGAATGTGGTTGGCCTGATGAACGTGCAGTTCGCGATCCAGAAGCAGGAGATCGATGGCGTCATGAAAGACGTGGTCTACGTGCTGGAAGTCAATCCACGCGCCTCGCGCACCGTGCCTTTCGTCTCGAAAGCCACCGGCTTGCAGCTGGCCAAGATTGCCGCCCGCTGCATGGTTGGCCAGAGCCTGGCCTCGCAAGGCATCACCCAGGAGGTCGTGCCGCCGTATTACAGCGTCAAGGAAGCCGTGTTCCCGTTCGTCAAATTCCCTGGCGTCGACACCATCCTCGGCCCTGAAATGAAGTCGACCGGCGAAGTGATGGGCGTGGGCCTGACGTTCGGCGAGGCGTTCGTCAAGTCGCAGCTGGGCGCCGGCGTGAACCTGCCGAAGACCGGCAAGGTCTTCATCAGCGTGAAATCGTCGGACAAGCCGCGTGCCGTGCAAGTGGCGCGCGACTTGGTCGAGTCCGGTTTCACGGTGGTCGCCACCAAGGGCACCGCTGCCGTGATCGCGGCGGCCGGCATCGCCGTCACGCCAGTGAACAAGGTGATCGAAGGCCGTCCGCACGTGGTCGACATGATCAAGAACCACGAGATCGTGCTGGTGATTAACACTGTCGAAGAAAAACGCAGCGCCATCGTCGATTCGCGGGCCATCCGCACCTCGGCCCTGGCCTCGCGCGTGACGACCTACACCACCATCGCCGGCGCGGAAGCGGCCGTCGAAGGCATCCGTCACATCGATGAACTGCGCGTCTACGATCTGCAAGGCCTGCACAAGACCCTGCATTAAGAGCGTATCGAGTGTTATTTGCAGTGGCCGCCGTTAGGCGGTACACTGCATGCTTATCAACCACAGAGTTCCGTGCAGAGCAGCGCGCGGCCTCTGTGGTTTTCACTTGGTGCAGGCATTAACAGCGACACCGATAACTAGCAGATAGTAGAGATAACATGACTTCAGTCCCATTGACCAAATTCGGCGCAGAACTTCTGAAGGAAGAGCTGCATCATTTGAAGACCAAGGAACGCCGTATCGTCATCGATGCGATCGCCGAAGCGCGCTCGCACGGTGACCTGTCGGAAAACGCCGAGTACGACGCCGCCAAGGAGCGCCAGGCGTTCGTCGAAGGCCGTATCGCCGAACTCGAAGGCAAGCTGGGCGCGGCCCAGATCATCGACCCGGCCACCCTGGACGCGGAAGGCCGCGTGGTGTTCGCCTCGACCGTGAACCTGGAAGACCTGGAATCGGGCCAGAAAGTGACGTACCAGATCGTCGGCCTCGACGAAGCCGACCTGAAGCTGAACAAGGTCTCCGTCACTTCACCGATCGCGCGCGCATTGATCGGCAAATACGCCGGCGACGTGGTCGAAGTGCAGGCGCCGTCCGGCCCGCGCGAATACGAAATCCTGGAAGTGCTGTACATCTGATGCTGGGCCGCGTGCGCATCCTGGTTGCCACCCTGTGGGCCGGCAGCCTGTGGACCATCGGCTTTGTGGTGGCGCCGACGCTGTTCGGCACCCTGAGCGACCGTGTGCTGGCAGGCAATATAGCCGGCAGTCTGTTCCGTGTGGAAGCGTGGCTGTCGATCGCCTGCGCGCTGATTCTGCTGGCCTTGCTTCAATGGGCGCCCGGCGCACTGGAGCCCAAGCGCCGCCGCCTGCTGGGCGCGCTGGTGCTGTCGATGCTGGTGTGCGCGCTGGTCAGCCATTTCGGCATTACGCCGCTGATGAGCGAACTCAAGGCGCAAGCGCCGTCGGGCATCATGGACGACGCCATGCGCAGCCGCTTCGGCATGCTGCACGCGGTGTCGACGCTGGTGTTTGGGGTGCAGAGCTTGCTGGCGGGTGTGCTGATCTGGAAACAGCGGTAGGCGTTGGCGGTGTTGTCGGATTACGCCTGGCCTGCGGCCGCGCTAATCCGACCTACCAGCCGATACCGTAGGTAGGATTAGCGCGCAGCGCGTAATCCGACAATCTGCATGCAGGAATGGCAATAAAAAAGCGGAGCGATGGAAGTTCCATGCTCCGCTTTCTGTTTCAACCGCCTGGCGGCGGCTGGGGTTGGGCTTACTTGCTGCCCAAGGCGCTTTTCTTGGCGCTCTTCTGGCGCGGCTTGGCACGCTTGATCGAACCGCCTTCGGTGACGCGCTCATTGCCCTTGATCATGACTTTCGTCACGCTCGGGCGCTTGGTGCCGCTGGCGCTGGCTTTGACGATGGTCACTTCGCGCATGCCCTTGCCGGAACTGACCTTCTCCTTCACCACTTCTTTTTTCGGACGGTAGATTACCAGCAGTTTGCCTATGTGTTGTACGGGAGCGGCGCCGAGATTGCCGCAAATCGTCTCGTACATTCCGACGCGCGCTTCGCGGTCGTCGCCGAACACGCGTACTTTGATCAGGCCGTGTGAATCGAGGCCCAGGTCGATCTCTTTGAGGACAGCAGGTGTCAAGCCCGCTTCGCCGATAATGACGATAGGCTTCAGCGCGTGTGCTTCGGCGCGCAGTGCGCTGCGCTCAACGGGTGTAAGTTTTAGCATAATAATTTTTAGTAATTCCCTTAAAAGCAGTATTCTACGCGAATGGCAAAGAAGAAATTAAACAAAAACTGGTTGCACGACCACATTAATGACCCATATGTGAAGTTGGCGCAAAAAGAGGGCTACCGTGCCCGGGCCGCATACAAGCTCAAGGAAATCGATGAAGACGAGAAACTGATCAAGCCTGGTCAGGTAATTGTCGACCTCGGTTGCACTCCCGGCAGCTGGGCGCAATACACGCGCCGCAAGCTGGCCGGCAAGGATGGCGGCGGCGTCAATGGTACGCTGATTGGCCTGGACATGCTGGAAATGGAGCCGATCGCCGACTTCCATTTCATCCAGGGCGACTTCCGCGAAGCGCGCGTGCTGCGCCAGCTCGAAGTGGTGCTGCAGGGGCGCAAAGTCGATCTGGTGCTGTCGGACATGGCGCCCAATCTGTCGGGCATCGCCACGGCGGACGCCGCGCGCATGGAGCATCTGATCGACCTGGCCATCGAATTTTCTCAGCTGCACCTGAAACCTTCCGGCGTCTTGCTGGTCAAGTGCTTCAAGGATATGGGCTTCAGCCAGATCGTGGAAAAATTCCGCACCGAATTCAAGGTCGTGGTACAGAAGAAACCGAAGGCCAGCCGCGACAAGTCGTCGGAAATCTTCCTGATGGGCCGGGGCATCAAACACCCCATGAAAAATGCCCCTGAAGAAGACGATTCCGCTCTTGATATTTAAGCTGGAACCCGCACATGGGAGCGAGAAGTGCGGTACTGACACTGGTGAATGCAGCCAAATTGTTTATACTGCATTTCATTTCTTGACGTGAGCGCGGTTTTTTTGCCGCACACGGATAGCCGGGCTTTGGCACGGCCCGCTTATTGCGAGTAAAATCGTGTTTCTAGCTATAGCAAAAAGATGCGCACTGCATCCAAGGAGTCTTCGTGAATAACATGTTTTCCAAATCTGCCATCTGGGTAGTCGTCTTGCTGCTGCTGTTCATGTTGTTCAAGCAGTTCGACAGCCATGGCGCCACGGGCGGCAGCAAGCCCATCGCTTATTCCGATTTGCTGGATGAAGTCAAAGCCAAGCGCGTCAAGGATGTCGTGATCGAAGGTTCCTCGATCACCGCCAAGCTGTCGGATGACACCAAGGTGCGCACCACTGCTACCAGCCTCGACAAGGGTCTGATCGGCGACCTGCGCGACAACGGCGTGCATTTCGATGTGCGTCCGCCCGAGGAAGCATCTTTCCTGCAACAAATTTTCGTATCCTGGTTCCCGATGCTGTTGCTGATCGGCGTCTGGGTCTTCTTCATGCGCCAGATGCAGGGCGGCGGCAAGGGCGGGGCATTCTCGTTCGGCAAGTCGAAAGCCCGCATGATGGATGAAGCGAGCAACACGGTCACTTTCGCCGACGTCGCCGGTTGCGACGAAGCGAAAGAAGAAGTCAACGAAGTGGTCGACTTCCTCAAGGATCCGAGCAAGTTCCAGAAACTGGGCGGCCGCATTCCGCGCGGCGTGCTGATGGTCGGTCCTCCGGGTACCGGTAAAACCCTGCTGGCGCGCGCCATCGCCGGCGAAGCCAAGGTGCCGTTCTTCTCGATCTCGGGCTCCGACTTCGTGGAAATGTTCGTCGGCGTGGGTGCGTCCCGCGTGCGCGACATGTTTGAAAACGCCAAGAAACACTCGCCTTGCATCATCTTCATCGACGAGATCGATGCGGTCGGCCGCCACCGTGGCGCCGGCACCGGCGGCGGCAACGACGAGCGCGAACAGACCCTGAACCAGTTGCTGGTCGAGATGGACGGTTTTGAAGCGAACTCCGGCGTGATCGTCGTGGCCGCCACCAACCGTGCCGATGTGCTCGACAAAGCACTGTTGCGCCCTGGCCGTTTCGACCGCCAGGTGTCGGTGGGCTTGCCCGATATCCGCGGCCGTGAACAGATCCTGAACGTGCACATGCGCAAAGTGCCTATCGGCACCGATGTCAAGGCCGATATCCTGGCCCGCGGCACGCCTGGTTTCTCGGGCGCGGACCTGGCCAACCTGGTCAACGAGGCAGCCCTGTTCGCCGCGCGCCGCAGCAAGCGCCTGGTGGAAATGTCGGACTTCGAAGACGCAAAAGACAAGATCTACATGGGTCCCGAGCGCAAGTCGATGATCATCCGCGAGGAAGAGCGCCGCAATACCGCGTATCACGAGTCCGGCCACGCGGTGGTGGCGAAGCTGCTGCCGAAAGCCGATCCGGTCCATAAAGTGACGATCATGCCGCGCGGCTGGGCCCTGGGCCTGACCTGGCAGTTGCCGGAACACGACAACCTGTCGGCCTACAAGGACAAGATGCTGGAAGAAATTTCCATCCTGTTCGGTGGCCGTATCGCTGAAGAAATCTTCGTCGGCCAGATGTCGACTGGCGCCTCGAACGACTTCTCGCGCGCCACCAAGCTGGCCCGCTCGATGGTCACCCGCTTCGGCATGTCCGACAGCATGGGCGTGATGGTCTACGAGGACAGCGAAAACGAAGGCTTCTTCGGTGGCGCCACCAAGACGATCTCGGAAGCGACCCAGCAAAAGGTCGACGCCGAAATCCGCAGCATCCTCGACACGCAATATGCACTGTCGCGCAAGTTGCTGGAAAGCAATCGCGACAAGGTCGAAATGATGACCAAGGCGCTGCTGGAATGGGAAACCATCGATGCCGAGCAGATCAACGACATCATGGCCGGCCTGGAGCCGCGTCCGCCGAAGGTCATTCCACCACGCCGCAATGCGGGCGACAGCGGCGCCGGCGGCATCTCGCCGAACGTGACGGCGCCAGCCTGATTGTGACTGCCTGATAACAGGCGGCAATGGCAGGAAAGGGTAAGGAGCAATCCTTGCCCTTTTTCGTTGCCACTCCACATCCTCCACCTTTCAAGTGACATGCGACAGTATTTACAATGTGGCCGCTTCGGCTTCCAGCTGCAGGGGCAGGCGCCCGGCGGCAGCGCCCTGGTGATGGGCATCCTGAATATCACCCCCGATTCCTTTTCCGACGCCGGCAAATTCCAGCACCTGGAGTTTGCCCTGTCGCGCGCCGAGCAGATGATCGTTGACGGCGCCGACATCATCGATATCGGCGGCGAGTCGAGCCGCCCTGGCGCGCCGCCGCTGCCGCTGGCCGACGAGTTGCAGCGCGTGATGCCGGTGCTGTACGCGCTGCGCGACTGTGGCAAGCCGCTCTCGGTCGATACCTACAAGCCTGAAGTGATGCGCGAAGCCATCCTGGCCGGCGCCGACATGATCAACGACATCAACGGTTTTCGCGCGCCGGGCGCCATCGAGGCCGTGCGCGGCAGCGACTGTGCGCTGTGCATCATGCACATGCAAAGCGTGCCGCAGACCATGCAGGACCAGCCGCACTATGAGGACGTGGTGCGCGAAGTCACGGAATTCTTGCGCGAGCGGGTCGACACGATGGTGGCGGCCGGCATCGAGCGCGAGCGCCTGTGCATCGATCCCGGCTTTGGCTTCGGCAAGACGGTCGAGCAAAATTATGCTTTGCTGCGCGCAACTGCGCAGTTACGCAGTGAACTGGGCCTGCCGGTACTGGCCGGCCTGTCGCGCAAATCGATGATCGGAGCCGTCACCGGCCGTCCGGTCGAGCAGCGCCTGGCGGGCAGTATCGCCGGCGCGCTCGCTGCGGTCGCGCACGGTGCGCAGATCGTGCGGGTACATGATGTGGGTGAAACCGTCGATGCGCTGCAGGTCTGGCGCACGGCACATTGAGTTTGTAAAATTTACTATATACAATAAAAGAGAAGAATATGACACGCAAGTATTTTGGTACCGATGGCATCCGCGGCCTGGTGGGCAAGGCCCCGATTACCCCTGATTTCGTGATGCGCCTGGGCTACGCGGCCGGCAAGGTGCTGGTCAAGGCGCAAAACAGCAAGGTGCATCCCACCGTGCTGATCGGCAAGGACACGCGTATTTCCGGCTATATGCTGGAAGCGGCGCTCGAAGCGGGACTGGCCGCCGCCGGCGTGGACGTGATGCTGGCCGGCCCCGTGCCGACGCCGGCGATTGCCTACCTGACGCGCGCGCTGCGCCTGACGGCCGGCGTGGTGATTTCCGCCTCGCACAACCCTTACCATGACAATGGCATCAAGTTCTTTTCCGGCCAGGGCACCAAGCTGCCCGACAGCCTGGAGCAGGAAATCGAAGCGGCGCTAGATGAGCCGATGGATTGCGTGTCGTCCGAAAAGCTCGGCCGCGCCACGCGCCTCGATGACGCGTCGGGCCGCTACATTGAGTTTTGCAAGAGCACCTTTCCAAACGAGCTCGACCTGCATGGCCTGAAGATCGTCGTCGATTGCGCACACGGTGCGGCCTACCATATCGCCCCCCATGTGCTGCATGAGCTGGGTGCGGAAGTCATCGCCATCGGCAACAAGCCTGACGGCTTCAATATCAACGACGGTTTCGGCGCCACCGCCACCAAGGCGATGGCCGCGGCCGTGGTCGAGCACGGCGCCGATCTCGGCATCGCCCTCGACGGCGACGCCGACCGCCTGATCATGTGCGACGCCACTGGCCGCCTGTACAACGGCGACGAACTGCTGTACGTGATGGTCAAGGACCGCCTGGCCACCGGCCCGGTGGCGGGCGCCGTCGGCACCCTGATGACCAATATGGCGCTCGAAGTGCTGTTCAGGCAGCAGGGCATCGGTTTTGCGCGCGCCAAGGTCGGCGACCGCTACGTCCTGGAAGTGATGAAAGAGAAGGGCTGGATCCTGGGCGGCGAAGGCTCCGGCCATCTGCTGTGCCTGGACAAGCACACCACCGGCGATGGCATCGTATCGGCCTTGCAAGTGCTGTCGGCCCTCAAGCGCAGCGGCCAGAGCCTGCAGCAGTGCGTCAGCGAGCTGGTCCTGTTCCCGCAGACCCTGATCAATGTGCGCGTGGCGCCCGGCACCGACTGGACGCAGAACGCCGCCATGGTGGCCGAGACGGCCAAGGTGGAAGCCGAACTGGGCGACACCGGCCGCGTGCTGATCCGCGCCTCGGGCACGGAACCGCTGATACGCGTGATGGTCGAAGCGAAGGACAACGAGAAGGCGGAAGCCATGGCCCGCCGCATCGCCGACAAGTTGACGGCATAATTTGCCGCCACCAGGGCCTGGCGATAGTTATTTTCATCTAATTTGCCTCTGGCAATTGACGAAATTGTTGCCAGGCCTTATTATCTTGTCTTCGGAGTGTGGCGCAGCCCGGTAGCGCACCTGGTTTGGGACCAGGGGGTCCAAGGTTCGAATCCTTGTACTCCGACCAAAGTCATGAACGGGCTGTCAGAAATGACAGCCCGTTTTCAATTGTGGATGGCGTTAGTTGCCGCCATTCCTGCATCAGTTAAAATACTGCACCTTTCCGCCCATCGTTCAACGGATAGGACAACGGTCTTCTAAACCGTGAATGGGGGTTCGATTCCCTCTGGGCGGACCAGCGATCGCTGGCCCTCGATGCGCTCTTGCATCCACATCTATTCTTCTTTATTGCCCGCGCCAAACAGGCGATCCTTGGCGTTCAACAGTTTTTGCACCTTGGCGCCCATCTTCATCAGCTGCGCCATCGATTCCGGCGACAGCCGCTGCAGGTCGTCGAACCAGGTATTGGCCAGGTCCACCAGCTCATACATTTCGCGCATGCGCTCCTGGGCATACTTGTCGCCCGGCTCATTGGCCGGCGCCATCAGCGATTCGCGCAGCACCGTCAAGGTCGGCGCCACTTCGCGGCGGCGCCGTTCGGCCGCCACCACCCGGAAAATCTGCCAGACGTCGCCGAGGGACGAGAAATACTCGCGCCGGTCGCCCGGTATGCGCGTCAGGCGTATCAAGCCCCAGCCCTGCAATTCCTTCAGACCGATGCTGACGTTCGAGCGCGAAAAACTCAGGTGCTCGGCGATCTCGTCGGCATGCAGCGGCTGCTCGGACACGAACAGCAGCGCATAGACCTGGCCCACCGTGCGGTTGAAACCCCAGCGGCTGCCCATTTCGCCAAAGTGACTGACGAAGGTCAGGATCAGCGGCGTCATTTCAATGTGATGAGTTTTCATAATTAACTGGAAGTTTTGCACTCTATTTGCGGCGGGTCAATTGATATTCGACAGGTTTCGCAGTATTATACAAAAAATCGAATTTACAGAAATTACTGAAAACTCAATAAGTACAAGCAAGAGAGAATTTTTCATGGCCACCCCGCTTCCTGCCTTGCCGCGTTTCGTCCTGCCCCGTCTTGCCAGCCTGGTCCAGGGCGGCGCCGCCCTGTTGTGGCTGCCCCAGGCTGCCCTGCTGGCCTCGGCCATTTCCAGCATGGCGGCGGGCACCGGCTGGCATGGGGCAGTGCCGCCGGCGGCCGGCATTGTTTTGCTGGGCTTGCTGCGCGCCGGCGCCGAGGCGTGGGGCGCGTGCACCGTGTATGCGGCCGCGCGTACCCATCTGTCGGCCCTGCGCGCGCAGGTGGCGCTGGCGCTGGCGCAGCGCTCGCCGCTGGACCGCCAGCGCGCCCAGTCCGGCCAGGCCGCCAGCGTGATTGCCGAGCAGGCCGAAGCCATCGTGCCCTATCTGGTGCGCTACCGGCCCACGCGCTGGAAAGTGCTGCTGGTGCCTTTGACGATCGTGGCCGCCATTGCGCCGCTGTCGTGGCTTGCCGCCCTGATATTGCTGGTCGCCGCGCCCCTGATTCCCGTCTTTATGGCTTTGGTTGGCATGGGGGCGCAGGCGGCCAGCCGCGCGCAGATGGTGGAGATGGGCGGCATGAATGCCTTTTTGCTCGACCGCCTGCGCGGCCTGGCCACCTTGCGCGCCGTCGGCGCCGTCGACGCCACGGCCGGGCGGCTCGACGCCAGCGCGCAATCGCTGCGCCGCCGCACCATGGCCGTGCTGCGCATCGCTTTTCTGTCTTCCGCCGTGCTGGAACTGTTTTCCGCCCTGGGCGTGGCGATGGTGGCGGCGTATATCGGCTTTTCCTTGCTGGGCACCTTCCATTTCGGCAGCTGGGGCGGCAAACTGCGCTTGAACGAAGGGCTGTTCATCCTGCTGCTGGCGCCCGCCTTTTTCGAGCCGCTGCGCGAACTGGCGGCCGTCTGGCACGACAAGGCGGCCGGCGAGGCGGGCCTGGCCGCGCTGGCTGACCTGGCCGACGGCGGCGTCGCCATGCCGGGCCATGCCGCAGCAGACGCCATCGCGTCCTCTGCGGCGCCCGCCGCACCGCCGGCAGTGCGCTTGCAGCACGTGCAGTTTGCTCATCCCGGCGAAGCGCCGCTGTTCGACGGTCTCGACTTGCAGGTGCGCCCCGGTGAACACGTGGCCCTGCTGGGCGCCAGCGGCGCCGGCAAGTCCACCTTGCTGTCGCTGATCGCCGGCTTGCTGCCGGCAGGCAGCGGCATCATCCATATTGACGGCGTGGCGCTGGACGACGCCACGGTTGGCGGCCTGCGCCAGCGCATGGCCTGGATGGGGCAGCGGCCACACGTGTTTGCCGCCTCCGTCAGCCAGAACATCACGCTGGGCCGGGAGCTGGCGGACGTGGCGGCGGTGAGTGCGGCGCTGCGCCTGGCCGAACTGGCCACGGTGTCCCAGGCGCAGCCCGGTGTAATGCTCGGTGACGGCGCCCACGGCCTGTCCGGTGGCGAGGCTGTGCGCCTGGCGCTGGCCCGCGTGGCCATCCACCCGCAGGCCGATCTGCTGCTGGTCGACGAGCCGACCGCCCACCTCGACAGCGAAACGGCGGCGCGCGTGACCGACGCGCTGCTGAAGCTGGCCCAAGGCAAGACCATGATCGTCGCCACCCACGACCCGGTACTGGCGGCGCGCCTGCCGCGCCGTGTGCTGCTGGGCGCGCAAACGCAGGAGCTGCAGGCATGAAAACCAGGTTGCTATCCCATCCCGTGTTGCGCCAGCTGTTGCTGGACCAGCCGCGCAAGATGCTGCTGGGGGCCGCGCTGTCGGCCCTCACGGTGGTGGCCGGCATGGCGCTGCTGGGCCTGTCCGGCTGGTTTATCAGCGCCACCTCGATCGCCGGGCTGGCTTCCAGCACCGCGCTGGCGTTCGATGTATTTGCGCCATCGGCCGGCATCCGCCTGCTGGCGATCGGCCGTACCGGCACTCGCTATGCGGAGCGCCTGCTTACCCATGACGCGACGTTTGCCGCGCTGGCCGCCTTGCGCGTGCGGCTGTTTCGCCGCTGGTCGCTGCCGGCGGCCGGCCACCGGCTGCTGCGCCAGCCGGCCAAAATGCTGTTTCGCCTGACGGCCGATATCGACGCGCTCGAAGCGCTGTATCTGCGCCTGCTGGTGCCGGTGTTTGCCGCCATCTGCGCGGCCCTGCTGGCCGGCCTGGCGCTGGCGTTTCTCGACCTTGCTTTGGGCCTGGTGTTTGCCGCCTGGCTGTTGCTTGGCGGCGGCGCCATCGCGTCGCTGTTGCTGCGCCGCGCGCGCCGCCACGCCATGGTACGGTCGCGCGCCCTCGAACAGCTGCGCTCGGGCGCGATCGACCTGGTGGCCGGCCAGACCGACCTGGCGATGGCCGGGCGCCTGGGCGCGCAATGCCAGCTGCTGGCGCGGACCGACCAGTCGCTGGCCGCCACCGATATCGCGCTGCAGCGCCTGGACGCCAGCGCCGGCGCCGCCTATGGCGTGCTGGGCAGCATCACCCTGGCTGGCGTCGTGCTGGCCAGCGCCGCCCTGGTCGATGGCCAGCGGATCGGCGTGCCGGCCGCGGCGCTGGCGGTGCTGGTGGCCTTGACCGCCATGGAACCGTTTGCCGGCCTGCGCCGTGGCGCGCTGGAAGCGGGACGCATGCTGCTGGCGCTGCGCCGGCTCGATCCGCGCGTGGCGGAAACGGCGCTGCCGCCGGCGGCGCCGGCGAGCAGCGGCCTGCGCCTGGAAGCGGTCAGTGCGGCGCACGCCGGCAGCCAGGCCGCCATCGTGCATGGCGTCAGCCTGGTGGTGGCGCCCGGCGAAAAAGTCGCGCTGATCGGCCCCAGCGGCGCTGGCAAGTCGACCCTGCTGGCCCTGGCCGCGCGCGAGATCGCGCCCTTGTCGGGCACGCTCAGCGCGCCGCGTGCCTGCTTGTTTACGCAAAGAACCGAACTGTTCCAGGACAGCCTGCGCGACAACCTGCGCCTGGCCGACCCCGGCGCCACGGACGGCCAATTGTGGGAAGCCTTGCAGGCGGCCGGCCTGGAACACGAGGTGCGGGCACTCACCCACGGCCTCGACACGCCGCTGGGCGAGGGCGGCCTGGGCTTGTCGGGTGGACAGTCGCGCCGCCTGGCGCTGGCGCGGCTGTTCCTGCACGACGCTCCCCTGTGGCTGCTCGACGAAGCCACCGAGGCGCTCAATGCCGCCACCGCCAGCGATGTGCTGCGCCGGCTCGCCGAGCGCAGCAGCGGGCGCAGCCTGCTGATCGCCACGCATCTGCGGCGCGAGGCGCAACTGGCGGACCGGCTGCTGACGCTGCGCCATGGGCGCATCGTGGCCGAAGCGCGGCGCGGCACGCCGGCATTCGACCGTGCGCTCGATGGCATGCGCGCCGATTGAGCATTTTTTTTGCAGTACAAGCGGTTTAACGAAGTAAATACAGGAAACAAACAGGAACATCATGGACCTCGATATTGTTGCACTATCAAGATTGCAATTTGCGCTGACGGCGCTTTACCACTTCATTTTCATTCCGCTGACCATCGGCTTGTCGGTGATCCTCGCCATCATGGAAACCGTGTACGTGATGACGGGCCGCACCATCTGGCGCGACATGACCAAATTCTGGGGCGTGCTGTTCGGCATCAACTTCGCCATGGGCGTGGCCACCGGCATCGTGATGGAATTCCAGTTCGGCATGAACTGGAGCTATTACAGCCATTATGTGGGCGATATTTTCGGCGCACCGCTGGCGATCGAAGGCTTGATGGCCTTCTTCCTCGAAGCGACCTTTGTCGGCCTGTTCTTTTTTGGCTGGGATAAATTGTCGGCGCGCGGCCACCTGGTGACCACCTGGCTGGTCGCCATCGGCTCGAATTTCTCGGCCCTGTGGATTTTGATCGCCAACGGCTGGATGCAAAATCCGGTCGGCGCGGCCTTCAATCCGCAAACCATGCGCATGGAAGTGACGGATTTTGGCGCCGTGCTGACCAATCCGGTGGCGCAGGCCAAGTTCGTGCACACGGTGTCGGCCGGCTATACGGTGGCCGCCATTTTCGTGCTCGGCGTGTCGGCCTGGTACTTGCTCAAGGGGCGCCATGTGCAGCTGGCCAAGCGCTCGATGACAGTGGCCGCTTCCTTCGGCCTGGCGGCGTCGCTGTCGGTGGCGGTGCTCGGCGATGAAAGCGGCTACCTGGCGTCCGAGCATCAGAAGATGAAACTGGCCGCCATCGAAGCGATGTGGGAAACGGAACCGGCGCCGGCGGCGTTTACGGCCATCGGTTTTCCCGACCAGGCCGCGCGCGAAACCCATTATGCCCTGCATATTCCGATGGTGATGGGCCTGATCGGCACGCGTTCGCTCGATACCGAGATTCCCGGCATCGCGCAGCTGGTCGAACGCGGCCAATTGCTGATACGCGACGGTATCAAGGCCTATGACGCGCTGCAAACCATCCGCGCCGTGCCGCCCGGCGGCGTGGTGCCGGAAGCGGCGACGGCCATGTTCGAATCGAAAGGCCAGTCGCTGGGCTACGCCTTGCTGCTGAAACGCTATGTCGACGATCCGCGCCTGGCCACGCAAGAGCAGATCGCCAGGGCCGCGCTGGACACGGTGCCACCGGTGGCGCCGCTGTTCTGGTCCTTCCGCGTGATGGTCGGCCTGGGCATGTTCTTCATCCTGCTGACGGGGACGTTTTTCGTGCTGTCCGTGCGCCGCAGGCTGGACGCCCATCGCTGGCTGCTGAAAGTGGCCGTGTGCGCCATCCCGCTGCCATGGGTGGCCGCTGAAGCGGGCTGGATCGTGGCAGAGCTGGGCCGCCAGCCGTGGGTCATCGAAGGCGTGCTGCCGACCGCCGTGGCGGTGTCGAACCTGGGCGTGACGACCTTGCTGATCACCATCGCCGGCTTTGCCGCCATCTATACGGTGCTGCTGGTCATCGAAATGAAGCTGATGCTCAAAACCATCCGCAAAGGGCCGGACCAGCATGCGCCTGCCGCGCCGCCGGTGCCGCCCGCCGTTCAACCCGCCGCCATACAACCCGCCTGAGGAGCCGCATCGTGATCCTGCATGAATTGTTATCGTATGAAACCCTGCGCCTGATCTGGTGGCTGTTGATCGGCGTGCTGCTGATCGGCTTTGCCGTCACCGACGGCTTTGATCTCGGCACCGGCATCCTGCTGCCGTTTGCCGGCAAGACCGACCTGGAACGCCGGGTCATCATCAACAGCATCGGCCCCGTATGGGAAGGCAACCAGGTGTGGCTGATCCTGGGCGGCGGCGCCATCTTCGCCGCCTGGCCGCAGCTGTATGCGGTGTCGTTCTCGGGCTTTTATCTGGCCATGTTCGTGATCCTGGTGGCGCTGATCCTGCGCCCGGTCGCCTTTAAATTCCGCAGCAAGCGCGAAGACCCGGCCTGGCGCGCGCGCTGGGATATCGCCCTGTTTATCGGCGGCTTCGTGCCGGCCCTGATCTTCGGCGTGGCGATGGGCAATGTGCTGCAAGGCGTGCCTTTCCGCTTTTCCGACGACATGCATATCTTTTATGAAGGCAGCTTCTTCGGCTTGCTCAATCCGTTTGCCCTGCTGGCCGGCCTGGTGTCGGTGGCGATGCTGGTGATGCACGGCGCCACCTGGCTGCAGCTGAAAACCGATGGTGCCGTGGCCGAGCGGGCGCGCGCCTTTGGCAGCGTGGCCGCGCTCGCCACCGTGGCGCTGTATGCGGCCGCCGGCGTGGCGCTGTGGGCCAGGGTCGATGGCTACCGCATTACCAGCGCGATTGCCGTGGCCGGTCCGTCGAACCCCATGTTCAAGACGGCCGAAGTGGCGGCCGGCGCCTGGTTCGCCAACTATGCGGCCCATCCGTGGAGCTGGGCCGCGCCGGTGCTGGGACTGCTGTCGCCGCTGCTGGCCCTGCTGTTCCTGCGCCTGCGCCGCGCCGTGCCGGCCTTGCTGGCCAGCGCGCTGGGCATTGCCGCCATCATCCTCAGCGTGGGCGCCTCGATGTTTCCCTTCATTCTGCCGTCGTCGCTCGATCCGCGCGCCAGCCTGACGGTGTGGGATTCGTCATCGAGCCACATGACGCTGTTCATCATGCTGGTGGCCACCACCATCTTTATTCCCATCATCGTGGCCTACACGAGCTGGGTTTATAAAGTGTTGTGGGGCAAGGTCGACGGCCAGGCGATCGCAGACGGCAACGGTCACGCCTATTAATTCATTTTTCAAAGGAAATCATCATGTGGTATTTCGCCTGGATACTGGGCCTTCCGCTGGCGGCGATGTTCGCCGTGCTCAATGCAATGTGGTACGAAATGGTCGACGGCGACACCACGCCCGACAAGTATCGGTGATATGCGCAATGGCAGACGAGCGCCCCGCATGGTGGGCAGTGCTACACTGCGCACCATTCTTTTGACGGGACTGCACCATGACCACCACGCTCTCTTCCTTGCCCTACCGCGCCACCGCCGACCAGGCTTGCCAGTGGCTGCAAACACAGACGGGCACGCCCTGGACCCTGGCGCGGCTGCTGGAAGAGGGCGGCTTGCCCTATGTGTGGATCGACTATTCCCAGCAATGGGCCGAGCTGTTCCACGACGGCGTGACGCGCTACGCGGCGCCGGTGGTGTTTATCGAAGACAAGCAGCACCTGGCCGCCGGCGGCACCGATGTGTTGCTGCGTTTTACGCGCGACTCCGGCAACCTGGCGATTGCCCTGCAGGAGCCAGGCCTGCGCGCGTCGCTGGACGGCTTGCACTTCCAGGAACGCGACCTGCTGAAGCTGGTGAAGGAATTGCTGAACCCCACGCCGGTCGAACCGGAAACGCCGTTGGCGCCGCAGGAAAGCCTGAAAGGGCTGGAGCGCCACGAGATCGTGCAAGCGTTTGCCGGCGTCGGCAAGATCAACCTGGAGCAGGGCATGCTGGCGGGGCAGGGGATTTTTGGCGACGATGGCGCGCGGGTGCGCAAGAATTCGCGCGGCGGCAAGAACAATTACCTGTGGAATCCTGTCACCCTGGCCTTCGGTCTGCACGATGTGCATCGCGTGCCGATGCCGCACCTGAAAAAGGCGTTTGCCACCCAGCCGCAGCTAAGGCCGTGGAAGGCAGCCTGGCTCGAATCACTGGCTTTGCTGGGCGAATAAACTAGAACAAGGTGCCCTGCGCCAGGTCGACTTGCCGCGCGCGCCGCGTGGCCAGGCCGGTTTTTTGCGCATCCTGCGCGCTCGACAGGGCGATGCCTTCGAGCGCCAGCAAGGTTTGCTTGGCCTCCAGGCCGCCCGCAAACCCGGTCAGCGCGCCGCTGGCGCCGATCACCCGGTGGCAGGGCGCGATAATGGAGATGGGATTTCTGCCATTGGCCGCGCCGACGGCGCGCACGGCGGCCGGCTTGCCGATCTGGCGCGCGATCTCGCCATAGCTGCGCGTCTGGCCGAACGGTATCGTCAGCAGCGCCTGCCATACCTGTTTCTGGAAATCGGTGCCGCCAAAGTCCAGCGGCACCTCGAATTGCTGGCGCGTGCCGGCAAAATACTCGCGCAATTGCTGCTGTACCCGCAGCAGCACCGGATGCGCGCCGTCTTCGCGCAGCGCGCCCAGTCGCACCCGCGTCGGCTTGTCGTCCTGCCACAAAATGGCCGCCAGCGCATCGCCGCGCGCCACCAACGTCAGTTCGCCCACGGGCGAGGGCATGATCTTGCAAACACAATGCATGGGTTATCCTTGTGAGCGACGATGGCGCCCAGTTTATCAGCATATAAACACGTGTAACATGCCGTCAGGAGGATGTTGATGGAAATGATGGCGACTTACGAAGAGATCCGCGCGCTGGCCGTGCAGCTGGTGCATGAACGTTATGCGGGCGCGGTGGCGGCCGTGATCGGCGGCTCGTTTGCCACTGGCAGGCAGACCGCCAGTTCCGATATCGACTTGCTGCTGCTGTTCGACCATGTCGATGCCGCCTGGCGCAACACCATTATTTACCAGGGGCGCACGGTCGAACTGTTTGTGCATGACCTGGCGACGTTCCGCTATTTTTGCCGCGATGTCGATGCACCGGGCGGCAAGGTGCCGCTGGCGATGATGGTGGTGGAAGGCGAGAATATCGTGGCGCCAGGCACGCAATATGACGCGCTGCGGGCGCTGGCCCAGGCCACTTGCGCGGCCGGGCCGCCGGTACTGACCACGCTGCAATCGCGGCAGCGCCGCTACGCCATTACCACCGCGCTCGAAGACCTGGTCGACAGCCGCCATCCGGCCGAAGCGATGGCCGTGGCCTGCGAGCTGTACGGCATGCTGGCCGACCTGCACCTGCGCGCGGCGGGACGGTGGAGCGGTAGCGGCAAGCATCTGTTTCGCCAGTTGCATGCGGCCGATGCGACGCTCGCCCAACAGCTCGATTGCGCACAGCGACTGGTGGCCAGCGACTTGGCGGCCGGCCAGCACGCCTATGCGCAAGTGGCGGCGGCGATACTGGCGCCGGCCGGTGGCCCCTTGCTCGAAGGCTACGACTTGCCCGCGCCAGCCCACTGGCGGCGCGAGTGAGACCTCGCCACAAAACAGCCGTCCATGGACGTGCACGTTGTTCAAATGGTTCTGCGATAATGCGCAGAGGATAATTTGCCAGATGAAGGAGTCGCATGCGTAGATGGATAGGGATCGCCTGTGCCGGATGGCTGTGCGCCGTGTCGCCGGGCCATGCCCAGGAAGTGCAGACGGCGCCACCTGCTGCGCCCGCGCACGAGCAGCCGGCGGCGCTGCCGCAGCAGGACACAGCGCCGGCGCCAGCGCAAGACGTTCCCGCCGATCCAGCCGCTCCAGCCGCGCCTGCCGACGAGCCTGTCGCCTCCGAGTTGCTGGAAGTGACGCCGCAGTCGGTCAAGGTCACCGCCAGCAACCTGGCGGCGGCGCCGCGCGTGCGTTTTACGGCCTACCGCGACAGCTATCTGACGGCAAAAAAAGTATGGCAGGTCTCGCGCGGCAATGTGGTGATGGCCTTGCGGCTGATTCCGGCCAAGCTCAGCGCCACCATCGACGATGTGCGCGTGGCCTTGCAGGGCGATGGCGCGCCAATGGCGATCAAGGTCGGCGAGGGCGGTGTCTTTATCGTGCCCATCAATGACGAGATCGCGGCCCAGGATGGCAGTTTCCTGGTCAACAAGGGCAGGGGAGAACTGACGGCCAATATGGTGATCCAGCCTGCCGTGGCGCGCGACGCCTGGACCATGGCCAGGGTGGCACAGGTGCTGCACGACGCCAGGCTGGCCGTGCACGCGATCACGCCTTGGTACAAGCGGCTGTTCGCCAGCGAGATCAGGTCGCTGGCGTTTTGCGCGCCCGAGCGGGGCAGCGCTTTGCAGCTGATGCAGGATCAGCAACTGATCGCCACCCTGCCCATGAATGATGCGGCCGTCAACGACATCAACCAGCCCGTGTATTGCAAGGCGTTCGATGGCCAGGACAAATACCCGGGCCAGTATCGCGTGGTGCTGCCGGAGCAGGCCACGGTGCTGCTGCTCTAGGGCGCTTCAGTCGGACTGGCGCTGCACGATTTCCAGCGCCGCAGCCAGCGCCAGGTCCATCGTGGCCTGGTGAAACAGCAGCCATTGCGGCAGCAGCGTCAGCGCGTGGCGTCCCTGCGCCAGGTCGCCTTCGTCGACGGCGGCCCAGGCATGGTGCAGGCCGCTCAGCACGCGCGCATGCTGTTCGCGGTGGTTGGCCAGCGACGTAAAACCGATTTCTTCCATCAAGTCTTCCTCTTCGCGGAAATCGCGCTCCACGGCCGCGATCAGCTTGCGAAAGGCCGCGCTGAAATGCTGGTCAGCCAGTTGCGCCAGCCGCGCCAGTTCGTCAAACAGCGCTTCGTGCGCCTCGTCGATGGCGGGAACGCCCAGCGCCATGTCCTGTTTCCATTGAGATGTCAACATGCCAGCTCCTGTGTAAGCCCGTCCTCGGGCTGAGCGGGCTGTTCCAGTGTGGACGTGCTGGACGCGGAAATCCATGACCTGGGTCAAAGTTTCACAGGGATCAAACGCCGGCGACAGCTACCTGTGTCAACGCTGCGGCCATTGTGACCACATGGCATGGGCGTCGACATTGGGCGTCTGCATCACTTGCGCCAGGGAAGGATTGGACCGCTGCAACACCACCGGCACCAGCATCAGCGACGACAGGGCAAGGCAGGCCAGCACTTTGAGCGTCAACATGATCATCTCCCGGCAAGCCGGCGGCAGCGCGGGGATGCGGCGCCAGCCGGTCATGCTACGACATCATGACGGCAGTGTAGGACAGCTGGCGACAAGTTCAACTTATAGCTGTGACGCACCGCAGCAAGCTGTGCCGTTTCGACCTTATTTTGCCTTGCGCTGTTTGCGCGGACGGCCTGCCGGCGGCAGCAGGGAATCGAACCACACTTGCGTCAGCTGCCGCGTGTTTTTCGCCGCTTCGCGCTTGATGGCGGCCGTCGCTTGGCCGCGCGCCGTGCTGGCGACGCGGTTGGCGGCGCTCAGGTACATGCTCATCCAGGGGTTTTTCATGGCGCACCTCATGCTGAAAAAGATGGCTCCACTGTAGGCCGATGGCGTGGCCCGACCGTGCGGCGCCCCACACAGGACGCCGGCTGTCACGCTCGTCTGCGCCAGATCAATAAACGTCGCGGCGGTAGCGCCCTTGCGCGCGCAGCGCGTCCAGTCCATCCTGGCCCAGCGCGTCGAGCAGCACCGCATCGACGCCGGCCGCCATGCCCTGCAGGTTGCCGCACACGTAGATGATGGCGCCGTCCCGCAGCCAGGCGTGCAACTCATCGGCGGCGCTGCGCAGGCGGTCCTGCACATATTCGCGCGGTTCGCCGTCGCGCGAAAAGGTGCGGTCCAGGCGCGCCAGGTGGCCTTCCTGCAGCCACGCTTCCAGCTCCTGCGCGCAGACGCTGTCGACGCTGCGCTGGCGCTCGCCGAACAGCAGCCAGTTGCGAGCCAGCCCGGCCTGGCGGCGCGCGCGCAGGTGCGAACGCAGGCCGGCCAGGCCCGAGCCGTTGCCGATATAAATGCACGGCACATCGGTCAAGGCCGGCGCGAAGGCCGGGTTGGCTTGCAGGCGCAGGCGGATGGCGCTCCCGATCGGCGCGAACTGCGTCAGCCAGCCCGAGGCCACGCCATAGCCGCCATTGGTGTCGCCCTGGTGGCGTTCCTGGCGCACCAGCAACTGCAGTTCGCCGTCCTGCGGCATGGACGCCAGCGAATAGCTGCGCGGCGCATGCGGCGCGCTGCCGCCGGCGTCGAGCCCTTCGCTGCCATCGATATTGCAAGCGATGATCTCGGCCAGCGCACCCGCTTCCCATTGCCTGCCGGTCGGTCGGGACAAGCCGATTTCGTACAGCGCGCCGCCCTGGCTGCCGGCATTGAGCAGCACCCGGCGCGTCAGTGTCCACGCATCGTACGAGGCTGCTTCCTGGTGGCCGATGGCGTCGATGGGGCTGCCGCTGGCGCGCGCCAGCGCTTGCGACCAGTCGGCCAGCGACTGGGCGTCGTGCTTGTCGACTTCGATCAGCGGGAACAAGGCGGTCGCGCCCAGCGCGCGCAGGCGCGCATCGAGCGCATGGCCAAAGCCGCAGAATTCGGTGTAATGGCGGTCGCCCAGGGCCAGCAGGCCAAAGTTCAGGCGCCTCAGTTCGGGCGCCTTGCTGTCGCCGAGCAGGCGTGCAAAGCGGCGCGCGCCGTCCGGCGCTTCGCCTTCGCCAAAGGTGCTGGCAACGATCAGCGCCCGTTCATACTGGCTCAGTTGCGACGGCGTCAATTGATCGAGCGACTGCACGTCGACCGGCACGCCGGCCTGCTGCAGGGCGCGCGCGCTTTCCAGGGCCAGTCGTTCGGCCTGGCCCGACTGGCTGGCGTAGGCCACCAGGGTTGGCAGGGCGCTGACATGGGCGCCTTGCGCACCGGCGCCCAGCATGGCGCGCTGCGCGGCCACGGCCCGCTTGGCCTTGCGCCGGCCCAGGTAGAGCATCCAGCCGGTAATGCCGAACAGCGGCATGCACAGGCTGGCGACGGTGACGATAATGCGGCCCGGCAAACCGAAGTAGGTGCCCATATGCAGCGGGTAAATCACGCTGACCAGGCGCGACCCCGTGCCTTGCTGGCCGTAGGGCTTGTCTTCGGTGATCTGGCCGTCGGCTGGCAGGATGGCCATGGTGCTGCGCGCGCGGTCGTGCGGCGCGTCCGCCGCCAGCCAGGTGAATTGCACCGCTTCGCCGGCGCGCGATGGCATGCGCACGGTGGCCAGGGTCCAGGCGCCGGCGCGCTGCCGGAAGGCGTTCCAGGCCACGGTGGTGTCGATGACGACTGGCGCGGCCTGCGGTTTTTTCTCGCGCGCTTGACCTGGCTTTGCCGGCGCCTGCGCCGTGCGCGGCGGCTTGCCGGCCCAGGCGTCGATATGGTCGCGCACAAAGTCGTAGGCCCAGTACATGCCGGTCAGGGTCAGCATCACATACACCACCAGGCACCAGGTGCCGATCACGGCATGCAGGTTCCACAGGAACGAGCGGCCTTTCAGGGCCGGGTCGAACGTCAGCCAGGTGCGCCAGTCCAGCGGGCGGCGCGGCCAGCGCAGATACAGGCCCGACAAAGCCAGGCCCAGCAGGCACAGCGCCAGCGCGCCGAGCACCTGGCGGCCCGGTTCGCGCGGCAGCAGCAGCCAGCGGTGCAAGGACTCGGTCCATTCGAAAAAGCCGGCGCCCTGCAAGGCCGGCCGCGTGGCGCCCGTGTACGGGTGGACGTAGATGGACTCGCCACGGCGCTCGCCCGCTTTCGGCGCAAACAACACGCGCGGCGCGGCGCCCGGCTCGGCATACACGGTGACGGAGGCCACGCGCTGGCCGTGTTCGGCTGCCGCCATGCTGGCCAGCTGGCCCGGCGTCAGCGTGGCGCGTGTTTCCACTGCCACATGGCGCACGCCGGGATTCATCAGATCGAGCAGCTCATCCTTGAACGAGATGGTTGCGCCAGACAGACCAATGATCATCAGCACCGTGCCGGCCGTAATGCCGATAAACCAGTGCAGCTGGAACCACACCTGCTTCCAGCCGGGCCAGCTGCGGCGCGTGGCGTTGCGCTGGCGTGCGCCCGCCCTGGGCAGTGGCGCCGATGGCGATGGCGTGCTGGCGCGTGGTGCCGGGGGTGCGGCGATGGTGGGTGTACTCATGAATCGGCTTTCAGGCAGAGGCAGGGCGGTCAAAGGTGAACACCGTCAACAAGGGGCATATCATATCGCAAATGAGAATGATTCGCGCTAAACCTTGGGCCGGTTTTTCCGGCAAGGAGGCAGGCCATCCGCTTGTCGCGCCGCGTTTTGCCATGCATACTGCCATTTTGTCCCGCGCGCATGGGCGGCATGCTGCCTGCACCGCGACGAAGGACTACAATAGCCGCCTGACTTCCTACTCTCATCGATATCCCATGACCACATCGAACATCACCATCACGCCTTCCGCCCACCCCCTGTCCGACGCCGAGCGCGGCGAGCGCATGAACAAGCCGGCCTTTGGCCGCGTGTTTACCGACCATATGGTGGTGATACCTTACCGTGACGGCCAATGGCAGCAGGGCGAACTGAAGGCCTACGGCCCGTTGATGCTCGATCCGTCGGCGTCGTCGCTGCATTACGGCCAGGCCATTTTCGAAGGCTACAAGGCGTTTGCCCAGCCCGATGGCAGCATCAAGACCTTCCGCCCTGAACAGAACGCCGAGCGCTTCAACCGCAGCGCCGCGCGCCTGGCGATGCCGGCCATTCCCGTCGAGCTGTTCCTGGAAGCGGGCGACGCCCTCATTTCCATCGACCGCAACTGGGTGCCGACGAAAACCGGCGAGAGCCTGTACATGCGTCCGCTGATGATCGCCACCGACCCGTACCTGGGCGTGCGGCCGTCGGAAGAATACCTGTTCGTGCTGTTCGCTTCGCCTGCTGGCGCCTATTTCCCGCAAGGCGTGAAACCGGTCACCGTATGGATCAGCGAAGACTTCGTGCGCGCCGCGCCGGGCGGCACCGGTGAAGCCAAGTGCGCCGGCAACTATGCGGCCAGCCTGATGGCCCAGTCGCAAGCGCAAGAGAAGGGCTGCGACCAGGTCGTCTGGCTCGACGCCGTGCACCGCGAGTTCATCGAAGAGATGGGCGGCATGAATCTGTTCTTCGTGTACAAGGATGGCGAAAAAATCACCGTCGTCACGCCGGAACTGACGGGTACCCTGTTGCCAGGCATTACCCGCCGCAGCCTGCTGGAAATGGCAAAGGACCTGGGCTATGCCACCGAAGAGCGCAAGCTGTCGGTCCAGCAATGGCGCGACGATATCGCTTCGGGCCGCATGACCGAAGTGTTCGCCTGCGGCACGGCCGCCGTCATCACGCCGGTCGGCGTGGCCAAGGCCAATGGCTTTGAAATGACCATCAACAACAACGAAAACGGCGCCGTCACCCTGGCCCTGCGCGAGGCCCTGCTGGGCTTGCAGCATGGCACCAAGGCCGACACGCACGGCTGGATGCACACGGTCTGCTGATCGGGCGTCAGCACTGATACCGCGCCGGCACCATGTTGCCGGCGTTTTTACATCGTTCGAGGAACCCCATGCAGCCGCGTTTTATCTTGCCCGCCCTTGCCACACTTCTGTTGAGCCTGTCCGGCAGCCTGGTCCATGCCGCCGACGCCCAGTGCGCCATTCCGCGCAATGTCAGCTACGCCGACTACGACGTCAAGCCGTCCGACGAAAAAAATACCTGCTACAAGCAGAGCACCAATGTGCCAACCGACTACTTCATGCTGGCGCTGTCGTGGTCGCCCGGCTTTTGCGACAGCCAGCGCCGCCGTGGCGAAATTTCCAAAAAAGCCGCCTTCCAGTGCGCGGACAACAAGCATTTCGGCTGGATCGTGCACGGCCTGTGGGCGCAGTCCGCCAATCCGGCCAGCTGCGACGATCTTTCCGTCACGCCGCCGCGCAAGACCGACCTGCATCCGCGCTATTGCAAGGGCAACCTGCCGAAACTGGCGCCGTCCGAGATCCTGCCGTATATGTGCATGCAGCCCGGCGAAGCGCTGCTGCAGGGCGAATGGGAAAAGCATGGCGCCTGCGATTTCGGCACGGCCAAGGAATATTTCGAAAAGGAACGCGAGCTGTTCCAGGCCTTGAAATTACCGGACACCACCATGCCGAAAAACGAACTGTTCCAGTGGATGAAGGAACACAATCCGCAACTGAAAGGCCGCTGGCTCGGCTATGAAAAACACTCGGGCGAGCTGCGCATCTGCTACTCGAAAGATTTCAAAGTCATCGATTGCCAGAAATAGGCCCGCCATGATCAACAGCAACAAGGCGCAGCCGGTGATGGTCGGCGAAGACGGTTTGCCGCCCGGCGCGCGCGGCTGGGCCATGTTGTCGCTGGCCATCGGCGTGGGCATGGCCTCGCTCGATACGGCGATCGCCAATACGGCCTTGCCGGCGATCGCCAGCGAGCTGCACACGACGCCGGCCGCGTCCGTATGGATCGTCAATGTCTACCAGCTGGCGATGGTGGCGACGTTGCTGCCGTTTTCGGCGCTCGGTGAAATCGTCGGTTACCGCCGCGTATTTATCTCCGGCATGTTCCTGTTCACCCTGGCCTCGCTCGCCTGCGCTCTGGCCTGGTCCTTGCCCTCGCTGGTGGTGGCGCGCCTGTTTCAGGGCGTGGGCGCCAGCGCCATGATGAGCGTCAATACGGCGCTGTTGCGCGTGCTGTACCCCAGGCATTTGCAGGGCCGCGCATTTGGCAATAATTCATTGGTGGTGGCCGTGGCGTTTGCCATCGGCCCCACGGCCGCCTCGCTGATTCTGGCGACCGCTTCCTGGCCGTGGCTGTTCGCCATCAATGTGCCGCTGGGGGTGGCCGGTTTTTTTGTCGCCAGGCGCATGCTGCCGGCCACCAGACTGTCAGGGCACACCATGGACGCGCGCACCGCGCTGTACAACGTGGGCGCGTTCGGGCTGCTGATTTTACTGTTCGGCGACGCCGCCCACCATGCGCCCTTGACCACCTTGCTGCCGGAACTGGTGGCGGTGGCACTCTTCTTTGTCTTGCTGCTGCGCCGGCAGCGCGGCCACCAGGCGCCGATGTTGCCGATCGATCTGTTTCGCCGTCCGCTGTTTTTTCTCTCGTCCATGACGGCCATCTGCACCTTTGCCGCGCAAGGGCTGGCCTTCGTGTCGCTGCCGTTTTATTTTGAAGTCACCCTGGGCCGCTCGCCCATCGAAACGGGATTTCTGATGACGCCGTGGGCGGTGCTGGTGGCGGTGATGGCGCCGATTGCCGGCAGGCTGAGCGACCGCTATTCGCCGGGCGTGCTGGGCGGAATCGGCCTGGCGGCGCTGGCCACGGGGCTGCTGACGCTGGTGTGGATACCGGCCAACCCCAGCGTGGTCGATATCGGCTGGCGCATGGCGCTGTGCGGCATCGGTTTCGGCTTTTTCCAGGCGCCCAACCTGAAAGCCATCATGGGCAGCGCGCCGCCGCAGCGCGGTGGCGGCGCCAGCGGCGTGGTCGCCACCTCGCGCCTGGTGGGGCAGGCCACGGGCGCGGCGCTGGTGGCGTATTGCTTCACGGTCTCGGCCAGCCAGGGCACGACCTATGCGTTGTGCCTGGCGGCAGGCTTTGCGGCGCTGGCCTGCATCGCCAGCTTTTCAAGGCTGGTGGTGGCGCGGCCGGCCACGCACAGTTGAAGCGCGTCAGACGTCGATCGCCTTGTCGGACTGCATGCGCTTGCGCAGTTCGAATTTCTGGATCTTGCCGGTCGAGGTGCGCGGCAGGGGACCAAAATAGATCGCCTTCGGCACCTTGAAGCCGGCCAGGTTGGTTTTGCAAAAGGCGATCAGCTCGGCTTCCGTCACGCTGGCGCCTTCGCGCAGTTCGACAAAGGCGCACGGCGTTTCGCCCCATTTCTCGTCGGGCTGGGCAATGACGGCGGCGGCCAGCACCTGCGGGTGGTGGTACAAGGCGTCTTCCACTTCCACGCTTGAAATGTTCTCTCCGCCGGAAATAATGATGTCCTTGCTGCGGTCCTTGAGCTTGATATAGCCGTCCGGATAGCGCACGCCCAGGTCGCCCGTATGGAACCAGCCGCCGGCGAACGCGTCCTGTGTCGCCTTTTCGTTCTTCAGGTAACCCTTCATGCAGATATTCCCGCGGAACATGATCTCGCCCACCTGCTCGCCGTCGGCGGCCACCGGCAGCATGGTCTCGGGGTCGAGCACCGCCACCTCGCTTTGCAGATGGTAGCGCACCCCCTGGCGCGACTTCATGACGGCGCGCTCCTCGGGTGACAGCCAGGCCCATTCCTCCTGCTCGGCGCAGATGGCGGCCGGGCCGTACACTTCCGTCAGGCCATACGAGTGGATCAGGTCAAAGCCCATTTCTTCGATGCGCGCCACCATGGCCGCCGGCGGCGGCGCGCCGGCCACCATGCCGCGCACGGTCCAGTCGATTCCTTCGCGCCAGGCGGCCGGCGCATTGGCCAGGCCCGCATGCACGATGGGCGCGGCGCAATAGTGCGTGACGCGCAGTTCGCGCATCAGGTCGAACACCAGCTTCGGTTCGAACTTGCGCAGGCACACGTTGACGCCGGCGCGCGCGGCGATGGTCCAGGGAAAACACCAGCCATTGCAGTGGAACATGGGCAAGGTCCACAGATAGACCGCGTGCCTGGGCATGTCCCACTCCAGAATATTCGACAGCGCGTTCAGGGCCGCGCCCCGGTGATGGTAGACCACGCCTTTCGGGTCGCCCGTGGTGCCGGACGTGTAGTTGAGGGCGATCGCATCCCATTCGTCGGCGGGCGGCTGCCAGGCATAATCGGGGTCGCCGCTGGCCAGCAGGCTTTCGTAGTCCAGCTCGGCAAATGGTGCCACTTGCGGCCCGAGCACATCATTGACCTGGATCACGCGCAGTTCGGGAATCTGCGCCGCCATCTGCCGCGCCAGCTCGGCAAATTCCGTATCGGCCAGCAAGACCTTGGCCTGGCCATGGCGCAGCATGAAGGTCAGCGACGCCAGGTCCAGGCGAATATTGAGGGCATTGAGCACCGCGCCGGCCATCGGCACGCCAAAGCTCGCTTCGACCATGGCCGGTGTATTGGGCAGCATCACGGCCACCGTGTCGCCGACGCCCACGCCCAGTTTCATCAAGCCCGAGGCCAGGCGGCGGGTGCGGGCATAGGTGTCGCGCCAGTTCTGGCGCACGCCGCCATGGGCAATCGCCAGGCGATTGCCATATACTTCGGCTGCCCTGGCAATATAGTCGAGCGGAGTGAGGGCGGCATAATTGGCGCTGTTCTTGCCCAGGCCGGTATTGAAATCGGGTGTCATGGTGTGTCTCCTGATTGAAAAGCTGCTGCTCCCTGTGGGCGGGGCTGGTCTCTCTAGCATAGCACCGATGCCGTACAATCAATATCGTCGAAGTCACAAGAAAAGGACAAGATGGACTGCATCAGAACAGCGCGCCCCTGTCCGCCCCTGTGCGGCTGCGCAGGCTGATCCATGGCCCTGGTTTCCCATTCTCCGCAACACCTGCTGGGCCTGCGTTTTCCGCTGCCCCTGCGCGTGACCGTGCGCCAGGGATTTGTCACCTTGCACAATGAAATCGCCACCAAAAAACTGGGTAGCGGCGACAGCTTTGTGGTGCCCGCCTTCTTGCGCTTTGCCTGCGACGTGATGCCGGGACGCGGCAAGCCGGCCGTGTTCAGCCTGGCGCTGGAAGAGGACGAGAAGCGGGACGATGAGCGAGGAGGCGCGCCGGCTGGCGATGCCGGCGGCAAGCGCTGGAGCCGCGCGCTGGCCCGGCATATTTTCCAGTTTCCGCAGGGGCAGTGGAGCGCCGCCCGCCTGGCCGCGCTATGGCAGGTGACACCGCACAAGGCGCGCTCGCGCCTGTTTGCCGAAGGCGAAGCTTTGCTGAGCCTGGTGCGTGAACAGCGGCTCGCGCATGCCCTGCATACGGCCGCGCAGCCTGGTACGGATGAGGGACGCGGGCTGGCGGAAGTGGCGGCCGGCTCCGGCTTTGCCTCGGTGCCGGCGTTTTGCGACGCCTGCACCGATGTGGCCGGCGTGCGCCCCAGCCTGTTCCTGCGCGCGCCGGTCCCGCCAGCCGATACTCCGCTATAATCGCCGCATGGGACATTTTTTACAGCGCAAGCAATGGAGTCTGTGGTTCGCCTGCCTGGCGCTGCTGCTCAATGCCCTGTCGCCCTCGCTGTCCCATGCGTTTGCCGGTGGCCAGGGCAATGCCGTGGTCGACATCTGCTCGGCCAGCGGCGCCGTCTACACGCAGGCTGATCTTGCAGCCCTGTCCGGCTCCAGGCCGGATACGCAGCCAGACCTCCGGCAGATCGAACATTGCCTGTACTGCATGCATCATGCGGCCAGCCTGGCCTTGCCGCCAGCGCCGCCGCTGCTTGCCGTGATCAAGGGGCATGATGCGTATCCGCCGCTGTTGCGCCAGGCGCCGCAGCCGCAGTTCGCCTGGCAGGGCGCGCGTCCGCGCGGGCCGCCGTCGATCGCCTGAGTTTCCGTCTTTCCAGCCGCCACGCGGCATTCTTTAGCTGTTACTACGCCCATCGGGCCTGATACCACATGAAACGTCGCTTATTCCTGCTCGCCGGCACGGCGGGTGTGCTGACGCTTGCCGCCTGCGGCGAGCCCGAACCGAAACCCCATTACAACGGCATCGACCTGACCGGCGGCGATTACAAGCCCGACTTCAAGCTGAGCGGCCCCGACGGCAGGGTCTACACCCTGGCCGACTTCAAGGGCAAGTATGTGATGGTCTTCTTCGGTTTCACGCAATGCCCGGACGTCTGCCCGACGGCCCTGTCGCGCGCGGTTGAAATCCGCAACAAGCTCGGTCCTGACGCCGACCAGCTGCAGGTGATCTTTATCAGCATCGATCCCGAGCGCGATACGGCCGCCTTGCTGGGCGAATACATGCGCGCCTTCGACCCCAGTTTTCTCGGCCTGCGCACCGACGAGAAAAACACGGCGCAGACCGCCTTCAACTACAAGGTGTTCTACCGCCGCGTGCCGAGCGGCAGTTCCTACACCATGGACCATACGGCCATCAGCTATGTGCTCGACAAGCAGGGGCGCATGCGCCTGGGCCTCAAGCACCTGCTGACGGCCGATGAATGCGCGCAAGACATCAAGACTTTGATGACCGCCAAATACACCTTATAAACACTATCACCACGAGGAATTCACCATGCTGCATCTGAAAACCGTTGTTGCCGCCACCCTGGCCGTCCTGTCCTTTTCCGCCGCCGCGCAAGGCGCCGTTACCGTCACCGAGCCATGGGTGCGCGCCACCGTGGCGCAGCAAAAAGCCACCGGCGCCTTCATGCAGATCACGGCGCCCAAGGCCATGCGCCTGGTCGAAGTGCGTTCGCCGGTCGCCGGCGTGGCCGAAATCCATGAAATGAGCATGAGCGACAATATGATGCGCATGCGCCAGGTCAAGGAGCTCGCGCTGCCAGCCGGCAAGGCCGTCGAACTGAAGCCGGGCGGCTACCATGTGATGCTGCTCGACCTCAAGGGCCAGGTCAAGGCGGGCGACAAGGTGCCGCTGATCCTGGTGCTGGAAGGCGAGGACAAGAAACGCGAAACCGTCGAGGTCAGCGCCGTGGCCCGTCCGCTGGGCGGCGCACCGGCGGCGCATTCCATGCAGCACTGATCGTCGCTGTCCGCAGCCCGGTACGCCGGGCTTTTTAACGCCGGCTTGAAAATTAAACAGTTGTTTGATACAATATCAAACAACTGTTTAATTTATTGTTGACAATGCCCATCGAAAAAAACACCGAACCAGCCGGCGAACCGGCCCGCGCCCGTATCTTGCAAACAGCGGCCGAGCTGTTTGCGGAATACGGCTATGCCAGCACTTCCGTGCGCAAGATTTGCGACGCGGCCCAGGTCAATGTGGCGATGGTCAATTACTATTTTCACAGCAAGGAAGCGCTGCATCTGGCCGCCTTCGACCATGCGCGCGAGCTGGCCGACGCCTCGGCGCCGGCAGTCGCGGCGGCCAGTGCGGCGGCGCAGGTGGCGCCCGTCGAGCAGTTGCGCCTGGCCATCGAAGCGCTGGTGTCCGACATGCTGCGCAGTGGCCCTGCGTCGCTGTTCAGCCGGCTGGTAGCGCGCGAGCTGATCGAGCCGACGGCCGCCATTCACAAGCTGGTCGAGCGCCATGTGCTGCCACGGGAGACGCTGTTTAACGCCCTGATCCGTGCCGTGGTGGGGCCGGCCATGCCGGCCGAGGTAGTGCAGAAATGCGTGTTCAGCGTGGTCGGCCAGGCCGTGTTCTATGCGCGCTCGCGCGTCGTGCATGAAATCGTGGCGCCCGAGATTACCTATGACCAGGCGGGCATCGCCGTCATCGCCAGCCATGTGGCGCAGTTTTCGCTCGCCGCGTTGGCCGGCATGCGGGCGCAATACACGGCAGAGGTGCCGGCATGAAAGCGCGCAACCTGACCCTGGTGCTGGCCGGCCTGTCCATGCTGGGCCCGTTCGCCACCGATACCTTTTTGCCCTCGTTCCCGGCGATCGCCACCCATTTCGATGTCAGCAGCGTGCTGGTGCAGCAGACCCTGAGCGTGTATCTGGCCGCCTATGCCTTCATGACCTTGTTCTATGGCACCATGTCCGACTCGTTCGGGCGCCGTCCCGTGATCCTCGCTTCACTGTTGATTTTTGCCATCGGCTCGATCGGCGCCGCGTTTGCGCCCAGCTTTGGCTGGCTGCTGTTTTTCCGTGGCATGCAGGGCGCCTCGGCCGGGGCGGGCAGGGTGATCGGCCAGGCCATCGTGCGCGATACCTTGTCCGGTGCTGCCGCGCAAAAGATGCTGGCCAATATCATGATGGTGTTCGGCATCGCGCCGGCCATCGCGCCGATTATCGGCGGCTGGCTGCACGTGGCCTATGGCTGGCAGTCGACGTTTGTGTTCACTTTTTCCGTCACGGTGCTGCTGATGCTGGCCTGCCTGAAAGGCTTGCCGGAAAGCTTGCCCGCCGCCCAGCGCCAGCCGTTTCATCCTGGCACCATCGCCGCCAATTACTGGCAGGCGCTGCGCCACCAGGTCTTTTTGCTGCGCTCCCTGGCCGTCGCCTTTGCGTTTGGCGGCTTTGCCCTGTATATCGCCTCGGCGCCGCATTTCATCCTTGACCTGCTGCGTCTGCCTGAAACCGCGTTTGGCTGGATGTTCGTGCCGATGGTGGCGGGCCTGGTGCTGGGCTCGGCCCTGTCGGGCAAGCTGGCCCATTCCGTGCCCGGTGCCACGCAGGTGCGCTGGGGCACGCTGGTAATGGCGGCCACCGCTGTTCTGAACCTGGTCTACAACCACTGGTTTGCCGCCAGCCTGCCGTGGGCCGTGGCACCGGTGGCGCTGTATGCGTTCGGCATGTCGCTGGCCTTGCCGGGCATGACCATGTCGACCCTCGATATCTTCCCGCAGATGCGCGGCCTGGCCGCCTCGCTGCAGAACTTCGTGCAGATGGTGCTGTTTGCGCTGGTGTCGGGCTTTGTCGCGCCGTTGCTGTTCGACAGCGGTTTCAAGCTGGCGCTGGGGCAGGCGGCGGCCGTTGTCCTGGCCGGTTTCTTCTGGTGGCTGGGCACGCGCCGGGCGGCCTCGCAAGCGTTGGGATTGGGAGCTAAAAACAACTAATAGTCGGGCATGCTTTCTGCTTTGTTACACTGTATCCATCGGCCGCCTGCAGGGGCCAGGCAACTTTGTAACTTTATGGGCAGCGCCATGCACCTTATTAACGCCAGTCTGAACCACGCCCTGCGCGTGCCGCTGGCCGCAGAGATCCATTCGCGGCCCTTTTTGCAGCTCGATGCACCGGAACTGATCACCCACCTGGCCGTCTACAGCAATGACGCGCAAGAGCAGGGCATGTCGAATATGCAGGCCCAGCACGCCACCCTGGCGGCACTATGCACGCATTTCGGCGTGACCGGTCCCAGCGGCGAAGCGAAGTATTTCTATTATGACTTCGGCCGTTTCCGCCTGAAGTGGGAATGCCATACGGAATTTGCCACCTTCACCTTTGCCGAGCATTGCGCCGCCCCGCTGCCGTTGGCGCAAGCCTTCGAATCCATGCCGCTCGAGCAACTGCCGCAACAGTGGCTGGCGGGCCTCAAAGGCAAGCTGATGGTGGCGGCCCACGTGGTCCTCGAGCGCGCCGTCGAGCCTGCCGATACCTATATGCAGGGCCTGTCGCGCGTATTCGAAGGCAATACCCTGGCTGGCAGCGAAGTGCTGCAGGGCGGTGAATTGTGGACCGATTTCACCATCCAGTCCGACGGCTTCAGCCGCTTCATTATCCGCGACGCGGGCATGCGCTCGCAGCAGTCGGGCCGCCTGGTGCAGCGCGTGCTGGAAATCGAAACCTACCGCATGTTTGCCTTGCTGGGCCTGCCTTACGCCATGCAGGCCGCGCCCACGCTCAACGCGATTGAAAACGAGCTGGCCACCCTGGCCGCCGCCATGGTCGAAACCGATGCGGACAAGGCGCGCGGCGATGACGGCGCCGCCGAGCAGGCCTTGCTCGACCGCATCACGCGCCTGGCCGCCCGCATCGAAAAACTCTCGCTCGACAACAGCTATCGTTTTTCCGCCTCGAAAGCCTACATGGGCCTGGTCCGGGCCCGCATCGAAGAGCTGCGCGAGGTGCGCATCGAAGGCATCCCGACGGTCGAGGAATTCATGGACCGCCGCCTGACGCCGGCCATGAATACCTGCGCCGCCATGGCCAGCCGCCAGGAAGCGATGGCCCAGCGCATCGCCAATACCAACGACCTGCTGCGCACCCGCGTCGGCATCGTGCAGGAATTGCAGAACCGGCAGATATTGCAATCGATGAACGAACGCGCCGCCCAGCAATTGCGCCTGCAGCAGGCCGTCGAAGGCCTGTCGGTGGCGGCCATTTCCTACTATGTGATCGGCCTGTTCAGCTACACGGGCAAGGCGGCCAAGGTGATGGGCCTGCCGGTCAACCCGGAAATCCTGGTTGGCGCGCTGGTGCCGTTCGTGGCCGCCGGCGTCTGGCTGGGGCTGAGGCGCCTGCATCACAAGCTGCATGCGCACTGAGCAGGACGACGGCCACGCCTGAATTTTGCTATCGTCCGGCATCGAGCATAACGAGGAGCCATGGTGCCAGCAAATGTCGGCGATATCTACAGTGTGTTTTCAGTGGAGCTGCAGCAATACGTGGCGTGCCAGGTGACCCATCTCCAGCCGCCCAGGACGCCCAGGGGCAAGCCGCTGGCGGCCGTGCTGGAACTGGACTGGACGGGCGACGCCTTGCCCGATGCGGACGCGGCCAGCCGCATGCAGCCCTTGCGCTGCAACTATTTCTTCATCAGGAATCGCCTCGATCACGGCTATGTGACGGCCAATGTGCCGCCCGGCCATGTGTTCATTGCCAACCTGCCGCCGCTGGTGGAAGACGACGTCAGCACCTACAAGTTCGGCTGGAACGTGGGTGCCGGCACGGCGCGCCAGCGCAGCTGGGAGCGGATCGACCCCGCGCGGCGCAAGCAATTCCGGGCCGCATCGAGCAGCAACAAGGTGATCGTCGGCGGCCACGTCTTCAGGCAGGACGCGACCCGCATCAACGACAGCATACTGGACGCCATCAAGGACTTGTCCGAACTGGACCTGCTGCCTTGCCTGATGACGCTCGAAACCAGCAAGGGCACGCCCGAACTGATGGCGTATATCCAGCAGCACCCGTTCATCAACGAGCTGCACTGGCAATCCTCGACAGTTACCGATATCGATGTCAGCGCCACCGGCCTGAACCGTTTCATACTGCAGCCCGATGGGGTTGCCAGGGTGCGCCTCAATCCCGGCCTGCATCTGTTTTCGCTGACGGCCATGCCATCGCCGCAGTTGCAGGTCGAGCAGGCGGAGCAGGGGCGTGACCTGAGCTTGCAGTGCGTGGAGAACATGCCGGCCCTGCAGGGCCTGGACCACCTGGGCGCGCTGTCGCTGACCGGCGTCAACGAGATCGACCTGACGACGGTGGTCGAGCGCTTTGCGCATTTGCGCGAGCTGCGCCTCTGGGGCAAGCCCGGCATGGCGCGCAATATGCACAGCATCGCGCAGCTGCCCCAGTTGCAGATGCTGACCACGTTCGATATCTTCGGCTTTGAAGCGGACGCATTTCCAGCGCCCGGGCAATTGCCGAAACTGGCCAGCCTGTGGATGACCAGCGTGCCGGCCGATGTGGCCAGGGCCGTCAAGACGGCGTACAAGACAGCGGCGGCGCAAGGCTTGGACTTGTCGATCAGCAAGCCGCGCAAACCGGCTTGGCTGGCCGAGAATTTGCACAATCCGTTTCGCGACTGGGACGGGCGCGAGCACATCTCGGCAGCCCAGGCAAAGAAGGCGGCGCTGGCTTACAAGAACCTGCTGGCCGCCACGCGCGCCATCGACGCCGGCATGCCGGCGGCGGAGGCGGCAGCCGCGCTGGACACGATGGTGACGGCCTATACCGTGGATTTCAACAAGATGGATCGCTCCGGCATGATCGAAACCGTGGAGCGCGAGGAAATCTACAGCGTGCTGGCGGATGTATTGAAACAGCTGGAACTGGACCTGGGAGAGCAGGGGGCTGCGCTGGTGCGGCAGGAACGCTTGTATGAGTTATTCGACCAATTGCGTGATTTCTGACGCAGGCATGCCCTGAGTAGAAATAAAGTTCTAGACATAAAGTTCTAGTGTGGGTATGCTGGCGTCATGTCAAAACCTGCCCCACTCCCCACGCCTACCGCCGCCGAACTGGACCTGCTGCGCATCCTGTGGCAGCACGGTCCGCTCGATGCCCGCGCCGTCCATGATTTTCTTGCGCTCGAGCGTGCCGACGCCAGCTACGCGACTGTTTTGCGCCAGTTGCAACTGATGCATGGCAAGGGCCTGCTGAGCCGCGACGAAAGCCGGCGGCCGCAGCTGTACTCGGCGGTCGAGGCGCAGGCAAAAGTGCAGACCAGCTTGCTCAAGGATCTGATCGGCAAGGTGTTTGCCGGCTCCGGCAAGGCGCTGGTGCTGACCGCGCTGCGCGAGCATGTGAGCGACGCCGAGCGCCTGGAAATTGAAAAAATCCTCAGCAGCAAAGGCAGCAAAGAGGACAGGCAGCCATGAACACCAGCATGGTGATCGCCGCGCTGGGCTGGTCCTTGCTGTATTTCGTCTGGCAGGCGCTGTTGCTGGGCCTGCTCACGGCCGCTGCCTTGTCGCTGCTGCGCGGCATGGATGCACGGGCGCGCTATGCCGTCTGCGCGCTGGCGCTGCTGCTGTGCCTGTGCATGCCCGTTGCGCATCTGCTGTATCTGCTGGCGCAGGACGCGCCGGCGCCATCGTTTTCCGCCTTGCCCGCCGCAGCGCTGCAAGCCTGGATGCCTTCGCTGGTATTGGCCTGGAGCGCCGGTGTCGCTCTGATGAGTGTGCGATTGCTGCTGGGCCTGGCTTGGGTAGGCCGGCTGCGCCGCCAGGCCGTGAGCGCACCCGCGCAGTGGCAGTCCAGGCTCGATGCGCTGGCGCAGCGCATGGGTCTGCGTTCTTCGGTTCCACTCAGGCTGCACGCGGCGCTGGCCAGTCCTGTGACGGTGGGTTTTTTTCGTCCCCTTGTGCTGCTGCCAGCGTCCTTGCTGAGCGGCATGCCGGTGCCGCTGATCGTCGCCCTGCTGGCCCATGAACTGGCCCATGTGCGGCGCTGGGATTACCTGGTCAACCTGCTGCAAAGCGTGGCCGAGGCGCTGCTGTTCTTTCATCCTGTCGTCTGGTGGTTGTCGGCCCGCATGCGCGCCGAGCGCGAACTGGTGGCCGATGCGCTGGCGGCGCAGGCGCTGCCCGATCCGCAGCAGCTGGCCAGCGCCCTGTATGCCTTGTCGCAGCATAGGCAAACCCTGCGCCAGCCGGGCTTGCTGGTAGCAGCGCGCGGTGGCGCCTTGCTTGCACGCATACAGTCGCTGATGGCGCCCGCGCCGCTGGCCGGCCAGGCTGGCTGGAAAACGGCCGTGCCCGCCTTGCTGCTGGCCGGCGCCACCTTGCTGATGCAGACGCACGGGCAGTCCGTGCCCGGCACACCCAAGATTGCCGAGGTCGCTTCCAGCCTGCTGTCGCTACCTGTCAGCGCCCGCCATATGCTGGTGCTCGACGAAGAGTCGGGCAAGGTGCTGATGGCCAAAGACGCTGACGCCATCGTGCCGATCGCCTCCATCACCAAGCTGATGACGGCCATGGTGGTGCTTGACGCCGGGCTCGACCCCGATGAGCTGCTTCGCATCGTGCGCGCCGATGGCGTTGGTCAGCGCCATGGCCTGCTGGCCGATGGCGTGAGTGTGCCGCGCGCGCTGCTGCTGCAACTGGCGCTGCTGCCTTCCGAAAACCGCGCCGCCGCCGCCCTGGCGCGCACCTATCCCGGCGGCCGCGCGGCGTTCGATGCAGCCATGCAGGCCAAGATCCGCAGCCTGAATCTGACCCGCACCCGCTTGAACGACCCGGTCGGGCGCACGCCGTCCAATACCTCGACTGCCACCGAAGTGGCGCGCATCGTGGCGGCGGCTGCGCGTTATCCCGAGATCGCGCGCATCACCACGGCTGCCCAAGCCGATGTGGCCGTGAATGGCAAGACACGCACCTTGCACAACACCAATGCGCTCGTCGGCGGCCAGGGCTGGGATATTGTATTGTCCAAGACCGGCAGCAGCAGGGAGGCCGGCAGCTGCCTGTCCATGCGCATGAAGAGCGGTGGCAAGCACGTCACGGTAGTGCTGCTGGACGCCGATGGCGCCGAGCGGCGCAGCCTCGATGCGGCCCGCATCCGCAACGCTCTGGCTGGAACTACCCATTTTTAACCGTGGAGAAAAACAATGACGAAATTGGCAAAATTGATGGTCGTGGTGGCGATGATGGCGGCGGCTGGCACGGCGCAGGCGCATGATGCTGGCGTGGACTGCGACAACTGCAAGGCGTGGAATGCCCCGGCCAAACCCTTCAATATCCATGGCAATACCTGGTATGTGGGGGTGGCCGGCTTGTCCGCCGTGCTGGTCACCAGCGAAGGCGGCCATATCCTGCTCGACGGCGCGCTGCCGCAATCGGCACCGTTGATTCAAGCCAACATCGAGTCGCTGGGTTTCAGCATGAAAGACGTCAAGCTGATCCTCAATTCCCACGCCCACTGGGACCATGCGGGCGGCATCGCGGCCCTTGCTCGCGCCAGCGGCGCCACCGTGATGGCCAGCGCCTCGAGTGCGAAAGTGCTGCAAAGCGGCACCAATGGCCTCGACGATCCGCAATACCAGGCCAAGCCGGTAGTGCATGTGGCCAAGGTCGAGCAGGTCACCGTGGTCAAAGAGGGCGATGTCGTCAAGCTGGGCCAGCTGGCCTTGACCGCGCATGCGACCCCGGGCCACACGCCGGGCGGTACCACCTGGACCTGGACCTCGTGCGAAGACCGGCGCTGCGTCAATATCGTGTATGCCGACAGCCTGAACCCGTATTCGAGCGGCGACTTCAGGTTCACGGGGAACGGCAGGGGCAAGCAAAACACGCCCGATATCTCGGCCTCGTTCCAGGCCAGCATCGCGAAGGTCGCAACGCTTCCCTGCGATATCATTATTCCCGTCCATCCCGGCACCACGGGCTTGCTGGAAAAAGCCGCCGGGCGCAGCAGCGAGCACAATCCCTTGATCGACAGCAACGGCTGTCGCGCCTATGCGGACGAGGCTGGCAAACTGCTGGCCAAGCGGCTGGCCAGCGAGCGCGGTTGATTCCGGGCGCTGGTTAGCGCACGGCCTTTTGCAGATCCACCGGCAACTGGTACACGGGGCAGTATTGGTAGCTGGTGCGGTCGCCCTTGATCACTTGCGTAAAGTGCAAGGCGTCCCGCACCACGATCTGCTGGCGCTGCACCACGCGCGGCGCCGGCCCGGCGCCGGCGTCGATGCAGGACTGGTCTACCGTGTAGCTGCCGCCACGCTGCTGGCTGCGCACGGTGGCCTTGCAGGCGCGCGTGTGGGCGGTGGACAAGCCCTTGCCATCGTACTGGCGGATGGCGGCGTTGGCGGGTGCGGCGCAGTCGCTGCCGTTGGCAACGTAGATGCCGGGCTTGAGCCGGTAGACGCCGCCCGGTTTGGGCGAGGTATCGGCGCTGGCCAAGGCAAGCGATGAGGCGCCCAAGGACAGGGTCAGGGCCAGCATGGTGAGGGTGGGGATAGTGCGTGTGTTCACTGCGACTCCTTCTCGATTCAACGATGGCCGATTCTACGACAGGCGTGGCCACAACGCTGTGCGCCTGTTACAGCGGTGCAGGCCCCAAGCTTGCTCTCCTGCTAGAGTACGGTTTTCCTGAATGAACTTTGAAAGGACAGGCCGTGCCGCCACGCGTTGGGGATATCTATAGCGTTTATTCGACCAGGCTGCGCCAGTATGTCGCCTGCCAGGTGACGGCGCTCAAGGAGAGCCGCGAGCGCAAGGGCGCGCAGCTGGCGGCCGTGCTGCAACTGGACTGGAGCGGCGACGCCTTGCCGCAGGCGAGCGAACTGGGGGCCATGCGGCCGTTGGTGGCCGATTTCTTTTTCTGGCGCGGCAAACATGATCACGCCTACGCCAGCGCCGAGGTGCCGGCCGCTTACACTTTGGCAGGCAATATCGCGCCACTGGTGCTTGATGACACCACCACTCATGGCGACTGGCATGCCGGCGACACCCTGTACCGACAGCGCGCATGGGAGCAAATCGACCTGACCCGGCGCCAGCGTTTCAAGGCGGCGTCCGGCGACGTCAAGGTGACGGTCGGCGGCCATGTGCTGCGCCAGGACACCCGCCGCATCGATGACACGGTGCTGCAGTCGATCATGGATTTTGCCGAGCTCGACCAACTGCCTTGCCTGATGCATATCCACACGGAACACGGGACGCAGGCCCTGGCCGACTTTGTCAAAGGCCACCCATTCATCACCGAACTGCTGTGGCGCTCTGCGCAGGTGGCCGAGCTGGATCTGCGCGCCAGCTGCCTGGGCAGCCTCAGCATCGATGCGAGCGGACTGGCCAAGGTGCTGCTGAACCGGGATCTTGGCGTGCTGGTACTGCGCGGCGAAATTTCGCCGCAGTTGCAGCTGCACAGCGATGCGGAAGGGCGCGCGCTGGTCGTGTATGGTTCCGGGCGCTTGCCTGGATTCGCCGGCCTCGATCACCTGGCCGGCCTGTCGCTGTCCGCGCTCACGCAGATCGACCTCGACGGCGTGCTGCGGCGCTTCCCGCATCTGACGTATTTGCAGCTGCAGGGCAAGCCCGGCATGGTGTCGAATCTGTCCGCCATCGCCGGGCTGGCACAGTTGCAGACCTTGTCGCTGCACGACCTGTTCGGTTATACGCCCGAGCAATTTCCGTCACCGCAACAATTGCCACGCTTGTCGACCTTGTGGCTCAGCAGCGTGCCGTTCGACGTGGCGCAGGCCGTCAAGCACAGCTATAAAAATGCGGCGGCGCAGGGCCTGGACCTGTCGGTCACCCAGCCGCGCAAACCCGCATGGCTGGACGAAAACCTGCACAATCCGTTTCGCGACTGGGATGGCCGCGAACAGATTTCCACCGCCCAGGCAAAAAAGGCGGCCACCGCCTATAAAACGCTGTTATCTGCCACGCGCGCCATCGACGCCAGCATGGACGCCGAGGCCGTGCAGGCCGCCTTGTCCGCCATGGTCGCCGCCTATGTGACGAGCTTCAACCAGCTCGACGCGCGTAACAAGCTCATCGGCACGGTGGAGAACGAAGAAATCCATGCGGTGCTGGCCGGATGCCTGCGCGCGCTGGGAACCAAGCTCGCCGACGTGGACGGCCTGCTGGCGCAGTTCGACCGCCTGCGTGAATTTTAAGTGAAAGGAAAGCCTGTGCCAGCAAGTGTCGGAGATATCTACAGCGTGTATTGCGAAAAACTGCGGCAGTACGTGGCGTGCCAGGTAACGGCGCTGAAAGAAGACCGGGGCCGCAAGGGCGCGCAGCTGGCGGCCGTACTGGAACTGGACTGGAGCGGCGACGCCTTGCCCGATGCGCAAGCGATCGCGTCCATGAAGCCCCTGATCTGCGACTTCTATTCCCGCGGCGCGCATGTCGATCATTGCTGGCTGGGCGCCAGCGTGCCGTCCAATTACACGCTGGTGGGCAATCTCGCGCCGCTGGTGATCGACGGCCTCGACAGTTATGGCGGCGGCTGGGTGACGGGCAACAGCCTGTATTTGCAACGGCGCTGGAACACCATCGATGCGGACAAGCGCCGCCGTTTCAAGGCCGCCTCGCGCAACGTCGAGGTCACGGTGGGTGGGCGCGTGCTGCGCCAGGACACCAGCAAGATCGATGACAGCATCCTGCAGGGCATTCATGACTTGTCCGAACTGGACCAGCTGCCTTGTCTGAGCATCATCCACACCCGGCACGGTACGCCGGCACTGCTGGATTTTATCAAGGGCAATCCCTTTGTCACCGAGCTGAGCTGGCAGGCGGCGCAGGTGGCCGAACTCGACCTGCGCCAGACCCGCATGCGGCGACTGATCGTCGATCCTGCCGCGCTGCGCAGCCTGCAGCTGAACGACGACTTGAACGATCTCACCCTGGACGGCACGCCAGCGCTGAAGTTGGCGGTTCACCACCCGCTCGGCGGACGCGGACTGACCTTGCACTGCAGCGGCGCTGTGCCGGCTTTCGCCGGTCTTGACCAGCTCGGCGCCCTGTCGCTGACTACTGTGAAAGAGATCGACCTCGATACCGTGGCGCGGCGCTTTCCACGGCTCACGGCATTGCGCATCTGGGGCCAGCCGGGCATGGTGGCCAATCTGCAGGCCATCGCCGCGCTGCCGCAGTTGCTGACTTTCACCACCTACGATATGTTCGGTTTTACGCCGCAACAGTTTCCCATGCCGCAGCAGCTGCCGCACCTGTCCATGCTGTGGATGACCAGCGTGCCGGCCGACGTCGCGAAGGAAATCAAGGCACGCTACAAGAAAACCGCGAAGCATGGCGGGGTGCCTGAGCTGGACCTGGCGATACGCCAGCCGCGCAAACCCGAATGGCTGGCGGAAAACCTGCACAACCCTTTCCGCGACTGGGATGGACGCCAACAGATTCCGGCCGCGTATGCCAAAAAAGCGGCGCAGGCGTATAAAACGCTGCTGGCGGCCACGCGTACGATCGATGCGGCCCTGGACGCCGAGGCCGTGCATGCGCTGCTTTGTGCCGCAGTGCGCGAGTATGTCGCGGTGTTCAATAAAATGGAGCGGCGCAGCAGCGTGATTGAAACCGAGGAGCGCGACGAGATCGGCACGGTGCTGTTCCAGGTGCTGGACCAGCTTGCGCAGCAAGGGCAGGCGCAGGGCAGGGTGACGCTCAGGGTGGCGCAATTGCACGAACTGTTCGACCAGTCGCGCGAATTCTGAAGCGTGGTACGGCGTGCTGCGATGCAAAAAGTGAGGATGGCCCTTTATTGAGAACCAATTATCAATTACAATGCAAGACTATTGCATTTACTTGTCTCGCTTTCAGGAACCCCATGCCCCGCCTTTTACGCCATCCCGCCGCCTTGCTCCTGGCCGCCGCCAGCCCTCTGGTGTTTGCCGCCGATCCCGTGCCCTATGCCGACCTTGACACCGATACCAGCGGCCACAGCCATATGCCCGGGGTGGTCAACGTGAAAGGCGAGCGCCAGCATTACCGCAGCCTGTCGGCCACCGGCGCCACCAAGACCGACGCGCTGCTGATGGATTTGCCGCAAAGCGTGCGCGTGCTGACCGGCGATTTGCTGCGCGACGCGGGCGTGACCAGCCTGGCCGGCGCGCTGGAATTGTCCAGCGGTATCGCCAAGCAAAGCCCGCTGGGCGGCCTGTGGGACAGCTACGCCATGCGCGGCTTTACAGGCGACCCGAATTTCGGTTCCGACTATATGGTCAACGGTTTCAGTTCCAGCCGCGGCTACAACGGCATGCGCGATGCGGCCAATACGCAGAACGTGGAAGTGCTCAAGGGGCCGGCGTCGGCCCTGTATGGCCGGGGCGAGCCGGGCGGCACCGTCAATATCACCACCAAGAAGCCCAAATTCGTGCCCGAGTACAATGCCGACTTTTCGCTGGGCAGCTTCAACATGAAGCGTGCCGCCGTCGACCTGACCGGCCCCCTGAGCGACAATTTTGCCTATCGCCTGAACGCCGCGCATGAAAAGGGCGACAGCTTCCGCGACACCCTGACGGTCGAGCGCAGCCTGTTCTCGCCCTCATTCATCTGGCTGCTGGGCGACCGTACCACCGTGTCCTATGAAATCGAAGCCGTGCGCCAGCGCACGCCGTTCGACCGGGGCGTGCTGGCCGTCAATGGCAAGCTCGGCGCGGTGCCCGTGTCGCGCTTCCTCGGCGAACCGAATGACGGCCCGATGACGGTCAAGTCGCTGGGCCAGCAGCTGTTCATCCACCATGATTTGTCCGACCAGTGGATATTGCAGGCCGGGCTGTCCTATCGCGACAGCGAACTGACGGGTTATTCGAGCGAAGCGAACAATCTGCTGGCCGACGGGCGCACCCTGCGCCGCCAGCGCCGCCACCGCGATTTTTCCTCGACCGATGTGTCGGGCCGCATCGAGCTGGTCGGCAAGTTGACTACGGGGACGATCAGGCATGAGGTGCTGCTGGGTGTGGACGCCTACCATTTCGACGACCACCGGGTGCAGCTGCGCCGCAATCCTTCCGCCGGCAACGCCTACGCCATCGATATTTTTGCCCCCGTGTATGGCGGCGTGGCTGATCCGCTGGCGCTGTCGATCGACACCCAGGAAGGGCAGAAGGCGCACGGCCTGTATGCGCAGGACCAGATCGACCTCGGTGCGCAGTGGAAAGCGCTGGTCGGCGTGCGCCACGACAGCTATGACCAGGAGGTGACGAACAACCGCCTGAACGTGAGCAACAATCAGTCGCTGTCGGCCACCAGCCCGCGCGTGGGCCTGGTCTACCAGCCGTCGAAGGCCTGGTCGCTGTATGCCAGCGCGGCCAAGGGTTTCCGCCCGAACAGCGGCATCAGCATCAATAACCAGGCCTTCCCGGCCGAGCAGAGCCGCTCGTATGAGGTCGGCGCGAAACTGGAAACGGGCAAGCTGACCGGCACCGTGGCCGTCTACGATATCAGCAAGCGCAATGTGCTGACCGTCAATCCGCTCAATACCGACTTTGCCGTCGCCGCCGGCGAAGTGGGCAGCCGGGGCCTGGAGCTCGATGTGTCGGGCGAACTGGCGCGCGGCTTGCGCGTCTCGGGCGCCTATGCCTATACGGACGCGACCGTCACGCGCGGCGACAACACCATCGTCACCGGCAGCCGTTTCGCCAACGTGGCGCGCCACAGCGCCAATCTGGTCGCCACCCAGCAGTTCAGCCTGGGCACGGGCACGGCCAGCTTTGGTGGCGGCCTGCAATACGTGGGCGAGCGTTTGGGCGACGTGGCCGTCAGCAGCAAATTCACCTTGCCGGCCTACACCACCGCCAAGCTGCTCGCTTCGTATTCGCCGACGCCGAAACTGCGCCTGGCGCTGAATGTGGAAAACCTGTTCAATCGCAGCTACTATGCCAGTTCCTACAGCCAGCTGTGGGTGGCGCCGGGGGCGGAGCGGACCGTGACACTGAATGCCCATTACCGTTTTTAACCGATGACGAGCATAACCTTGAGCCCTGCCAACGCCTCGCCCGCCACCCTGCGCGCCCGCATCGCTGTCATCGACGTGATGCGCGGCCTGGTCATGCTGATCATGTTGTTCGACCATGTGCGCGAAACCTTCTTCATGCATCACCAGGTCAGCGATCCGATGGACATCTCCATCGTCGAACCGGCGCTGTTTTTTACGCGCACGGCCGCGCATTTCTGCGCGCCGATGTTTGTCTTCCTGACCGGCCTGTCGGCCTGGCTGTATGCGCATCCGGCGGCAGGGCCGCGCAGCGCCACCGGTTTCCTGTTCAAGCGCGGCCTGCTGCTGGTGGTGCTGGAAGTGGTCTTCGTCAATTTCGCCTGGATGGGCACGTTGACGCCGGCGATCCTGTATCTGCAGGTGATCTGGGTGATCGGCCTGTCGATGATGGCGCTGGCCGTGCTGCACCGGCTGCCCCTGAAGTGGCTGGTGGCGCTGGGCGTGGCGATGATCGCCGGCCAGCATCTGCTGACCTGGCTGCATGCGGAGGAGGGCACGCTCGGCTACTATCTGCTGACGGTGCTGCTGCAGCGCGGCTACCTGGTGGCCGACGGCGCCATGAAGATCAAGGCCAGCTATCCGCTGCTGCCATGGATAGGCGTGATCCTGCTCGGCTATGCGGCCGGCCCCCTGTATGCCCGCAGCTGTACACCGCAAGCACGGCGCCGCTGGCTGCTGGCGCTGGGCGGCGGCGCCCTGCTGTCGCTGGCGGTGCTGCGCGGCTTGAATCTGTACGGTGAACACCAGCCATGGGTGGCCGGTGACAGCGCCGTGCAGACGGTGATGAGCTTCCTGAACTTCACAAAATACCCGCCTTCGCTGGACTTCGTGCTGTTCACCCTGGGCTTCGGCATGCTGGGCATGGCCTGGCTGGAAACCCTGGACAACTGGTTCGTGCGCGCCTGCGCCACGTTTGGCGGCGCGCCGATGTTTTATTATCTGCTGCACCTGTATTTGCTGCTGATTATCAGCAGGACCCTGACGGCCGTGCTCGGCATCAACCACGGCGACCGCTATGGCGTCGAGCATGTGTGGCAGGTGTGGCTGATCGCGCTGGCGCTGATGCCGGTGCTGTACTGGCCCTGCCGCGCGTTTGCCCACTACAAGCGCAGCTCGACGCAGGCCTGGGTGCGCTATTTCTGACGGCCGGGAGCTTGAAGCGCTTGATGCCAGGCCTGGCTGCTATTTAATCAGTGCCAGCACCTCGCGAAAGCGCGGATGGCGGCAGTCGCGCAGCCATTCGAAGGCCAGCATTTCCACCGTCAGCAGCTGCGCGCCCAGGGTTGCCAGGCGGCTTAATGCCGCATCGCGGCTCGACGGCAGGCGCGAGCCGACGGCGTCGATGGCGATGATCACCTCGTAATCGCGCTCCAGGAGCCCGATCGCCGTTTGCAGCATGCAGACATGGGCCTCGCAGCCGGTAACGACGATTTGCGTGCGGCCGGGCGGCAAGATGTCGGTCAGGCCATCCTCGCAGGCGCCGAAATGGGTTTTCTGCAGGGTGTTTTGGCACAGCGCGGCAATTTCAAGCGCGTTGGGGCCCAGCTTGCCGCTGTTCTGCTCGCTACCAATCACGGGAATCTCCAGCAACTGCGCAATTTTCGCCAGCCGCACGTTCTGCGCCAGCACCGCCTCGCCATCGTGGATCGCCGGCATCAAGCGCCCCTGCAGGTCGACGATCACCAGTACCGCCTTGCTTGCCTCCATCAGCATCGAGTTCTCCTTGCTTGGTTATTATGGCAGCCACCGGGGCGCGGACGACTCGCCCATCAGATAGCCGTGGTTCAGTTCGATCACTTCGCGCAGATAATTCCATAACGCCCGCACCCGCGCAATATTGCGCCGTTCGCTTGGCGAGACCATCCAGAAAGACCGCTGCAGGTCGATCTGGCCGTCGAGCACGGGCACCAGTTCGCTGGACTGCTGGGCAACAAAACACGGCAGGATGGCCAGCGCCTGGCCCGCGCGCGCCGCGTGGTATTGGGCGATCACGCTGGTGCTGCGAAACGTGCGCCTGGACTCGGGCGCCACATGGTCCATATAGCGCAGCTCGGCGCTGAACACCAGGTCGTCCACATAGCCGATGATGGGATGCTGCGCCAGCTGGTCCACGCTGGTGATGGGGTCATGGCGCGCCAGGTAGGCCGGCGTGGCGTACAGCTTCAAGCGGTAGTCCGACAGTTTCGTCACCACGTAGGGGCCGGACAGCGGGCGCTCGATGGAAATGGCCACGTCGGCCTCGCGCTTGGACAGGCTGACGAAGCGCGGCACGGCGATCAGGTCGACGCTGATATGCGGGTGGCGGCCGCAAAAGTGCGCCAGGTGCGGCGCCAGCACCACCGCGCCAAAGCCCTCGGTGGCGCCCAGCCTGACCTGGCCCGACAACAAGCGGTTGTGCTCGCCCAATTCCTCGGTGGCGGCAAACACCGTGCTTTCCATGGTTTCCGCATAGTCCATCAACCGATGGCCTTCGGGCGTCAGCTGGTAGCCGACGTAATTGCGGTCGAACAGCTGGGTGCCCACCTGTTCCTCGAACTTGCGCATGCGGCGCGAGACGGTCGAGTGATCGATGCCCAGTTTTTTCGCCGCGTCGACCAGACCGGCGCTGCGCGTGAGCTCCAGGAAGACCCGTACATTGTCCCAATCGAGCACTTTTGCCTCCTTGTGCATTTATGCAAAGGAATTATGCATTAATTTCGCTTGAGTGCATATTTTTACACATGCAGAATGCAACTAAACATATAAGAAAAACCCTTCATCCATCAGGAGACACTGCATGAAAAAGACCGTTCTGGCCATGGGCGCGCTCGCGCTCGCGCTTTCCTTCACTACCACCGCCCAGGCACAGATTTCCGATGGTGTCGTCAAGATCGGCGTGCTGACCGATATGTCCGGCCCGTATTCGGCGATGGGCGGGCGCGGCTCCGTCGTGGCCAGCCAGATGGCGATGGAAGACTGCCTGAAGGCCGAATGCAAGGGCATGAAGATCGAGATCGTCTCGGCCGACCATCTGAACAAGGCCGATATCGCCGCCTCCAAGGCGCGCGAATGGATAGACCGCGACAAGGTCGATGCGATCGCCGATCTGACCAATTCCTCGGTCGCGCTGTCGGTGCAAAAGCTGATGAAGGAGAAGGGCGGCATCGCCATGTTCAGCGGCCCGGCCACCGGCCGCCTGACCAATGAAGACTGCTCGCCCAACGGTTTCCACTGGATGTTCGACACCTATTCGCAGGCGGCCGGCACGGCGGCGGCGCTGACCAAGCTGGGACAAAAATCCTGGTACTTCGTCACCGTCGATTACGCGTTCGGCCATTCGCTGGAAAAAGACGCCAGCGACGTCGTCAAGCGCAATGGCGGCACCGTGGTGGGCGCCGTGCGCCATCCGCTCAACGCCTCCGATTTTTCTTCCTTCCTGGTGCAGGCGCAAGGCTCGAAAGCGCAGGTGATCGGCCTGGCCAACGGCGGCGCGGACGTGGTGTCGGCCATCAAGCAGGCGCGCGAATTCCGCATCGGCAGCGGCAAGGACCAGCGCCTGGCCGCCTTGCTGGTGTTCCTGTCCGATGTGCACGCGCTGGGCCTGGAAACGGCGCAGGGCCTGGTCTATGCCGACGGCTTTTACTGGGATTTTGATGAGCGCAGCCGCGCCTTTGCCAAGCGTTTCGAGGCCCTCAACAAGGGCGCCAAGCCGACCATGGTGCAGGCCGGCGTGTATTCCAGCGTCTACCACTACCTGAAATCGGTGGCGGCCGCGAAAAGCGACGACTCGAAAATCGTCGCCGAAAAAATGCGCGAGCTGCCGATCAAGGATGCCGTCATGAACAATGCTTCCATTCGCCCCGACGGCCGCGTGATCCACGATATGTACCTGGTGCAGGTCAAGACCCCGGCCGAGTCGAAAGGCGCGTGGGACTACCTGAAGGTGCTGTCGACCATTCCCGCCGACCAGGCGTTCAAGCCGATGGATGGGGCGGCGTGCAATCTGGTCAAGAAATAAGCCCAACACTTACGGAGTCCATCATGAACCAAGCCCTCACACAAATCCCCGCCGTCCCCCTGCATATCGGCGGCAAGCACCACGCCTCCAGCACCACCGAATGGCGCGACGTGGTCAATCCGGCCACCCAGGAAATCGTCGCGCGCGTGCCGTTTTCCACCACCGCCGAAGTCGAACTGGCGATCAGCACGGCCAAGGAAGCTTTTAAAACCTGGCGCAATACGCCGCTGGCCGCGCGCATGCGCATCATGCTCAAGTACCAGCACCTGATCCGCGAAAATATCGGTGCGCTGGCCGAGCTGATCACGCGCGAGCACGGCAAGACCCTGCCCGATGCGGAAGGGGAGGTCATGCGCGGCCTGGAAGTGGTCGAACACGCCTGCTCGATCGCCACCTTGCAGCTGGGCGAGATCGCCGAGAACGCCGCCAATGGCGTCGACGTGTATAACATCTACCAGCCGCTGGGCGTGGGCGCCGGCATCACGGCCTTCAACTTCCCGGTGATGCTGCCGTGCTTTATGTTCCCGATCGCCATCGCATGCGGCAATACCTTCGTGCTCAAACCATCCGAGCAGGACCCGTCGTCGACCATGTACCTGGTCGAACTGATGTACCAGGCCGGCCTGCCGGCTGGTGTGCTGAACGTCGTGCATGGCGGCGCCGACGTGGTCAACCTGCTGTGCGACCATGCCGATATCAAGGCGGTCTCGTTTATCGGGTCGACCGCCGTCGGCACCCATGTGTACCGCCGCGCCAGCGAGTCGGGCAAGCGCGCCCAATCGATGATGGGCGCGAAAAACCATTGCGTGGTGCTGGCCGACGCCAACAAGGAGCAGGCGATCAACAACCTGATCGGCGCGGCGTTCGGCGCGGCCGGCCAGCGCTGCATGGCCAATTCGGTGGTGGTGCTGGTCGGCGGGGCGCGCTCGTGGCTGCCGGACATCGTCGCCCGCTCGAAAGCGTTGAAAGTGGGGCCGGGCAGCGACCGCGAAGCCGACCTGGGGCCGATGGTGTCGAAAAGCGCCATGCAGCGCGCCGAAAAACTGATACAGGCCGGCGTCGACGAAGGCGCGCAGCTGCTGCTCGACGGCCGTGGCCACCAGGTGGCGGGCTTCGAGGGCGGCAACTTCATGGGGCCGACGATTTTCTCGAAAGTGAACGCGACGAACTCCGTCTACACGCAGGAGATCTTCGGCCCGGCCATGTGCGTGGTGGAGACCGAAACGCTCGACGAAGCGATCGCCTTTATCAACGCCAACCCGAACGGCAACGGCACCTCGATCTTTACCTCGTCGGGCTGGGCCGGGCGCAAGTTCCAGAACGAGATCGACGTCGGCCAGGTCGGCATCAACGTGGCCATTCCCGTGCCGGTCGCCTACTTCAGCTTTACCGGTTCGCGCGCCTCCAAGCTCGGCGACCTGGGCCCGAACGGCAAGCAGGCGCTGTACTTCTGGACCCAGACCAAGACCGTCACGGCGCGCTGGTTCGCCCCGGACGATGGCGGCAGCGGCGTGAACACCACCATCTCGATGAAATAAGGGGCCGCGATGACGACTAAAATCGTTTTTATCGGTCTCGGCAACATGGGCCTGCCGATGGCGCAGAACCTGGCGCGCGCCGGCCACGCCGTCACCGGCTTTGATCTGATGCCGGCCAGCGTGCGGCAGTTTGTCGACGCCGGCGGGCTGTCGTCCGAAGACCAGGCGGCGGCCCTGGGCGAGGCCGATATCGTCGTCACCATGCTGCCGGCCAGCCGCCATGTGCAGGGGGCGTATTTGGGTGCATCCTTGGGTGACACTGGCATCCTGGCGCATGCGAAAGCGGGCGCCTTGCTGATCGACTGCTCCACCATCGCGCCCGAAGTGTCGCGCGAGGTGGCCGCCGCGGCGACCGCCAAAGGCTTGCGCATGATCGACGCGCCGGTCTCCGGCGGCACGGCCGGCGCGGCGGCCGGCACCTTGACCTTCATGGTTGGCGGAGATGAGGCAGACCTGGCCAGCGCGCGGCCGTTCCTGGAACAGATGGGCAAGAACATCTTCCACGCGGGCCCCGGCGGCAGCGGCCAGACGGTCAAGATCTGCAACAACATGCTGCTGGGGATTTTGATGATAGGCACCAGCGAAGCGATACGCCTGGGGGTGGCCAACGGTCTCGATCCGAAAGTGGTGTCGGACGTGATGGCAAAAAGCTCGGGCCGCAACTGGACGCTGGAAGTCTACAACCCTTGCCCGGGCGTGCTGGATAACGTGCCGGCCGCGCGCGGCTACACGGGCGGCTTCGGGGTAGACCTGATGCTGAAAGACCTGGGCCTGGCGGTGGAAAGCGCGGGGGCATCCGGCGCCAGCGTGCCGCTCGGTGAACTGGCGCGCCAGTTGTACGACATGCACAGCAAGGCGGGGGCGGGCGGGCTGGACTTTTCCAGTATTTACAAACTCGATACGCCAGCGTAAGCGGATAGATTGCTGGCGCTGGTGGTGGCGTCGGATTACGCGGGACTGCGCGCCGCCAATCCGACACATGGTTGACGTCACTCCAATTCCAACCGTACGCCATGGCACTAAGCTAAGAATATACAATCAGCAACTTGACCCAGTGCAATAGATGCACCACACAAGGATGCTGATGAACGATACGAGCAAACCCGCCGTCGACGGCGAACAAGTGACGGCCCTGGAACTTGGTCTGAAGGGATTGATCCTGATCGACAAGGACCTGTGGCAGCGCAGCTGCGCCTTTGTGCTGCAGGGCGAGCATCCCATCGTGCTGCAGGAGCTGGCCCAGGCAGGCTCACGGGCGGCTACCTTGCTCGGCCATCCGGGGCGCCTGAGCCACGTCTTTTTTGCCATCGGCACCAGCGACAAGGAAGCGAAGCTGGCGCGCGCCGGGCTGGTGGCGCGCGCGCAGTTTTATAGCCTGCTCGACGCCGATACCCTGTCGCCCGCCATGCTGGTCCGGCTGGGCAAGGTGCTGGCGGCGGCCGACCAGGGCCAGTCGTTCGAGCCGACCGGCGCCGATGTGCCCGACTGGCTGCATTACCTGGTCAACGACGCCCTGTTCGCCACCTGCAGCGAAACGCGCGAGGACGCCACCTCAAGCAACCGGCGGGCCTGGAACGTGCGGCTGCTGATGCGCTTGCTGGCGGTTGAAGACTTGCCCGAAGCGGCGGCGCTGGAGCTGGTGTTCGAACGCCGCCATGTGGCCGACTACATGATGGAACGCTGTTTGCAGCGGCTGCTGGTGCCCAATGTGATCGACAACGTGATGCAGGAGCAGCCCGGTGACGTGCGCGCACTGGCGCCGCGTCTGTCGGCCCAGGGCAAGCGCCTGCTGGCCGGGCGCATCGGCGGCGCCGAAGAGCTGGCGCAAACGTTCGACGATGTGCTGGTGGCGTACGCCGTCGACAGCAGCAAGACCGTGCGCGCGGTGGCCGCGCCGTTTGTCAGCGCGATTGCGGAAGAACGGCAGCTGGAATTGCTGCGCCACTGGCTGGTCGATGGCAAGCTCGATGAGCGCACGCAGGCGGCCGAGCTGCTGGGCCGCACGCCTGCACCGGCGCGGCGCGTTCTGCTCGAACAGGCCCTGGCCAACGAGTCGGGCAAGGCGGCAAAGCAGGCGATCGCCAACGCGCTGTCGCGCATGGGCGAGGCAACCACCGAGGTGCTCGACGGCGCGCCGCCACCGGCGCCCGAGGCGGCGCTCACCTTGCTGGACGAAGAGGCGATGGTGATCCTGCTGGAAAACCATATCGCGCTGCTCAGGCAATGCGACGAGGACGCGCGCCAGGAAATTGAAGAAAACCGTAGCCGGCGCGAGCAGTACGATTGGGAGCAGCAGCGCCGGGAACAGCAGTACGCCATCGGCGAGGCGCAGCTGCGCGCCGTGATCGACGCCTTCAATGGCGAGGGCGACGAGGCAGGCCGCGCGCTGCTGAAGGACCATGCGATGCGCCAGACAATAGAATACCGCGACCGCATCTTCGCGCTGGAAGGCTTCGGCCTGCGCCAGCTGGCGTTGTGGTACGGACCGATACGCCAGCGCTGGTTCTCGGCATGGAACGACGGCCCCCTGCGCGACTGGATCGAGCAGCAGGACCCGGCCGACATCGACCTGCGCACCATCGACACCTTGCTGCGCGTAGCGGGCGCCATGCCGGACCTGATGGCGCTCGACTGCCTGCAGCCGAGCTGGCGCGGTTCGCCCCATGACCTGCTGCCGCCGGAGAATATCTGGCCGCTGTTCCATGAACAGCCGGCGCTGCTCGAGCAGGGCCTGGGCCTGTCGGTGGCGCGCAGCGACGTGACGCTGGAACTGGCCTGGACCCTGAAAGTGATCGAACTGTTCCCGCAGCCCCCCGTGCGCTGGCGGCCGCGCCTGATGGAGCTGGCGCTGGGCGAAGGCAAGACGTATCGCCAGGGCGCGCAGGATGTCTTGCGCAAGGTGCCCGATATCGGCCTGCAGGTGATCGCCAGCCTGGCCTCGAGCAAGCAGGAGGTGCGCAGCGTGGCCGCGCGCTGGCTGGCCGATCTCGATTGCCGCGCCGCCGTGCCGGCGCTGTACCAGGCGCTGGACAAGGAAAGCCGCGAGACCGTCAGCGCCACCCTGATGGCGGCGCTGGAAACCCTGGGCGAGGACCTGGCGCCGCGCCTGCATCCCGACAAACTGCTGGCGCAGGCGCGCAAGGGCCTGACAGCCAAGGCGCCGGCCGGCCTGGCCTGGTTCCCGTTCGAGACCTTGCCCGCCTGCGCCTGGCGCGATGGCGCGCCGGTGGACCCGGACATCCTGCGCTGGTGGGTGGTGCTGGCCTGCAAGTTGAAGGAGCCGGGCGGCAACGGCCTGCTGACCCGCTACCTCGGCTTGCTGTCGCCGGCCAGCCGCGCCGCCCTGGGCGACCAGGTGCTGCGTGCCTTTATCGCCTATGACGAAAGCCACGGCAGCGTGATCGGCGAAAAAGGCATCCTGGCCCTGGCCGCGCAGGCGCCGGGACCGGTAGCGGTGGGCCTGCTGCAGGCCTATATGCGCGCCTTCCATGCGCGCCGCGCACAGATCGAGGCGATGCTCGACAGCCTGGCCGGCGGCATGGACCCGGCCGTGATCCAGCTGCTGCTGGGCGTGTCGCGCCGCTACCGCACCGCCTCGGTGCAGGACAAGGCGCGCGAACTGGTGGAGCAGATCGCCGAACGGCGCGGCTGGAGCGAAGACCAGCTGGCCGACCGCACCGTGCCGACCGGCGGCCTCGATGACGACGGCCGGCTGGAGCTCGATCATGGTGGACGGCCGTTCGTGGTCACGCTCGACGCGGCATTGAAACCGGTGCTGCACAATGCGGACGGCAAGGAAGTCAAGGCGCTGCCAGAGCCGCGCCAGGGCGACGACGCCGACAGCGTCAATGAAGCCAGGCAGGCGCTGGCCGGCTGCAAGAAGGAACTGAAACAGGTGGTCGAGATGCAGACGGCGCGCCTGTACGACGCCATGTGCACTGGCCGCAGCTGGCCGCTGGACGAGTGGAAAAATTATCTGCAGGGCCACCCGATCGTCGGGCGCCTGGTGCAGCGCCTGCTGTGGCTTGCGCAGGAAGCGCAGGACGGCCCATCGACGGTGCTGCGTCCGACCGAAGACGGCAGCCTGATCGACAGTGACGACAACGAAGTGGCACTGGCGCCCGGCAGCGTGCTGCGGCTGGCGCATGCATCGCTGCTCGAACCCGGGCAGGGGGCCGCCTGGCAGCGCCACCTGAAGGACTACAAGGTCAAGCCGCTGTTCGAGCAGTTGCAGCGCGCCTCGCCCGATGCCGCCCTGTTGAACGATATCGAGATCGGCGACCGCCTGGGCTGGGTCAGCGACGCCTACACCTTGCGCGGCGCCTTCGGCAAATTGGGCTATCAGCGCGCGCAGGCCGAGGACGGCGGCATCTTCGACCATTACTACAAGGAGTTTGGCGGCGCCGGCATGCGGGTGGTGATCCATTTTTCAGGCAATGCGCTGCCCGAAGATAACCTGCCGGCTGCCTTGAAACAGTTGAGCTTCGAGCGCTTGTCGGGGCCATGGAAGCAGCGCGCTATGGCGCCGGCGCAGGTGCCGCCAGTGCTGCTGGCCGAGGCCTATAACGACTACCTGGCGGTGGCGGCGCATGGCGCTTTTGACGCCGACTGGGAAAATAAAATGCCCTGGTAGGGCTTTCATGCACACTAAGAACGGAAGACGACATGTTTAAAAAAATACTGGAAGTGGCGCAGCAGGCAGTGGGCCTGGATGATTTTTCACAGTTGAAAAAAGGCTTGCGCGGCCTGACGCAGATTTCGACACCGCTGTGGGAGCGCGCCTGCGACTTTGTCTGCAATGGCGGCCATCCCGAGGTGCTGCTGGAACTGCAACAGGATGCGCCGCGCGCCGGCAAGCTGCTGGGCCGGCCGGGTCGCCTCATCAGCGGTTTTTACAGCTACAACATGGACAAGAAAGACGGCGCGCTGGCCTCCGAAAGCCTGCGCCACCGCCACCAGTTCCATGCGCAGTTCGATGCCGGCAAGCTCGATGCGGCGGTACTGACGCGCCTCGGCAAGTTGCTGCAGGCGGCAGACCAGGGCGACTCGCTGGACCGTACCGGCGCGCCCGTGCCCGACTGGCTGCACTATGTCGTCAACGACGCGCTGCACGCCAGCTTCGACGATACGCGCGCCACCGCCACCATCGTCAACCGGCGCGGCTGGCATGTCGGGCTGCTGGTGCGCCTGCTGGAAGCCGAAGGCGAGCCGGCCATCGCCGGCCTGCAGATGGTGTTCGAGCGCAGCGGCTTGTCCGACTATGAACGCGACCGCGCCTTGCCTTACCTGCTGGTGGCCGGCGCGCTGGACGAGTACATGCTGGCGCATGGCGAGCTGGTGGAGCAATTGCCAGGGCTGCTGTCGGCCAGCGGCAAGGTGCAGCTGGCCCGTCGCCTGGGTGGCGCGCCGGCGCTGGCCGACCGTTTTGCCGCCATCCTGGTGCGCCTGGCCGTCGATGGCGGCAAGACCGTGCGCACGGAAGCGGCGCCGCACCTGGCGGCGATACCCTCCGAGCGCCGCGTCGAGCTGCTGCGGCAATTGCTGGAAACGGGCAAGACGGAAGAGCGCACGCAGGCGGCCGAACTGCTGGGACGCAGCCTGGGGCCGCAACAGGCGGCACTGCTGGAAAGCGCATTGGCGGTGGAAACGAGCAAACCGGTGCAGGCGGCGCTGCGCAATGCGCTGTCCTGGCTCGGCGCGGCCAGCGATGCGGGCGCCAATCAATTGACGGTGGCGCCGCTGCCGCCCGCGCCACCGGCCACCCGGCTCGGTGACGACGCGCTGCAACTGCTGCGCGCCAATCACGCCGCGCTGCTGGCCAAGTATCGCATCGACGCGCAGCAGGAGCGCGAGGATAATCAGAGCGGCAAGCACAAATACAAATGGCAGCAGCAGGCCCTGAAACGCTACGAGGCGCTGAAGGACGAGTACCTGGTGGGCGCCATCCGCGTGCTCAATGGCGAAGGCCAGAAGGGTGACGACCAGCCTTTGAGGAACAACCTGGTGACCAGCGTGGTTGAATTGCAGGGCAAGCTGGCGGCCTTGCCGGAATTCGGCATGGCGCAGATGGCGCGCTGGATCATCGCCACGCGGCACAACAGCGTGCGCTTCTGGCACGACGGCTTCTTCCAGCAATGGCTGGCGCGCCAGGACCAGGCGGCGTTCGACCTGCGCCTGTTCGACCGCGCCATGCGCGAGGCGGGCGACCAGAACGACAGCGTGGCGATGGTCTGCCTGGCCAGCAGCTGGTGGGGCGGCAAGCCGCAGCAGATGCTGGACGCCGCCATGGTCTGGCCGCTGTTTGCCGAACGGCCGGAGCTGATCGACCAGGGCCTGGGCCTGCGCGCGGTGGAAAAGCGCCAGGGCGTGTCGGCGCCGGAACTGGGCACCACGCTGGAGATTCTGGCGATGTTCCCCACCTTGCCGGTGCAATGGCTGCCGCGCGTGATGGAGTTTGCGCTGGGCGAAGGCAAGCAGCACCGCGCCGCGGCCCAGCAGGTGCTGGCCGGCCTGCCGGACATCGGCAAGCGTGTGGCCGAGGCGCTGGGCTCGAGCAAGCAGGACATGCGCATCGGCGCGGCGCGCTGGCTGAGCGACCTCGATTACCGGGCCGCCGTGCCGGCCCTGTATGAAGCGCTGGACAAGGAATCGCGCGAGACCGTGATCGCCGCTTTACTGACGTCGCTGGAAAAGCTGGGCGAGGACCTGGCGCCGCGCCTGTCGCCCGAGGTGCTGCTGGCCGCCGCGCGCAAGGGCCTGAAGGGCAAGGCGCCGGTCGGCCTGGCGTGGTTTGCGCTGGACCTGCTGCCGGCCTGCCGCTGGCAGGATGGCGCGCCGGTCGAGCCGGACATTATCCGCTGGTGGGTGGTGCTGGCCTGCAAGTTGAAGGAGCCGGGCGGCAATGGCCTGCTGCTGCGTTATCTGAGCCTGCTCGACGAGGCCAGCCGCGCGGCGCTGGGCGAGACCATCCTGCGCCTGTTTATCGAGCACGATGTGCGCGGCCCGGCCATGGAGGTGGCCAACGCGCACGCGGCGGCGAACGCGCCAGGGCGCTACCAGAGCTACCAGGACAGCGCCAAGCGCTATCCGCAGTACTACAGCGCGCAGGGCAAGCTGACGCAAGAGCAGGTATTCGACGAGCTGCGGCGTGAAAAACTGTCCGAATACCTGGGCAGCGCGATCGGCGAAAAAGGCATCCTGGCGCTGGCTGCCTACACGCCGGGCCAGGTGGCGCTGACCCTGCTGCAAGCCTATCTGCGCGACCATTATCCGCGCCGCGCGCAGATCGAAGCCATGCTCGACGCGCTGGCCGACGGCCATGATCCGGCCGTGATCCAGCTCTTGCTGGGCATCGCGCGCCGCTACCGCACCGCCTCGGTGCAGGAAAAAGCGCGCCTGCTGGTCGAACGCATCGCACAGGGCAAGGGCTGGAGCCAGGATCAACTGGGCGACCGCACGATACCGACCGGCGGCTTCGACGACCATGGCCGCCTGGACCTGCCATATGGCGAACGGGTGTTCTACGTGACCCTGGACGGCGCCATGAAGCCGGTGCTGCACAACCCGGACGGCAAGGAAATCAAGGCCCTGCCTGAACCGCGCCAGGACGAGGCGCCGGAAGTGGCCAAGGAAGCCAAGCAGCAGCTGGCCAGCTGCAAGAAGGAGCTGAAACAGGTCATCACCATGCAGACGGCGCGCCTGTATGAGGCCATGTGCGCCGGCCGCGTGTGGCCGGCGCAGGAATGGCGCGAATACCTGCTGCTGCATCCGATCGCCGGCCGCCTGTTGCAGTCGCTGGTATGGATCAGTGAAGACGCGGCGGGAAAAACCCTGCTGCGTCCGAGCGAGGACGGCAGCCTGCTTGACGCGAACGACGATGAAGTCACGCTGGCGGAAGGCAGCCATGTGCGCCTGGCGCATGCCTCGCTGCTGGACGCGGAGACCATCGCCGCCTGGCAGAGCCACTTCAAGGACTACAAGCTCAAGCCGCTGTTCGACCAACTGACGCACCAGTTGCCGCCAGCCGAGCTGATTGTGGGCAACAGCATTGTCGACCGCGAGGGCTGGGTCGGCGACACCTTCGGCTTGCGCGGCGCGTTTGGCAAGCAGGGTTATCTGCGTGGCCAGGCCGAGGATGGCGGCGTGTTTACCGAGTATCACAAGGACTTCCCCAGCGCCGGCCTGCGCGCGCTGATCGAGTTTTCCGGCAGTGGCCTGCCCGAAGAGCAGATGGCGGCGGCGCTGAAAACGCTGGCCTTCTACCGCCTGCCGCAATCGTGGCGCGACGAGCCGCTGCCACTGGCCGAGGTGCCGCCGGTGCTGCTGGCCGAAAGCTATGCCGATTATCATGCGGTCGCCAGATCGACTGGCGGTTATGATGCGCAGTGGGAAAGCAAGATGCCATGGTAGACGAGAAAACCAAGATGACAGAACAGACCGACAAGCATGCGGTGCGCCGCAGCGCCGAGCAGCGCCATGCGGGCGAGCTCGAACGCCTGAAGGCGGCCGATACCGATCCGCGGCCCGAAGGCTGGCAGTTGTCGCCACGCGCGGTGCGCCGCTTTATCCTCGGCGACGCGGCGTTTGACGTCAGCCGCAAGTTCTATGGCGACGATCCGCTGGTCGACCGCGCCATCGTCACCCTGATGGGTCACCAGGGCCTGATGCTGGTGGGCGAGCCGGGCACGGCCAAGTCGCTGCTGTCGGAACTGCTGGCCGCCGCCATCAGTGGCGACTCGGCGCTGGCGATCCAGGGCACGGCCGGCACCACCGAGGACCATATCAAGTATTCGTGGAATTACGCGCTGCTGCTGGCCGAAGGGCCGAGCCGGCGCGCGCTGGTGCCGTCGCCCTTGTTCCAGGCGATGGAGGCGGGCAAGCTGGTGCGCTTCGAAGAGATCACGCGCTGCGCGCCCGAGATGCAGGATGTGCTCATTTCGCTGATGTCCGAGAAGCAGCTGATGATCCCCGAGCTGGGCGGCGACGCGCGCGTGCATGCGCGGCGCGGTTTCAATATTATCGCCAGCGCCAACCTGCGCGACCGGGGCGTGCATGAAATGTCGTCGGCACTGAAACGCCGCTTCAATTTCGAGACCGTCAAGCCGATCCGCGACCATGGCTTCGAGGTGGAGCTGGTGATGCGCCAGCTTGAACGCGAGCTGGCCGCCATCGGCGCCACCGTGGTGGTGGGCCGCGAGGTGGTCGAACTGCTGGTGACCACCTTCCAGGAACTGCGCGCCGGCCAGACCCGCGAAGGGGCGGCCATCAAGACGCCGGACGCCGTGATGTCGAGCGCGGAAGCGGTCAACCTGGTGTATGCGGCCTCGCTCGAAGCGCTGCATTTCGGCGACGGCGTGCTGCGCCCGCGCGAGCTGGCCAACCAGCTTCAGGGCGTGGTGTTGAAGGACAACGCCGACGACATCAAGCGGGTGCGCCATTATTTCGACACCGTGGTGCGCGAGCGGGGCCGCCGCGACGACCTGTGGAAACACTTCGGCGAGGCGGCGCGCCAGCTATGGCTGTAGCATTGCCGGCCAGCCTGATGGCGGCGCGCGAAAAACTGCACGCCAACGGCCTGTATTTCGCGCCGCTGCGCCATCACAGCCCGGCCTGCGCGTTTGCCTTGCAAGCCATGCTGCGCGAGCTGCGGCCAGCCGCCGTGCTGATCGAAGGCCCGGACGGCTTCAACGACATGCTGCCCTTGCTGCTGGACCAGCGTACGCGCCCGCCGGTGGCGCTGCTGTGCCAGTCCAGCGAACCAGGCGAAGACGGCGCCGCGCGCACGCGTTCGGCGTTCTTCCCGTTCTGCGACTACAGCCCGGAATGGGTAGCCTTGGTCACCGGGCAGGAGGTAGGCGCACAACTGTCATTCATCGACCTGCCATGGCAGGCGCGGGCGGATAAAACGCAAGAGGATCAGGAGGCGCGCAGCCTGATGGCCGAACGCTACCTGGCCCACAGCACTTACCTCAACGCGCTGGCGCGCCAGGCCGGTTGCCGCGACCAGGATGAATTGTGGGACCATCTGTTCGAGTCGCGCTCGCGCGCGGCCTTGCTCGACTGGCGCAGCCTGTTCGGCGACGTGTTTTCCTACTGCGCCATGGCGCGCCTCGACTATGAACCGGCGGTGCTGGAAGCGGAAGGCAGCTTGCCGCGCGAACGCCATATGGCGTCCCATATCGCACGCTGGCGCGGCCAGGTCGACGGCCCCATCGTGGTCGTGACGGGCGGCTTTCATACCAGCGCGCTGATCGACCTGCTGGAACAGGCCAGGCCGATTTCAGGCACGCCGGCGGCCGCCCCCAGCTGGCTGATACGCTACAGCTTCGAGCGTCTCGATGCCTTGAACGGCTATGGCGCCGGCATGCCGGCGCCGGCCTACTACCAGGCCGTGTGGGACGCGCTGCAAACGCCTGGCGGCGAGCATCACCTGGCGGTGGCCGTCGACCAGCTGACCCGGTTGGCGCAGCACAGCCGTGCGCGCGGGCTGCAGGACCGCATCTCGACGGCCGAGGTGCAGGCGGCCGTGCTGCAGGCGGCGCGGCTGGCGGCCTTGCGCGGCCATGCGGGGCCGGGCCGGCAGGACCTGCTCGACGCCATGCGCTCGTGCTTTGTGAAAGGCGCCATCGACGACGGCATGCAGGGCTTGATGACGGACGTGCGGCGCCAGATGACGGGCAGCCGCCTGGGCGACGTGCCGCCCTCGGCCGGTTCGCCGCCGCTGGTGGAGGATGCGCGCGCGCTGGCGCGCCGCCATGGCTTGCGCCTGGACGATGGCGAGCCGCGCCTGGCGCGGCTGGACCTGTACCGCAAGGAGCGCCACCGCCGGCGCAGCCAGTATTTCCAGCTGATGCAGTATCTCGATGCCGGCCTGGCAAAGTGGCAGGGCGGGCCGGATTTCCTGACCGGCGGCCGGCTCGAACTGCTGTTCGAGGAATGGTCGTATGCATGGACGCCGCTGGTCGAAGCGCGCCTGATCGAGTTGTCGGGTGACGGCGCGACGCTGCTTGAAGTGGCGCTGGCGCGGCTGCTGCGCGAGGAACAGGCGCTGGGCGCGGAAGGGCGCGCCAGGTCCGCCGGCAGCGCGGCCGCCTTGCTGGTGCGCGCCTGCGTGATCGGCCTGCATGAACGCCTGCCCGGGCTGCTCGACCTGCTGTCGCAGCATCTCGACGATGACGGCGACTTCGCTTCCGTGGTCGCTTGCGGCCATGCGCTGGTGACCTTGTGGCGCGCGCGCGAGCCGCTGGGCGTGCGCGAGCATCCGGGCGTGCTGCAGCTGATGCGGCGCGCCTGGCCGGCGGCGCTGTTTTTGCTGCCGGCCCTGGCCGATGTGGACCAGCATGCGGAAAGCGCGCAAGTGGGGCAGCTGCTGGCGCTGCGCGAATTTGGCCGTGCGGCGCGCAGCGCCTTGCCAGCAGAAGAAGCGCAGCTGGCGTTTGAAACGGCCGACCTGCACCGCCATCTGGACGGCCTGGCGCGGCGCGCCGACTGCGCGCCCGGCATCTGCGGCGCGGCCAGCGCGCTGCTGTTTCTCGATGGCGCATGGAGCGAGGCTCAGTTGTCGCAGCTGCTGGAACAGCGCTTCGGCGCGGGCGCCACGCCGCAGGACGCGGTGCGGTTCTTGTCCGGCCTGATGGCCGCCGCACCGGAGCTGCTGCTGACGCAGCCAGGTTTGCGGCGCAGCTTCAATCAACTGGTGGGCAGCTGGGACGAAACGAGCTTCATTCAGTACCTGCCCGATCTGCGGCTGGCGTTTACAGGCCTGAAACCGCAGGAAACGGGCGAACTGGCCGAAGCGCTGGCGCTGCTCAATGGCGCCGCGCCCGAGCACTTGCAGGCCGAACTGCATTACGACGTCAGCGAGGCCGAGATGCTGGCCGGCGGGCGCCTGAACGCGGCGCTGGCCGCCTGCCTGGAGCGCGACGCGCTGGCGGGCTGGTTGAACATGACACCGGAGGCGCCGCATGGCTGACCATCAAGACAATGCCGAACTGCTGCGCCGCTGGCGGCTGATCCTGGGGCGCTATGCGCAGCCCTTGCAAGGCGAAGCGTGGTCGGCCCAAGATGGCCGGTTGGACGCCAGCCTCGATTATCTGTATGGCCGCGAATATGAACGCAAGGGCATGCTGCGTGGCGGCAGCGCCGGCGCGGGCGGCTCGCTGGACCCGAGCCAGCTGCGCGCCATCGACTGGTTGAACCAGGCGCGTAAACTCTTTCCGCAGGAGGTGTACGAGCGCGTGCAGGGCCATGCGATCGAACGCTATGAATTGAGTGGCCTCTTGCGCGACCCGTCCGTGCTGGCCAGCCTGGAGCCGAACCAGGCGCTGGCGCGCGCCCTGATCGGCATGCGCGGGCGCCTGAGCGCCAACATGACGGACGCCGTGCGCGCCATTATCCGCCGCGTGGTCGAGGAAATCACCGAGCGGCTGCGCAAGGATTTCGTCAATGCCGTGACGGGGCGGCGCAACCGCTTTCGCCGCAGCCAGATCAACAGCGCGCAGAACTTCGACTGGCGCGCCACCATCGCCGCCAACCTGAAACACTACGACACGGCCAGCGCACGCATGGTGATCGCGCGGCCCATCTTCAATGCGCGTGTCAGGCGCAGCCTGCCGTGGGACGTGATCCTGTGCGTCGACCAGAGCGCCTCGATGATGGACTCGGTGATCTACGCGGCGGTGGTGGCCGGCATTTTGTCCGGCCTGCCGGCCGTCAATGTGCGCCTGGTAGTGTTCGATACCAGCGTGGTCGACCTGACGCACCTGGCCAGCGATCCGGTCGAAGTGCTGCTGACGGTGCAGCTGGGCGGCGGCACCAATATCGGCCGCGCGGTGCAGTATTGCGAACAGCTGGTGGTCAATCCGCAGCGCACGGTGATGGCCCTGATCAGCGACTTCGAGGAGGGCGCGCCACCGGGGCCGCTGCTGGCCTCCTTGAAGCGCATGGCCGAATCGCGCGTGACCTTGCTGGGCCTGGCAGCGCTGGACGAGCGCGCCCAGCCCGTCTATGACCGCGGCATGGCGCAGCGCCTGGCCGACCAGGGCATGCACGTGGCCGCGCTGACGCCACAGCATTTCGCCGAATGGCTGGCCGAGGTGATGCAATGAGCTGGCAGGCGGTGTACCGCAGCTTCGACGACGACAGCCTGGCGACCCTGGCCAATGCTGGCCTGCTGCGACGCGCCCTGAAGGACGTGGAGGCGGGCAAGGTCGACTGGCAGGCGCAAGCGGGCGGTGTGGTGCTGGCCGATGGCCAGCAAGTGACGCTGGACGCCGGCGGGCCGCAAAAGGGGCGCTGCGATTGTCCGGCGCCCGGCATCTGCAAGCATATCCTGGCAGCCAGCGTGTGGCTGCGCGACCGGCCCGATGACGACGCCGATGCCGGCGCAGCCGCCGCGCCCGATGTGCTGGAAGAGGTGCTGGCGCAGGACAGCGCGCTGCTGTGCAAGCAGGCCGGCAAGCCGGCCGTGCGCCAGGCGCTGGCCTGGCTGCTTGACGGCGACCAGGTAGAGGCGACGGTGGTCAACGCCCGGCTGCAGATCGAACTGCCGGCCTTGCAGCTTGCCTGCAGCTACCTGTGCGGCGCCGGCTACGAGGGCATGGTGTCGGACACGCCGCTGAAGATACGCAAGGCGCTGCATTTGTATGCGCTGGCCTGCGTCTGGCGCGCCCATGGCCGCGAGTTTGCATGGCCGGCGGGGATGGACGCGGCGCCGGCCGAGGTAGTGCAGGGCGTCAGCAGCTCGGAACTGCTGTTCCTGGCCCAGGTGCGCCGGCTGCTGGGCGAGCTGTATGACAATGGCCTGTCGCACGCCAGCGCGATCGCGGCCGGCCAGCTGCGCGCGCTGACCATGTCGGCGCGCGGCGAAAACCTGCCGCGCCTGGCCGCCATGCTGCGTGGCCTGGGCGGCACGCTGGACCTGCTGGTGCGGCGCGACTATCACGCCAGCGAGCGGCTGGCGTTCGACGAAATGGCGTCGATTTACGCGCTGTGCGCGGCGTTGGAACAGGCCACCGGCCAGTCCTTGCAGCGGCTGCGCGGGCAAGCGCGGCGCAGCTTCGACGCCGCCGGCGACGCGCCATTGGAATTGCTGCCGCTGGGCGCCTGGTGGTGGGAAACGCGCGGTGGCGCGCATGGCCTCACCCTGGCGTTCTGGGATCACCAGGCGGGCCGGATACTGCAGGCGGTGCTGGCGCGGCCCGACGGCAGCGACCGTTCATTTACGCGCGAATCGAGCTGGAATGCCATCAGCTTGTGGCAGGGCGCCGGCAGCGTGCATCGCCTGTGCGAGCAGGGCCTGCTGCTTGCCGGCGCCTCGCTGGCCGGCGATGGCCGCATCGCCATGGACAGCCAGGCGCGCGCCAGCACCATGCCATTGTGGGAACTCGACGATGAACGCTGGCAGCAGCTTGGTTTTGCCGACTGGGCGGCGCTGTCCGCCTTCCTCGGCGAAAACGTCGGGTTGACCGCGCAGCCGGTCGACTGCGTGCTGCTGCGGCCCAGCGCGGTGGCCGCGCCCCTGCTCGATGAAGTGCGCCAGCAGCTGGACTGGCAGGTGTTCGACGCCAGCGGCGCCGTGTTGAACCTGGTGATACCGGCGCAGGAGGCGCTGCGCCCGCGCATCACGCGGCTGCAGGCGGCCGTCACCGATGGCGCCGATATCCGCGCCGTGCTGGCCAGCCGCGCGCGCGATGAGCCGGATCGCTGGCAGCCGGTGGCGCTGCTGATCGCCAAGAACGGCAAGCTGCGCGTGGTGTCGCTCGATTTCGCCGTCGACGCGGGCAAGCTGCCATCGGCGCTGGCGCGCTTTTTCAAGAGCCTGGCCGGCACCAGCATGGCGCCGCCGGTAGTGAAACCAACCTCGGGCCTGTCGCTGGTATTGGCGCAGGTAGTCGACCGGCTGGCGCTGCAATCGCGCAGCGGCAGGCCGCGCCTGGAGCCGGAGGCTGCAAACGAGCTGGCCCGCCATGGCGCTACCTTGCGCGCGCTGGGGCTGGACCTGCCGGCCAGTTTTCTGGCGGACTATGTCAACGCGCCGCACGCTTCCCAGGCACTGCGCCTGGCCTATGTCTGTACCACCTGCATCGCGCTGGAGACTGCCGCGTAAATTACTGGCATCAGGGCTGGCGCGCCTGCAGCGCCGCCAGTTCGGCCCTGGCTTTTTCCAGCTTGCCTTCGAGCCTGGCGATGCGCTTCGGCTGCTTGTTCGCTTCCTGCGCCAGGCGCGGCGAGCGTTCGGTCCGGCATGATTGCGCGCCGCAGCCGCGAGCCGCGCGCTGTCTTGCAGGCGGCTTCGGCTACCATGGCGGCTGCACATTTTTCCAGATGACCCATGCTGAAATATCTCCTGGCTTTTTCCCTGATGCTGCCGGCGGCGGCGATGGCGCAGCAACAACGCCAGCACCCGGCGCTGGTGCCGTTCGACATGAGCGGTCTTGATGCGCTGCGCCAGAAAGTCGACGCGGTGGTCAACCGGCCGGCCGACCTGTCAGCCGGCAAGGTCGCCGCGTTTGAACAGGCGCGCGCCGGCGCGCAGGCCGGCGATGCGGCGGCCCAGCTGCAACTGGCCGGCATGCTGCACGACGGCCAGGGCACGCCGCGCGACCGCGATGCCAGCCTGGTCTGGCTGAAAAAATCGGCCGAAGGCGGCGATGGCACGGCGCAGTCCATCCTCGGCGTGACGCTGACGCACGGCCAGGGCGTGGCGGTGGACCGCAAGCAGGGTCAATACTGGCTGCGCAAGGCGGCGGCGCAAGGCGTCGAGCAGGCTCACATCACCCTGGCGCTGCAATACGAAACCATCCACAGTAGTCCCGAGGAACGCGCGCATGCGCTGCACTGGCTGAAGATACATGCCGAAAACGGCTACTTCCCGGCCTATAATGAGATCGGCTACCGGCTCATGATGACGGCCACCGACGAGGCCCAGCGCAAGGAGGCGTTCGGCTGGTACACGCAGGCGGCCAAGGCGCTCGATCCGCCTGGACTGAACAATGTCGCCTACTCGTATGAAGTGGGGCAGGGCGTGGCGCAAAGCGACGAGGCGGCGCTGGGCTGGTATGAAATGGCGGCGATCGCCAAAAGTCCGCCCGGCCAGACCGGCTTTGCGCGCCTGCTCGAGCAGGGCCGTGGCGGGCCGACCCGGCAAGGGCCGGCGCCGCCGCCGTTCGCGCTGTACCTGCTGGCCGCGCGGCAGGGCGACGTCGAGGCGATGGAGCGTCTGGTGAAAGTGTATGAACATGGCGAGCTGGGGCAAGCTGCCGATCCGGCACAGGCGGCGGCATGGCGCGAAAAACTGGCGCAAGCGAAGGCCGCAGGCGGCTTGCCGAGGTAGGATGCCGGGTTGGCGTGATATGATATTTGTTATCGATAACAATATGATGAGAGACTCATGAATCCCGATTTCCGTTCCAAGAGCATGCTCGAGCAGCATATCCTGCAGACGATGCGGTTTTACCATCCGCGCGCGCTCGACGCCAGCGGCGGTTTTTACCATTTCTTCCTCGACGACGGCACTATCTACGACACCACCACGCGCCACCTGGTCAGCAGCACGCGCTTCATCTTCAATTACGCCATGGCCTACCGCCAGTTCGGCGACGACGACTACCAGGCCGCGCTGCGTCATGGGGTGGCCTTCCTGCGCGATGTGCACCGCAACCCGGAAACCGGCGGCTACGCCTGGCAGCTGACGTGGCAGGATGGCGTGAAAACCGTGCAGGACGGCGCCAACCACTGCTATGGCCTGGCCTTCGTGCTGCTGGCCTACGCGCATGCGCTTGCCGCCGGCATGCAGGAAGCGCGCGCGTATCTCGACGAGACGTTCGAGCTGATGGAGCAGCGCCTGTGGCTGCCCGAGCACGGCCTGTATGCCGATGTGGCCAGCGCCGACTGGGCAACCCTCGACGGCTACCGCGGCCAGAACGCCAATATGCACGCTTGCGAAGCGATGCTGGCGGCCTTCGAGGCGACCGGCGAGGCGCGCTACCTGCACCGCGCCGAAACGCTGGCGCACAATATCACCGTGCGCCAGGCTGGCCTGGCCGATGGCATGATCTGGGAGCATTACAAACCCGACTGGTCGATCGACTGGGACTACAACCTGCACGACAAGAGCAATATCTTCCGCCCCTGGGGCTACCAGCCCGGCCACTTTACGGAATGGGCCAAGCTGCTGCTGATCATGGAACGCCACGCCAAATTCATGGCCGGGCCATCGGACTGGCTGCTGCCGCGCGCGCGCGAACTGTTCGACACCGCCCTGGCCAAAGCCTGGGACCACACGCATGGCGGCATCCATTACGGCTTCGGCCCGCAGGATGAGATCTGCGATGGTGACAAGTATTTCTGGGTGCAGGCCGAAAGCTTTGCCGCTTGCGCCGTGCTGGCCCGGCGCACCGGCGATGAAAGCTACTGGCAGACTTACGACAGGATCTGGGACTACAGCTGGAAGCACTTCGTCGACCATGACCACGGCGCCTGGTACCGCATCCTGACGCCCGACAATCAGAAGATCAGCAATGAGAAAAGCCCGGCCGGCAAGACCGATTACCACACCATGGGCGCCTGCTATGAAGTGCTGAACGTGATCGGCGGTGCGGCATGAGCGGCTTTCCTTCCTTTGTCTCGGCCGGCGAAGCGCTGACCGACATGCTGCGCACCGGCAGCGACCAGTGGCGCAGCCAGGTTGGCGGCTCGACCTGGAACGTGGCGCGCGTGATGGCCAGGCTGGGCGTGCCGAGCGCCTTTGCCGGCGCCGTCAGCCTCGATGTGTTCGGTGACGCGCTGGCCAAGGCCAACGACGCGGCCGGTCTCGATGCGCGCTTCCTGCAGCGCTACGCCAAGTCGCCGCTGCTGGCCATCGTGCATGAGCTGCATCCGCCGACCTATTACTTTATCGGCGATGACAGCGCCGACCTGCATTTCGACGCGGCGCAGCTGCCGGCCGGCTGGATGCAGGGCGCGCAATGGGTGCACTTCGGCGGCATCAGCCTGGCGCGCGAACCGCTGGCCGGCAAGCTGGTGGCGCTGGCCGAGGCGCTCAAGGCGGCTGGCGTGAAGATCAGCTATGACCCCAATTTCCGCGTGATGATGGACGAACGCTACGACGCCACGCTGGCGCGCATGACGGCGCTGGCCGATGTGGTGAAAGTATCCGATGAAGACCTGGCGGGCCTGTTCCGCCACGACCGGATCGACGCCTCGTTTGCCCAGCTGCGCAGCTGGAACCCGCAGGCGACTTTCCTGTACACGCGCGGCGCCGCTGGCGCATCGCTTTATCAGGGCGAGCGCAGCTGGCAGGCGTCGCCACCGAAGATCGAGGTGGTCGATTCGGTGGGCGCCGGCGACGCCAGCATCGGCGGCCTGCTGTACAGCCTGATGTACCGTCCCGGCGTCGACGGCGGCGAGCATCTGCGCTACGCCGTGGCGGCCGGCGCGGGCGCCTGCCTGGCCGCCGGCGGCTCGCCGCCATCGGTGGAGCTGATCGAATCGCTGGCGGCGCGCACCGTGCTTTTCGTTTAGCTTTCAATCCCTGTTTGACGCAGTCTTGATCTGCGTCAAACAGTAGCCGTACTTCCGGCTTTCCCTACCTTGCGGCGAGTAGACGTCCTACACACTCGCCCCTGTCCCTTGCCTAGAATTTGAGCCTCGGCTGTCGCGGTCCTGTCGTGATCGCGCCGCCGTCTCTCTTTATTCACGTCGACTCACAGGAGAATGACATGGCCAGCAATCAAGGTAATCAAGGCGGTAATCAAGGCGGCAACCAGGGCAAGCAGGGCGGCAAGCAGGACGACCAGGATGATCAAGGCGGTTCCGGCGGCAGCCGCCAGTCGGGCGACACCAGCAACCGCGGCTTCGCCTCGATGGACCCGGACAAGCAGCGCGAGATCGCCGCCGAAGGTGGCCGCGCCGCCCACGCCTCGGGCCGCGCGCACGAGTTCACGTCCGAAGAGGCGCGCGCCGCCGGCGCCCAGAGCCACAAGAACGATGGCAACCGCCAGAGCGATGACAGCGAAGGCGGCAGCGGCGGCAAGTCGGGTGCCGGGTCGGGCTCCGGCTCCGGTTCGGGCGCTTCCGGCGGCACCCGTGGCGGCACCCCCGAGCAGCACGCCGCAGCGGGCCGCCAGAGCCACAAGAACGATGGCGGCAAGCAGGGCGGCTGATCGCCGCGTTCAAAGCTGACGACTTCCCGGCGCACCGCCGTGCGCCGTTATCCTTCGGAGAAACCCACATGGCCACCCAATCCCATCAGGCAGATGCCATGGCCCAGGACGGCGATATCGACGCGCTCGAATTGCTGGCCCAGGACCACCAGAACGTCAAGGAACTGTTCGAACAATACGAAGCCCTCAGCGACCGTTCGCTGGTCAGCAAGCGCAAGCTGGCGCTGAAGATCTGTACCGAGCTGAGCAAACATGCCACCGCGGAGGAGGAACTGTTTTACCCGGCCGTGCGCAAGGCCGCGCGAAGCAACCAGGACCTGGTCGACGAGGCGCGCGTCGAGCACGCGTCGGCCAAGGAGCTGATCGCGCAGATCGTCTCGATGGCGCCGGGCGAAGACCTGTATGACGCGAGGGTCAAGGTGCTGTCCGAGCAGATCGCCCACCATGTCGAGGAAGAGGAAAACGAGATCTTCCCGGCCGCGCGCGAGGCCAAGATCGACCTGCTGGAGCTGGGCCGCCAGATTGTGGCGCGCAAGGCGGAAATCGAGCTGCCCGAGATGCAGATGCAAGGCGGGCAGGGCATGGCGCCGCCGGCATCGTCGATCGGGCAGCAGGGCGCGCTATAAGGCAGGCTTGGCGGCTGCCGCTGTCGATGCGCGCGCCATCAGCGTAAACGCCAGCAACTGGTGCGTGGCGGGCGCGACGTCGCCGGCGCGGCGCTGGCGTATCTCGTCGAGCACCAGGGTCACGGCGGCGCGCGCCATGGCGGCGATCGGCTGGTGGATGGTGCTCAGTTCGGGCCACACGGTGGTGGCCACCGGCGTGTCGTCGTAGCCGCAGACGGCCAGCTGCTGCGGCACCGCCAGGCCCATGCCGTGCGCCACGGCCAGGGTGGCGGCCGCCATATCGTCGTTGCTGGCGAAGATGGCGCTGGGCCGCGTCGGCGCCTCCAGCAGCCGACGCGCCGCCTCCAGGCCCGAGCGGTAGGTAAACATGCCTTGCGCCAGCCGGTATGGCGGCACGGCCAGCCCCGCTTCCCGCATCGCATCGATAAACGCCTGCTGGCGCAGCAGGGCTGGCGTATGGGCCGGGTCGCCACGGATAAAGCCGATATCGCGGTGGCCGAGCGCCAGCAGGTGGCGCGTCATCGCCAGCGCACCCTGGTAGTCGTCAATGCGCACGGCGGAAATCGCCGGCGAGGGCTGGCCGGTGGCCACCGCGATCGACGGCATGCCGATGCGGTTCAGGCGCGCCTGCACCTGGCGCGAGTCGCACAGCGGCGGCGGGATCAGGATGCCGTCCACGCCGGCCGCCACCAGCTTGTCGATGGCGGCGCGCTGGCCGCCGCTGTCGGTGCAGCGTTCGAGCAGCAGCTGGCCGCCGCTCTGGCTGCATTGCTCCATGGCGCCGACCAGGAATTCGCTGAGGTAGGCGGCGCTGGGATTGCTGTACAACAGGCCGATGCGCAGGGTGCCGGTGCGCGCGGCCCGCGCCGCCAGGTTGGGCTGGTAGCGCAGCGCGGCGATCGCCGCGTCGACCTTGCCGCGCGTGGCGGCGCTGACGCTGGCGCGTCCGTTGATCACGCGCGACACCGTCATGGCCGATACGCCGGCCAGGCGCGCCACGTCGTGCACGGTGGCGCCGGCCGGCGCGTCGATGGCCGTGGTGGGAGAGGTCGCCATCCTATTCCAGATGGCCGCCGAACTTCAGCTTGCCGCTGATGCGCATGCCGTGCAGCTGGCCTGCTTCCGGTCCGGCCGCGCCGCTGCGCTGTACCGTGTCGCGCCGCGCCAGGCCCACCGACAGAATATCGAGCATCATCAGCTGCAGCAGGCGCACGATCATCGGCACGAAGTTCAGGTTGCCTTCCGGGTGGTTCAATGTCAGCAGCACGTCGGCCTGGCGCGACAGCGGCGAGCCGCTGGCCGTAATGGCCAGCACGCGCGCGCCGCAGCCCTGCGCCACTTTCACCGTGCGCAGCAGTTCGGGCAGGGCGCCCGAGCGCGAAATCACCAGCGCCACGTCGCCCGGTTTCAGCATGGCCGCGCTCATTTCCTGCGCCTGCTGGTCGGCAAAATAGCTGCTGACGATGCCCAGGTTGAGCAGCTTGTGCTGCATGTCGTCGGCCACCACGCGCGCGCTGCCCACGGCCAGCAATTCCACCCGGCGCGCGTCGCGCAGCATGTCGATCGCTTCGGTCAGCGCTTTCACGTCCAGCATGTCGCGCATGGCCAGCGCGGCCGAGGCGCTGTTGCCCAGCACCTTGCGCGCCAGTTCGGCGTCCGAGTCCGACATCTCCACATGGCAGTGCGCCACCGTGATGGCGCCGCCGGTCAGGCCCGAGGCCAGTTTCAATTTGAAGTCGGCCAGTCCCTGCACGCCGATCGAGCGGCAAAAGCGCATCACGGTCGGCTGGCTCACGCCCACGCGCAGGGCGATTTCGGCAATCGGCAAGGTCAGCATGGCGTTCGGTTCCTTCAGCACCCAGTCGGCCACCTTGCATTCTGACGGGCTCATGCGCGCGCGCGCCTGACGCACCGAATCGAGCACCGGCGCACCAGAATTTGCCCGCTTGAGCTTTTGCGCCAGGATGGCGGCGATGCCCAGGAAGGTCGGCAGTTCGGCGGTGATCAGAAAGGTGGGAATCTGCGCCAGGTAGTCGTTCAGGCGGCCCTTCTGTTCGAAGCGCGCGCGGAACTGCGAGCGCTCGAACAAGGGGCCCAGGCGCGGCACGATGCCGCCGCCGATATAGATGCCGCCCAGCGCCCCCAGCGTCATGGCGACATTGCCGGCGATGGAGCCGAGGATGGCGCAGAAGCAGTCGACCGCTTCCAGGCACACCGCGCAATCGCCGGCCAGCGCCCGGCTGGTGATTTCAAACGCCGGCAGCGGCTGCGCGTCGGTCACGCCGGCGCGCTCCGACAGGGCGCGGTAGATCAGTTCCAGGCCGCGGCCGGACGCCAGCCGTTCGGCCGAGACGTGCGACAGTTCGCGCCAGGCATACGACAGCACGTCCATCTCGCGCTGGTCGCACGGCGCAAAGCTGACGTGGCCGCCTTCGCTACCGAGCGCGATCCAGCGGTCTTCGGCCGGTATCATGCCCGACACGCCCAGGCCCGTGCCCGAGCCGAGCAGGCCGATCACGCTGTCGGCGCGCGCCATGCCGCCGCCGATCTGCATGCGCTGGTCGGGCCGCAGATAGGGCAGGGCCATGGCCAGCGCCGTGAAATCATTCACCACCAGCAAGGTGTCGAGGCCCAGCGCCGCGCGCATCGCTTCGATCGAGAAGAACCAGTGGTGGTTCATCATGCGGATATTGTCGTCGTCGATCGGGTTGGCAATCGCGATGGCCGCGTGGCGTATGCGTGCCGAACCGGCGGCGCGCGCCTCGGGGCTGGCGATATAGGCGTTGATCGCGTCAAGCAGCGAGGCGTAGTCGTCGCAGGGCAGCACGGCCACCGCTTCCAGGTGGCCTTGCCGCGTTTCCAGCACGAAGCGGGCGTTGGTGCCGCCGATATCGGCCAGCAGGCGCGGACCATCGGTAAAACGGTCGGCCGCCTCGCTGCCGGCTATTTCTGTTCTTTCATCAATTCTCATGGCGGCGTTCTTGTCTCGTTTGTGTGCGCCGTCTTTGCGGCGCAACTGTCGTTATGGTGAAAGCACGGATTTTAGAGTGTATACGCCGTGCGTGCCAGATAATGGCGACACGCTTTTCGCAGCGGTTTTGCGCGAATAAAAAGTGGTTTGCGCAAACGTAAAAATAGTCAAATAAACTGTGTCAGACTAGTCGTAGGATTACAACATAATATGTTGATATTTGTTCGTAGTATAGTTACTATGTCTCTGCTGGAAAGATTTCTGGCCAGTACATTCGGCCACGAAGTACTAGAAAAAAACAACTACTGAGGAGACTTACCCATGCTGCATCGCAACATGTTGAAGGCCGCTTTGAAAGCGCTGCCTGCCGCCATCGTTTTAGCCATCGCCAGCGGCTCGGCCATGGCAGACCCGATGTACCCGACCGATTCCGAAGGCTTCCACGGCTACCTGCGCGCTGGCGCCGGCAGCAACACCTCCAGTGACGGCGGCTCACAAGGCTGCTTCG